>CAVXDJ010000017.1:0-69281 GCA_963760555.1 uncultured Actinomycetota bacterium | reverse complement strand
GCAGGATGGGGCGAGTTCCAGTTTGCGTGCTGCTTTCTCTAGTTCGCGCGCCAAACCACCCGTCCGCGAACCCAGGCCGCCCCCGCCGCGCCCCCCTCGCGAGCATGCGCGCGCCGGGCCGTCCGTGATCCACTGGCGACGCATCTGGCTCGCTGAGGAGTACGACGCTCTACGCGCTGGTCACGCGCGACCGCGCTCGAAGCCGATCCAGCCCTTCGGTCGCGATTCGCTCGAGCGAGCGATGCCTTCGCCACCCCGGCCGCGGGCGAGAGCGTCCTCCGCCCGTGCACGCCGGAGAGTCCACACCCTCGAGTAGCTCGACGCGCCGCGCTTAGCCTCCCCTGCCGCATCGGCTCGAGCTTGCGGACGAGGGTGCACCACCGCTGCAAGGGGACGAGTCGCTCTGTAGTCGGCTTCCTTGCGCCAGGTCGCCTCATGGCGACGCACGGCATCAGCCAACGACAACTCCTCGCGCCAAGCCTCGAAGTCCGGGTCTTGAATGAGGAAGCTCGTCCCAAAGAGTTCTCCACGCGGTTGCGTAGGAAGCGATGCCGTGGGCACTCCCCGCCAACTGGCCGGCTTGAGCCAGATCGGAGGCGCGGCGGGTCCACTCCCCTGCGTCCCTGAGGCTCGCAGTTGCTGCCGTGAGATCGTCGAGACGGGCGCGGGCGGCGGCGAGTGCGCCCGACATGTACGGATTCGCTGGTACGACCCCGCCCAAACCAGGCGTGCTCAGGAGCGAGGCCCGCACTTGCTCCCCTGCATCCTTCGCCGCGACGAGGTCGGCGAGGATTGGCCCAGCCGTGGTCGGGTCGACCTGGAGACCAGTCGGCGCCGCGGCCGCCAATGCCGCGAGCGCTGCGGTCTGGCGGCCCTTGCGACCCATGAAGCCAGAGTTGGTCGCGGCGTCGAACTGAGCCTTCATCTCTCGCACGTCGAGGCTGAGTACCTCCGGGGAGAAGCCGTGGAGTTTCGCGGACCAGCCTGCAACCGCGCGTTCGCAACCGGCGACCGTATCGGCAGCTCGAGCGGGCCATCCCGCATCCATCACGCCGGCCAGCTCGTCACCGCTGGGGAAGGTGGGGTTCGAGGCTGCAGCGAGCGTGTCGAGCTGCCGTGGGTGGGTGATGCTGTCGAGCGCCTCGCGGAACGGGCCAGTCCTGGCCGCAGACCACTCGATGCCCTCGAAGATGCCTCGAACGGCAACGCTGACAGCGTCTACGTCGAAGGGGTCGCCCTTGCCCGCTCCTGCGAGGCGCCAGGGGTGCTTCTGGCGCACACCTGCCGCGGAGGTCCATCTCTGGAGATCCTCGAACAGCTCCTTCAGGGCCTCGACCTGCTCCGCTTGGTGCGCGACAAGGGTCGTCGGAATCGGCATCGTGGGACCGTCCTGCAGCACCAGGAGCTCGTCGTGTGCGCCGTAGGCCGACAGGCCGGCCGCGTTCTGCTTGTGCAGCTTCTGTGGGTACGCGGTCAACTCGAAGCGTGCGTTTCGGAGCTGTCTGCGTGCGCTCTCCATCGCGAGGCTGTCCGGATTGACGGGGGCGGTCAGCGAGCGCTTCAGCTGTGCGCGCACCTCTGCAGCGTTCGACCCCTCGTGGTGGAGGTTGAGCGTGAACGGGCCAAGCCCAATGGACTCCAAGCGTCGCTGGACGACCGAGAGTGCTGTGCCCTTCTCTGCGACGAACAGCACGCGCAGTCTTGAGATGAGGCACTCGGCGACCATGTTGGTGATGGTTTGGGACTTGCCCGTTCCAGGTGGGCCTTGAAGCACGAACGTCCGGCCCTGCCGCGCCCATAGCACCGCGCGCTTCTGGGTGGAGTCAGCGGGGATCGGCGCCTCGAGCTTCTCCAGCTCGTCTTCCATAGCCTCGTCCGCCGCGGCCGCGCCGGCGGCCTCGATGGCGGGATCGACGAAGGTCTCGGTAGGTGTGTTGACCAGATGCCTGACCAATGGTCGCTCGAAGAAATGGTCAGCGTTCGTGTTCATGTCCTGCCACATCCGGAACGCAGACAGATCGAGCGTTGCAATCCGGGCCTCGGCTGCGACGTCGAAGGGCAGCCCACGCTCCGAGATCGCCCTGCGAACTTCATTGAGGACGCCGTCGACGTCGATTCCTGCTCTGTCGGCCAGCGGTTCAGCGAGGCCAGGAATGGACAGTCCGTGTTCTCGCCGCAACCACTCAATGAGTGCGGCGTTGGGCGTCGTCTGCTGTGTCGCATCAAGCGTGAGGCTCAGGTCCTGGCGACCCCTGGCTACGTTGATATTGACGGGCACCAGGATCAGAGGTGCTTCCGCGAAAACCCCCGGCTTGTACGGCCAGCGCAGAAGGCCGAGGCAAAGGTAAAGAGGATTCATCCCCCTCTCATCCCGGGCAGTCTTCGCGCCGTGTGCCATCGAGCGGAGTTCCTTCACGAACGTGACAGGCGCGAAGGCAGTCCCGTCGCGACCGATTCGCTGGACGAACACCTTCCGATCCGCGAGGTGCCGCAAGAGCTCCCGCTTGTCTTCGGAGTCCTGCGTCGCAAGCATCTGAAGAGCGTTCTTCGTACCACGGGCCCGCCAGACCTCTGGAATCTCGTAGCCACTGAGCAGGGAGATTGCATGGTCCTCGTTGAGGGCGTCCTCTAGCAGCCCGAGACCTTCCCGCGGAAGCACCAGAGGTTGCACCTTGGCGTTGCTCTTCAAGTTCAGCAGATCGTTCGTCGCATTAAGACTGAAGAGGGACGCCTTCCAGGTCCGGTACCGCGCCGGATGCCGGTCGACGTGACGATCGTGGACCTGGACTTCATCGCGATCCACCGTCTGAACGACAGGCTGCCCGCCGCCTGGGCGGTACTCGATGATCTCCGTTATTCCGTCAGCACGATTGTTGAGCGTCGGCAGCGGCGACACACTCGCCCGCCGCGCGGCAAGTACGTCGATCAGGATGACGTAGTCGCTCTCAAGGTGCTGCCAGAAGTTGTTCACCCCCATGTTCTTCAGGCCCTGGGGTGGGACGTCGTTTCCGACGGCGAGGGCTGTCGACTCAACGAACCCCAGATATCGACCTTCAACCAGGGTCGCGAGCAACTTGCGGTCAAGGTCCAGACGCAGGTCATCCTGGTCCGGATGACCGATGACGGGACGGTCCGGATACCACTCCGGCCGTTCGGACTGGTCGCGCCGCCAGGTAGCCGACAAAGATGTGGCCGTGAACCATCGCGAGCACCGGATACATACCAACGTGCGTTCCAGAACCGCAGCGGTGAGAACGGTCGAGTCCATACACGTCGCCAGCCCGCCCCGAGTGACGTCGCCGTGATCGCGGATACGTTGGCCCGCCGTCGAGTAATCCCAACCGGGCGGAGGGTCTGAGTAGGCAGAACTGGTGATCCTTGATCGCTTCACAGATTGCCGAGACGGTGTCCTCCACCCGTTCCTCGACCGCCGCGGGGTCTGGATTTCTGGAACGCCTGGAAGGCAGAATCGCCAGTAGCAGCACCCAGCTTGCTTGCGGCCTCTCGAGCCAAGGAGGCAACGTCCGGATGGTTCGGACGCACGAATGACGCAAGCAGGCACCGGGACAGCGCCGACCCTGGCGTTATGTCCTCGACCCGTGAGCCAGACGCGCGAGTTCACTCTCAATGGCCGCGGCATCAGGACCTTCGCGGTCGTCGTTCCAGCGTGCCCGCAATTCCTCGAATCGCTGGATCAGTCGCTGTCTCTGCTCCGCGCGATGTGGGTCGCCCTTCCAAAACCACAGATCGCGGGGCTGAATGTCAGCTTCCTCGCTGTAGCGACCAGTACCTCGCCCGAAGTAGCGTCTTCAAGTTGGATGACGCATTCGACACCCCGGCGTTCCTCCACCTGAGACATCGCCCGCGCGGAGAGCGGTACGTGAATCGGCCGCAGGGCCGAGGTGCCGGCCGGCACGACGCCGATATCCAGGGTGGTTGATCCGAACTGGTCGTCGCTATCGGCCAGAGTCGACTCGGACGCGTGCACGGCTGATCGGCTCCGTAACAGAAACCGTCAGATCGGTGATTTGGGGGATCTTCGCAACCGACGATGCCCACGACCACTCATCGCTGATGTCAGCGCGCAGGTGCGCCTCCATCATCGGGCCGGCATCTTGGATGGGTGGCTCGCTCGCCTCCTCGGCGGCTGGCTCTGAGAAGTCGACGTCGGCAAGCTTTGCCGCTGCCGTCACCGCCTCGGTGACGGGCGGCGTCGGGTTGGATGCCGATTGAGGAGAAGGTGCCTCTGCCGACCTAGTCCAGTAGTCCATCGCCGCGTGCATCAGGTCGATCACCTGTCCGCGATCGGCGTAGCTCGACAATGCGGATACATCGACGACAAGTTCCCTTTCGCCGTCGAGCCAGGACGCTCTGATCTCGCGCGTGAAGGACCGCGCGAGCATCGCGTCGGAGTCGCCGATGAATGGCACGATGCGGAGCTCGTCGGCTCGGGCCTCGACGAAGGTGATGGTGCTGGCCACTTCCTCGATTGCGATCCAGCTGTCGTCGTCGCCCCGCACGATCTCCGCTTTCCCCCCTGCGTCTTGTGCCAGTGCCTCGGCAAGAGCCGACGCGGTCGGATGCAGGGTGGGGTTCGTGTCCGAGCTCACCTGGTCAGTCAACGTTCTTTCCTTCGTTCTCGCCAGTGTCGTCCTGTTGTCCGGGTCTGGTTGGACCCGACTCAGCGGCCATCGAAGTTCGCACCGAGTAGGGCTTCCGCGACGTGGGGCTCGGTCGTATTGCAGCCGAGATCGTGGTCGGTCTTTCTCGTGCCGTGATAGTCGCTCGAGCCGGTCACAGCGAGGCCGAGGTTCGACGCGATCGAGCGCAGTTCCTCGCGGACTTCGACGCCGTGTTGCTGGTGGTCAACCTCGATGCCGTCGAGACCGCAGGCGGCCAACTCGGCGAATCGCTCTTCGCTCACTCCGGGGCCACGCTTGCCGTCGCGCGGATGGGCAATCACAGATACACCACCAGCGTCACGAATCGCAGCGATCGCCTGCTCGATCGTCGGTCGGTAGCGCTCGACGTAGGCGGGGCCTCCTTCGTTGAGGAACTGCGCAAATGCCTCGTCATCGGTCGGGACGTGTCCCGCCTTCGCGAGGCCGGCGGCCACGTGTTTGCGGCTGGGGATTCCGCCTGCCAGAGAGGTGACGTACTCGCGATCCACGGACAGACCCAGGTCATCGAGTCGCGCGAACAGGGCGGCCACGCGATCCTCTCGCGAGGTGGCGCCCCGGCTGAGGATCTCGTGAACTGCCGGATGCGACGGGTCCACGTTGTATCCCAGGAGGTGCTGTCCACGATCAACGTTCGTGGTCGAGAACTCGATGCCGAGCACGACCTTGATACCCAGTCGCTCGCCGGCAGCAGCGGCGCCGTCCCAGCCAGCAACAGTGTCGTGGTCCGTTAACGCGACGACGTCCAGCCCAGCCGCAACAGCCAGTTCCACCAACTCCTCAGGGGTGTCGGAGCCGTCGCTCCGGATTGAATGCGTGTGCAGGTCGATCCGCAAGTCGCTGACCTCTTCCCGTGCCTTCTTGAGTGCCCGTTAGCCAGTCTGGTAGACGGGTCGTCGCCTGTCAGCAGAACTGATCGGCGGCCATCACTCCGCGTCTCCGCTTTCGGACCGGATGCTGCGGCCGCGCTTGCGATTGCCGCGATGGAATGACTCGCGACTCATCTTCGACATCATCGGAGCGGACAGCGACCCCCATGTCCATCGACATCTGGTCCATCTGCTCGACCTCGTCGATCTCGGCACGAATCTCCGCCTTGAGCATCTCGGAGGCAGCCTCGAGCGACGCCGCGAGCCGAGCCTTCGTCTCTCCCATCAGCCGCTGGCCGTTCTCGAACTCGCCGCGCTCGAAGGCCTCTGACGCCTGCCGCTTCACGTCCTGCGCCTCCTGGAACAGGATCTCGGAGTGCACCGTCGGGTGCGGGACCCGACCCGCGGCCTCGTCTCCCGGGACGACGTTGACGGTGATCGGCAGTGCCGCGACGTGCTCGACCAGTCCCGGCAGCTCGACGTAGGCCAATTCCAGGGTGGCGATCTGTGGCGAGTCCCAGACCCGCCATGGCCGGCACCTTGAACTTGAGCAGGACCTTGCGCGTTTCCTCGGCGTAGAGGTCTCCCAGCTCCACCATGACCTGCCCGTCCCCGATCTGGGTCGCGGGCAGATCGTTGTAGAGGCGCAGGAACTCGACGGCCGGCTCGAACGCCACCGTGAGCGAGAGCGCCTGGACCACCTTGTTGAGCAGTCCGTCGACTTCGCCGGCAATCGCCGCACCGGCAGCGTCTGGATTGTCTGCGAACACGTGGTTGCCCGAACCCGACCGGGCGATCGCCGAGAGCAGGCTCTCGTCATAACCCCGGCCGTAGCCGAGGGTGGAGGTGACGATGCGGTCGTCGTATGCCTTGGCGGTCACAGACGCGAACTCGTCGGCGTCCTTGATGCCGGCGTTCACGTGGCCGTCGGATATGACGAGCACGGTGCCGCCGGCCGTCGCGACACGGCGGATCTCGCGAAGCCCGCGGAGGTAGCCGGCCGACAGATCGGTGCAGCCGCCCGCATGGACAGCGTTGATCTGCGCGATCACGCCGTCCTTGTCAGTCAGCGGACGAGCGGGCACGACGACCTGAGCGGTGTCGTCGAAGGTGACCAGCCCGAAGTTGTCGTTGGGCTCCAGCCGGCGGACCAGCGCGACGAGCGCCTTCTTCGCGCCGTCAAGCGGTGCACCGCTCATCGATCCGCTGCGGTCGAGGACGACCTGCAGCGATGCCTGTGGCCGGACGACATCGGTCAGTGCCGCGGGCGCCTGCAACTCGAGGAGTACGGCGACTTCATCCTCAGCCTCGTGGGCGACGACACTGACGTCGAGCAGTGCATTGATCTTCATTGGTGCTCCTTGTGAGCGGTGAGTGCGGGTGTGCATAGCGCGTTGTCTCGATAATGCGGAACGTATAGCGCGGGTCCGACAGAACTGCTTCATGAAGCCTCGTCGAGCCTGATCTGACGGATGATTCGGCGCACGTCCAGAGGGTTCGCCTCGCGCCACTCGGCTACACGCTCGAGGACTTGGGCACGCTCGAACGCCGGGACTGCTGTCCTCTCGAAGTGCCAGGCGAGCGCGTCTTCGGCGTACCAGATATGCGCGATGGGTCGCGCGGCCCGGATAGCAGCGAGCGCCTCTACCGGCTCCCACCCGAGGCCGAGGAGCACGGCGAAGCCCGCACTGGGTCCGCGGTTGATCCCCATGTGGCAATGCGTGAGCACGACTCCCCCGGCGTCGATCGCGTCGAGGCACCAGCTGACCGTGCCCTCGAACCAGGAGGCAGGGATCCGCTGGCCGGCGTCGTCGATGCCGTCCCAGCGATAGGCGATCTCCGGGATGCAGGCCCAGAGATCGGCGTCATCGCATTCCTGTCGTACGTCGAGGACGTGGGTGATGCCGGCATCGACGAGCTTCGATCGCCTGGTGGGCGGCGGTGTCGTTGTCGCACGCCAGGTCCCCACCAACGGCGAGGAAGCCCGTGACGAAGTGAGCGTTGGCGCGCCTGAGTGGCGGTTGGGTCATGACGGTCTCCTGGTTGGGTAGGCCCTGGATCGGGCGGAACAACCAGTCCGACGCCAGCGGCGGACGAAACCTGACAGCGGCGGTTCCGTCGGAGGGCACGCATACTCTCCGAGGCATGAATCCCGACGAGTTCCTCGCGATCGCCACGCCTGTCGTGCAGCGGCGTGGCCACCGAGCTCGGCTGTCCCTTCAGGATCGGGAGGACCTGCTTCAGGACGTGGCCATGAAGTATCTGCAGGCATGGTCTGACGGTGCTGAGCCGGACAACGTACGCGCCTGGCTCGAGACCGCTACTGCCAACGCGATCGTTGATCGCCTCCGCGTCGCGGACCGAAGGCCGGCCGACAACTTCGCCGAGGGTGGAGACGACGCAGTGTCGGCGGCGATGGCCGTGATGTGGGATTCCAGATTCGCCTCGGCGCCGGCCGTGAGCCAACAACTCATCTCGGATGTCCTCGGTCTCATCCCGAGAGGCGAAGCCGATCTCCTGCGGCGCCGCTACCTAGAGCGCTTCACAGCAGCGGACCTTGCCGACGAACTGGGCATCACCGTGGCGAACCTCGACCAGCGAACTACGCGGGCGAAGCGCAACCTCCGTGAAGCTCTGAAGTCGCGCCCGGCTCTGGTGGCGGAGCTCAGAGCGTCTCACCCGCACGTCTACTGATAATCGAGGTCGGTCTATTCGGGATCGATGCCCAAGATCAAGTCGTGGATCTGCTGCTCTCGCCGCGCCTTGTACCCCTGCGCGATGGAGACGATGTCCGCATCGGGCGCGAACTTGATCGCAGAACCCAACGCTGTGATCGCCGCCGCAACATCGAGAGACAGGTCAGCACCGACGAGCCGTAGCGCCTGAGCCATCTTGTCGGTGGGCACGTCCGGGAGCTTCTCGACATCGAAGGAACCGTCTGCCTTGAAGGCGAGGAAAATCTCGTCGCCGATCCCGAGGTCCATGTCTTCCAGGAAGCGCTTGATGCTGCCGAACGATGGCTGGTGGTTCTTGTAGGAGAACTTCTGGGGGCCCAGCCTGGACGGAAGCTCGGCATACTCCCCCGGCGACATGCGGAGGATCGTGGACAGGGCCGTTGATGCCGGCCACCCGCTGCCGCGGAGGTGATCGAACGTCACCGTGGTTCGATACAACCAGTCGCCGCCTCGACGGTAGTAGCGCTGGACCTTTGCAGGGTTCTTGCCCGCACCGGCCAGCTGGCCTGTGTCGTGCCGGACGATGCCGTTCATCACCTGGAACGGCGGGCTCCCCGCGTAGACCGCGACTGAGTTCGCCGAGACGCCAAACCTGGCGACCAGCGACTCCACCACTGTCGCCAGCGGCAGCTCACCGTCGGCCTGCTCCAGGAGCTTGCCAATCTCCCCCCGAATGTTGGTGTAACCCTCGAGGCCCCACTCGCTCAGCGCGAAGTGCTCACGGTCGACCTTCGTGAAGACCGGATCTGTGCTCACCTGGTTGCGGAGGCTGCCCGGAGCTCCGCGACCCACCTTCTGATGCAACTCATCGAACGTCAGCGGCGCGCCCTCGATCGAAAGGACCGCCGCAGCCATGTCATTGAGCGAGGCCGTCTTGAGGAGCACGAACTGGTCTTTTACCTCGAACCCCAGGTAGATCAGCCAATCCTTGAGCCACGGAAGGGATCCCGCCTCGCCCTCGGAGAGGGTGACGTCAGCAAGTCGGACAACGCCGTAGCCGTCCGCCAACTCGTCGAGGAAGACAGCTGTGTCGCGGCGCGCTGCTTCGAAGCTCGGCTCCGCACACCAGCCATCAGAGATCTCGTAAGCATCGTCGAGAACGTCGAGAACCCTCCACGCCGGCTGGCCAACGGTCACGACCTCTACCGCCAGCGCGGGGGCTTCGGCGAGAAGCTCTTCAAGAGGCCGGACTCCTCGGATCTGGGTCCGGACGAGGCGAGCGACCCGGCTGACCGGTGTGCCACCGGTGACGATGTCGTTGAGCCTCCCGCGTGCCTTCACTTCGAGTTGCCGCACGCGCTCGCGGGTGACGCCGAACTCCTTGCCCATTTGCTCGAGCGTCGACCGTGGACACACGAGCGCGTCCTGGCAGTGCGCCAGGAACTGCCGGACCGCTTCAAACTCGTCGTCGATCTCGGTGTCGGCCTGGGCCTTCGCCAGGGCGAGATCTTCGGGCTCTCGCTCGACGACATCGACCTCAACACCGGCGAGATCGAGATCCGGCGCCAGGTGAAGCTGCTCGGCAGCAATCGCCAGCTCTTCGGACTTCCGAAGGGACGAAAGATCCGGACCGTGCCGCTGCCCGACCGCGTGCTGGAGCTCATCAACGACCACGTCACGCGCTACCCACCACGGAGCGTGACGCTTCCGTGGGACAGGAGTGATGGAGCTGCGCGGACCGTCGACCTGATCCTCTACTCACGAGAGTCCGGCGCTCTCAACCGCAATTACTTCAACCCCAAAATCTGGCGTCCTGCCCTCGTCGCGGCCGGCGTCGAGCCTAGGCGCGAGAACGGTTGCCACGCGTTGCGCCACTTCTACGCGAGTACGCTCCTTGATGCCGGTGAGTCGATCCTGGCGCTCAGCGAGTACCTCGGCCACGCGGATCCGGGATTCACCCTCAGGACGTACACACATCTGATGCCGTCGTCCACGGAGCGCACCAAGGCCGCCATCGACGAGATGCTAAGCGTACCCAGTGCACCCCATGAGCCCAAGTAGACGGCGTTTTCGCAGGTCAGCGCACTGAGGTATTCACTACTACGACATCTGATCCCCGCGCGCTCAGATTCCGAGCGATGTTGGCCAAAACGCCGCTGACCTGCTGAAACACCGATCGTGAGTGTTCGTAGGTCAGTGGTGTTTGTCGTTGTTCGGTTGGACCAGTGTTGGATCACCATGGGGCTTCGGTCTCGGCGTTGCGGCACGACCCCGACTGGCTTCAGTCAGATCAGGATGACCCGAAGCGGAGCACCAATGGCTGAGAGTGCTGATGGTCTGAGCATGGGGGCCAGAGACGTCGGTGAGCGTGAACGACAGGTCATGGACTACCTACGCCACGGCTATGACACCTACCAAACCGCTGAGCTTGTCGGGTACGCCGATCACTGAGCGGTGGTCCGAACTCGTGACCGGGTAGTCAAGGCCCGCCACACAGCCAGCAACCTTGATGAACTCCGAGCCATGGAAGCTGCGACCCTCTCTGCCCTGGAAGACACCTTGATGCCGTTCGCGCTCGGTGACCTCGACCTGGTGAGGCAGTTCCTCGATTCGGCCAAGCTCATGCCGGTGCGCCACGACTCGGCGGCAGAGGTGGTCTACGTCATCCCACCCAAGGCCAAGCTGGACGCCCATCGACAAGGGGCTCCACCTGATAGAACGGCGCTCGCGGTACTTCGGCCTCGATCACGCGGACGGGATCGCCGGACGTCAGTGCGGCTGGAGGAAGCGAAGATGACGCTCCTCGTGGAGTTGCTCGACGCGGCCTTTGAAAGGCTCACGCTCCCCGAGGACCAGGTCAAGCAGATCAAAGCAGCCGTGGCGGGCGAAGTGCGCGCTGGTCGCTCGGCCTAGGAATCGTCATACTCCGCGACGAGTGCCTCTAGGCAGAGCACGCCGTCTCGCGGATGCTCTACCCATGAGCCATCACAACGACATCGTCAGCCTCCTCGCAGACATCTACGCCTCCTTCGCCAGCGGTGACATGTCCAGCTGGGAAGACCACCTTGCCGAAGATGCGCTTTGCATCGGCACCGATGAAGGTGAGTGGATGCAAGGCAAGGACGTGATCGTGCCTGTCATGCGAGCGCAGTTGGCCGAGATGGGCGCAGCAGGCATCACCGTGACCACAGGCGACGTGGTTGCAGCAGAGCACGGCGAATTGCTGGTTGTCGCAGACCGACCCACCATGCACTTGCAGGACGGGTCGACTGTGATGGTGCGGGTAACCCTGGCGGGGCGACTGGTCGATGGCGAAGTCCTGATCTACCAGATGCACGTGTCCGCCCCTGCTCCAAACGAAGAGGTCCTCCAGACCGAGCTCACGGTGCCTTCCTAGAGCCCTAGGCTGAGGCGCGGAAGGCCAGCTGCGATCTCACCTCGTCGTTCAAGCTGATCGCACGCGCGTCGGCGTGGAGTATGGGCATGTCATTGAGCGAGTTGGAGCTTTACGAGGCCGGCATGTCTCTGCCCCCCCCACCCCCCCCCGACGCCCGCAAGCACGTGGCTCTGCGCCTTGTTCCAATTGATCGATCCAGACGAGGATCTCGACGGCGGGACCGAGTCGTGGCTCCGCACAGACGCAGCTGGCGCGTATGAGGCGCTGAGGGCTGACCCGTCGCGAGCGATCCCGGCCGAGGATGTTCGGGCTCGGCTCGAAAGCAAGTGGGCCGCCCGTTCGTGACGGGGCGGATCGACGTCACTCCGGAGGTCGAGCAGCAGCTCGACGAGCTCGACGAATGGATGACCAAGGCATCGACGACCGACGTCGCTCGGGCCTTCATCTCTGCAGTCCTCGACCACATCGACGATCTCACCGTAGGAGGCGGATCGGAACACGACGCAGGGTCCGCGTCGAGCCCGTCCTCGAGGACACCGAGCTGGCGGGAGCGATGCGGTCGCTGTCTGGCTGCCTGCACCCGTCTCCGGACGTCACCGAGCAAGGCATGGGCCGTGCTGCAGTCGTGTGTCCGAGAGCGGCAACGACAGTCAGTCGCACGCTGCCCCGGGCCCGAGGGCGTCGTCAGTCGACGCTGGCCCGGGTCAGGGGTCTGCCGCGGGCCTCGTCCTGCTGGGGCGCGCGACCTTGCCGATCTACGTGCTCCACCTACCGCTGCTCGGGGCCCTCATGCACCTTCCCCTCCACGTCGGGGACGGGGTCGGGCCGGGGTCCTGGGCCGCCGCGACGATCTACCCGCTCGCAGCGACCGCCGTCACGGTCCTGGCCTGTCTCGGCCTCCACCGTCTCGCGCTGCGCGCCGGTCTGACCTGGGCCTTCGCGCTCCCCGCGCCGCTCGCGCGCCAGCTCGACACCGCGATCAGCCCGCCGACGGTGGTGGGCAGGATCGGTGTCGACCCTCGTGAGCGATGATGGTCCGGTGAACCACCACGCCACCCTGATCGACGGGAACCTCGCCGCCACCGAGGTCAAGGAGTCCCTGCGTCCGCGGATCGCGGCGCTCACGGCGCTGGGCCGTACCCCCGGTCTCGGGACGGTCCTGGTCGGCGACGACCCCGGCTCGCGCTCCTACGTCGCCGGCAAGCACCGTGACTGCGACCAGGTCGGCATCGAGTCGATGCGGGTCGAGCTGAGCGGCTCGGCGAGCACCGCCGACGTCCTGGCCGCCGTGCGCGAGCTCAACGAGGACCCCCGGTGCTCGGGGTTCATCGTCCAGCTGCCGCTGCCCGACCCCGTCGACATGCACGCGGTGCTGGGAGCCATCGACCCCGACAAGGACGCGGACGGCCTGCACCCGGTCAATCTCGGCCGGCTGGTGCTGGGTCAGGCCGGCACCCTCCCGTGCACCCCGCGAGGCATCCTCGAGCTCCTGCGGCGCAACGACGTACCCGTCACCGGCGCCCAGATCTGCGTGATCGGTTGCGGGACGACCGTCGGACGACCGCTCGCC
The DNA here is from genome assembly GCA_963760555.1 of uncultured Actinomycetota bacterium. Taxonomy (GTDB): domain Bacteria; phylum Actinomycetota; class Actinomycetes; order Propionibacteriales; family Nocardioidaceae; genus Nocardioides. The sequence continues at coordinate 56,091 of CAVXDJ010000017.1, read as the reverse complement.
CTGATGCTGGTGCGGCCCAGCGAGCACGCCACCGTGACACTGGTCAACGAGGCGACGCCCGACGTCGCCGCGCACACCCGGGTGGCCGACGTCGTGATCGCCGCCGCCGGCGTCGCGCACCTGGTCCGGCCGGACTGGATCAAGAGCGGTGCCACCGTCCTCTCCGTCGGCATCACCCGGACCGTGGAGGGCATCCTCGGCGACGTGCATCCCGACGTGGCCGGCGTCGCCGGGCGGTGGACCCGGGCCACCGGCGGGGTGGGGCCGATGACCCGCGCGATGCTCCTCAAGAACGTCGTCGAGCTGGCCGAGCGCAACGCCGGGATCAGCGCCACCGACGTCGGTACCGGGAGCGCGCGGAGAGCGTCCTAGCATGGCGCGACCGGCAGTCGACGACGCGGAGGACCGATGACCCACGACCTGCGGACGACCCTGCAGGCCGCCGCCCGCGGCGAGGGACCCGGGCTGCGCCGGGGCCTGTGGATCGGCTTCCTCGACGCCTACGGCGTCGAGGTCGCGCTCGGCACGGGGATGGACTGGCTCGGTGTCGATCTGCAGCACGGCAACCTCGAGACCCGTGACCTGCCCGACCTCCTGCGCGTCGCCGAGCGAGCCGACCTGCCCGTGCTGGCCCGGGTGGCCTCGCACGACCCCGCCGGGTTGGGCCGCGTGCTCGACACCGGCGTCGACGGCGTCATCGTGCCGCTCGTGGAGTCCGGTGCGCAGGCCCGTGCCATCGTCGCGGCCTGCCGCACACCCCCGCACGGCACCCGCAGCACCGGCGGCTGCCGAGCCGGCCTCGGCCTCACCGACGCACCCCAGCCGCCCCTCGTGCTGACGATGATCGAGACCGCGACCGGACTCGAGCACGTCCACGAGATCACCGGCGTCGACGGCGTCGACGGCGTCTTCGTCGGACCCTACGACCTGACCATCTCCTGCGGGTTCCCGACGACCCGGTCCCCGGAGACGATCGAGGCACTGCGCCACGTCCTCGCGGCGGCCCGCGAGGCGGGCAAGATCGCCGGTTTCATGGCCGGCCTGCCGGAGCTGCTCGAGGTGGCGTCGGAGGCCGACCTCGTCGCCGCCGACACCGACGCGGCTGCCCTGCGCCTCGGCCTCGCTCGGCTGCTGGGTGGCCTCGACACCGACCAGCCGTCGTAGTACTCGCGCGTCGGAGGTATCACCCACCGGCCCGTGCCCTCCTCCCCAGAGAGCCGGCCACCGGGCCGACCACGTCCTCAGGAGCGAGATGACCTACCGACAGCAGGCGGCCGAGCAGACCCGGACCCGCGCGGCGCTGAGCGCCGCGTCGTACCCCGCGCCGGCGCACCGCAGCAACAACGACGAGCGCCGCCACCACGACGCAGCCGGAAAGCCGACGTACGTCGGGAGCTTCACCAAGTGCCTGCCGCACGACGAGCACGGGTTCCTCCGGGACCCAGCGGACTACGAGGACTTCGTCAAGGCCATCGACTCCGGGGACGCCCGCGACTTCGCGACGCTGCGGATGGGGCCCGGGCCGTTCACGACCGACGGCGCGATCACCCGTGTCAAGGACCCCGTGACCGACGTGGTCCAGCCCGTCTTCGACTGGGCTGCGACGCACCCGCTCGGGGCCCCGGGGATCCGGGCGTGGGAGAGCCAGGGCGCCGGGCTCAACTTCAGCCTCGAGGGCTGCGACCCGCAGTCGGTGACGATGCCCCCGGCCCCCGCGCTGGACAGCCAGGAGCTGATCTCCGAGATGGCGGAGGACTACTGGATGGCGCTGTGCCGCGACGTCCCCTTCGCCGACTGGGCCACGTCGTCGACGATCACGAGGGCCCGCACCTCCCTGGCCCGGTTCTGGTGGTTCCGCGGCGACCGCACCGACCGGCTCGAGGAGTCCACCGACGCCCTTGCGACCTCGCGACGGCGGCGGCGCGTCTACACCGACGACGGCATCGGGACCGGCGGTGTCGAGCTGGGCAAGGTCTTCCGCGGCGTCACCCACGGCGAGCAGGTCGGACCCTACGTCTCCCAGTTCATGCTCATCGGCAACCGCGGGGTCAACGGTCGCGACCACCACCACGAGCTCAAGGACGGGCGGATCTCCTACGGAGCCGTGCGCGTCGACCAGCGGGTCCGCCACGCCACGGCCCAGAACTACCTGACCGACTGGCCCACCTTCCTCGACGTCCAGAACGGCGCTGCGCTCAACGGGCGCGAGTCGCTCGAGAGCACCGTGGCCTACCGCTTCGTCGCGAGCCCGCGGGACCTCGCGACGTTCGTGCACTACGACGCGCTCTACGAGGCCTACCTCAACGCCTGCGTGATCATGCTGGGCCTGGGGACCCCGACCGACCCCGGTCTGCCCTTCCGCAAGGCCGACTGGATCGACAAGCAGTCAGGTTTCGCGCAGTTCGGCGGACCCCACATCCTGACCCTGGTCACCGAGGTCGCGACCCGGGCGCTCAAGGCGGTGCGCTACCAGAAGTTCAACGTGCACCGGCGGCTGCGTCCCGAGGCGGTGGGCGGCTGGCTGTTCCAGCGGCGCAACCACGCCGGCGTGGTCGCCGGCCGGCTCGACGCGGTCGCCGGCATGGAGGCGGCGTTCGCCGGGTCGTCCGGACTCGGGGACGAGCTCGACGCGGCCAACGGTGCGGACAACTGGCTGCTGCCGATGGCCTTCGCCGAGGGCTCGCCGGCGCACCCGGCGTACGGCGCCGGACACGCCACCGTGGCGGGCGCGTGCGTGACCGTCCTGAAGGCCTGGTTCGACACCGGCGCCCCGTTGCTGCACCCGGGCACGACCGACCCGATCGCCTACGAGGCCGACGCCGACGGCAGCGCGTTGCACGACGTGTCCGCGACGCTCGGCGGTCGGGCGCTCACGGTCGAGGGCGAGCTGAACAAGGTCGGCGCCAACGTCGCGATCGGGCGCAACTGGGCCGGCGTGCACTACTACAGCGACTACCTCGAGTCCTTCCGGCTCGGCGAGCAGGTCGCGGTGCGGCTGCTCGAGGAGCAGCGGGCGACGTACGGCGAGAACTTCTCGATGTCCGTGCCCCTGCTGGACGGCACCACCGTGCGGATCTGACCCTGCGGGTGTGGGCCGCGGCGCGCAGCGCGCCGCGGCCTACGCTGCGCCCATGACCCAGCACGGCAAGCGCGCCGACATGATCGTCCACGAGGACGAGCCGTTCAACGCCGAGAGCCCGCTCGGCGCCCTGGTCGACCCCGTGACGTCCACCGACGGGTTCTACGTCCGCTCGCACGGTGCGGTCCCCGCGATCGACCCCGGCTCGTGGCGGCTGCGCGTCGGCGGGGCGGTGGAGCGTCACCTGGAGCTGTCGCTGACCACGTTGCACGAGGCGTTCCGCGAGCGCACCGTCACCGCCACCCTCCAGTGCGCCGGGAACCGGCGTGCGGGGCTCGTCGCGCTGCGCGACATCCCCGGGGAGGCGCCGTGGGGACCCGGTGCCACGGGCACCGCCACCTGGACCGGGGTCGCCCTGGCCGACGTCCTCGCGCTCGCGGGGCCGGTCGACGGCGCGCAGCACGTCGGGTTCGAGGGCGCCGACCTCGCCCCCGAGGTCGCTCCACCCCAGCTCTTCGCGGGCTCGGTGCCGCTGGCCAAGGCGACCCGCCCGGAGGTCCTGCTCGCCTGGAGCATGAACGGCGAACCGCTCGCACCCGTCCACGGCGCGCCGCTGCGCGTCGTGGTGCCCGGCTACATCGGTGCCCGCAGCGTCAAGTGGCTCGAACGCATCGAGGTCCGCGACGAGCCGTGGCCGGGCCACTTCCAGCACGTGGTCTACCGGCTGCTGCCTCCCGACGGCACGGCCGGACCCGGGGTGGGGACGCCACTGGGGCTGGTCGCGCTGAATGCCGACGTGACCTCGCCCGCCCACGGCGAGACGGTGCCCGCGGGCGCTGTCGAGGTGCGCGGGCACGCGTTCGCCGGCGGGGAGCGCCACGTGACCCGCGTCGACGTCTCCCTCGACGGTGCCGGCACCTGGGTCCAGGCCGAGCTGCTCGACGACCTCGGACCCTGGGCCTGGCGGCAGTGGCGCACCACGGTCGACCTCGACGCCGGCGACCACGAGATCCTCGTGCGCGCCTGGGACTCCTCGGCCGCGACGCAGCCGGAGGACGAGGCCGCCCTGTGGAACCCCAAGGGCTACGTCAACAACGCGTGCCCGCGCATCCGCGTGCGCGCCGTCTGAGCCGCTCGGTCCGCTCGACCCTGCCCTCCCGCGGGTCAGGCGCGCTCGGCGACCCTCCGGCCGTCGGCGGTGACGGGGTTGTCCTCGTTGATCGCGCGGACCGCCTCGGTCAGGCCGGGCTCGACGTCGAGGGGCCGTGGGTCGAGGTGGACCCCGGCGATCATGCACCGCACCGACCCGCCCGCGAGCTCGATGGTGGGGATGTCGACCGCGACGACCTCGCACGACTCCTCGACCGCCGCGACCTGGTCGGGCAGCAGGCACCGGCGCGCCCGCTCCGACATGGCCATCACGTAGCGGGGCCGACCCGCGGGTGTGCGCCCGCACAGCTCCACGGCGTTGCCCGCGAAGCAGCGCACCTGCTCCTCGCTCAGCTCGACGACCCGCCGACCGGTGACGGTGAGCCGCTCCCTGACCTGCTCGCGCCGCACGGGGTCGGCGATCATCGAGAGCGCCACGAGGGCCACGTCGGTGCCGACGCAGGCCATCACGTTGGTGTGGTAGACCGGCACGCCACGGGAGTCGACCGCGTCGAAGGCCATCGGTTCGTAGCCGAAGTCCGTGCAGAACCGCTCGAGGACGTGGGTGTCGGCGCGGTGGCTGCGCGCGGTGTACGCGACACGGGAGACGTGGTCGAGGACCATCGCGCCGGTGCCCTCCAGGAAGATGCCGTCGCGCTCGAGACCGGAGTAGTCCACGATGGTCTGCACCCGGTACTGCGACTTCAGCATCTCCAGCACGTCGGCGCGGCGCTCGTGGCGCCGGTTGGAGGCGTACATCGGGAAGACCGCGACGGTGCCGCCGGCGTGGGTCGAGACCCAGTTGTTCGGGAAGACGCTGTCGGGCCGGGTGTGGTCGTCGTCGTCGAAGACGTGGACCCGGACGCCGACCCCGCGCAGCGCTGTCGCCACCGCGTCCATCTCAGCGACCGCGCGCGCCGACACCACGACGGGACCGTCACCGGCCGGGACGTCGCCCTGGAAGGCGTTGTCGGCCGCCGTGGCCGGGTTGGGCAGGAACTGCGTCGCGCGGACGAGGATCACCGCGGAGGGGGCCTGGGCACTCACGGGCTCGCAATCTAGGCCCCCGGCTCACCCCAGCGGCACCCAGGGCAGGACGACCGGGCTGCCGGCGGTCCAGTCGAGCACGCTCGCCTGGTCCCGACCGGCGGGCACGAGCACGTCGAGGGTGTTCGGGTCGGAGGTGTCGGTGTCCTTGGCCGCACCGTCGCCGGTCCACTCCCCCGCCCCGCCGCCGAAGCGGTAGTCGTGGACGAAGGACCGGTCGGTGCCGACCGTGGAGTCCCAGTAGTCACGGTCGTAGACCGGACGGACCCCGCCGGCGCCCTCGTCGTCGGCGGCGTGGCTCATCATGCTCAGCTGGTAGGCCGCCGCCGCCAGGTCCACGCCCTCGAGCGCCGACCGCGGGACCGACACGACGACCTGGTGGCTGGCCGGGATCGCGGTCAGGCCGGCCGGGGCCACGACGGCGCCGGAGGCGTCGCGCAGGGCGGTGCCCGCGAACCCGTCCGCGGTGACCACGAAGCCGTACGGCGCAGCCAGGTCGGCGTTGGTGCCCGGCCTCGCCGCCACGGTCGGGTCGCCTCCCGCGCCGTCGGCGCCCTCGGGTCGCAGGTAGACGTCGAAGCGCTGCACCGACATCTGGTTGCCGCCCCAGGGGTTGGTCACGTCGCCGTCGATGGTGACCGCGAAGCTGACGTTGGCCTCGTCGCGGTGCACGGCGAGGCGGGTGACGTCGAAGGCGCCGGGCACGAACGCCTCGTTGGCCGGGTAGACGTAGCTGCCGGGCCCGTCGTCGTCGCCGCTCGGGTCGTCCACGGCACCGACCAGCTCGCCCAGGTTGGTCGAGGTGACCGTGCGCTGGACCAGCGAGGTGCCGCCGTCGGCGCCGAGCACGGCGACCGTCACGGTGTTGGTGCCGAGGCTCACGGGGACCTCGGCGGAGAAGTCGCCGTCCGGCCCCACCGCGACCTCGACCACGGAGCCGCCGGAGGTCACGTAGACGGTCTCCCCGTCGGTGCTGCCGCCTACCGTGACGGCGCCCTCGGTCGTCTGCGCTCCGTCCTCGGGCGAGACGAGGGTGACCGACGGGCCCGCCGGCAGCGCCCCCCCGGTGTAGCGCTCGGCGACCCAGCGGGGCTGCTCGACGGGACGACCGGCGTCCATGGAACGGGCCAGGCGCACGAACTGCGCCATCGACCACGCGAGCGGGGTCGCCGACCCGGTGCCCTCGCCGGGGGTGAACCCGTCCTGGGCCGCACCGTCCCAGACCTGCTCGGGGATCATGTAGCCGGCGTTGGCCGCAGCCGCCATGGTGCGCAGGTAGGAGTCGGCGGACTCCCCGCTGGCCAGCGCGTACTCGCCCCGCTCCCCGGACAGCAGCGGCCACAGCCGGCCCACGCCGGTGCCGTCGTACGGCGAGCCGTCGGCCTTCTCGCCGTAGCCGTCGTGGTTGTAGCGGTACCAGAGGTCGCCGTTGGGGGTCTCCTGCTTGAGGGTGCCGTCGAGCTCGGGCAACGAGCCGACGACATCCGCGTCGTCGGCGGGCAGGACCCCGAGGCGGACGAGGTCGAGGAAGCCGCCGTCGACGATGGCGCGCTCGTCGTAGGTGCCGCCGCCGTTGTTGATCTCGAGCTGGTGGCCGTCGTCGGGGTCGCGGTTGTCGCCGATGCGCAGGAAGTACCGCCCGTCACCGAGCGGCCCGGTCGACGTGACGGTCCAGGACGCGACCCGGCGGCGCCACTCGTCGGCGACGGCGCGGTAGAGCGTCGCGGACCCTGCCTCGTCGTTGGCGTCCGCGACCCTCGCGGCGGTGACCAGGCCGGCGATCTCGGCCGCGATCGTGCTGGGTGAGTAGCCGCCCTCCTCCTCCCAGCGCTCCTGCGGGGTGGCGGGACCGTGCCCGACGATGAAGTCGGCCGCAGCCTTGACGTGGCCCCAGGTCCCGGCGTCGTCGCGGCCGAGCTGGCCGGCCAGGACGATCGGGAGCGCCACCTCGTCGAGCTGGAGGCTGCCGAAGTACGGCGTGCCGTCGAGCAGGCTGTTCTGCGGGAAGGAGCCGTCGGGCTTCTGCTGGACGTCGAAGAGGTAGTCCAGCGAGCGTCCGGCAGCCGCCCGGTCACCGGCAGCCAGCTGCGCGGTCGCGACCTGGTAGAGGTCGCGGGCCCAGACCAGGTGGTAGCCACCGACGCCTGCCTCGCCGGCGTCGACCGCCTCGCCCCACGGGACGGTCAGCGACGCGATGTTGGCGCCGCGATAGGTCTTGTCCTCGTGGGCCCGCAGGGTCATCGCCGACACGTGGTACTGGGTGCGCAGGGCGTCGTCGGCGGCCACCGATCGGGGGTCACGGCGCAGGCCGTCGAGGTAGCGGTGCCAGCCCTGTTCGTAGGGACGTCGGACCTCGGCGAACGAGCCCCGCAGCGAGGCGCGCGCCGCGCGGGCCGCGTCCCCACCGGTCCCGGCGAAGGACAGCGCCAGGGTGGCTCGGACCTGTCCGCGCCGCTGCGGGCCGAGCAGGCCGGTCTGCACCAGGTTGCCGGGCTCCGCGGAGTCGTAGCGCCAGTCGAGGCGGTGGTCGTCCGCCAGGTCGGTCAGGCCGTCGCTGACGCCGGCGAAGCCGTGGGAGACCGCGCGGAAGGCGGGCTGTGCCGACAGGGCGCTGGCGACCGGCTCCGCGCCGCTGGTGTCGCGGGCGATCAAGGTGCGCCCGCGGGTGCGGCCGGCGTCGTGCAGGCCGGAGTTGGCCAGGGCGGGGTCGTAGAGGACGTAGGCGCTGTAGCGGTCGCCGTCGAGGCTCGTGACCCGGACGTCGACCACGACGCTGGCCTCGTGGACGTCGGTGACGTAGGTCTTGACGATCCGGTAGCGACCGTCGAGGTCGGTGTCGACCTGGCGGTAGGTCAGCGACCGCTCGTCGAGCAGACGCACACGGTGACGGGTGTCGGTGTCCTCGACGTCGGTGAACGAGCGACCATCGGTGACCACGATCTGCAGGTCGCGCACGTTGGCCTGGTCGACCTGCGGGTAGTAGACCTCCGAGAGCGCGCCGCCGGCCAGGCTGAACCAGACCTTCGAGGCGGGGCCGGCCGACGTGCCGATGCCGTCCTTGGCGCCCGTCGTCCAGGTCGCCCCGTCACCGGGCGCACCGGGTGCCGCGCCGCTCTCGGGGGCCGACGCGGACGTCGCCGCCCACGCGGGCTGGGCCGCGACCGCCCCGGGCACCGCGGCCAGGACGATCGCCGTGAGACCCCCGACGACGCGACGTGAGGTGGGACGAGGCAATGACGACAAGGACAGCGACGAGCGAGACGAGAACACAGCACTCCAACCCCGAGATGTGATGTCAGCCACACGAATCTAGGCATCCCAGGGGACCACGTCAATGGCGCCGGGCCCCCGCGGGAGCCCTCCCTCCGGGTGTCACCGCTCGTCGATCCGGCGGGCCATGCTGGGCAGCGACAACACGCCGGCGACGGCGTACCGGCCACGAGAGGAACGACATGCTCGACGACGACGACATGAGCACCACCGCTGACAGCGGGTCCGAGGGTCCCGCGGACGGCGGAGCCTCCGGCACCCCGGGCGAGCAGGACGGCGGCGCCGACGGCGGCGCCGAGGGTCCCGCGGACGGCGGAGCCTCCGGCACCCCGGGCCAGCAGGACGGCGGCGCCGACGGTGGCGCCGAGGGTCCCGCGGACGGCGGAGCCTCCGGCACCCCGGGCCAGCAGGACGGCGGCGCCGACGGCGGCGCCTGAGCCACGACAGCAGGGCGGCGGACCACCGGGTCCGCCGCCCTCGTCGTCTTCGCACCACCACTTCACCCCGCCCGGCCCGTCAGGATGGAGCCATGACCGATCCCGATCCGCTCGCCCGGGCGACCGGCTTGGGCGTGGCGACGTTCGCCGCCGACTACTGGTCGCGACGACCGCTCCTGCGTCGCGCCTGCGAGCTGCCCGGCGACGGTTTCGCCGACCTGCTCTCACCCGGCGGGGGTCGACGAGCTCGTCTCGCGCCACGGCCTGCGCACGCCGTTCGTGCGGATGGCCAAGGAGGGGACGGTGGTCCCGACGGCCCGCTACACCCGGGGCGGCGGAGCCGGCGCCGAGATCGCCGACCAGGTCGCCGACGACCTGGTGCTCGCCCAGCTGGCCGACGGGGCCACCCTGGTGCTGCAGGCACTGCACCGCACGTGGGCACCCGTCGTCGAGTACGCCGCCGGCCTGACCGCCCAGCTCGGGCACCCCGTGCAGGTCAACGCCTACGTCACACCCTCGCAGAACACCGGCTTCGCACCTCACTACGACGTGCACGACGTCTTCGTCCTCCAGCTCTTCGGTCGCAAGCGCTGGCGCATCCACGAGCCGGTGCTCCCGGCCCCGCTGCGCGACCAGCCCTGGGACGCGCGGCGCGAGGAGGTCGCGGCACGGGCCGCGTGCGAGCCCCTGCTCGACGTCACCCTCGAGCCCGGGGACGCGCTGTACCTGCCTCGCGGCTACCTGCACGCGGCGAGCGCGCTCGGCGAGGTCTCGGGCCACCTGACGATCGGCGTGCAGCCCGTGACCCGTGCGTTCCTCGCCGAGCAGGTCATCGGCACCCTCGCCCAGGACCCCGAGCTGCGAGCGTCCCTGCCCGCGGGGGTCGACCTCGCCGACCCCGACGTGCTGGCCGGTGAGCTGATGGCCACCCGCGTCGCCCTGCACGCCGCGATCGACCGGTTGTCCGATGCCGAGGTCGCCACCGCCGTCGGCGCGCACCTCGGCGCCCGCACCCGGCCCGCACCCGTCTCCCCCCTGGCGCAGGTCGCGGCCGCCGACGCGCTCGGCGTCCGCGACGAGGTCGTCCTGCGACCCGGGCTCCGGTGTCGTCTCCTGGTGGTCGGTGACCGGGTGCGGCTGCACGCGCTGGACAAGACGGTCGCGTTCCCGGCCGTGGTGACCCTGGCGCTGGAGCGCCTCCTTCTCGGCGACCCGCTGCAGGTGGGTGACCTGCCCGGTCTCGACGCGGCGGACGCGGTGACGCTGGTCCGGCGGCTGCTGCGCGAGGGCCTCGCGGTGCCGGCGGCCGCGGTCACCCCGTGACGGCCACCGATCGGCCCCTGCCGCGTGAGTCACCCGACCGCTGCGCCCCGCTGGCCCAGGAGCGCGACGACCCGATGATCGGCACGGCGCTGCCGACCGCGCGGCTCATCCTCGTCGAGCAGCCCGGACCCTGGGGTCCCCGTGGTCTGCTCGACGACCGCGACGAGGCTCGGGCGGCCCACGAGATCGACGTGCTCGCCGCCGCGGCAGGCCTGCGCCTGCAGGCCGTGCGCCACCCCGGTCGCCACGCCCGCGCGGAGGACCGGCGCCTGGTCGCCGTGGTGGACACCGTGAGCCGTACGACGTACCGCTGGGAGGTCGGCGGGCTGTCCGACGTCCTCCAGCAGCTCGAGGCGGCCCGCCGCGACGACCCGGCGGACACGCGCACGGCCCTGCTCGACCGGGCCCCCGACCTCGTCCACGACACCGACCCGCTCTACCTGGTCTGCACGCACGGGCGTCACGACGCCTGCTGCGCCCTGCGGGGCCGTCCGCTCGTCGACGCCCTGCACGCGCTGCGCCCCGAACGGGTCTGGGAGACCACGCACGTCGGTGGCGACCGGTTCGCGGCGAACGTGGTGGTGGCCCCGACGGGGGAGTTCTACGGCCGCGTGCTGCCGGGCGACGCGGCGGACCTCGTGCAGCACACCGAGCGGGACGAGGTCCTGCCTCGCCTGATGCGGGGCCGGATGGGACTCGCCCCCGTCGTGCAGGCCGCGCTGGTGGTCGCCCACGACCACCTCGGGCTCGCGGGCCGCGACGCCCTGGGCGCGGTCGGCCTCGACCGTCCGTCCGACGACCGGGCGCTGGTCACCGTGGTGACACCGGACGGGACCGTCGTCGTGGAGGTCGCGATCACGACCTCCGAGCCGACCAGGCTCACCTGTCAGGGTCCTGCGACCGCCCGTGCCCGGGTCTACCACGGCGTGGGCGTCACGGCGACGGCCTAGCGCCGTACGGTGGACCGGCCGTGACCTCGCCGCCTGCTCCCCCGCCGCCCCTGCTCCTCGCCGTGGACGCCCCGTCCCTGCTGCACCGCAACCACCACGCGCGAGCCGACTCCGGACTGCACGACCGCGGTGGACGGCCGGCCTGGGCCCTGCACGGGATGCTGCGCCAGATCCTGGAGGCGATCGAGAGCTTCGCCCCCGAGATCGTCCTGTTCGGTCTCGACGACCGGACCTCGTCGGTGCGCTCACAGCGCTACCCCGACTACAAGGCCGGCCGCGCCGAGAAGGACCCCGCCCTCGTCGAGCAGCTCGAGCGGACGCAGGTGTTCCTCGAGGCGCTCGGGCTGCGGGCCGTGACCCCGCCCGGCCTCGAGGCCGACGACGTGAGCGCCACGGCGGCCACCCAGGCCGGCGCCCACGGCTGGCGCTGCGTCATCGTCACCTCCGACCGGGACGCCTTCGCCCACATCAGCGGCCACACCCAGGTCCTGCGCCTGATCACGGGCGGCATCGCCGGGTCCCCCCTGCTGACCCCGCCGCGCCTGCACGCGATGTACGGCGTGCACGCGGCGGACTACCTCGACTACGCCGCCCTGCGCGGTGACGCCAGCGACAACCTGCCCGGCGTCGCCGGGATCGGCGAGAAGAGCGCCGCGCTGCTGCTCGAGCTGGCCGGTCCGATGCGGGGCGTGTGGGCCGACGTCGAGCACTGCGCCGGCGCGACGCTCGTGGCCGCGATCGACTCCTGGTGCCTCGAGCACGGCAGACGTCGTACCGGTCGTCAGATCGTCGGCCGGCTCACCGCGCCCGGCGCCCGCGAGCGCTACGAGTTCAACCGTGCCCTGATGACCGGCCGCGACGACCTGGACCTGGGGCTCGACCTGAGCCATCCCGGCGATGCGGGCCGCCTGCCGCTCGACCCCGACCGGGTCCGCCACGTCGTGGGCCACCTCGGCGTGCCCGCCACGACGGATCTCGCGCTGCGCGTGCTCACCGCCTCGCCCTGGGCCACCCGGTCGTAGGGTTCCCCTCACCCGCCGGCGCGTGAGTCACTGGACCGCCGGCAACCGCCCGGCAACCTGCTGCCCGACGAAGGAGCACACGGTGACGACGTACCGCGAGGTCCATGACCGGAGCCTGGCCGACCCCGAGGGCTTCTGGCTCGAGGCCGCCGCGGCCCTGGAGTGGACGACGCCCCCGACCCGAGCCCTGGACGCCACCAACCCGCCGTACTACCGCTGGTTCCCCGACGGCGAGCTCAACGTCTGCCACAACGCGCTCGACCGGCACGTGGACGCAGGGCACGGGGACCGGGCTGCCATCATCCACGACTCCCCGGTGACCGGCTCGGTGACCACGCTGACCTACGCCGAGCTCCTCGACCAGGTCTCCCGCTTCGCGGGCGTGCTCCGCGACCTCGGCGTCGCAGCCGGCGACCGGGTGGTGGTCTACATGCCGATGATCCCCGAGGCGGCCGTGGCGATGCTGGCCTGCGCCCGGCTCGGCGCCGTGCACTCGGTGGTCTTCGGTGGCTTCGCCCCTCGCGAGCTCGCCGCCCGCCTCGACGACGCGGAGCCCGTGGTCGTGGTCTCGGCATCCTGCGGCCTGGAGGGCAGCCGCGTCGTGGAGTACAAGCCGCTGGTCGACCGAGCCTGCGAGCTCGCCTCGCGGCCTCCTCAGCACCACGTCGTCCTGCAGCGGCCCCAGGCACCCGGGGCCATGGGCGAGCGGGACGTCGACTGGGCCGAGGCGATGGCCGGGGCCGAGCCGGCCGACGCCGTGCCCGTCGCCTGCACCGACCCGCTCTACGTGCTCTACACCTCCGGCACCACCGGCAAGCCCAAGGGTGTCGTGCGCGACGGCGGGTACGCCGTGGCGCTGGCCTGGTCGATGCCGAACATCTACGACGTGGCGCCCGGCGAGGTGATGTTCACCGCCTCCGACGTCGGCTGGGTCGTGGGCCACTCCTACATCGTCTACGCACCGCTGCTCGCGGGCGCCACGACGGTGCTCTACGAGGGCAAGCCGGTCGGGACCCCTGATGCGGGTCAGTTCTGGCGGGTCGTGGCCGACCACGGCGTCGTGTCGCTGTTCACCGCGCCGACCGCCTTCCGAGCGATCCGCAAGGAGGACCCCCGGGGCGAGCTCGCGCAGGGCTACGACCTCTCGACCCTGCGGCACCTGTTCCTGGCGGGTGAGCGTCTCGACCCCGAGACCCTGCACTGGGCCGAGGACCTGCTCGGTGTCCCGGTCATCGACAACTGGTGGCAGACCGAGACCGGGTGGCCGGTCGCCGCCAACCCGGTCGGCCTGGAGCTGCTGCCCGTGAAGCCGGGCTCCCCCAGCGTCGCGATGCCCGGATGGGACGTGCAGGTGCTCGACCCGACCGGTCAGCGGGTCGCGCCGGGCGAGGAGGGCGCGATCGTGGTGCGACTGCCCCTCCCGCCCGGGTCCCTGCCCACGCTGTGGAACGACGACGACCGCTTCGAGCGCTCCTACCTCGCGACGTTCGAGGGCTACTACCTCACCGGGGACGGGGGCCGCATCGACGAGGACGGCTACGTCTACGTCATGGGCCGCACCGACGACGTGATCAACGTCGCGGGCCACCGCCTCTCGACGGGCAGCATGGAAGAGGTCCTCGCAGGTCACCCGGACGTCGCGGAGTGCGCCGTGATCGGGGTCGCCGACCAGCTCAAGGGCCAGGTCCCGCGCGGCCTGGTCGTGCTCAAGGCCGGGGTGGAGCGCGACCACGCCGAGATCGTCGCGGAGCTGGTCGCGAGCGTGCGCAGCGAGATCGGCGCCGTCGCCTCCCTGCGCGAGGTGGCCGTGGTGCCGGCGCTGCCCAAGACGCGCTCGGGGAAGATCCTGCGCCGGTCCATGCGGGAGATCGCGGACTCCGGGGACACCGTGGCGCCCTCGACGATCGAGAGCGTCGACGTGCTCGACGACCTCCGCTCGGTGCTCCGTCCCGGGACGTGATCGCGACCCACCCGCCTATCGTGGAGTCGTGAGAACCCCCACGTCGGCCGGCCCCGCGGTCGGTCTCAGCCACGTCTTCGCCGACACCCTGCCCGAGCTGGCCCACCCGTGGCGGGCCGAGCCCGCCCCCGACGCGCGCCTGCTGACGCTCAACGAGCCGCTCGCCACCGTCCTCGGGCTCGATCCCGCCTTCCTGCGGGGCGTCGAGGGTCGGGCCCTGCTGACGGGCAACGCCGTGCCCCCGGGCGCGACCCCGGTGGCCCAGGCCTACGCCGGCCACCAGTTCGGCGGCTGGTCCCCGCGGCTCGGCGACGGGCGGGCCCTGCTCCTGGGCGAGCTCACCGGCACCGACGGTCAGCTGCACGACCTGCACCTGAAGGGCTCGGGACGGACCCCGTTCTCCCGGGGCGGGGACGGACTGGCCGCGCTGGGCCCGATGCTGCGCGAGCACGTGGTGAGCGAGGCGCTGCACCACCTCCAGATCCCGACCTCGCGCACGCTGGCGGTGCTGGCGACCGGTCACGACGTGCGTCGCGAGAGCGTGCTGCCCGGAGGCCTCATGGTCAGGGTGGCCTCGAGCCACCTGCGCGTGGGCAGCGTGCAGTACGCCCGGGCCACCGGTGACGTCGACCTCCTGCGTCGGCTCCTCGACCATGCGATCGCGCGGCACCACCCCGAGGTCGCCGGCTCCGAGCAGCCCTACCTCGCCTTCTACGAGGCCGTGGTCGCCGCGCAGGCCCGGCTGGTCGCCCAGTGGATGCTGGTGGGGTTCGTGCACGGGGTCCTCAACACCGACAACGTGACCCTGTCGGGTCAGAGCATCGACTTCGGACCCTGTGCGTTCCTCGACGGCTACGACCCCACGACCGTGTTCAGCTCGATCGACAGCGGTGGGCGCTACGCCTACGCGCACCAGCCCAGCATCACCAGCTGGAACCTGGCCCGCCTCGCCGAGGCGATGCTCGTGCTCATCGACGACGACGAGGCCCGCGCCGTCGAGCAGGCGGTGGGCGCACTGGGACGCTTCGAGGACCACTACACCCGGGCCCGGCGCGCGGGCATGCGGCGCAAGCTCGGCCTGGCCGGCACCGTGGCCGACGACGTCGTCGGTGATCTCGGTGAGGACCTCCTCACGCTGCTCGCACCCGGGCGCACGGACCTGACCTCCTTCTTCCGGCGGTTGTCGTCGGCGGCGAGGGGGCGGCTCGAGCCGGCTCGCGAGCTCGTGCTCGACCTCGTCGGCTTCGACACCTGGTGTGCGCGCTGGCTGGCCCTGGACCCGGACCCCACGGTCATGGACCGCGCCAATCCCGTCTACGTCGCGCGCAACCACCTCGTCGAGGAGGCCCTGGGCGCCGCGGTGGCCGGCGACGTCGCGCCGGTCACCCGACTGATCGACGTGCTCTCCTCGCCGTACGAGGAACGCCCCGGTCTCGAGCGCTACGCCGAGCCGGCGCCGGCGGACTTCGGCGCCTACCGCACGTTCTGCGGGACCTGAGCCTCCCGCGTCGTTCAGGTCGGCGGCAGGTAGGGGTCGCCATGATGGCCTGGACACCGTCACTCCACGACCCTGTCGACCCCGCTGCTGACCCCCATGGGAGACCCCAGGATGTTCGACCTGATCAACGGACTGCCCGTGCACGTGCTCGTCGTGCACGGCGTCGTCGTGCTGCTGCCGCTCGCCGTCCTCGGCACGATCGCGATCGCGGTGCGGCCCAGGTGGCGCCTCACCTACGGCTGGCTCGTCGTCGCCGTGGCCGCCGTCGCCACCGTCCTGGTCCCGATCGCGACGTCGAGCGGAGAGTCGCTCGAGAAGAGGGTGGGAGATCCTGGTGAGCACGCCGCCCTCGGGGACCAGCTGATCTACCTCGCCGTCCCCCTGGTCGTGCTGACCCTGGCCCTGGTGCTCCTCGAGCGCCGCCGCGCGGCGGGCAAGCCCGGCCCGGGGCCGCGGACGCTGCCGACCATCGTGGCCGCGCTCGCCGTCATCGTGGCCCTCACCACGACCGTCCAGGTCTATCGCGTCGGCGACTCGGGCGCCCGGGCGGCCTGGGCCGACCAGATCTCGTCCGGCTCCGGCAGCTGAGAGGAGATCGAGCGTGCTGACCATCGGTGTCTGCGAGGACCACGAGGCGATCCGCAAGGTGCTCGTGCGCGGGCTGCGCCAGGCCGGTCACGAGGTGGTGGCCGTGCACGACGCCCGCGAGGCCCTGAAGGTCTTCGGCGCCGACAACCCCCTCGACGTGCTGGTCATGGACATCGGTCTGCCGGACGCCGACGGGCGCGACGTCGTGGCCGCCCTGAAGTCGGCGGGCCAGCACGCACCCGTGCTGTTCCTGACCGCCCTGGGTGCCTCCCACGAGAAGCTGGCCGGCTTCGCTGCCGGGGCCGACGACTACGTCGTCAAGCCCTTCGAGCTGGCCGAGGTGCTCGCCCGTCTCGAGGTGCTCGCCCGCCGTGGTGGGGTCCGTCCGGGCTCGGGAGGACTGACCCTCGACCCCACCACGCACTCCGTGCGCAGCGACCACGGCGAGGTGCTGCTGACGCCGACGGAGTTCCGGATGCTGGCCTCGATCACCTCCCGGCCCGGTGAGGTCGTCCGACGCCGCAGCGTGGTCTCCGCAGCGTGGCCGGACGGAGCCGTGGTGAGCGAGAACACCGTCGACTCGTTCCTGCGTCGCATCCGCAGCAAGCTCTCCTCGATCGGCTCGCCCGTGGCGATCGAGACGGTGCGCGGCGTCGGCTACCGGCTCGGCACCGCGCCCGCGGACTGAGCGGGCAACCTCAGGAGGCCACGCCGGAGGGCCCCGGGCCCGCCACCTCGTCGGCCGGGCTGCTCCCGACCTTGCGCAGGTGATCGGGCTCGAAGCCGTGCTGCATGCCCCAGATGACCGCCTGGGGCCGCGTCGTCGCGCCGATCTTGCGGTAGAGCGAGCGGATGTAGGTCTTGACCGTGTTGATCCCGATGTAGATCTGGCCGGCGATGTCGGAGTTGCTCAGTCCCTGGCAGATCAGGGCGAGCACCTCGGACTCCCGTGAGCTGAGACCGTGGTCGTCCCCGGGCCACCGGTAGTGCGGCTCCTCGGCCTCGGACTCGGCCTCGGACCCGCCCTCGCGGGCGCCCGGACCGGAGGCGGGGTCGGGCACGACCCGCTCGCCACGCGCCACCCGCTCGATCGCCTCGACGAGCTCCAGCCCGGTCGCGGACTTCGCCACGAAGCCGGCGGCTCCGCGCTCGATCGCGCTCTGGACCTGGCCGGGGTCGCTGTTCCAGCTGAACACGACGAGCCGCGCCTGCCCGCCCTCCATCAGGACGTGGGGATCGATCCCCGGACCCTGGGCCTGACCGAAGGCGTCGAACAGGACGACGTCGACGTCGGAGACGACCGGCATGCTGCTGTCGAGCTCGACCACCTCGACGCGGTCGCGGAACTGCTCCAGCACGCGGGCGGTGCCGGCGACCACGAGGGCGTAGTCGTTGATGACAGCCACACGGACGGGAAGAGCCATGGTCGCCATCCTAGGGGCCGCGGGCGCTCGAGGTGGACGGACCCGTCCCAGCGGGGTCGGTCCGTCACCCGTGCGGGTGTCACCCTGGTCGTCGGGGTCTGATGGCCTGGTCCCACGCACCACCTCCCCCACCCATTCTCGAAGGAGCCCCCCGTGGCACAGCTCGACGGCAAGAAGATCGTCTTCCTCCTGGCCAACTCCGGCGTCGAGCAGGTCGAGCTCACCCGTCCCCTCGAGGGCCTGCGCGAGGCCGGCGCCGAGTGTGTCGTGGCCGCACCGGAGCGCGGCTCCATCCAGGCCTTCAACAACGACGTCGAGAAGGCTGACACCTTCACCGCCGACGGCGTCATCGCCGATCTCGACGCCGCGACCATCGATGCCCTGGTCCTGCCCGGCGGCACGACCAACGCCGACGCGCTCCGGCTCGACGAGGACGCGGTGTCGCTGGTCAAGCAGGTCGTCGAGGCCGGCAAGCCGGTCGCGGCCATCTGCCACGGACCTTGGACCCTGGTCGAGGCCGGCGTCCTGCCCGGCAAGACCCTGACCAGCTTCCCGAGCCTGCGCACCGACATCACCAACGCCGACGGGACCTGGGTCGACGAGGAGTCCTACACCTGCCCGACCGGTGGCTGGACGCTCGTGACGAGCCGGACCCCGGACGACCTCGACGCCTTCGTCGAGGCGGCGGTGGAGGCCTTCGCCCGCTGAGGCCGCGACGCGGGGTGTCAGTCCAGGAGGACCGGGATGAGCATCTCCTCGGGCGTCAGCGAGCCGTGCAGGCCGACCAGGCGCGCCTCGTGCCGCCAGCCCACCGTGGACACGACCGAGGCCTCACCGTGACACGCGACGAGCACGTCGCCGATGCGGGGCACGACCGAGGCGGCGACCGGCCCGAACCAGCCGCGATCGACGGCTTCCTCGCGGCGCAGCACGGTCGCGGACTCGCCGAGCACGCCCCGCCACGTGGCGACGACGTCCTCGACCGCGCTGCGCGGGCAGTAGAGCTGGCGGAACCGCGCTTCACCACCGAACAGGCTCACGCCGTCGCCGAGCTCGGGCAGCGCGTCGACGTCGAAGCGGGTCGCCGGGTCGGCGTCGACCATGCCGTGGTCGGCGACGACGAGCAGACGGACGTCGGCGGGCAGCGACTCACGCAGCTGCTCCGCCTCGGCGTCGATGATCGCCAGCTGCTGGAGCCACGCCGTCGACGCGACGCCGTGGCGGTGACCGGTCCAGTCGAGGTCACCGTCGTAGAGGTAGGTCAGGGACGGCGTGGCGGCGCTGGTCTCGAGGGTCGCTGCGATCCGCTCGCCGACCTTGTCGGCACCGACGAAGTCGGCGCCGCGGTGGGCGGCCTCCGTCAGTCCGCTGCCCTCGAACTCGCGCTTGTTGACCACGCTCACGCTCACGCCGGCGCGCTGCAGCCGGGCGAAGGTGGTCTCGTGGGGCTGCCACTGGCGCGGGTCGACGTCCTTGTCCCACTGCATCGTGTAGAGCAGCCGGTCGGTGCCCGGGATCCGGGCGGAGTACCCGACGACCCCGTGCTCACCGGGGGCCAGCGCCGTGCCCAGCGAGGTGAGGCTCGTCGCCGTGGTCGACGGCACCCCCGCGGTCGCCGCGTCCGAGACCGCACGCAGCGAGGAGAGGTACGGCGCGGCATGGGCGTAGCGCGCCAGCTGGCGGGTCCCCAGGCCGTCGATGAGGAAGAGCACGTACGAGCCCGCCGCGGGCAGCTCGAGGACCGGCGTCGCGCCCCCGTCGTCGGGACCGGCCCCGGCGAGGGGCCGACCGAGGGCCCTGGCCACCGAGGGCACGACGTCGCCGAGCGTCGTGCGCCCGTAGGCCGGGTCGAGCAGGCTCACCGCAGGTGGGTCCGCGCGGAGAGGGACTCCGCGAAGGACAGCAGCCCGGTCACGGCCTGGGAGCCGTCCGCGGTCTCCGAGACGCGCAGGGTGAAGTCGTCGGAGGACAGAGTGCCGGTGTAGCCGTGGTCGGCGTCGCACTCGGGGTCGCTGCAGCCGGCCGGGTCGAGCTCGAGGCGACTCACTGCGCCCCACCCGATCGTCATCACGGCCTCGGCCGGCGGGCGCGGCCCGGAGGTCGGGTTCGCCGTCATCCGCGTCACCACGACCGAGCTGATGCTGCCCAGGCTGACCGCCTCGGTGGAGGTCGACGTGTAGGGCTCGGGGAGCAGGTCGTCGCCGGCGTGCTCGTCGGTGTGGGCCAGGACCAGGCGGCTCGGGGTGAGCACGATGACGCTCTGGTGGCGGCGCACCTCGTCGTGCTCGAAGGTCGGCTCGTGGTGGACGTAGAAGGAGACCACCTGCTCGCCGGCGACAGCGGCGCTGACCCCGTCCGCCACCACGTCGGGGTAGTAACCGGTCGCCTCGATCGCCTGGCGCAGCTCGCGCGTGCGGTCGCGGTCCTCGGTACGGGTGCCTCGCATGCGCGCAGTCTTGCACGGCGTCTCCCAGCCTCCGGGCGGTGCCGACCGCAGGCACGGCGCGCAGGCTCAGAACTCGTAGCCGAACTCCTCGACGTCGCGGGCGAACAGCTCCCCGACCCGCTCGCGCATGGCCGCGCTGTAGTGCTCGCGGTAGTCGACCCGGAGGATGTCGGCGTTGTAGCGGTGCTGCTCGCGCGCCGTCAGTCCGACCCGCTCGCGCACGACCTCCAGGTCGGCCTCGAAGGTCTCCTGGCGGCCGATCAGGTCCGCCCGGCGGCGGGGGGTCTCGAGGTAGGCGATCTGCGGGCGGCGCAACCGGGGGAACTGCGTGGGACCGCGCAGCACGAACGACTCGAAGTCCGGCAGCTCGACGGCCACGCGGCGCGCGAAGGGGTTCACCGCGAAGGAGCGCAGGCTCTCCAGCGGCTCGCCGTCCGGCACCTCCTCGACCCAGCGCCGGATCATCCGGTGCCACGAGAGCATCCGCGACCACGGGTTGCGCACGAAGCCGAAGACGAAGTAGGACGCGAGCCCGGGCTCGTCCTTGAGGATCGTCCGGAGCCCCGCATGACGGTCTCGGTCGGGCAGCGTGCGCACGTCGGGCAGCGCGGCCCGCAGCCAGTTGTCGATCGAGCTGCCACCGGTCTTCTGCACGTGCACGAAGAGCACGCGTGCCGAGTCGGAGATCATCACGGCGCGATCATCCCAGGAGCTCGGGAGGTCCGGACAGCTCGCCGCGCTCCGCCCTCGCCGCGCGCTGCCGTCCGTCCACCGCTGCCTAGCTCGGGATCGTGTCGCCCGCCTGGTCGGGCAGGCGCCGCGCGTAGAGGTCCGAGCGCGGCGTCGAGACCGGCGCGACGCGGGCCGAGGCGGTCAGCACGGTGGCGTGCTCGGGACCGGCGACCACCAGCCCCAGCTCGAGGGCCTTCACCTCGGGCAGGTCGAGCTGGAGCTGCGAGACCTGGGTGATCAGCCGCTCGATGGCGGCGACGTCGGTGGGCTCGGCGCCGCGGTAGCCGAAGAGCAGGGGCGAGCTCTTGACCTCACGCACCATCGCGGCCGCGTCCCGCGCGCCCAGGGGCGGGATCCGGTAGGAGCGGTCGGCCAGGAGCTCGATGATCGGTCCGGAGATGCCGAACGACACCACCGGACCGAACAGGGGGTCCTCGATGCTGCGGATGGCGACCGGGACGCCCGACCCGGCTTGCCGCTGCACGACGAGGTCGGGCTCGGGCACGTCACGCACCGCGGCGCTGAGCGAGCGCCAGGCGGTGCTCATCTCCTCCTCACCGTCGATGCTGCGCCACACGTGCGCCAGGTCCGGTCGTTCCCGCAACGGCTCGGCGGCGGCCTTGAGCACCACCTCGGCGCCGTGGTCCCAGCCCAGCTCCTGCGCCGCCGCCCGCGCCTGCTCCTCGGAACCGACGTGACGCAGGTCCCACAGGTCGATCCCGTAGGCGGCGAGCAGCTCGCGGACCTCGGCCTCCCCGAGCAGCGTGCCCGGCTCGGCGCCGACACGCTCCCCGGCCGGCTCCGCCTCGCCCCGCTCGGCGCGCAGGGACCGCGCGGTCAGCTCGGAGCGCTCAGCCTGCACGAAGGCGGCGTGCACCACCGACCGCGCGGCCGCCGCATCGACGGTCGACGGGTCCGGCGGTGGTCCGTCGGGGGTGCGCAGCCAGACGGCGTAGTCGACCACGCGGGCCAGCGCCCGCACGGCGGACTCGACCGCCGGGTAGGACGGCACGGAGCCGCGGCCGGCCGTCGACCCCGCCACGTCGGGGACCCGCAGCAGCTCCGGGACGCCCTCGGCGCCGAGGAAGGTCGACACGAGCGGCTTGTCGGACTGCTCGCCGACCGCGGCGAGCACGTTGGCGACGTCGTCACCGGAGACGTTGAGCGGCGGGGTGTAGACCGCCATCACCGCGTCGACCTCGGGGTCGTCGATGGCCTCGTCCAGGGCGTCCTCGAAGTCCTCGGCGGTGGCGTCGGCCCCCAGGGCGACCGAGCGGCTGACCACCAGCCCGACGG
The DNA here is from genome assembly GCA_963760555.1 of uncultured Actinomycetota bacterium. GTDB lineage: Bacteria > Actinomycetota > Actinomycetes > Propionibacteriales > Nocardioidaceae > Nocardioides. The sequence continues at coordinate 33,870 of CAVXDJ010000017.1, read as the reverse complement.
GTGCGGCGGCGTCCGCCGCGAGCAGGCCCAGCGCGTCGGAGTTGCCCACGATCGCCACGCGCCTCCCGCGCGGCAGCGGCTGGTGGGCGAGGATCTGCGCGACGTCGAACATCTCCTCCAGCGTGTCGACCTGGATGATCCCGGCCTGGCGGAACATCGCGTCGACGGCCTGCGGTGGCGCGGCGATCCGGCGTACGGCGTGCCCCATCGGGACGCCTTGCGTGCTGCGACCCGACCGGACCGCGACGACGGGCTTGCGCAGGGACACCCGGCGCGCGATCCGGGAGAACTTGCGCGGGTTGCCGATCGACTCCAGGTAGAGCAGCACGACCTCGGTGGCGTCGTCCTCCTCCCAGTACTGCAGGAGGTCGTTGCCGGAGACGTCGGCGCGGTTGCCCGCCGACACGAACGTCGAGAGGCCGAGCCCACGGCGCTGCACCTTCTCCAGGATCGCCGAGCCCAGCGCCCCGGACTGGCAGAAGAAGCCCGCCCGGCCCCGCGGCGGCAGCACCGAGGACAGCGAGGCGTTGACCGAGACGGCCGGGTCGGTGTTGATGATGCCCAGGCAGTTCGGACCGATCAGACGCAGGCCGTAGGAGCGGGCGAGCCCCACGAGCTGGCGCTGGCGCTTGCGACCCTCCTCCTGACCGGTCTCGGCGAAGCCCGAGGAGATCACGACCAGGCCGTGCACGCCCTTGGCGGCGCAGTCCAGGACGACGTCGGTCACCGCGTCGGCGGGCACGGCGACGATCGCGACGTCGACCTCGTCGGGGATGTCGCCGACGCGCTGGAAGGCGGGCAGGCCCGAGACGGCGCCCGCGCTGGGGTTGACGACGTAGACCCGACCGGTGAAGTCGCCCGTGACGAGGTTGCGCACCAGCGTCTGGCCGATGGTGTCCTGACGTCGGCTGGCGCCGATCACGGCCACCGAGCGCGGGTTGAAGAAACGCTCGATCGAGGCCGCCTCGGCCCGCTGCTCGCGACCCCGCATGACACCGATGGCGGTGTCGGTGGCGTCGATGGGGAACTCCAGGGTCAGCACGCCGTCCTCGAAGCCGCTGGCCACCCGGTAGCCCGCGTCGCGGAAGGTCTGGATCATGCGCTGGTTGTCGGGCAGCACCTCGGCGGTGAACCGGTCCAGGCCCCGCTCGCGCCCCGCGGCAGCGAGGTGCTCGAGCAGCAGCTGGGCGATGCCGCGCCCCTGGTGACGGTCCTCGACGAGGAAGGCCACCTCGGCGTCGCCCTCGCCCAACGACTCGTAGCGACCGACGGCGATGATGCGACCCCGCAGCAGGATGACCAGGGCGACCCGGTCGACATGGTCGACCGAGGTGAACCGGGCCACGTCACGTCTGCTGAGCTCGGGCATGGGGCTGAAGAAGCGGTAGTACTTCGACCGGTCCGAGACACGGCCGTAGAACTCGACGAAGACCTCGGCGTCCTCGGGGGTGATCGGGCGGATGTGCGCGGTGCTGCCGTCACGCAGCAGCACGTCGGCCTCCCAGTGCCGGGGCCACTCGCGCGGAGGGCCGGGCACCCCGCCCGCACGGGCGGGAGGCTCGGTCAGGAAGGCGGTCTGCTCGGACCCGGGGGCGGTCGGCACTGGACCAACCTACCGCGGCACCGGGGTGGGGGCGGCCGGTTCGGCGAGCCCCGGCGGACCCGGTCGTGCGGGCGCGACAAGATGGGCGCCATGGCACGCCGTACGACACCTCCGCCTCCGCCCGACGACTTCGAGGAGCACGTCCTCGACATCGACGTCGGCGAGGAGATGCGCACCTCGTTCCTCGAGTACGCCTACTCGGTCATCTACTCCCGCGCGCTCCCGGACGCCCGGGACGGGCTGAAGCCGGTCCAGCGCCGGATCCTCTACACGATGCAGCAGATGAACCTCACCCCCGACCGCGGCCACGTCAAGTGCGCCCGCGTGGTCGGCGAGGTGATGGGTCGACTGCACCCCCACGGCGACACCGCGATCTACGACGCGCTGGTGCGCACCGCCCAGTCCTGGTCGATGCGCCTGCCGATGGTGGACGGCCACGGCAACTTCGGCTCGCCGGACGACTCCCCCGCCGCGATGCGCTACACCGAGTGCCGGATGGCAGAGCCTGCGGTGTCGATGACCGACTCCATCGGCGAGGACACCGTCGACTTCCGCCCCAACTACGACAGCCGCGAGCTCGAGCCCTCGGTGCTGCCCTCCGCGATCCCGAACCTGGTGGTCAACGGGACGACGGGGATCGCGGTCGGCATGGCCACCAACATGGCGCCGCACAACCTCGTGGAGGTCGTCCAGGCCCTGCGCCACCTGATCCTCACCCCGGGCGCCACGACCGAGGACCTGATGCGGTTCGTGCCCGGCCCCGACCTGCCGACCGGCGGCAAGATCGTCGGGCTCGACGGGGTCCGCGACGCCTACGAGAGCGGCCGTGGGTCGTTCAAGATGCGGGCGACGACGCGGGTCGAGCCGGTGGGGCGCCGCCAGGCGATCGTGGTCACCGAGCTGCCCTACGGCGTGGGCACCGAGAAGGTGGTCGAGCGGATCAAGGCCCTGGTGCAGGCCAAGAAGGTGCAGGGGATCTCCGACGTCAAGGACCTCACCGACCGCGCGCACGGACTGCGCCTGGTCATCGAGGTCAAGAACGGGTTCGTGCCCGAGGCCCTGCTCGAGCAGCTCTTCCGCCAGACCCCGCTGGAGGACTCCTTCGGGATCAACGCGGTGGCGCTCGTCGACGGCCAGCCCCGCACCCTGGGCCTGAAGGAGATGCTCGAGGTGTTCCTGGCCCACCGCCTCGACGTCGTACGCCGGCGCTCGTCGTACCGCCGCGACCGCAAGGCCGAGCGGCTGCACCTCGTCGAGGGACTGCTCGTCGCGCTGCTCGACATCGACGAGGTGATCGCGGTGATCCGCAGCAGCGACGACGCCGGCGCGGCCCGGGAGCGGCTGATCGGCGTGTTCGACCTCTCGCGCGCCCAGGCCGACTACATCCTGGAGATGCAGCTGCGCCGGCTGACCCGCTTCAGCCGGATCGAGCTGGAGAAGGAGGCCGAGCAGCTGCGGGGTGAGATCGAGGCGCTCGAGGCGATCCTGGCCGACCCGGCGCTGCTGCGCCGGGTCGTCTCCGACGAGCTCGCCGAGATCGCCACGACCTACGGCACCCCGCGGCGCACCGTCCTGCTCGCCTCGGCCGGGAGCACCGCGGTCACCAGCGCCGCAGCCCCCCTCGAGGTGCCGGACGAGCCGTGCCTCGCCCTCCTGTCCAGCGGGGGTCTGCTGGCCCGGTCGAGCCCGGTGCACGACGAGGGGGCGTGGGAGGTCGGCGGAGGACGCGACGGCGGCGGGCCCGGGGCCGTCCGGGCCAACCACGACGTCGTGGTCTCCGCGGTGCGCGCGAGCGCCCGCGGCGAGATCGGGGTGCTGACCTCGACCGGACGACTCCACCGTCTGGGCGTGCTGGACCTGCCGGTGCTGCCCCCCTCGGCCTCGCACCCCCACCTGCAGGGCGGACTGCCGCTCTCCGAGCTGCTCGTGCTCGACGCCGGTGAGCGGGCCCTCGGGCTGTGCACGCTGGCCACCGACGGGCCAGGGATCGCGCTGGGCACGCGGCAGGGCGTCGTGAAGCGGGTCAACCCGGAGGTGCTGGGCCGCGAGAGCTGGGAGGTCGTGCGCCTCGCCGACGGCGACGAGGTGGTCGGCGCCGTGGAGCTCTCCGGCGGCGAGGAGGACCTCTGCTTCGTCTCCTCGGACGCACAGCTCCTGCACTTCCCCACCGACCTCGTGCGCCCCCAGGGACGCACCGGCGGTGGCATGGCCGGCATCCGACTCGCGGCGCACGAGCACGTCGTGTGGTTCGGCAGCGTCGGGACCGGTGCGGTCGCCCCGGACGACGCCACGCCGCCGGGAGTGGTCGTGGTGACCGTGTCCGGCTCCTCGACCGCGCTGCCCGGCACCGAGGCGGGCGCGGCCAAGGTCACGCCGTTCACGGAGTACCCCGCCAAGGGCCGGGGCACGGGCGGCGTGCGCTGCCACCGCTTCCTCAAGGGCGAGGACGGCCTGCTGCTGGCCTGGGTCGGGCCCGGTCCGGCCCGGGCCGCCGCGGCCAGCGGTGCGCCCGTCGAGCTGCCCGCGGCGACCGGGCGCCGGGACGGGTCCGGCACGCCCCTGGCCCAGCCGGTGCACGCCTGCGCGGCACCCCTCGGCGCGACCCGGGCGGCGAACGGGCCTGTGGGAGGCTGAACACATGCGCCCCGGATGCTCCCGCCGACGTACCCCCGCCCGACGCCGGCTCCTCGCCTCCGCGACCCTGCTCGGTGCGCTCGGCCTGCCGCTGGGCGCCGTCGGCGGGTGCTCGGGCGACCAGGGGGACTCCTCGAGCGGCGAGGCGGACGCCGACGGCTCCGGGGAGGCCACGCCCGAGGAGGTCCTCGCGCTGGCCAAGACCACGCTCGACGAGACCTCCGGGGTCGCCTTCGCCCTGTCCACCACCGACCTGCCCGACGGGGTCAACGGGCTGACGGGCGCCGACGGCGTGCTGACCAGCGCGCCCGCGTTCGAGGGGACCCTGAGCGTGACTCTCCTGGGCAACAGCGTCGAGGTGCCCGTGGTGGGCGTCGATCAGACGACCTACGCCGAGGTGCCGTTGACCCCCGGCTTCCAGGAGGTGGACCCCGGCGACTACGGCGCCCCGGACCCCGCCGGCCTGATCGACCCCGACGACGGGGTCTCCTCGCTGCTGCCGGCCACCACCGGGGTCGAGCAGGGCGACACGGTGCGTGGCGGCGCCGACAACACCGAGGTGCTCACCGAGCTCACCGGCACGGTCGCCGCGAGCACGATGGTCAACCTCATCCCCTCGGCCGAGGGCGACTTCGACGTGTCCTACGCGATCGCCGAGAACGGCGAGCTGCGTCAGGCGACCCTGACCGGCATCTTCTACCCCGACAGCGCCTCGATGACCTACACCGTGGACCTGACGGAGTACGGCACGACCCAGGACATCGTCGCTCCGTGAGCGCGAGCCGGTGAACCAGGCGCCGGGCTCGCGTCCGCGGCTGCTGCTCGGCCTCGCCGCCGTCGCGGTGGCCTTCGCCGCCGCGGACACCTACGTCGTGGTGCTGGCGCTGCCCGAGATGGGGGCTGCGGCCGGGGTCTCCGCCGAGGAGCTCCAGCGGGCCGCACCGATCATCTCCGGCTTCCTGCTCGGCTACGTCGCCATGCTGCCGCTGATCGGACGCATCGCCGACCTGCGCGGACGCACCCCGGTGCTGGTCGCCGCGCTGGTCGTGTTCGCGGTCGGCTCGCTGGTCACGGCCTTCGCCTACGACCTGCCCAGCATGGTCGCGGGTCGCTTCCTGCAGGGGCTCGGCGGTGGTGGCCTGGTCCCGGCCACGCTCGCGCTGGTCGCGGACCTCTACCCGGTGCACCGCCGCGGCGTGCCGCTGGGCATCGTCTCCGCGGTCCAGGAGGCGGGCAGCGTGCTGGGGCCGCTGCTGGGTGCGGTGGTGCTCGCGGTGTCCGGCTGGCGCACGATCTTCGTGCTCAACCTCGCGGTCGGGGTGCTGCTGGCACTCGCCGTGCGGGCCCTGGCCCGCGACCGCACCGCCAGCCGAGCAGCCAGCCGAGCAGCCCCGGCCCCGCGGGGGCGCTTCGACTGGCCGGGGCTCGCCCTGCTCGCGGTCGGCGCCGCACTGGCCGCGCTGACGGTGCTGCGTCCGCCCGGGCTGCAGCGCGACCTGACGTGGGGCCGCGCGTTCATCGGCTTCGTGCCCGGTGGCCGGTGGCTGACCCCCGTCGGGGTGGCGGCGATGGTCGTCCTGCTCGGCTTCGTGGCCCGCAGCCTCACGGCTCGACGGCCCCTGCTCGACCTGCCGGACTGGTGGCGCAGTGCCCGCGAGGCCGACGTCGTCGGCGCGACGTACCTCGCGGTGACGCTGGGCGGGATCATCCTGGCCTTCTCGACGGCCGACCCCAGGATCCAGGTCTTCGCCGACCAGGGCTGGGCCTACCTCGCCGGCTCGGCGCTGGCGGCGGTCGCGCTGGTGGTGCACCTGCGGCGCGCGAGCAACCCCCTGGTGCCCCGTGGTGCGCTGCGAGCGCGCCCGGCCTGGGGCGCAGGGCTCGTGAGCTTCTTCATCGGGGCGGCCCTGATCGCCGCCGTCGTCGACATCCCGCTGTTCGCGCGCACCACGGCCTACCCCGACTCGCAGCTCTCGGCCGCCCTCGTGCTGGTGCGCTTCCTGGTCGCGCTGCCCGTCGGTGCCGTCGTCGGCGGCTACCTCACCCGGCGCTGGTCGGCCGGGGGCGTCACCGCGCTCGGGATGGTGGCCGCCGCGGTCGCGTTCGTGTCGATGACCCGGTGGGACGTCGACACCTTGCCGGGCCTGGGCGCCGATGCGACCCTCGTCCTGTGCGGGCTCGGCTTCGGCCTCGCGCTCGCCCCCGTCAACGCCGCCGTGCTGGCCAGCACCGACGCGGCGGTGCACGGGCTGGCCGGGGCGTCGGTCGTCGTCGCCCGCATGGTGGGGATGCTGGTGGGGATCTCGGCCCTGACCGCCCTCGGCCTGCGCCGCTACTACGCCTACCTCGAGGCCAACCCGTTGCCCGACGTCGTCGACGTCTGCGACGGGCGGACACGCTGCCAGGCCTACTCCGACCTGATCGCCGCGGCCGGCGTCGGCCAGGAGCAGGCCGTCTTCGCCGGTGCGGCGGTCTGTGCGGTCACCGCGGCCCTGCTCGCGGTGGTGCTCCTCCGCGGTGCGCGGACCCGCGAGGTCGACACGAGCGAGCTGGTGCGCTCCGCGCCCTGAGACCTCTCGCCGCGGGCTCTCCGGGCTGTATCGTCTGGGGCGTGGAGGCAGACTTCGACGACCTGATCGACGCCAACCAGCGGTGGGCCGCGGCCACCGAGGTCGGTGGTTTCGACGGTGTGGCCAAGGCCGGCGTGGCCATCGTGACCTGCATGGACTCGCGGATCCAGCCGTTGCAGATGGTGGGTCTCGGGCTCGGCGACGCCAAGATCTTCCGCAACCCCGGCGGGCGCGTCACCCCGGAGGCGCTGGAGGCCCTCGTGCTCGGCGTGCACCTGCTCAACGTGCAGCGCATCCTGGTCGTCCCGCACACCCGGTGTGCCATGGCCAGCGGCACCGAGGCCGAGCTGCGTCGCCGGGTGGAGGAGTCGGCGGGAGAGGAAGCGTCCTGGCAGCCCTTCCACGTGGTGAGCGACCAGCTCGAGGCCCTGGCCGACGACGTGCAGAAGGTGCGCACCCACCCGCTGGTGCCGGCCACCGTGAAGGTGGCCGGCTTCATCTACGACGTCGACACGGGCCTGCTCGACCGCCGGTTCTGAAGAGCCTCAGCAGCCCCGGCGCTGGACGCCCGTCACCTCGACCGGCAGTCGGCCCGGCGCCGTCGTCCTCCCCTGGAGCAGTGCCACCAGGCCGTCCATGGCGGCCGGCGTCGCGGCGTACGTCGCGATCTCGACGGGGGCGTCGAGGTAGCCCAGCAGGTACGGCGTGCCGGTCGCGACGAGCACGCCGGGCGGGCCGGGGCCGTCGGTGGTCCCGAGCCGGACCGGGGTGCCGTCGAGGACCGGCGTCGGCTCGATGGCCTCCCACTGCGCGAGGTCACGCCGGTCCTGCTTGCGCCGACCGGTGGGCCGGGGACGCGGCGGCAGGGTGTAGGTGACCGAGCCGAGAGACATTCCCGCCGCCGAGGCCGCTGCCCGGAAGATCTCGACCGCACCCGGGTCTCCCATCGGCACCACGGCCCCGTCGACCAGCGGCCCCCGGCACGGCCCGGAGGCGACCGTGAGGGCGGCCGCGGTCAGCCGGGCGGCGGCGTCGCCGGCCGACCCCGGCGGACCACCTCGACGTGGCGAGGTGGCCTCGCGGTGCTCCAGCATCGCCACCAGGCGGGCCGCCGAGCGCTCGAGGTCACGCCTGCCGAGGTCGCCACGGCGTACGGCGGCCACGATCGTCTGGCGCGTCCTGACGGGGTCCGGTGGCATCAGCACCACGTCGCCGCCCGCCTGCAGGAAGCGCACGGCGGGCTTGGACTGGTAGGACACCGCTGCCATGTCGAGCGCATCGCTGACGACGAGCCCCTCGAAACCGAGGTCGCTGCGCAGCAGACCGGTGATCACCGGCTTGGAGACGGTCGCCGGGGTCCCGGGGTCGACGGCCCGGACCGCGATGTGGCCGACCATGACCGCCGGCAGGCCGGCCTCGATCGCCGTCCGGAAGGGCACGAGGTCGTTGCGGCGAAGCGCACGCAGGCTGCGGTCCTGGACCGGCAGGCCGACGTGGCTGTCGGTGGTCACCGACCCGTGACCGGGGAAGTGCTTGACGACCGGGACCACGCCGGCGTCGAGGAACCCCCGTGCCGCGGCGAGCGACTGCGTCGCGACCGCTGCCGGGTCATCCCCGGCTGCGCGGGAGCCGATCGCCGGGTCGGCCGGACCGACCGTCACGTCGGCGTCGGGGGCGAAGTCGACGTTGACGCCCATCCATCGCAGCTCGGCCCCGCTGGCGGCGTACGCCGTGCGGGTCAGGCGTGCACGGTCCGCGGCACCGGCCGCCATGAACGCCGGGAACCGCGTCGCCGCGCCCCTGATCCGCTCGACCAGCCCTCCCTCCTGGTCGACGCCGACGAGCACCGGCCAGCGGCGGCCCGAGCGCTGCTGGAGCTGCGCGGTCAGCGAGCGGAGCTGCCCGGGCGAGGTCACGTTGTCCTCGAAGGCGATGACCCCGCCGAGATGGAGGTCACGCACGAGTCGGACCGGTGCCCGCGTCCCCGACCAGCGGGCCACGATCACCTGGCCCGCGAGCTCCCCCGTGCTCATCCGAGCCACCTGCTGGGCCGCCCTGTCGAGCTCCTCGCGGGTGGGACCCCACCCGGCCTCGAGTCCCAGCTTCTCGCTCGGCGAGCGCTGCGCGTGGCCGCCGACCTTCGAGGCGCCATGCTCGGCGGGGCCGTCGGACGAGCCAGCATCACCCGTGCACGCCACCAGGCCACCCAGCAGCGACGCCGCCAGCGAGGCGGCAGTCAGCGCGCGGGCGCGGCGCAGGGTCGGAGCGGGCACGCGGCCATGGTGCCACCCGGTCGCCCTCCCGCGGCGCACCTCGCCGACCCGAGGGGCCCACGACGACCGACGTCAGGCGTCGAGGGTCTCGACGTCGACCTCGTAGGCACCCTGGACGATGAACTCCTTGCGCGGCGCGACGTCGGAGCCCATGAGCAGCTCGAAGACGGTCGCGGCCGCCTCGGCGTCGTCGACGGTGAGCTTGCGCAGCGTACGGCGGCGGGGATCCATCGTGGTCTCGGCCAGCTGGTCGGCATCCATCTCACCGAGGCCCTTGTAGCGCTGGATCGGCTCCTTCCAGCGCACACCTCGCTTCTTCAGCTCCGCCAGACGACGTTGCAGCTCGCCGTCGGAGTAGGTGTAGACGTACTTGTCCATCCCCTTCTTGGGGTTGGTGAGCTCGATGCGGTGCAGCGGGGGCACGGCGGTGAACACCCGCCCCGAGGTGACCAGCTCGGGCATGTACTTGAAGAACAGGGTGGCCAGCAGGCACCGGATGTGGGCGCCGTCGGAGTCGGCGTCGGCCATGAAGATGATCCGGCCGTAGCGGCACGCGTCGAGGTCGAAGGTGCGTCCGGAGCCCGCCCCCACGACCTGGATGATCGAGGAGCACTCGACGTTCTTCAGCATGTCGCCCACGGAGGCCTTCTGGACGTTGAGGATCTTGCCGCGGATGGGCAGCAGGGCCTGGAAGGAGGAGTCGCGCGCGGACTTGGCGGTGCCGAGGGCGGAGTCGCCCTCGACGATGAACAGCTCGGTGCGCTCGTTGTCGTTGTCGCGGCAGTCCGAGAGCTTGGCCGGCATCGAGGAGGACTCCAGCGCGTTCTTGCGGCGCTGGGTGTCGCGCTGGGCACGGGCCGCGAGGCGCGTCCTGGCCGCGGCGGAGACCTTCTCCATCACCAGTCTGGCCTGGGCCTTCTCGACCCGCTTGGTCGAGGTCAGGAACGCCTTGAGCTCCGCGGCCACGACCTTGCGCACGATCGCTCGGGCCGCCGGCGTGCCGAGGATCTCCTTGGTCTGGCCCTCGAACTGCGGCTCCGCCAGCCGCACGGTCACGACCGCGGTCATGCCCTCGAGGACGTCCTCCTTGGTCACGTCGGCGTCGTTGACGCGCAGCACCTTGGCTGCCTTCATGGTGTCGTTGAAGGTCCGCGTCAGGGCCGCCTCGAAGCCGGAGACGTGCGAGCCGCCCTTGGGCGTCGCGATGACGTTGACGAAGGATCGCTCGGTGGTCTCGTAGCCGGTGCCCCACCGCACTGCGACATCGACGCCGAGGTCACGCTCGACCTCCTGCGGGGTCATGTGGCCGGCGTCGTCGAGCAGCGGCACCGTCTCCTTGAAGGTGTCGTGGCCCTGGAGGCGCACGACGTCGGTCACCGGCTCGTCGGGGGCGAGGAACTGCGCGAACTCCGCGATGCCGCCGTCGTGGCGGAACTTCTCCTCCACCGGCTCGGGCCCGCGCACGTCGCGGATGACGAGCTCGAGACCCGGCACGATGAACGACGTCTGACGGGCCCTGCTCAGGAGGTCCTCGTAGACGAACGTCGCGTCCGGGGTGAAGATCTGCCGGTCCGGCCAGAACCGGACCCGGGTGCCGGTGCGGCCCTTCGCCAGTCGCCCGCCCTTGCGGGTCAACCCCGAACGGACCTCGAACGCCCCGCCGGGTCCCTCGTCGGCGAAGACGCCGGGCACACCCCGCTGGAAGCTCATCCCCTGCCGTGTCGGCGGCCGCTCGATGTCGACGTCGAGTCGTGAGGAGAGCGCGTTGACCACGGAGGCCCCTACTCCGTGCAGGCCGCCCGTCGCGACGTACGACCCGCCGCCGAACTTCCCGCCGGCGTGCAGCTTGGTATAGACCACCTCGACACCGGGCAGGCCGGTGCGAGGCTCCTTGTCGACGGGGATCCCCCGGCCGTCGTCGTGCACCTCCGCCGACCCGTCGGGGTGCAGGGTCACCTCGATGCGCCGGGCATGGTCGCCCAGGGCCTCGTCCACCCCGTTGTCGATGATCTCCCACAGGCAGTGCATCAGCCCGCGGGTGTCGGTCGAGCCGATGTACATGCCGGGCCGCTTGCGCACGGCCTCGAGACCCTCGAGGACGAGCAGGTGCGCGGCGTTGTACGTCTTGTCGATGACAGGCTCCTGGGGCGGGGTGACGGGTCGTCATGAGTGCGTCGGGTGCGACAGGTCGAATCTAGCGAGGCCCGCCGTCAGCGCGGCGCAGGCCAGGCCGGGGCGGGCCACGAGACGGCGCGCGGTGCCACGCCCGCTGACGGCGCACCCTCCGGGCCTCAAGGCGGACCACCCCCGCGCCGACATGCTCGTGCACGCTGCGACACCGGCACCGAGCAGAATCGTGGAGTTCACCCCTGCGAGGCTCGGTCCGTGATCAGATGAACGTGGTCTTCGACACCTGTGGCCGGGAATCTTGGGGTTCCTGGATAGGTTGGACCTATCACCGACCGACCAAGAGATGAGGCCGTTGTGACGACTGCAGTAGCCCCCAGTGCTCCGCTCACCGCCGAAGACCGTTGCGACCGCTGCGGTGCCCAGGCCTACCTTCGTGTCGCCGTGCAGGCGGGTGGCGAGCTCCTGTTCTGCGCCCACCACGCGCGCGAGCACGAGGACAAGCTGAAGGAGGTAGCCGTGACGCTGGTCGACGAGACCCACAAGCTGACGCGCTCCCCCTCCGGCACCGCTGGCGGCCAGTAGCCAGCCCGACGTCGAGACGCCGACGGCCCCGGACACCCTTGTCCGGGGCCGTCGTCGCGTCCTGACCCACCCGCTCACCCAGACCCGGAGACGAGGACCCGCGCGTGGCCGTGCTCCTCTCGCTGGTCGCCGCGCTCACCTACGGCCTGTCCGACTTCCTCGGCGGGGTCGGGGCCGGACGCGCGTCGGCCTGGGCCGTCGCCCTGATGTCCCAGGTGGGGGGCGCAGCAGCCGTGCTGGTCCTCGCCCTTCACGGCGGTGGCAGCCCCGGGGGCGCCGACTGGGCGTGGGGCGTCGTCGCCGGGGTCGGCAACGGGGTGGGCACGGCGTTCCTCTACCGCGGGCTGTCCTCCGGGCGGATGGGGGTGGTCGCGCCGGTCTCGGGGGTCGTGGCCGCCGCGGTCCCCGTGGCCACGGGCCTGGCGCTGGGGGAACGCCCCGGCCTCCTCGCCGTCTTGGGCATCGTCGTGGCCGCACCGGCGATCTGGCTGGTCTCGGGTGAGCCGGCCGGATCGGACGCACGAGTGCCGTCGACGCGCGGGGTGGGCGACGGCCTGCTGGCCGGCGCCGGGTTCGGCACTCTCTTCGCCGCCCTCGCGCAGGTCGACACGGACGCCGGCCTGCTCCCGCTCGCGCTGGACCAGGTCGTCGGCGCCGCGGTCGTCGCGGTGGTGGCCGCGGTCCTGCGGGAGACCTGGGTGCCCCGTCAGCGGGCGGCGTACGTCGGCCTGCTCTCGGGTCTGCTCGGGGCGACGGCGACGGTGCTGTTCCTGCTCGCGACGAGGTCGGGCCTGCTCGCGGTGAGCGCGGTGGTCACCTCGCTCTACCCGGCCTTCACGGTGCTGCTCGCGGCCTCGCTGCTGCACGAGCGCGTCCACCGCGCCCAGGCGATCGGCCTCGCGCTGTGCGCCGGGGCGGTCACCCTCGTGGCTCTCGGGTAGGCCTCCCACGCCCGTCCGATGCTCCGGTCAACCGCGGGCGCGCTGCGCCACCACGATGCCGAGCGCGACCAGGAGCCCCCCGACGATGCCGTCGATCCCCCCGTCGGACCAGCCCGAGCCGGTCACCTGGGAGACCACGACGACGGTGATCCCACCGAGAGCCAGCAGGACCCCGAGGGCCAGCAGGCCCCGCTTGCCTCCCCTCACCGCCGAGCCCTCTCGCGTGCGATGCCCCGCAGGCCGAGGGTCACCAGCAGCAGTCCCGTGACGAGCAGCAGGATCGTCACCGGCCCCGCTGCGTCGTCGGCGACGGCCAGACGCAGCAGCAGACCCAGCACGGTCAATGCCCCGGCGGCGGTGCCGACGTAGAGCCCGACCAGACGGGAGGGCTCCTGCGGGCCGTTGCTCGGCACGACTCAGTCCAGGTAGTCGCGCACGAGGGACGGCTGGACGCTGCGCATGAGGGCAGTCTGACCGTGCAGGTCAGGAGCGCTGTGGGGTGCGACGACGTCCCGGGCACCTCGGCCATCGGCGCACCAGCGCCACGCCACGCCCGTCCGAACGCCACCGCGTCCCGTCATGGCTCCACTCAGGGGGTCCAGGGAAGGTACCAGTACCTCATGATGCGGGAGCTGCTGCCGGTGTCGGCCATCAGCATCAGGTCCCTCGTGAAGACTGATATGTCCTGCGGGTCGCGGATGTAGGTCAGACCCTCGCCAAGCGTGCAGGAGATCGGCGCCACGGTCGGCGCGGTCGTGGTGAGCGTCGAGACAAGACCGTCGGAACCGATCTGCCAGTGAAGCACCTGGCACGGTCTCGTGCGGGTCTTCGGCACCTGCAGCGCCACATCGGTGCCATTGCTCGCGGCAGCAGTGATCGTGAGCTTGGCGGCACCCTTCACCACGCCCACGTAGGCAACGCTCGGGTCGTAAGGCTCACCGGTGCCGGGAGCGACGTACGCCTGGTCGGGGTCGCGGCCAGTGGAGACCTCGAGGCTGCGGCGGAGGATCTTCTGGCCCCCCTTGGTCACCATGTAGGCCTGGGGGGTGCCCGAGACGTCCTCGGCGGTGACCACAGCCTCGATGTTGCACTGGCTGATGCGGTTCGTCCCCACGTAGTTCTTGAGGTCGTAGATCTTCCAGGGCGACCACGTGGCTGCGGTGGGGTCCGCCAGATTCGGCTCGTCCAGCTCCAGCAGGCGCCGGGTGTCACACGTGATGTCGCGTCCGTCCGCGTCGATCACCCGGTTCTGCACTGCGTAGCCAGTGGCCGCGAGGATCAGGTTCTGGCTCGTGGTGCCGTCCTGCGAGGTCCGCACCGGCCCCAGGACCAGCTCCTCCCAGTCATTGTTCTGCGCGAGATGGGGATCCAGGGCCCAGCTCGGGTCGGCCAGGGCGAAGCTGCGCACCTCTTTCACCTCGTGGGTCACCGGGTCCAGACGAAGCGCCCACAGCCTTGCCCGCTGGATCTGCCGACAGTCGCGCAGCTCGGTCTCGACCAGGCCGGCGCACGCCGAGAAGGTGTCCGTGCTCTTCCAGATGTCGCTCTGGGCCCAGTACCAGTTCGGATAGGTCGGCGAAGCAACCAGACCAGACAGCTCCTTGGCCTCAGGAGCGGCCTTGCTGCTGTAGGCGATGGTGCCGTCGTAGGAGGCAGACGCCGCCGCCACAGGAACCGAGGCAAGCACCAGCATCGTTGCGACAACGGCGCCCCATCGCCGGGACGTGCCCCACTTGTTCACGTGACCTCGTGACCTCTTGAAGGCTGCCATCTCCTGGCGGCCGGAACGATGAGCGTAGCGGCCGGACCGTCCTGCGGCAATCGTCCGATGTAGCTAGCGCGCGTCGGACCATGCCTACGGCCTCGGCACGTGACTCGCACATTGCCCGGACCGCAGGCCCGACAGGGGGCGCCACCGCACCGATCGGGGCAGAACCAGGCCCGAGGATCGCTGGGGTAGTGGCGCGCGCACCTTGAGCATGGCGCGCAGCTCGTCCTCGCCCAACGGCTCCACGACGTCAGCCGGACATCTCGACACGCCGCCCGACCTGCATCGACAGGACCGGAGCGCGGACCACCTCAGTCGAGGTAGTCGCGCAGGACCTGCGAGCGGCTCGGGTGGCGCAGCTTGGACATCGTCTTGGACTCGATCTGGCGGATCCGCTCACGGGTCACGCCGTAGACCTTGCCGATCTCGTCGAGGGTCTTGGGCTGGCCGTCGGTCAGCCCGAAGCGCATCGAGACCACGCCGGCCTCGCGCTCGGAGAGCGTGTCGAGCACGGCGTGCAGCTGCTCCTGGAGCAGGGTGAACGACACCGCGTCGGCGGGCACGATCGCCTCGGAGTCCTCGATCAGGTCGCCGAACTCCGAGTCGCCGTCCTCACCGAGCGGGGTGTGGAGCGAGATCGGCTCCCGACCGTACTTCTGGACCTCGATGACCTTCTCGGGGGTCATGTCGAGCTCGAGGGCCAGCTCCTCGGGCGTCGGCTCCCGACCGAGGTCCTGCAGCATCTGGCGCTGGACCCGGGCGAGCTTGTTGATGACCTCGACCATGTGCACGGGGATCCGGATGGTGCGGGCCTGGTCAGCCATGGCGCGGGTGATGGCCTGCCGGATCCACCACGTGGCGTACGTCGAGAACTTGTAGCCCTTGGTGTAGTCGAACTTCTCGACCGCACGGATCAGGCCGAGGTTGCCCTCCTGGATCAGGTCGAGGAAGAGCATGCCGCGACCGGTGTAGCGCTTGGCCAGCGACACGACGAGACGCAGGTTGGCCTCGAGCAGGTGGTTCTTGGCCCGACGCCCGTCGGCGTCGATCCACTCCAGCTCCTCGTGCACCTTGGCACTGATGCGACCACCCTTGGCCAGCTTCTCGGCGGAGAACAGGCCGGCCTCGATGCGCTTGGCCAGCTCGACCTCCATCTCGGCGTTGAGGAGCGGGACCTTGCCGATCTGCTTGAGGTAGTCCTTGACCGGGTCTGCGGTCGCACCCGCGACCATGACCTGCTGCTCGGGCTCGTCGGTGTCGTCGGCCGCCGAGACGACGAAGGAGGCCTGCTTCTCGTCCTCCTTGATGGTGGGGTCGACCTTGACGTCGGCCTCGAACTGCTCGTCGGGCAGATCGGGCAGCACCTTCTTCCCGTCCGGGCCGACGACCGCGGGGGCCGCACCGTCGGCGGCGACCTCGGCTGCGGCGAGGTCGACGACCCCGACGCCCGAGGTGGTGGCCTCGCCCTTGGTGAGCGGTGCGGCAGGGGCGGCCTTCTTCGCCGGTGCGGCCTTCTTCGCCGGTGCCTTCTTGGCGGCGGCCTTCTTGGCCGGTGCGGCCTTCTTCGCGGTCGCCGTGGTCGGCTTGCGCGTGCTGGTCGCCGCGGCCACGCGGGTCTCGACGGGCAGTGCGACGCTGATCCCGAGGCCGCTGAGGTGCGCCATCAGCGACTTCAGGTGCTGCGGCTCGACCTGCGCCTCGTCGCTCGCACGGCGCACCTGGTCGGGGGTGACCTGTCCGTCGGCGGAGGCCTGCTCGACCAGGGTGGTGACTGCCGGGTGGGCCAGCACCTCAGCGGGGATCTTGCGTGTGGTCGCGGACACGAACACCTCTCGTCTTGCTGGTTGTCACGGCTGAGAACACGGGCGGAATCGACTCGGGGGCGCACCAAAGGCCGGTGTCGTCAAGAGCCGCCGTGGTTCATCATGCCACGACGACGAAGTCGCGAGCACCACGCCGGGTCGGTCCGCGGCGCTGCGGACGGCCGGATCACTGGCCGCGAGCCGCCCTGGTCCTGGCCTTCTGCTGCTTCTTGAAGTCCCTCACCTGCTGCAGGGACGTGGGACCGGTCACGTCGGCCACCGAGCGGTGACCGTCGAGGGCGTAGTCGCCCACGGCGGCCTCCCAGCCGTCGGGGCGTACGCCGAGCTGCTTGGCCAGCAGCGCGGTGAAGATCTTCGCCTTCTGTGCTCCGAACCCGGGCAGCGCCTGGACCCGCCCCACCAGGTCGGTCCCCGAGCCCGCGTCGGTCCAGATCCGCTCGGCGCGTCCGCCGTAGTCCTCGGTGACGATGCGCGCGAGCTCCTGCAGACGCGTGGCCATCGAGCCCGGGAAGCGGTGCACCGCCGGCGTCGTCGAGCACGCGGTGGCGAACTCGTCGGGATCCATGGCGGCGATCGTCGCGGGGTCGAGCGTGCCGAGGCGCTCGACCAGCTTCGCCGGACCCCGGAAGGCGTGCTCCATCGGGTACTGCTGGTCCAGCAGCATCCCGGCCAGCAGCGCGAACGGGTCGTCGGTGAGCACCTGGTCGGCGGCGTCGTCGCCGGTGATGTGCAAGGACATGACGCCCATCATCGCGCACCCTCCGCCGGGGCCGCTGCAGGCCTCAGGCGTCCTCGCGGTAGCGGCGCAGCCACCGTTCGTCGATGCGACGCTTGAGTCGGTGGGCGCTCCGTCCGTGCCACCACAGCCCGCCGCGCACCGCGAGGCCGTGTCCGCCCCCGAGGTCGAGCACGGACAGCGCGCGGCGCTGCGGGTCGTAGACCGGCAGCGCGTCCCGCCGCCGCCTGGCCAGCAGGCTGGCCAGCAGCACCGGCGCCTGCCGTACGCCGTGCACGCCCACGCGCGGCAGCGGGCCGGGCAGGAACAGGGCGCAGTCGCCGGCGGCGTACACGTGGTCGTGATCGCGGTGCTGGAGCGTCGCCCGCACCGGGACGCCGTCCTCGTCCTCGGTGGCGAGCCCGAGCTCACGGACGATCGGTGCGGCCACCAGTCCGGTGGCCAGCACAGCGAGGTCGTGCGCGACCTCGGTGCCGTCGTCGAGCTCGGCGCGGTCCGCGGCGAGCCGGTGCACCCGGACGTCCGTGCGCACCTCGACGCCCCGGCGCTCGAGGACCCGCTGCACCCGCCGCCGCGCACCCGAGGGCAGGTCGGCACCGATCGTCGCACGCGCCTCGAGGACGCGTACCAGAGCGACCGCCGGGTGCACCGCGAGGTGGGCGGCCAGCTCCAGCCCGCTCGACCCGCCCCCGACGACCGTGACGAGGCGCGACCCCGTCGACACCTCGGCGAGTCGTGCAGCGAGCTCGTGGAGGCCGACCAGCGGCTTGGCCCTCAGGACCGCCTCGTCGACCTCCATCGTGGTGGCGGCGACCGAGCTGCCCACGTTGAGGGAGATGACGTCGAAGTCGACCACCTCGCCGTCCGCGCTGCGGGCCCGTCCGGCCGGCAGGTCCAGCGCCGCGACCTCGCCGACGACATGGCGCACGCCGCCTCGTCGTGCGAGCGAGCCGACGTCGATGCAGGCACGCTCCGTGGCCACCGCACCCGTGGCCACGGCGGAGGCCATTGCGCTGTAACGGAAGACCGGCGGCGCGAGCAGGCTCACGTCGTAGCCACCCCGGCGCAGCTCCTCCCCGCGTCGCAGCAGCTCGAGGTGCGCGTGCCCGGCCCCGACCAGCAGCAGCCGGTCCGGGGCGGTCGACGTCACGACGCGAGGCTACGAGGTCGGCGATAGTTCGGCGTCGGACACTCCCCCGTGGCACAGTCGTGCTCGCTATCGACACCGACCCGAAGGACGAAGATGTCGACCCCCCACCCCCCAGTCCTCCACGCACGCCCGGCGACCGGACCGCTCGGCGCGCTCGTCCTGCTCGCCGCGCTGCTCGTCACCTCCCTGCCGACCCCCGCCCAGGCCGGTCCGGCGGTCGGGACGGGCGCACCCGTCGCTCTCGGGGCGTCCCCGGCTGCCCCTGCTGCCCGCACCCGCACCCGCACCCGGCTGACGGTCTCGCCGCGCGTCTACGTCGGCGGTCAACGGCTCACGTTCGCGGGCACCGTCGGCGGTCGCGGCCGCCAGAGGCTCGGGATGCAGTTCCACATGGGCCGACCCGGTGACACCTGGACCCGCGTCGCGGGCTTCCGGTCCCGGACCGACCCCGACGGATCCTTCCGGTTCACCTACCCGGCGCCCGCGAACTTCAACATCCGGTTCCGGGTGTTCTCCGGAGCACGCACGACCCCGGCCCACCGGTTCCTGGCCCGCTCCCAGGAGTCGGTCATGAGGTTCAGTCCGGCGCGACCCGTGGCCGGACGCGACTTCTCCGTCACCGTCGACACCACGCCGGAGGCCGGCGGTCGCCCCGACCTGCCACCGCCCGCCTTCCCGGGCCGCGAGGTCGCGCTGCAGAAGCGGGTCGACGGCGGCACCTGGAGGACCATCCGCACCGGCAGCACGAACGGTGCGGGCCAGGCCTCGTTCACCGTCCGTGAGCCCGCCGGGCGCTACGCCTACCGGGTCCGTCAGGATGCCGTGACGAGCAACGGCAACGAGATCGGGTGGCACCCCTCGTTCCCCGCCGAGTTCGTCGTCGGTCGCGCCGGCGCCGCAGCCCGCGCCGGCGGAGGCGGGTCGATGACCCTGCCCGACCTCTCCACGGCAGGGCCGGTCGACGCGAGGGCCATGCAGGCCCCGGCCGCGCGCAGCCAGGGGTCGACCAACGCCAGCCAGCGCTACGGCTGGCGTCCGCAGCTCTTCGACTTCGCCTGGGAGCGCGGCGAGTCGCTCTCGAGCGGACCGTGGCGCGGCTCCCGACGCCAGGGCGGCTGGCAGGACACCTCGACCGGCTCGGGCCGGGCGAGCCACTTCAACGCCGGCCTGATGCTCGACTCGTCCTTCCGCAACACCGGCGGTCCCGGTGACCACGGCGACGTCACCGCGACCTTGCACGGCAACGCCCAGGCCTACGGCCGCTGGGAGTTCCGCACCCGCTCCTGGACGCTGGAGAACCGGGCCCGCGACTACCGGCTCAGGATGGAGCTGGTCCCCGAGAACGCCTCGGACTACCGCTGCGGCGCGCAGAACATCACCGTCGCCGACATCTCGGACCACTCGAGCAGGCTCGCGCTCGGCGTGAAGGCGCTGGGTGGTCGGTCGTGGAGCTACACCAAGGGCGGCGTGCACCTCGGCGACGACGCCCACAACGTCGCGGTCGAGATCACCCACCGCCACATCTCGTGGTTCCTCGACGGCCGGATCATCGCGACGGTACGCAGTCGCGACGCGGTCTCGGGCGTGGCGATGACCCCGCGCGTGTCCATGGTCGGGGTCCAGCAGAAGGAGATGAACCACACCAAGGTCATCTTCGACTGGATCCGCGCCTGGACCCCGGAGAACGGCTCCAGTCCGCGAAACGGTCACCGGCTCCAGCGCGGCACCTACCGCAGCGGCTGCTGACGCGCCGCCACGCCACAGCCCGGGTCGGCACCGCGCCGTGACGCCAGGACGAGCGCACCCGGAGGTGCGTCCTAGGATGATCGCACCGCCCGACCACACCGCCTGGAGGTCCCCCATGGCCGAGCTCGCCGACAACGACGTCGCGCAGCTGCACCGCCGCCGCGACGAGATCGCCGCTCAGCACCTGCGTCCCGCCGAGAGCCGCCCCGCCTCGGCCGGACGCGGCACGCACCACACGGCGTTGATCTCCGGTGACGTGGAGCGCACGATCCGCTTCTACCAGGACGTGCTGGAGTTCCCGCTCACCGAGATGATGGAGAACCGCGACTACCCCGGGTCGACGCACTTCTTCTTCGACATCGGCAACGGCAACACGTTGGCCTTCTTCGACTTCCCCGGCCTCGGTCTCGACGAGGCGCGCGAGGTCCGCGGCGGCCTGCACCACGTGGCGATCTCGGTGGAACCGAGCCGCTGGGAGCGTCTGCTGGCCAACCTCGACCAGGCCGGCGTCGACTACGACATCCACTCCGAGGTCTCGGCGTACTTCCTGGACCCCGACGGCGCCCGCATGGAGATCATCAGCGACCCGCTCGGCGAGATGTACGGCGAGCAGGTCCTCTGACGTGACTCAGCCCAGGGCGCGCAGCACGGCGTCGTAGTCGGGCTCGACCCCGATCTCCTCGACGAGCTGGGTGTGCAGCACGCTGCCGTCGCGGTCGATGACCACCACCGCGCGCGCGAGCAGCCCCCGGAAGGCTCCGTCGACCATGGTGACCCCGAAGTCGGAGCCGAAGTCGGAGCGGAAGGTCGACCCCATCAGCACCTGGTCGATGCCCTCGGCCCCGCAGAAGCGCTGCTGGGCGAACGGCAGGTCGGCGCTGACACAGACCACGTCGACCCCGGGGAGGTCGGAGGCGAGCTGGTTGAACTGACGGACGCTGGCCGCGCACACCCCGGTGTCCACGCTGGGGAAGATGTTGAGCACGGTGGCGTGCTCGGGGTTGCGCTCGAGGTCACCGAGGTCACCACCGGTGAGTCGGAAGTCGGGGGCGGCGGCGCCCTTCGAGGGGAGGTCTCCGCTGAGGTGGACGGGCGTGCCGCCCAGGGCCGTGGTCGTCATGTCGTCATTGAACCAGGAGGTCACCGCCCCGGTTCCCCGAGCGTGCGAGCGGGGGCAGCGGCGGCCCAGCGCACCGCCGCGACGAGGCCGGCCACCGACCGTGCCCGGGGTGGCACCATCGCCCCGTGACCACGCCGACCTCCTCCCGGGCGACCGCCGAGCGGGGCGCCTGGTCTCCGTGGCGCAGCGTCGTGGCCTTCGGCCTGGTCAGCCTCAGCGCCGACATGGTCTACGAGGGGATGCGCTCGGTGGCCGGCCCGTTCCTGGCCACCCTCGGAGCCTCCGCGCTGCTCGTCGGTCTCCTCACCGGAGCGGGGGAGGCTCTGGCGCTGGTGCTGCGGCTGGTCGCGGGGCCGGTCGCGGACCGCACCGGTCGCTACTGGACGCTCACGACAGCCGGCTACGCGCTGACCGCGCTCTGTGTGCCGCTCCTCGCCCTGACCCCCTTCCTGGGCGGCGCGGGACTCGCGGTGGCCGCGGTGCTCGTCCTGCTCGAACGCACCGGCAAGGCCGTGCGCAGTCCCGCGAAGTCCGCCCTGCTGGCGGCCATGGCGCGTCCGGTGGGGCGCGGACGTGGGTTCGCGGTGCACAAGGCGCTCGACCAGGTGGGGGCCTTCCTCGGCCCGCTCGTCGTCGCGGGGATGCTGCTGTGGACCGGGTTCACCTGGCCGGGCTTCGCCGTCCTGGCCGTGCCGGGCGTCGTGTCGCTCGTGCTGCTGGCGCAGCTGCGCCGTCGTGCCCCGATGGCCCAGGCACCGGGAGGTCGTTCGACGGCGACGCCCCCATCGCCCACGCGGCTGCCCCGCCGTTTCTACCTCGTGGCCGCGGCGGTCGCAGCCTCGACGTTCGGGCTGATGACGTTCGGCATCATCTCCTTCCACCTCGTCGACGCGGGCCTGGTGCGCCTGGCCCTGGTCCCCGTCGTGTACGCCGGGGCGATGGCCGTCGAGGCGGTGGCGGCCCTGGCGACCGGGTGGGCCTACGACCAGGTGGGGGCTCGCGTGCTGCTGGCGCTGCCCCCGGTCGTGGCGGTCGTCCCGCTGCTCAGCTTCGCTCCGACGCTCGGCCTCGCCCTCGTCGGCATCCTCGCCTGGGGCCTGGCCACCGGCGTGCAGGACTCGACGGTCAAGGCCCTGGTGGCCGACCTGGTGCCCGCCGAGCGCCTCGCCACGGCCTACGGCGTCTTCGCCGCCTTCCAGGGCGTCGCCGCACTGGGCGGCGGCGCCGTCGCGGGAGCGACGTACGTCGACCACCGGGGCCTGCTCGTCGGGGTCGTCGGGGTGCTCCAGGTGGCCGCCCTGGCGGCGTGGGTGCACCTCCTGCGCCGGTCGCAGGGCTGACCCGGTCGGGCTTGGTCGGCTCGGTCATGATGGGCCGGTGCTCATCTGGTGGACGCCCGGCCGTCGTGCCACCGCCCTGGTCGCCACCACCCTGCTCCTCGGCGGACTTCTGACCGGGTGCGGGTCCGAGGAGTCCGCCGGCCCGACCCAGGTGACCAGCACCGCCCCCAACGGCGACGTGGTCGGCACCGCCGACGTCGCGTTCGCGACCGAGATGATCCAGCACCACGCGCAGGCGCTCGTCCTCGTCGACACCACACTCGGTCGCGAGCTCGACCCGGCGGTGCAGGAGGTCATGGACGGGATCCGCGACGACCAGACACCGGAGATCGAGACGATGTCGGGGTGGCTGACGTCCTGGGGCGAACCCGTCCCCGCGACGGTGCGCGACCACGCCAACGCGCACGGCGACGGTGCGAGCGCCGACGACGCGATGGGTGACATGCCGGGCATGGTCAGCGCACCCGACCTGGCGAGCCTGGAGCGGGCCCGTGGCCCGGCGTACGAGAAGCTGCTCCTGGAGCTGATGCTCGGCCACCACGAGGGCGCGATCGAGATGGCCCGCACCGAGATCGCCGACGGCGTCCACCAGCCCGCCGAGGACCTCGCCCGGCAGGTCGTCACGACGCAGGAGCGCGAGATCGCGACGATGGAGGGGCTGCTCGGCAAGACCGCCTGACCAGGCGCCGACCAGCACGAGGGGCGGCCCCGCCGCGCATCCGAGGCTCCCGCCACCTCTGCGACGAGCCCCCGCTGCTCGGGTCGTGCGTCAGCCGGGCTTGACCGTCAGGACCGGGCAGGGCGCGTCAAGGAGGATCCGTTGCGCACTGGAGCCGAGGATCAGCTTGCCGAGCGGCGTGCGCCGGCGGACGCCGATCACGATCAGGTCGTCGGCGCTCGCAGCGTCCACGATGTCCTCCGCGGCGTCGAACCCACCCGTGACACCTCGCACCTCGACCTCGAGCCCGGTGTCCTGCAGTCGGCGCCGGACGGGCGCGAGGACGTCGTCGGAGTCCGGTTCGTCACCGCGGCGCCGGACGGAGTTCACGACCAGCAGCGCTGCTCCGCGCAGCGTCGCCTCGTGCACGGCTCGCTCCAGCGCCGCCTCACCCTCGGGCTTCGGCACGTACCCCACGACAACGGTCGACATGGTGCGCACGTTACCGACGTCACGCCAGCGACGAGCACCCTGTGGACGGTCGACCCCCGTGGGGGGTCCGGTCGGGCAGGGTGGCGCGGTGCCCGGACGCATCGAGGAGCCTGTCGACAGGGGTCTGGCGCAGCTGCTGCGCTCGGCGGTGCTCTGGCACGTGCGCTCCGAGGTTCGTCGCAAGCACCCGCCGCTGATGCACGCGGGGGTCCCCGGCGCGACCGAGACGGCCTTCCCGGCCGGCGGCGCCGATCCCACCGACCACCCGCTGCGCGTCGAGGTCGTGCTGGCCATGCTGCGCCGCGTCGGCGCACTCCCGGACCCCGAGGACCCGGACGGACCCGGCACGCCCGACGAGACGCCGCTGCTCTGGTTGACCCGGACCGGCGACCTCGACCTGCAGGACGTCGACGCGCACTGGCTCTCCGCGGTCTGCGCCGCGGCCGGCGAGCTCGACCGCCCACTGCGCTTCGTGCTGGTCAACCGACGGGCGTGGCGAGATCCTCGTAGTGGTGTGGGACGGACCTGGCGACGGCTGCGCGCGCGTCGCTGAGGCGTCGCCGGTCACCAGGTGTGGACAGGTTCGTTGGCGTGCATCCGCTCGCGGTACTCCCCCGTCACCGCGCGCAGCGCATCGAACCGGTCGTCGGTCGAGCGCTCCTCCATCCGTCGTACGAACCACTCGGCGCCGTTGGACTGGGTGCGGCAGCGGCCCTCGATGACCCCGAGGAACCGGTCGACGTCGGGGCCCGTGACCCCCCAGTCCTCCAGTCCCTGCTGGGCCATCGGCAGCAGCCGGCGCAGGACCAGCTCGGTGGCGGGCACCTGGCCGACACCGGGCCAGTAGACCTGGGTCTCGATGCCGTGCTGTGCGGCGACGTGGAAGTTCTCCTCCGCGGCGTCGAAGGACATCGCCGACCACAAGGGCCGCTGACTCTCGGCCAGCGACCGCACGAGCCCGAAGTAGAAGGCCGCGTTGGCCATCGTGTCGAGCACCGTCGGCCCGGCAGAGAGCACCCGGTTCTCGACCCGCAGGTGCGGGACGCCGCCGGCGATGTCGTAGACCGGCCGGTTCCAGCGGTAGACCGTGCCGTTGTGCAGACGCAGCTCCGAGAGGTTCGGGGTCCCACCGCCCTCGAGCACGGCGACAGGATCCTCGTCGTCGCTGATCGGCAGCAGCGCCGGGAAGTAGCGCACGTTCTCCTCGAAGAGGTCGAAGACCGACGTCACCCACCGCTCGCCGAACCACACCCGCGGACGGACCCCCTGGGTCTTCAGCTCCTCACCCCGGGTGTCCGTGGCCTGCTCGAACAGGGGGATGCGGGTCTCGCGCCACAGCTGCTTGCCCAGCAGGTACGGCGAGTTCGCCCCGATCGCGAGCTGCACGCCCGCCATCACCTGCGAGGCGTTCCAGTACGCCGCGAACTCCGAGGGTGAGGTCTGCACGTGCAGCTGCGCGCTCGTGCACGCTGCCTCCGGGATGATCGTCCCCGCGGTCGTGCGCACCTGCTCGGCGTCCTGACCGAGCCCGTGGATCTCGATCTCGATGTCCTCGCCGCGGGCGGCCAGGATCTGCTCGCTGAGCAGCTGGTAGCGCGGGTTGACGCTGATCGAGTCGGCCCCCATGTGATCGTCGGCCAGGGTCGGCAGGATCCCGATCATCACGAGGTGGGCACCGAGCTCGGAGGCCTTCTCCTCGCCGTGGTTCAGAGCACCGCGCAGGTCGCTCTCGATGGCCCCGAGCCCGTGCTCGCGCAGCCGTGCCGGCGGCACGTTGAACTCGAGGTTGAACTGGGCCAGCTCGGTGACCCAGTCGGGGTCCGCGATGGCCTCGAGCACCTCGGCGTTCTTCAGGGCGGGGTCGTTGTGCTCGTCGACGAGGTTGAGCTCGACCTCGAGCCCGATCATCGGGTCGTCGGTGTCGAAGACCGAGTCGCGCAGCATCCGGGCGAAGACGTCCAGGCAGCGTCTGACCTTCTCGCGGTGCCGCGTGCGATCGGCCCGGCTGAACTCTTGAACGTCCACCTCTGCGCCCATGACGGGAGCGTAGTGGTGAGCCGCCCGGCGGGGTCCTCACCCGCGACCCGAGCCCTGTCAGCCGACGCCTCGGGCCCCGTGCACCTGCAGCGGGTCGAGACCGACGAGGTCGTGCGGCGAGACGGCCCGCTCGAGCAGGTCGGCCACGCCGCGCGCCAGGGCGTGGCCCCCGGGCTCGGCGAGGGCGGCGTCGACCGCGCACCAGGCCAGGGCGCCGTGCCCGCTACGCCAGGCCGCCCACGACAGCAGGGCCGCCGGCGCAGCCCGGTAGGGCTCCGGCGTCCGTCGCAGCACCGCGCTCCACCACGCCGCCTCCTCCCGCGGGCTCACCTCACCCCCGCTCGGCGGGCAGGTGCACTCCCACACCGCGGTCATGATCTCGCGGTGGCGCAGCGCCAGCAGCAGCCAGGCCAGGGTCGGCTCGCGCGGGGCCCGTCCGTCCCCGACGAGGAACTCGACGAGCTCGACGGCCTCGCTGACCCGTTCGTCGAGGTCGAGGTGGCTGAGCTCCTCGGCCGCACTCTCGAGGTGAGCCTCGAACATCGCGTCCAGCTCCTCGTCCGGTGCGTGCGCCAGGGACTGGGCGAGCTCGTCCCGCGAGCCCAGCGTGACGCGGCCGTCGAGCACCGCCTCGGCGGTGAACGGGTGGGTCGTCAGATCGACGACGACGCCGTCCGGGCTGTCCCCCGGGCGGCGGCCGCGAGCAGGCCACCACCGGTCGCCGTGCGATCGCAGCGACTCCAGCAGGCGGACCCCGGCGCCCTCCAGACCGCGTTCGAGCTCACGCACGACGAGGCGCGTCTGGGTGGGGTCGTCGCTGTAGACCACCGCCACGACGCGTTCGACGCCGTGGCGCCGAGCGGGCTCGACGAGGGCGTCGACCATGTCCTCCAACGCCGCACGGTCGTGCGGCGCGGGAAGGTCGATGCGCGCATGGAAGGGACGCGGACCGAAGGTGAGCATCACCAGCGAGCGGGACGGCACGAAGCCGAGCAGGAACGGCACGAGGGCGAGCAGGTCCTCGGGGTTGCGGGCGGTCAGGGTGCGGGGCTGGCTCAGGGAGGGCATCGACATGCGCCGAGCCTGGGCGCTGTCGACCACCGGCGTGCGGGTCGCGTCCCGCGCTGGGGACGACGTCGCGGGGGCGCGCCCTGTGGACGCCTCGTGGCCCGTACGCCGTCCCGGCGCGGACCCGCGTAGGTTGCCCGGGTGCGAGCGCAGGCCTCGATCCTCCACCTGGATCTCGACGCGTTCTTCGCCGCCGTCGAGCAGCGGGACAAGCCGTCCCTGCGGGGCCGCCCGGTCGTGGTCGGCGGCACCGGCGGGAGGGGCGTCGTCGCGACCGCCTCCTACGAGGCCCGCGTGTTCGGGGTGCGCTCCGCGATGTCGACCCGCGAGGCGCGCGCCCGGTGCCCCCACGCGGCGTACCTCGCCGGACGGTTCCCGGCCTACCGTGAGGCGAGCCGGATCGTGATGGACCTGCTGGCGGGCGTGTCGCCGCTGGTCGAACCGCTCTCCCTCGACGAGGCCTTCGTCGACCTCGAGCAGGCCGACCTGCCCGACCTCGAGGTCGACACCGTGACCGCCTTCGCCGAGCAGCTGCGTGGACGACTGAACGAGCTGACGGGCGGGCTGACCGCGTCGGTCGGGCTGGCGACCTCCAAGTTCGTGGCCAAGGTCGCCAGCGACCTCGACAAGCCCGACGGTCTCGTCGTCGTGGAGCCGGGCACGGAGGTCGCTCTGCTGCGTCCGATGCGGGTCAGCATCATCCCCGGCGTGGGTCCTGCGACCACCGAGCGGCTGCGGCGCGCGGGCATCCACACCGTCGCCGACCTGGAGCGGACCGGCCTGGACGAGCTGGTCCGCCACGTCGGCCGGGCGCACGGCACCTCGCTCTTCGACCTCGCTCGCGCGCGCGACGACCGGCCCGTGGTCGCGCAGCGCGGGGCGAAGTCGGTCTCGGTGGAGGGCACCTACGAGACCGACCTGACCGATCGCCGCCTGATGGAAGGCCTGCTCACCCGGCAGGCGGGCCAGGTCGCGACCCGCCTCGTCGAGGCAGGCCTGTCCGGCCGCACGGTGAGCATCAAGGTCCGGCTGCACGACTTCACCACGCTCTCCCGCTCGGCGACGCTGGGCTCGCCGACCGACCGGGCTCCGCAGATCGCCCGCACGGCGCGCTCGCTGCTCGCCGACCTCGACACCTCGGGTGGCGTACGCCTGCTCGGCGTCGGCGTGTCGGGCCTGGCCGACTGGGTCCAGGAGGACCTGTTCGGTGAGCTCGGCGGTCTGGGCGAGGAGGAGGACGAGGACCTGCCGACCGAGCTGCCCGACACCGGTCGCGGGCGTCGTGACCACAGCTGGGCGCCTGGGCTCGACGTCGAGCACGACGACCACGGCCGCGGCTGGGTCTGGGGCTCGGGTCGCGACGTCGTCACGGTGCGCTTCGAGACTGCGACCTCTGCACCAGGACCCGTGCGCAGCTTCGCCGCCGACGACCCCGCACTGCACCGGTGGAGCCATCCCGATGCCGATCCCGATCCCGATCCCGATGCTGGGACCGGTCCCGCGACGGTCGACGTGGATAACCGCTAGCGGGCCCCGTCGCACACCCGTACCGTCGGAGGATGGAGATCCGCCCCGTCGACCTCGCCGACGACACGCTGATGGCGCAGCTGTACGCCGTCGAGGCCGCCGCGACCCGGCTCGGCCGCGAGAGCATGCCGCACTGGAGCCTGCCCGCGTTCCTCGGCGCGATGCGCTCCCCCGACGAGGGCGAGCGCATGGAGCTGGTCGCCGCGCACCTGCCCGACGGCCGCGTCGCCGGATGGTCGGCGGCGTACCTGACCTGCCTCGACAACCTGGACAAGGCCTGGCTCGAGGTGGTCGTCGATCCCGACCACGCCCGGCAGGGCGTCGGCTCGCTCCTGCTCGAGCATGCCTGTGCCCTGGCTGTCGCGGACCACCGCACCGTGCTGATGACCGAGGCGAAGGTCCCCGCCGACCAGGTCGCCGGTCACGGTTACCGCCGTTTCGCCGAGCGGCACGGGTTCACCTACTCCAACGTCGAGGTCGTCCGACACCTCGGCGTCCCCGTCGCGGAGGAACGCCTGGACGCCTGGGAGCAGCAGGCGGCGGCCCGGGGCGCCGAGGCCTACACGCTGCGCACGCTCGTCGACGAGATGCCACCCGACATCGCCCCCGGCCTCGGGGTCCTGCTCGGCCAGCTCGGCGTCGACGCGCCCACGGGCGAGGTCGACTTCGAGGAGGAGTCGATGACGCCGCTGCGCCTCCAGCAGCGCCTCGACCAGGTGCGCGCCATGGGCCGCGAGCTGCTCGAGACGGTCGCGCTGAGCGGGTCGGGGGAGGTCGCGGCCCAGTCGACCCTGGTCGCCCCGGCCGGGGGCACCGCCCCCGCCGACGGAACCGACAGCACCGACGACACCGACGCCTGGCAGTGGGGCACCTTCGTCCATCGCGAGCACCGTGGTCACAGCCTGGGGCTGGCGGTGAAGGCGGCCAACCTGCGGGCGCTGCAGCAGCGCCACCCCGGCGTCACCCGGATCGCCACCCAGAACGGCGAGACGAACGCCTGGATGATCGCCATCAACGAGCTGATGGGCTTTGCTGCCGTCGAGGCCTCGCTGGAGCTGGTGCGCCGGGGCTGAACGAACGCCCGGGCTGCTCCCCCACCGGGCTCGGGTGATGCCGTCGGTCAGTAGGTTCGGTCCCATGCCCGATCAGTCGCCCCAGCCCCCCCTCGCTGCACGTCGCCCCGTCACGGACACCCGTCACGGCCACGAGCGCACCGATGCCTACGACTGGTTGCGCGAGAAGGACTCCCCCGAGGTCCGCGCCCACCTCGACGCCGAGAACGCCTACACCGCCGCGCGCACCGAGCACCTCGCCGACCTGCGTGCGTCGATCTTCGGCGAGATCAAGGCCCGCACGCGAGAGACCGACCTCTCGGTGCCGACCCGCAACCGCGGCTACTGGTACTACGGACGGTCCTTCGAGGGCCGCGAGTACGGCGCCTCCTGCCGCGTCCCGGTCGTGGACCCGGACTCGTGGGCGCCGCCGCGCCCGGCCGAGGACGCCCGCCCGGACGAGCCGGCCCTGCCCGGCGAGCAGGTGCTGCTCGACCTCGACGCCCTCGCCGAGGGCCACGAGTTCTTCTCCCTCGGCGGGTCGTCGATCAGCCCCGACGACAACCTCCTGGCCTACGCCACCGACACCGTCGGTGACGAGCGGTACGCCGTACGCGTGCGCGACCTCGGCACGGGCGAGCACCTCCCCGACGAGCTCGACGGTGTGCTCGGCGGCGTGACCTGGGCCCCCGACGGCGGCTCCTTCTTCTACGTCACCGTCGACGACTCCTGGCGCTCGGACAAGGTCTGGCGACACCGCCTCGGCACGACGCAGGCCGACGACGAGCTGGTCTGGCACGAGCAGGACGAGCGGTTCTTCGTCGGTGTCGGCCGCACCCGCTCGCAGCGCTTCGTGATGGTCGGCGCCGGGTCGAAGACCACCTCGGAGGTGCACCTGCTCGACTTCGCCCGGCCCGACCCCGAGCTGGTCTGCTTCGCACCGCGTCGCGAGGGTCTCGACTACACCCTCGAGCACGCCGTGCTCCAGGGTGAGGACACGCTGCTGGTGCTCCACAACGGCACCGGTCCGGACTTCGAGCTGGCCGTCGCGCCGCCCGCGCCCACGCCGGAGGCCGAGTGGGTGCCGCTGGTCCCCCATGACGCCGCGACCCGGCTCGAGGACGTCGACGCGTTCGCGGGCGCCATCGTCGTCCACCAGCGCAGCGCGGGGCTCACCCAGCTGCGCGTCCTCGAGCTCGGCACCGAGGCGCCCGCCGGGTCTCACGGCGTGAGCGACGACTACCTGATCTCCTTCGACCGCGAGCTCTACACGGTCGGCGCGGGCGGCAGCCCCGCCTTCGACCAGCCGGTCATCCGCCTGGGCTACACCTCGCTGGCCACGCCCTCCTCGGTCTACGACTACGACCTGGCCGCCCGCGAGCTCACCCTGCTGCGTCAGCAGCCGGTCCTCGGCGGCTACGAGCCCGACGACTACGAGGAGCACCGTCTGTGGGCGACGTCCGCGGACGGCACCCAGGTCCCGATCTCGTTGGTCGTACGCCGTGACGCACGCGCCGGGGGCGGCCCCGTTCCGGTGCACCTCTACGGCTACGGCGCCTACGAGATGTCGATCGATCCCGGCTTCTCCGTCGCCCGGCTCTCGCTGCTCGACCGGGGAGCGGCGTTCGCGATCGCCCACGTGCGCGGCGGCGGTGAGATGGGCCGGCACTGGTACGACGACGGCAAGCTCGCGCACAAGCAGCACACCTTCGACGACTTCGCCGCCTGCGCGCGCCACCTGGTCGAGACCGGGTGGAGCACCGCCGACCGCATCGTCGGTGAGGGCGCCTCCGCGGGCGGGCTGCTGATCGGCGCGGTGGCCAACCAGGCACCCGAGGCCTTCGCCGGCCTGGTCGCGGGGGTGCCGTTCGTCGACGTCCTGACCTCGATGCTCGACGCGAGCCTGCCGCTGACCGTGACCGAGTGGGACGAGTGGGGGGACCCCGCCGGTGACGCCGCGGCCTACGACACCATCGCGGCCTACGCGCCCTACGAGAACGTCGTGGCCCAGCGCTATCCGGCGATCCTGGCGGAGACCTCGCTCAACGACACGCGGGTGCTCTACGTCGAGCCTGCTAAGTGGGTGGCACGGCTGCGCGAGGTGGCCGACGCCGACGTCCTGCTGCGCTGCGAGATGGCCGCCGGGCACGGCGGGGTGTCCGGGCGGTACCAGGCCTGGCACGACCGCGCGTTCAGCCTGGCCTGGATCCTCGACCGGCTCGGTGTGGCCCACGTCACTGCGGCAGGGGCGTCGGGCTGAGAACTTTCTGAGAACCCGCCGTTCGTGCAACTTCGGGTGGTCCCGGGACGTCCTTGCTCATGTAGGCCTTCTCCTGAAGGCAAGACGAGTGTCGTGGGCAGGGCCTCCCGGACCCGGGAATCGGTCGCCAC
The DNA here is from genome assembly GCA_963760555.1 of uncultured Actinomycetota bacterium. GTDB lineage: Bacteria > Actinomycetota > Actinomycetes > Propionibacteriales > Nocardioidaceae > Nocardioides. Next base: position 2,229 of record CAVXDJ010000017.1, on the reverse strand, counting down.
CCCGCAGCGTTGGACTGAGCAGAAGGAAGGGGTTCCCCATGGCGACCACCACCACGACCCGGCCCGCGAGCGGCCGGCCCACGAGCACCCGGCCCGTCCGCACGGGCATGCGCGAGATCGAGGGGCGGGACAGCGTCGGGCTCTACCTCGACGAGATCGCCCGCACCCCGCTGCTCGACGCGGCCACCGAGGTCGAGCTCTCGAAGACGATCGAGGCCGGCCTCATGGCCCGCGCGCTCATCAACGAGGGCCGCACCGGCCGACGCAAGGGCGGGGCCCCGATGTTTGCCACCCTCGAGGAGCTCGAGTGGCTGGTCGACGAGGGCGACCGGGCGGTGGACACGTTCATCACCGCCAACCTGCGCCTGGTCGTCTCGATCGCCCGCAAGTACGGTCGGGCCCAGATGCCGATGCTCGACCTGATCCAGGAGGGCAACACCGGCCTGATCCGAGCCGTCGAGAAGTTCGACTACACCAAGGGCTACAAGTTCTCCACCTACGCGACCTGGTGGGTGCGTCAGGCCATCACGCGCGGCATCGCCCAGCAGGCCCGGGTCGTCCGGCTGCCGGTGCACGTCGTCGAGGAGCTCAACCAGGTCGGCGGCGCCCGTCGCACCCTCGAGCGTCAGCTCGGTCGGGACCCGGACCCCGAGGAGATCGCCACCGAGCTCGGCATGGACGTCGACCGGGTGCTGGACCTCCTCTCCTGGGGCCGTGAGCACGTCAGCCTGGACACGCCGGTCGACGAGGACGGGGACACCTCGCTCGGTGACCTGATGGCTCAGGAGACCGCACCGGGCCCCGACCTCACGGTGCTCGACACCGAGGCGCGTGATCGCCTCAACGCCCTCGTGGGTCAGCTCGACGACCGGGCGGCCGACATCATCCGCTCGCGCTACGGCCTCGTCGACGGCCGTCAGCACAAGCTGGCCGACATCGGCGTCAAGCACGGCATCTCCGCCGAGCGAGTCCGCCAGCTCGAGCGCGAGGCACTGCAGAAGCTGCGCCGTCTCGGCGACCCCGACCTGGCTGCCTGACCGAGCAGGTACGCCGCGCGACGACCCCGGCCCAGCCCTCCCACCGGGCGGCTCCGGGGTCGTCGTGCGTCCGGGGCAGCCGGCGGGGAGTCAGCGCGTACCGGTGAGCTCTGCGTGCAGGGCCACGACCCGCTCGCGCAGCTCGGCGAGGCTCCCGGTGTTCTCCACGACGTGGGTCGCGACCGCGAGCCGTTCCTCGCGCGAGGCCTGCGCGTCGAGGCGGGCCCGGGCGTCGTCGGGGGCCCAGCCGCGGTGCTCGACCATGCGGCGTACCTGGACCTCCTCGGGCACGTCGACGACGATCACCGTCTCGAACCGGTCGGCCTGGCCCGTCTCGAGGAGCAGCGGGATGTCGTGGACGACCAGCGCATCGGGCGACGCCGCGTCCTCGACCTGGGCGGCCCGCGCTCGCACCCGGGGATGGATGATCGCCTCGAGCCGGCCTCGTGCGTCGTCGTCGCCGAAGACGAGACGGCCCATCGCGGGACGGTCGAGCTCCCCCCGTTCGGTGAGCACCTGCGGACCGAACTCCGCGACCACGGCGGTGAGCCCCGCCGTACCCGCTGCGACCACCTCACGAGCGATCACGTCGGAGTCGACGATCACCGCCCCGAGCTCCTCGAGCACGGCCGAGACCGCGCTCTTGCCTGAAGCCACTCCCCCGGTCAGTCCGACGCGCATGCGCCCAGGCTAGGCGACACCGACGCCCCCGTGCGTCCGTCCCACGCGCGGCGCCGCCCCGCGGGGATGCAGGGCGGTTTCCCAAGGGATGCGTGCGGTTGATCGCTCCCCGTGGCAGATCTGCGCCGGGGTGCGGGCAATCCCCCTGATCCCTTGGGAAACCGCACGCCGCCGCTCCTGGCCCGACCAGCTGGTCGGAGGGGAGCACACCCGGAAGTCGTCGACCTCGCGGTCTACGGTGTGAGCGATGGGCGATGGGTCTGCTCGCAGCCGTCGCGGTCACCGCCAGCGTGGCCGACCTCGAGGCGTGGGCTGCGGCCGGCTGCTCCTCGCGGGCACCGGGAGCGGCTGACCGCCACGCTGCGGCGTCCTCGTGGCACGAGTGGACCCCCCGTCCGGTCGCGGCGGGAAGCAAGCGCGTCCTGCTGAGCCGGGCCGACGCACGCGAGCACCGCCGCGCTCCGATCTGGTTCCTTGGCTGTACGCACGCCACCGGCCCACCGCGACGATG
>CAVXDJ010000016.1:0-36803 GCA_963760555.1 uncultured Actinomycetota bacterium | reverse complement strand
TGTGCAGGCGCGACTGCCTAGCCTTCGTCGGCGTCGTTGACGTGGTGGTCATGGGTGTCCTCCGCTGGGTCGGTGCCGTCGCCGCTAGATTGGCATAGACCAATTCGGTCGGCAAGAGGAGCCACAGCTCGTCCCACATATTGGTCTAGGCCAATACGCTAGGATCGCGGCCGTGAAGGTGCCGAAGTACTTCCGGGTCAAGAGCGACATCCTCGACCTGATCGCCGACCTGGCTCCAGGATCGCCGGTGCACACCGAGCGCGAGCTGGCCGAGCGGTTCGCGACGTCGCGCACCACGGTGCGCCAGGCGATCGCCGAGCTCGTCGTCGACGGACGACTGGAGCGGACCCAGGGCAGCGGCACCTTCGTGGCGCACCCCAAGCTGATGGCTGTCCGCCAGCTGACGTCGTTCTCCCAGGACCTCGTCGACGAGGGCTGGCGGCCCGGGAGCGTCGTCCTGCGGGTCGCCGAGGAGCCGGCGAGCAGGGCGGCGGCCGCGGCGCTGGAGCTCGCGGAGGGTGCCACGGTCCACGTGGTCGAGCGGGTCCGGACGGCCGCCGACGAGCCGATCGCCCACGAGGTCGCGCACCTGTGCGGCGAGCGTCCCCGACTGGGCGAGGAGCTCGAGGCCCGGGGATCGCTCTACGAGACCTTGCGCGAGGCGTACGGCGTCCAGCTCGACGTGGTCGTCGACACCGTCGAGACCGCGCTCGCGGACCCGGTCCAGGCCGAGCTGCTCGGCGTCGACACCGGCCTGCCGGTGCTGCTCGTGCACCGCACCGCCTGGGACGTCGAGGGCCGCCCGGTCGAGTGGACCCGCTCGGTCTTCCGCGGCGACCGGTTCCGCTTCGTCGCCCGACAGCGTCTCGACCGCTGAGGGCCAGGTCCGCGCAGCTCCCTCAGCCAGGCAGGGAGCTGGCGCGCCAGCCGCCGGGGCCGTGGCTGAGCGGGGCGCGGTGCCGCCGCGCGGGCCGCGACCACTCCGGCGTACGCCGGGGCGCGGCGGGCTCGCCGCCGCCCAGCGAGCCCAGCACCGCCACGAGCGCGGCGATCTCCTCCGACGTGGCATCACCGCGCACCACCCGGAGGAACGGCGCCTGCTCGACCTCGGACTCCTCGGTCACAGTGGGATGTTCCCGTGCTTCTTGGGCGGGAGCACCTCGCGCTTGGAGCGCAGCAGGCGCAGGGCGCGGACGATCTCGACGCGGGTCTCGTGGGGGTGGATGACGGCGTCGACGTAGCCACGCTCGGCCGCGACGTAGGGGTTGGCCAGCGTCGTCTCGTAGTCGTCGATCAGCTCGGCACGTCGTCCTTCCACGTCACCGCCCGCGTCGGCGACCTCGGCCAGCTCCTTGCGGTGCAGGATGTTGGCCGCACCCTGGGCGCCCATCACGGCGATCTGCGCGGTCGGCCAGGCCAGGTTGAGGTCCGCGCCGAGGTGCTTGGAGCCCATCACGTCGTAGGCGCCGCCGTAGGCCTTGCGGGTGATCACGGTGACCAGCGGCACGGTCGCCTCGGCGTAGGCGTAGATCAGCTTCGCGCCACGGCGGATGATGCCGTTCCACTCCTGGTCGGTGCCGGGCAGGAAGCCGGGGACGTCGACGAACGTCAGCACCGGCACGTTGAAGGCGTCGCAGGTGCGCACGAAGCGGGCCGCCTTCTCGGAGGCGTCGATGTCGAGCGTCCCGGCGAACTGCATCGGCTGGTTGGCCACCACGCCCACCGGACGACCCTCGACGCGGCCGAAGCCGACCACGAGGTTGGGCGCGAACAGCTCCTGCACCTCGAGGAAGTCCTGGTCGTCGAGGACGGCGGTGATCGCGTCGCGCATGTCGTAGGGCTGGTTGGGCGAGTCCGGGATGAGCGTGTCGAGCTCACGGTCGAGGTCGCCGACCTCGAGGTCGACCGGCTCGTCGTAGGACGGCGCCTCGTCGAGGTTGTTCTGGGGCAGGAAGCCGAGCAGCGCCTTGACGTACTCGATGGCGTCCTCCTCGTCGGAACCCAGGTAGTGGGCGTTGCCCGACTTGGTGTTGTGCGTGCGCGCGCCGCCGAGGTCCTCCATCGAGACGTCCTCGCCGGTGACGGTCTTGATCACGTCGGGCCCGGTGATGAACATGTTCGAGGTGCCGTCGACCATCACGGTGAAGTCCGTGACCGCGGGGGAGTAGACGTGGCCCCCGGCGCAGGAGCCCATGATCAGGCTGATCTGCGGGATCACGCCCGAGGCGTGCACGTTGCGGCGGAAGATCTCGCCGTAGAGGCCGAGAGAGACGACGCCCTCCTGGATCCGCGCACCCGCGCCCTCGTTGATGCCCACGATGGGGCACCCGGTCTTGACCGCGAGGTCCATGACCTTGCAGATCTTCTCGCCGTAGACCTCGCCCAACGACCCGCCGAAGACGGTGAAGTCCTGGCTGAACACGCACACCTGGCGGCCCTCGACGGTGCCGTAGCCGGTGATGACGCCGTCGCCGTAGGGCCGGTTCTGCTCCAGGCCGAACGCGGTCGAGCGGTGCCGGGCCAGCTCGTCGAGCTCGACGAACGAGCCCTCGTCGAAGAGCATCTCGATCCGCTCGCGGGCGCTCTGGCGACCCTTGGCGTGCTGCTTCTCGATCGCCTTCTCCGAGCCGGCGTTGACCGCCTGCTCGAGACGGCGGTCGAGGTCGGCGAGCTTGCCGGCGGTGGTGTGGATGTCGAGGTCGTCCGGGACCTCGATGCCTTCTCCGGGCTGAGCAGTCACGCGGGGCGGCCTCCTGATGCGACGGGCAGAGCAACGAGCAGGCTGTCAATGTAGTGCCCGTGGACGACGAGGTGACCCCGAGGCCGGACCGGCCGCCGTTCGACGCCGGGCGGCTCGTCGGGCTCGAGGCGTCGCTGCCCGGGCTGCGCCTGCACGTCGTCGACGAGACCACCTCGACCAACGCGTTGGCCGCCGAGCTGGCGCACCAGGGGGCCGCCGAGGGCCTCGTCGTGCTCGCCGAGCACCAGAGCGCGGGTCGCGGCCGGCTGGACCGGGGGTGGACGAGCCCCCGGGGCGCCTCGCTGACCCTCTCGCTCGTGCTGCGTCCGACGGTGCCGCCCGACGCGTGGCCGTGGCTGCCCCTCCTGGCCGGGTACGCCACGGCGACCGCGCTCGCCGGGGCGGGCCATCACGCAGGCGTCAAGTGGCCCAACGACGTGCTCGGCGACCCGGATCGCGGCGAGGGCAAGCTGGCCGGCATCCTCGTCGAGCGGGTCGAGACGCCCACGGGCGCCGTGGCGGTGGTCGGGATCGGTCTCAACGTCGACCTGCGCCCCGACGAGCTGCCGGTCCCGACCGCCACCTCGCTGGCCATCGAGGCCGGCCACCCCGTCGACCGGCTCGACGTCCTCGGCCCCGTGCTGCGCGGGCTGCGCACGACGTACGACACCTGGCACGCCGAGGTGCTCGCACGCCCCCAGGAGCCCACCGCTCTCGCCACGGCGTACGCCGGCTCCTGCGTCACCGTGGGACGTGCGGTGCGCGTCGAGCTGCCCCACGCCGGCCCCCTGACCGGCGTGGCCCGCACCGTGGACCCCGGCGGGCGGCTGGTCGTGCGCACCGACGACGGACGCGACGTCGCGGTCTCCGCGGGCGATGTCGTGCACGTGCGGCCCCGCGGCTGAGAGACTGTCCCCGTGGCGATCAAGACGCGTGACCTCAACGACGGGGAGAACGTCGTGTTCTCGGTGCGGACCCACCCCAAGGCCCTCATCCTCCCGGTCCTCACCCTCGTCCTCCTGCTCGCAGCAGGGGTGGCCGTCGAGATCCTCGTCGACAACGCCCTCGTCGGGTGGACCGCGTGGGCCGTCGTCGCCGTCCTGGCCCTGTGGCGCTTCGTGTGGCCCCTGCTGGAGTGGCTCACCGCGTCCTACACCGTCACCGACCGACGCCTCATCACGCGCCACGGCGTAATCACCCAGCGCGGCCACGACATCCCGCTGTCGCGGATCAGCGACGTCGCCTACGAGCTCGACCTCGTCGACCGGGTCCTCGGGTGCGGGACGCTCGTGATCAGCGACGCGAGCACCCACGGCAGCGTCGTGCTCCACGACATCCCCGACGTCCGCACCGCGCAGGGACGGCTCAACGACCTGCTGCACGACGTCCACGGCACGCCGCGCGGTCGGGAGGAGGGGCACTGAACGGCCCTCGGGAGCCCGACGGCCTCCCGGCGCCCGAGGAGTCGGTCGAGCGCGAGATCCTCGACGGTGACCCGGTCCTCGACATCGACGACCTCGCACGCGAGGCGGGGCTGAGCGCGCAGCGCGCCCGTCGTCTGTGGCGGGCCCTCGGGTTCCCCGAGCACGGCAGCGCCCGGGCGTTCACCCAGGTCGACGCCGACGCGTTCGCGACGGTGGTCGGTGCCGTCGAGGGTGGTCTCCTCGACTTCGACCTCGCGGTCGCCACGACCCGCGCGCTGGGCCAGACGATGTCGCGTCTCGCCGACTGGCAGGTCGGCACCCTGCTGCACCGCATCGAGGAGATCGAGGAGGACCACCTCGACGGGGTGCACGACCCGGGCACCCGACCGGACCCGCAGACGGACCTGCAGCCCGACCCGCACCAGGACGCTCAGCAGGACCGGGCTGCCGACGGGGTCCCGGCGACGGTCCTGGCCGACCGTGCCGAGGCCGCCGCCCGGCTGGTGGGCGAGCTCAGCAGCACCTTCGAGGACCTGATGGTCTACACCTGGCGACGTCATCTCGCGGCCGCGGTGGCCCGCATCGAGGCCCTCGGCGCCAACGAGGAGGACCTCCACACCACGGAGGTCACCGTCGGGTTCGCCGACATCGTGAGCTTCACCGCGCTGTCGAACCAGATCTCGCGGGGCGAGATCGGCGACCTCGTGGAGGTCTTCGAGTCCCGCTGCGCCGAGGTGGTCGCTCTCCAGCAGGGCCGGGTGATCAAGTCGCTCGGAGACTCGGTGCTCTTCGTGAACTCCGACGCGATCAGCGCCTACGACACCGCCGAGGGCATCATCAACGTCATCGGGCGCGACCCGCGGATGCCCGACGTCCGGGTCGGCCTGGCCAGCGGGTCGGTCGTGCTCCGCATGGGCGACGTGTTCGGACCGCCGGTCAACCTGGCCTCCCGCCTGACCGCCGTGGCTCGGCGCAACCGGATCATCATCGACGTCGAGACCGGCTCCCGGCTGCCCGAGGACCAGTTCGAGACCCGACGGCTCCCGGCCCGCCCCGTCCGCGGGTTCGGGCTGCTCGAGCCGCTCACCGTCCGCCGACACTGAGGCCCGCACCGCCGGGCCGACCGGACCGACCGGACTGGACCGCGGCACCGCCTGCTCCAGTGCCCCCGGGTGCCGGGCCAGACCACGACGACGACTTTCTCCGTTCGTCTCCTGCGAGACATCGCGGCGACCTAGGTTTCGCAGCGTGTACAAGGTCCAGGACGTGACGCTCGATCCCGAGCGACGACAGGCGTGGAAGGGCGACGACCTCGTCAGCCTCTCCCGCAAGGAGTTCGACCTGCTCCACGCCCTGATCCGACGCAGCGGCGAGATCGTCTCGCGCGAGCAGCTGATGCGCGAGGTCTGGCACACGACCTTCTGGACGTCGTCGAAGACGATCGACGTGCACCTGGGCTGGGTGCGTCGCAAGATCGGCGACGACCCGCGCCGTCCCCACCTGATCACCACCCTGCGCGGGAGGGGCCTGCGCTTCGAGCCCGGTGGGTCGACCTCCCACGGGGTCCGCCAGGTCCACGAGGTCCGCCAGGCGTAGGCGCGCGCCCGCGGGGATGGCCTAGGGTCTCTGCGTGCCCGAGCCCGCGCCCGTCCTCGCCGTCGTCGGGGGCGGACAGCTCGCCCGCATGATGGCCGAGCCCGCCGCCGCCATGGGGCTCCCGCTGCGCCTGCTCGCCGAGGCCGACGGCGTCTCCGCGGCCCAGGTGATCGGTGACCACACGGTCGGCGACTACCGCGACCTCGACACGCTGCGTGCCCTGACCGCCGGCTGCGTCGCGGTCACGTTCGACCACGAGCACGTGCCGACGTCGCACCTGCACGCGCTCGCCGCCGACGGCCTGGCCGTCCACCCCGGCCCCGACGCCCTCGTCCACGCCCAGGACAAGGCCGTGATGCGCACCCGGCTCACCGCGCTCGGCGTGCCCTGCCCCCGGCACGCGCTGGTGGTGGACGTCGCCGCGGTCGAGGCGTTCGGCTTCCCCTGCGTGCTCAAGACCACCCGGGGCGGGTACGACGGCAAGGGCGTGTGGTTCGTCCGCGACGCCGCAGGCTGCGCGGAGCCGTTCCGGGTCGCGGCCGGGTCCGGGGTGGCGCTGCTCGCCGAGGAGCTCGTCGACTTCCGTCGCGAGCTCTCGGCGCTCGTGGCCCGCTCGCCGAGCGGCCAGGCCGCGGCGTACCCCGTGGTGGCCTCGACCCAGCGTGACGGCATCTGCCACGAGGTGGTCGCGCCCGCGCCGGACCTCGATCCCGACCTCGCCGTCCAGGCCCAGCAGGTCGCGCTGCGCATCGCCGGCGAGCTCGGGGTGACCGGCGTGCTCGCCGTCGAGCTCTTCGAGACCCACGACGGCGCGATCCTGGTCAACGAGCTGGCCATGCGTCCGCACAACACCGGGCACTGGACCCAGGACGGTGCGGTGACCTCGCAGTTCGAGAACCACCTGCGCGCCGTGCTCGACCTGCCGCTCGGCTCACCGGTGGCGCGCGAGCGCTGGACGGTGATGGTCAACATCCTCGGCGGGCCGGAGGACCCCGACGGGGCGCCGGTCGGCCGGCTCTTCGACGGCTACCCGCACGCGCTGGCGCGCGACCCGTTCCTGCGGGTGCACCTCTACGGCAAGGACCTCCGACCGGGCCGCAAGGTGGGCCACGTCAACGCCTACGGCGACGACCTCGAGGACTGCCTGGAGCGCGCCCGGCACGCCGCCGCATGGTTCCGCGGCGACCTCGGCAACGAGAGCGAGTGAGCATGAGCGAGCAGCAGGCCGGGACGACAGGCACCGCCCCCCACGACGGCCCCCGCGTCGGGATCGTGATGGGCTCCGACTCGGACTGGCCGGTGATGCGTGCGGCCGCCGAGGCCCTCGACGAGCTCGCGGTGGCCTGGGAGGCCGACGTCGTCTCGGCCCACCGGATGCCCGAGGAGATGCTGGCCTGGGGCAAGGCCGCGGCCGGGCGCGGCATCGAGGTCGTCGTCGCCGGTGCCGGCGGTGCCGCGCACCTGCCCGGCATGCTCGCCGCGGTCACGCCGCTGCCGGTCGTCGGCGTGCCGGTGCCGCTGGCCCACCTCGACGGCATGGACTCCCTGCTCTCGATCGTGCAGATGCCGGCCGGCGTCCCGGTCGCGACGGTCTCGATCGGCGGTGCTCGCAACGCGGGGCTGCTGGCCGCGCGGATCCTCGGGGTGGCCGACCTCGCCCTGCGCGAGCGGATGACGGCGTTCCAGGCCGACCTCAGGGCCTCGGCGCAGGAGAAGGGTGCGGCCGTGCGAGGAGATCGTGGCGACCGACGTACCGGTTTCTGACGCCGCTCGTCTGGTCGGGCTCGACGTCGCGCGCTGCCTGGCCCTGCTCGGGATGGTCGCCACCCACGTGCTCGAAGGGCGCACCCCGGACGGTGGCCTGGCGGCGACGCAGTGGCTGGCCGGCGGGCGGGCGTCGGCACTGTTCGCGGTCCTGCTCGGCGTCTCGCTCGCCCTGGTCACCGGAGGACGTCAGCCTCACCGAGGGGTGCGGCTGGGTCGCGACGCCGCCGGTCTCGTGGTCCGCGCCGCGCTGGTGGCCGCGCTGGGTCTCGCGCTCGGTGACCTCGAGACGTCGATCGCGGTGATCCTGACCTACTACGGGGTCGTGATCCTGCTTGCGCTGCCCTTCCTCGCGGTGCCGGGGCGGTGGCTGCTCGGCCTCGCGGTGGTCTGGGCGGTGGCCGAGCCGGTCGTCTCCCAGGTCGTGCGCCCGCTGCTGCCGGAGCGCCAGCTCGCCAGCCCGGCCCTCGACCAGCTCCTCGAACCGGGGCGGTTGCTGGGCGAGCTGGTCTTCACCGGCTACTACCCGGCCGCGGGCTGGCTGGCCTACGCGCTGCTCGGCATGGGCCTGGGCCGCCTCGACCTGCGGCGTACGACGACCGCCGTGCGGCTGCTCGTCGTCGGTCTGGCGGCGGCCGTCGGCGCGACGGTGCTCTCGCGGGTGCTCACGGCCCGCGCCGGCTTCACGGGCGAGGAGCTCGACGGGATCGCCACCGGGATGTTCGGCCAGACCCCCACCGACGACGGGTGGCGCTGGCTGCTCGTCGCCGCCCCGCACAGCACGACGCCCTTCGACCTCGTGCAGACGGGTGGGTCGGCCCTGGGCGTGATCGGCGGGTGCCTGCTCCTCGTCGCGGCGGTGGGCAGGCGGGCGCCGGTCGGGGAGCGGGTGCTGGCCGTGGCCTTCGGCGCCGGCACCGCCACCTTGAGCCTGTACGCGCTGCACGTCGTGATGCGCACCGAGGCGGTCTGGCCCGCCGAGGAGCCGGCGTCGTTGCGCTGGCACCTGCTGGTGCTGCTGTGGCTCGGGGCCCTCCTGGTGGCGCTCGGTCGGCGGGGCCCGCTCGAGACCGCCGTCGGGTTCGTGCCGCGTCTCGTCGCCGGTCGGCGTTCGCGGACCCGCTCAGGAAGTGGCGTCCTCGCGCACCGACCGGAACGGTGAGAACACCAGGACGGCCGTCGCTGCAGCGAACACGGTCGCGGCCAGGAGCAGGGTGGGCCGGATGCCGGCGGTGTCGGCGAGGAACCCGGCCAGCGGCGCCCCGACGACCATGACCGCGCGGTTGATCGAGCGCATCGTGATGTTGGTGCGGGCCTGGAGCCCGTCCGGGGTGAGCCGTTGACGGTAGGCCATCTCGTGGGAGTTGCTGAGGCCGAGGTCGAGGCCGAAGAGCAGCTGACCGGTGCCGAGCACGAGGGTCGCCGTCCACCCGGTCGTCCCGCCGAGACCGGCCAGTGCCATCACCAGGCAGGCGGCGACGGCCAGGGACCGGGCGGTGATGATCGCGCCCCCGGTGCCGAGGAGCCGGCCCACGGCGGTCGTGACGCTGGCTCCGACCACGGCTCCGGCCCCCGCCAGACCCGTCGCGACCCCGAGCTGGAACGGCGAGAGCCCGAGGGTGAGCAAGGCGTACGGCGCGACGACGACCCCGAGCACCGCGTTCGCGGCGAACCACACGTGGGTCGAGACCGCGAGCCGGGCCAGCCCCGATCCGCGGTAGATCCAGCGCACCCCCTCCGCCATCTCGCGGCGCAGGCGGGGAGCCGGCCGGTCGGACGCCGGCGGGGGCTCCTCGACACGCAGCCCGAGGACGACCACCGCCGAGAACAGGAAGGAGCCTGCCTGGACGAGCACGGCCAGGGGCGCGCCCACCAGTCTCACCAGCAGACCTCCCAGCGCCGGTCCGGTCGTCTGGGCGACGGCGTCGCTGGTGTCGAGGCGCGCCCACGCGCGCTGGAGGTGCACGGCGGGGACGAGCCGCGTCACGAAGGACAGCGACGCCGCGTCGTTGACCAAGGAGGCCGTCCCGATCGCCGCGACCACGCCCAGCAGCAGCGGGAACGTCAGTGCGTCGAGCACCCAGGCGAGGGGCACCAGGAGCAGGAGGCCGGCCCGCAGGAGGTCCGTCACCACCATCACCGGGCGCCGCGGGCGCCGGTCCACGAGGGCACCGACCACGATGCCGAGCACCAGGTAGGGAGCGAGGCGCGCGGCGTTGAGGAACCCGATCTCCTGCGCCGACCCGTCGAGATCGAGCACCACCAGCGTCTGCAACGAGATCAGGGTGACGTAGACGCCGAAGGAGGAGGCCGTCTCACCGGCCCACAGACGCACGAAGCCGGGCGGGGGACAGCTCCCGCCCGCCGGCGACGAGGTCATCCCGCCCGGCGCCACTCGATGGCCGGGCAGGTGTCCATCACCATCGGTACGCCGGCGGCCAGCGTCCGGTCGAAGGCCGACCCGTCCACGACGCCGAGCTGGAGCCACACCCCGCGGGCGCCGACCGCCACGGCCTGGTCGGCGAACGACCCGGCGGCCTCGGAGCGGCGGAAGACGTCGACCACGTCGACGGCGAACGGCACGTCGGCGAGGGTGGCGTACCCCTGCTCGCCGAGCACGACCGGCGCGTCGGGATGGATCGGCACGATGCGCTTGCCGCGCTGCTGGAGCAGCTCCGCGATGCTGTACGCCGTCCGGCCCGGGTCGCCGGAGAGGCCCACGACCGCCCAGGTCTCGCACTCGTCCAGCATCAGCCGCACCGCGGCCTGGTCCTGCCACTGTCCGGCGCCGCGGCCTGGTCCGGAGGTCATGGGCCCGAACCTAGCAACGCCGCGTGCGCAGCGCGTCGCGCACGGCCCACCCGTGCGGGGCGCAGAGCAGCGCGGCGATCGCGGCCGAGAGGGCCACCTCGCCGCTGTCGTGGCCGTCGATGCTCACCGCCAGGCTCCACAGGCCCAGGCCGGCCACGGCGACGCTCGCGGTGGCACAGACCGCCGCGGCTGTCCCGGCGAGTCTCCGTGGGACGGCTTCGGACCGCGCGAGCGACACGAGCAGGAGCAGCAGCGCGACGGTGGGAAGGGCGACGGCACCGAGCAGGACGACCGCCAGCCAGGCCATCGGGTCCACCAGCGCGGCGTACGTCGCGATGCAGGCCAGGGCGACGACGACTGCCGCCGCGGTGGTGACCCCCGTCCGGGTGGCAGTCGGGTGCAGGTCCATCGCTCCAGCCTCGAGGTCGGCGCCCCGGACCGCCTGAGCCCGCGGGCTCAACCGGACCGGCCTACGCTGGACCCGCCATGCCTGCTGCCACCGATCACCGCCCCCGCCGCACCTTCGCCGTCATCAGCCACCCCGACGCGGGGAAGTCGACGCTGACCGAGGCCCTCGCCCTGCACGCCCGGGCGCTGGTCGAGGCTGGCGCCGTGCACGGCAAGGCCGGTCGCAAGGCGACGGTCTCGGACTGGATGGACATGGAGAAGGCGCGCGGGATCTCGATCACCTCCGCGGCGCTGCAGTTCGAGTACGACGACCACGTGATCAACCTCGTCGACACCCCCGGGCACGCCGACTTCTCCGAGGACACCTACCGCGTGCTCTCCGCCGTCGACTCCGCGGTGATGCTCGTCGACGCCGCCCGGGGCCTGGAGCCCCAGACGCTCAAGCTCTTCCAGGTCTGCGCGCGCCGCGGCATCCCGGTCATCACGGTGATCAACAAGTGGGACCGCGTCGGGCTGGACGCCCTCGCCCTGCTCGACGAGATCGAGCAGCGCATCGGACTGCGCCCGACCCCGCTGACCTGGCCGGTCGGCGAGGCGGGGGACTTCCACGGGGTGCTGGACCGCCGTACCGGCGAGTTCGTGCAGTACTCCCGCAGCGCCGGCGGCGCGACCCGCGCGCCCGAGGTCCACCACGACCCCGACGCGGCGGCCGCGCTGGTCGGCGGTCCGTGGGAGGAGGCCGTCGAGGGCCACGAGCTGCTCGGGGCCGACGGGGCCGACCACGACCAGGAGCTGTTCCTGGCCGGGAGGACCACCCCGGTGCTCTTCGCCTCCGCGCTGCTCAACTTCGGTGTCGCGCCGTTGCTGGACCTGTTGCTGGCCATCGCGCCCGGCCCCGGCCCGACGCCCGCGGCCGACGGGGGCGAGCGCGAGGTCGACGACGACTTCAGCGCGTTCGTCTTCAAGGTGCAGTCCGGCCTCGACGCCAACCACCGCGACCGGCTCGCCTACGCGCGGGTCTGCTCGGGGGTCTTCGAGCGCGGGATGATCGTCAAGCACGGCACGACCAACCGGCCGTTCGCGACGAAGTACGCCCAGACCGTCTTCGGTCGGGAGCGCGAGTCGGTCGAGCGGGCCTACCCCGGCGACATCGTCGGCCTGGTCAACGCCCACAGCCTGCGCGTGGGCGACACGATCTACGCCGGCCCCGCCGTGCAGTACCCGCCGATCGAGTCCTTCGCACCGGAGCACTTCGTCTCGGCGCGGGTCACCGACACCAGCCGCTGGAAGCAGTTCCGCAAGGGCATCGACCAGATCGACCAGGAAGGCGTGGTCCAGGTCCTGCGCTCGGACCTGCGGGGGGTGCAGTCACCCGTGCTCGGCGCGGTCGGACCGATGCAGTTCGAGGTGGTCCAGGCCCGGATGGAGAGCGAGTACGGCGCCCCGGTCGTGCTCGACCACCTCGCCTACTCGATCGCGCGGGTCGTCGCCGCCGACCAGGTCGACCTCGCCACCGGCCTGCGTGGCGTCGAGCTGCTCACCCGCTCCGACGGCACCCACCTGCTGCTCTTCCCCGACAAGTGGCGCATCGCCTCGGTGCAGCGCGAGCGCCCCGAGCTGGTGCTGACCACGCTCACCGGCAGCGCGGACTAGCGACCCAGGGGCGACGCCGCGACGTAGACCGTGCAGGACGAGACGCCGCCGGTGATCTCGTTGTCGAAGTCGACCCGCTCCGCCCGGGCGGTGGCGAAGACGAGCGCGAGCCGGTCGGTGACGCGGTCGTCGGGCAGGTCGTCGGACCACAGGGCGAGCACCCCGTCGTCGGCCAGCGCCTCGGCCGCGGCGCGCAGGCCGTCCTCGGAGTAGAAGTCGCCGTGCGCCGGGTCGAGCAGGTTCTCCGGCGAGTGGTCGATGTCGACCAGCCACACGTCCCACCCGGTGCCGAGGCTGCGGTCGCGGACGCCGGCGAAGAAGTCGGCCTCCCGCAGCTCGCACCGCGGGTCGGCGGCGAGTCCCGCGGTCTGCGGCACCAGGTCGTGGCGGTGCCAGTCGATGACCGCGCCGGTCAGCTCGACGACGAGCATCTCGCGGACCCGGTCGTCGCGCAGTGCCTCGTGGGCGGTGAAGCCCAGTCCGAGCCCGGCCACGAGCACGCGCAGCGCCTCCCGGGTCGTCGCGGCGAGCCCGAGCGTGGCCAGGGCGACCTCGGTGGCGGTGAACTGGCTGGTCATCAGGAACTCGTCGCCGAGCCGCACCTCGTGCACCCACCGCCGCGTGACCCTGTCCCAGCGGCGGCGCAGGCTGATCTCGCCCGCCGGTGTCCAGGCGAAGTCGATCTCCTCGTAGGGCAGGGGGGTCACGGGCGCAGTCAAGCAGCAGTCGTCGTACACGGGCGGGCAGATGTGGTGCGCCGTTTGGCTGAGAGCGCATCGCCGCAGGTCAGAAGACTGTGCGCCGGCCCTTGCGGGTCGATGCCCGACTTCTGCCCGCCGGTGTACGAAGCACCGGCTGGAACGCCCTGTTACTCGCGAGTAGGGTGAGCCCTATGAACGACTTCCCCCTGTTCGCGCTGTCCGAGGAGCACCAGGCCATCCGCGAGGCCGTACGCGCCGTGTGCACCGACAAGGTCGCGCCGTACGCCGCGGCGGTCGACGAGGAGGCGCGCTACCCCCAGGAGGCGGCTGACGCCCTCACGGCCTCGGACTTCCACGCCCCCCACGTCCCCGAGGCCTACGGCGGCGCCGGGGCCGACGCCCTCGCGACCTGCCTGGTCATCGAGGAGGTCGCGCGCGCCGACGTCTCGGCCTCGTTGATCCCCGCGGTCAACAAGCTCGGCTCGCTCCCGCTCGTGATCGGGGGCAGCGAGGCCCTGAAGGAGAAGTACCTGACGAGGCTCGCCGCGGGTACGGGCGGGTTCTCCTACTGCCTCTCCGAGCCCGACGCCGGCTCCGACGCCGCGGCGATGAAGACCCGCGCGGTGCGCGACGGCGACGACTGGGTCCTCGACGGCGTCAAGCGCTGGATCACCAACGCCGGCGTCAGCGAGTTCTACACCGTCCTCGCGGTCACCGACCCCGAGAAGAAGACCCGCGGCATCACCGCCTTCGTCGTCGAGAAGTCCGACCAGGGCGTCAGCTTCGGTGCCCCGGAGAAGAAGCTCGGCATCAAGGGCTCGCCCACGCGCGAGGTCTACCTCGACGCCGTCCGCATCCCCGGCGACCGGATGATCGGCGAGGAGGGGCAGGGCTTCGATCTCGCGATGAAGACCCTCGACCACACCCGGATCACGATCGCCGCCCAAGCCGTCGGCGTCGCCCAGGGCGCCCTGGACCACGCCCTGGACTACGCGCGCGAGCGCGAGCAGTTCGGCAAGGCGATCGCGGAGTTCCAGGGCCTGCAGTTCATGCTCGCCGACATGGGGATGAAGATCGAGGCCGCCCGCCAGCTGACCTACGCCGCCGCCGGTCGCTCCGAGCGTGGCGATGCGGACCTGACGTTCTTCGGCTCCGCGGCCAAGTGCTTCGCCTCCGACGTCGCGATGGAGGTCACCACCAACGCGGTGCAGGTCCTCGGCGGCTACGGCTTCACCCGCGACTACCCGGTCGAGCGGATGATGCGCGACGCCAAGATCACGCAGATCTACGAGGGCACCAACCAGGTCCAGCGGATCGTGATGGCCCGCCAGCTGCTGGCCGGGGTGCAGTCGCAGCTCTGAGGCATGATGCCCGAGGTGCAGCAGGGGTGGATGTCGCAGGAGATCGCACCGGGCCGCTCGGCTCGGTCTGCTCCTCGCCGTCCTGGGCGCTCGGGCCGGGTGTCGTGCGCGTCGACCTGGCCCGGCAGCGCGAGCCCTGGCCCGACGTCGAGCTCGACCAGCGCGGACCGGCGCTCAGCCGGCGGTGCTGAGGCTCACCGGGCTGCTCGGACCGACCCCCGTGGTCGTGTCGAGGGTGAAGGTGACGTCCTGCGTGCCCTGCGGGACCGGGGTCACGAAGGTCAGCGTGGTCGTCGTCTCCTCGGCCATCGCGATGTCGAGGGTGCCGAGGTCGGGTCCGGTCCCGTCGTCACCGACAGCTGCAACGACCGTTCCCGCGCATCCCTCCTCCCCGGTGCCGCAGCTGAGCTGCAGGTCGACCCGACCCTCCGGGTCGGTGCTCAGGGCCGTGCTCGAGACGCTGAGCAGCGAGGGGAACTCGTGGCCGGTCGGGGTGTCGGTCCCGTCGGGGTCGAAGCAGCCGTCGAACTCGAAGACCGGGTTGGTGACCTCGGCTCCGGTCGTGTCGGTCAGGGTCAGGAACCCGGTCAGCTTCGACGGCCCGGACGCGGTGTAGCAGTCGTTGCTGTGCACGTTGAGCTCGAACTTGCCGTAGCCCTCGGGTGGCATCGGGGTCTGCGGGTCGGTCCAGCTCATCAGGCACACCCAGTCGCCGCCGGCACCCTCGTCGGGGCCCTGGGCGCCGTGCTTGTCGCACATCGCCCTGGCGTGCACCGAGGCCGGGGTGACGTTCGTGCGGCCGAGCAGACGGGCCCGCTCGGAGTAGAGGTTGGCGAAGACCACCGGCAGCGAGCGCTCCAGACGCGGTCGGGTCACGGTGCTGCCGCCCCCGGCGGCCACGGCGGCGGCGCCGAGGCCGGCGACGAGGAGCAGGACGGCAAGGGAGGTGAGGACGGTACGGCGCACGGGTTCAGCCTCCGGTGATGTCGCGACGACGAAGCAGCCAGGCGGTGGTGGCCAGGCATGCGCCCGTCCACACCGCACTGACCAGGAGCGCCTCGACGAGGGGCCCGGTGAAGCCCGGCTGGGTCAGGAGGCCGTGCCAGGCCTCGAAGCCGGTGGTGAGCAGGTAGGGGCGCAGGGCCTCGACGCCGCCGAGGGCGCCGACGAGCTGCATCACCATGCCGAGGACGACGGGCGCGGCGATGCCCACCGCAGAGCTGCGGGACCAGGTCGAGAGCAGGACGGCCAGGGCGGTGAAGCCCAGGACGGGCGGCAGCATGCTCAGCCAGCTCAGGGCCACCACCCGGGTCGCCTCGGCCGCGGCGACGCTCTGGCCCGAGAGCCCGGTCAGAGGTTGGTGGCCGACGACGAACCAGCAGCTCAGCATCGTCGAGACCGCCAGCACGAGCACGACGATGACGGCGAACCCACCCGCGGTCAGGGACTTGGCCCAGAACAGCTGAGCCCGGCTCGTGGAGCGCGTGAGCACCGTCTTCCAGGTGCCGTGCTGGTCCTCGCTGGAGAAGAGGTCGCCGGCGACGACAGCGGTGAGCAGCGGCAGCACCCACTGCGAGGCGAACCCGAGCACCAGCAGGGCGAGGGCGAAGCCGTTCTCGGTGGCGTAGCGGCCCAGCAGGGTGTCCTTCGGCGGTCGGGACTGGCCGTGGACGATCACCACGACCGGGACCGGGCCGAGCAGGGCGCCGAGGAGCACGGCGCGCGAGCGCCACTGGGCGCGCAGCTTGCGCAGCTCCCAGCGCAGCGCGGGCAGCAGGCCGGGGCGGTGTCGGTCGAGGTGGGACGGGGCGCTGCGGATCGCCCGGGAACCCTCGGTCTGCGTCATCGCGAGACCCCCGTCCCGGTCGCGCGGACCGGCCGGTCGCTCATCGAGGGGTGCGAGCCGGTGTCGGTGAGCATGAAGAACAGGGCCTCCAACGGGGTCCGGGTCGGGGTGAAGGCGAGGAGCTCGACGTCGGCGCGCACCAGCGCGGCGACGTACGCCGACACTTCCGCACGCGGGCCGGTGACCGTCAGGCCCCGGGGGCCGTCGGCCTGCTTCTCGCGGGCCAGCAGGAGCTGGGGATGGGCGCCGGCGAGGGCGACGGCGCGCGCGTCGTCGGTCGTCGAGACCAGGTAGCCGGGGTCGGGCGCCATGGCTCGCAGCTCGGCGATGCTGCCGTGGAAGGCGACCGACCCGGCGGTCATGATCGTGACGTCGTCGCAGATCTCCTCCACCTCCTCCATGTGGTGCGAGCTCAGCAGCACCGTCAGCCCGCTCGCGGCCAGACGTTTGACCAGCGCCCGCATGTCGCGGATGCCGGCCGGGTCGAGGCCGTTGGCGGGCTCGTCGAGGATCAGCAGCCGGGGCTCGCGCAACAGGCTCGCGGCCACGCCGAGACGCTGGCGCATGCCGTAGGACCACCCGCCGACCTTGCGGTCGGCCCGGTCGGTCAGGTCGACGAGCTCGAGCACCTCCTCGACCAGGCCCCGACGGACGCCACCGTCGAGCAGGGTGAGGCCCTCGAGGTTGGCCCGGCCGCTGAGGTAGGGGTAGAACCGCGGGCTCTCGATGAAGCCGGCGACCCCGTCGAGCACGCCGACGCCGGCCTCGTCCCAGGTGCGACCGAAGACGCGGACGGTGCCGACGTCGGGGCGGATCAGGCCGAAGAGCATCCGTAGGAACGTCGTCTTGCCGGCCCCGTTCGGTCCGAGGACGCCGTAGACCTCACCCGCCGCGACCCGCAGCGTCAGGTCGTCCACGGCGCGCACCGCGCCGAAGCTCTTGGAGACGTGCTCCGCGTCGACGGCCAGCAGCTCACTCATCGACCACACCTGTGTTCCATGGAGCGCACGCTAGGCAGGCGAGGATGAAGCGCGGATGAAGGCGGCGGGACCCGGGTGCAGGATGGGCGGCGAGCACCGGGGCCGTGCTCAGGACCAGGAGAGGGGCACCGCGTGCGCCTGCTGCTCGCCGAGGACGACGTACGCCTCGCCAAGGTCCTCGGGCAGTCGCTGCGCGAGGAGGGCTGGACCGTCGAGATCGTCCACGACGGACGTGCCGCGCAGCTCGCGGCGCTCGCGGGAGGCCCGCCCCTCGACGTGCTGGTGCTCGACTGGATGCTGCCGGGCGCGGACGGCCTGAGCGTGTGCCGGCGGCTGCGGGAGCTCGGCGTCCGGACGCCGGTGCTGATGCTCACCGCCCGCGGCGACGTGCGAGACCGCGTCGCCGGGCTCGACGCCGGCGCCGACGACTACCTGGCCAAGCCGTTCGACCTCGACGAGCTGCTGGCCCGGGTCCGCGCCCTGCGGCGGCGCGCGACGTACGACGAGCTGGCCGAGGCCGTCGTCGACGACCTCGTGGTCGACCCCGGCTCGCGCCGGGTGACGCGAGCCGGACAGCACGTCGAGCTGTCCGCACGCGAGTTCGACATCCTCTACCTGCTGGTCTCGCGGGCCGGGCACGTGGTGTCGCGGCTGACGATCCTCGACGAGGTCTGGGACGGTGACACCGACCTGCGCAGCAACGTCATCGACGTGCACCTCGCGGCGATCCGGGCGAAGGTCGACCGTCCGTTCGGGACCGCCACGATCACGACGGTGCGCGGGGCGGGCTACCGCGTCGACCCCGCCCCACCCCGGGCCCCGACGGGCGGGTCGTGAGAGGGCTTCCCCTGCGGACCCGGTTGGTGGCCGGGTTCGTCGTCGCGATGCTGGTGCTGCTCACCGCCGCGGGGGCGTTCGTGTACTGGCGCGTGCAGTACGCCCTGGACCGCGCCCTCGACGGGGACCTCGCGCGGGCGAGCAGCACGATCGCGACGCTCGTCGGCCCGCAGGGCACGATCTCGGCGACGGCGCGCGCGGACGCGTCCGGCGCGCGCTGGCAGGTGCTGGACCCTCGGGGGACCGTGCTCGACGCCGGCGGGCTCGCGCCGTCCACGGCGCTGGTCGCGCCGGGCGACCTGGCGCTGGGCGGTGCTGCGGCCGTGACCCGTGACGTCGGCGACCTGCTGCCGGTCTCGCGCCAACCCCTGCGCGTGCGGATCTCGGCCCTGGCCGGCACGGAGGGCGACCTGCTCCTGGTCGCGCTCCCGCGCGACGAGCGCGACGAGGCGTTGCGCGAGCTGCTCGTGCAGCTCGCGGTGGGCGGTCTGGGGGCGCTCGTGGGGGCAGCGGTCGTGGGGGACCTGCTGGCCCGTGCGGCCCTACGGCCGGTGGAGCGCTACCGGCGCCGGGCCGAGGAGGTCGCGGGGGGAGCGGGCGGGCTCCGGCTCGACGTGCCGACCGACCGCGACGACGAGGTGACCCGCCTCGGCCACACGCTCAACGACATGCTGACCGCGCTCGAACGCTCCCTGGAGCACGAGCGGCGGTTCGTCCAGGAGGCGAGCCACGAGCTGCGGACCCCTGTCACGCTGCTGCGCAGCCGGGTGCAGCTGGCGCAGCGTCGACCACGCAGCGCCGAGGAGCACCGGGTGGTGCTCGACGAGCTCGCCGTCGACGTGGCCCGGCTCGGCGACCTCGCCGAGCAGCTGCTCGAGCTCGGCACGGCCGGGGGCGAGGCGACCACCGAGCCGGGCGAGGTCTGCGAGGTCGGGCACGTCGTGGCGACCGCGGTCGAACGGCGCCGGCTGGCCGACGCCGCCCGGGCGCACGAGGTGCTGGTGGAGCGGCCCGTGACCGACGTCGAGGTCGAGGTCGGCGCGCTGGCGCTCGAACGGGTCGTGACCAACCTGGTCGACAACGCGCTGCTGCACGGTGCGGCCCCGGTCGGGGTCCGGGTGCGGGTGCGCTCCGGTCAGGGCGGCGAGGTCGCAGAGCTCTGTGTCAGCGACGCCGGTCCGGGCATGCCGGTCGACCTGCTCAGGTCGGCGACCGGTCGGTTCACCCGCTCCGCCGAGGCTCGAGCCCGCCCCGGTTCCGGCCTGGGCCTCGCCCTGGTCGAGCAGCTCGTGCTCGGCGCCGGCGGCGGCCTGCGGTTGTGCCATCACGGCGAGCACGTCGTCGGTGGCGTGCACAGGGCACTGGACTGCGAGCACGACGACGCGATGACCGTGACCGTGCTGCTGCCGGTCGTCCGTCGAGGGACAGGCGGATCCCGGCGAGGCGGGCTGAGTGCGAGCATGCGGCCTCGTCCCGTGGGGCGCGTCTGCGTGGCGCCCTGGCAGCAGCCCCTATCCCACATGATGAGACGCCCATCGATATTCGTTTCGACAATGGCCCGGCCGTCCTAGGCGGGAGGCTCGCTGCGCTCGCTCCTCACGACCCGGGGGTCGACGTCACCTGTGCGGTCGTCGGTGCCGCGGGCTCGGCGCGGAGCGCGAGGGCCAGTGCGAGCCCGGCGAGCGCGGCGAGCACGACCAGCCCTGCGGTGTGCGAGCCCGTCAGCGACAACGAGAGCGCCGGGACGAGCGGGGCGATCGCCGCCGAGGTGATGGTCGCCGACTGGGCCGTGCCCTGGATCCGGCCCAGCTGGGCGGTGCCGAAGGTGCGGGCCCAGACCGTCCCGTTGGTCACGCCGACGGCGCCCATGGCGAGCCCGAGGACGGCGAAGGCGGCGTACGCCGCCGGGGCGGCGGGCACGAGCAGCACCAGGGTCGAGAGGAGCTCGAGGCTGCTCAGGGCGAGCAGGGCGACCCGGGTCGAGACCCGGTCGAGCAGGAGGCCGGCCAGCACCACGCCGCCCGCGGCGGTGACGCCGAGCAGCCCGACGGCGGTGCCGGCGGCCAGGAAGCCGATGCCGCGCTCGGCGAGGATCGAGACGGCGTGGAAGGTGATCGCGGTGCCGATCAGGGGTGGGGCGGCGAGGACGAGCAGCAGCCTGGCCGCCGCGGCCGAGGGCAGGTCGGGCAGACCGGGTCGCGTGCGGCGTACCGGTGAGGGCAACGTCGTCCCACCGGCGCCCTCTGCGGCGTCGCCCGCCGTCGTCCGACCGACCGAGGTGTCACGAGGCAGGCCGGGCCGCACCGCGAGTCCGATGGGCAGGATCACGACCAGCACCGCCAGGCCCAGGACCTGGTAGGCGTGGCGCCAGCCGACCGCGACGATGAGCAGCGCGACGAGCGGAGGGAGCGCGATCGAGGCCGCCGTCACGCCGAGGTTGGCCACGGCGACCGCCTGCCCGCGACGCCGCTCGAAGGTCCGTGCGACCAGCAGCGTCCCGACGAGCGGGAAGGAGCCCTGCCCCGAGGTCCGCAGCAGCGCGAGCGCGAGAAAGGCCACCAGGGTGCCGGTGGCGACGCTGGCCAGCCCGCAGGCCGCCGCGAGGACGAACGCGACCGTCACCCAGGCGACGCGCAGCCCGGAGCGGTCGACCACGCGACCGAGCCCGAGCATGGCCGAGGCGGAGACGATCGTGCCCCCGGCGTACAGCGCCGAGAAGGCGGTGCGCGAGATCCCGGTGCCGGCCAGGAAGTCGTCGACGAAGACCGAGATCAGGAACGACTGGCCGGGCGCCGAGGCGGCGAACGCGACCGTGGCCAGGGCGAGGACCTGCCGCTGGTGGGGCCGGTATCGCACGGGGTCGAAGGTGGCCGGCGACGCGTTCACGCAGCTCCTCGTCCGGGGGGTCGGGTGGCTCCAGTCAAGCACCGTCCTCGGGTCGGCCCTGGCCCACCCGTGCGAGTTGCCCGCGCCGGACCCGGGACGCCAGAGTGGACCGATGAGCATCAACGAGCGTGTCATCAAGGCGACCACGACCCAGGTCTGGGCCGTGCTGGCCGACGGCTGGCTCTACCCGTCGTGGGTCGTGGGCGCCTCGCGGATGCGCGAGGTCGCCGACGACTGGCCTGCCGTCGGCACGACCATCGACCACTCCGTCGGCACGTGGCCGATGCTGCTCGACGACCTGACCCGGGTCGTCGCCTGCGTGCCGGAGTCGCGGCTGACCCTGCACGCCAACGCCCGGCCCGCGGGGGAGGCCGAGGTGCAGATGCGTCTGGAGCCGGTCGGCGCCCACACGCGGGTCGAGATGGAGGAGCACGTCGTGGGCGGTCCGGGGCGGCTCGTCCCCGAGGTGGTGGCCGGCTGGGGGATGCGCAAGCGCAACCACGAGAGCCTGCGACGGCTGGCCTTCATCGCCGAGCGGCGCAAGCTCCCCTGAGGCGGGTCAGGCTGCGCGCGAGCCGGCGAAGCGGCGCGTGAACCGGTGCCGAGGGCTCTCCGGCCGCGTCTGCTCGAAGAGCGAGAGCTGGTCGAGGCGGCCCTCGCGCGTGGCCACCATCAACAGGGCCTCACGCTCGTAGCTCGCGACCAGCTCGGTGATGAGCGCGTCGTCGTCCGCGGCGACGGCGTCGTTGATGCCGACGACGTAGTGGGCGTGCAACGTGCCGAGGTCGTCGCTGAGGAGGGTGGCCTGCCGGGGGGTCTGATTGGTCATACTTTAAGTATGAAGTACATCTTGGATCGATCCAAGACCTGGGACGTGTGATCTCCGACAAGGCTGTCGCGAGGGCGGTGCGACGATCACGGCGTGAGAGACGTCCCGGCCCGGGCCCGGGTAGTCGTCGTCGGAGGCGGCCAGGCCGGGCTCGCCACGGCGTACCACCTGCGGCGCCTGGGCCTCGTGCCCGGACGCGACGTCGTCGTCCTCGACGCGGCCGAGCGGCCCGGCGGTGCCTGGCCGCGGACCTGGGACGGCCTGCGGATCTTCTCGCCGGCGGCGTACTCCTCGCTGCCGGGCTGGATGATGCCCGCCTGGGACGACCAGGCCCACGGCTACCCGACGCGCGACCACGTCGTGGACTACCTGACGCGCTACGAGCAGCGCTACGACCTCGACGTACGCCGTCCCGTGCGGGTCCGCGCGGTGCGGGATGAGGGCGGCGGCCTCGTCGTGGAGACCGACGCCGGCTCCTGCCGCACCGAGCACGTCGTCTCGGCGACCGGGACCTGGGGCCGGCCGTTCGTGCCGACGGTCGCGGGCCAGGCGGACTTCGGTGGTCGCCAGCTGCACGCCGTCGACTACCGGCGGCCCGAGGACTTCTCGGGCCGGCGGGTGGCGGTCGTCGGGGGCGGCAACTCCGGCGCGCAGGTGCTCGCCGAGGTCTCGCAGGTCGCCCGGACGATCTGGTGCACGCAGCGTGAGCCCCGGCTGCTGCCGGACGACGTCGACGGACGCGACCTGTTCGCGCAGGCGACGGAGCGGGTCCAGGCGCAGGCGCGCGGCGAGGAGCACGAGGGGGTCGGGGGGCTCGGCGACGTCGTCGCCGTGGCGAGCGTGCGCGCCGCCCGCGAGCGGGGGGTGCTCGTGGCGCACCCGATGTTCTCCTCCCTGACGCCGGACGGGCTGCGGTGGGCCGACCAGACGACGGAGCGGGTCGACACCGTGATCTGGTGCACCGGGTTCCGCCCCGACCTCGCCCACCTCACAGCCCTCGGGCTGCGTGGGCACGACGGGCTCGTCGCGACCGATCCCGGCGAGCCCACGCGCAGCCTGGCCCATCCCGGTCTGCACCTCGTCGGCTACGGCGACTGGACCGGCCCGGCCTCCGCCACGCTGATCGGCGTCGGGCGCTCCGCCCGCGCCGCCGCCGCCTCGATCGCCGCCTCGATCGCCGCCTCGGCCGCGGCCCCCTGAGCAGGGAGGGAGCGCACGTCTCAGGCGGCCGGGATCCTCAGCACCAGGTGCGCGCCACGAGCGGATCGCCCGTACGGCTCGGGCGCCACCGTCACCGTGCCTGCGTGGGTCTCCGCGACCCGACGGGCGATCGCGAGTCCCAGGCCGGTCCCGGACCGGCCGGGGGAGCGGGCGGCCTCGACCCGGACGAACCGGTCGAAGACGCGCTCGCGGTCGGCCGGGTCGATCCCGTGGCCGTCGTCGACGACGTGCACCTCGACCCACCCGTGCGAGCCGTCCGATCCGTCCGGCGCGTCTGCCCGTGCCACGATCACCCTGACCTCGCTCGCGGCGTGGCTGACGGCGTTGTCGAGCAGGTTGCGCACGGCCCGGCGCAGGTCCGCGGGGCGCCCGCGGACCTCGGCCGCGGACACCGCGCTCGTGTCCACGACGACCGTGCTCGTCACCCGGACGCGGTCGGCCTCCTCCAGCACGAGGTCGTCGAGGTCCAGTCGGGCCAGGTCCGCCGATGCGCCCGCGAGGCCGCCGCGGGCGCCGGTGGTCCCGGCGCTCAGCGCGTCGAGCGACTCCAGGATCAGCAGGTCACCGACGAGCGACTCCATCTCGTCGGTGATCGTGAGCAGCGCCCTCGTGTCGTCCGCCTCGAGCGGCTCGCCGGAGGCGAGCGCGACCTCGAGCGTGGCGCGTTGCGCGGCGAGTGGGCTCTGGAGGTCGTGCGAGACGTCCGCGACCAGGCGCCGCTGCTGGACGAGGGAGGCCTCGACCCGTCCGAGCATCCGGTTCATGGTCCGCGCGAGCCGGTCGATCTCGTCCGGTGCACCGCCCTCATCCAGGCGGCTGCCGATCCGCTGGTCGCCGTCGCCGGAGATCGCATCGACGGCGGCGCGCATCCGGTCGACGCGGCCCAGTGCCCGGCCGAGGACGAGCCAGACGAGCGTGGCGAGGACGAGCAGGAGCACGGGCCCCCCGATGAGCAGCACCACCAGGAGCGTGCGTGAGCCCTCCCGGGCCGCCTCGACGCCGGTGCCGACCCAGGCGGTGACGGGACCGTCGGGGCCGCTCGCGCTCCGGCCCCACAGGCGGTAGACCTCGGTCTCGGCGTCGTCGGGTGCGCGCACCACCGTGACGACCGGACCGTCGCCGGCCGGGGTAGGGACCACCGGGGTCGTGGCGGAGGAGTTGGCCGAGGCGGCGAGCACCTCACCGCCGCTCCCCACCACCTGGGCCATGTCCTCGGGCCCCGTCGGGATCCGGCTCGGCAGGCGACCGGTCGCAGCCTGGTCGAGCAGGGCCTCGACCCGGTCGCGGTCGGCGACGTCGGCGGCGGCATCGAGCTGGTCGCGCAGCAGGAGCATCAAGGTGACACCGGCGGCAGCGACGGCCAGGGCGACCACGAGGGTCGCGACGAGGGTCAGCCTGACCCGCAGCCCGGGTCGCCAGGGCCCGGCGCGCCCGTTCACGCCTCCTCGCCGATCCGGTAGCCGGCGCCGCGCACGGTCTGGATGGTGCGACGCGCGAAGGGCTCGTCGATGCGGCTGCGCAGCCGGCGTACGTAGACCTCGACGATGTTGGGGTCGCCCTCGAAGGCCTGGTCCCACACCCCGGCCAGGATCTCGGCCTTGGAGACCACCTCGTCCTCGTGACGCATCAAGAACTCCAGCAGCGCGAACTGGCGCGGGGTCAGCTCGACGACCTGCTCGCCGCGTCGCACGACGCGTCGGGCCGGGTCGAGGGTGAGGTCGCCCACGCTGAGCACCGTCGGCCGCGCGCGTCCGCCGCGCCGCGCCAGGGCGCGCAGGCGCGCCTGGAGGACCAGCAGCGAGAACGGCTTGGCCAGGAAGTCGTCGGCCCCGCTGTCGAGGGCACGGGCCTCCTGCGCGCTGCCGGACCGCGCCGTCAGCATCAGGATCGGCGTCCAGTCGCCCTGCGCGCGACGCCGGGCGCAGAGCACGTCACCGGTGACCCCGGGCAGCATCACGTCGAGCACGAGGACGTCGTAGGGGTTCTCGTCGGCCAGCCACGCCCCCTCCTCGGCGTCGGGGGCGACGTCGACCGCGTGACCGTCGCGTCTCAGCCCCCGCCCGAGGGCGTGGGTCAGCCGGGTGTCGTCGTCGACCAGCAGGACCCGCACGGGTGCACGGTGCCATGCCGGACCTGACCCACACCTGACCCGGACCCGACCCGTGCGGCCCGCGGTCGTCGCGGTCAGCGTGGCGTCAGCGGACCGGGCGCACGCTGGGGTCTCACCCACAGAGAGGATGACCCTCATGAACAAGCACAGGATCGCCCTGGCCGGAGCCGGAGCGCTCGCGGTGGTCGTCGTCGGGGTCGGTGGCGGCATGGCCGTCGCCGGCAACGGCGACGACGGCGCGGCGAGCAAGCAGTACTCGCCCGACCAGGCCGCCTCGGCCAAGGCCGCGGCGCTCGAGGCCACCGGCGGCGGCACGGTCAACAGCGTCGAGACCGACAGCGAGAACGGCGCGACGTACGAGGTCGAGGTGGCCAAGCCTGACGGCGGCGTCGTCGACGTCCGGCTGGACCAGGACTTCGGGGTCGTCGTGATCGAGGGCGACGGGGACGGGAACGGCTGAGACAGCCCCACCTCCGGCCGAGGGGCCGAGGGGCCGACAGAGATCGGCCCCTCGGCTCGCAATGAGTGGCACCTCGGCGCTCAGTCCAGGGGTGGCAGGTCCAGGAACCGCTCAGCGGTCAGGGGCAGGTCGCGGACCCGGACGCCGGTGGCGTGCCAGGCGGCGTTGACCACCGAGGCGGCCGTCCCGACGATCCCGATCTCGCCGATCCCGCGCGCGCCCATCGGGGTGGCGAGCTCGTCGACCTCGTCGAGCCACTCGACGTCGAGGTGGCGGACGTCGGCGTTGGACGCCACGTGGTACGTCGCGAGGTCCTGGGTCACCACGTGGCCGAAGCGCCGGTCGCGGTAGCCCTCCTCGTGCAGGGCCCCGGAGATGCCCATCACCATCCCGCCGAGGTACTGCGAGCGGGCCAGCGTCGGGTTGATCACCCGCCCGGAGCTGTAGACCCCGAGCATCCGCTCGACCCGCAGCTCACCGGTCCAGGCGTGCACGTGCACCTCGGTGAACGTCGCGCCGAACGAGTGCAGCGCGTGGCCCTCGGAGTCGGCGTAGGCCTCGGCCTTGGCGGTCGTGTGCACCCCGACCGCGGGGTCCTCGCCGTGGTCGGCGCGGAACTGCTGGGCGGCTGCGGCGAGCGCGGTGCCCCACGAGCCGGTGCCGGCCGAGCCGCCGGCCACCGTGGCGTAGGGCAGGTCGGTGTCGCCGAGGTGCACCTCGATGCGCTCGGTGCCCACGCCGAGGGCGTCCGCGGCGATCTGCACGAGGACCGTGCGGGCTCCCGTGCCGATGTCGACGGCGCCGAGCGACACGGCGTACCGGCCTGCGTCGAGCGCCTCGATGCGCACGCCGGTGCCGGGCATGGAGAGAGTCGGGTACGTCGCCGCGGCGACGCCCGTGCCGACCCACCAGTCGCCGACGAGGCCGGCGCGCGGCCCGGCGGGACGGCTGGCCCAGCCGAAGCTCTCCGCCCCACGACGCAGGCACTCGACGAGG
Source organism: uncultured Actinomycetota bacterium (assembly GCA_963760555.1). Lineage (GTDB taxonomy): Bacteria > Actinomycetota > Actinomycetes > Propionibacteriales > Nocardioidaceae > Nocardioides. Next base: position 10,180 of record CAVXDJ010000016.1, on the reverse strand, counting down.
CGGCGGTCGTTCCACGCCTTGCCGGACTCGGGGTCGGTCGCCGGCTCGTTGCGCTCGCGCAGGTCGATCGGGTCGACCCCGGCGGCGGCGGCGAGCTCGTCGACGGCGACCTCGAGGGCGAACATGCCCGGCATCTCGCCGGGGGCACGCATCCACGACGAGACCGGCACGTCGAGCGCGACACCGCGGTGGGTCGTGCGCCGGGCAGGCGCGGCGTACATCATCCGGGCGGCGGTGGCGGTCTGCTCGAGGAACTCCTTCAGGCGCGCCGTCGGGGCGACGGCATCCTGCTCGACGCTGAGCAGCCTGCCGTCCGGCTCGGCGGCCAGGCGCACCCGGGAGCGCTGCGCCGCCCGGAACCCGGTCAGCGCGAACATCTGCTGGCGGGTCACGACGAGCCGGACCGCGGGGGAGTCCTCGGCGCCGCCCACCGCGAGCGCGACGAGGGCGGCGGCCGCCTCGGGCGCGTGGGGCATGCCCTTGCTGCCGAACCCTCCTCCGACGTACGGCGCCCGCACGCGCACCTGGGTCTTGTCCAGGCCCAGGATCGGGGCCAGGGTCCGGGCCACCGAGTGCACCGCCTGCGTGGAGTCCCACAGGTCGAGCCTGGCGCCGTCCCACCGGGCGATCGCGGCGTGCGGCTCCAGCGGGCTGTTGAACTCGTGGGGCGTGGTGTAGGTGCCCTCCACCACGACGGCCGCCGAGGCGACGGCGGCGGCGACGTCGCCGTCCTCGTAGTCGGTCTCGTGCCCGGCGTTGACGCTCTCGGGGACGTAGGTCTCGCTGGCGGCGTCGAAGGCGACCTCGTGGGCGGCCTCGTCGTAGTGCACGGTGACGAGCCGAGCGCCCTCGCGGGCGGCCTCGGTGCTCTCGGCGACGACGACGGCGACGATCTGGCCACGGAAGGCGACGTCGGAGTCCTGGAGGACCGCGAGCTCGCGGTTGGAGGTGTCGGCCATGCGCGGCGCGTCGGTGTGGTCGAGGACCCGCCGCACACCGGGGTGGGCGAGGGCGGCGCCGGCGTCGACACGACGGACCTGCCCGCGCGCGATCGTCGAGGTCACCAGCCAGGCCGCGAGGGGCGGTGCGGCCGGGTCGGCGTGCTCGGCGGCGTAGCGCGCCTCGCCCCGGACCTTCTCCGGTCCGTCGACGCGGTCGTGGTGCGTGCCCATCGCGGCCGCGACGAGCGGCTCGGGGCGCAGGGTCGTCATCGGGTCTCGTCCTCCGGCGTCGTGGCCTCGTGGCGGGGTGCGGGTGGCGGGGTGCGGGTCAGGTCACGCAGCGCCAGCGCCGTGGTGGCTCGCACCAGGGCGAGCTTGTACTCGCTCTCGGGGCCCGTGACGGCGACCCGCAGCTCCTCGTCGACGGCCTGGCGGACCAGGGCGTCGGTGGGCACACGGCCGCGCAGTGCCGCCTCGGCGACCTCGGCGCGCCAGGGCTTGTGGGCCATGCCGCCCCACGCGATGCGCAGGTCGGCGAGCGTGCCGTCCTCGGCCAGCTCGACGCTGGCGGCGACGGAGACGAGCGCGAAGGCGTACGACGCCCGGTCGCGGGTCTTGCGGTACGTCGAGCGCCGCGCGAGCTCGCGCAGCGGCAGGTCGACCGCGGTGATCAGGTCGCCGTGGCCGAGCACGGTGTCCTGGTCCGGCTGGTGGCCGGGCAGACGGTGCAGGGCGACCAGCGGCACCCGTCGCTCCCCGCCCGGTCCGAGCACGACGACCACGGCGTCGACGGCCGCGAGCGCCACGGCGAGGTCGCTGGGGTGGGCGGCCACGCACGACTCGCTGACGCCGAGCACGGCGTTGTAGCGGCCGTAGCCCTCCACGGCCGAGCACCCGGTGCCGGGCTCGCGCTTGTTGCACGGTGTCGTGAGGTCGGCGAAGTAGACGCAGCGCGTGCGCTGCAGCAGGTTGCCGCCGGTCGTGGCCTGGTTGCGGATCTGGCCCGACGCACCGGCGAGCAAGGCGCGTGCGACCACCGGGAACCGGCTGCGCACGAGCGGGTGTGCCGCGAGGTCGCTGTTGGGCACCCCGGCACCGATGCGGAGCACGGGGCCGTCCGGGCTGTCGACCTGCTCGATGTCGCGGGCGGCGAGCCGGCTCACGTCGACGAGGGTGGTCGGGGTCGCGACGCCGAGCTTGAGGTGGTCCACCAGGTTGGTCCCACCGCCGAGGAAGACGGCGTCCGGGTCGTCGCGCACGGCGGCGACGGCGCTCGCGGCGTCGCCGGGGCGGGTGTAGCCCAGCTCCTTCATGCCGGGGCCTCCTCGGTCGTCCCGGCGGCCTCACGGACCGCGGCCACGATGCCGGCGTACGCGCCGCAGCGGCACAGGTTGCCGCTCATCCGTTCCCGGATCTCGTCGTCGTCGAGGACGACCTCCGCCTCGAGGTCCTCGGTGACGTGGCTGGCCTCACCCTGCTTGGCCTCCTCGATCACGCCGACCGCCGAGCACACCTGGCCGGGGGTGCAGTAGCCGCACTGGTAGCCCTCATGGGTCAGGAAGGCCTCCTGGACGGGGTGCAGCGAGCCGTCGGACCCGGCGAGACCGGCCGCCGTGACCACCTCGGACCCGTCGTGGGCCACGGCCAGCGCCAGGCAGGTCAGGTGGCGGCGGCCGCCGAGCAGCACGGTGCAGGAGCCGCACTGCCCGTGGTCGCAGCCCTTCTTGGGCGCGGTGACCCCGAGGCGTTCGCGCAGTGCGTCCAGCAGCGTCGAACGGGTGTCGACGACGAGCTCGCGGTCGTCGCCGTCGACGCGCAGGCGGATGGTGGTCTCCATGGGGCGGGCCCTCTCGGCAGGCGGACGAACGTCCTCACTGTGCCGCGCCGGACCGGAGTCGGCCACCCACCCCCCGGGGCCACGTGCTGGGGCCGCCGGGGGTCCGACCCCGGGCTCGCTGTTGGGGGGGTTGCGAACCCGGAGCCGGAGCAGGGGGGACACGGCACCGCGGTGCCCGTGTCGACGGAAGGTGCCGACCTCGGGTGGGACGTCGTCGACCTTCGATGTCGAGCTGCACCCGGCAGGTCACCGCGGCGTTCCGACCTGGTCAGTGTCGCACCGCGCACGGGCCGGTGTCATGGGAACGTGTCACATCACGCACCCCCGCTCGCCGGGGCACCGCGGTGTGACGGGTGCGACGGGTACGGCGGTCGGGGTGGCTCTGCGCGGAGCCGCCACGGTCGCTTCCTCGGAGCACAGGGTCGCGTCCTCAGAGGACGGCGAGGACCACGACGGCGCCGAGGACTCCGGGGACCAGGCCGAGGAGCAGCCACCACGTCGGCAGCCGGTGGTGGTGGATCGCGAGCCCGGCCGCGACCGCCACGACGCCGAACGCCCCGGCGATGAGGAGCAGACCGATGCGCTCCACCCGCATCGAGGCGTCGATGAAGGCGGCGCTGACGACCAGTCCCACGCTCAGGTGGAGGATGGTCGTGACCGCGAGCGCGGAGAGCACCCAGGTCTGGACCCGGGTGATGCTCTCGGACTCCGGGTGGTCCATCCGGGGGTTGGCCGGGTCCATCAGGTGCCGCGCGCGGGGGCGGACCGGCACCTCGGGCAGCCGGTCGTCGCTCATGGTCCCCAGTGTGCCGTCTCGCGCGTGGCTCTCACTCCTCGCCGCCGGCGGGCGGCTGGACCGTCGAGGTGTCGAGCGCCTCGATCCCGGTGATGACCTGCTCGAGCGCGGCGGCCGGCAGGGCGCCGGGCTGGGCGAAGACGAGGCTGCCGCCCTTGAAGGCCATCAGCGTGGGGATCGAGGTGATCCGCGCCGCTGCGGCGAGCTCACGCTGCGCCTCGGTGTCGACCTTGCCGAAGACGATCTCGGGGTGCTGCTCGGAGGCCTGCTCGTAGACGGGCGCGAACTGGCGGCACGGGCCGCACCACGAGGCCCAGAAGTCGACGAGCACGATCTCGTGCTCGGTGACGGTCTGCTCGAAGGTCGCTGTCTCGAGGTCGATCGTGGCCACGGCTCTGCTCCTCGTGCTCGGGGGACGGTCGGGGCCGGCGGTCACCGGCCTCCGAGGACACCAACCGCCCGCCGCGCAGCGTTGTTCCGACGTCGTCCCCGTCCCCTCGTCGCCGAGGTGCCACTCATGGTCGGTCGAGGTGCCGCAGATCGTCGGGCTCAGCCGAAGATGCGGGGCATGGCGGAGACGGGGTCGACGAAGTCCGGGGTCCGCTTCTCCCGGAACGCCGCGACACCTTCGCGACCGTCGTGGATCGAGGCGTGGAACATCGCCAGCGAGTCCGAGAGGTGTGCCTCGAGCGGGTCCGCGGCGGCGCTGTTGCGGTAGAGCAGGCGCTTGGCCAGGCCGAGAGCCATGGGCGAGCGGTCCTTGACGAACGAGCGTGCGAGCTCCTGGGCCGCTCCGAGGAGCTCCTCGGGCTCGTGCAACGAGCGCACGAGCCGACCGGCGTGGGCCTGCTCGGCGGTGAGGACGTCGGCGGCGTAGACCCACTCCAGGGCCTGGCTGATGCCGACGATGCGCGGCAGGAACCAGCTCGACGCGGCCTCGGGGACGATGCCGAGGCGGCCGAAGACGAAGCCGATGCGCGCGGTGGTCGACGCCAGTCGCAGGTCCATGGCCAGGGTCATCGTGGCGCCGATGCCGACCGCGGCACCGTTGATCGCGGCGATCACGGGCTTGGGCAGGGCGTGGACGGCCAGCGTGACGCGACCCCCGGTGTCGCGGACCCCGTCGTGGTAGGGCGCCTCGGTGAGGTGCTCGCGCAGCTCCTCGGGCGTGGGGTCCGCCGACTCGTCGAGGCCGAAGACGTTGCCCTGCGCGGAGAGGTCCATCCCGGCGCAGAACGCCTTCCCGGCGCCGGTGACGACCACGGCGCGGACGGCGTCGTCGTGCGCGTCGTGGAGGAAGAAGTGCTCGAGCTCGCGCGCCATCGTGACGGTGAAGGAGTTCATCGCGTCGGGGCGGTGCAGGACCAGGGTGACGACCCCGTCACCGTCGATCCCGAGGCGCAGCGTCTCGTAGTCGCCGAAGGGGGACTCGGTCACTGGATGCCTCCGGTCGGGCTGCACAGCTGCTTGCCGATGCTCGAGGTGTCGTCGTCGATGATCGCCTGGAACATCCGGGGAGCACGCTCGGGGTCCCAGTTGACGGCGAGATCGGCGATCGGGACCCCGCAGGTCAGACCGTTCTCGCCGTTCACGCGGGTCATGGCCGAGGCCCACATGCCGGCGCGGAGCGGGCTCATGCCCTCGCCGACGGCCACCGCGTCGGCGGCCGAGGTGTTGACGCCCCACCAGCGGAACGGGTTGAGGATCGTCCAGGGCGAGATCACCGCCGAGCCGATGGCCGAGATGACCTCGCGCTGGCGTCGGGCCCGGTCGATGTCACCGAGGGCGGCGAGCTTGCGCGAACGGGCGTAGCCGAGCGCGGTCGGGCCGTCGGCCTGCTGGCAGCCCTTCGCGACGTCGAGCTTGGCGAGGGGGTCCTTCATGGCCTCGGTCGGGCAGATCTGGATCCCGTCGACCGCGTCGACGATGCCGGCGAAGCCGCCGAACCCGATCTCGACGTACTGGTCGACGCGGATGCCGGTCTCGTCCTCGATCGTCTCCACCAGCAGCGGGGGGCCGCCGTAGGCGAAGGCGGCGTTGATCTTGCCCTCGCCGTGGCCGGGGACGTCGACGATCGAGTCGCGTGGGATGGACATCAGCAGGTTCGGGCCCGAGCCGGTGTGCAGCAGCAGGATCGTGTCGGTGCGCTGGCCCTGGGCGTCACCGGTGCCGAGCTCCTTGCGCTCGGCCTCGGTGAGGTCGCCGCGCGAGTCGCTCCCGACCAGGAGGTACGTCGTGCCCGGTTGCTCGGCGGGGCGGTCGCCCTTCGGCTCGAAGGCGACCTTGTCGACCTTCGACCACGCGAAGAAGGGGACCGCGACGAGGAAGACGAGCCAGAGCACCAGCAGCACCAGCAGGTAGCGGAGCCTGAAGCGGGGTCGCCTCCGTCCCCGTCGGGAGTCCGAGGTGGCGGCCGGCGGTGGGGCGGGCTGGACGCTCACCGGTCGGGCCTGCGCGGGCGCCGGCTGCTGGCGGGGGATCACCCGGGTCGCGTCGTCGTCTGGTCGCTGGCGCGGGATCGCCCGGGTCGCGTCGGGGTCCTGGGTCGGCTGGTCGCCGTACATCCAGCCGTAGTCGGAGCCGGAACCGTCGGCAGGGGGGCGTTCGGGCATGGCGAGGACGCTACCGTGCGGGCCGTGGCTGATCTCGAAGCGCGAAGCCCGGCGTACGCCCGCGTGTCCCTGGCCAAGATGACCAGCAGCGCCGACGCGAACCTGCTGGGCAACGTCCACGGTGGCGAGATCGTCAAGCTCGCCGACTCCACGGCGGGTGCGGTGGCGCAACGCTTCTCCGCCGGTCCGTCGGTGACGGCGGCCCTCGACGAGATGGTCTTCCTGCGGCCGGTGCACGTGGGCGACATCGTGCGCACCCTCGCCCAGGTGAACTGGGCCGGGCGCTCGTCGATGGAGATCGGGGTGCGGATCGAGGCGCAGCCGTGGAACGACCCGGCGACCGAGGGCCTGCACGTCGCCTCGGCGTACTTCGTGTTCGTCGCGGTCGACCCCGACGGCGCCTCGCGGCAGGTGCCGCCCCTGCGCACCGAGACCGAGGACGACGTACGCCGCTGGCGCGAGGCCGAGATCCGGCGCTCGCACCGGTTGGCGCGCAAGGCCGAGATCGACGCCGGACGGCACGGCGGCTCCTGAGCGAGCCGCCGGGGGACGTACGGCGCGTCGTGGCTGCTGGGGCGCGTGTGACTGGTGATACTGACCCGCGTACTGACTTCCCCCAGTGCGGAATGAGGATCCACCTGTGTCCAGCCCTGCGCAGCCCACCCCTGCGCGGTTCACCACCGCGGAGCGCGCCGCTCGCGTCCGCTTCCGCCGCGCCCTGTGCCTGATGGTGATGACCCTGGTCGTCCCGGGATCGGCCCAGCTCGTCGCCGGCAGCCGCAGGGTCGGGCGGATCGCGTTCCGGACCTGGCTGGTCCTGCTCGCCGTCGTCCTGGCGGCCCTCGTCTCCGCGCTCCTCGACCACGGCCTGGTCATCGGGGCGGCCGTCAACCCCGGGCTGCTGCTGGTCGTCCGGCTCGCCCTGATGCTGCTGGCCGTCGGGTGGGCCTTGCTGTTCATGGACGCCTGGCGCCTGGGCCAGCCGCTGACGCTGGCCATGGCGCACCGTCGCGCGGTGGTCGGCGTCAACGGTGTGCTCTGCTTCAGCGTCTCGGCCGCGCTGCTCTTCAGCGCCCACGTCGTCGGGGTGCAGCGCGACTTCGTCGTGACCATGTTCGGCGACGGGTCGGCGACCGAGGCCACGGGCGGTCGCTACAACGTGCTGCTGCTCGGTGGTGACTCCGGGGCCGGCCGCTGGGGGCTGCGCCCGGACTCCATGACGGTGGCCTCGGTCGACGCGGAGACCGGGCGCACCGTGCTGATCGCGCTGCCGCGCAACATGGAGCACTTCCCGTTCGCGGCCGGCAGCGTGATGGACGAGCAGTTCCCCCACGGCTTCGACGTCGACTACCTCAACGGGGTCTCGACCTGGGCCCAGGACCACACCGAGCTCTTCGGGCGGTCGAGGACCCCCGGGGTCGACGCCACGATCATGGGGATCGAGGGCATCACCGGCCTCGACATCAACTACTGGGCGATGGTCAACCTCGAGGGCTTCAAGGACCTCGTCGACGCCGTCGGCGGCGTCACGCTCAACGTCCGTCAGCCCATCCCGGTGGGCGGTCTCGGCGACGACGTGGTGCGTGAGATCCCCACCGGCACCCGCAAGCTCAACGGCATCGACACGCTCTGGTACGCCCGCGCCCGAGAGGGTTCCGACGACTACTCGCGCATGGCCCGGCAGAAGTGCGTGATGGTCGCGATGCTCCAGCAGCTGAGTCCTCGCACGGTGGTGAGCAACTTCGAGTCGATCGCGAAGGCCTCGACCGAGCTGATCTCCACCGACCTCCCCGCCTCCGAGATCGAGCGGTTCGTGACGCTGGCCATGATGGCCAAGGACGAGAAGATCTCGACCCTGTCGCTGGTGCCGCCGATGATCAACACCGCCGAGCCTGACATCAAGCTCGTCCACCGCAAGGTCACCGAGGCGATCGCGAAGTCCGAGGCCCCCGCACCACCCGCCTCCGCAGCACCGTCGAAGAAGAAGGCGACGCCGGACGCCGTCACCGGTGGCTCGATCGGCTCGCTGAGCGAGGGCTACGCCGCCAACGAGTCGCAGGACCTCGCCTCGTCGTGCTGAGCCGTGCCCGAGGTCGGGTGGGTCGAGGAGGTCACGTCGCGACGGAAGAACGTACAGTGTGTGACTCAGCAGGCCGTCGGCAAGGCATCGTCGCAGGTCAGCGGAATCCACACTGGCGCGGAGCCACGCACTGTACGTTCTTCGGGTCGGTCGTGAGCGGACCTCAGCCCAGCCCACCCGCCTCCAGCGACGCCGCGACCGAGGCCTGCACGGTGGCCGAGGCGCCGACGACGAGCGCACCGCCCGCCTTCTGACGGTGGGGGCGGGTCGGGTCGTACGCCGCGCCGCCCTGGAGGCCGAGCGAGCCGCCGGCCTCGGTGAGCAGCAGCGAACCCGGGGCGTGGTCCCACGGCAGGGCGTTGCCGTAGAGCAGCACGTCGCACAGGCCGCCCACCAGGCTGGGGTAGTCGACCCCGCAGCACACCCACGTCAGGGCGATCGGCGAGGTGCCGGGGAGGCTGTGGCCGAGCCACGGGCGCCGCGAGGAGCGCAACCGCCAGGCCGCGGGGTCCGACCCGGGGTCGGTGCAGGTCAGGCGCTCGCCGTTGCGCCAGGCACCCCCACCGAGCTCGGCGACGTAGGCCGCCTCGTGCTGGGGCTGCCAGATCCACGAGCGCACCACGACACCCGAGCGGAGCTCGGCGACCATCACCGCGTGGTCCGGCGAGCCGTGCACGAAGTTCTTGGTGCCGTCGACGGGGTCGACGGTGAAGGAGTGGTCGGCCGAGGAGAAGCGCTCCATCACCGAGACGTCCTCGGAGTGGGCCTCCTCACCCAGCACCACCGCGTCGGGGTAGGCCGCCGACAGTGCCGCCGTCAGCTCCGCCTCGGCCTCGCGGTCGGCGACGGTGACGAGGTCGCCGGGGTTCTTCTCGGAGACGTCCTCGGCGGCGAGCGCGCGGAAGCGGGGGGTGATCACCCGTGCCGCCACGTCCTGGATCAGGTCGAGCACGGCGTCGGTGTCCACCCCGGGCACGCTATCGGGCCCGGTTAGGGTGACCGCCGTGCGTGTCGCAGCGGTGGTCGTCACCTACAACCGGCTCCCGCTGCTGCAGCGCCTCGTGGCCCGGCTGCGGGAGGTCCCGGAGCTCGCCGGCGGCGAGGTCCTCGTGGTGGACAACGCCTCGACCGACGGCACGGGGGAGTGGCTCGCCGCCCAGGACGACGTCCTCACCCGCTCGCTCGCCGAGAACCGCGGCGGCGCCGGCGGCTTCCACGACGGTCTCGGCTGGGCCGTCGAACGTGGGGCCGACCTGGTCTGGCTGATGGACGACGACGGACTGCCCGACCACGACTGCCTGCGCCTGCTCCTGGGCGAGGACGACCTGGACTTCTGGGGCCCGCTCGTCGTGGACGAGGACGACGCCGACCAGCTCGTCTTCCCGATCCGGCTGCCCGGCGGCACCCGCGCCGTACGCCGCCTCGCCGAGGCCACCGCAGCCGCCGGTCCCGAGGCCGCCTCGAGGGCGTCGTGATCCCCTTCAACGGCGTCGTCGTGACCCGCGACCTCGTCGAGCGGATCGGCCTGCCCCGCGCCGAGCTCTTCATCTGGGGGGACGACGTCGAGTACCTGTGGCGCGCGGAGCGCGCCGGCGCCCGGATCGCGACGGTCACCGGCGCCCGGGTGCGCCATCCCTCGGTGGGCGAGCTGGGCACGCCGATGATGGGTGGGCGCACGACCTACAACCACAGCCCGAGCGAGCTGAAGGGCTACTGCATGGCCCGCAACAACACCGTCAACCTGCGCACCTACCGCGGCTGGCCCCACGTGGCGATGTTCTGGGTGAAGACGGTGTGGTTCTACCTGCTCACCCGCCCGGAGCCGGCTCGGATCAGTCTGAGCGCCCGCGCCGCGTACGCCGGGCTGCGCGGCGACTTCACCGGCCACCGGCGGTACCTGCGGTGACGGCGCCC
>CAVXDJ010000015.1:0-6593 GCA_963760555.1 uncultured Actinomycetota bacterium | reverse complement strand
CAGTACTCCTCGAGTGCCAAGCTGTTCGTCTCGACCCAGCAGAGCGACGCGAGCACGGCCATCCAGGGCGGGACCTTCGCCTCGCAGCGCATCACCTCCTACGCCGACCTGGTCGGCGACGAGAGCCTCGCGGCGACCGTGTCGGCGAACCTGGGTGGGGAGTACACCCCGACCGCGCTCGCGACGATCGGTCACGGCACGGGTCGTGCCGGACACCGTCAACCTGATCATCACCGCGACCACGGACAGCGCTCAGGCGTCGCAGGACATCGCCCAGGCCTACGCCGGGGCGCTCAGCACCCGCATCGAGAGTCTCGAGACCCTCGACGGGAAGACCCGCCCGTTCGTGAAGGCCTCGATCACCAACGACGCCCAGGTGATCACGGCACCCGTCAGCCCGAACCCGGTGCGCAACCTCGCGCTCGGCGCCGTGCTCGGGCTGCTCCTCGGGGTGGGCCTGGCGGTGGCGCGCGAGCTGCTCGACACGACGATCGCGACCGGCGACGACGTCCAGGCCGTGACGAGCACGCCCATCCTGGGCCACGTCATCTCCGACGCCCAGGCGGTGCGCCAGGACCCGCAGGTCGCGCTCAAGGAGCCGACGCCGTGGAGCGAGGCCTTCCGCGTGCTGCGCACCAACATGCAGTTCGTCGAGGTCGACCACGAGCAGCGCATGTTCGTCGTGTCCAGCGCCATGCCGGGGGAGGGCAAGTCCACGACCGCCTCGAACCTCGCCATCACCCTCGCCCTCGCCGGTGCCCGGGTCGCGGTCGTCGACTGCGACCTGCGCCGTCCGATGCTCGCGACCCGTCTCGGTGTGGACGGCGCGGTCGGCACCACGAGCGTGCTCATCGGCCAGGTCAAGCTCGACGATGCTCTGCAGGTCCTCGAGGACTCGGGGATCCACGTCCTGGCGAGCGGTCCGATCCCGCCCAACCCCTCCGAGCTGCTGCAGTCCCAGGCCATGGCCGAGCTCGTCGCGGACCTGCGGGAGCGTTTCGACGTGGTGCTCATCGACGCGCCGCCGCTCCTGCCGGTCACGGACTCCGCGCTCCTGGCCGCGCAGTGCGACGGGCTGCTGCTCGTCACCCGCCACGGCAGGACCACGCGGGACCAGCTCGCCCATGCGGTCGAGCGGGTCACGGCGGTCGACGCCAAGACCGTGGGTGTGGTGATCAACATGGCGCCGGCCAAGAAGGCCGGTCGCGCCTACGGCGGCTACGGCTACGGCTACGGCTACGGCTACGCGCCGAGCGGGGAGCCCTCGAAGCGTGCGCAGCGCCGCGACCGACGCTCGGCCAAGCGGGCCTCGCACAGCCAGCACAGCGCGTGACGGCCGCGTCCGGCCAGGCGTTGCACGGACCATGGCCTGTCGCCGGGGTGGACGCCGGGCGGTGGTTGCAGGATAGTGACGCTGTATCTCGTCGTACCATCGTGAGGGGCTGTGGCTCGTGCAGAACAGCATCGAGAAGGTCAGGAAGCACCGCACGGGTCTGAGCGTCACGTTCGACGTCATCGTCTGGGTCCTCACCTTCGTGGTCTCGGCCTGGCTGCGCTACGACACGAGCACCGAGCGGGTGCCGTGGCTCGAGGTCGCCGTCGCGGGCCTCGCGACCGGCTTGGCCTACGTCGTCGTCGCCTCCCTCCTGCGGTTGCACACAGGGCGTGCCGCGACCGGCAGTCTCGACCAGATGATGCTGCTCGGGGCGGCCGTCTTCGGCACCGGAGCGGCGTTCTTCGCGTTGAACCTGGTCTTCCTCTGGGTGCCGCGCAGCATCCCGGCCGCCGCGACGGTCGCCACCCTCGTGATCGCGGCCTGGGCGCGCGCAGCCTGGCGCAGGCTCAAGGAACGAGAGACCAGGCCGGTCGACTCCGAGGGCGCTGTGCGGGTGCTCGTCGTCGGCGCAGGACAGGCGGGCACGGACCTGCTCACCTCGATGGCCCGGGACCCGCGGCGCGCCTGGCGAGCAGTCGGGCTCGTCGACGACGACCCGATGAAGCGCCGCCTGCGGCTGCGGGGCGTCCCGGTGCTGGGCACGACCGACCAGCTGGCCGAGCTGGTGGAGACGACCGGGGTGGGCACGGTGATCCTCGCGCTGCCCAGCGCCTCGTCCGAGGTCATCAACCGGCTTCGGATCGCCACGATCGCGGCCGGCGCCTCGGTGAAGGTGCTCCCGGCCAGCACCGAGATGCTCACGGACACCGTGGGGATCCGCGACCTGCGTGACATCAACCTCACCGACGTCCTGGGTCGCAACCAGCTCGACACGGACGTCGGCTCGATCGCGGACTACCTGACCGGGCGCCGGGTGCTGGTCACCGGTGCGGGCGGGTCGATCGGCTCGGAGCTGTGCCGTCAGATCCACCGCTTCGAGCCGGCGCAGCTGATCATGCTCGATCGCGACGAGTCCGCCCTGCACTCGCTGCAGCTCTCCATCCACGGTCGCGCCCTGCTCGACTCCGACGAGGTCGTGCTCTGCGACATCCGCGACCACGAGGCCGTCAACGCGATCTTCAGCGCGCGCCGGCCCGAGGTGGTCTTCCACGCCGCCGCGCTCAAGCACCTCCCGATGCTCGAGCAGTACCCCGCCGAGGCCGTCAAGACCAACGTGATCGGGACCCGCAACGTCCTCGACGCAGCCGACCTCGTCGACGTCGACCACTTCGTCAACATCTCCACCGACAAGGCGGCGAACCCCTCGAGCGTCCTGGGCTACTCCAAGCGGATCGCCGAGCGTCTGACCGCGCAGCGCGCCCAGGCCGCCCGTGGTGCGTTCGTCTCCGTGCGCTTCGGCAACGTCCTCGGGAGCCGGGGCTCGGTCCTCACGTCGTTCGCCAAGCAGATCGCCGACGGCGGGCCGGTCACGGTCACCGACCCCGACGTGACGCGCTTCTTCATGACCATCGAGGAGGCCTGCCAGCTCGTCGTCCAGGCGGCGGCCATCGGAGCGCCGGGCGAGGCCCTGGTGCTCGACATGGGTGAGCCGATCAGGATCCTCGACGTCGCCCGCCAGCTGATCGAGCAGTCCGGAGACCCGATCGAGATCCAGTTCACCGGGCTGCGCGGCGGGGAGAAGATGCACGAGGAGCTCTTCGGGGACCACGAACCCCAGTACGTGCGCCCCATCCATCCCCTCGTCTCGCACGTCCCGGTCCCCGCCGTCGCCGAGCACGAGGTCGATGGCCTGCCCGCCCGCGGGTCGGTCGCGACCGTCGTCGGCGCCATGGTCGCGCTCTGCGCCTCCGAGCCGCGCTTCGACCCGATCCCGGCCGAGGTCTACAGCGGCTGAGGCCGGTGTCGGCTTCGCTCCCGCCGGGTGGTGTTCAATCCTCGTCGACATCCCCGTTTCCGACCGAAAGGCTCTTCCGTGCTCCTGCGCGTCCGCCCCCGCCTCGCCCTGGCCGCCCTCGCGGCGCTCGTCGCCTCGACCGTCGTCGCCGGATGCTCCGGCGACGGTGACGAGCCGAGTCCGGCTCCGAGCAGCAGCCCCGCCTCCGGCGAACCGACGGCATCCAACACCCCGGTGCAGCGCGGCGACGACGGCCTCCCGGTGGACTTCCCCCGTGACGACGTCCCGGTGGTCACGGGGCAGGTGCTGTCGGCGAACGAGCCGACCAAGGACTCGGGTGCCTTCACGGTGCTGATCGCACTGCCCGGCACCTCGGCGGAGGAGGCCAAGCAGCAGGCGCTCGCGCTCCTGACGGACGCCGGCTGGGAGCTCAAGGGCGGCTCCGGCGCTGCAGCCACGGACGCCCAGCTGCTCACCATGGGTGCCGGTCAGGTCATCGTCCTGGTGGGCGACCAGCGCGGGGAGACGGCCGTGACGTACTCGGTCAAGAGCGGTTCCTGAGCCATGTGCGGGATCGTCGGCTACATCGGGTCGGACAGCTCCCCCGGACTGCTCCTCGAAGGGCTGCGTCGCCTCGAGCACCGCGGCTACGACTCCGCCGGCGTCGCGACCCTGGAGGACGGCCGGCTGCGGTGCGTGAAGACCTCAGGTCGCGTGAGCGAGCTCGTGCGCGCCGCGACCGAGACCGGGCAGCCCCTGGGTGGTTCGGTCGGGATCGGTCACACGCGGTGGGCGACCCACGGGGCGGCGACGGACCAGAACGCCCACCCGCACCTGTCCGCCGACGGTCGTGTCGCCGTCGTCCACAACGGCATCATCGACAACGCCGCCCGGCTGCGGCAGGCGCTGAGTGCCGACGGGGTGGACCTGGCCTCCGACACCGACTCCGAGGTGATCGCGCACCTCGTGGCCCGGTCGACGGCGACCACGCTCGCCGCACAGCTCGACGAGTGCCTGAGCCAGCTCAGCGGCACCTACGGGATCGCCGTGCTGCACCGCGACTTCCCCGACCAGCTCGCGGTCGCCCGTCAGGGCAGCCCGCTCATCGTCGGCGTCGCGGAGGGTGGCGTCCACGTCACCTCCGACCTCGCCGCGATGGTCCAGCACACCACGACCGTGGCCTACCTCGAGGACGGGGAGCGGGCCGTCCTCACCTCCTCGGGCTTCATGACCCACCGCGAGGGAGAGGCGGCCCGTCAGGGGAGCCCGAGCGTCGTGGACATCGACCCGCTGTCCTACGAGGCGGGCGAGCACGCCTCGTTCATGCTCAAGGAGATGCACGAGCAGCCCGCGACCGTGGAGCGGGCCCTCCGGGGGCGCCTGGACCGCCGTGTCGCCTCCTCCCACCTCGGTGGGCTCGAGATGACGAGCCGCGAGCTGCGCTCGTTCTCCCGGGTCAAGATCCTGGGCTGCGGGTCGGCCTACTACGCCGGGCAGATGGGGGCCTCGATGATCGAGGAGCTCGCCCGCGTGCCCGCCGACGCGGAGGCCGCGAGCGAGTTCCGCTACCGCAACCCGGTGATCGAGCCCGACACCCTCTACGTCGCCGTCAGCCAGTCCGGCGAGACCGTCGACACGCTGCTCGCCGTCCAGGAGATCCGCCGCAAGGGTGGCCGCTGCCTCGGCGTGGTCAACGTCGTCGGGAGTGCGATCGCGCGTGAGTGCGACGGGGGCATCTACCTGCACGCCGGTCCCGAGGTCGCCGTCGCGAGCACGAAGGCCCTGACCGCGATGTACGTCGCCTTCGCGATGCTCGCGCTGCAGCTCGGGCGGGTCCGCGACCTGTCGGCCGCCGAGGGTCTGCGGATGATCGAGGCGTTGGAGGCGCTCCCCGGGGTGATCCAGTCCGTGCTGGACGAGGAGAAGCGCATCGCCGAGCTGGGAGCCGAGCTGGCCGGCGCCGAGAGCCTGTTCTTCGTCGGTCGGGTCCGTGGCTACGGGGTGGCACGCGAGGGTGCCCAGAAGTTCAAGGAGATCACCTACCGCCACGCCGAGGCCTACCAGACCTCCGAGCTCAAGCACGGTCCGTCTGGCGCTCATCTCGCCGACCGTGCCGACCGTCGCCCTGGTCCCGCAGGACGAGCTCACCGGGCGCAACGTCGCGGCCCTGCACGAGATCGCCGCCCGCGGAGGACCGCTCGTCGTCGTCACGCACGAGTCGGTCGATCTCGGCGAGCTGTCCGAGATCGTCCGCCGCATCGACGTCCCGCCCCTCGTGCGGGAGCTCGACCCGATCGTGATGACCATCCCGCTGCAGCTGATGAGCTATCACGCAGCAGCGGCGCTCGGGCTCGACGCCGACAAGCCCCGCAACCTGGCGAAGTCGGTCACGGTCGAGTAGGGCCGACCGCGGCCTCAGAAGGATCCTGACGGTGCCCACGCGGCTCACCCAGGCCTGGGCCCACCCGATAATCTGGGGTCGTGAGCCGCCCCTCGACGTACCCCACCGCCCAGCGGCACCGGTCGCCGGACTGGGTGCGGGCCGCGGTGTGGGTCGGCGTGTTCGCGCTGCTGCTGTGGGTGCTCGAGGGGATCGACCACGTCCTGCCCGGACATCCCCTGGACAGCGAGGGCATCCGCCCGCGGGTCGAGGACGGCCTGGTCGGCATCGCGCTGGCGCCGTTCCTGCACCTGGGCTTCGCCCACCTCCTCGCCAACACGCTGCCCGTGCTGATCCTGGGCTACCTCGTCCTGGCCTCGGGGATCGGGCGCGGGCTGGCCGCGACCGCCGTGATCTGGCTCGTCAGCGGGGTCGGCGTGTGGTTGTTCTCGCCCTCGATGTCGGTGACGATCGGAGCGTCCGGACTGATCTTCGGATGGCTGGTCTACCTGCTGATGCGCGGCATCTTCACCCACAGCGCGTGGGACATCATCGTCGGGATCTCGCTGTTCCTGCTCTACGGCGGCGCTCTCGTCGGGGTGCTGCCGGGTCAGCCCGGCATCTCCTGGCAGGCCCATCTCTTCGGCGCCGTGGGCGGCGCGATCGCGGCCGTGATGCTGGCGCAGCGCTCGCCGCGAGGCACCCGCTCGGGCCACCGTGACGACGAGGTCGGCTACTACCGCTGACGATGCTTCCCGGCCGGTCGGCCGGATCGGGCAAGAATGGGGTAGGCGACGCCGACGGCGGCCCTCGGGACGAGGTCGACCTCGGCGTCCGGTCCGTCGGCTCGCAAGAGCGCCGGGCACGGCCCGGACGAGTCGGGGAGAGACCAGTTTGTCGAATTCGCCCCCGCGCGGGCGGTT
>CAVXDJ010000014.1:0-64415 GCA_963760555.1 uncultured Actinomycetota bacterium | reverse complement strand
GTGCAGATCGGGATCTCGGCCACGAGGTGTGATCACGCGCACGTCGGCGATCCACCCTGAGGAGGTAGTCGGCCGGGCCCCCCGTCCCTACCGTCGGACCATGACCACCGTCGCGCACGAGCTGGTGTCCTGATGGACCTTCCCGAGCCGGTCGGAGCGCTCTCGTCCGGCGTCGTCGCGGCGCTGCGGGCGGACCCCCGTCGCGAGGGGCGCCGACTGCCCGACCCCGACGGTCGGCACGATGCGGCGCTGGCGCTGTGGGTTCTCCAGGAGCTGCACTACCGGGGGTTCGACGACGTCGACGACCGCCACGAGTGGCAGCCCGAGCTCGTGGCCGCCCGGCTGCGGCTCGAGGGCGACCTGGAGACGCGACTGCGCGAGGCGTGTCCGGCGCCGGCGTCCTGCGAGGACGTCGTCGAGGGCATCACGGCGCTGATCGAGGCCGACGACGCCCCGTCCCTGGCGCGACACGTGCAGACGCGGGCGACACGTGGTGAGGTCGACCAGCTCCTGCGCCAGCGCTCGCTCTACCACCTCAAGGAGGCCGACCCGACGGCCTGGGTCGTGCCCCGCCTCGGCGCCGACGTCAAGGCCGCGCTGATGGAGATCCAGTTCGACGAGTACGGCGCGGGCGACCCCGGCCGCCTCCACCACCGTCTGTTCGAGGACGGCCTGCGCGCGAGCGGCATCGACGCGGCGTACGGCGCCCATCTCGCGGAGGCCGGCACCGCCGTGCTCGAGCAGAACAACGCGATGAGCATGTTCGGCCTGCAGCGGCGGTTGCGCGGCGCGGCGCTCGGGCACTTCGCGATGTTCGAGGCGACCAGCTCGCTGCCCTCGCGCCAGATGGCGCAGGGCCTGGTGCGCCTGGGCTATCCCGAGGCCATGTCGTCCTACTACGACGAGCACGTCGTGGCCGACGCGGTGCACGAGCACCTCGCGCTGCGCGACGTGTGCGGCGTCCTGGTGGCCCAGGAGCCGGGCCTGGCCGGTGACGTCCTCCTCGGGGCGTGGACGGCCCTGGCCCTGGAGGCAGCGGTCGCGAGCGAGCTCCTCGGCTCCTGGGCGCAGGCCGCCGCGTGAGCGCCGACGGCCAGAGCCGGCCCGACGTCGTCCTGGTCGCCGGCGGGCCGATGCTGCTGCGCGGGAGCGTCCTGGTCGAGGACGAGGACGGGCGGGTGCACCGCTCCACGAGACCCGTGTGCGCACTCTGCCGGTGCGGGCGTACGTCGCGGGCGCCGTGGTGCGACGGCACCCACAAGCTCGGCCCTGCGCGCCCGCGCACCGGGTAGTCCCGCCGAGCTCCGGTCAGGCCGGGACGGGTGCTCGCGGTCGCAGGGCCAGGATCCAGCCCCGCTCGCCCTGGCGCCGACCGACCTCGTCGAGGCCGGACCCCCACTCCCGCGCGATCGTGTCGCACTGCTCGGCCGTGCCGAGCTGGAGGAGCAGCGTGCCCCCCGCGACCAGGTGGGACTCGGCGACACGGACGCAGTCGCGGGCGAGCCCGAGGCCGTCGACCCCGCCGTCGATGGCCAGCACCGGGTCCTCCGGGAAGGCCCCGACCGAGGCGGTCTCGACCCAGGGCGGGTCGGCGATGACGACCGCGAACCGTTCCTCCGGCCCGACCGCGTCCTGCATCGCGCCGCACCGGACCTCCACGGCCTCGGCCAGCCCGGCGCGGGCCGCGTTGGTCCGGGCAAGAGCGCAGGCCGTCGGGTCGATGTCGACCGCGACCAGCCGGCACCCCGACTCGGCGGCCGCCAGCAGTCCGATGTGGCCCGCGCCGGTGCACAGCTCGAGCACGGTCGCGGGGGTCGGCGCGTCCGCGAGCAGCTCGACGGCCCAGCGCGACTGGAGGGCGGTCCAGGGCCGGGGCTCGAGCACGCGGTCGTCGTACTCGATCTCGAGCGTCCCGAAGGTCGTCCTCATCCTCGTGGCTCCTCGAACGGTCCGGGGGTCGGGTCGGTTGCCCGCCGAGGATAGCGACGCAGCGCCACCACCCCGAGGGCGAGGCCACGGCCGGAGTCCTAGGTTGGGGCGATGACGATGCGCAGCGGGTCCCCGGTGAGCCGGTTCGGCACGGTCGAGCTCGAGGACCTTCCCGACGACCTCCGCGAGCGGCTGACGCCGATCGCGGCGAGGTCCGGCTTCGTGCCCAACATCTTCCGGGCACTGGGGCGCCGTCCGCGCGAGCTGCGGGCCTTCCTGGACTACCACGACGCGCTGATGGACTCCGACGACGGGCTCTCCAAGGCCGAGCGGGAGCTGGTCGTGGTGGCGACGTCGGGTCTCAACGACTGTCCGTACTGCGTGGTCGCCCACGGGGCGATCCTGCGGGTGCGGGCCCAGGACCCGCAGATCGCCGACCACGTGGCGACGAACCCGCGGGGGTGCGAGCTCGAGCCCCGGGCCCGTGCCATCGTCGACCTCGCGCTGGCCCTGGCCGGTGACCCGGGCGGCTTCGGCGAGGTCGACGTCACGGCTGCCCGCGAGGCCGGCCTGAGCGACGACGAGGTCTGGGACGTCGGCTCGATCACGGCGCTGTTCGCCGCTTCCAACCGGCTGGCCCACCTCACCGCGCTCCAGCCGAACCCGGAGTTCTTCACGCTGGGTCGCTGAGGACCCGCTCGCGCGCTGGTGCGTCGTCGTGCCTGCGGCCGTGGGCGACGTCCGGCGCGACGACCACCTGGCCCTTGCCGGCGAGCTTGGCGGCGTACATCGCCTCGTCGGCGCGTTGAAGCAGGTCCCGCCGACCGATCCTGTCGTCCGGGGCCCGCGCCGGGTGGCGCGCCACCCCGATCGATATCGTCGGGTCGAGCCGACGGCCCAGCGCGATCATCGGCTCGGCCACCGCGCCGACGACCCTGCTCGCCACCGTCTCGGCGTCGTCGCCCCCGGCCAGGAGGACCGCGAACTCGTCGCCGCTGAGCCGGGCCACGGTGTCGGAGTCGCTCACGCACGCGACCATCCGTGCCGCGACCTCGGTGAGCAGCGCGTCGCCGACCTCGTGGCCGTGGGTGTCGTTGACGACCTTGAGGTCGTCGAGGTCGCAGAACAGCACCGACACCTCGGCGCCGGGGCGACCCAGGGCCTCCTCGAGCCGGCCGGCGAACAGGGTGCGGTTGGCCAGGCCCGTCAGCGAGTCGTGCAGCGTCTGCGTCTCCAGGGCGTCGTGGGCCTGGGCGAGCGCCGTCAGCAGCCGCTGGTTGTCCAGCAGCTCGAGGAGCTGGCGGGCCACCACCACGACGACGAGCGCCAGGACGAGGACCAGCCCGCTGGCCGTGTCGGAGCCGCCGGTGACCAGGCTCGCGCCGAGCGCCCCCGTCGCGACGAGCAGGGCGAGGTAGGGCAGGAGCACCTGGAGCAGCGAGCGGCGGGTGCCGGCGCGGAGGAGGTCGACGGGGCCGGTGCTCGTCCCGGCCTGAGCGGCCGCGCCGACGCCGGCCGCGGCGACCCAGCCGAAGCCGAGGACCCAGCCGCCGGCGGTGAGGTCGGCCGAGGTGTAGGCGCCGGTGCCCACGAGGTAGACGTAGGCGCTGTCGGCGGTGGCAAGAGCACCGAGACCGAGGGCGAGCGCGAGCAGGGTCGCGCGCTCCGCGCTGCCCGCGCGGGCCAGCGCGAGGAGGACGAGCGTGGCCAGCACCAGGTCGCCCGCCGGGTAGGAGAGCGAGAGCACGAACGGCGCCCACGACGAGGTGTCGGACTGCAGCACCGAACCGAGGGTGGTGACCCACGAGACGACGAGCAGCGAGCCGGCCAGGATGGCGCCGTCGAGCACGTCACGGCTGCGTGCGACGAGCTGGTCGTGCTGCGTGCCGAGCCACCGCACCAGCCCGACCCCGGCCAGCACCGGGAAGAGCAGGAAGCCGACGTCGGCCGGCGACGGGAAGGGAGCCTCGCGGTGCAGCACCACCTCGTAGAACGACCACACGGTCTGCCCCGTCGCCCAGCTCAGGCAGCCGGCGGCCAGCCAGCCCCACGCGGCCCGGCGCTGGGCGCGCGAGCTGCGCGCTGCCGCGAGACAACCCGCCGCGGCAGCGACCGCGGCGAGGAGCTGGCCGCCGTCACTGACGACGAGCTGGACGGTCGGGTCGAGACCGGGCACCCTGAGCAGCGCGACGACGACGCAGCCGAGCAGCGTGGCGAGCGCGACGGCGGGCCAGGTGCGCACGGCGCCCCCCTTCCGGTCCTCGGGTCCCTGCTCCCCCAGGGTGGCAGGGGGACGCGGCCCGCGCAGACGATCGGGCGAACTCGGCTCGCCCGTTCCGCAGCGCGAGCGACCGCGGGGCTGGTAGGCATGGGGGGTCGCGTCGTGGACCCGCTCCCCGCCGTGCAGCCCCTCGTCGCCCACCCCCGGGAACCCGCCGTGACCCTGCTCCGCCCCGCCGTACGTCGGGCGCGCCCCGGGGTCGCCGTGGCCCTCCTCGTCACGGGTGCCGTCCTGCTCGGCGGGTGCAGCGCCGTCGAGGGCGGTCGGGGCACCCCCGCGCACAGCGCCCGGCCGACGAGCCCCCCCGACGCGGAGCCGGCCGGGGGCGAGGTGCGCGCGACCCTGGCCGCGGCGATCGCCGCCCTCCCGGTCGCACGCGAGCGGCGGCGCGGCTACGACCGTGACCTGTTCGAGCACTGGGTCGACGCCGACGGCAACGGCTGTGACACCCGCGAGGAGGTGCTGCTCGTCGAGAACCGTTCACCTGAGGCCCGCCTCGGCGACGACTGCGCCCTGGTCGACGGACGGTGGCGCTCCTACTACGACGACGTGACGACGAGCGACGACGCGGTCTTCGACGTCGACCACCTCGTCCCCCTCGCCGAGGCCTGGGACTCCGGCGCCTGGGCGTGGAGCGCCGCGCGGCGGCGCGCCTACGCCAACGACCTCGGCGAGCGGCGCTCGCTGGTCGGGGTCTCCGCGTCGTCGAACCGCGGCAAGGCCGACGACGACCCGGCGCAGTGGCTGCCGACGTACGGCACCTGCGTCTACGTGTCGTCCTGGACCGCGGTCAAGGTCCGGTGGTCGCTGAGCGTCGACCCGCGCGAGCAGGACGTGCTGGCCGAGCTCGCCGGCGACTGCGGTCAGCGACGTCTCAGCGTCGACCTCGCACGGGTCGTCGGCGGACCCGCCGCCCGCACCGCCGACGAGCGGCACTCGATCGAGGGCCGGTACCCGGTGGCCCCGGGCCCTGCGGTCGCGCCTCCCCGGCAGCCCGCCCGCCGGGGCACCGATCGTCGCTACCCGTTCTGCACCGACGCCGTCGCGGCCGGGCTCGGGCCCTACGTGGACGGGCGCGACCGCGAGTACGCCTGGTACGCCGACTCCGACGCCGACGGGACGGTGTGCGAGTGAGCCCGCACCCCCGGCCGAGTCGACGGAGCCGGTCGCATGCGGCACGATCTGCCCCATGCCACGGCCGACCAAGCACCGGGACCCGCCCCGGTCGGCCCTCCCCGTGCTGAGCCCCCTGCTGGGTGCCGTGCGGTCCGGCCTCGCCGACCTCGCGCTCGCCGTCCGCCGCCGGCGACTGCTCGCGGGCGTCGTGGCGCTCCTGCTCGTGGTCGGCGTCGCGGGCACCTCCGTCGCGCTGCTCGCCACCGGCTCCGACCCCGTCCGCGAGGCAGCGGTCCTGAGCACCGCCCCCGACCAGGACGCTGCGGTCGACGACGACCGGCCGGCGGCCTCCGGACGGGCGCCGGCCGCTGGCGCACGCTCGCGGCTCGCTGCGCTGGAGCTGGGCGACGGACCGCGCCGGGTCCTGCGCGCCGGGGCGGCGATCGAGCGGATCCCCCCGAAGCCGGAGCCGGTGGTGCCCGGGCTCAGCGACCTCGCCCAGGCGGCCGAGGGAGTCGTGGGCGACGAGACCAGCTGCACGCCGGTGGCGCCGGCCACGCTGACGGTCGCGACGTACAACATCCTGGGCGCGGGATCGCGCAACGGCGGGGGCAACGACCTCAGCCGGGTCGTCAACGACCTGCGCGCGTGGGACGTCGACGTGGCGATCCTGCAGGAGGTCTACCGCTTCGGCGGTGACGCCGCCCGCTCGGACCAGCCGGCCCAGATCGCCTCCGCGCTCGGCGCGGGCTGGGCCTTCGGCTTCAACGCCCGCAAGGGCGGGTCGACGCAGTACGGGACCGCGATCATCTCGCGCTTCCCGATCCTCGAGCAGGCCAACGTGGCGCTGCCCAACGCCGGCGGGGGCGAGCCGCGCGGAGTGCTGCGCGCGACCCTCGACGTGGGCGGGGCCGACCTTGACGTCTTCGACACCCACCTCCAGCCCGGGGCGGACTCGCTCAAGCAGGCGCAGGCCCGGACCGTCGCCGGCGTGATCGGCGCCCGACGTACGGCGACGGGCAACCCCGCGGTCCTCGGCGGCGACTTCAACTCGATCCCCACCAACGGGGTCGCGGGCACGCTCGGCAGCGTGCTGCGAGACGTGTGGTTCGACGTCGGCTCCGGGTCCGGCTTCACCCACCCCGCGGGCGGGCCCAACGCGCGCATCGACCGGCTCTACCACTCACCCGAGGTCGTCCCGATCTCCGCCGCGGTCCGCCCGGCCACGGCCTCGGACCACAACGCGGTCACCGCGACCGTGCAGGTCGAGGGCAGCGGCACCACCTGCCCCTGAGCGGCCGACTCCTCTCGCCGCACCCGGGACCAAGGTCCTTCCCAGGGGTGTATCCGGCCGTGGGGCCTGCGACGATCCTGGGCGGGAGGTCGGCGGCCCTGGGCCCCGAGACTCACGCAGACCCTCGGGGTGACGCAAGCATGGGGCCGGGGTCGCTGACCTCGCCAAGCCTGCGCGTCATGCGCGGCCCTCCTGCCCCGCCTGCCCCAGGAACACCCGGCTGGCCGGGTGTTCCCGAGCATGTCGGCCTTTGCAACAGCCGACATGCTCCAGAAACAGCCGACAGGCTCGCCTCGATCGAAGCTCTGAGACGCGCTCCTTGGGGAATGCCGCCGGCCGACGGTGAGTTGCGCACCAGTGGACGGTCTGCACCGGCACAGACCGCTCGTCCTCGCCATCCTCCAGGAGCCTTCGTGTCCATCCTCCCCGTGCGCTCGCCTGCGCCCCGGACGGCCTCGCCGTACCCGGCACTGCGCTGGTTGGTGCTCGCGACCTTCGTGGTGATCCTGAACGAGACGATCATGGTCAACGCGATCCCCCGACTGATGGTGGATCTCGACGTGGGCGCCCGCTCGGCGCAGTGGATCTCGACGGCGTTCATGCTCACGATGGCGACCGTCATCCCGGTGACCGGCTGGTTCCTCCAGCGGGTGACGACCCGTCAGGCGTTCGCCACCGCGATGGGGACGTTCCTGACCGGTACGGCGATCTCGGCGGTGGCCCCGACGTTCGGCGTGCTCGTCGCGGGCCGCGTCGTGCAGGCCGCCGGCACCGCGGTGATGCTGCCGCTGCTGATGACGACGCTCATGACGATCGTGCCCGCGCACGACCGCGGACGCGTGATGGGCAACGTGACGCTCGCGATCTCGGTCGCCCCCGCGCTCGGGCCCACCATCTCCGGGCTGGTGCTCGGCTTCGCGCCCTGGCGCTTCCTCTTCGTCCTCGTCCTGCCCGTCGCGGGCGCGATCACCTGGGTCTCGCTGCGCCACCTCGTCGATGTGGGGGAGACCCGTGAGAGCTCGATCGACGTGGCCAGCGTGCTGCTCGCGGCGCTCGGCTTCGGGACGTTCGTCTACGGACTGAGCCGCATCGGTGCCGACGGCGGCCTGGTGCCTGCGCCCGTGCTGGTCGCGGGCGGGCTGATCGTGGTCGGGACCTTCGTGTGGCGCCAGCTGGTGCTGCAGCGCACCGCCGCACCCCTGCTCGACCTGCGGGTGCTCACGCACCGCACGTACGCCGTCGGGGTCTCGATCCAGGCCGTGAGCTTCCTGGCCATGATGGGCGCGATGATCCTGCTTCCCCTCTACCTGCAGGAGCTGCGTGGGCTGAGCCCGCTGCAGACGGGTCTGCTCGTGGCCCCCGGCGGTCTCGCGATGGGGCTGCTCGGCCCGCAGGTCGGGAAGGCCTTCGACCGCGTCGGGGCCCGACCGCTCGTGGTGCCGGGCTCGATCGCCGTCGTCGTCGGGCTCGCCCTGCTGAGCCGCGTCGGCGAGACGACGCCGTACGTCCTCGTCCTCGGTCCGCACGTCCTGCTGATGCTTGGTCTGGCGGGGCTGTTCACCCCGGTGTTCACCCTGAGCCTCGGCGCTCTCCCGGCGCACCTCTACTCGCACGGGTCCTCCTTGCTCGGCACGACCCAGCAGGTCGCGGCCGCGATCGGGACCGCGGTCTCGGTCACGGTGCTGGCCTCACGCTCCGCGTCCCTGGCGGCGGGCGGCGCCACGCCCGGGGCGGCGTTCGCGGGCGGCGTGCAGTGGGCCTTCGCAGCAGCGGCGCTCATCGCGCTGGTGGTCGTCGGCCTGGTCTGGCTGCTGCCGACACGGCCAGCCTCCGACGCGAGCGTCGAGCCAGACGCAGCCCGGACCACGGCCTCGGACGCCGCCGACGAGGTCGGCGTGCTCTAGCAGACGCCGAGCCGCTCGAGGTGGGCGCTGGTGAAGCAGCGCTCGGGGTCCATCCGTTCCGCCAGGGCGCGGAAGTCGCCCAGTCGGGGGTAGGAGTGTTCGACGGCTGCGGCGTCGTGGGCCAGCGACACCTTGCCCCAGTGCGGCCGCGGGTCGAACGGCGCCAGCACGCGCTCGACGGTGTCGAGCGCGGGACGTACGTCGGCGAGGTCGTGGACCCAGGTGAAGTGGGTGGCCACCGTGTCGCGCCCGCCGCACGGGCTGAGCCAGAGGTCGTCGCCGGCGACGGTGCGCATCTCGAAGACCTGGAGCGCGGGGGCGATGTCGGCGCGGCGCTCCTCGAGCGCGGCCAGGGCGGCGCCGGCGTGCTCGCGCGGCAGCAGCAGCTCGGACTGGAGCTCCTGGCCCACGCTGGGGGTGAACTCGATGCGGAAGTGCGGGAGCCGCTCGTGCCACGGACCGGGGCGTCCGAGCTGGCTGGTCGTGGCGGCAGGGTCCTGGCCGGGCACCGGGTGCACGGGCTCGGCCGCGGGGCGGCCACCCCACCGCCAGTCGGCGGCCGCGGTGTCGGCGGGGGCGTCGGTGCGCTGCTTGCGCCACACCGAGTCGAGGGTCGCGCGGCCCGAGAAGGTGTGGAAGAGGCTGACGCTCGTCGCCGAGGCCAGCATCTGCTCGGCGTGCTCGATCGCCTCGGTGACCGGGACGTCGAGCAGCACCTCCTGGGCCACGTCGTACGTCGGCTGGATGCTCAGCCACAGGCGCGTGGCGACACCGAGGGCCCCGAGGGAGAGGACGGCACCTGGGAATTCGGCCTCGCCGGCGGCGACGTGGACGAGCTCGCCGTCGCCACGCACGAGGTCGACCCCGACGGCGGAGGCGGCCAGGCACGGCAGGGCCGAGCCCGAGCCGTGGGTGCCGGTCGCGCACGCGCCCGCGACGCTGATGTGCGGCAGTGAGCCGAGGTTCGGCAGGCCCCAGCCCTGCTCGTGCAGCGCGGTCGCGACCTGGGCGTAGGTCCAGCCGCCGGGCACGATCGCGACCGCTGACGACCCGGTGGTGTCCACCTCGACGGTGAGGTCGAGATCGGCGGTGGAGACCAGGGCGCCGGTCGTGTCCGCGACCGGCGAGAACGAGTGCCCGGTGCCCAGCGCTCGAATCAGCGGCGCGTCCCGGACGATCTCCTGCAGCTGCTCGACCGTGGTGGGCCGGAGCAGCTCGGAGGCCGAGAAGACGACGTTGCCGGCCCAGTTCCTCATGGGCTCAGCGTGTCACGGACCGCGGGTCAGTCGGCCGGAGCGTCGTGGATCGGCTCGTCGGGCAGCTTCTTGACCTTGCGGGTGCGCCGGCGCCGGCTGGGGATCATCGAGCGCATCTCCTCCAGCTTGCCGAAGCACAGCAGCCGGTCACCGTCCTCGAGGACCTCCTCCGAGCTCGGGTTCGGGATCACGCCCGCACCGCGCTGCAGGGTCAGCGCGCTGATGTCGCGCTCGCGCAGGCCGGAGTCGCCGAGGGACTTGCCGACCATGTCCCAGGCGCTGTGCACGAGGATCTCGGCCACGCCGTACCCGGTCGAGACGGTCAGCCGCTGCCGCACGTCGATCTCGGGGAAGCCGACCTGGTTGTCGATGAAGTCGATGATCGCGCCCGCCACGTCGAGGTTGGTCGCGGTCTCGATGCCCTCCAGGCCGGGGGAGGAGTTGACCTCCATGACCAGCGGGCCGTCGTGGCCCTCGAGCATGTCGACCCCCGCGACCCGCAGCCCCATGATCTGCGCGGCGCGCACGGCCACCTTCTCGTACGCCGGGTCGAGCTCGACCGGCTCGACCGAGCCCCCGCGGTGCACGTTCGAGCGGAACTCGTCGCCCTTGGCCACCCTCCGCATCGCGGCCACCACCCGGTCGCCGACGACCAGGGCGCGGATGTCGCGACCCTTGGACTCCTTGACGAAGCGCTGGATGAGCACGTTCTGGCGGGTGCTCGTCAGGGTCTCGATGATCGCCTCGGCGACCTTGATCTCGGGCGCCAGGATGACGCCGATGCCCTGGGTGCCCTCGAGCAGCTTGATCACGACCGGCGCGCCGCCGACCCGCTCGATGGCCGGGATCACGTCGGCACGGTCGCGCACGAACGTCGTCGCCGGCATCCCGATGTTGTGGCGGGACAGGATCTGCGTGGCGCGCAGCTTGTCGCGCGAGTTCGCGATGCCGTAGGAGGTGTTCGGCGTGTAGACGTCCATCTGCTCGAACTGGCGCACGACCGCGGTGCCGAAGTAGGTCACCGAGTTGCCGATGCGCGGCAGGATCGCGTCGTAGGAGGAGAGCCGCTTGCCGCGGAACTGCAGGTCCGGCTCGTCACCGGTCAGGTCGATGCCGAAGCGCAGGGTGTTGAGCACCTTGACCTGATGACCCCGGTCGAGGGCGGCGGTGCGGAGGCGCTGCGTACTGTACGAGCCCAGCGCACGGGACAAGATGGCGAGCTTCATGGCTCCTCGAGAGGTGGGACGACGGGTGGGCGGCGAGCCTCATTCCACACCCGCGGGATGGCGGGAGTGGGTCAGTCTGCCCGAGATCGAGGTCGAGTGGGTGAAGGCCAAGCTGGACACGGGAGCGCGTTCGTCGGCCATCCACGCCTTCGACGTGGAGGAGGTCCTGGTGGACGGGTCGCCGCGGGTCCGCTTCGGCGTCCGGCCCTGGCAGGGCAGCGAGGAGGACGCCGTACGCGCGGAGCTGCCGGTGATCGACCGGCGCGTGGTCCGCTCGTCCAACGGCCAGGTCGAGCAGCGTCTCGTGGTGCCGATGCGGCTGCGCCTGGTCGGGCGCGAGATCAGCGCCGAGGTGACGCTGAGCCGGCGCGACGAGATGGGCTTCCGGATGCTGGTCGGCCGGGAGGCCCTGCGCCAGGGATTCCTCGTGGACTCGGCGCGGTCCTACCTCGGGGGGCGCCCGCCCGTGACGACCCGACGCCGGAACCGGGGACGCTGATGGCGCGCGACTCCTTCGAGATCGGTCCGGTCCGGGTGCGCGCGGGCCAGCAGCAGGCGGTGACCCTGCCGATCACGCGGCTCGTGACCGGCGCCGACGTCGACCTGCCGGTGCGGGTCGTGCACGGCCGCGAGGAGGGTCCGGTGATGTGGGTCAACGCCGCGATCCACGGCGACGAGGCCGTCGGCGTGGAGGTGGTGCGTCAGGTGCTCGCGGGACTCGACCCGAGGACGCTGCGTGGCACGGTCGTGGCGGTGCCGATCGTCAACGTGCTCGGGTTCATGTCCGGGAGCCGCTACCTGCCCGACCGCCGCGACCTCAACCGCTCGTTCCCGGGATCACCCCGCGGCTCGCTGGCCTCCCGGATCGCGCACCTGATGATGACCGAGGTCGTCGCCAAGTGCGAGGTCGGCCTGGACCTGCACACGGGCTCGGACCGGCGCACGAACCTGCCCCAGATCCGCGCCGACCTCGAGGACCCCGTCACCCGCGGCCTCGCCGAGGCGTTCGCCGCGCCGGTGATGCTGCACGCCCGGCTGCGGGACGGCTCGCTGCGCAGCGCGGCCCGCGAGGTCGGCGCGAAGGTGCTGCTCTACGAGGCCGGCGAGGCCTGGCGGATGGACGACTGGGCCATCGACGCCGGCGTGCTCGGCGTACGCCGGGTGCTCGCCCACCTCGGGTTGACCGACGCCGTCGACGAGGAGCCGCCGGCGCCCAGCGCCGCCTCGTGGCGCTCGGGCTGGGTGCGTGCCCGCGGCACCGGGATGCTCCACCTCGAGGTCAAGCTCGGTCAGCACGTCGAGAGGGGCGAACGCCTCGGCGGTCTCTTCGACTCGCTCGGCCGCCGGGTGCGGCTGGTCCACGCCGACCGAGCCGGTGTCGTCGTCGGTCGCGCCGAGGCGCCGCTGGTCAACGGCGGTGACGCCGTCGTCCACATCGCCGAGGTCGAGGGCTCCGAAGGTGTCGAGACCGTCGAGGACACCGCCGACCCGCCGCTCGTCTGACCCGGACGTCGTCCGGCCGGGTGAGCGCGGCCCCACCGGGCGGGAGTAGACAGGGCGCATGAAGACACGACACATCGGCAACGCAGGAGTCGGACGCGTCGAGGTGGGGGCCGTCGGCCTCGGCCTGATGACCTTCGACCAGTCCGGCACCCAGCCCCGTGAGCAGCTGCTCGACACCGTGCGCGCCGCCCTCGACGCGGGCGTCACCCTCTTCGACACCGCCGACGCGTACGGCTTCGGCGACGACGGCTCGGACGCCCAGGGCCAGAACGAGACCCTCGTCGCCGGGCTGCTCGACGAGCTCGGCGTGCGCGACCAGGTGCTCCTGGCCACCAAGGGCGGCCACGTGCGCACCCAGGGCGGCGGATGGGACACCGACTCCAGCGCGGACCACCTGCGCTCGGCCGTCGACGCCAGCCTCGGGCGGCTCGGCGTGGAGCAGATCGCGCTCTGGCAGCACCACCGCCCGGACCCCGACGTCGACTACGCCGACGTGGTCGCGGTGCTCAAGGAGATCCACGACTCCGGCAAGGTCGCCCGCGTCGGGCTCTCCAACGCCGACCCGGACCAGATCCGGATGGCCCACGAGGTGCTCGGCGACGCGCTGGTCAGCGTCCAGAACCAGTTCAGCCCGAAGTTCCGCTCGTCGCGGCCCGAGATCGAGGTGTGCGAGGAGCTCGGCCTGGCCTTCCTGCCGTGGAGCCCGCTCGGTGGCCTCAACGACGCCAAGGAGCTGGACGCGAAGCACCCGGCCTTCGCCCAGGTCGCCAGCAGTCGCGGCATCAGTGCCCAGCAGGTCGCCCTGGCCTGGGAGCTCGCGCAGTCGCCGGTCGTCATCCCGATCCCCGGCGCCAAACGGCCGCAGTCGGTCATCGACTCCGCGGCCGCCGCCGATGTCGAGCTGACGGCCGAGGAGCTCGCCGCGCTCGACGCAGACTGAGGTCGTTCGTACACCGACGGGCAGAAGTGCTCCGGGCTCGCACCGGCTCCACATCGCTGCAGGTCAGGGACGTGGGGCGGGAGTGATCCCGACTTCTGCCCGCCGCTGTACGCCGGTCGGCCTCAGGCGGGTGGGCCGAGCCGCACGGGAAGCCGGGCCCAGCCGCGCAGGATCCGGGTCCGGCGGCGCTGGCGGCCCGGCGCGAGCTCGAGGTCGGGGAAGCGGTCGAAGAGCGTGCGCAACCCCACCTCGCCCTCCATCCGGGCCAGCGCGGCCCCCAGGCAGTAGTGCCGGCCGGAGGAGAACGACACGTGCTCGCGTGCGTTCTCGCGCGTGACGTCGAAGCGGTCCGGATCGGTGAAGACCTCGGGGTCGCGGTTCGCACCGGCCAGCATCGTCGTGACGACCGAGCCGCGCGGGACCGTCGTGCCGGCGACCTCCGTGTCGGTCGTGCTCAGGCGCCCGGTCAGCAGCACGGGCGGGTCGTAGCGCAGCACCTCGTCGACCGCGTTCGCCCACAGCTGCGGCTCCTCGCGCAGCCGGAGGAGCTGGTCGGGGTGCTCACGCAGCAGCACGACGCCGTTGCCGAGCAGGTTGACCGTGGTCTCGAAGCCGGCCGCGAGGACCAGCCCGGCGGTGGCCATCAGCTCCTCGTCGTTCAGCCCGCGACCGTCCTCCCGGGCGGCGACGAGCTGGCTCATCAGGTCCTCGCCCGGGTTCTGCCGGAGCGCGGCGAGGTGGTCGGCCAGCCAGGCCTGGAAGCGGGTCAGCGACTTCTCGACCCGGCGGAACTCCGGGTAGGTCAGACCCAGGTCCAGGCTCGGTGCGGCACCGGCCCCGAAGTCGAGCACCCGACCGCGGTCTTCGGGCGGCACCCCCAGGATCTCGGCGATCACCGTGACCGGCAGCTGGGCGCAGTACGTCGCCACCAGCTCGACGGGGTCCTCCGGAGCGTGTGCGAGGAGGTCGTCGAGCAGGCCGTCGGCGATCTCCTGGGTGCGCTCGCGCAGCGCCTCGACGGCACGCACCGTGAACACCCGGGTCACGAGCCTGCGGTAGCGGGTGTGGTCGGGCGGTTCGGTGACCAGCAGCGACGGCGGGACGAGCGGGCCGAGCCGGTGCGGCTCCTCCGACCACCGGGCGACCTTCCCGAGGAGCCCGGGTCCGCCGGAGTCGAAGACACCGGTGCGGAAGTCGGGGCTGGTCAGCACCTCCTTGACCGTCGGCAGGCTCGCGGTCAGGTAGCCGAACTCGCCTCGGTGCAGCCGGCCGGAGGCGCGGACCTGGCTGATGAGCGCCTGCAGCCTGGCGGGGTCGCGGGAGACCGCGTGGGCCAGCAGCTGGCCCTGGAGGTCGCCCCGGCGCGCGGCCATCCCCATCGCCGTGCGCGGCATCGCGTGCGCCAGGCCCCAGCGCAACGGGGGTCGAGCCAGGTCGGTGACGGGTCGGAGCACTCCGAGGTCGGCCATGGCCGCCATGATGCCCGCAGGCGGGTGGACCGGCACCTGGTGGGCCGGGGTGAGGCCCGTCGAGCGTGGGTCAGCGGGGGAGGCGGTCGGCGCGGGCCTGGACCAGCTCGGCGGGTGCCGAGAGGCGCCACGCCTCGAAGACCAGCTCGGCCAGCTCGTCACGCAGGACGCCCTCGAGATGGACCACGACCCAGCCGGACGCGCCGGAGGTGAACTGCACCTCGAAGACCTGCGGCCGCTCGGCGACGAACGCGCTGTAGCGGTCCGCGGTCGGGGGGGACGAACGTCCGTCCGTGGGGTTAGTGTGACCCGCAGCGCCGACGACGGTGGCCCGCTCGGGACCACAGGCGTCTCCTGACATGGGGTCAGATCATGAGAGCAAGCATCCGCCCGTCCCGTCCCTTCGCCTCCCTGCTCGCCGGAGTCGGCCTGCTCGCCGCCGGGAGCGTGGTCGCCCTGGGCTCCGGCGGGGCTGACGCTGCGACCCCGCTCGAGGGCACCGTCAGGGCCGACTCGACGCAGGTGAGCTGGACCGGGGGCCCGTTCGTGGCGCCGAACGTCACCGGCACCGGCCTCGACCAGCCGGACTGCAGTGCGCCGGCCTCGTGCGACGACTTCACGCTGCACGTCGACGTGCCCGCGAGCTACGCCGACGACCACAGCCTGGAGATCGAGGTCGGGTGGGCCAACACCGCCGCGGACTTCGACATCTACCTGCTCGACGACCAGGGCAACGCCGTGGCGACCTCGGCGTCCTCGGCCGACCCCGAGCTGATGATCACCGACCCCACGCCCGGCGACTACACGGTGCGCGTGGTTCCCTACGCGCCCATCGGTGAGTCCTACGAGGCGACCGCCCGGCTGACCACACCACCGGCCGACCCGGCCCCGGGCACCGAGCCGGCTCCCGACTTCCGCGCGTACGCCGCGCCGAAGGACCTCAGCAGCGACGTCGACAACGCCGGCGAGCCGTCCATCGGCAACAGCTTCGAGACGGGTGCGACGCTGTACCAGGCCTATCTCTCCACGTTCAAGGTCGACTTCGACCCGACCGGCAAGGCGACCTGGAGCGACGTCTCGGCCACGGCGGCCAACGGCTGCCCGGCCGGATCCTCCGAGAGCCTGGACCCGATCCTGTTCACCGACCGGCAGACCGGGCGCACCTTCGAGTCGCAGCTCACCGGGGTCAACTCGTTGACCTGCTACACCGACGACGACGGCGCGACCTGGACGCCGAGCTCCGGTGGCGGGATCCCGAGCGGGGTCGACCACCAGACCATCGGCGGCGGGCCCTTCACCGACGGCGGCACCGGCCCGCTGCCCACCTCGGCCTACCCGAACACCGTCTACTACTGCAGCCAGGACATCGCCACCGCGTTCTGCGCCGCCTCGCTCGACGGCGGGACCACCTTCGGACCCGGCGTGCCGACCTACGACCTGACCCAGTGCGGCGGCCTGCACGGCCACGTCAAGGTCGCACCGGACGGCACGGCGTACCTGCCGAACAAGGCCTGCGGGTCCACCGCGGCGGTGGCGGTGTCCACCGACGACGGGGCGAGCTGGCAGGTCAAGAGCGTCCCCGGCACCACGCCCGGTGACTCCGACCCGGCGGTCGGCATCGGGGCCAACGGCACGACGTACTTCGGCTACGTCGGGGCCGACGGCCAGCCCGGGGTCGCCACCAGCCGCGACCACGGCGACACCTGGCGCGACCTGCAGCGCGTCGGCGCCGACCTCGGCATCAAGAACGCGGTGTTCCCGACGATGGTCGCCGGCGACGACGACCGGGCCTCCTTCGCCTACCTGGGCACCACGACCGGGGGCAACTACCAGGACATCGACACCTTCACCGGCGTCTGGCACCTCTACGTCAGCACCACCTACGACGGCGGCCGCACCTGGGTGACCAGCGACGCCACGGGCGCCGACCCCGTCCAGCGCGGTTCGATCTGCACCGGCGGCACCACGTGCGGCGACGACCGCAACCTGCTCGACTTCATCGACGTGACCCTCGACGACCACGGCCGGGTGCTGGTGGGCTTCGCCGACGGGTGCATCGACGCCTGCTCGACGAGCGCCGACCCGGCCGACAACGGCCGCGACGCGTACTCCACGATCGCACGGCAGAGCGGTGGGCTGACGCTGTTCAGCAAGTACGACGACGCCGGTCCGGCCCGGGCGCGACGGACGAACCTGCGCGTGCGGGCCCTGCAGGTCTCGGCCCGCGACGGCGGCCGCTTCGTGGCGCGTGCCTCGGTGGTCAACACCGGGCGTCGCACCGTGCGGAGCCGGGTCGTCTTCACCGACGACGGCCGGCGCGTCAGCGCGAGCCGGGCCTTCACCATCGACCCGCGGGAGCGGCACCTGGTGCGGGCGCGCTGGGCGAGCACGACCGGCGCGCGCCACCGCGTGGTGGCCACCGTCGACCCGGCCAACCGGATCCGGGAACGGGTCGAGACCGACAACAGCCGCGCCCGGACCGTGAGCCGCCGGTGAGGCTGGCCGCTGCCGCGGTCCTCGTCCTGCCGGTCCTGCTCACCTCGTGCGGCGGCGGCGAGTCGGAGGAGGAGCGCGCCGCCGAGGAGCAGCTCGGTGCCGTGGCCGACCAGACGACCTGTACGGCCGACGCGGAGCCGCTCGAGCCGCCGTACCCCGCACCGTTCCCGCAGACGTGGTCGTTCCCGCCGGGCACGGTCGTCTACAGCGTCGAGGAACGAGACGGGGCCGGGACCATCGTGACCGGGGTCAGCACCGCCGACTTCGACGACGTCCTGACCTACCTCAACACCGACGCGGTCGAGGCGGGGTTCGCGATCACCGAGGGTGAGACCGAGGAGAACGACGCCGAGGCGAACTGGCGCTCGGAGGACTTCTCGGGGCGTTGGAGCATCCGCAGGTCCGCCGAGTGCCCGGGCGAGACCGTCGTGCAGGTCCTCGCGACACCGGGCGGGTGAGTCGCGCCCTCAGCTGCCGCTCGTCGCGGCCTCTGCGGGCTTCGCCCGTGGACCGCCGTCGCCCGTGCGGAGCACGAGCGCGTCGATGCGACCGTCGTCGTCGGTGAAGACGTCGACGAAGTCGCAGTCGGGCTCGGAGGGTGCCGTGGTGATGGCGACGACCAGGACCGCGGAGGACCGTCCCACGAGCGGGGCGGGGTAGTGCTGGGCGCGACAGCGGACACCGGAGACCCGGGAGAGACCCCCTGCGCCCGGGTCCCCGCCGTCGACGACCGCCACGAACGGCCCGGCCGAGGGCTCGACGTAGACCAGTCCGCCGTTCGGGTCGCTCATGACGCGACGTCGCTGGGCCGGCGCGGACGACGGCCGCAGGGGCGTACCGTCACGGAACCGCGTCGCGATCCTCTCGAGCTCGCCCACCGCCGACGTGTCCGCCCACGAGCCGCGCCGGGCGGCCTGGGCCGCGGAGAGCGACGTGAGGCGGCGGCCGTCGATCCAGCGCCCGACCCGGTCGGCGAACGCCGGCGCCTCGGTCTCGCCCGTGGCGAAACCGACCAGGTCCCGGCCCAGACGGAGGCCCGGCTGGTCGGGCGCGCAGTAACCGAGCACGGACCCCTCGTCGGTCCGACGCAGCCGGAGCGCCTCGCGTGCGGGCAGGAAGCGGCGCCGGTCGGCGACCTTGGTCGACGGGTCGCAGTCGTCCTGGGTCACGGACGAGTCCCCGGCGCTCGTCGTGCTCGCCCCCGGCACCCGCGGAAGACCGGGCCACGTCCCGCTGATCGCGGCACCGGCGGCCACGAGAAGGGCCAGCACGCACGCTCCGAGCAGCAGCTGGCGTCGTCGAGGCAGTCCAGTCCCGGCCTGCTCGCGAGGAACCATCCTTACGTCCTCGTCCCTGATCGGTGTCCGTGCTCGCGCCACTCCATCATGACGGGCCACGGCAGTGCGAGGTGGTCGGCGCGCCCACCAGCGTGCCGGCGCTGTAGCGCACCTGCGCCGCCCTCGCCACGCCGATGGACGACGACGAGGCGCAGCACGTCGCCCCCGACCCCGGTTGCCGCCCCGTCCCCCGGCCCGCCCCGTGGCGGGGCAGGTCCGGGCCCTGCCAGACTGAGGAGATGAGCGAGCAGTCCGTGACCCCGTCGGTGACCACGCCCGACCTCGTACGCTTCGACGTGACCGCCGACGACCAGTCCTCCGTCGTGGCCGCGCTGGTGGGCGTGCTCGACGAGACGGGCCGCCTGCTGGACGGGGAGACGGTCACTGCGGACCTCATGGCGCGCGAGGCGGCCGGGTCGACCGCGATCCCCGGCGGCGTGGCGATCCCGCACGCCCGCTCGGCCGGCGTCGCCGAGCGCACGGTGGTGCTCCTGCGGCTGGCCGCGCCGGTGACCTGGTCGGCCGGTGCTGCTCCGGTCGACCTCGTCCTGGGTCTCTTCACCCCTGCCGGCGACAGCGAGGGCTACCTCGCCCTGCTCTCCTCGCTCACCAGGGGCGTGGTCGGCCGGCTGCCCCGCGACGTCCGCGCGGCAGCGACTCCCGCGGAGGCCTCCGGCGTGCTCGCCTCGGCACTGCGGTAACCCGGCGGCGGGCCCCGTGCGCCGGGTGGACATCGCACCCAGGGGTGGGACGCGGCTTGGACGGGCCGCGACACTAGCCACATGTGCCAGCAGTACGTCGACCTCGCCCGCGGCGTGCGCGCGCCCGGCGCGGCCGACGAGGACCTGCCGGGTTGTCTGGCCTGCGCAGGCCTGGGCGACCAGCGGGCCTTCGGGGACCTCTACGACACGACGGTCGGCCAGGTGCACCGGCTCGCCGTGCTGCTCGCCGACGGTGACGCGCAGCGGGCCTCGGAGCTGGTCCGGCGCACCTATGGCGAGGTGTGGCGGCGCGCGGCGGCGTACCGCGAGAGCGACGGGCGCCCGCTCACCTGGGTGCTGGGGCTGACCCGGTCCGTGGCCCACGCGGCCTGAGCCGTCATGATCGCGGCGTGAGCACGAGCACGCACGACACCGACGTGGTGGTCGTCGGGGCCGGCCTGGCGGGCCTGCGCTGCGCGGCGGCCCTGGTCGACGCCGGGCACGGCGTCGTCGTGCTCGACCGCTCGGACGCCGTGGGGGGTCGCATCCGCACCGACCGCGTCGACGGCTTCAGCCTCGACCGCGGCTTCCAGCTGCTCAACCCGGCCTACGACGCGTGCCGACGCTGGGTCGACCTCGACGCGCTCGCGCTGCAACCCTTCGAGGCCGGCGTCGCCGCGCGCCACGAGCACGGCCTGGCCCGGCTCGGGCACCCGCTCGCCGCGCCGCGGCTCCTGCCGTCCTCGGCCGTCGCCGGGCTGCGTCGCCCGCGCGAGCTGCTCGCGGTGGCGCGCTGGCTGGCGCCGCTGCTGCGAGCGCGTCCCGGGACGCCGCTGGCCGAGACGGTGACGCGCGCGCCCGGAGGCTCGCTGCAGGAGGCGCTCGACGCCGCCGGGGTCCACGGGCTGCTGCGCGGGGTGCTCGACCGGTTCCTGGCCGGGGTGGTCCTCGAGGACGAGGGGTCGACGGCCCAGGCCTACGCGCTGCTGCTGCTCGCGACCTTCCTCCGCGGCACCCCGGGCCTGCCCGAGCGCGGGATGCAGGCCCTGCCGGCCCAGCTGGCCCGCCCGATCGGCGACCGGGTCCGCCTGCACGTCGAGGTGGATGCGCTCGAGCCGTCCGCCGACGCCGTGCTCGTGCACACCGCCGTCGGGACCTGGCGCGCGCGGCAGGTGGTCGTCGCGGTCGACGCCGCGGCATCGCGTGGGCTGCTCGGCGACCTCGCGCCGGCCGACACCCCGGGCACCAAGGGCGTCGTGACCTGCTGGTTCGCGGCCGACACTCAGCGCCGCACGACTCGCGCTCGCTGTTCGTCGACGCGCGACGGCGTCCGGCCGGGCCGCTGGTCAACGCCGCCGTCGTGTCCAACCCGGCGCCGTCGTACGCCCCTCGCGGTCGTCACCTCGTGCAGGCCTCCGCCCTGCTCGGCCCGGGCCGTCCGACGCCGAGCGACGACGACGTACGCCGCCACGCCGGCGACCTCTTCGGCGCCGACCCGTCGCGCTGGGAGCTCCTGGTGCGCCACGAGGTGCCGCACGCCCTGCCGGACCAGGGCGCTCCCCTCGTGCTGCGCAAGGAGCTGCGCATCGCCGACCGCGTCGTCGTCGCCGGCGACCACCGGGACACCGCCTCGATCCAGGGTGCGCTGGTGAGCGGTCAGCGCGCCGCGGTCGAGGTCGCCCGGCAGCTGTGAGCGCCCCGCCGGTGGCAACGCGGAGCTACCGCTGGCGGAGGCGGTCGGCGAGTGCGCGGGCGAGGTCGCGGCCCGAGCGCCACGCCGTCTCGACCTTCGGGCTGGGGCCCCAGCCGTCGCCGCAGACACCGACCCCGGCGTCGGACGGGCCCGGCTCGCCGAGCAGGTACGTCGCCTCGCGCTCGCCGGTCGGGCGGGCCAGCGACCAGCGGTGCACGTGGTGGCCGGTGGGCTCGTCGGCGATCGCGAGCGCACGGCGTACGGCGGCGACCAGTCTCGGTGCGGCGGCCTGCGGATCCTCGAGGTGCTGCGCGGCCAGCTCCGGGGTGGAGTGGGCCACCAGCACGGGGGCGTCGTCGCCGCGACGGCGACCGTCGTCGGCGATCCAGGACACGTCCGGGTCGCCGTTGACGAAGGCGCCGTCGAAACGGTCCGTGCCGGCGACGTCGTCCCACGTCCGCGTGGGCCACCACGCCGCCAGGGCGAGGATGGCCTCGGACTCGCGCGTGAGCGCTGCGCGCTCGTCGTCGAGCCCGTCGCCGAGCAGTCGCGCGGCCTGCGCGTCCGGCATCGCGACGACGACCGCCGCTGCCGCGGCGCCGTCGACCTCGAGCCGGCCGTCGACCCGCGCGACGCGGACGACCTCCGCCTGGTCGACCTCGATGCCTCCGCTCGCCGCCAGGTCCTCGACGAGCGAGCGCAGCCCCTCGGCCGCGCCGTAGCGCACCGGTCCGGACTTGGTGGTCGGCTCCGCGTCGGCGTCGAGCACGATGAAGGTGTCGGTCCAGTCGAAGGCGACCCCCCGTGCGACCCAGTCGTCGACCACCACCCGGAAGTCGTCGTCGCTCACCGTCAGGTAGGACGCGCCGAGGTCCACCGGACGTCCGTCGAGCCGGCGGCTGGCCAGCCGGCCGCCGAGGCGCCGCCCGCGGTCGATCACCCGGACCTCGAGACCGGCCGCCCGCAGCTCGCGCGCGCACGCCACGCCGGCGATCCCGGCCCCCACCACCACGACCGGTTCCATGACCCGAGCCTGCCACGCACCTCGTGACGTCCCGACCCCTGCCGGGGGTGTGGGGCCGGTCACGTCGCGATAGGTTCGCAGCAGCGTGGCGCTACGGTCGGATCCGGGTGTGTGGCGGGAAGGGTGGACGATGAGCGACGAACCGGTCGTGCCGGTCTTCTTCCTCTCCGACAGCACGGGCATCAGCGCGGAGACGATGGGCAACGCCATCCTCCTGCAGTTCCCCGAGCTGCACTTCGAGCGAACGACGATCCCGTTCATCACCACGGTCGAGGACGCCCGGCGCGTGGTCGCGATGATCGACGGCGTCGCGGACGGGGAGGTCACCCCGCTGGTGTTCACGACCGCCGCCGAGGACGACGTGCGCCTCGAGCTGCGCAAGACCCGGGCACCGATCATCGACATCTTCGACGAGCACATGACCAAGGTCGAGGCCATCCTCGGGCGCCGGGGTGCGCGTGAGGCCAAGCAGCTGCACGGGGTCGGCGACGTCAAGCGCTACAACGCGCGGATGGCGGCGATCGAGTTCACCATCGAGCACGACGACGGGCAGAGCCTGCGGGCGATGGAGCGCGCGGACGTGATCCTCCTGGCGCCCTCACGCTGCGGCAAGACGCCGACCTCGATGTACCTCGCGCTGCAGTACGGCCTGTTCGTGGCCAACTACCCCCTCGTCGACGAGGACCTCGAGAAGTCCGACCTGCCGCGGCCGGTCGAGCCGTTCCGCGAGCGCTGCTTCGGGCTGACGACCAACCCCGACCGGCTCAGCCGGGTGCGCAACGAGCGGCGCGCCGACTCGCGCTACGCCTCGCCCGACCAGTGCCGCTGGGAGCTGCGCAAGGCCACCCAGCTCTTCCGCAGCCACCGCGTGCCGGTGATCGACACCTCGGCCAAGTCCGTCGAGGAGATCTCGGCGCTGATCATGCAGAGCATCAGCAACCGCTCCGGCGTGGGTGCTCGCCGCACCACCGCCAACCCCACCAGGACCCGTACCTCCGGAGGACCACGATGACCGAACCCTCAGACCAGCAGGAATCGCACGTCCGGTGGTTCTCCGAGATCGGGATGGACGATCTCGACCAGGTCGGCGGCAAGAACGCCTCGCTCGGCGAGATGGTCTCCAACCTCGCCGACCTCGGCGTCAACGTGCCGGACGGGTTCGCGACGACCGCGCAGGCCTACCACCACTTCATCGGCGACACCGGGCTGGCCGACACGATCTCGGGGCTGCTCGACGACCTCGACACCGAGGACACCCGCCGCCTGAGCGAGGTCGGCCGGCAGATCCGTGAGTCGGTCATCGCCCAGGAGTTCCCCGAGGACCTGGAGCGTGACATCCGCGCCGCCTTCGAGCAGCTCGTCGAGAAGTCGACGGGCGACGACGGTGCCGAGCCGTCCTTCGCCGTCCGCTCCTCCGCCACCGCCGAGGACCTGCCCGACGCCTCGTTCGCCGGCCAGCAGGAGACCTTCCTCAACGTGCGCGGCATCGACGCGGTGCTGCTCTCGATCCGCGAGGTGTACGCCTCGCTCTACAACGACCGGGCGATCGCCTACCGCGTCCACCACGGCTTCGCCCACGGCGACGTCGGGCTGTCGGCCGGCGTGCAGCGCATGGTGCGCTCCGACATCGGGTCCTCGGGCGTGATGTTCACGATGGACACCGAGTCCGGCTTCACCGACGCGGTCTTCGTGACCTCTGCGTTCGGCCTCGGCGAGGGCGTCGTGCAGGGCGCCGTCAACCCCGACGAGTTCTACGTCTACAAGCCGGCGCTCAAGCTCGGCCGGCCCGCGATCCTCAAGCGCGGGATCGGGGCCAAGGCGACCAAGATGATCTACACCGAGGACACCGAGGTCGGCAGGACCACCGAGTTCGTCGACGTCGACCTCGAGGAGTCCCGCCAGTTCAGCCTCACCGACGACGACGTGCTCGAGCTGGCCCGGCACGCGGTGACCATCGAGGAGCACTACGGCCGCCCGATGGACATCGAGTGGGGCAAGGACGGCCTCGACGGCGGCCTGTACGTGCTCCAGGCGCGCCCCGAGACGGTGCAGTCCCGGCGGACCGGCGCCCTCGAGCGGTTCACCATCGAGCGGTCCGTGACCAAGGACGCCGAGGTCGTCGTGGAGGGTCGCGCGATCGGGCAGAAGATCGGCGCGGGCGCGGTGCGGGTGATGAAGTCGCTCGACGACATGCACGAGTTCGAGGAGGGCCAGGTCCTCGTCGCCGACATGACCGACCCCGACTGGGAGCCGATCATGAAACGCGCCGCCGCGATCGTGACCAACCGCGGTGGTCGCACCTGCCACGCCGCGATCATCGCCCGCGAGCTCGGCATCCCGGCGGTCGTCGGCACGACCAGCGGCACCCAGGACCTCGCCGACGGTCGCGAGGTGACGGTCTCCTGCGCGGAGGGCGACACCGGCCTGGTCTACGACGGCATCCTCGACTTCGAGGTCGAGCGCACCGAGCTCGACGAGATGCCCGAGCTGCCGGTCAAGATCATGATGAACGTCGGCACCCCCGAGCAGGCCTTCACGTTCGCCCAGCTGCCCAACTCCGGCATCGGCCTGGCGCGCCTGGAGTTCATCATCAACCGCCAGATCGGGGTGCACCCCAAGGCCCTCCTCGACCTCGAGGCGGACCCCGAGGCGCTCGAGTCGGACCTGCGCGAGGAGATCAACGAGATCATCGCCGCCTACCCCTCGCCGCGCCAGTTCTTCGTGCAACGGGTCGCCGAGGGCGTCTCGATCCTCGCGGCGGCGTTCGCCCCGGAGCCCGTGATCGTGCGGATGAGCGACTTCAAGTCCAACGAGTACGCCAACCTCGTCGGCGGCGAGCTCTACGAGCCGCACGAGGAGAACCCGATGATCGGCTACCGCGGGGCCTCGCGCTACCTCTCCGAGGACTTCGCGGAGTGCTTCGCGATGGAGTGCGAGGCGCTGCGCTACGTGCGCGAGGACATGGGCCTGACCAACGTCAAGGTGATGATCCCCTTCGTGCGCACGGTCGCCGAGGCCGAGGGTGTCATCGCCCTGCTCGCCAAGAACGGTCTCGTGCGGGGTGAGAACGGGCTGCAGGTCGTGATGATGTGCGAGGTGCCGTCGAACGCGGTGATCGCCGAGCAGTTCCTCGAGCACTTCGACGGCTTCTCGATCGGCTCCAACGACATGACCCAGCTGACCCTGGGCCTGGACCGCGACTCCTCGCTCGTCGCCGCCTCCTTCGACGAGACCGACCCCGCGGTGCTCTTCATGCTGCGCCGGGCGATCCAGGCCTGCAAGGACGCCGGCAAGTACGTCGGGATCTGCGGGCAGGGCCCCTCCGACAGCCCGGAGCTCGCGCAGTGGCTGCTCGACGAGGGCATCGAGTCGATGTCGCTGAACCCCGACACCGTCGTCGACACGTGGCTGCGGCTCGGGGGGGTCGACACCTCGGCCTGACCGTCCGCAGGCCTGCGGGCGGGGACGCGGCGTGCGGCCCGGGACCCCAGGATCGGGGTGCGAGGGCGCGCTCAGTCGTGGATCATGGCCGTCAGGTGGCCGGGGACGACCGGTGTCGTCCCTGCGCCACGGCTCGCGGCCGTCGGTCGTGGACACGTACGGCTTGCCCGGGAGGGGGGACATGGCCTCGGACGGTGACCACCGGATCCGCCGCCTCGCCGCGATGGCGCGCGCCCTGAGCCGGCGCGAGAGCCTGTCCCGGCTGCTGGAGATCGCCGCGGAGGAGGCGTGCGACGCGCTGGCGGCGAGCACGGTCTCGGTGAGTCGGGTCGAGCCGGGCGCCCTGCAGGTGCGCACGGTCGTCAACGTCGGCGACCTGGCCCCCTCCGAGCAGCGCTGGCCGCAGGACGAGGTCTACGCGATGGAGGAGTTCCCGAACCTGGTGCGGGTCCTGGAGGACCTGAACAGCTGGGTGGTGACCCTCGACGACCCCGACGGGGACCCCATGGAGCAGGCCCTGCTCGAGCAGCTGGGCAAGGGTTCCTCGGCCGGGTCGCCGATCGTGCTCGACGGGACGCTCTGGGGCGAGCTCTTCGCCACGCGTGCCGTGGGCGCCGCGGCGTTCAGCGTCGACGACGTCGCCTTCCTCGAGGCGCTGATCGCGATCCTGGCCGGCGCCCTGGCCCGCGCCGTGCGGGAGGAGCACCTGGAGCTGCTGGCCTCCCGCGACCCCCTGACCGGTCTGATGAACCGGCGCGCTCTCGACGAGCACGCCGCGAAGGCCTTCACGGTGCCGCGGTCACCCGCGGGCCTGACCCGCCAGGTCACCGCGGTCATGATCGACATCAACGGGCTCAAGACGGTCAACGACCGGTTCGGTCACACGACGGGCGACCAGCTCATCCAGGCCGTCGCCCACACGCTGAGCGTGGAGTACCAGCGGGTCCCGGGGAGCGTGGTCGCCCGCGTCGGCGGCGACGAGTTCGTGGTCCTGGTCAGCGGACGTCCGCCCCAGGAGGTGGTGGAGGTCGCCGACGAGCTGTGCCGGCGTACGTGGGACTTCGGCGCTCCGGCCTCGATCTCCTGCGGTGCCGCGAGCGTCCTGCTGACGTCCTCGCACCGGGCGCGACCGCACCAGCTGTTCGCCGCGGCCGACGAGGCCCAGTACGTCGCGAAGCGCGGGCACCTCCGCCGCACGGTCGAGTCCACCCAGAGCTGGACGGCGCTGCCGTGAGAGCGGTCCTGGTCGAGGAGTTCGGTCGTCCGCCGCGGGTGGCCGACGTCGACGAGCCGGTGTGCCCGTCCGACGGGGTGGTGGTCCAGGTCGGGGCCACGGGGCTGTGCCGCAGCGACTGGCACGCCTGGGCGGGCCACGACGGCGGCGTACGGCTGCCGCACGTGCTCGGTCACGAGCTGGCCGGGACGGTGGTCGAGGTCGGCACAGGCGTGCGCTCGTGGGCGGTCGGAGACCGGGTGACCACCCCGTTCGTGCTCGCCTGCGGCGACTGCGCGACCTGTCGGTCCGGCGACGCGCAGGTCTGCGAGCGCCAGGAGCAGCCGGGCTTCACGAGGTGGGGCTCGTGGGCCGAGCGGGTCGCGCTGCCGCGGGCGGAGGTCAACCTCGTGCGGGTGCCGGCCGGTGTGACCGACGAGGTCGCCTGCAGCCTCGGGTGCCGCTTCGCCACGGCGTACCGCGCCGTGGTGCAGGTCGCCGAGGTCGAGGCCGGGGAGACCGTCGTCGTGCACGGCTGCGGCGGCGTGGGGCTGTCCGCGGTGATGATCGCCGTGGCGCTGGGTGCGCGGGTGGTGGCCGTCGACGTCGCGGAGGCGTCGTTGGCGCTCGCGACCCGGCTCGGGGCGGAGCCGGTGCACGGCCGCGACGTCGCCTCGTTGGCCTCGACCGCCGAGGTCTCGTTGGACTGCCTCGGGTCCCGTGCGACGCTGGCCGCCTCGGTCGCCTGCCTGCGCCCCCGCGGTCGCCACGTGCAGGTCGGACTGCTCGGGGGGGACGACGCGATGCCGCCGGTCGACCTCGGCCGGGTGGTGGCGCACGAGCTGCGGCTCCTGGGCAGCCACGGACTGTCCGCGAGGTCCTACCCCGACCTGCTGGCGCTGGTCGCCTCCGGCCGGGTCGACCCGGGGCTGCTCGTGCGCGACGTGGTCGGCCTCGACGAGGCCGTGGCCCGGCTGGTCGACCTGGACCGACCCGGTGGGGGAGCGGGAGGTGTGACCGTGATCCGGCCCACACCTCGCGCCTAGGTCCGCCGCTCGACGAGCCCGGCGGGGACCC
Organism: uncultured Actinomycetota bacterium; assembly: GCA_963760555.1. Lineage (GTDB taxonomy): Bacteria > Actinomycetota > Actinomycetes > Propionibacteriales > Nocardioidaceae > Nocardioides. The sequence goes on along the minus strand of CAVXDJ010000014.1, from coordinate 36,515 downwards.
AGGGGGGTGACGCCGCACGCGTCAGAGTGGTCGGCGGAGCGTGACGTGACGAAGCCGTGCGCGCCCCCTGACCAGCCACCACCTGGCATCCACGCAGTCCCGAGGAGGACCCCCGTGAGCACCACCACCCCCGCCCTGTCCGCCGCGTCGGCCGACGCCCCCTTCGAGCGCGTCCAGCTCGAGCGCCGTGACCTGCGCGCCGACGACGTCCGCATCGACATCCGTTGGGCCGGCATCTGCCACTCCGACATCCACACCAAGCGTGAGGAGTGGGGCCCGGCCTCGTTCCCGCTGACCCCCGGCCACGAGATCCTCGGCACCGTCCTCGAGGTCGGCGCCGAGGTCACGGCCCACCAGGTCGGCGACGTCGTCGGCGTCGGCTGCTTCGTCGACTCCTGCCTGGAGTGCGCCGCCTGCAAGGACGGCGAGGAGCAGTACTGCGAGAAGGGCGGCGTCGGCACCTACGGCGTCGAGGGCTACGACGGCGAGATCACCCAGGGCGGCTACTCCGGCCAGGTCGTGGTGCGCGACCACTTCGTGGTCAGGATCCCCGACTCCTACACCGAGGACCAGTACGCCTCCGTGACCCCGCTGCTGTGCGCCGGCATCACGACGTACCACCCGCTCAAGGAGCACGGTGTCGGCCCGGGCAAGCGGGTCGGCGTCATCGGCCTCGGCGGGCTCGGCCACGTCGGCGTCAAGATCGCCGCGGCGATGGGGGCCGAGGTCAGTGTCCTCTCGCGCAGCGACGCCAAGAAGGAGGACGGCCTGTCCTTCGGCGCGACGAACTACTACGCCACCGAGGACGGGTCGGTCTTCGACGAGCTCGCCGGCTCCTTCGACGTGCTGCTCAACACCGTCGGCTCGGGCATCCCGCTCGATGCGTTCATGGGCCTGCTCGCCCGCGGCGGCGTGATGCACAACGTCGGTGCCCCGGAGGAGAACCTCGAGGTCAGCGCCTTCTCGTTGCTCGCCAACCGTCGTCAGATCGCCGGCTCCATGATCGGCGGCCTGCCCGAGACGCAGGAGATGATCGACTTCTGCGCCGAGCACGGCGTCACCGCCACCGTCGAGGTCATCTCGGCCGACCAGGTCGACGACTACTACGACAAGGTCGTCTCCGGTGACGTGCGCTACCGCGCGGTCATCGACACCGAGACGCTCGCGGGCTGAGCGCGCGGGCCCGTACGTGGGGCTGTCCGTAGGCTGGGGGCATGCTCAAGCGTCGCGCCCGGCCGCAGCCCGAGGTCGTCCGGACCGATGCCGAGTGGCGCGAGCGGCTCGCGCCGGAGGCGTACCGGGTCCTGCGTCGCGCCGGCACCGAGGCCCCCGGGGCGAGCGAGTACGAGCACCCGCCGCGAGACAGCGACGGTGTCTACCGCTGCCGGGGGTGCGAGGCCGAGCTGTTCCGCGCCGACGACCAGTTCGACTCCGGCACGGGCTGGCCGAGCTTCTCCGCGGCCGCGAGCTCCGAGGCCGTCCGGGTCCGCACCGACTTCAAACTGTTGATCCCGCGTCGCGAGGCGACCTGCACCCGTTGCGGGGGGCATCTCGGCCACGTGTTCGGCGACGGCCCCGCCCCGACCGGGCAGCGGTGGTGCATCAACGGCGCTGCGCTCGACCTCGACGACGCCTGACCCGCCCCGGTCCAGCCCCGCCGTCGAGTCGTGTGCCCGGCGAGGTGAGGGTGCGAGTCAGCGCCAGCCGAGGGCCGGCGCGACGTGCTGCACCACCGACTCGAGCACGTGGGTGTTGTAGTCGACGCCGAGCTGGTTGGGCACGGTGAGCAGCACCGTGTCGGCCTCGGCGACGGCCTCGTCCTGGGACAGCTGCTCGACGAGCCGGTCGGGCTCGGCGGCGTAGGTCTTCCCGAAGGTGGCCCGCATGCCGTCGATGACGCCGTGCTGGTCCGAGCCGGTGCCGCGCAGGCCGAAGTACGCGCGGTCGCGGTCGTCGGTGATGGGGAAGATGCTGCGGCTGACGGAGACGCGCGGCTGGTGCGCGTGGCCGGCCGCCTCCCACGCCTTGCGGAAGCGCTGGATCTGCTCTGCCTGGAGCTCGCCGAACGTCGCCCCGGTGTCCTCGGTCAGCAGCGTCGAGCTCATCAGGTTCATCCCCTGCCCGGCCGCCCACTCGGCGGTGGAGCGAGACCCCGCTCCCCACCAGATGCGTTCGCGCAGGCCGGGGGAGTGCGGCTCGATGCGCAGCAGTCCGGGCGGGTTCGGGAACATCGGGCGCGGGCTCGGCTCGGCGAAGCCCTCGCCCGCGAGCACCTGCAGGAACACCTCGGTGTGCCGACGCGCCATCGCCGCGTGGTCCTCGCCCTCGGCGGGGCCGTAGCCGAAGTAGCGGTAGCCGTCGACGACCTGCTCCGGTGAGCCGCGGCTGAGGCCGAGCTGGAGCCGGCTGCCGGAGATCAGGTCCGCCGATCCGGCGTCCTCGGCCATGTAGAGCGGGTTCTCGTAGCGCATGTCGATCACGCCGGTGCCGATCTCGATCCGGCTCGTGCGGGCGCCGACCGCGGCGAGCAGCGGGAAGGGCGAGGCGAGCTGGCGCGCGAAGTGGTGCACGCGGAAGTACGCCCCGTCGAAGCCGACCTCCTCCGCCGCGACCGCGAGGTCGATCGACTGCAGGAGCACGTCGGAGGCAGAGCGGGTCCCCGACTGCGGGGAGGGGTCCCAGTGGCCGAAGGACAGGAAGCCGAGGTTCTTCATGTCGTCGCAACGACGGTTGAACGCTCAATCTTCCCCGGGGCTCAGACCTCGGTGGCGAGCAGCTCGCCGAGGTGCTGGTCGACCTCGTCGAGGTAGGTCTGCTCGAAGCCGAAGAGCCCGAAGTGGCCCGCGACGCTGTGCAGGACCCGCAGCTCGGCCCCCGGCACGAGCTCCTGCTCGGCCTGGCAGTCGCGGGGCGGGAAGAACATGTCGGAGTCGATCGGCATCACGAACATCCGCGCCGTGACGCGCCCGAGCGCCGCCGCGAGGTCGCCGTCCGCCAACCGGGCGACGTCGCCACGCTGCCACTTCCACCCCATGCGCAGCAGCGCGTTGGGGTCCATCGAGCAGAAGAGGAAGCGGGTGAAGTTGGCCTGGAACTCCTCGAACGTCGAGAAGGACAACGCCTCGTCCAGCGGGGCGATGCCCTTCCAGAACTCGGTCTTCCAGAAGTCGGTGCTCAGGCCCATCACCGCCCAGATGTCGGCGTGGCGGGCCAGGCCGGCGGCGACGTCGGTGTGGGCGGCGTACTCGCCACCGTTCCACCCCGGGTCGCTGGTGATCGCGTCCACCAGCGCCTGGGTGAAGAGGAAGTCGTGCGGGGTGTTCTGAGCGGTGCCGGCGATCGGTGCGGCGCGCAGCACCTTGTCGGGGAAGCGGACCGCCCACTCGTAGGTCTGCTGGGCGCCCATCGAGCCGCCGACGACCAGCGCCAGCCGCTCGATGCCCCAGACCTCGCGCAGCAGCTGCTCCTGGGCGCGGACGTCGTCGCCGATGCGCACCTGCGGGAACGCTGACATCGCGATCGCGGCGTCGGTCGTGGTGTGGGGCGAGGTGGACAGCCCGTTGCCGATCTGGTTGACCACGACGATGAAGTAGCGCGACGGGTCGAGCGCCCGGCCCTCGCCCAGGTAGACCTGCCACCACGTGGCGTGCGTCCCGGAGAACCAGGTCGGGATCAGGATGACGTTGTCGCGCGCCTCGTTGAGCTCGCCGTACGTCGCGACCGCCAGCTGGAGGTCCTCGATGACCCCGCCCTCCTCGAGCTCGAAACGACCGAGGCCGTGCAGCTCGTAGGGTCCTTGCACCTCGGCTGAGTAGAACGCGTTCTCCAACGGCATGGTCGACCTCCTCCTCGACGGCCCCCTGCGGGCCGGGCCCTCGCACGCTAGGCCGCGCCGGACCGGGCGGCAAGGGCTGCGCGAGCACCGGGTGGGGGCAGGATGAGGGCGTGACCTCGTACGCCGCCTTCGCCGCGGGGCTGCTCGTGGTCGCGCTGGTCACGACCGGGCTCGGTCGGGTGGGCGGTCTCGACGTCGGGCTGCTGCCTGTGCGGGCGCTGCTGCGCGCCGCGATCCAGCTCAGCGTGGTCGCCGTGCTGCTGCGGGGGATCCTCAGCGTGCCGTGGACGGTGGGCGCGTTCGTCGTCCTCATGCTGACCACGGCGTCGTGGACCGCGGTCTCGCGGTTGCGGGGTCTGTGGCAGGGCGCCCGGGCGGCCGTCGCGGGGGTGCTGGCCGGGTCGGTGGTGTCCCTCGGCGCTCTCTACGCGCTCGGGCTGGTCCCCGGAGGCGCGCGCTACCTGATCGCGGTCGGCGGCATCGTGATCGGCAACACGATGTCGGCCTCGACGCTGTCAGGACGCTCGTTCCGCCGCGCCGCCACCACACGCTCGGGCGAGGTCGAGGGCTGGCTCGCCCTGGGCGCCACCCCGTCCCGCGCCCACCTGGCCCTGGGTCGCGAAGCGGCCAACGAGGCGCTGCTGCCGACCTTCGACCAGAGCCGCGCGACCGGCCTGGTGACCCTGCCGGGGGCGTTCGTCGGGGCGCTGTTCGGCGGAGCGAGCCCGGCGGTCGCCGCACAGTTCCAGCTCGTCGTGCTGGCTGGGATCGCGCTGGCGATGACGGTCACCGCCCTGGTCGTCACCCGCCTGCTCGGACGCACGCCGTACCTGATGTCGCCGTCCTAGGCCTGGTTCGCCCCGAGGAACGCGATCGTGCGGTCCATCGCGTCGAGGAAGCGCGGGCCGAAGGCGTGCTCCTCGTCGGGGTACCAGGCGAGCTCGACCTCCACGCCGTTGTGGCGCAGCGCCCGGTAGGACTCCCGTGCCCACCCCGGCGGGCAGGTGTCGTCGGACCCGCCCTGGACGATCAGCACGGGCTCCGTCACCCGGGTGAAGTACGTCCGCGCGGAGACCTCGCGCCAGAAGTCGCGCCCACGCGGTGTGCCGGGCAGGCCGTGCTCACGGGCGACGTGCTGCGCGACGTCCGGCCGGTCCGGAAGCGTCCAGCGGTCGAAGCTGTCGTCCTCGCGCGAGCTCACCGGCGCCCAGACGGCGGCGGCGGCGACCCGACCGGGGGCCGCGGCCAGGGCGCGGTAGACCACCCCACCGCCCATCGAGCGCCCGAACAGCGAGACCTGCGAGTCGATGACCGGGACGGCCCTGGTGCGTTTCAGGGCCGTCACCGCGTTGAGCACGTCGGCGACGTAGCCCAGGCGCAGGTTGCGTTCTGCAGCCTCCTCGGTGCCGTCGGACTCGGCGTGGGCGCGATAGTCGACGTGCAGCGCGACGTAGCCGCGCGAGGCGAGCACCCCTCGCTCGCGGGTCATGCCCTGACCGCGCACGTAGACGTCGGGGTCGATGTAGCCGTGGGCGAGGACCACCGCCGGGAACGGGCCGCGACCCTGCGGCACGTTGAGCACACCCGAGATCGTGAGCCCGTCGCTGCGGTAGGTCGCGTCGTAGGAGGTGTAGGCGTCGGTCCGCTCACGCACCTCCCCGAGGCGCAGGCCGCGGCCCTGGTAGTCGTGGTTCTCCGGGAAGTACGCGGGCAGCGAGACCGGGTCGGGAGGCTCCTGGCGGATCGGCTCCTTGGGCGGCGAGGGGAGCGCGGTCGGCAGGGACGACGACGCCGAGGGGTCGGCCGTCGGGGTCGAGGAGTCCGCCGGGTCCTCGATCCGCTCGGGGTCGCTGCTGGTGCTCGGTGCGGTGCTCGGGCTCGGGGCGGCGTCCGGCTCCGTGCTCGTGCACCCGCCGAGGGCGAGGGTCGCGACGACGGTGGCGGCCAGCAGGGCCCGAGGAGCTCGCATCTCCCGATGGTGCCTGAGCGACCCTGAGCCCGCCCGGCTCCGGGCATCCCTAGGATCGGGACCGTGCTGCGGGTCGACGGTCAATGGGTCTGGGACAGCTGGTGGGTCGACGACGGTGAGCGCCACCATCTGTTCCACCTCACCGCGCCGGCCTCGCTGGGCGACCCGGGCCTTCGTCATGAGCAGGCCCGGGTCGGCCACGCGGTCTCCACCGACCTGGTGACCTGGGAGTCGCTGGCGGACGCGCTGGGACCGAGGCCGGGGGAGTGGGACGACCAGGCGATCTGGACCGGGTGCACGGTGCGGGGCCACGACGGAGGGTGGCGGATGTTCTACACCGCCCTGGGTCGTCGACGGCTCGGTCTCGACCAGCGCGTCGGCGTCGCGTTCTCCGACGACCTCGAGACCTGGGCGCGCCCGCAGCACCAGCCGCTGCTGAGCGCCGACCCGCGCTGGTACCGCACCCTCGCCGACGACCCCGGCGGCGACGGTCGGGCGAGCGAGACCTGGCGTGACCCGTTCGTCTTCCGCGATCCCGAGGGCGACGGCTGGCACCTGGTGCTCGCCGCACGCGACCGCACCGGCGAGCCGGGTGACGACGGGGTGCTCGGTCACGCCCGCAGCGTGGACCTCGAGACCTGGGAGGTCCAGCCCCCGCTGAGCAGCCCGGGAGCCGGGTTCAGCCAGCTCGAGGTGCCGCAGGTCCACGAGCTCGACGGTCGGTGGGTGCTGCTGTTCAGCGGCCACCCCTCGATCCAGACCGAGGCCCGGCTGGCCGCGCACGCGACCCCGGACGTCGCGGCGTACTGCCTGTGGGCCGTGGTCGCCGACTCCCCGCTCGGCCCGTGGGACGTCACGACCGCTCAGCCCTTCACCGCCGACCCACGCCTCTTCGCGGCCCCTCTGGCCCGCCGCCGTGACGGTCAGGCCGTGCTGCTCGGGTTCCGCCACGTCGAGGAGGACGGCGTGCTCCCCGAGGAGATCACCGACCCGGTCCCCGTCGGGATCCGCGACGGCGTCCTCGTCGCGCTCGCGCCGTGACGCCCGTCGACCTGCTCGGCACCTGGCGCCTCGAGCGGAGGATCGAGGACCGCCTCGCCGGGGCGGAGCTCGACGTGGTCGGCACCGCGGTGCTCGACCTGGTCGGCGACCGGGTGCGCTGGCACGAGCAGGGCCTGCTCGGTCGCGCCGACGGCGCCGGGTCGCCGAGCGAGGTGCACCGGACCCTGTACGCGGTCCTGCGCGACGGCGCCTGGTGGGTGGACTTCGACGACGGGCGGCCCTTCCACCCGTGGTCGCCCGGGGTCGAGGTCGAGCACCCGTGCGGGCGCGACCTGTACCGCGGGCTGGTCGAGGTCGACGCGCCGGACAGCTGGCGGGTGACCTGGCGCTGCACCGGCCCGGCGAAGGACTACACGATGCGTTCGCGCCTGGTCCGCGCCCGACCTGCCGCTCAGGCCCTGGCCGGCGAGCCCAGCGCGTCGGCGACGACGACGACGTTGCTCTCGTAGGTGGTGCCGTCCCAGTCGGTGCAGGAGACCAGCACCAGGCGACCCGACCCGCCCTGCTGACCGAACAGCTCGCCGGCGTTGGCGGCGACCGCGGACCGGTCGTAGGTCCGCACCGAGGCGACGCGGTAGCGCAGGCGGCCCTTGCTGGTCACGACGTCGACCGTGGCGCCCTCCCTCAGCTCGGGCAACCGGTCGAGGACGCCGCCGCCGGTGTGGACGGTGTGGCCGGTCAGCACGGTCTGGCCGGACGTCGCACCGGGCCGGGCGCTGGCGTCCCACCATCCGACACGCGAGACGTCGGCCGGGGGGTCGAGGACCCGTGCGGCCGAGACGGTGACCGGGTCGACGTCGGCGCGCACCTTCAGCGAGGGCACCACGAGGCGCACCGGCGCGCTGGGCGGGAGCGACGCGAACCTCGAGGTGTCCGAGGATCCGTTCGGCGCGAGCAGCCCGAACGCGACGAGGCCGGCCGCGAGCACCAGCGCGAAGCGGGTCAGGCCACCCGCCGCCGCGGCCGCGAGCGAGGCGCGGCCGCCCCCGGCGCTCGGGGCGTCCTCACCCGTCCCCGACGAGCCCGGCCCGGCGGCCACGATCAGCGACCCAGGCTGCGACGGAACCCGGCGAGACCGGTCCCGGCCGCCAGCACCAGCAGTCCGGCGAGCGCCAGCGAGCCCGGCGTGCCGAGACCGCTGCCGGTGTCGGCGGTCTGCGCGCCGGCGGTCACGACGACCGGCGGTGCGGACCGGGGAGCCTGGCGCGCCGTCGGGGCCTTCGGCGCCGGCTGCGGCTGGGCGGCGGGCGGCGGGGCGAGGGCACCGCTCGGGCCGCAGGTCGACTCGCCGATCTGCAGGCTCAGCGCCTGGACGCCGAAGGCCTGGGCGGCGGGGAGCACGGAGGCGTCGAGCGCGGTGACCACGATCGAGTCACGGGTCGGACGGAGCTGCTTGTTGAGCGTGATGTCGAGCACGTCCTGCTGCAGCGGTGCGAGCTGACCACTGATCTGGTCCAGGGCGTTCGCGAGGATCTCGGAACCGAGGGTCTGGTCGACGACCGGACCGAGCGGGGCGAGCGCACCGTCGACGGTCTGCTCGAACTGGCTGGTCAGCGCCGCGCTGACGGTGTCGGCGACGCCGCTCAGGTCGGCGACGACCTTGGTGTTCGGCGCCGGGTCGACCGGCAGGCTGACCAGGTCGACGCGCTGGCCCCCGACCTGGACGTACGCCGCGGCGTTCGCGATGTCGGCGCGTCCGTCGGCGGTGCCCGGACCGGCGGTGCACGAGCTCTGCACCGCGCCGAGGTCGAGGAAGAGTCCGGGGTCGCCGAGCGCGCCGGAGCCTTGCTGGACCGCCTCGTTGAGGGCCTGGGTCAGGGGGCCGATCACGGGCGCCAGCGCGTCCTGGACCGGCTGGTCGACGCCGTCGGGCACCAGCCCGTCCTGCACGACCTGGAGCGAGGAGAAGTCGAGGCTCGCAGCGTCGAGACGCAGGTTCTGCCCGCCCCGCAAGCAGGTGCCCTCGCCCGCGGCGACGACGCTCGCGCCGTCGCCCGCGAGCCCGGCGCACGCGGCGGATCGGCCGCGACGGTCGACGACCTGTGCGCGAGCGTCCTGGGCCAGCGTCCCGGTCGTGATCAGCTGCTGACCGCCGAGCACCCCGGCCTCCGGACGGTTGTTGCCGGTGGTCTGCTCACCGTTGCCGTCGTTGACCGCGCTGTAGGTGCCGGAGGCGGTCGGGGTGCCGCCGACGGTGACCCGGACGGCGGTGGCGCTGCCCTGCGAGACGGGGGCAGCCGCGGCGGGGGCGGCGCTCAGTCCGACCAGCACCGCGGCGCCGGCGAGCGCGACGGCTCCCCGAGCCCGACGGGCCCGTGGTTGCGGATGGTCCGGGGTGCTGGCGGCGCTCTGCTGGGTCATGGGTGGGTCCCTCTCGTGGGCGAGCCGAGGGCATGTCTCCCGATGCCCCCACGAGCACCCAACGACCGTCACCGGGCGGGGTTACGCACCTCGGGTGCGGCAGCCCCTCCGGCAGGGGGCCGGGGCTACTTGTCGGTAGGACACGCGTAACCCGACGACGGGATGCTCGTTGGGCTCAGGACCGGCACCACCTCCAGCACGGTGCGATGCCGGTGGGGCGACGGGCTGGACGACCGCGCGCAGGGAGGCGTCTCCCCGACCATGGGGTCGGGGAGGCCCCTGCCTGCGTGTGATCCGCGCCGACCGCGAGCGAGGTGGGCCTCACCCGCGTCGGGTACAGTGGAGCGCGAGGGGAGTACCTCACCCAAGCCCGACCCGGTCAGTACGGCAGCACCACTGCTGCCCCGGGCGGCGCCCACCGGCTCGCGGTGGGTCGAGGGAGACCTCAGGTCATCACACCTGAGGAGAGCTCCGTGCTCGACACCATCGGCACCCCCACCCTGTGGGCCGTCACGCTCGGCGCGGTCGTCGCGCTGCTGGCGCTGGACTTCGCCCTGACCCGCAAGCCGCACGAGGTCTCCATGAAGGAGGCCCTGGGCTGGTCGGCGTTCTACGTCGCGCTGCCGCTGCTCTTCGGACTGTGGGTGCTCAGCGCCCACGGCGGACAGATCGGCCTGGAGTACTACACCGGCTACCTCGTGGAGAAGTCGCTGTCGGTCGACAACCTCTTCGTCTTCATGCTGCTGCTGGGCGCCTTCGCGGTGCCGCGGGAGCTGCAGCAGCGGGTGCTGCTCTTCGGCATCATCGGCGCGCTCGTGCTGCGGGGCATCTTCATCGCCGTCGGCGCCGCTGCGTTGGGCGCCTTCGACTGGGTCTTCCTCGTCTTCGGGATCGTCCTGCTGCTGACCGGCGCCAAGCTCCTGCGCGACGCCCTCGGTGGCCAGGACCACGAGATGGAGGCGGGTGACCTCCGGGTCGTCAAGCTGCTGCGTCGCTTCTTCCCGGTCACCGACGACTACGACGGCTCCCGGATGACCGTCGTGCGTGCCGGCCGGCGCCACCTGACACCGCTGCTGGTCGTCGTGGTGGCGGTCTTCGCCACCGACATCGTCTTCGCCGTCGACTCCGTGCCCGCGGTGTACGGCATCACCGGTGACCCCTACCTCGTCTTCGCCACCAACGCCTTCGCGCTGCTGGGTCTGCGCGCCCTCTACTTCGTGCTCGAGAGCGCCCTCAGCAAGCTCAAGCACCTCTCGTACGGCCTGGCCGCGATCCTGGTCTTCATCGGCGTCAAGCTGGTCCTGCACTGGGCCCACCTGGTCTGGCCCTCGGTGCCCGAGATCGCGACGCTGGCCTCGCTCGGCGTCATCGTCGGTGTCCTGGTCGTCACGACCACCACGAGCCTGGTGGCCGACCGGCGCCAGCAGGAGCAGGCCCGTGCGGACGAGCCGGTCGGCTAGCCGCGCTCGGTGCGCAGCACGGCCAGCTCCGCGAGGACCTCGTCGGTGTGCTGGCCGAGGTGCGGGGGAGGCCGACGCACCGACGCGGCGACGCCGTCGACCTTCCACGGGCTGTTGACGACCCGGGTGGGCCCGGTGTCGTCGCGCTCGAAGGTCACGACCATCGAGCGGTCGTCGGTCCGCGAGTCGTCGAGCACCGCCCCGATGTCGGTGACCGGGCCGACCGGGACGCCGGCGGTCTCCAGCGCGGCCACCACCTGCTCGACCCGGAGCCCCGCGAGGACGGGCGCGAGCGCGCCCAGGAGCTCCTGCTGGTGCTCGGTGCGCAGCGGGTTGGTCGCGTAGCGGGGGTCCTCACCCAGCCCCGTGCACCCGAGCGCGGTGCACAGCCGTTGGAACTGGGCGTCGTTGCCGGCGCAGATGTTCACGAACCCGTCGAGGACCTCGAAGCTGCCGTACGGCGTGATCGTGGCGTGCCCGTTGTGGTCCGAGACCGGCGCCTCGCCGGTGTGCAGGTAGCGGGCGCCGTGATGGGTGAGCAGGGAGACGAGGCAGTCCTGCATGGCGACGTCGAGGCGGGCGCCCACCCCCGTGCGCTCCCGGTCGAGGAGCGCGGCGAGGATGCCGTTCGCGGCGAACATGCCCGCTGCCAGGTCGGCGGCCGGGACGCCCCACTTGGTCGGCTCACCGGGGGGCCCCGTCATCCGCATCACGCCGCTGGTGCCCTGCACGATCTGGTCGTAGCCCGACCGGGTGCCCTGGTCCTGGCCGTAACCGCTGATGGAGCAGACCACGAGCCGCGGGTGCGCCGCCCGCAGCTCCTCCGGGTCCAGGCCCAGCCGGGAGGCGGTCCCCGGGCGCCAGTTCTCGACCATCACGTCGGCCTGCGCGACGAGGGCCCGCACCTGCGCCCGGTCGTGCTCGTCCTTGAGGTCGAGCGCGACCGAGCGCTTGTTACGGTTCACCGCCAGGAAGTACGCCGCGTCGTCGCCCACGAACGGCGGCCCCCAGTGGCGGGCGTCGTCGCCGCGGTGGGGGCTCTCGACCTTGACCACGTCGGCGCCGAGGTCGGCGAGCATCATCGTGCAGTACGGACCGGACAGCGCCTGGGTGAGGTCGACCACGCGCACGCCGGCCAGCTGGGACAGGCCCGGCGGTCCACTCACGGGTGCGGGTGCGGGTGCGGGTGCGTGGCGTGGGCGTGCGGCGCGGGCGCCGGTCCCGGCGCCGCGGCCACCGCCGCATCACCCTTGCGCAGGGGCGCCCCCTCGTAGCGACCCTCGTGGGCCAGGACGGGGCGACGGTCACCCTGCAGCTCGGGATGCCGCTCCTCGAGCCGCTCGCGCTTCTCCCACTCGCGTCGCAGGCTCCCGATGTACTCCCGGTCGCCGTCCTGGGTGCCGCGCCAGGTCTGCGGCATCAGCTCCTGGGGCCGACCGGGATCGGCCCCGCCGCCGAGCGCCACGCGGGAGGGCACCTTGGTGGAGCCGGCACCGCACGCCGGACAGCACGGTGCCTGGGTGGACCCCATCGGCGCGAGCGACTCGAAGCGGTGGTCCCCGCTGCTGCAGCGGTAGTCGTAGATCGGCACGACGTCACCAGTTCTCGATGGACTTGGCGAAGATGTCGGCGATGTCGTCCTCGGTGGGGGTGCGGGGACAGGTCGCCAGCAGCCGTTGCTGCTTCATCGTCCCGGGCACCAGGTCGGGGATGTCGGACTCGTCGTAGCCGACGGCCCCGATCCCGTTGGGGATGCCGATGTCGCGCATGAGCGAGACGAGGACGCTCGGCAGCTGCTCACCGGCGTCGGAGAGCTTCTCGGCGTCGGGAGCCAGGAGGGCGGCGGCCGTGAGATGGCGCTCGGGGGCGGACTCGAAGCTGAACCGGAAGGCCTCCGGCGCCGTGAGCGAGACCGACATGCCGTGCGGGACCATCGGCTCGTCCTGCGGGTAGCCGGCCGGCTTGAAGTCCTTGACCATCCCGGCGATCGGGTAGGCGTTGGCGTGAGGGATGTGGACCCCGGAGTTGCCGAAGCCCATGCCGGCGAACGTGGCCGCCATCATCATGTTGCTGCGCGCGCCGACGTCCTCGCTGCCGTGGTGCACGGCCTGCCGGAAGGAGGTCGCGAGCAGGCTCAGCGCCTTCTCGCACCACAGGTCCGAGACGGGGTTGGAGCCGCAGTAGGTCACGCGCTGCTCGGGCTGCTTGCGCTCGAAGGACTCGTACCAGCGTGCGGTGTAGGACTCGAGCGCGTGGCAGACGATGTCCATGCCCGCAGCCGCCGAGACCTCCGGTGGCAGCGACATCGTCAGCAACGGGTCGATCACCGCGAGCGTCGGACGCAGCCGCCAGTGACTGATCCCGGTCTTGACCTTCATCGAGAGCACGTCCAGCACGCACATGGCGGTGCTCTCCGAGCCGGTGCCCGCGGTCGTCGGGACCGCGATCAACGGCTTGAGCTGACCGCGCGGAGCCACGGCCCGGCCGATCGGTGCGTTGAGGTAGTCCATCAGCTCACCGCCATCGGTGGTGATCAGGTTGACGGCCTTGGCGGTGTCGATCGCCGACCCGCCCCCGACGGCGATGAAGGCGTCCCACGGACCCTGCTCGCGGGCGTACCCGGCCGCCTTGTCCATGCTGTCGTCGGTCGGCTCGACGTGCACGCCGTCGAAGATCTCGGACTCGATGCGGACCGCGGCGAGCTGGTCCTGGATGCGTTGCGGGATGCCCGAGGCGTTGATGCCCGGGTCGGTGATGATCAGCACGCGGCGCACGTCCTGGTACTGCGTCAGCTCGAAGCCGATCTCGTCGACGGCGCCGGCACCGAACTTCAGGGGCGGGGCGCCCCAGGTGAAGATGGTCTCCTCGGTCATGCTCATGGGTCCTCCTGCTACGTCGTGCGCGGTCAGCGGTAGTGGCCGTCGGGGGCGACCCGGAGCTGGGCGATCTGCTCCGGGTCGTGCCCGAAGACCAGCGTGGCGTCGGACTCCTCGGCGATCCCGCGCAGCTTCTCGACCGAGCCGTACCAGCTCTCGAGGTTGTTCACGATCGCGGCGGGGGTCGACGGCGGACCGTAGCTCTCGCCCCGGTAGACGGCGTCAGCGGTGAAGATCATCGTGCCGCTCTCGGGCAGGTCGACCCGCATGGACATGCTGCCCGGGGTGTGCCCCGGGGTCTGGATGAAGCTGACCCCCGGGAGGAACTCGGCGTCCCCGTCGACGGTCTCCCAGTCGAAGCGCTCGTAGTCGGCCTTGAGGTGGGCGCCGTTGAAGGCTCCGTCGAAGCCGAGGGCGTACTCCTTCTCGACCGCGCTGCACACGAGCCTGGCCTGGGTGCCCTCGAACAGGCCGACGTTGCCGGCGTGGTCGAAGTGCAGGTGCGAGAGGACGACGAAGTCGATGTCACCAGGGGCGAGGTCGAGCTGCTGGAGACGGCTGTCGAGGTACTCGTCCTCCCCGACGTTGTCGTAGGGGAAGAAGTCCTGCAGCCCGGTCGGCTCCCAGTGCGTCTCCCAGCTGCGCGGGCAGCTGGTGTCCCACAGCAGCCGACCTTCGGGGGTGTCGACCAGGACGCAGTGGGTGGGCACGTCCACCCACTCCGGTGGCTGGTCCTTCTGGTGCCGGTTGCGGATGGACCGGTTGGGCGCGAGCAGCAGCCAGGTCAGGTCCGCGGTCATCGACCCGCAGGGCAGGATCGTCAGGGTGGTTCTGTCAGCAGCCATGCTCTTCTCCTCGGGTGGGGTGGGTTTGGTCAGCCGAGCTGGAAGGGGTCACGCGTGCCCCCGGTGAGCTCGACCATCACGGACTTCGTCTCGAGGTAGGCGTCGACGGCCTCGACGCCGTTCTCGCGCCCGACGCCCGAGAGGCCGAAGCCCCCGAAGGGCATGGCCGGGCTGACCACGCGGTAGGCGTTGACCCACACGGTGCCGGCCTTGATCGCCGCCGCCATCCGGTGGGCGCGGTGCACGTCCTTGGTCCACACCGCCCCGGCGAGGCCGAAGGGCGTGTCGTTGGCCAGGCGGACGGCGTCCGCCTCGTCGGTGAACGAGTAGACGGTGAGGACCGGCCCGAAGACCTCCTCGCGGGCGATGGTCGCGCCGGGGTCGGCGAGCACCACGGTGGGGCGGACGAACAGCCCCCCGAGCTCGGCGTTCGGCTCCCCGCCGCACGCGACGGAGGCGCCCTCGGCCCGGGCGCCGTCGAGGTAGGCGAGCACCTTCTCGTACTGCACGGTGTTGGCCATGGGGCCCATCTCCGTGCCCGGCGCGGTGGGGTCGCCCTGGACGATGGCCTCGGCGCGGGCGACGACGCGGGCCACGAGGTCGTCCTTGACCGACTCGTGGACGATCAGCCGCGAGCCGGCCATGCAGGTCTGGCCCGCGGCGGCGAAGACGCCCGCCACCAGTCCGTTGGCCGCGGCGTCGAGGTCGGCGTCGGCGAAGACGACCTGGGGTGACTTGCCCCCGAGCTCGAGGGTCACGGCGTTGATGTTGGCCGCGGCGGCCTGCGCGACCTTGGCGCCCGTGGCCGTGGACCCGGTGAAGGCGACCTTGTCGATCCCGCGGTGGGCGGCCAGGGCGGCGCCGGTCTCCCCGGTCGAACCGGTGACGACGTTGATCACGCCGGGAGGCAGTCCGGCCGCGGTGAGCACCTCGGCGAACGCCACCGTGGAGGCCGAGGCGTGCTCGGAGGGCTTGACCACGCAGGTGCACCCGGCCGCGAGCAGCGGCGCGAGCTTCCAGGTGAGCAGGAGCAGCGGGCTGTTCCACGGCGTGATGGCGCCGACCACGCCGACCGGCTCGCGCAGCGTGTAGCCGAGGTAGCTGCTCGGGGCGACGGCCGGCACCGTGCGGCCCTCGAGCTTGTCGGCCAGCCCGGCGTAGTAGAGGTACCAGGCGCCCATGCCGCGCAGCTGGCCGAGCATCTCGCGCATCAGCTTCCCGGAGTCGCGGACCTCGAGCATCGCCAGACGCTCGGCGTCCTCGGTGACGGCGTCGGCGATCTTGCGCAACGTCGCGGCGCGCTGGAAGCCCGAGGCTCGGCCCCACTCGCCGGTGAAGGCGCGGCGCGCGGCGGCGACCGCCGTGTCCACGTCGTCGGCCCCGCCGTCGGCGAGCGTGGCCCACGCCCGACCGGCGTACGGGTCCTGGGAGGTGAACGTGCGACCGGAGGCCGCCGGGACCGACCGGCCGTCGATGAACAGCCCGAAGCTCTCGAGCGGTGTGTCGTCGGTCACCCCTCGAACCTAGGAGGTCCGAGCGGCCCCGGCTATCCGTTGCGTGAGAGGTCAGGGCCGATCCGTGCGAGGGGCTCAGCGGTGCAGCGTCACCGAGGGCAGCTCGTCGAACTGGTCGCGGTACTGCTGGGCGAAGCGCGACGGGTGGGCGAAGCCCCAGCGCAGGGCGACGTCGGCGACACGGACGTGGCCCGGGTCGGCGCTCAGCAGCTCCTCGCGCACGCGACCGAGCCGGACGCGGCGCACGTAGCCCATCGGTGAGATACCGAGCTGCGCCTGGAACGCGGTGTGGAGCGTGCGCACGCTCACGCAGCCGACGTGAGCCAGCAGCTCGGGCGTCAGCTCGTCGGCGGTGTGCTCCTCGACGTGGGCGACGACCGGCGCGAGACGACCGAGCCGACGGGTGTCGCTGCGAGTGCGCAGCGAGTCGCTGAACTGGTGGCGGCCGGCGTGCAGCAGCGTGGTCAGCACGTAGGACTCCAGCTGCTCACGGGCCAGCGGCATGGCGGCCAGCCCACCCGGCTGGTCGAGCTCGGTGGCCAGGAAGCGCGCCGAGCTCAGCAGCGTCGCGCCGCACGCGGTGGTCAGGTCCAGCCCGAGGTCGAAGTGGATCGGCTCCGTCACCGGTGTGCCGAGCAGACCGGCCAGGTGGGACTCCAGCCGGGTGCGCGAGATCCGCAGGATGATCTGCTCGGCGTCCTCACCCCACCAGACCGTGCTGTGCCGCACGGGTGAGATGACCACACCGCTGCGGTCGGCCACGGTGCTCTCCCGGCCCCCGTCCTGGGCCGCCCGCGTGTGGCCGGCCACGGTCAGGTTGACGTGGTAGGCCGTCTCCGACGGTGGCATCCGGAGCCGGGTCTGCGCCTGGTAGGTGAGGTAGCCGACGGTGAGGTAGCGGTCGACCTGCGCATTCAGGTGCAGGTCCAGGGCGTCCGCGGGCCCGTCCAGGTCGTGGGGGAGGTAGACCTCGCTCACGGCGGCGCGGGCCTCCTCGAGGCTGGTCGTGGCCATCACCGGCGACGAACGCAGGTACTCCCGGATCATCGGCGCCCCCTGGCGTGGTCAGGTCACGGAGCCTAGCCACGCCGCGACGCCCGGGACAGTGCCCCGCCGCACGATCGCGCCCTACCCCGCCCGGCCGATCGCGTCGAGCTCGGCGACGTCGTCGGGCGAGAGGCTGACGCCGGCCACCGCGAGGTTCTCCTCGAGGTGCGCCGGGCTCGACGTGCCCGGGATGAGGAGGACGTTGTCACGGTGGGCCAGCAGCCAGCCCAGACCGACCTGGGCCGGGGTCGCGTCGAGCCGCTCGGCCACCGCGACGACGACCGGGTGCTCGGCGACCTTGGGCATCGCGGGGAACGCCGAGCCCAGCGGGAAGTACGGCACGTAGGCCACGCCGGCCGCATGGCACAGGTCCAGCACCTCGCCGTCGCTGCGGTCGAGCAGGCTGAAGGCGTTCTGCACGCAGACGATCTGGGCCAGGTCGATCGCGGTGCGCACCTGCTCGGCGCTGGCGGTGGAGATCCCGACGCCGGCGATCTTGCCCTCCTCGCGCAGCGCGACCATCTCGGCGAGCTGGTCCTCGAGCGCGACCTGCTGCTCCGGCGGCGGCGGGTGCTCGGCGTCCATCAGGCGCAGGTTGACCGCGCCGAGACGCTCCGCCCCCAGGGTGCGCAGGTTGTCCTCGACGCCGGAGCGCAGCTGCTCGGGGCGCTGCGCGGGCAGCCAGGCGCCCTCGCCGTCCCGCTCCGCCCCGACCTTGGAGACGATCACGAGGTCGTCGGCGTAGGGGTGCAGCGCCTCGCGGATCAGCTCGTTGGCCACGTGCGGGCCGTAGAACTGCGCGGTGTCGAGGTGGTCGACGCCGCCCTCGACCGCCCGTCGCAGGACGCTGAGAGCCTCTGCGCGGTCCCGGGGCGGGCCCATGACCCCGGGTCCCGGCAGCTGCATCGCCCCGAAGCCGACGCGGTGCACGGTGAGGGGGCCGAGGTCGTAGGTGTCCATGCCGTCCACGCTAGCCAGCCCCGGACCGCCGGGTCACGCGACGTAGGCCGGCTCCAGGTCCTCGGCCCGACGAGCGCTCCGCTCCTGCGTGATCGCGAAGACGATGCCGGCGATCCAGGCCACCGCGAGGAACGCGGCGACGACGGCGACCTGGAGGCCGCTGGCCCCGAGGGTCTCGGCGATGGTCTTGGTGTTGGTCAGCACGATCAGGCCTCCGGCGCCCACGCCGAGCACCCGGGCGGGCATGATCCGCACCAGCCAGGCGGCGAACGGGGCGGCGATCACGCCGCCGACGAGCAGCGCGCCGGCGTAGCCCCACAGGATGCCCTGCGAGCCGAGCGCGAGCAGGAAGCCGAGCGATCCGCCGACCGCGACCACGAACTCCGAGGTGTCGATCGAGCCGACCACCTTGCGGGGCTCGAGACGGCCCGAGGAGAGCAGCGTGGTGGTGCCGACCGGGCCCCAGCCGCCGCCGCCGATGGCGTCGAGCGCACCGCCGACCAGACCCATCGGGGCGAGCATCCCGACCGAGGGGCGGGTCTTGAACTCGGGACGGCGACCCCCGAGGACCAGGAAGCGGTAGACGACGTAGATGCCGAGTGCGAGCAGCAGGCCGGCGACCCAGGGCTTGGCCGCGTCGCCGTCGAGGTTGGCCAGGAAGGTCGCGCCGGCGAAGGCGCCGAGGAAGCCGGGCCCGGCCAGGATCAGCACGGTGCGCCAGTCGACGTTGCCGAGCTTGTGGTGGGAGATGCCCGAGGCCAGCGAGGTGCCGATCTCGGAGAAGTGGACGGCGGCCGACGCCGCGGCCGGGGCGACGCCCGCGGCGAGCAGCAGCGTCGAGGACGTGACGCCGTAGGCCATGCCGAGGGAGCCGTCGACGAGCTGGGCGAGGAGGCCCACGAGGCCGAGGACGATGAGCTTGCGCATGGTGATCCTTCGAGGAGGAGGACGGGGAAGAAACCGGCTACTTCGCCGATCGACTTTGGTAAGTCGAGCGAGATACTAGACATTGAAGGTGCGCCACGTCCACCCGATCGCCGGCGGCGTGTCGGGTCGGGCGGGGTCAGGACTCGAGGACGACGCCGTCCGCGAGCCGGTAGGGCTGGGTGGCCACCAGCGCACCGACCACGCGACGAAGGCGGGAGACCTCGGCGCGCACGCTCACCTCGTGCTCGGCGTCGCCGTGCAGGGCCACGCTCAGTCGCCGTGCACTGGTGCCCGCCCGGCCCGCAGCGGCGAGCAGGCGCACCAGCTCGGCGTGGCGGGGAGTGAGGGCGCACGACCAGGCCTCGCCCGTGCCGTCCTGCACGTGGAGCACCGGGAGCGGGTCGGTGACCAGGCGCAGGCGCAAGGCATCGGTGCACCCCCGCGGCCGCACCAGCCACCCGCCGGTGAGGCGCTCGGGCAGGCACAGCCCGAGCCCGGGCACCGTCAGGGGCTGGTGCTCGCGGGGTGCGGCGATCCGCTCGCGCGCGGCGACGCCCGCGTGGTGGGCGACCCAGCCGTGGTCGTCGACGACGAGCAGCGGTCCCGACCCCCGGGCGAGCGAGCCCTCGACGGAGTCGCGCAGCCGCCCGAGGTGCTCGCGGTGGCGCTGGGTGAGCCGGTGCTCGGCCAGGGTGACGGCGCTGCGCACCAGCGCCCCGATCGCGGGGTGCAGGGTCAGGGCGGGCCCGCTGACGTCGACCACGCCGAGCAGGGTCCCGTCGCGGGGGTCGTGGATCGGCGCCGCCGTGCAGTACCACGGGTGCTGGCTGTGCTCGAAGTGCTCGGCGGAGAACAGCTGGACGGGCTCGGCCTCGGCCAGCGCGGTGCCGATCGCGTTGGTGCCGACCCGCTCCTCGGTCCACGTGGCGCCCTCGGCGAAGCCGAGGCGGTCGGCCTGACGACGTACCGGCGTCGAGCCCTCCCGCCACAGCACGACCCCGTCGCGGTCGCACACGACCATCACGAACAGCGACGCGTCCGCGGTCGAGGCCAGCACGGCCCGCAGCTCGTCGATGATCAGGCTCAGCGGGCTCGCCCGCCGCCTGCGGGCCACCTCGGCCACGTCGTGGGGGTCGCGGACCGCGGTGGCGTCGGGGTCGAGACCCAGCGCGAGCGCCCTGCGCCAGGACCGCGCGACGAGGGCGCGGGGCTCGCGGGGCGGGGCGCTGCCCGCCAGCACGGCGTCGTGGATGCGGGCCAGCTCGCGGGCCTGCACCGACAGGTCGCGACCCGAGCGCACCAGGGCGCCGGGTGCGGGCTCGGCGAGGACCATGCCCCGAGGATAGGTCGCTCGTGTGACCGGCACCACAGCGAGCGGGTGCAACACGGTGCAACGCTGGTGGTGACCCAGCCCACACGATGGGCTGGGCCCGACCGCGTCACGACGTACGACCCGAGGAGCCGCTCGATGACCGAGACCCTGGACCGACCCGCCGCCGCCGCCGACGACCCGGGCCGGGACGCGTCGGCGCGCGCGACCGCGTGGTTCGCCGACTTCGAGGCCGCGCTGGCCGCGCGCGACGTCGAGCGTGCCGCGGGGATGTTCGCCGCGCAGAGCTGGTGGCGCGACCTGGTCTCCTTCACCTGGAACCTGAAGACCGTCGAGCACCCTGCCGGGGTGGCCGACCTGCTGCACGCCACGCTCGAGCAGACCTCGCCGAGCGCGTTCGAGCTGACCGAGCCCGCGGACGAGGCCGACGGCCTGGTCACGGCCTGGTTCGTCTTCGAGACCGCGGTCGGACGCGGGTGGGGCCTGGGCCGGTTCAAGGAGGAGGACGGCGCGCTGAAGGCGTGGACCTTCCTGACCACGCTCCAGGAGCTGAAGGGCCACGAGGAGCCGCGCGGCACCGCACGCCGGATGGGCGCTGCGCACGGGGCGACCAAGCAGGCCAAGACCTGGAAGGAGCAGCGCCAGGAGGAGGCGGAGTCGCTCGGCTCGACCACGCAGCCCTACGCGCTCGTCATCGGAGGCGGACAGGGTGGCATCGGCCTCGGCGCACGGCTGCGCCAGCTCGACGTACCGGCCCTGGTCATCGACAAGCACCCGCGCCCCGGCGACCAGTGGCGCAGCCGCTACAAGTCGCTGTGCCTGCACGACCCCGTCTGGTACGACCACCTGCCCTACCTGAAGTTCCCCGACAACTGGCCGGTCTTCGCCCCGAAGGACAAGATCGGCGACTGGCTGGAGTCCTACGTCGACGTGATGGAGGTGCCGTACTGGTCGAGCACGGTCGCGACGAGCGCCGTCTGGTCCGAGGAGGCCGGGCACTGGACGGTGGAGGTCGAGCGGGAGGGCAAGCCGCTCACCCTGACGCCCACCCAGGTGGTCTTCGCCACCGGGATGTCGGGCAAGGCCCGGATGCCCGAGGTCGAGGGCCTCGAGACGTTCAAGGGTGACGTCCACCACTCCTCGCGCCACCCCGGCCCGGACGCGTACGCCGGCAGGAGGGCGGTCGTGATCGGCTCCAACAACTCCGCCTTCGACATCTGCGGCGCCCTGTGGGAGCACGACGTCGACGTCACGATGGTCCAGCGCTCCTCGACCCACATCGTCAAGAGCGCCAGCCTGATGGAGCACGGCCTCGGCGACCTCTACTCCGAGCGCGCGCTCGCGGCCGGGGTCACCACGGAGAAGGCGGACATGATCTTCGCCTCGCTGCCCTACCGGATCCTGCACGAGTTCCAGATCCCGGCCTACGAGGCGATGGCGGAGGCCGACAAGGACTTCTACGAGCGGCTCGAGAAGGCCGGGTTCCGCCACGACTGGGGCGACGACGGCTCGGGGTTGTTCATGAAGTACCTGCGCCGCGGCTCGGGCTACTACATCGACGTCGGCTCGGCGGAGCTGGTCGCGAACGGCGAGGTCGCGCTGGCGCACGGGCAGATCGCGCGGCTCAGCGAGGACGCCGTGATCCTGGAGGACGGCACGGAGCTGCCCGCGGACCTCGTGGTCTTCGCCACCGGCTACAACTCGATGAACGGCTGGGTGGCCGACCTGGTCGACCCCGAGACCGCCGGCCGGCTCGGCAAGGTCTGGGGCCTGGGCTCGGAGACGACCAAGGACCCCGGTCCCTGGGAGGGTGAGCAGCGCAACATGTGGAAGCCGACGCAGGTGCCGAACCTGTGGATGCACGGCGGCAACCTGCACCAGTCGCGCCACTACTCGCTGTTCCTCGCACTGCAGCTCAAGGCGCGCCACGAGGGGATCGACACCCCGGTCTACGGGCTGCAGGACGTGCACCACACGGGCTGAGTCGCGCGCTGGGGTCCTGGTGGCAGCCTCTGGCGACTGATCCGCGACTGGATCTCGCGGCGGGGTCTTGCGGCGAGATCGCGCGGCGGTTGGCGCCTTCTGGGAGGCTGGGTCCATGAGGATGCCCGGCGGCAAGGCGGCCAAGCGGATCGTGCTCGAGGGCGCGGGATGGACGCTGGTCGTGGTCGGGGTCATCCTGATGCCGCTGCCGGGTCCGGGGCTCCTGATCGTGCTGGGCGGCGTGGCCCTGCTGGCCCGTCAGTACGACTGGGCCGAGCGCAACCTCACGCGCGTGCGGTT
Organism: uncultured Actinomycetota bacterium; assembly: GCA_963760555.1. Taxonomy (GTDB): domain Bacteria; phylum Actinomycetota; class Actinomycetes; order Propionibacteriales; family Nocardioidaceae; genus Nocardioides. The sequence goes on along the minus strand of CAVXDJ010000014.1, from coordinate 14,046 downwards.
GCGGGCCCTGCGCGAGGCCGCTCGCAGCGTCTCGGGGCCGCTGTCGATGGCGGTCACGATCCTCGGCATGCTCACGCTGATCGCGGTCGGCGTCTACTGGATCGTCTCGCCGCCGGTCCCGTCGTGGTACCCGCTGCCCGAGGCCTACTGGCTGCCCGGTGGCATCACGACCGGGATCTTCCAGATCGCCTCGGCGATCTTCGCCCTGGGCCTGATGGTCTACAGCTACCGCCGCTTCCACGACAACCCCGCCGCGCTCGCCGAGCTCGAGGACGACATCGACGAGAACGACGATCCGACGGCACCCCGGGTCGATCCGGGTCCGAGCCCCTCCGCTCGGACGACCGCGGCCCCGAAGTGAGATGATGCTCACACGGTGACGCTCGGGGTCTTGTCACGTTCGGTGAACGTGTGTTTACTAAACGAGGTCCACATGGGTGAAAGGGTGCCGCTGTTGCCGCTTCTCGACCGGTTGAGCTGGGACGGCGTACGCCGTGCCGGGGCTCAGCTCACGACCCCGCTCCTGCCCGACGACTACCTGACGCTGCTCAACCCGCTCTGGACCACGCGCGAGCTGCGCGGGGTGATCGTCAAGGTGGTCCCCGAGACCGACGACGCCGCGACCGTCGTCATCCGACCCGGCTGGGGCTGGCGCTACAGCCATCAGGCCGGCCAGTACATCGGCATCGGCATCCAGGTCGAGGGCAAGTTCCACTGGCGCTCGTACTCCGTGAGCACCCCGCCCAAGCGCAAGGGCAAGACGATCGCGATCACCGTCCGCGCGATGCCGGAGGGCTTCCTGTCCGGCCACCTCGTCAACGGTGTCGAGCCCGGCTCCCTGATCCGCCTCGCGCTGCCGGCGGGCGACTTCACCCTGCCCAACCCGCCGCCGGCCAAGATCCTGTTCCTCGTCGGCGGCAGCGGCATCACGCCGGTGATGTCGATGCTGCGCACGCTGGACCGCCGCCAGACCATGCCGGACGTGGTCCTGCACTACTCCTCGACCAACGCCGACCGGATGATCTTCCGCGAGGAGCTCCACGCCCTCGCCGAACGCCACGACGGCCTGACGGTCGTCGAGCGCCACACCGACGACCAAGGGATGTTCGTCCTCGAGGACCACCTCACCGACCTCGCCCCCGACTGGCGCGAGCGCGAGGTCTGGGCCTGCGGCCCGGCGCCCATGCTCGACGCCGCCGACGAGTTCTGGTCCGCGGCCGACCTCGAGGACAAGCTGCACCTCGAGCGCTTCTCGGTGAAGCTCGGCGGTGACGGCGGCGAGGGGGGCACCATCACGTTCCTCAACTCCGGCAAGAGCGTCGAGGTGGACGGGGCGACCACGGTGCTCGAGGCGGGCGAGGAGGCCGGCGTCGGCATGCCCTACGGCTGCCGCACCGGGATCTGCCACACCTGCACCGTCACCATGACCGAGGGCACCGTGCGCGACCTGCGCAACGGCGACGAGTTCACCGAGCCCAACGGCTCGATCCAGACCTGCATCACCGCTGCCGTCGGCGACGTCACGCTCGACATCTAGCCGCACCCGCACCCGCACCCGAATCCAACGAAGGGAGACGTCGATGGCCATCGCCGACGTCAAGGAGTACACGCACCTCACCGAGGCGGAGGTCGAGGAGCTCGGAGCCGAGCTCGACGCCCTGCGCGCCGAGGTCGAGGAGAGCCGCAACGACGAGGACGCGAGCTACATCTACTCGATGATCACGTTCCAGCGTCGCCTCGCCGCGGCAGCACGCGTCACGCTCGCGCTCTCGGCGTACCACAAGAAGACGCGCCTCCCCGGTGCCGTCGTCGGCGCCGGCATGCTCGGCGTGGCCAAGATCCTCGAGAACATGGAGATCGGCCACAACGTCATGCACGGCCAGTGGGACTGGATGAACGACCCGGAGGTCCACTCCAGCAACTGGGAGTGGGACACCGCCCAGCCGGCCGAGCAGTGGAAGCACTCGCACAACTACGTGCACCACCAGTTCACCAACGTGCTCGGCTACGACAACGACATCGGGTACGGCATCCTGCGCATGGCCCGCGAGCAGAAGTGGAACGCCTTCAACCTCGGGCAGCCGCTCTACAACGCCGGCCTCGCGCTGCTCTTCCAGTGGGGTGTCGCCCTGCACGACCTCGACATCGAGGCCATCCGCAAGGGCAAGAAGGACCCGAAGCTGATGAAGAAGCAGCTCAAGCAGATCTGGCAGAAGGGCCGCCGTCAGGCGCTCAAGGACTACGTCGTCTACCCCGCGCTGTCCGGTCCGAGCTTCGCGACCACGATGAGCGCCAACGCCGTGGCCAACCTGATGCGCAACGTGTGGTCCTACACGATCATCTTCTGCGGTCACTTCCCCGACGGTGCGATGCACTTCACCGAGGACGAGATCGAGGACGAGACCCGCGCGGAGTGGTACCTGCGCCAGATGCTCGGCTCGGCCAACTTCGAGGGAGGCAAGACGCTGCACATCATGTCGGGCAACCTCGGCTACCAGATCGAGCACCACCTCTTCCCCGACCTGCCGAGCAACCGGTACGCCGAGATCTCCGTGCCGGTGCGCGCGCTGTGCGAGAAGTACGGCCTGCCCTACACGACCGGTCCGCTGCACCGGCAGTACGGCCAGACGCTGCGCACGATCATGAAGCTCTCCGTGCCCAACGGCTGGACCTCCGACGACGAGGACTACGTCGAGGTGCCGCGCGGTCGCAAGACCGACGCGGAGCTCGGCAAGCGCCGTGCGGAGACCGGGAAGTACGCCGCAGCGAAGACCGCGTGATCCCGACGACGGGCCTCGACGGACGGCCCCGGGACCCCGAGCTCGGGGGACCGGTGCCGTTCGTGTGCGAGGACGACCTGGGTGGCGCCACCGTGCGCCAGCTGGTCAAGAAGCGGGTCATCCAGTGCGCCCTGTCGCGGATCTGCTCGGTCTGCGGCGACCCCCTGGACCGGCCGCTGGCCATGATGGGGACCCGCGAGGAGCTGCTGCGCCGGGAGTTCCACGTGCCGCCCCTGCACGTCGGCTGCGCCGAGGCGATCGCCGAGGAGGTCCGGGGCGCCGACTTCGGCGTGCTGGGCCAGGACCACGCCGTGGGCACCTGGATGCTGGTGACGACCGGCGGCTTCGAGCACGAGCGTCCCCAGTCGTGGGACGCCGACCAGCGGCCGCGGTTCCGCCCCAACTCCGTCGAGGAGACGCGCGAGCTCTGAGCACGGTGCCCCGCGCGACCCGGGGCGCGGCGGGTCGGCGTACGACGGACGGGCGATGTCGGCCCCGTGGCCTAACCTCTGAGCGACCATGAGCCTGCACCTGCACCGCGCCGCGCGCACCGACGCGCTCGCCGGCGCGCTGGGCGACCTGCTCGGCGAGCCGCTCGGCGACCCGTTCACCCAGGAGGTCGTCATCGTGCCGGCCAGGGGGGTCGAGCGGTGGTTGACCCAGCGGCTCTCGCACCGGCTGGGGGTGGGCGTCGACGACGCGGGCACGCTGCGCGCCGACGGTGTCTGCGCCGGGGTGCGCTTCCTCAACCCGAGCTCCCTGGTCTCGCTGCTGCTCGACCGCGAGCGCGACGACGTGTGGGACCCCGACCGCCTCGTCTGGCCGCTGCTCGAGGTGGTCGACGCCTCACTCGGCCAGCCCTGGTGCGCCACGCTCGCCGCCCACCTCGGGCACGGCCTCGCCGGTGAGGAGGCCGCGATGCGTCGCGACCGGAGGTGGTCGGTGGCCCGGCGGCTGGCCGGGCTCTTCGCCTCCTACGCCCGACAACGGCCGGCCCTGGTCACCGACTGGCGCGAGGGTCGCGACACCGACGGCAACGCAGGCACCCTGCCCGCCGACCTGGCCTGGCAGGCCGAGCTGTGGCGACGGCTCGTGGCGCAGGTCGACGAGCCCGCGCCCGACGTGCGCCACCGTGCCGCGCTCGACCTGCTGCGCGGGGGCGACGACGACCTCGACCTGCCCGAGCGGGTCTCGCTGTTCGGCCACACCCGGCTGCCGGTGACCGAGGTCGAGCTGATCGGTGCCCTGGCCGACCACCGCGAGGTCCACCTGTGGCTGCCGCAGCCCTCCCCGCAGCTGTGGGCCGACCTCGCGGGGATCGGCGGGGTCATCGCGCGCGAGGACGACCTGTCGGCCACCCGGGTCGGGCACCCGCTGCTCGCCTCGCTCGGTCGCGACACCCGTGAGCTGCGCCGGGTCCTCGACCTGCCCGCCGAGGACCACGCCGTCGGGGAGGAGGAGGGAGCCGGTGCGACGACGCTGCTGGGCTGGCTCCAGCACGACCTGCGCGCCAACCACGCCCCGGCCGCCGACGAGCGGGCGGAGCGACGGCTCGCCGCCGACGACCACAGCCTGCAGGTGCACGCCTGTCACGGCCCGGCCCGCCAGGTCGAGGTCCTGCGCGAGGTGCTGGTCGGTCTCCTCGAGGACGACCCGACCCTCGAGCCGCGCGACATCGTCGTGATGTGTCCCGACGTGGAGACCTTCGCGCCGCTGGTCTCGGCCGCCTTCGGACTCGCCGACGTGGTCGAGCAGACCGGGCGGCCCGCGGTCGGCCACCCGGCCCACCGGCTGCGGGTGCGCCTCGCCGACCGGGCCCTGACGAGCACCAACCCGCTGCTCGCGCTGGCCGCTGACCTCGTCGAGCTCGCCGGGGGTCGGGTGACGGCCTCGGCGGTGCTGGACCTCGCCAGCTCGGCGCCGTGCCGACGCCGGTTCGCGCTGAGCGACGACGACCTGGCCCGGGTGACGCGCTGGGTCGCCCAGTCCGGCATCCGGTGGGGCGTCGACGGCGCCCAGCGTGCGCGGTTCTCCATGCAGGGCTTCGAGCACAACACCTGGCGTGCGGGTCTCGACCGGGTGCTGCTGGGCGTCGCCATGAGCGGCGACCAGCACCGACGCCTCGGGCGCGGGCTGCCGCTGGACGACGTCGCGAGCTCCGACGTGGACCTCGTCGGCCGCCTGGCCGAGCTCGTCGACCGGGTGGCCCGCTGCCTCGAGGCGCTCGAGGGCGCAGACGAGGTCGGCGCCTGGATGAGCGCGCTCGGCGACGGCGTCCGCGCCCTCAGCGAGGTCGAGGCCGACGACGCCTGGCAGGTCCCCCAGCTCGAGCGCGAGCTCGCCCGGGCCACGGCCAGCGCCGAGCGGACCGGGGCCTCGGGTCTCGGGCCGCGGCTGCGCCTGGCCGACGTGCGCGCCCTGCTCGCCTCGCGGCTCGGTGGGCGGCCCACCCGGTCCAACTTCCGCACGGGCACGCTGACCGTGTGCACGATGGTGCCGATGCGCTCCGTGCCGCACCGGGTGGTCTGCCTGGTCGGTCTCGACGACGGGGTGTTCCCGCGCACGACCTCGGCCGACGGCGACGACGTGCTCGCCCGCACCCCGCTCACCGGGGAGCGCGACGTGCGCAGCGAGGACCGCCAGCTGTTGCTCGACGCGCTGCTCGCGGCCTCCGAGACGGTCGTCATCACCTACACCGGCGCCAACGAGCACTCGGGCGCCTCCCGCCCGCCCGCCGTCCCGCTCGGTGAGGTCCTGGACTCCGCCGACCGTACCGTCGCCGCGCCGGTGCGTGAGCGGATCCTGGTGCACCACCCGCTCCAGGCGCACGACCCCCGCAACCTGGTGCCGGGAGCGCTCGTGGTGGGTTCACCGGAGGTGTTCAGCTTCGACCACGCAGCACTCGCGGGGGCCCGGGCCGCGGCAGGAGGGAGGACGGCGCCCCCGCCGCTGCTCGACGGCCCGCTCGCCGAGCGGGCGCGCGCCGAGGTGTCGCTCGCCGAGCTCAAGGCGTTCTTCGTCCACCCGGTGCGCTCGTTCCTGCGCGGACGGCTCGAGGTCGGCGTACCGCTCGAGCCCGACGAGATCGGTGACGCGATCCCCGTCGAGCTCGACAACCTCGAGAAGTGGGGCGTCGGCGACCGGCTGCTGACGGCGCTGCTGGCCGGGGAGGACGCGGAGGCCGTCATGACGGCCGAGCAGCTGCGCGGCACCCTGCCACCGGGGAGGCTCGGCATCGGCGCGCTCGGCACCGTCGTGGAGGACGCCCAGCGGCTGCTCGAGGCCACCGCCGACCTGCGGGTCGGTGGGGCCCGGTCCGTCGACGTGGCGGTGGACCTCGGTGGCGGTCGGCTGCTCACCGGGACCGTCGCGGGCCTCTGGGGCCCGCGGGTGGTCTCGTTGGGGTTCTCCCGGCTCAAGCCCAAGCAGCGTCTCGCGACCTGGATCGACCTGCTGGCCGTCTCGGCCACGCTGCCCGATGAGAGCTTCACCTCGCACGCGGTCGGTCGCGAGCGCGCCGGGCCGAAGCGAGCCCTCGCCGGTCCGGTCGACCACCGGGCCGTCGACTGGCTGCGCGCGCTGGTCGAGCTGCGCGACCGCGGTCTGCGCGAGCCCCTCGCCCTGCCGGCGGCCACGGCCGCGGCGTGGGCCGCAGCGCACGCCCGCGCGCTCCAGGGCGAGGACGTGTCCCCGGTGGCCATGGCGGCACGCGAGTGGGAGACCGACCCCCACCACCGGTTCGGCATGGTGGGCGAGGACGCCGACGCCTACCACCGGCTGGCCTGGGGCGACGACGTCGGCCTCGCGACGCTGCTCGCCCACGGGCTGGGCGAGCACGCCTGGACGGTCTGGGAGCCGCTGCTGAGCGGGGGAGAGCGGGTGAGCCCGCTGTGAACGACGACCTGCCCGCCTTCGACATCGCCGCCGCGCTCCCGACGGGCACGACCCTGCTCGAGGCCAGCGCCGGCACCGGCAAGACCTGGACCATCGGCGCGCTCGTGACGCGCTACGTCGCCGAGGGTCGCGCGCGGCTCGAGGAGATGCTCGTGGTCACCTTCGGCCGGGCCGCGAGCCAGGAGCTGCGCGAGCGCGTGCGGGCCCAGCTCGTCGAGGCCGAGACCGTGCTGGCCACGCCCGCGACCCGACGGCCCCGACGGCCCCGACGGGGTGGTTGCGCTGCCCGAGGGCGACCGGCTGCTGGGGCTGCTCCTGGACTGCGGTCCCGACGAGCGGGCGCGCCGCCACCGGCGCGTGAGCGAGGCGCTGGCCGGCTTCGACGCCGCGACGATCGCGACCACGCACCAGTTCTGCTCCCTCGTGCTCGACTCCCTCGGGGTCGCGGGCGACACCGACTCCCGAGCGCGCCTCGTGGAGAACCTCGACGACCTCGTGGCCGAGGTGGTCGACGACCTCTACCTGCGCGCCTTCGCCTACGACGCCGCGGGCCCGGCCTTCGACCACGCCGAGGCGATGACCATCGCCCGAGCCGCGGTCGGTGACCCGCAGGCCCGCCTCGAGCCGGCCGACGAGGACCGCTCGACCCCGGCCGGGCGACGGGTGGCCTTCGCCCAGGCCGTGCGCGCCGAGCTCGAGACCCGCAAGCGTCGTCTGGGGATCCTCTCCTACGACGACCTGCTCAGCCAGCTGGCCGACGCGCTCGCCGACGAGGCCTCACCGGCTCGCGCGCGGATGCGCGAGCGGTGGTCCATCGTGCTGGTCGACGAGTTCCAGGACACCGACCCGGTGCAGTGGAAGGTCCTCGACCGGGCGTTCTCCGGGCACGCCACGATGGTCCTGATCGGTGATCCGAAGCAGGCGATCTACGCCTTCCGCGGCGGTGACGTCACGACGTACCTCGCGGCGGCCCGGACCGCGACGACCCAGCAGACCCTCGCCGTCAACTGGCGCAGCGACGCCGGCCTGCTCGCCGCCTGCTCGGCCCTCCTCGTCGGGGCCGAGCTGGGCGAGGAGCAGATCGTGGTGCGTCCGGTGACGGCGCGCCACGCCGAGCCCCGGCTGGCCGGCGCGCCGGTCGGGGCGCCGCTGCGGATGCGGGTCGTGCGCCGCGACACCTTCTCCCGGGGTCCCGGCAGCGCGCTGGCGGTCGGCCAGGTCCGCCCCCACGTGGCGCGCGACCTCGCCCTCGACGTACGCCGCCTGCTGGCCTCGGGGGCCACGTGGTGCGACGAGCCGCTCGCGCCCGGCAGACATCGCCGTCATCTCCTACCGCCACGCCGACCTGGCGGCCGCTCGCGCGGCGCTGCTCGACGTCGGCGTGCCCGCCGTGATCGCCGGCGGGGGCAGCGTCTTCGCGACCCCGGCCGCCACCGAGTGGCTGACCCTCCTGGAGGCGCTCGAGCAGCCGCACCGCGCAGCACGGGTGCGCGCGGCCGCCCTGACCTGTTTCGTCGGGCGGACCGCGCGCGAGCTCGACGAGGGCGGGGAGCGCCTCACCGACGACGTGGCCGACCTCCTGCGCAGCTGGGCGGAGTCGGTCGCGAGCCGGGGCGTGGCCGCGGTCCTCGAGGCCGCCTCCACCGGCGGGCTGACCGCGCGGGTGCTCGCCGAGGTCGGCGGGGAGCGCAGGCTGACCGACCTGCGACACCTCGGTGAGGCCCTGCACGAGGTCTCCCACACCGAGCGCCTCGGGGTCGTCGCCCTGCTCGGCTGGCTGCGCGAGCGGGTCGCGGAGGGCCGGGAGGGTCGCGGGAGCGAGCGCACCCGCCGCCTCGACTCCGACGCGGCAGCGGTGCAGCTGGTGACCATCCACGCCAGCAAGGGCCTGGAGTACCCCGTGGTCTACCTGCCCGCGCTCGCCGACCGGTTCGTGCCGAAGCCGACCCGACCGCTCTTCCACGACGACGACGGGCAGCGGTGCCTCGACGTCGGCGGTGGCGGGCCCGCCTGGCACGACCACGTCGAGCGCTGGGCCGAGGAGGAGGCCGGGGAGTGGCTGCGCCTGCTCTACGTCGCCCTGACCCGGGCCAAGTCGCAGGTCGTCGCGTGGTGGTCGCCGACCAAGAACGCAGTCGCCTCACCGCTGCACCGCCTGCTGCTGCGCCCCCCGGGCACGGCCGAGGTGCCGCAGGCCCCGCGGCTGCCCGACGACCCGGGCGTCGTCGAGCTCTTCGCCCGGTGGCGCGACCGCGGTGGCCCGTCCCCGGAGCCGGCGGTGCACGCCGACCCCGGTCCGGACCCCGCGCGGCCCGAGCCGGTGCCGCTCGCCGTGCGTCGCTTCGACCGCGAGGTCGATCTCGCCTGGCGCCGCACGTCGTACTCCGCGCTGAGCCACGTCGAGATCGCCGCGTCACCGGCCGTGGCCAGCGAGCCCGAGGACCGGGCCAAGGACGACGAGGAGGTCGAGAACGTGCCGGCGGTGCCGGCGGGAGGTCCCGCCGCCTCGGAGCCGGTCCGGGACGTCGCCTCGCCCATGGCGGGCCTCCCGGTCGGTGCGACGTTCGGGTCGTTGGTGCACGCCGTGCTCGAGCACGCCGACCCCGCGGCCGCCGACTTCCGTGCCGAGCTGCTCGGCCACATCGACGAGCAGCGGGTCTGGTGGCCGGTCGACCTGGACCGCGAGGAGCTGGCCGACGCGCTGCTCGCGGTGTGCAGCACCCCGATCCTCCCCGGCTCGGAGGCCACCCTGTCCTCGATCGGGCTGCGGGACCGACTGCGCGAGCTCAGCTTCGAGCTGCCGCTGTCCGGCGGCGACGCCGCGCCGGGTCCCGGCCCCGCGGCGAGCGCCGGGCCGGTGCGGCTGCGCGACCTCGCGCCGCTGCTGCGCCACCACCTGCCCGACGGCGACCCCGTGCGGGGCTACGCAGAGGCGCTCGCGGTGCCGGCGCTCGGCGAGCAGACGCTGCGCGGCTACCTCACCGGCTCGGTCGACGTCGTGCTGCGTCTGCCGGGTGCTGCCGTCGGGGGCGCCGGCGGGGGTGGGGCGGGCCAGCCGCGCTACGTGATCGTCGACTACAAGACCAACTGGCTCGGTCCGCGTGACGAGCCGCTGACGGCGATGACCTATGCACCGGCCGCGCTGGACGCCGCGATGTCCGGGTCGGACTACCCGCTCCAGGCGCTGCTCTACGCCGTGGTGCTGCACCGCTTCCTGCGCTGGCGCCAACCGGGCTACGACCCCGAGGTCCACCTCGGGGGCGTGCTCTACCTCTACCTGCGCGGGCTGTGCGGGCCGGCGACGCCGAGCGTGGGCGCAGGACGGTGCGGCGTGTTCTCCTGGCGTCCACCGGTCGCGCTGCTCGAGGACCTGTCGGACCTGCTGGACGGCCGCGTCCGGGAGCCGACCCGGGGAGACGCGCCGTGACGACCGGGGCCGTCGAGCCCCTCGGTGCCGATGACCGCCGGGTCGCGGTGCGGGCCACCGGGGTGCTCGCGGCGTTCAACCGGGCCGGCGTCCTCGAGGCCGCCGACGTGCACGTCGCGACCCGGGTCGCAGACCTCGGGGGGGAGCCGGAGGAGTCGGTCCAGCTCGCCGTCGCCCTGGCCGTCCGTGCGCTGCGGTCTGGCTCGGTGTGCGTCGACCTCGACACCGTGGTCGACGTCGCGGTGACGGGCGCCGGTGCCGGTGCCGGTGGGGCGTCGGTGCCGCTGCCGTGGCCCGAGCCCGCGGCGTGGCACGACGCCGTGGCGAGGTCGCCGCTCGTGGCCGCCGGCGCCCTGCGTCACGAGCCACCGCTGCTCTACCTCGACCGCTACCACGCCCTCGAGGGCCAGGTCAGCGCCGACCTCGTCGCCCGGGTCTCGGCGCCACGCCCGACGACCGACGAGACCGCACTGGCCCGCGCGCTCGAGCGGATCCGCGGCGACCACCTGAGCCCGGCGCAGGAGCAGGCGGTGGTCCGAGCCGTGCGGCAGTCGACCACCGTGCTCACCGGCGGCCCCGGCACGGGCAAGACCACCACGGTGGCCCGGATGCTGGTGCTCCTGGCCGACCAGGCCGCCGCGCGGGGCGAGCGGCTCTCGGTCGCCCTGGCCGCGCCGACCGGGAAGGCGGCGACCCGGCTCTCGGAGGCCGTCACCGAGGAGCTGTCCCGGCTGTCCCCCGATGATCGTGCCCGGGTCGGTCCGCTGGCGGCCACGACGCTGCACCGGCTGCTGGGGTGGCGTCGCGACAACACGACCCGGTTCCGCCACGACCGCACCAACCGTCTCGGTCACGAGGTCGTCGTGGTCGACGAGTGCTCGATGGTCGAGCTGACGATGATGGCCCGGCTGCTGGAGTCGGTGCGGCCGACCTCGCGCCTGGTGCTGCTCGGCGACCCGCGCCAGCTGACCTCCGTGGGCGCGGGTGCGGTGCTCTCCGACCTGGTCGAAGGATTCGAGGGCGACCCGGCCAGCCCGGTGGTCTCGCTGACCGAGAACTTCCGGTCCACCCCGGACATCAAGGACCTCGCCGAGGCGCTGCGCGACGGCGACGCCGACGCCGTGCTCGAGGTCCTGCGTCGGGCGTCCCCCGAGGTCGAGCTGGTCGAGACCGACGACCCGGCCGCTGCGCTGCGTGAGACCTGTGTGAGCTCCGCGCTGGCCGTGCGGGAGGCGGCGGAGGGCGGGGACGCGACCGGCGCCCTGGCGGCCCTCGACGGGCATCGGCTGCTGTGTGCGCACCGGGAGGGGCCCTCCGGCGTACGCCACTGGAACCGGCAGGTCGAGCGCTGGCTGGCCGAGGAGACCGGCCAGCCGATCTACCACGAGTGGTACGTCGGCCGCCCGCTGCTGGTGACCAGCAACGACTACGCCCTCGACGTCTACAACGGCGAGACCGGGGCGACCGTGCGGGCGCCCGACGGGCGGCTGCGGATGTGGATCTCGGGCTCGGAGCGCGTCCGGGACTTCGCCCCGGGCCGGATCGGCGACGTCGAGACGATGCACGCGATGACGATCCACAAGAGCCAGGGCAGCCAGGCGCGCTCGGTCACCGTCCTGCTGCCCGACGCCTCGTCACGACTCCTCACCCGCGAGCTGTTCTACACCGCGGTGACCCGAGCCCAGGAGCACGTGCGCGTCGTCGGGTCCGAGGCGGCCGTGCGGGCGGCGGTGGCCACGACGGCCCAGCGCGCCTCGGGGCTGGCCGGTCGGTCTGCGCGCGGCGCGAGGACTCGGTCCAGCCCGGCCTCAAGACGGATCGGCGCAGCGCCGAACAGAGCAGTGAGGTCGGCCACGCGGGCAGACGGAGAGGAGGTCGACCTGTGAGCTGGGGCGCGCTGAGCGTGTGCGGTCGTGCTGGTCAGGTGGGTCCGTCACCGCGGTGCCAGTGGCTGCTGTCCCTGCTCGTCGTGGCGCTGGCGGCGCTCGCCCTCTGCAGCGGCGGCCGGGCCGGTCCGGCCCTGCCGGACCCGGGTGCTCCCGGTGCGCCGGGAGCGACGGCCTCCAGGAGCGCCGACGTGACCGACTGCTCGAGCGTCCTGCGCCGCTTCGGCAGCACCCAGGCCGGCTACGAGTCCGGCCTCCGGGCCCACCCCACCTGTGACCAGGAAGGGCAGCCGATCCTCTACGACGACTACCTGGAGTGGATCGGGCTGCGCTACGCCGCTCAGCAGAGCTAGGGCCGCTGACCAGCAGGCGGTCGCCGAAACAGGGGTGCAACGCCTGCGGGCTAGGGTGCCGCGCGTGCCGTACCTGCTGCGTGTCGAGCTGCCCGACGTCCCCGGGTCCCTGGGTCGACTCGCCAGCGCCATCGGTGAGGCCGGGGGTGACATCGAGGCGATCGAGATCGTCGAGAAGCGCCACGACGGGGTCGCGGTCGATGACGTGCTGCTCGAGATGGCCCCGGGCTCGATGCCCGACTCGGTGATCTCCGCCTGCAGTGCGCTGCCGGGCGTGTCGGTGGTGTGGATCAGCCACTACGCCCCGGGAGGCAACCTGATCCTCGACCTCGAGGCCGTCGAGGAGCTCACCACGGATCCCTCGACCGCGCTCGAGCGGCTCGTCGACCTGCTCCCGGGCACGTTCCGAGCCGACTGGGGCCTGCGGCTGCACCGCTCCCAGGGCGTCGTGGTCCGCACCGGGGCCGCGCCCACCTCGATGGAGTTCGTCGAGCTCGAGCGGCCGGCCCGCCTCGAGGTCGCCGGCGACGACGTCACCCTGTACGCCGCCGCCCGCCTCGACGGCAACCAGATCGTGGTCATCGGTCGACGCGGGGGCCCCGACTTCCTCGACTCCGAGCTCGCCCGCCTCTCCCACCTCGTCGGCCTCGCCGTCACCATCAGCCACTCCTGACCTTCTTGCCCCAGGAACACCCGGCCGGCCGGGTGTTCTCGAACCTGTCGCCCTTTGCAACAGCCGACATGCTCGAAGACCAGCCGACAGGCTCGGCCCGAGCGTCCCCACGCCGTACGGGCTAGCGTGCCGCCCATGAGTGCGATCGACGGCGTGTCCGACACCTTCGATGACGCTTCCTGGGACGCCGTACCGGGGTTCGGGGACCTCACCGACCTGACCTACCACCGGGCCCGTGCGCACGGCACGGTGCGCATCGCCTTCGACCGGCCCGACGTCCTCAATGCCTTCCGACCGCACACCGTCGACGAGCTGCTGCGCGTGCTCGAGCACGCCCGCACCAGCGCCGACGTCGGTTGCGTGATGCTGACCGGCAACGGGCCCAGCGAGGCCAACGGGAAGTGGTCCTTCTGCACCGGCGGCGACCAGCGCATCCGCGGCCGCACGGGCTACCAGTACGAGGACGGCACGGGCGGCGACCACACCGACGCCCGTAGTCCGCAGGACCGGGCGCGACTGGGCAGGCTGCACATCCTGGAGTGCCAGCGGCTGATCCGATTCATGCCCAAGGTCGCGATCGCCGTCGTGCCCGGGTGGGCGGCCGGCGGGGGCCACAGCCTGCACGTCGTGTGCGACCTGACCCTGGCCAGCACCGAGCATGCGGCCTTCAAGCAGACCGACGCGGACGTGGGGTCGTTCGACGGCGGGTTCGGGTCTGCGTACCTGGCCCGTCAGGTCGGCCAGAAACGTGCCCGCGAGATCTTCTTCCTCGGCCAGACCTATACCGCCGAGGAAGGGGTGACGATGGGGACGGTCAACAAGTCCGTGCCGCACGCCGACCTCGAAGCCACGGCACTGGAGTGGGGCGGGCTGATCAACGCCAAGTCGCCGACCGCGCAGCGGATGTTGAAGTACTCCTTCAACCTCATCGACGACGGTCTGGTCGGCCAGCAGCTCTTTGCGGGCGAGACCACGAGACTGGCCTACATGACCGATGAGGCCGCCGAGGGTCGAGACCAGTTCCTGGAGAAGC
>CAVXDJ010000013.1:0-24401 GCA_963760555.1 uncultured Actinomycetota bacterium | reverse complement strand
GGCGGCAACGGGCATAGATCGATGATACTAGAACATGTGTTCGAGCAGTAGGCATCGTCCACAAGATCTGCCCGGTCTCACCGAATCGGCGTCCCGCGCGCTTCGAGACGCTCGCTGCTCAACCCGCGGGCGTCCGGCGCAGCCACACCCGGTCGTAACCCTCGAAGGCCTCGCGTCGCTCCTCGCGCCACGCGGCGCGATCGAAGGCCGGGTAGCGGGTGTCGCCCTCGGGGCTCTGATGGACCTCGGTCAGGATCTGCGCGTCGGCGAGCGGAAGGGCGGCGGCGTACACCGCGGCGCCGCCCACCACCATGACGTCGCCGGGCAGCTCCTCGGCGGCGACGAACGCCTCGTCGAACGAGCCTGCGGTGCGGACGCCGTCGGCCGACCACCCGCCGTCGCGCGTCAGCACGACCGTCTCGCGGCCCGGCAGCGGCCGGCCGATGGACTCGTAGGTCGCTCGCCCCATCAGCAGGGTGTGGCCCATCGTCGTGGCCTTGAAGTGTGCGAAGTCCTCGGGCAGGCGCCACGGGATGGTCCCGTCGGCGCCGATCACGCCGTTGTCCGCGACGGCCGCGACGAGCACGACCTGCTTGCCTGACGGCGTCATACGGCGATCGGCGCCTTGATCCCCGGGTGGGGGTCGTAGCCCTCCAGCCCGAGGTGCTCGAGGTCGAACCCGTCGAGCGTGGTGATCCGCGGGTCGAGCACCAGGGTCGGCAGCGCGCGCGGCTCGCGGGTCAGCTGCAGCCGAGCCTGGTCGACGTGGTTGGCGTAGAGGTGGGCGTCGCCCAGGGTGTGCACGAAATCACCGACGCGCAGTCCCACGACCTGGGCGACCATGTGCGTGAGCAGCGCGTAGGAGGCGATGTTGAACGGCACGCCGAGGAAGACGTCGGCCGAGCGCTGGTAGAGCTGGCAGGACAGGCGCGCCGGTCCCCCGTCGTCGGCCGGCGCCACGTAGAACTGGAACAGCGCATGGCAGGGGGCGAGCGCCATCTGCGGGATGTCGGCGACGTTCCACGCCGAGACCAGGTGGCGACGGGAGTCCGGGTCGCGGCGCAGCTGCTCCACGACGGCGGCGAGCTGGTCGACGTGCTGGCCGTCCGGCGTCGGCCAGGACCGCCACTGCGCGCCGTAGACCGGGCCGAGGTCACCGTCGGCATCGGCCCACTCGTCCCAGATGGTGATGCCGCGCTCCTGGAGCCACCCGACGTTGGTGTCGCCGCGCAGGAACCACAGCAGCTCGCCGAAGACCGAGCGGGTGTGCACCTTCTTGGTGGTCACCAGCGGGAAGCCGGCCGTGAGGTCGAAGCGCATCTGGTGCCCGAAGACGCTCCGGACCCCGGTGCCGGTCCGGTCGCCCTTCTCGACGCCCTCCTCGAGGACGCGGCGCAGCAGGTCGAGGTAGGTCTGCATGGCGGGGAATCTACTCGCTCGCACCGGCACCCGGGTCGCCACCGAGGTCGACCTCACCCCGCACGACGGTGCGCGTCGCCCCACCGACCAGCACCACGTCGCGGCCACCCCGACGGAGCCGCTCGACCCGCACGCGGCCGTGTCGACCCAGCACGGTGCCCTGCGCCGCAACGTACGACGTCGGCAGCCGGTCGCCGGCGAGCCACTGACCGATCCCGGCGTTCAGGCTGCCGGTGACGGGGTCCTCGCCGACGCCGATGTCGGGGCAGAACGCCCGCACCTCCACCGCCACCTCCGAGCCCTGGGGGCTCGGGCCGACCACGCCGATCATGAGGCCGTCGAAGGCGGAGACGTCCGGACGGAGGTCCAGCACCGCCTCGCTGCTCTCGAGCAGGAGCGCGACCCAGCCCGGCCCGTTGTCGACCCACGCCGCGTCGACGACGCGAGCGCGGTCGAGCCGCAGCGCCCGCACGACCCGGTCGAGGTCCGCCTCGGCGACCGGACCCGAGCGCACCAGCGGGGGTGCCTCGAAGGCCAGTGCGTCGTGGGTGCGGTGCACGGTGACCAGCCCGGCCCCGCACTCCTGGACGACCCGGTCCGCACGGCGTGGGCGGCCACCGGCCTCGAGCCAGGCGTGCGCCGAGCCGAGGGTCGGGTGGCCGGCGAAGGGCAGCTCCCCGCCGGGGGTGAAGATCCGCAGCCGGTAGTCGGCGTCGGCACGGGTCGGTTCGAGCAGGTACGTCGTCTCGGAGAGGTTGGTCCAGCGTGCGAAGGCGGCCAGCTGCTCGTCGTCGAGACCGTCACCGTCGTGCACCACCGCCACGGGGTTGCCCCGCACGGGCTCGGTCGAGAAGACGTCGACCTGCCGGAAGGCGCGCAGCACCGCGAGCTCAGGCGCGCAGCGACATCGGGCCGTAGACCCGTCGGTCGACCTCGAAGAGCGTCACCTGCTCCACCCCGCCGGCGAGCAGGTCGCCGAAGCACTCCCCGAGCCACGACTCCGCGTCACCCTGGTTGGGGAAGCGCTGCTGCGCGAGCTCGGACGGGCCGTCGACCGGCACGGCGTCGGCGTCCTCGAGACGCCACCACCAGGGCCGCTCGGCGGGGCCGGGCTCGCGGAAGGTGGAGGGCTGATCGGGAAGGTTCACGTCACTGCTCCTTGGCGGACGGGGGGAGGAAGGGCGGACGGACGACGTCGAAGATCTCGCGGCGCCCGCGTACGTCGACCCCCACCTGAGCGTCGTCGGCGACGACGCTCGAGAGCAGCGCGAGGCCGATGCCGGTGCGCAGGGTCGGCGAGAACGTCCCCGAGGTGACCTCGCCGAGGAGCACGTCGGCGGTCAGCGACACGCTCATGTGGGGGCGCGGGATGCCGCGCCCCGTGGCCCGCAACCCGTAGAGCCGACGTCGCGGCCCGGCCTCGCGCTGGGCGCTGAGGACCTCACGACCCCAGAACGCGTCCTTCGTCCAGCCCACGGCCCAGCCGAGCCGCGCCTCGACCGGCGTCACGTCCAGCGAGAGCTCCTGGCCGTGCAGGGGGTAGCCCATCTCGGTGCGCAGGGTGTCGCGCGCCCCCAGCCCGCACGGGAGCATCGCGTGCGCGGCGCCGGCGGCCACGAGCGCGTCCCACACCGCCACGGCGGACCCGGTGGGCACGACCAGCTCGTAGCCCCGCTCCCCGGTGTAGCCCGTGCGGCACACCACCACCGGCGCACCGTCGAGGTCGACCTCGACGAAGCTCATGTAGTCGTGCCCGGCCGGCAGACCGACCGCGGTGAGCACCTCGTCGCTGCGCGGACCCTGGACGGCCAGCACGGCGTGCTCGGTGTGCCGGTCGGTGACCACGACACCCTCGGGCGCCTGGTCGACCAGGCGTCGCACCACCTCGGCGGTGTTCGCGGCGTTGGGCACGAGCAGCAGGTCCTCCTCGCCACGGTGGTAGACGATGAGGTCGTCGACGACGCCGCCGGTCGCGTCGTCGCAGCAGAGCGTGTACTGCGCGCGACCGGGCCCGATCCTCCCCAGGTCGTTGCTCAGCGTCGCGTTGACGTACGCCGCGGCGCCCGGGCCGGTGACCGTGGCCTTGCCGAGGTGGCTCACGTCGAAGATCCCGACGCCGGTGCGGACCGCGGTGTGCTCGGCCACGACGCCGGTGGGGTACTCCAGCGGCATCGACCAGCCGCCGAAGGCAGCCATCTTGGCTCCCAGGGCCTCGTGCCGCTCGTGCAGCGGCGAGGTGAGCAGCGGGGCAACGGCGGCGTCCGACATGCTTCGACGCTATCGCAGCCGGGTGGTCCGGCGATCCCGACCACCGCGGCTATCCTGCCGCGGTGACGACCTACGCCCTGCGCTCCGCCAGCCCCGCCAAGACCCGCGCCGACGCGGTGGTGATCGGCGTGGTCCAGGGCACCGACCGCGCGGAGGTCGCCCCCGGCGGCGAGGACGTCGCCAAGGCCTGGGGCCGCAAGTTCGCCCCGATGCTGGCCGCGCTGGGCGTGAAGGGCAAGGCCGGCGAGGTCACCCGGATCCCGACCGCGGGCACCATCACCTCGCCGGTGCTCGTGCTCGTCGGTCTGGGCTCGCTCGAGGACGGCTCCTCGGTCGCGTCGTCGACCCTGCGCACCGCCGCAGGAGCCGCTGCCCGCGCCGTGACGAACGCCGCCTCCGTCGCCATCGCCCTGCCGGCCACCACCGCCGAGGACGTGCGCGCGCTCACCGAGGGCTGGCTGCTGGGCTCCTACACGTTCACGACCTACCAGTCCGCGACCGACCACGACCGTCCCGGCGAGGTCGCCCTGCTCTGCGGCTCGGCCCGCAAGAAGGACGTCGTCGCCGCCTTCGAGCAGGCCCAGGTCGTCGCCGCTGCGGTGGCGCAGGCCCGCGACTGGGTGAACACGCCCGCCGGCGACCTCACCCCACCGGTCTTCGCCGACGCGGTCGAGCAGGCCGGCTCCTCCTTCGTCAAGGAGCACGCGGCGGGCCGTGGCACGCCCAAGGTCGGGGTCACCGTGTGGGACGAGGAGCGGTTGGACGCCGAGGGCTTCGGCGGCCACCTCGGCGTGGGTCGGGGCTCGGCCGCGCCGCCGCGGATGGTCGAGCTGAGCTATGCCCCGAAGGGTGCGACGACCCACCTCGCGCTGGTCGGGAAGGGCATCACCTTCGACTCCGGCGGGCTGTCGATCAAGCCCGCCCAGGGCATGCACGAGATGAAGTCCGACATGGCCGGTGCGGCCGCGGTCGTCGCCGCGACGTTGGCCATCGCAGCGCTGCGCCTGCCGGTGCGCGTCACGACGTACGCGGCCATGGCCGAGAACATGATCTCCGGTGAGGCCACCCGCCCCGGTGACGTGGTGAGGATCTACGGCGGTCGCACCGTCGAGGTCCAGAACACCGACGCCGAAGGTCGCCTCGTGCTGGCCGACGCCCTGGTCAAGGCCGGTGAGTCCGAGCCCGACCTGATCGTCGACGTCGCCACGCTGACCGGCGCCATGGTCGTCGCGCTCGGCGACAAGGTCGCGGGGGTGATGGGTGTCGACGAGGTCGTCGGCGACGTGCTCGCTGCCGCCGAGCGCGCGGGCGAGCAGGCCTGGGCGATGCCCATCCCGGAGCAGATGTACGACCGAGTGCGCAGCTCCAAGATCGCCGACCTGTCCCAGGTGGACTGGATCCGCTGGGGCGGCGGGCTGTACGCCGCGGCGTTCCTGCGGGAGTTCACCGCCGGCCGGGCCTGGGCCCACGTCGACATCGCAGGTCCGTCGTTCACCTCCGGTGGCGCGACGGGTCACATCACGCCTGGTGGCACCGGCTACGCCGTGGGCACGCTGGTCGAGCTCGCGCGCGCGCTGGCCGAGCGCAGCTGACCGGACGGCGGGCCGATCAGCCGAGGCCCTGCTGTCGCCGCCGCTGCTTCTCGCGGCTGTTCCAGTCGCGCATCCGCTGCGGGATGCCGACCAGGCCGGCGTCGTAGGACGGCACCTGGTGGTGGTTGCAGAACTCGTGCGCCCACTTGACCGAGGGCACGCGTCGGCGGGTCCACTCCCCGTCGTGCGCGACGAGCAGCAGGGTGACCTCGCTGACGGCGGTGCGCGGCTCGACGAACCCCTCGACGCCGCGACGCTCGCCGACGAACTCCTTGAGGTGCTGCTCGTCGACCTTGTCGGAGGCGCGCACCCGGGTCGAGCCCGTGCGCGCGTCGTCGCTGGGCTTGCTCATCCGTGTGCGCCCGCCGCGGCGGAAACGGTCCCTGAAGGCCATGGGCCCAGTCTGCCCTGCTCCTCCCAGCGCGGCACGCCGGTCGGAGGAACCCGTCGAGAACACCTCACGAGCCCCTGGCCAGGCACCCGGTCGGAGGTGCAAGGATGGAGCCCGCGGTGTGATCCCGCAGACAGTCCGCCGCCCATCATCAGCACGAGAGGACCAGCGTGGCCGAACCCGACTTCGACGTCCTGGTCCTCGGGGCCGGTAGCGGGGGCTACGCCTGCGCGCTGCGGGCCGCCCAGCTCGGTCTGCGGGTGGGCCTCGTCGAGAAGGACAAGGTCGGCGGGACCTGCCTGCACCTGGGCTGCATCCCGACCAAGGCGCTGCTGCACGCGGCCGAGGTCGCCGACGCCGCCCGCGACTCCGAGCAGTTCGGCGTGCTCGCCACGCTCGAGGGCATCGACATGGACGGCGTCAACGCCTACAGGGACGGCGTGGTCTCCCGGCTCTTCAAGGGCCTGACCGGGCTCGTCTCGAGCCGCGGCATCACCGTGCTCAGCGGCGCGGGGCGGTTGACCGGGCCGCGCGAGGTCACCGTCGGCGACACGGCGTACGCCGCGCACCACGTCGTGCTGGCCTCGGGCTCCACCCCGCGGTCGATCCCGGGTGTCGACGTCGACGGCGAGCGGGTGCTGACCTCGCAGCAGGCCCTCGCCCTGCGCCACGTGCCGGCCTCGGTCGTGGTGCTCGGTGGCGGCGTGATCGGCTCGGAGTTCGCGAGCCTCTGGCGCAGCTTCGGCGCCGACGTCACCATCCTGGAGGCCCTGCCGCGTCTCGTCGCCGGCGAGGACGAGGCGTCCTCGGCCGCGCTGGAGCGGGCGTTCAAGAAGCGTGGCATCACCGTCCGGACGTCGACCCGCGTCGAGAGCGCTCGGTCCGTCGACCACGGCGTCGCGATCACCGTCGAGGGTGGCGAGAGGATCGAGGCCGAGCTGGTGCTCGTCGCCGTGGGTCGCGGCCCGGTCACCGACGGGCTCGGCTACGAGGAGCAGGGCGTGGTGCTCGACCGTGGCTTCGTGCGCACCGACGAGCGCTGCCGCACCGGCGTCGAGGACGTCTACGCGGTCGGCGACATCGTCCCCGGGCTCCAGCTCGCGCACCGCGGATTCGCTCAGGGCATCTTCGTCGCCGAGGAGATCGCCGGCCTCGAGCCCGCCCCCGTCGACGAGCTCGCGGTCCCGCGGGTGACGTACTCCCACCCCGAGGTCGCCTCCGTCGGGCTGACCGAGGCCCAGGCCCGCGAGCAGCTCGGCGACGAGAGGGTCGAGGCGCTCACCTACGACCTCGGCGGCAACGGCAAGAGCCAGATCCTGCGCACCCAGGGCTTCGTCAAGCTCGTCCGTGAGGTCGACGGCCCCGTCGTCGGCCTGCACCTGGTCGGCGACCGGGTCGGCGAGCTCGTCGGGGAGGCGCAGCTGATCTACGGCTGGCAGGCCCACGCCGAGGACGTCGCCCCGCTCGTCCACGCCCACCCGACCCAGCACGAGGCCCTCGGCGAGGCGCATCTCGCCCTGGCCGGCAAGCCCTTGCACGCCCACGCCTGACGCAGCAGAGTCCCAGACAAGTCCCCACCGCACCGAAGGAAGCCCCATGGCCACCGAAGTCAACCTCCCCGAGCTCGGCGAGTCCGTCACCGAGGGCACCGTCACCCGCTGGCTGAAGTCCGTCGGCGACGAGGTCGCCGTCGACGAGCCCCTCCTCGAGGTCTCCACCGACAAGGTCGACACCGAGGTCCCCTCCCCCGTCGCCGGCACCCTGCTGGAGATCAAGGCCGAGGAGGACGAGACCGTCGAGGTCGGCGCTCTGCTCGCCGTGATCGGTGACTCCGACGAGGCGTCGGGAGGAGACTCGGGAGAGGACTCCGGTGACGACGAGGCGGACGACGCCGCGACTCCCGAGGCCGAGCCCAAGGACGAGGACGAGGCGGAGAAGAAGGCCGAGCAGGAGGAGGAGATCGCCGAGGAGACCGGCGACCTGCCGCCGGGCGACGAGACCCCTGAGGCCGAGAAGTCCGGTGGCGGCAGTGACAGTGGTGGCAGCGACAGTGGTGGCAGCGAGGGCGGTGGCGGCGAGTCCACGTCGGTCAAGCTCCCCGAGCTCGGCGAGTCCGTCACCGAGGGCACCGTCACCCGCTGGCTGAAGTCCGTCGGCGACGAGGTCGCCGTCGACGAGCCCCTCCTCGAGGTCTCCACCGACAAGGTCGACACCGAGGTCCCCTCCCCCGTCGCCGGCACCCTGCTGGAGATCAAGGCCGAGGAGGACGAGACCGTCGAGGTCGGCGCCGAGCTGGCGATCATCGGCTCGGGCGAGCCGTCCTCGAGCGGCGGCGGCGCCACCTCCGAGCCCGAGCCCGAGCCCGAGCCCGAGCCCGAGCCCGAGCCGGAGCCGGAGCCGGAGCCCGAGCCCGAGCAGCAGGCCAAGCCGGCCGCCGAGAAGGTCCCGGCCCCCACGAAGGAGTCCTCGGCCGAGCCGACGGGCGACTCCCCGTCTGAGTCTCCGTCTGAGTCCTCGTCCGAGTCCTCGGGCGGGTCGACGTCGGGTGGGGAGAAGAACTACGTCACGCCGCTGGTGCGCAAGCTGGCCAACCAGCACGGCGTCGACCTCGACTCGGTCACCGGGTCGGGCGTCGGTGGACGCATCCGCAAGCAGGACGTGCTCGACGCCGCCAAGGCCGCCGAGTCCGCCCAGCAGGCGCCGGCCGCGAGCGAGGAGTCCGCGGCTCCCGCCGCCGCGCCGTCCGGCTCCCCGTCCAAGGCGGCTCCGGTCGAGCCGTCCCCGCTGCGCGGCACGACCGAGAAGATGTCGCGTCTGCGCAAGGTCATCGCCTCGCGCATGGTCGAGTCGCTCCAGGTCAGCGCCCAGCTGACCACCGTCGTCGAGGTCGACGTCACCAAGATCTCGCGCATGCGCGACGCGGCGAAGGCCGACTTCGCGGCCCGTGAGGGCGTGAAGCTCTCGTTCATGCCGTTCTTCGCCAAGGCCGCGATCGATGCGCTCAAGCAGCACCCGTCGTTGAACGCGGCGATCGACACCGAGAAGGGCGAGGTCACCTACTTCGACCGCGAGAACGTCGCGATCGCGGTCGACACCGAGCGCGGGCTGCTGACACCGGTCGTCAAGGACGCGGGCGACCTGTCGATCGCGGGCCTGGCGCGCAAGATCGCCGACGTCGCCGAGCGCACCCGGACCAACAAGATCACGCCCGACGAGCTCTCCGGCGGCACGTTCACGCTGACCAACACCGGCAGCCGTGGTGCGCTCTTCGACACCCCGATCATCAACCAGCCGCAGGTGGCCATCCTCGGCACCGGATCGGTGGTCAAGCGGGCCGTCGTGATCGACGACGACGACCTCGGTGAGACGATCGCGGTGCGCCGGATGGTCTACCTCGCGCTGACCTACGACCACCGCCTGGTCGACGGGGCCGACGCCGCACGCTTCCTCAGCGAGGTCAAGCAGCGGCTCGAGTCCGGCCAGTTCGAGGTCTGAGACGTGCACGTCGTCATCGCCGGCGCCTCGGGCTTCCTGGGCACCCACCTGCGAACGTCGCTGGGCGAGCGCGGTCACCAGGTGACCGCGCTCGTCCGACGGCCGGCGTCCGGGAACGGCGAGTCGACGTGGGACCCCTACGCCGGGCAGGTCGACCAGGACGTGGTCAGCTCGGCCGACGTCGTCGTCAACCTCGCCGGCGCACCGCTGGTGGGCAACCCGCACTCGAAGAAGTGGGCCCGCGCGGTGCGTGAGAGCCGGGTGCGCACGACCGAGGTCCTCGCCACGGCAATCGCCACGGCCACGACTCCGCCGGCCTTCCTGGCCGGCAACGGGGTCGCGTTCTACGGCGACCACGGCGACGCGGTGCTGACCGAGGACGCCGACTCGCGCGGGCACGAGCTGCTGACGGAGGTCTCACGCGAGTGGGAGGCCGCGGCCGGTGCGGCCCGTGAGGGCGGGTCGCGAGTCTGCATCCTGCGCACCTCACCGGTGATGGACGCCGACTCGCCGCCGCTGAAGATGCTCGCCCCGCTGTTCAGGCTCGGGCTGGGCGGCAAGCTCGGGAGCGGGCGGCAGCACATGGCGATGATGTCGTTGCGCGACTGGGTGGGTGCGGTCGTGCACCTCGCCGAGCACGCTGACGCCGCCGGGCCGTTCAACCTGTGCTGCGTGGACACGCCGACCAACGCGGAGTTCACCACCACGCTGGCCGCGGCGCTGCACCGTCCCGCCTTCGCCCGGGTGCCCGGTGCGCTGCTCAGGGTCGCCGCCGGTGACCTCAGCAACGAGCTCCTCGGCTCCCTGAACACGCGCCCGCAGGCGCTGCTCGACGCGGGCTTCA
Organism: uncultured Actinomycetota bacterium; assembly: GCA_963760555.1. GTDB lineage: Bacteria > Actinomycetota > Actinomycetes > Propionibacteriales > Nocardioidaceae > Nocardioides. The sequence goes on along the minus strand of CAVXDJ010000013.1, from coordinate 14,392 downwards.
CCTTCGCCGACGCGGACGTCGAGGCGGTCGTCGCCTCCGGGCTCGCCCGTCGACGCTGACGGACGGCGTGGGCCACCTCAGGTCACCCGGCTGACGGCGGCGACCAGCCAGCGCCCGTCGAGCTGACGCAGATCGAGCACGCGCGTGGTGGTCCGGTCCCGGGGCAGGGTGACCCGGGTGGCCCGCTGCGCGGTGCCGCGACCGGCCTCGGCGCGCACGGCGTAGGCCCCGACCACCCGGTCCGAGACCCGCAACCGCCACGACTGCGGCCCGGCGGCGAGGACCTCGAGCTGCGCGGTCCTCATCCTCAGGTGCCGCACCCGCAGGCCGCGCTCCTCCCAGCGGGCCAGCATGGCCACGTCGCGCTCGGCGGCGCGCGACCCGGGGACGTAGAGCGAGCGCAGGACGCCCGCGTCGGCGCGGGCCCAGGCCAGCTCGCGCGCCCGGTCCCAGCCGCGCAGGATCCTCCGCGCCTGGGCCTGGCGGGTCGACGGGGCGACCAGGGCCGGCTCGGAGCCGACCTGTGGACCTGCACCGTCGCCGACGGAGGCGCCGGGTGTGGTGGCACCCGCCGAGGACCGCGCGAGCGGGTCGACGACGCCGAGCACGACCAGCGCGACGCAGGTCGCCACCGCGAGGGCGAGCAGCCCCAGCGCGGGCAGCAGCACGAGGGGCGCGAGCTGCGATGCCGGCGGCCGGCTCCGACCGTGCTCGCGCGCCGGGACGGGTCGGGCTGCTGCGTGGCGCACCCCTGCAGTACACAGCCTGCGGACCGGTCGTCGTCGGGACCATCCACAGGACACCTGGGAGTAGGCTCCGCGGGGTGACGAGCTTGGACTTCGCCGTGGTCGGGCTCGGTGCCGACGCCGTCGACTACCGTGACGCCTGGCAGCGACAGCGCGCGGTGCACGCCGGCGTCGTGGCGGGCACCAGCGGCGGCACCGTGCTGCTCCTCGAGCACCCCCCCGTCTTCACCTGCGGCAAGCGCACCGACGAGCACGAGAAGCCGCTCGACCCGGGTGGCGCGGACGTCATCGACGTCGACCGGGGCGGCAAGATCACCTTCCACGGACCCGGCCAGCTGGTCGGCTACCCGATCGTGGCGCTGCCCGAGGCCGTCAAGGTCGTCGACTACGTGCGCCGGGTCGAGGAGGCGCTGATCCGCGCCTGCCGCGACCTCGGCGTGACGACCGCGCGCGTGCCCGGCCGTTCCGGGGTCTGGCTGCGCGCCGACGACCGCGGCCCCGAGCGCAAGGTCGCCGCCCTCGGGATCCGGGTCAGCCGGGGCGTGACCATGCACGGCTTCTCGCTGAACTGCGACGTCGACCTGGACTGGTACGCCCGGTTCGTGCCGTGCGGGATCGCCGACGCCGGGGTCACCAGCCTGAGCCACGAGCTCGGTCGGGACGTCACCGTCGCCGAGGCCATCGGCGTCGTCGAGCCGCACCTGCGCGACCTGCTGTCCTGGACGGCGTACGAGCCGACGCCGCACCACGACCCGCGCCCGGAGCCGGGCCGCACCCCTCGGATCCCGCTGCTGACCCCCTGACCGGCGGGCGACCCGACCCGCGGACGGAGCACGATGAGCGACCTGGTGATCGAGACCCGAGGGTTGCGCAAGGACTTCCTCGGGGTCCGCGGCAAGCGGCACACGGCCGTGGTCGACCTCGACCTCGCCGTCCCCGCGGGGGGTGTCCACGGCTTCCTGGGCCCCAACGGGTCCGGCAAGACGACGACGATCCGGATGCTGCTCGGGCTGGCCCGTGCGAGCGCCGGCACGATGCGACTCTTCGACGTGGCGGTCCCTCGCGGGCTTCCGTCGGTGATGGATCGCGTCGGCGCGGTCGTCGAGTCGCCCAAGTTCGCCCCCAACCTCTCGGGTCAGCAGAACCTCTCGCTGCTGGCGCGCACCATCGCCGCGCCGCCCGGGCGGGTCGAGCGCGCGCTCGAGGTGGTCGGACTGCGCGGTCGCGAGAGCGATCGTTACAAGGGCTACTCGTTGGGCATGAAGCAGCGGCTCGCGATCGCCGCGACGCTGCTCAAGGAGCCCGACCTGCTGATCCTCGACGAGCCCACCAACGGCCTGGACCCGGCCGGCATCCGGGAGATCCGCGAGACGGTCCGCGCGCTCGGGGAGTCCGGGGTCACGGTCCTGCTGTCCTCGCACATCCTGGCCGAGGTCCAGGCGGTCTGCGACAGCGTGACGATCATCGGCCGCGGGCGGATGCTGGCCAGCGGTCGCGTCGAGGACCTGGTCTCGGGCGGCGAGGTCGCGGCACACCGGGTGCGCGCACCCGATGCCGATGCCGCGGCGGCGGCGCTGCTCGCGGCAGGGCTGCCCTTCCGCACGGAGCCCGACGCCTCGCTGCTCGTCGAGGTGGCCGAGGCCACCGAGGTCACTCGCACGCTCGGGGAGGCCGGCGTCTGGCTCAGCGAGCTCAGCCCGGTGCGCCGCGACCTCGAGTCGGTCTTCCTCGAGCTCACCACGGACGACCCCGCCGAGCCGCAGGAGCGCCGATGATCCGCGCGCTCCTGGTGGAGCTGACCCGACTGCGCTGGCGCCGGGCGGTGGTCGTGCTCCTCACCCTGGGTCTGCTGTCGGCGCTCGTGGTCGTCGCGGTGATCGCCTGGAGCACCCGTCCCGTCTCCGAGGGTGACCGCGTGCGGGCCCAGGAGCAGGCCAGTGCCGAGGCCGCACGTCCGGGCGTCGAGCGAGAGGTCGGGCGCTGCGAGCACCGACCCCGCCAGTACGGCGTCACCGCCGCGAGCGTCGTCGAGGTCCGCGAGGCGTGCGAGCAGGCCGTGGTGCCGCAGCCCGAGTGGTTCCTGGACCGTTCCCCGCTGGTCCTCGACGACGTGCGCGACGGCGGCGCCGATCTCGGCCTGGTGGCGCTGCTGAGCCTCGTGCTGGTCCTCGTCGGCACGACCTTCGCCGGTCACGACTGGAACACCGGCTCGATGTCCAACCAGCTCCTCTTCGAGGCCCGCCGCACGCGGGTGTGGGTGGCCAAGGCGGGCGCGGTGGCCCTCGTCGGCCTGGCCTTCTCCGCCGTGGCGCTGGCACTGTTCTGGGGCTTGCTGGCCTCCGCCGCGACCGTGTGGGGTGAGCCGTCGGCCACGGGCACCGCCGGTCGGGTGTGGGCGGAGGTCTGGCGGGTCGGGCTGCTCTCGTGCGCCGCGGGCGTGGGCGGCTACGCGCTCACGATGCTGCTGCGCAGCACGGTCGCCAGCCTGGGCATCCTCTTCGCCGTCGTCGTGGTCGCCCCGCTGGTCCTGGCCTCCTCGGGATCGACCGTCGTGCAGCGGCTCGCCCCGCAGAACAACCTCACGGCCCTGGTCGTCGGGTCGCTGACCGTGACCAACTACCAGGACGAGGCCTGCTTCGAGTACACCGGGAGGCGAGGCGACCCCCTGCGGGAGCGGTGCGAGACCGTGATCGACCGCTCCGAGGCGACGACGTACTTCGCGAGCCTGCTCCTCGCCGTCGCGGCGGCCTCGGTGCTCTCGTTCCGCCGGCGCGACGTCGGCTGATCCAGGACCACGTCGCGGCCACCGCGGGCGTGGACCGCGCCCGCCACCGGCGTAGCATCAGGAACCGTGACTGCCTCTCCCACCGCCCCCGACGGCCGCAAGCTGCTGCGCCTGGAGGTCCGCAACGCGCAGACCCCCATCGAGCGCAAGCCCGAGTGGATCAAGACCCGCGCGAGGATGGGCCCGGAGTACACCGAGCTGAAGAAGCTGGTCAAGGACGGGGGCCTGCACACGGTGTGCCAGGAGGCCGGGTGCCCCAACATCTACGAGTGCTGGGAGGACCGGGAGGCGACGTTCCTCATCGGCGGCGACCAGTGCACGCGCCGCTGTGACTTCTGCCAGATCGACACCGGCAAGCCCGAGCCGATCGACCGCGACGAGCCACGTCGGGTCGCTGAGTCGGTGCGCACGATGGGCCTGCGCTACGCGACCATCACCGGCGTCGCCCGCGACGACCAGCCCGACGGTGGCGCCTGGCTCTACGCCGAGACGGTCAAGCAGATCCACGAGCTGAACCCCGACACCGGGGTGGAGAACCTGATCCCCGACTTCAACGCCGACCCCGACCAGCTCGCCGAGGTCTTCGAGTCCAGGCCCGAGGTGCTGGCCCACAACGTCGAGACGGTCCCGCGGATCTTCAAGCGGATCCGCCCGGCCTTCCGCTACGAGCGCTCGCTGGGCGTCATCACCTCGGCCCGCGACTTCGGCCTGGTCACGAAGTCCAACCTGATCCTCGGCATGGGCGAGACCCGCGAGGAGGTCAGCCAGGCCCTGCGCGACCTGCACGACGCCGGCTGCGAGCTGATCACGATCACCCAGTACCTGCGCCCCTCGCCGCGCCACCACCCCGTCGAGCGGTGGGTCAGGCCCGAGGAGTTCGTCGAGCTCGACGCCGAGGCCACCGCGATCGGGTTCTCCGGCGTCATGTCCGGGCCGCTGGTGCGCTCGTCCTACCGCGCCGGACGGTTGTACGGTCAGGCGATGGACGCCCGCCAGGGTGCTCCGGTCCGAGTCTGACCCGCACCGACCCCGACCACCGCCGAACCACGACGCAAGGAAGCGCCCCGCTGACCATGGCCCGCACCAGGACGAAGAACGAGAAGCCCGCCAAGGCGGCCAAGCCGGCGAAGACCAAGCGCCGCAAGCAGCTCGCCGAGGCCTACCGGATGACCAAGGAGGTCGACCCGCAGATCGGCCTGTGGCTGCTCGGGTCGTTCCTGGTCTTCGCCCTGGTGGGTTTCGCGATCTTCTTCCTCCTGCCCGGCAGCGGTACGGCGTCGCTGGTCATCGCCGTCGTCGGCGGGGTCATGCTCGGCCTGCTCGGCGCGCTCGTCGTCTTCAGTCGGCGCGCCCAGGCTGCGGCGTACAAGCGCATGGAGGGTCAGGTCGGGGCAGCCGCGAGCGCGCTGACGATGCTCAAGCGCGGCTGGAGGACCGATCCTGCTGTCGCGTTCAACCGGCAGCAGGACGTCGTGCACCGGGTGGTCGGCCCTCCGGGCATCGTCCTGGTCGGTGAGGGCAACGCCTCGCGGGTCAAGGCGCTGCTCACGGCGGAGCGCAAGAAGCACGAGCGCGTCGTGGCCGGGACCCCGGTCAAGGAGGTCCAGTGCGGCAACGGCGAGGGCCAGGTGCCGCTGCCCAAGCTGCTGACCACCGTGCGCAAGTCGGGCCGCAACCTCAAGCCGGCCGAGATGACCGACGTGCTCAACCGGCTCAAGGCCCTCGACGCCCAGCGCTCGGCCGTGCCGATGCCCAAGGGGCCGTTGCCGCAGAACATGAAGGGCATGCGCTCGCAGATGCGCGGTCGCTGATCTCCCCAGCCGCGGAACGGTCCGCGGGACGGCTCAGCGGAAGCGGCCGGGCTGGCCGAGCTGTCGGTACGTCCCCAGGGTCACCGTCACGGTGCCCGAGGCCACGTCGTGCAGGCCGCGCCCGTCCGGTCGGAAGACCAGGGGCGGGATGACCAGCGCGACCAGGACCTGCCGGCCCAGCAGTCGCACCGGGTTCATCGGACGGGTCCCGCCGGTGGCCCACACGACCCGCAGCCGGGTCACGAGCTTGCCGAAGGAACCGCCCACCAGCCACGTCAGCAGCGCCGACTCCACGACGTAGACGCCCAGGACGGCGAACGACGCCTTGCTGCCCGGCGCGGTGTAGGAGTCCAGGCCGACCACGAGGACCACGACGGCCGTGCACGCCAGCCAGTCGACTGCGAGGGCCAGGATCCGTCGCGGCCAGGACGAGGTCGGGAATCGCAGGCTGTCGACCACGTGGCACAGCCTACGGACCCGACCCCGTCAGAGGATGTAGAGCATCTCCTGGTAGGTCGGCAACGACCAGAGGTCGTCGGCGACCACGCCCTCGAGAACGTCGGCTGCCTCGCGGACGGCCTCCATCGGGGGCAGCACCTCGTCGCGGCAGTACGTCGCGGCGGCCAGCGGGTCCTCGGGGTGCGGGTGGTCGATCGCGGTCCTCAGCGACGCGAGGCCGGCGCGCAGCCGCCCCAGCGGCGCGCTCACCGACTCCAGGGTCGTGGTGTCGGTCTCGACCCCGGCTGCCCTGAGCACCGCCACGTTCTGCGCCAGCTCGCTCTGGTAGCGCATCGCTGCCGGCAGGATCGTCGTCGTAGCGATCTCGAGGGTCAGGTTGGCCTCGACCCCGATGGTGTTCACGTAGGCCTCGCAGCCCACCTCGAAGCGGCTGTGCATCTCGCGCTCGTTGAAGACGTGGTAGGTGTCGAAGAGCTCCAGCGCGTCGGGGCGCAGCAGCTCGGGAAGCGCATCGACGGTGGTGCGCAGGTTCTTCAGACCTCGCTGCTCGGCCTCGATCGGCCACTCCTCGGAGTAGCCGTTGCCGTTGAAGATGACCCGGCCGTGCTCGGAGATGATGTCGGTGAGCAGCGCCTGCACGGCCTCGTTGAAGTCGGTGCCGTCCGCCACCGCCTGCTCGAGCGTGCTCGCGCAGTGGTCCAGGGCCTCGGCCATGATCGTGTTCAGCATGACCATCGGTCCGGCCACGGTCTGGTTGGAGCCCGGCGCCCGGAACTCGAACCGGTTGCCGGTGAAGGCGAAGGGGCTGGTCCGGTTGCGGTCGCCCGGGTCCTTGGTCAGGTTCGGCAGCGTGTCGACGCCGATCGTCAGCGTCCCGCGCTCCTTGGAGTGCGTCGCGCCGCCCTTGGCGATCTGGTCGAAGACGTCGGCGAGCTGGTCGCCGAGGAAGATCGAGATGATCGCCGGGGGTGCCTCGTTGGCGCCGAGGCGATGGTCGTTGGAGGCCGAGGCGACCGAGGCGCGCAGCAGCCCGCCGTACTTGTCGACGCCGCGGATCACCGCCGCGCAGAAGACCAGGAACTGCGCGTTGTCGTGCGGGTTGTCGCCCGGCACGAGCAGGCTGCCCAGCTCGGCGTTGCCGAGGGAGAAGTTGACGTGCTTGCCCGAGCCGTTGACGCCCTCGAAGGGCTTCTCGTGGAAGAGGCACTCCATGCCGTGGCGGCGCGCGACCGCCTTGAACGTCGTCATGAGCAGCTGCTGGTGGTCCGAGGCCTCGTTGGCACGCTCGAACATCGGCGCCACCTCGAACTGGCCGGGAGCGACCTCGTTGTGGCGGGTCTTCGCCGGGATGCCGAGCTTGAAGAGCTCGCGCTCGGTGTCCATCATGAAGCCGAGGACCCGCTCGGGGATCGCCCCGAAGTAGTGGTCGTCGAACTCCTGGCCCTTGGGAGGCTTCGCGCCGAAGAGGGTGCGTCCGGCGTTGATGAGGTCGGGACGGGCCAGGAAGAAGTGGCTGTCGACGAGGAAGTACTCCTGCTCCGGTCCGCAGTAGGCGACCACCGTGGCCGGGTCTGCGTGGCCGAACAGCGTGAGCACTCGCTTGGCCTGGGTCGACATCGCCTGCTGCGAGCGCAGCACGGGGGTCTTGTGGTCGAGCGCCTCCCCGGTCATCGAGATGAAGATGGTCGGGATGCACAGCGTGTTGCCGTGCGGGTTCTCCAGGACGTACGCCGGGCTCATCACGTCCCAGGCGGTGTAGCCGCGGGCCTCGAAGGTGTTGCGCAGCCCGCCGTTGGGAAAGCTCGACGCGTCGGGCTCGCCCTGCACCAGGGTCTTGCCGGAGAACGAGGCCATCGCCGTGCCGTCCCCGACGGGGTCCAGGAAGCTGTCGTGCTTCTCCGCCGTCAGACCGGTCAGGGGGTAGAAGACGTGGGCGTAGTGGGTCGCACCCTTCTCCAGCGCCCAGTCCTTCATCGCCGAGGCGATGGCGTCGGCGATCTCGGAGTCCAGCGGGGTCGACTGCTCGATGGTCGAGACCACCGACGTGTAGACGCTCTTGGGCAGGCGGCGCTGCATGACCGTGAGACTGAAGACGTTCTCCCCGAAGATCTGCCCGGGCTCCTCGCCGGGGTCGAAGCCGACCGGCGGGGCGACAGCGGCCTCGACCGCGGCGATGGCGTGCATGCGGACCTGGTTGGCGGTCATGGGGGCTCCTCGACGATCTGCACCCGGGCTCGTCCGCGGGCAACCGCCGCCACCGTAGGCGCGTCTCGTGTCGGTCTCATTTCGACGCTGTGTCGCTGACGCCCCGGCGCCTGCTCGGCGTCACCCCCCCGGAGCGGGTCAGGCAAGGGCCAGGAACAGCTTCTCCATCTTCTTCACGTCGACGCCCTCGATGCCGTCACCGTCGGTCAGGCAGTGCTGCAGACCCGTCGCGACGATCGCGTAGCCGGCCCGCGAGATGGCCTTGTTGACGGCGGCGAGCTGGGTGAGGACGTCCTCGCACGAGGATCCCTCCTCCATCATCCGGATCACGCTCGCGAGGTGACCGTTGGCGCGCTTCATCCGCGTGATGACGGCTGCGATCTCGGACGGCTCGAGGTCCATCACTGCGCCGCTTCTGCGGCGGCGACCGCGTCCAGGGCACCCGACAGACGGTCACGGGCGTCCTCGGAGACCGCGCGCAGCGCCTCGGAGTCGCCAGCGAAGGAGGTCATCACGGCCGGGTCGAAGGCCTCGACCACCGTGCTGCTCTCCCCGGTCGAGCGCACCACCACGTTGCACGGCAGCAGGGCCGCGATCGAGGGCTCGGCCTGCAGCGCCTGGTGCGCAAGATCCGGCCGGCAGGCGCCGAGGATGATCTGCGGCTCGACGTCGACGTCGAGCTTCTCCTTGAGCGTCGCTCTCAGGTCGATCTCGGTCAGCACGCCGAAGCCGGCCTCGGCGAGCTGCTCGCGCACCAGGGCCACGGTCTCGTCGTAGGGACGCTCGGTGGCGACCGAGAGGGTGTAGTCCGCCATGGTCCTGCCTTTCGTCGGGTCACGGGGGCCTCACGCCACCTCGCGCCTCCGACTGTACAACCCCCTGGGGGGATATGTAGTGTGGCGGATCTGATCCCCCCAGGGGGTTCCCTCGACATCAGGCCCTCGCGGGCCGGAAGGAACGAGACATGCGAGAGATCGACATCGACCAGGTCGCCGTCGCCCTCGAGGGCGGCGCAGCCGTCATCGACGTGCGGGAGACCGAGGAGTACGCCGAGGGCCACCTGCCCGGGGCCCGCAACCTGCCCATGGGCGTGCTGACCTCCCGGCTCGAGGAGCTCGACCGCACCGCGCCGGTCCACGTCATCTGTGCCTCGGGCAACCGCAGCTCGGCGATGACCGACGTGCTCGTGGCCCAGGGCTTCGACGCCGTCAACGTCCAGGGCGGCACGAAGGCCTGGATCGAGTCCGGGCGCCCGGTCGAGACGGGGGCGGGCCGATGAGCGACCTGACGATCCTCCCCATCGAGACCCCGTCGCTCGGCGACCGCAGCTACCTGGTCCACGACGGCGCCGTCGCGTTCGTCGTCGACCCCCAACGCGACATCGACCGGGTGCTGGCGCTGCTCGAGGAGCACGGGGTGCAACTCACGCACGTCTTCGAGACCCACATCCACAACGACTACGTCACCGGCGGCCTGGCGCTGGCCGAGGCGACGGGTGCGGCGTACGTCGTGAACGCCGCCGACGAGGTGTCCTTCGACCGGACCCCCGTCGCCGACGGCGAGCAGGTCGAGGTCGGGGACCGGATGCGGGTCACCGCGCTGGCCACGCCCGGGCACACCTTCACCCACCTGTCCTACGCCCTGCACGACACCGCCAGCGGCACCGACACCGGCATCTTCTCCGGCGGCTCGCTGCTCTTCGGCGCCACGGGGCGACCCGACCTGCTCGGCGAGGAGCACACCGACGCGCTGGTGCGCCACCAGCACGCCTCCGCCCATCGGCTGGCCGACCTGCTGCCCGACGAGACCGAGGTCTTCCCGACCCACGGGTTCGGCTCGTTCTGCGCCGCCACCCAGTCCGACGCCACGTCCTCGACCATCGGCGAGGAGAAGCGGTCGAACCCGGTGCTGACCCAGGACGAGGAGAGCTACGTCGCCGAGCTGCTCGGCGGGCTCGGCGCCTGGCCGGCCTACTACGTGCACATGTCCCCGGCCAACGCCGCCGGCCCGTCCGCGCCGGACCTCAGCGCACCGGCCGTGGCCGACGCCGCGGCCCTGCGCGAGCGCATCGAGGCGGGCGAGTGGGTCATCGACCTGCGCAACCGCACCGCCTTCGCCGCCGGGCACGCCCCGGGCACGCTGAACTTCGGTCTCGACGGCGGCTTCGCGACCTACGTCGGCTGGCTCATCTCCTGGGGCACCCCGGTCACCCTGCTCGGCGAGACCGCCGACGACGTCGCCGAGGCCCAGCGCGAGCTGGTCCGCATCGGCATCGACCGCCCGGCCGCCCACGCCACGGGCACGCCCGAGCAGTGGAGCGACGGGGAGCTGTCCAGCTTCGAGACCGCGACCTTCGCCGACCTGGCCGACGTGCGCCACCACCGCGAGGTGGTCGTCCTCGACGTCCGCCGCGCCGACGAGCACGAGTCGGCCGCGATCTCCGGCGCGGTCAGCATCCCCCTGCACGAGCTGTGGACCCGCCTGGACGAGGTCCCGGCCGGTGAGGTGTGGGTGCACTGCGCCGGTGGGTACCGCGCGTCGGTCGCCGCCTCGATGCTCGACGTTCGTGGCCGCACCCTGGTCGCGATCGACGACACCTTCGCCAACGCCGAGAAGGTCGGACTGCACCTGGTGGGGCCCGAGGCGTGACGCTCGTCCTCGCCGTCGTCGCCGGCGCGCTGATCGGGCTCAGCCTGGGCGCGCTGGGCGGCGGTGGGTCGATCCTGGCGGTCCCGGTCCTGGTCTACCTGCTGGACCAGTCCGCCTCCCAGGCCACCACGGGTTCGCTGGTGGTGGTCGGCACGACCTCGCTGATCGGCGCGGCCGCCGCGTACCGCAGCGGCAACGTGCTCCTGGCGCGCGGGGCCACCTTCGGGGTCGTCGCGATCGGGGGCGCCGTCGTCGGCGCCCGGGCCTCGGCCCGGGTCTCCGAGGACGTGCTCCTGGCCTCGTTCGCCGTCCTGATGCTGCTGGTCGGGGCCCTGATGGCCTGGCGGCTGCTGCACCACGGCGACGGCGAGCCGCAGCACGCCCGGCGCCCGCAGCTGGACGACCCGATCATCACCTTCAGCCCCACCTTCGCCTGTGCGTGCCCGCGGGCTCTGAAGGTGCTCGTCACCGCCACGGTCGTCGGGCTGCTGACCGGGTTCCTGGGCGTCGGCGGCGGGTTCCTCGTCGTCCCCGCCCTGCTGCTCGCCCTGGCACTGCCGCTCGAGTACGCCGTCGGCACCTCGCTGGTCGTCATCACGATCACCAGCGCCGCCGCCCTGGCGACCCGGGCCGGCGCCGGGACGGCGCCCGACTGGGACGTCGTGCTGACCCTGACCGTCGCCTCCGCGCTCGGGGCCGTCGCCGGCGCCCGGATCGCGGACCGGGTGGACACCCGCCACCTCTCGGCGGCGTTCACCGTCCTCGTGCTGGCCGTGGCGACCTACACCGCCACGCAGGCGCTCCCCGCGCTCCTTTGAACACCACCCCCCTTCCAGAACGGATCTCGACATGAGCACCACCACCACCGCGCGACCGGGCGGTACGGCCGACTCCGGGCCGTCCTCCGCCGCGCCCGCAGTCCCCTCCCCCGGGCCGCTCGGCCGCCTGGGCGTCTGGGTGACCCACCACGCCACGATCGTCACCGCCGTCTGGCTGCTGCTGATCATCGGGCTGGGCGCCTTCGCGCCCCAGGTCGAGAAGAACCTGTCCGGCGCCGGCTGGCAGGCTGACGGCTCGGAGTCCGTGGCGGCCCGCGAGCTGGCTCGCGAGAGCTTCGGCGGCAACGCCTCCTCCGCCATCCAGGTCGTGGTGCACTCCGAGGACGGCCCCGTCACCGAGGGCCGCGGCGCCGAGGTGATCGCGCGCACCACCGAGGTCCTCGAGTCGGAGCCGCGCATCGCCGACGTCCTCGCCCCGATGCCCGGCGCGACCATCAGCCAGGACGGCAGCACCGCGATCATCCTCGCCGGCGCCGGCGCCGACACCAACGAGATGGTGCGGGTGGCCACGGACCTGAAGGAGGAGGTGCAGGACCTCTCCGTCGACGGGGTCCAGGTCAACCCGACCGGTTCCTCGCTGCTCTGGTCCGACTTCAACGAGGCGAACCTGGAGGCGATGCTCACCTCCGAGATGATCTCCTGGCCCGTGACCATGGCGATCCTGGTGCTGGCCTTCGGTGCCCTGGTCGCGGCAGGTCTGCCGCTGCTGCTCACCCTGGCCGGGCTGATCGCCTCGGCCGGTTCCCTGGTGCTGATCAACGAGCTGGTGCCGGTCTCGATCTGGGCGATGAACTTCGCGATGATGTTCGCGCTCGCGCTCGGCATCGACTACGCCCTGTTCCTCGTGATGCGCTACCGCGCCTCGCGGATGGGCGCCGGCAACTCCGCCCGGCGGGCCGTGGCCGAGACCATGGACACCGCGGGCAAGGCGGTCCTGCTCTCCGGGGCCACCGTGCTGATCTCGCTGTCGGCGGTGATGCTCGTGCCGTCCCCCTCCTTCCGCTCGATGGCCGGCGGGATCATGCTCTCGGTGGTCTTCGTGCTCGCCGCGACGCTGACCCTGTTGCCGCTGGTGCTCTTCAAGCTCGACCACACGATCAACAAGTACTCCCTGCCCTGGTCCCGGCCCAGTGAGTCCCGCTCGCCGCGGTTCGCGGCGTGGGGTGAGCGGCTCTGGAAGCGGCCCGTCGTCTGGGGCCTCGCCTCGCTGGTCGTGCTGCTGGTGCTCGCCGCGCCCGTCGTCGGCCTGAAGACCGCGATGCCCTCGATCAAGGTCCTGCCCGAGGACTCCAGCGCCCGGATCGGCTACGACCTGGTGCAGGAGTCCTTCGGCGAGGGCGCGCCCGGCACGCTGCAGGTCGTCACCGACAAGGCCGACGCCGACGCCACCACCCAGGTCCTGTCCGCCGACGACGGCATCGCCGGCGCCATGCCGCCCATGCCGGCCAGCGACGACAGCGACCTGGTCCTGATCCAGGCCGTTCCCACCGTCGACCCCTCCGACCCCGAGCTCGGCGGCACGGTCGACCGGCTTCGTGCCGACCTGCCCGACAGCGCCCTGGTGGGTGGCGCCGCCGTGGAGAACCTGGACCTCAAGACCCAGCTCGACGAGTCCACCCCGCTGGTGATCGGCGTCGTGCTGCTGCTCGGCTTCCTGCTGCTCCTGGTCGCCCTCCAGGCGCCGCTCATCTCGCTGCTCGGGACCCTCGCCAGCCTGCTGTCGACGGCGGCCGCCTTCGGGGTCGCCCGCCTGGTCTTCCAGGAGGGCTACGGCTCCGACCTCCTCGGCTTCGAGAGCCAGGGGTTCCTCGACGCCTGGGCGCCGGTGTTCTTCTTCGCGATGATCTTCGCGATCGCGATGGACTACACCGTCTTCCTGCTGGCCTCGGCCAAGGAGCACTACGAGACCTCGGGGGACCCCAAGGACGCGATGGTCGGCTCACTGGCCCACTCCGGCCGGGTGATCTTCGCCGCCGGGGCGGTGATGGTCGCGGTGTTCTTCACCTTCGCGCTCTCCGGGCCGCTGCCGCCCAAGGAGATGGGCGTCGTGCTCGGCGTCGCCGTGCTGCTCGACGCCTTCCTGGTGCGCCTGGTGCTGCTGCCGGTGATGCTGCGCCTGACCGGCAAGGCCGCCTGGTGGTCCCCCACCTGGCTGCGCAGGGTGCTGCCCTCGATCACGTTCTCCCACGGCTGACCGGGCGCACCGACCCCAGCCGAACGGCCCCGAGCACGAACCCACGAAGAACCGGAGCACGACGAAGGAGCATCACCATGTGCCGAGCAGTCACCTGCAAGAGGTGCGGGAAGACCACCTGGGCGGGGTGCGGACAGCACATCGACTCGGTCCTGGCCGAAGTGCCTCGGGACCGCCGTTGCCCGGGCCACCCGACCGAGGCCCGGGCAGGCCTGGTGAGCCGGGTCCGCCACCGGTTGTCCCGGTAGGGCGGGTCGAGCTGGGCCCCTCTGCGGCTGCGAGCGGAGGCGAGGGTGGGCGAGCTGTTACACCGCCGACACACGCGCGATACGGTCAGGTAACGGCCCGTACCTACGTTCGTGCTGCTCCACCAGTCCACTACCCGACACCGCAGTCAATCACCGGCTGGTGGCCCCGCCCCCAGCTCAGGAGGGCGAATGTTCAGCAACAGCGACGAGCTGCTCAAGTTCATCAAGGACGAGGGCGTCGAGATGGTCGACGTCCGCTTCTGTGACCTGCCCGGGGTCATGCAGCACTTCACCGTCCCGGTGTCCTCGTTCGACCAGAGTGTCTTCGACGACGGCCTCAACTTCGACGGATCCTCGATCCGCGGGTTCCAGGCGATCCACGAGTCCGACATGTCCCTCTTCCCGGACCCGACGACGGCGTTCATCGACCCGTTCCGCATCGCCAAGACCCTGGTC
>CAVXDJ010000012.1:0-129776 GCA_963760555.1 uncultured Actinomycetota bacterium | reverse complement strand
ACCGCAGGACGTAGACCGACCCCGGCAGCACGACCCATGTGCCGTCCCGCAGGTCGGCACGGCGACCGCGACGCGGCGGTGAGAGGCTCGGGCGGCGCGCTGCCCACCTGCCAGTGCGAGCTCTACGGCATGTGCCACTGTGGCGCCGTGGCGGTGCTGGTGCACCCGGGATCAAGGTGGTGGAGGGCGACGTGGGCAACGATGCCGAGAAGGTCGTGGAGCCGTGGCCCGTCTGGGGCCGGGTGCTGTTCTGGGTCGTCGTCGTGGCCGTGCTGGGCGCCTCGGTGGTCGCCGCGCTGAGCAGCGGTCGGTTGAACTGGGAGAGCCTGCGCATCGTCGCCGCGGTCGTCGTCGTCCCCGGGGTCGCGCTGATCGTCGTCACCCTGGTCTCGCGGCGCTCGGCCTCGCGCTCCTCGAGCCGGCTCCACGGTGAGCTCGACGAGGCCGCTCGTCAGATCGCCGCCGAGGACGCCCGACCCGAGCCGGAACGGACGTCGGGTGCCTCGTCGCTGTCGCTGCACGCGGCGACGACCGCGGTCGACCAGGCGCGCCGGGACCTGGCGTCCGGCGACGTCGACGGCCTCACGTCGTCGGTCGGCCACCTGGCCGACGGGGCGAGCGGGTGGGACCCGGCCTCGCCGCTCGCGCAGGCGGTCGCCGCGTGCCGACGTACGGCGACGAGCCTGGTCCGAGCCCGCGACCGCGCTCGGCGTACGACGCGCTGAGGACGACCAGCTCTCGCGGCCTCGCGCCCTGGGCGCCACGCCCCGAGGTCCGGCACCAGGCGCGTCAGTCAGCGGCGAGCGGAAGGCCCAGGCGAGCACTGACCTGGTCGTCGACCGATCGGTAGCTGGCCAGGCCCCAGATCCCGCACGGTTCCTGGGCCTGGGGCAGCACGTTGAGGGCCTCGTCGTAGATCGTGCCGTTCGCGGCGCGGAAGCAGTGCTGTTCGAGCCTCTGCCCCGCCTCGAGCGGCAGGTGAGCGACGGTCTGGAAGTAGCCGCGGCTCCACGGGAGCTTGTTGATCATGAACGGCGGGACGAGGAGTCGATCCGGCCGCAGGGTCTCGGCGTCGTAGCCGTCGATCGTCGAGGCGGGTGCCTCGAAGAGGTAGGCGAGGATCGCGTGGCGCATCGAGGGACCCGCCACCGCCTCGGTCGAGATCACCCGACCGAAGAAGTACCGACCGTCCACCCTCAGCGCAAAGACGTCGCCGACCCGCTGCGCCTTGCGTGAGGCGGTGAGCTTGTCCAGGTTGGTGTTCTCCTCGGGCACGGGTCAACCCTCTCACCTCGACGACGCGGCGCCTCGGCACCTCGGCGCCTCCAGCAACATGGCGACCGCGCCAGGACCCTCAGTAGCCGTGGGACTGCAACCAGTGCTCTCCCCAGCTCGCGGCGTCCGAGTGGTAGGCGTGGTTCGGGGAGACGCTGTGGACCAGGTTCTGGTAGTTCCCGCCCTCGCGCGCAGTCCCGCCCGCGCGCTGGATCAGGGCCTCCTCCACCGATCGGGCCTCACCACGGGTCAGTCCCTGCTGGTCGGTCATCTGCTGCAGCGTGAACCGGCCGCCGTGCTGGGCCTGACGTCGCTCCAGGTCGTTCGTGATGCCGGCGTAGACGTCCTTCCCGGCGCCGTCGACGCCCTGGTAGACGTGGACGCCGGTCTGGGCGTTGTTGCCCAGCGTGAGCTCGTGGGGGAACGAGGGCGCCGGGGCGGACACCGGCGGCGTCGGGGTGTGCGGGGTCGGCGACGTCGCGCCGAGCTCGCGCCCGGCCTGGCCGATCGAGTCGTCGACGGCGCTGCCGCCGCGCAGGTGGCTGGCCGCCGAGCCGGCGCCGTGGCTGACGACGCCGAGCGCGCCGCCGCTGCCGGCGCCGAACAGCGTCCCGGTGCCGGCGGCGCCGAAGAACCCGTTCACCGTGTGCGGGCCGTCGCCCATCAGGTAGCCGGCGCCGCTGGCGGCGCCGCCCTGCCAGGCGCCGTCGATCATCCCGCCGGCGGCCGCGGCCTTCCAGCCGCTCATGCCGGCCTTGCTGGCCAGGCCGCCGCCGACCCCGCCGGCCATGCCGAGGAGGCCGGAGACCGCGACCTCACCCCAGTTGACCTCGCCGGTCGTGGCCTTCTGGATGATGGTGTCGGCTCCCGCCGACATCAGGCCCATGCCGAAGGTCTGGCCGCCCGGCACGAACATCAGCGCCGCGCCGCCGAGCACCATGGCGCCCCCGGCGACGTACTCCCAGTTGTTCTTCAGCCACCTGCCGGCCGCGGTGTCCATGAAGCCGCCGTTGGCGGCGTTGTAGGCGCGCAGCTGCTCGTCGGTGACAGGGGTCAGGCCCATCGGGTCCAGCGCGTGCAGCGGGTCGTTGCCGGCGAAGGAGTACGGGTTGCCCGCCCAGCCGGCGCCGGTCAGGGCCTCGCGGGCGTCGACGGAGAGGAAGCCGCGGGTCGCCGGGTCGTAGGCACGGCGACCCATCCACTGCAGCCCGCTCGTGCCGCCGGTGCCGCCGACGAGCAGCTCGCCGGTCTCGGTGAGCTCGAAGCCGGTCTCCGTCCCGGAGCCCGGGGACGGCAGCTCGGGCAGGCCGTCGGTCGGCAGCGACCACGGGTCGGGCCCCATCGCGCGGGCGTCGCGCCACCCCGGGTCGGACCACGAGGCCTCGCCGGTGGAGGTGTCGGCGAGGCCGGTGAAGCCACCGGCCCGGGTGACCTGGCGGCCGCCGACCGACAGCGGCCCGTTCCACGGGTTCGCGGTGTCGGCGACGACCTCGGTGCTGCGACCGTCGGGGCCCTCGATGCGGGACAGCTCGCCGAGCGCGTCGACGACCAGGCCCGTACGCCGCACCGCGCCCGCGCCGTCGGTCGAGGTGACCGAGGACAACCACCCGGTCGGGCTCCACGTGAAGGCGCGGGTGCTGCCATCGGCGTACTGCTCGCCGGTGCGACGTCCGACGGCGTCGTAGGCGTAGGAGACGACCTCCTGGGCGCCGGTGCGCGAGGCGACCAGCTGCCCGGCCGCGTCGTGGAGCAGCTCGCGGGTGACCCCGTCGAAGCGCTCCGCGACCAGGCGTCCGGCGGCGTCGTAGCGCCAGCGCTGCGTGCGCCTGCCGGACGCCTCACCCGACGTGCTGGTGACCGCGGCGACGAGCTGGCAGGCCTCGTCGTAGGAGTAGGCGGTGGACTGGGTGCCCTCGTCCCCACCCTCGGTCTCGACCCGGGCGATCCGCCCGTCGTCGTCCCGCACGAGGTGGGTGCGGCGCGCCGCCCTCGATCTCGTGGACGGTCACGAACCCGTCGGCGTAGGTCCACCGCTGGGTGCGGCCACCGGCGGTGGCGACGACCTGGCGTCCGGCGGCGTCGCGCTCGACGAGGGCCGTGCCCAGCAGGGGGTGGCTGACGCCGACGAGACGGCCGGCGGCGTCGCGGGCGTAGGAGGTCACGGCGCCGTCGGCGGTGGTCAGCGCGACGCAGGCGCCGTCCGCGTCGTAGCGCCAGCGTGGGCCGACGCCGTCGCGGGTGCGGGCGACGAGCAGGCCCCGGGCGTCCCACTCGAGCTCGTGCTCGACGACCGAGCCGTGCGGCCCCGAGCGGTCGGTGACCCGGATCCGGCGACCGGGCACGTCGCGGTCGATCGAGGACTGCACGACCCCGTCGACGACGACCGCGCTCAGGCGACCGGACTCGTAGCGCCACTCGCGTGCGCGACCCGGCCGGGTCGGTCTGGGAGACCTGGCGGCCCGCTGCGTCGTACTCCGCGGTCGTGGTGCGCCCGAGCGGGTCGGTCTCACAGACCAGGCGGTGCTGGGCGTTGTAGGCGCGGCGGGTGACGCCGCGGTCGGGGTGGGTGATCTCGGTGCAGCGCCCGCCCTCGTCGTAGCCGTAGGCGGTGACCCCGCCGTTGGCGTCGGTGGCGGCGACGAGCTGCCCGGCGGCGTCGTAGGTGAACCGGCGGCGCCCGCTGCGGGGGTCGCGGGTCTCGACGACGCGGCCCGCCGCGTCGTAGCAGTACGTCGTGGTGCCCACCCCGGGCACGCGCATCGCGACGACCCGGCCGTTGGCCTCGAAGCGGGTGGTCGCGACCTCACCGGTCGGCAGGTGCTGCTCGACGACCCGGCCGTCGGCGTCGTAGACCCGGCGCGACGTGGCGCCGGTCTGGTCGGTGATCGTCGACAACCGGCCGCAGGCGTCGTAGGTGTAGGTCACCTCGGCGCCGGTGGGCTGGATCATCGTGACGATGCGGCCGGCGGCGTCGCGGACCACGCGGGTCAGGCCGCCGGCCGGGTCGACGATCTCGACCGGCCGGCCGCAGCGGTCGTAGCGGGTCAGCCGGACCGACCCGTCCGGTCCGGTCTCGGAGACCAGGCGACCGAGCTTGTCGAGGTCGAGGCGTGCGGGGCCCTCGCCGGGGGCGCCGTCGAAGACCTCGAGCGAGGCGGCGGCAGCGCTGCTCGCCTCGGCGAGCTCCCGGCGTACGCCGGTCGGGTCGATGACGGCGGTGGGCGCGCCGAGGACGTCGTGCTCCTGGTGCAGCGTCCCGCCCTCGGGGTCGGTGACCGCGGTGACCCGGCCCAGCGCGTCGTGCGCGAACTCCCAGCGCGACCCGTCCGGGAGCACGGAGGCGGTGACCCGCCCCAGGTCGTCGTAGGTGCGGCGGACCGCGCGACCCAACGGGTCGATCGTCGCGGACTCCTCGCCGTGCGGGCCGTGCTCCAGCTCGGTCCGGCTCCCGGTGGGGTCGGTGACGGCGACGAGGCGGCCCGCGGTGCTGCGCTCGTAGCGCCAGGTCGCGCCGTCGGGGCCGACCCGCTCGGCGAGCATGCCGCTGGCCGGGTCGTAGGTGTACGTCGTGCGCTGCCCGCTCGGGGTGACCGCGGCGCTGACCCGGCCGGTCGCGTCGCGCTCGAGCCGCGCCACGTTGCCCTCGGCGTCGGTCGTGGTCTCGAGCTCCCCGTGCTCGTCGTAGGTGAAGTGCGAGGTGATCCCGGTGGGGTCGCTCACCTCCCGGAGGAGCCCGCGTGCCCAGACCAGGCGGGTGACGCCGCCCTCGGGATCGGTGACGGCGCTCGGGCTGCGCTGGTCGCCCTCGTAGGTCAGCGTGGTCACGGCGACCTGGTGGTCGCCGTCCCCCGGCACGAGGTCGCTGCCGTCGACCATCGGGTCCCCGCCGGTGACCTCGACGCGGGTGACCCGGTCGAGCTCGTCGTAGGCGTAGACCACGTCGGCGCCGCCAGGGGTCACCTGTCGCACGCGCCGGCCACGCGTGTCGTGCTCGGAGATGACGACCGAGCCGTCGCGCTCGGTGACGAGGACCTTGTTGTCGTGGGCGTCGTAGGCCATGGACTGGCGCCGGCCATGGGCGTCGACGACACCGACGAGGCGACCTCGGTCGTCGGCGATCCAGGTGTTGGCGCGGGAGCCGTCCTCGTCGGAGACGACGGTGACGCGGCCCGGGAGGTAGGCGAAGCGCGTGATGCGACCGAACGGCGAGCGCTGACGGACGACGCGTCCGCGCTCGTCGTAGGTGTTGGCGGCCTCGACCACGCCGTCGGCGTCGGTCACGGAGGCGATCAGCCCGGCCTCGTCCCAGCCGTAGCGGCGGGTCCCGAGCGGCCCGGTGGCGGCGACCAGACGGCCGTCCTCGTAGTCGAAGGAGACCGTGCGGCCGTCGGAGGCACGCACGGCGACGATGCGGGCCTGGGGCCCGGCGCCGGCCCACGCGAGGTCGATCGCGCGGCCGCGCTCGTGGGTCAGGCGGACCAGCCGGTCCCGGTCCCAGGTCAGGCTGACCGTGGTGCCCTCGCCGACCGCGACGCTGAGCAGCCGGCCGGCGCCGGTGTGGACCCAACGGGCGCCGTCGTTGCCCGAGACGACGAGCCGCTCGTCGCTCTGCGCCGAGGCCCGCTCACGGGTCAGCCACAGGTTGGCGCCGGTGGCGCGGTCCCAGCCGGAGCCGAGGCGGGGGAAGGTGATCCGGCGGCCGTCGGGCAGCGTGAGGGCGGCCGACTCGTCGCTCAGGACGAGCCCGGCGTCGCACCAGCTGCTCCAGCCGGGTCCGAACGCGCCGACGTGGTCGTGCACGGAGTTGTACGAGCGCCGCCACGACAGCGAGGAGCAGGCCGAGGCGAGCTCGAGGTCGACCTCGGACTCGGTGAAGTTGCCGGTCGAGGTGTTGACCGGGTCGTTGGCGTACCCCGTGGTCGGGGGAGCCCCGAGCGCGGAGGGCATCGCGACGTCGAGGTCGGCGCGGGTGGCGGAGACGTCGGCCGCGCGCAGGGCGGCGGCGAGAGCGGAGTCGGGCAGCGCCGAGACCGCGCCCTCGCCCCCGGCTGCGGCGAAGGCGTCGCCGACGGTGTCGGCCCACCGGACGTCGTCGTCGTTGGCCTCCGTCCACCGGTCCAGACCGGTGAGGACGCCGTCGGCGCTCAGCGTGCCCCACCGGCAGCTGGCCTGGAAGGCGGAGTAGAGCGAGCGGAGTCGCCCGGGCTCCCCGGCCAGCTCACCGTTGGCGCCGGCGGAGCTGGTGGCGAAGAAGTGCAGGTCGCGCGGGCGGGCCGCCGACGTGCCGGTGCCCCCGCCGCCTCCCGAGCCCGGCGCGGGCGTCTGGCGCTCGCGGCTGGGCGGGCTCGGCGGTGCGAAGGACAGCCGCGGCTGCGGCTCGGGGATGGGGCAGTCGTCGCCGTCCCCGAAGGTGTCGTCGAGCCAGCCGCCGATGCCGCGGTCGTCGTGCTGGGCCTTCCAGGCGCGCGCGTCGTTGCGGCGCCCCTGCTCGGCCTCGGCGTCCGCGGCCAGGGCGGCCACGGCGGTCGCGGTGGCCTGCAGCGCGGCGACGACCTCACCGGCGTCGAGGTCGGCGGTCTCGGCGTTGGTGGCGAACAGCTCGGCGAAGTGGCCGCGGAAGTCGGTCAGCGCCGTGCCGGCCCAGGCGCGTCGGGACCCCTGCTGGCCGCCGATCGTCTGGGCGACCGACGTGCACGCCGTCCGCAACGCCGTGGCGTCGGCGAAGTCGAACTCGACGTCCGCCTCGATGCCGTGCATCGGGTCACCCATGATGTCTCCCCTCGGACCGCACGACGTGAACCGTGCCACGTGGAGCCGCGCGCGTGAAGTGGTCCCTGTGACGTGGTGCCACGTGAAGCCGTGTGGCGGCCGCCGTGGTCACCGAGAGCATGGTGCCCCGCGTGCGCTCCGTCCGTCGAACCGCCCGGTGGTGGTCGTGGGGGCGTGGCCGTGGGGGCGTGGTAGCGGGACCGCCGCGTTGCTAGCGTCACCCGGGTCCCGGCCGCCGGTCCGGCCGGGGGCCCTCACCGGCACTCGGACCCTGGGAGCAGCATGCGCACCTCCGTCATCACCCTCACCACCGCGGCGGTCCTCACCGCCGGTCTGCTCACGGCCGGAGGCCCGTCGAGCGCCGGTGCCCCAGGCACCGCGGCCGCCGCGGCCGCCGCAGGCGCCGCCGACCCGGCGTCGGCCCGGACCACCCTGAGCGCACGCTGCCTGGACGCCGGCACCGAGCTCTCGGTCGAGGAGCAGCGCCTGGAGAGCAGGCTGCCGCGCAACGGCAACCCGGCGCTCGCGCAGCGGAAGCCCTTCGCGCGGCAGATGATCGAGGGCGGCGGGTTCGAGGCGTTCGGTCCCGCGCTGGTCCACCGCCTGTGCGGCACCCGCAGCCTGCGCGCCGCCGAGCGGCTCGTGGAGCGGCAGGGCCGCTCGCTGTGGCGTCAGGCCGTACGCCGTGCGCAGTCGACCGGCCCGGTGGCCGGCTCGCTGCCCGCCAGCGACGACCGACCCCTGTACTGGACCCGGCTCCAGGCCACCGCCGCCCTGCGCCAGTGGCAGCCGAGGTTCGCGTTGTCGATCGACGAGCGCGACGCACTCGTCACCCGCTTCGACAAGGCGGCGCGGGGGATGGGCGACCTCTCCTTCACGCCGGGGCGCCGGGTCAGACGGGTGCTGGTGAGCGGGTTCGACCCGTACACCCTCGACGGCGGCGAGACCGGCACCGGCAACGACACCGTCGGCAACAACATCCGCCACGGCAACCCCTCGGGCGCCGCCGCGCTCGCCCTCGACGGGACGACGTACCGGTCGAGGGGCGGCAAGCGGCAGGTCATCGAGGCCTACACGCTGCCGGTCAACTACACCGAGTTCGCGGCCGGCTACGTGGAGGACACCGTCGGCCCGCACATGGGCGCGCGCCCGCGCCGGCGCCTGGACGCCTCGATCACGGTGAGCCAGGCCGTGGGCTCGGAGTTCCGCCTCGAGCAGTGGAACGCCCGCTACCACGGTGACTACCCGGGCAACGACCTCTCGCTGCCGTGCCCGGGCGTCGGGCCGCGCGACGCGACCCCGCAGATCGCCGTCGACAACCCCGGCTGCAACACCGCGGTCCCGCGCCGGTGGGGCGGCACCCTCGGCTTCGAGCTGCGCCGGCCGCCGCAGTGGACCACCGCCAGCCTCCCGGTCGGCGCGATGATCCGCGCGAACACCGGTGCCGACGTGCCCCGCCCGCCGGGTGACACCTGGCCCGACACCTCGGTCGCGTTCGGCGTCATCTGGCACACGAGCTTCCGCGAGTTCACCGACTGCGGGTCGAACCAGGTGACCGAGCGCAACACCCCGGTGCCGACCGACTACCCGCCCACCGAGCCGCCGACGCCGCCCTCGGCGGACTCGTGCTCCTACGAGGGCGGGGGTGGCAACTACCTGTCCAACGAGAGCGCCTACCGCAACACGTTGCTGCGCGACCACCTCGGGCGCGACATCCCGGCGGGCCACATCCACACCCCGGACATGCAGCACTTCGACGAGGGCAACCGGTTCGGTGTCAGCGACGACACGTTCGACGCCTGGCGTACGTCGATCGTCGCCCAGACCGTCGAGCTGGTGCACGTGGTGGGCGACCGGTCCTGACGAGGTCCCTGTTCCGGGCCGGGGGGCCGGGCCGGGGGCCGGGCCGGGCGGGGCAGGGGTCCTGCACCCACGGCCAGCGGGTGCACCTCGACCTGCGCGACTGCGGTCGCACCGCGCCCGGGTGTGACTGGCCGACCTCGATCGACATCCCTCCTGCTGGCGCCGCCGCCCCGCGGTCGAGGTACGGGGCCTGCCGGTCCCGACCGGTCGGGTCAGGAGCCTCGCTCGAGGCTCACCGGGAGCACGGGCGCGCTGACGACCTGCGGGGCGGCGACCGCGGCCGTCGGAGCGCCGTGGTGCTCGGCACCCGCAGGCCCCGCGGCCCCCGAGGCGTCCCCGGAGCTCGAGAGCCCCAGCCACACGACGACCCCGATGAGCGCCACGGCCAGCGCGACGAGGGCGCCGATCTTGACCCGGCTCCAGGGACGGTCGCCGACCACCTCGGCGGTGCTCGCGTTGACCATCACCTGCCACCGCTTGTCGCGGAAGGCGTACGCGGCGAGCCAGACCGGCATCAGCATCAGCTTGAACATCACCGCGGCGTAGGTCACGTCCATCGAGAGCACCCGCTGCTCGTCACCCCCGATGTCGCGGCGGCAGTCGGTGTCGATGACCGCGCGCATCTGCTTGCGTGCGTCCTCGACACCGGTGTCGGGGTCGACGTCGTAGCGCAGCGCGGAGAACCCGGACAGGTAGTCGGGCTGGTAGGGCTGGGCGACGTCGAGGCGCCACGGCCCCATCTTCTCGAGCAGCTCCGCGTCGAGGCGCCCGGTCGCGGGCACGACGACGTCGTCGAAGTCGCGGCCGACGCTGCCGTTGCGACGGCTCCAGCGCGTCTCGCGGTCCTGGTAGGTCTCGGTCGTCGTCCCGCCCTTGCCGTCGGAGACGGTGCGGGTCCGGGTGACGTAGTAGTAGTCGCCGCGCTCGCCGCGGTACGCCGTCGACGTCCGGGCGTCGTAGGTCCAGTGCGGCACGTAGGTGCCGCGCAGCGAGTCCGTCGAGACGACCTTCTTCAGCGCGCTCGGCGCCAGCCAGCGCGAGCGCACCCACGACTGGAACGCGCGGTGGGCGCCGTCGGCGTCGACGCCGAACGGCACGACCGCCTCCGGGGGCAGCACTCCCTCGGGGACGGTGAGGGTGATCAGGTGCCCGCCGCAGAACTGGCACGTCGTCGCCAGGTCGGTGGTGTCGGTGCGCGCCCCGCATCCCTCGCAGGCCAGGACGCTGCCGCCGATGCTCGTCACCTCGACGCCACCGTGCGTCGCGACCCAGTCGTCGTAGGAGTGCTCGTCGATCACCGTGTCCTCGCCGGGGCCGATCGCCTGCACGGCCTGGCACGAGGAGCAGCGCATGGAGGTCGTCCCGGGCACGAACACGACGGTGCTGCCGCAGGTCTGGCACGACGAGGTCCGGGTCGTGGCCTGCGGGCTGGGCTGCTGGGGCTGTGGGTCGGGCTGCGGGGTCAGGGGCGGCGGAGCGGCGCCCTCGGGGTCCATCTCAGGCCTGCGGGGGGAGCGGAGGCGGGACGGGGGCGAAGAGCGGTGCCAGCTGAGGGACCTCGGCGGCGGCGATCCAGGCCGGCAGGCCCTGCTGCCAGACCAGGGTGGTCCGGCCGAGCTCGCCGGAGGTGACCCGGGCGGCGAGGTCGCTCGCCGCGACCGGGCCGACCTGCTGGCCGTCGACCGCGAGGTACCACGGCTGGGTCGCGGCCGGCAGCGGTGGCGGTGCCGCCGGTGCCCCGCCCCCCGACGCACCGGGGTCGGGGGTCATCGCGCGCGCCATCTGCTGGCCCATCGCCATGCCCATGCCGAGCCCCAGGCCCTCCCCGGCGCCGCCCGGGTTCTGGGCGGCGTCCTCCATCGCGTTCGCGGCCTGCAGCTTGGTGTACTGGTCGAGGTCGCCGAGCAGGCCCATCTGGGTGCGCTTGTCCAGCGCCTGCTCGACCTCGGGAGGCATCGAGATGTTCTCGATGACGAAGGTCGGCACCTTCACGCCGTAGGAGGACAGGGCCTCGCTGACCGCGCCCGCGAGGGTCTCGCCGATCGTCTGCTGGTGGGCGGCCAGGTCGAGGGCCGGGACGCCGGAGGACGCCAGCGCCGTCGAGACCTGGCTGACGACGTGCTGGCGGAAGAACTCCGCGACCTCGTCGGTGCGGAAGTCGGGGTCGGTGCCGACGAGCTCGCGGATCAGCTTCTCGGGGTCGACGACCTTGAGCGAGTACGCCCCGAACGCCCGCAGCCGGACCATCCCGAACTCGGCGTCACGCAGCATGATCGGGTTCTGGGTGCCCCACTTGAAGTCGGTGTACTGCCGCGTGCCGACGAAGTACACCTCCGCCTTGAACGGTGAGCTGAACCCGTACTTCCAGCCCTTCAGCGTCGAGAGGACCGGCAGGTTCTCGGTGTCGAGGGTGTAGGTGCCGGGCGTGAAGACGTCGGCGATCTCGCCCTCGCTCTCGAAGACGGCCACCTGGCCCTCCCGCACCACGAGCTGCGCCTGGTTCTTGATCTCGTTGCCCTGCCGCGGGAAGCGCCAGACGAGGGTGTCGCGGCTGTCGTCGAGGAACTCGACGATGTCGATCAGCTGGCCTCGGACCTTGTCCATGAATCCCATGGCCGTAGTGTCCACCGCCCGCGGGCTCGGTGAGGGCCGAATCGCCCAACTCAGCGCCAGGTCGGCGCCAGGTCGGCCCTGGGTCGGCGCTAGGTCCGGCCCGGCCCGGTCTCCCACAGCCCGACGAGGTCGGCGAACCGGGACGCGACGGCACCGACGACGCCGTCGTCGTCGAGCACCCGGGCCAGGTCGTCGCGCTCGGGGCGTCGGCCGGTGGGACGACGCGCGCTGGCGCTCCAGCCGAGCAGCCGGGCCAGCTCGGCGGCGTACGCCGGCTCGACGTCCGCCCACCGCCCGGCCGCCCTGGCCCGGTCGGTGGTCCAGGTCGTGTCGTGCACGCTGACCAGCCCGGCCAGCGCGAGCAGGCTCTTGCGGGCGACCTGCACGGCCAGCGCCCCGGTCGAGGTCGTGCCCGCCTCGAGGTCGTCCCGCCACCGGGCGAGGTGCGCGGACACGTCGCCGTGGAGGCCCCGCGCCGCGCGGGCGTCCGCGGCGTAGGCCGGCGCGAGGTCCGGCACCGGCGGTCCGGTGAGGGGGACGCAGTAGTGGCGCAGGAGGACCCGCCAGCCGTACGCCGCGTCCGACGCCCCGGCGAGCTGGTCGATCCCGAGCGCCGTCAGGTCGACGCTGCGGCAGCGCTCGGCGTACGCCGCCGACAACCTCGACCCGAGGTCCGAGGCCTGTTGCGGGCTCAGCCCGACCGCGAGCAGGTCGACGTCGGAGCGCGACGGGTCGGCCGTGCCCGTGGCGACGGAGCCGCAGAGCAGGAGCGTCGCGGCCGGGACCTGCTCGAGCGCGGCGACGGCGTCGCGCAGCACCGGCTCGAACCCCGGGGCGACGCGCTCGCGGCGCACGCCCGTGCGGATCGTGCCGTCGTCGGCGACGCGCTCGTCGGGGTCGGCCACGGGCCGACGTTACGCGCCGGTCGAGCGCAGGGCCGACGGGCGAGCGACCTCCTGCGCCTGTGCTTTCACCCCGATGGGGCGTGCTGCGACCCTGGCGCACCGCGTGGGCCCGTGCGCATGATGACCCGATGCACGCCAGCCACGGCCTCGACGACGTCCAGACCGACCGCGCCGCGGGGGTGCTCCTCGCCCTGGCCTGCGGCGACGCGCTGGGGGTGCCCTACGAGTTCGCCACCCCGCCCGGCGAGGGCGAGCCGGCGCGGATGACCGGCGGTGGGCTCGGCGACCTCGAGCCGGGGGAGTGGAGCGACGACACCGCGATGGCCGTCGCCATCGCCGACGTCGCCGCCACCGGGGCCGACCTGCGCACCCCGGAGGCGCTCGACGCGATCGCGGAGAACTTCCTGGTCTGGTGGGACTCCAAGCCTCCCGACGTCGGCGTCCAGACCACCGGCGTGCTCTCGGCGACCCGGGAGCAGCTCGACCGTGACGGTGGCGCACCCGGGGCGGTGATGACGGCGGCCGCGGCGGCGTACGCGGCGCAGCACGCCCACTCGGCCGGCAACGGCGCGCTGATGCGCACCGCGCCGGTCGCACTGGCGCACCTCGACGACCGGCACGCGATGGCCGACGCGGCGATCGCCGTCGCCGCCCTGACCCACGCCGACCCGCTCGCCGCCGAGTCGTGCGTGCTGTGGTGCGAGTCGATCCGGATCGCCGTCATCAGCGGCCACACCGACCTGCGCGGGGGCCTCGACCTGCTGCCCAGCGCGCACCGCGGGGAGTGGTCGCACCGGCTCAACGACGCCCTCGAGGGCCCGCCGGGCCGGTTCACGCCCAACGGGTTCACCGTCACCGCCCTCCAGGCCGCCGCCTCGGCGGTGGTGCTCACCCCGGCGACCCACGACGGGCCACCCACCGACCACCTCGGCGACGCGCTGCACGCGGCCGTGCGGATCGGGGACGACACCGACACGGTCGCCGCCATCGCGGGCGGGCTCCTCGGCGCGAAGTGGGGAGCGGGCGCGGTGCCGCAGGAGTGGCGCAGCGCCGTGCACGGCTGGCCGGGCCGGGACGGCGAGGACCTCGTGTCCCTCGCGCTGCGCACGGTCGGCAGCCTGGGCTGAGCCCGGGGGCGGGGTGGCTGGTCGGCGGCCGCGGTCCGGGTCAGCCGGTGACGGCGTCGGCGACCGGACGGTCGCCGTCGTTGAACGCCAGGGTCAGGCCCGCGGTGCCCGGGGCACCGACGACCGCGGTGACGACGTCGGCGACCGTGCTGCGCGAGACCTGGCTGGCGCTGACGCCCTCGCCGGTCTCGATGCCGCCGGTGCCGTCCTCGTCGGTCAGCGCGCTGGGGCGCAGGATCGTCCAGCCGAGGTCGGTGGCGGCGAGGTGGGCGTCGGCCTGCGTCTTGGACTCGGCGTAGGCGTAGAAGTCGGAGTCGGGCGCGACGCCGTGGTCGGGGCCGGCGCCGAAGTAGGAGATCATCACGAACCGGGCGGCACCGGCCTGCGAGGCGGCGTCGACGGTGCGGATCGCGGCGTCGCGGTCCACGGCCCACGTCCGCTCGGGGCTCCCGCCGCCGGCCCCCGCGGCCCACAGGACGACGTCGTGCTCGCCGACGACGTCGGCGATCTCGGCGACCGAGAGGGCCGCGACGTCCGCGACGTGGGGGGTGGCGCCGAGGGAGCGGACGTCGTCGGACTGCTCGTCCTTGCGGATCACGCCGGTGACGGTGTGGCCGGCCTCGACGAGACGGGGGGTGGCGAGCCGGGCGATCTTGCCGTGGGCGCCGATGATCAGGACCTGGGACACGGGGGACTCCTTACGTCGGGGTGCGCATGCCGCGCGGGTGCTCGCCCGGCCCAACAACACCCCGGGCGAGGCATTCCCGGACCCGACCGGCGCGACGTCGGCGCGCTCAGGACGCCGGGGGAGCCGGGAACCCGCCCGCCTGCTCCTCGACCGCTCGGGCCACGCGCAGGCAGGTCGCGTCGTCGTAGTGGCGCCCGACGATCATCAGCCCGACCGGCAGGCCGTCGACGAGACCCGCCGGCACCGAGGTCGCCGGGTGGCCGGTGGAGTCGGTGGGGGCGGTGTTGACGATCATCTCCAGGGCCCGCCCGATGCTGGTGGCGAGGTCGTCCTCGGGCGCGACGAGGGTGCTCGCGGTGATCGGCAGGGTCGGCATCACGAGCACGTCGACCTCGGCCAGCGCGTCGTCGTAGGCCTGGCGCAGCCGCGGCACGAGGTTCTGCGCCATCGCGTAGTAGCGCCCGTGGGTGCTGCTCAACGAGTGACCGCCGCCGAGCGCGACGAGCTTGGTCGTGACCGAGAAGTCGTCGGCGCGCTCACGCCACCGAGCCCCGTAGTAGGCCATCAGCTCCGGGTCGTACCAGCCGCTGACGTTGTAGCCGTACGCGTTGCCCTCGATCATCTGGGCAGCCGCACCGTCGGTGGCGACGACGTTCCAGATCGCCATCCCGTGGCGGTGCCAGGGCACGCTCACCTCCTCCACGACCGCACCGAGCTCGCCCAGCCGCTGCACGGTCGCCCGCACGGTCTCGTCGACGGCCGGGTCCGAGAGGCCCTCGTGCCCGAACCCCTCGGTGACCACGCCGATCCGCATCCCGGCGACACCGCCCTCGGAGTCGCTCTCGTAGTCGCCGCCGGGCACGCCCAGCACCTGGCGCGGGTCGCGGCCGTCGTCCCAGCCGGCGAGCACGCCCAGCAGCCGCGCCGCGTCGGCGACGGTGCGCGTGATCGGGCCGAGGTGGTCGATGGTGCGCTCGATCGGGAACGCGCCGGTGTAGGGCACCAGACCGTACGTGGGCTTGTGGCCGACGGTGCCGCAGAACGCGCTCGGGATCCGCACCGAGCCGCCCTGGTCGCCGCCGACGGCCATGTCGACCTCACCGGTCGCGACGAGCACCGCGCAGCCGCTGGAGGAGCCTCCGCTCGTGCGGGTCGGGTCCCACGGGTTGCGCACCGGGCCCGAGTCGGAGGTGTGGCTGGCCCCGGAGAAGCACAGGCTCTCGCAGACCGCCTTGCCGAGGACGGTCGCACCCGCACCGAGCACCCGCTCGACGACGGTCGCGTCCCAGGTCGGCACGAAGCCCTCGACGGTGCGCGAGCCGTTCATCATCGTCACGCCCGCGACCGAGATGTTGTCCTTGATCGCCATCCGTACGCCGTCCAGCGCGCCGCTCCCGGTGGGGGCGACCTCGGCGCGGACGTACCACGCGCCCAGCGGGTTGTCGGCCTCGGCGACCGGCTCGCTGGAGCGGCCCTGCGGGCCGGGCGGAGCGGTCTCGTCGTGGAGCTGCTCGACGAGGTCGTAGGCGGCGGCCGAGCCCGTCACCAGCTCCAGGTAGGTGTCGAGGTCGGCCGCGGGGAGGTCCAGGGAGAACCGTCGCGCCGCGACCTGCAGGTCCGCGAGGGTGGGTCGGGGAAAGGTCATGCGTCAACGTCGCACGCGTCCCGGGGGCTGTCCAGGCCCCCGGCCGGGCAGATGACGGGCAGGATGGCGGTCATGTCCGACGCCACCGCCGAGCAGCACGGCCTCGTCTTCCCCGCCGACCCCGACCGCCCGGACCCGGACGGCGCAGGCGGCTCGCGCAGCACGACCGGCCTCGGGCGGGCGGTCGTCGCGGACGCGCTGCGCCCGGTCGACCCGGTCGGCGCCCGCGCCGCCGAGTCCGAGACCGCCTGGCGCTCGGACTACCTGGGCCACTACCGGCGTCTCGTCGAGGCCGGCCTCGGCTCGCCGGAGGACGCCCGCACCGTGGCCCGCACCGGCCTGGAGTCGCTGCACGCGAGGATGCGGGTGCTGGACGCGGAGGGCGAGCACGCCCTCACCGACTGGCCCGACGGCGCCGCGGCGCCCTTCGAGACCCACGAGCAGACCGGCACCGCGGAGCCCGTCACCGAGCTGGTCCTGCCCTACCGCGGGGAGCGGCTCCGCGGGGACGGCGTACGCCGCCGGGTCGAGGCCTGGGTCGACGGCGGCGTCGTCGAGCCCACCCTCGCCGAGGCGGTCGAGCTCGTCCTGGCCAACCCCGACTGGCTGCGCCTGGAGGGCCGCACCGTCGCCGTGGTCGGTGCCGGCTCGGAGATGGGTCCGCTGCCGTCGCTGGTGCGTTGGGGTGCGCGGGTCGCCGCGATCGACCTGCCCACCCCGGGGCTGTGGGACCGGGTGGGCGCGAGCGTGGACGCCGGCGCCTCGAGCGTCGTCAGCCCGGTCCGCGACGGGCGTCGCGGTGCCGACCTGCTCGGCGACGTGCCGGCGCTGGCCGAGTGGCTGGGCTCGCAGCCCGGCACCGTCGTCCTCGGCAGCTACGTCTACGCCGACGGTGCGACCAACGTGCGGGTCAGCATGGCCGTCGACGAGCTCGGGCGCCGTCTGGACGAGGTCCGCGACGACGTGGCGCTCGCCTTCCTGGCCACCCCGACCGACGTCTTCGCCGTGCCCGGCGAGGCCGTCGCCCACGCGAGCGCGGCCTACACCGAGCGCTCGCGCGTGGCCCGCACGCTGGGCCGACCGCTTCGGACGGTCTCGGGTGGCCGGCTCCTGCGTCGGCCCTACGCCGTCGGCGCCGAGCCCGGGATCAACGACTCGCTCGTCCCCCAGCAGGGCCCCAGCTACGCCCTGGCCAAACGGCTCCAGCGCTGGCGGGCGACCACCGCGCGGGCCGAGGGCCGCACCGTGTCGATGAACGTCGCGCCGCCCACCCGCACCCGGTCGGTGGTCAAGAACCGCGCGCTGGCCGCGGCCTACGCCGGCGCGCACCGCTTCGGCGTCGAGGTCTTCGACCCCTCGACCTCGGCCGTGCTGATGGCGGCGCTGCTCGTCCACGACCTGCACACCGGGGGTGGGCCGGAGCACGACCACCCCTGGCAGGACGAGGCGTACGCCGCCGCGCACGGCGGGCTGTGGCGGGCGCCGTACGCGCCGCGCAGCGCGCTCGGCCTCGCCGCTCTGCTGGGGCTCGGCGCCGCCCGCGGCTGAGTCGCCCCGACGGTCGGGGTCGTGGCCGGGGCTGTGGACGGGGACGCGACCCTGTCGGCGCCATGGCGCAGGATGTGGGCGTGGCGAGACGATTCGAGGTCCGTGAGGACGCGGGCGACGACCGGCACGCCCTGCTGGCCTCGACGATGCTGGCCGGGCTGCCCGAGACGATCGTGACCCACTCCTTCGGCCCCGGCCCGCTCCTGCGCGGTCGCACCTACGCCAGGGACGGCATGGTCGACGACGTCGAGGTGGTCGAGGACTCCCCGCACTACCTCGAGCTCGAGGCGACGGTGCGGGGCAGCGGCCGCTCGTCCTACGTCACCGGGGTCGTGGTCCAGCGCGACGCCCACGGCTGGGGCCTGTGGACCGACTGCACCTGCCCGGTCGGCGAGCAGTGCAAGCACGGTGCGGCGGTGGTGAGCCTGGTGCGGGCACCGGGTCGGCGCGTGGAGCCGGCGTCGACGGGCCCGCCGGCGTGGCAGACGCGGCTCGAGGAGGTCCTCGCCGACTACGAGCCCTCCGCCGAGGGTGCGGGCCTGCCGCTCGCGCTCCAGGTCGACCTCGGCCGGGGGTTCGGCTCGCAGCGCTACTCCTCGCTGGCGGTGGCGCCGACCGTCACCGTGCGGCCGTTGCGGCAGGGCGCCCGCGGGACGTGGATCAAGACCGGCGCCAGCTGGTCGGACGCTGCCTCCTACGGCGCGCGTCGCGACCTCGAGCCGCGACAGGCCGGGGTGCTGGCCCAGCTCGCCGAGGCTCGTGCGCACCTGGGCTACTACGGACCCTCCGACGCCCCGGTCGACGTGGGCGACCTCGGCGTGGCGGTGTGGCCGCTGCTGCGCGAGGGCGTCGAGGCCGGCCTGAGCCTGGTCGCCCGCGGCGACCTGGGCGACGTCCGTCTCGCGACCGGCCCGGCGCGGGTCGGCATCGACGTCGCCGCCGGGTCCGCCGACGGGGGCTACCGACTGGTCGCGACGGTGAGTCTCGCGGGCGAGGAGGGCACCTGGAGCGGTGCGGAGGTGATCGTGCTCGGTCGGCGCGCGCACGGCGTGGGCCTGCTGCGACGCGAGGGCTCCCGGATCCACCTGGTGCTCGCCCGGCTCGAGCAGCGCCTCGCCCCCGCGGTCCAGCGGCTCCTCGGCGACCCGGAGCCGCTGCAGCTGCCGCCGGAGGCCGCGACGGCGCTCGGCGAGGACTACCTCCCGCGGCTCGGCCGGCACCTCCTGCTGACCTCGGCGGACTCCTCGGTGCCGCTGCCCGAGGAGCAGCCGCCCGTGCTGCGGCTCCTGGTCGGGTGGGGCGCGCTCGGCACGGCCACCCTGACCTGGCAGTGGGTGCACCGTGTCGGCCGGCGTGAGGAGGTCGTCGCGTTCCCCGCCGGTGCCGGGTCCGGGCCCGTCCCCGCACCCGACCTCGTCGAGGAGCTGGACCTGCCCGCTGCCGCGACGACGCTGCTGCTCGACGACGAGCGACGGGCGCAGGCCCACGACGGTCTGCGCGGTCACGACCTGATCGCCTTCGTGCGGGACGTGCTGCCGGCGCTGCGCGAGCACCCCGGCGTCGAGGTCGTCGACGAGGCGGCACCGGTCGACTACCGCGCAGCGCGGGGCGAGCCGGTGATCCGGTTCGAGGCCGGGCCCGCCGACGCCGACGGCCCCGAGACCGCCAGCCCGGAGACCGACGCGCCGACGGACTGGCTCGATCTGCGGGTCGTGGTCACCGTCGACGGCGAGCAGGTGCCGCTGCGCGACGTGCTCGTCGCCCTGACCCGCGGGGACGCCTCCGTCGTGCTGGCCAGCGGCCTGCTGCTGCCCACCGACCACCCGGCGCTGGTCCGTCTCTCCCAGGCCGTGCGCGCCGCGGCCGAGCTCGTCGACGGGCGTGACGTCGGGGCGGGGGCGGGGGGTGATCCTGCGCTCCGCGTCGGCTCCCACGACCTCGGGCTCTGGGCGGAGCTCTCCGAGCTCGGGGTGGTCGACGAGCAGGCCTCGGCGTGGGTCGAGCGTGCCCGCGCTCTGGCGGGGTTCACCACCCTGCCGCAGATCGAGCCCCCGGGCATCCGCAGCGAGCTGCGGGCCTACCAGCTGGAGGGGTTCCGCTGGCTGGCGTTCCTGCGCTCGTGCGGGTTGGGCGGGATCCTGGCCGACGACATGGGCCTGGGCAAGACCCTCCAGGCGCTGGCGGTGATCAGCCACCTGCGGGCCGAGGGTGCGGGACCCGTGCTCGTCGTGGCACCCACCAGCGTGGTCGGCAACTGGGTCCACGAGGCCCGGCGCCACGCCCCGGGACTGGTCGTGCGCGCCATCAGCGCCTCCGAGCGCCGGCGCGGCACCCGGATCGCCGACGAGCTCGCGGGCGTCGACGTCCTGGTCACCTCCTACACGCTGCTGCGCCTCGAGGTCGAGCAGTACGCCGGCACCGCCTGGGGCGCCCTGGTCCTCGACGAGGCCCAGCAGGTCAAGAACCACCGCGGCAAGACCTACCAGGCGGTGCGCTGTCTCGACGCCGGGTTCCGCCTGGCGCTGACCGGCACCCCCTTCGAGAACCGGCTCTCCGAGCTGTGGTCGCTGCTCTCGATCGTGGCGCCCGGTCTCTACCCCGACGCCGCGACGTTCACCGAGGTCGTCGCGAGCCCGGTGGAGAAGCGCGGTGACGCCGCGGCGCTGGCCCGCTTCCGCCAGCGGGTGCGGCCGTTCCTGCTGCGGCGTACCAAGGACCTCGTCGCCGCCGACCTGCCGCCGAAGCAGGAACAGGTCCTCGAGGTCAGCCTGACCCCGGGCCACCGCAAGGTCTACGACGCCCGGCTCCAACGCGAGCGGCAGGCCATCCTCGGCCTGCTCGACGACTTCTCCGAGAACCGGGTCGCGATCTTCGCCGCCCTCACGCGGCTGCGCCAGCTCAGCCTCGACGCGGGACTCGTCGACCCCGAGCACGCGGGGCTCGGCTCGGCCAAGCTCGACGCCCTCGTCGAGCGGCTGCGCGAGGTCTCCGCCGAGGGACACCGGGCCCTGGTGTTCAGCCAGTTCACCCGCTTCCTGCGCCTCGCACGCGAGCGGCTCGAGGCCGAGGGCCTGACCTGCGTCTACCTCGACGGGTCCACCACCGACCGGCCCGAGGTGGTGCGCCGCTTCCGTGAGGGCGACGACCCGGTGTTCCTGATCAGCCTCAAGGCGGGCGGGATCGGGCTCACCCTCACCGAGGCCGACTACGTCTTCGTGCTCGACCCCTGGTGGAACCCGGCCGTCGAGAAGCAGGCCGTCGACCGGGCGCACCGCATCGGCCAGACGCGACCGGTGCTGGTCTACCGGCTCGTGGCCACCGACACGATCGAGGACAAGGTGATGGAGCTCAAGGCCCGCAAGGCCGCACTGTTCGACAGCGTCCTGGACGGCGACGCGACCATGGCGGCGGCGATGACGGCCGACGACGTACGCGCGATGCTCGGCGCGCCGCCCGCCTGAGCACCGGCCTCGAACCGGTCCGTACGTCGGGCGCGGAGTCTGCGCTCGGGAGGAGCCGGACTCAGGAGGAGCTGGACTCAGAGGAGCTGGACTCAGGAGGAGCTGCGGTCGACGCTGCGCTGGGTGGGACTGACCCGCTGCTTGAAGGCCTCGAGCGAGTCGAGCAGCTGGCGGGCCTGGAGACGGTCCCAGGTCGGGGGTGCGGTGGCGCGGGCACTGAGCCACGAGGCCAGGTCGCGGCCGGCGACGAGGTGGACGTCGCCGATGAGGCGTGGCTGGCCCAGCGACTCCTGCCCGGGGCCCCAGACGACCACGACCGGTGTCACCTCCGGACGGTGGTCGATGGCGCGCAGCACGTTGCGCGCGCGCACCGCCGCCTGGCTCGCCGCGCCGATGTGCGAGCTGACCTGGGTCCGGCTGCGGTCGTTGCTGTGCCAGGCCGTGTCGACGGCGAGGGGCCCGTGGGGGGTGATGACGAGGTGGTCGATCTCGCCACTGGCGATCTCGAGGTGGTCGACCCAGCCGAGGACGTGGCCGCTGCGAGCCGCCGAGCGCAGCGCGTCGCGCGAGGCGTCCTCGGCCTCGGCCTGCGTGTCGTCGACCGAGGTGTCCGAGGCCAGCAGCCAGATCCGGGTCGCGAGCGCGACCGCGGCGGTGAGGATCAGACCCTGGGCGAGGCCGAGGAAGTAGCCGTCCGCCAGGAGCGCGAGCAGCGCGATCACGGCTGCGGCACCCGCGGTGAGGAACCCCAGGGGTCGCCACGGGACGGAGGCGGAGGCGCTTCGGGAGGCGGGCACGAGACCATGATCGGTCATCGCGAGCCGAATGGGGCCGATTCGAGCCAAGAAAGCGCGCGATCCCTTCGCCACGGCCCGGTTCACCGGCGTTGTCGGCGCGGGCACCTAGCGTGGTTACTCCATCCGCAGCAGCATCCCGAGCACCCCGCAGGAGGCCGACATGGGCGAGCCGGACCCGCACGGTCACGACCGCACCCGGCTCGACGAGCACGTCGAGGCGGCCTGGCTGGCGTTCCGGGTGGCGCTCGCCGACGAGATCTCCCGGCTCGGCACGGGGCAACGGTGGCGGCTGAGCCTGGAGACGACCACCGCGACGACCGCGACGAGCCCCGAGCCGGTCCCTGCCGGGGTCGCACGGGTGTCGCTGGCCGCCTCGGGCGGCCAGGTGCGCGCGCTGACCTCCGCAGCACCGACCTCCGCAGCACCGACCTCCGCGCTCGCCGGGCTGGGGTGGTGCGCACCCGACCCGGACCGGTCCGCTGCGGACCTGGCGCCCGGCGAGGAGGCCGACGCCTGGTCGCTGGAGCTGCCCGCGACCGAGCCCGACCGGCTGGCCCTGGTGGTCGTGCGCACGCTGCGCGAGGTCCACGGCTGCGTCCACCCGGCGTTCTGCGAGCACGATGCGATCGTCGGCTACGACCCGACGGCGCCCGCCCCGGGCACCCGCGGCGCCGACCTCGCCGCCGACCCTGGTGCCGCCGACCGCGCGCCGGCGGCGCCGACGTACCCCCGTGACCGTGCGGAGCTGGTCGAGGCCGTGGACACCGCCCTGGCCGACCTGCTCGCCGACGTCGACGAGAAGGACGACGACGGCGACGTGCCGGTGCGTTGCGGGCGCTCGGTGCTCTTCGTGCGGGTCGACGACGACAAGCCCCTCGTCGAGCTCTACGCCGAGGTGGTCCACGGCGTGCGCGAGGTCGAGCGGCTGCCCGCGGAGATCGATGCCCTCAACCGCCGGCACCGGTTCGCGCGCTTCCACACCCGCGACGACGTCGTGGTGATGCGCTACGAGCTGTGCGCCTGGCCCTTCGCGCCCACCCAGCTCGCGGTGGTGCTCGCCGAGCTGTGCGAGACCGTCGAGGACGTTCGCCGCGACCTCGTCGCCCGGGTCGGGGGGTGCGCGTTCGGCGAGCCCGAGCCCGACCCGCGCGAGGAGCGGACGACGCCTGCGGCACCGGGCCCGGCCGAGGAGCTGGTCTCGCCGCTGCTGGTGCTCACCGAGCTCCTCCACGAGGGCCCGGTGCCGGTGCGGTGCGTGGCCGAGGCCTTCGACCGTGACCGCTCGGCCCTCATCCACGCGATCGTGCTGGTGCGCCGCGGGCTGCTGGACCTCGACGGGCACGACGCCGACACGGTGCTGCACCTGCTGCGCCTCGCGCTGCGGCTGGTCGTCGACGGTCGCGCCGAGATCGCGGCGACTCCCCGGCCACCGCGCCGGCGCTCGGAGCAGACCTCGCTGCTCGACGACGCCGATCTCGGCGGCGGCGCGCTGGACCTCGACTGGCCGGGCTGAGCTCAGCGCTCGGCCAGCACCCCCCGCGCGCGCAACCGGGCCAGCAGTCCGGCTCCGTCCGGGGCGCTGACCCAGACCCGGTCGTGCTCGGCCGCGACGGCCTCGCCGGCCGTCCGGTCCGGCGCGTCGGGACCCAGGTGGGTGAAGATCTGCTCGGCCGGGTCCAGGCGGCGGATCGCGACGGCGCGGACCTGGTCGGGGTGCCCCGCCAGGGTCTCGGCGTACAACGACGGGTCGTGCTGCCCGTCGTCGCCGACGAGCAGCCAGCTCCGCTCGGGCAGCTCGGCCAGCAGGCGGGCCAGCTGGGTGCGCTTGTGCTCGCGGCCCGAGCGGAACCAGCCCCGGGGGGTGGGCCCCCAGTCGGTGAGCAGCATCGGGGCGACCGGGTAGCCGTGGGCGGCCAGGAAGTGCCGCAGCCCGGGTGCGGCGTTCCAGGCACCGGTGGAGAGGTAGACGACGAACGTGTCCGGGTCGGCCTCGAGCACGCGGGCGTAGAGCTCGGCCATGCCCGGCACCGCTCGACGCTGGTCCTCGCGCAACCAGAAGGCGTTGCGCAGCGCGACCAGGGGGCGCGGCAGGTTGGTGATGACGACGGTGTCGTCGATGTCGCTGAGCAGCGCCGGGCCCGGCCCGGGGGCGACGACGTGCAGCGCCGCGGGCACGCGGACCTCGCCGTCCCGACCGGTGACGGCGAGGGTGGCGGTGGCTGGTCCGGGGTCCAGGTCGACCTCGATGCGTTGGTCGACGTACCCCTCACGGTCGCTGTCCACCCGCACCTCGACCACCGGGTCGGTGCCGACCCGGATCGTGACGGGCACCCCGGGCGCGGACTGGGACAGGAAGCGCCGCCACCCGCGGACGTCGCCCGCGCTCGGCGTCACCGCGTCGGGAGGCTGCAGGGTGACGCGGGCCAGGATCCGCACGAACGAGCCCGCCAGGCCGTAGCCGGTCTGCGCGACCACGACCGGTCCCCACCCCCGGGCGCGCAGCCGCTGGTCGACGGTCGCGTGGAGGCGGTCCTCGAGCCGTCCCGCGACATGACCGAGCTCCCCGGCGGCGGCGGGCGCGGAGCGTCGGGGGAGCCTCACCGACCCCATCCTGGACCCTCGCAGGCACACTGCCCAGGTGCTGCGTCTCGTGATCACCGCCGACACCCACCTCCCGCGCCGGGCGAAGGTCCTGCCCGAGCCGCTCCTGGAGGCGGTCGCCGTGGCCGACGTGGTGATCCACGCGGGGGACTGGGTCGACGAGGCGACGCTGGACCTGCTCGAGTCCCGCGCGGCGCGGCTCGTCGGCTGCTGGGGCAACAACGACGGGCCCGGCCTGCGGGCGCGCCTGCCCGAGGTGGCCCGGGTCGAGCTCGAGGGCGTGCGGCTCGGCGTGGTCCACGAGACCGGGTCCCGGCAGCGCCGCGAGGAGCGGATGGACGCGGCGTACGCCGACCTCGACGTGCTGGTCTTCGGCCACAGCCACATCCCGTGGGACACCACGACGCCGCGGGGGATGCGGCTGCTGAACCCCGGCTCGCCGACCGACCGGCGCCGGCAGCCGCACGCGACGTACCTGAGCGCGCAGGTCGAGGACGGTCGCCTGCGCGAGGTCGTGCTGCACCGGCTGCCCGTCCGTGGGGCGGCTGGCTAGCATCGCGCAGGTGGACGAGGCCGGCTCGCGCGCGGTGGTGGACCGGCTCGAGACGGACCGGGTCCGGACGCTGGCGCGGCTCGCCGGGCTGCGGGCGGACTACGCCGAGGTGGTTGCGGCCTCGCGCGACACCAACGCCGACGACGAGCACGACCCCGAGGGCCACACGATCGCCTTCGAGCGGTCCCAGACCGGGGCGCTGGTGCGCCAGGCCGTGGCCCACCTCGACGAGGTCGCCGCGGCGCTGGCCCGGATCGAGGCGGGTGACTACGGCAGGTGCGAGTCGTGCGGGCAGCCGGTCGCGCCGGAGCGGCTCGAGGCCCGCCCGACCGCCCGGACGTGCCTGGCCTGCGCTTCCGGCACCCGACGCCGCTGAGGAGCCAGGCTCCGCGTAGGCAGACCCCGCGGGGGATCAGGGGGTCGCGGGGGATCCGCTCGCGATGTTCACGACCCAGCGGATCCCGTAACGGTCGGTGAGGTCGCCGTACTCGTCACCCCAGACCTGGGGGGCCAGGGGGGTGTCGACCTGGGCGCCCTCGCTGAGCCCGGCGAACCAGCCGCGCATCACCTCGACGTCGTCGCCGTGCAGGGCCACCACCACCTGGTCACCCCCGCGCACCGCCGGCATCTCGGGGGTGCGGTCGGAGCTCATCAGGGCCAGACCGTCGTGGACGCGCAGCATCGCGTGCATCACGCGGCCGGCGGCCTCGCCCTGCATGCCCATGTCGGCGAAGGTCATCACGGACAGCTCGCCGCCGAGCACCGAGTGGTAGAACGTCATGGCCTCGCGCGTCTGGTCGGTGAAGGAGAGGTACGGGCTGAGCTCGGTGGTCATGGGTGCTCCTGGCTGGCGGGCGGACGGGTTGCTCGTGCTGGTGCTCGTGGGGTCAGACCGGCGCCGCGGCCCGGAGTCATCGGCGGGCTCCGGCGTAGCGCTCGAGGACGGCGTCGACGACGGCGTGCAGGGGCGCCCCGAGCGGCGGGCCGTGCCCGGGCACGAGGATCCCGGCCGGGACGTCACGCAACGACTCGATCGAGGCCAGCACGGCGTCGTCGTCGTGGTTGAACACCGAGGGCAGCCGCTGCGGCCCGTCGTGTCGGCACAGCGGGTGGCCCGTGACCAGGGCGTCGCCGGAGAACAGGACCCCGGTCGAGGGCATCAGCCAGGCGGTGTGGCCCGGGGTGTGGCCGGGGGTCGGGACGGCGACCAGCTGCCCGGGCGCGTCGACCGGTCGGTCCGACGGGGCGACCTCGACGGTCGGGACCCGGACCCGGACGTGGCCACCGGAGGCGCGCAGGGTCTGGGCGACCCAACGGGCCCCGGACGGTGTCCGCGCCTGGGCGAGCACCGAGGCGATGCCCGCCTGGTCGAGGTAGTCACCCCGGGCGTGGCGGGCCTCCTCGGCGCCGGTCACAACTCGGGCGCCGGTGCGCCGCACGACGTGCGGGACCCCGCCCGCGTGGTCGAGGTGGGCGTGAGTGAGCAGCACGGCGGTCACGTCGCCCGGGCGGTGACCGATCGCGTCGACCGAGGCCATCACGCTCGGTCCGTCGACCGGGTAGCCGGCGTCGACGACCGTCACCGACGAGCCGTCGACGACCAGGGCCCAGCTGACGTGGGTGCCGGCCACGACGTGGACGCCGTCGGCCACCTGGGTGAGCTGGAGCGTCACGACGGGTCACCCCCGACGCTGCCCGTGCTCCCCGTGCTCCCCGTGCTCCCCGGGCTGCCCGGCGGTCGCGACCGCCGGGCCACCGGCTCGTCGTCGCGGGTCACGAGCCGAGCCTGCCACGACCGGCGCTGCCCCGAGGAGAGGCCTCCGGACGTGTGGTCCCACCTCCGCGGTCGTGGGCCGGGTCAGGGGACCGCGTCGGAGATCAGCGAGACCGGGAAGCCCTCGGCGCGCAGGGCGAGCCCCATCGTGTCCTCGATCAGCTGCACGACCCGGGTGGAGGGTGCTGCGCCGCCGTACTCCGCGCGGGCACGGCGGAAGATCTGCTCGACGTGGCCGGCGATCTCGAGCGGGACGCCCGTCGTGCGGCCCAGCGCGTGAGCCAGCCCGAGGTCCTTGCACGCGAGGTCGAGGCTGAACCGGAAGTCGTAGCTCCCGCTGAGCACCAGCTGGGTCTCCACCTCGAGCGACCAGCTGTTGCCGGAGCTGTGCCGGATGCCCTCGTAGGCCGTGGCGAGGTCGATGCCGGAGACCCGTGCCAGCATCAGGGCCTCCCCGGCCGCCCACTGGTTGACGAACGCAAGCATGTTGGTGACGACCTTCAGCGTGCTCGCCTGGCCCAGCGCACCGACGTGGATCACGGGATCGGTCATCGCCGCCAGCAGGTCGCGGTGCTCCTCCACCACAGCGACGTCACCGCCGACCAGCGCTGTGATCAGGCCGGCCTCCGCCGTGTGGACCCCGCCCGTGACGGGGCACTCCAGCGACCGGACGCCCTGCTCGGCGGCCAGCAGGGAGAGCCGTTGGACCTCGGCGGCGTCGTT
This sequence comes from uncultured Actinomycetota bacterium, assembly GCA_963760555.1. Taxonomy (GTDB): domain Bacteria; phylum Actinomycetota; class Actinomycetes; order Propionibacteriales; family Nocardioidaceae; genus Nocardioides. Next base: position 102,434 of record CAVXDJ010000012.1, on the reverse strand, counting down.
GGTGCTCATGTCGATCCAGGTGCCACCGGGGCGGAGCCCGGCCAGCACACCGTCCTGGGCCGTCAGGCAGTGCGTGACGGCGCTCGGCGTCGGCAGGCAGGTGATGACGCAGTCGTTGCCCTGCGCCACCTCGCGTGGAGTCTCGGCCCAGCGCGCACCGTCCTCGAGCAGGTCGTGGGCGCGGCCCCGGTCGAGGTCGGTCACCGTCAGCGGGTAGCCCGCACGCAGCAGGCTGCGCGCGAGGTGGCGCCCGAGGTTCCCGACACCGACGAAGCCGACGGCACTCGCAGCGGGAGGCCGGTCCGGGGTGGGCGCCGGGGCGGGGTCGTGGTCCATGGGCTCGGTCCTAGGGCTGGGTCGCGGGCCGCGCCAGCACGCGGTGGACCATGGGCTCGAAGAACGCCAGCGGCTCGGAGTCGAAGTCCGGGTCGAAGGAGACCTGGTCGTAGTGCGCGCAGAAGTCGACCGTGGCCTGGTAGTGCGGGTGGTCGCGCCACCGATCGCGGGCATCCGGGTCCGCGCCGACGTGGTGGAAGTAGTAGACGCCCTGGAAGACGCCGTGGTGCTTGAGGACCCAGTAGTTCCTCTCGCTCACGTAGGGCCGCAGCACCGCGGCCGCCACCTCGGAGTGGTTGGCCGGGGCGAGGTAGTCGCCGATGTCGTGCAGCAGCACGCACACGACGGTCTCCTCGTCCTCGCCGGCGCGGTGGGCCCGGGTCGCGGCCTGCAGCGAGTGCTCCAGCCGCGTGATCTGGTAGCCGGCCGAGTCGTCCATCGTGCGCAGCCACCCCAGAACCCGGTCGGGGAAGGCTCGCAGCTCTTGCGCCTCGAGGCGACCGAGCAGCGCGTAGTCCGCCGCGGTGCCCTCAGACATCCGGGTGAAGCTGACGGTGCCGGCCTCGTCGGCCCGACCGGCTCCGCTGCTCATCGGGCCACCGGCGTCGCGGGGAGCGGCTTGTGGGTGCCCAGCAGCACCCGTCGGCGACTCATCAGGTCGTCGTACTCCATGTAGACGTCCTGGAGGTGACGCGCGCCGCTCGCGGGGTCGAAGGAGAGTCGACCGTGCAGGACACGGTGGCCGTGGACGGTGAGCAGGTCGCCGCTGTCGGTGCGGAAGACACGCTTGTAGGTGTCGCTGTCGATCATCGCGCCCAGCGTGCGGTACGCCGCGTAGAAGGACTCGACCTCGCCGAAGGGCACCTCGAGGGGCAGGGCGAGCTGGTTGGAGAAGCGGAAGGTCTGCACCCTGCCCTCGGGATCGAGCCGCACCATCGGCGCCTCGGCGTAGGTGTCCTCGGCCTCGCTGAAGAGCTGGTAGGCGACCGGCACGCGGGTCAGGGTCTCGAAGGCCGCCGGGTCGTTGCGGCGCAGGTCGGCGAGCACGGCCCACCCGTCGGTCAGGGTGCTCTCGCCGCCGGTGGCGTCGTTGACCAGGAAGTGCAGCAGCTGGATGCTCGGCGGCCACTGGTAGCTGGGCAGGTCGGTGTGCGGCTTGAGCTCGAGCGGGGTGTGCGCGACGTTGTAGCCGGCCGGGTCGTGTCGCACGTTGTGGATCCGCTCGAACGCGGTCCGTCGGACGTGACCGATGGTCTCGGCGAACCGCTCGACCTCACCCGGGACGCTCGGCGTCCCCCGCACCACCGCGGCGCCGTAGTCGCGGACGGCCTCGAGATAGGCGAGCTGACCCTCGGTGGTGCCCACGACGTCGGCGTGGGCGAACGACGGGATCGCCTCGATCCCGGCGTCCCACAGGACGGGCTCGTGCCGGCGAGCAGCCCGAGCCACGTCGGAGTAGTCGTGGCGCTGCAGCCACTGAGCGGAGTAGATCGACTCGTGCTCGTCGTTCCAGACCACGCGCAAGGCCTCCCCGGCCACCCATGCGGCGCTCGTCGGCGCGATGTCGGGCCGGACCGAGGCCGTGTAGAGGCGGCGCTCCCCGGACTGGGGCACTCGGCAGCGTTCGCACCAGCAGTTGTCGCGCAACCACACGTAGTGGAACGCCATCGGTCCGCGGTGCTCGGCGGTGAGGCTCAGGTGGCGCTCGTGCAGCCCGACCCGCGTCGTCAGCGTGCTCCCCGACATGACCTCGGCCATGGGTCCTCCTCAATCTCTCCAGCGCGGACGCGACCGGTGCCGCGATGCACGACTCGGGTGCAACCCGGGTACGACGAGCCTGCTCTGCCCCGATGCCGCCGTCAAACGTTTGTTCGTGCCCCTGAGCCATGGAAATTGTGTGGCTCGACCGCCATGCTCGGGCGATGGTCTCTGCGATCCCACCCCTGCTCGGCCTCCACGCCTTCGAGGCGACGGCGCGCCGCGGCAGCTTCGTCGACGCGGGAGCCGAGCTCCACCTCTCGCCCTCCGCAGTCAGCCAGCGGGTACGCACGCTCGAGTCGCACCTCGGCTTCGATCTCTTCGAGCGGCTCCCGCGCAGCCTCCGGCTCACCGAGATGGGCCTGGCCTACCTCCCCAGCGTCCGGGAGATCTTCGACGACCTCGCCGCCGCGACCATCGGGCTCTTCGGCTCCTCGGGTCGCACCCAGCTGACCGTGCGGGTCCAGATCTCGTATGCGACCACCTGGCTCGTCCCCCGCCTCCCGCAGTTCCGGGAGGCCTTCGGGCACGTCGACCTGCGCATCCTCAGCACGATCTGGACCGATGCGCTCCCCCCGGAGGAGGTCGACCTCGAGATCCGACAGGGGGTCGGGTCCTGGCCGGGCTCGCACGCCACCAAGCTCCACGACGACGCCGCGGTCGCCATCTGCGGGCCGGACTTCGAACGACGACACGGACCGATCACGGGTGTTGCCGACCTCTCGACCCACCCCCGCGTCCAGGTCCTCGGGTTCGACGACCTCGTGCACCGCTTCTACTCCGCGGACGTGACCGGCTCCGAGGACGTGGCGCCCTCGCCCCTGGCGACCCAGGCGATGGTCGTCGACACCTCGATCGCGGCGGTGGAGATGGTCGCGGCCGGTGACGTCTGGGCCATCGTCCCCGAGCGATTCGCGCGGCCGGCGGTGCGCAGCGGGCGCGTGTCCCTCGCCCGCGACCTGGTGGTGCCGACCCGCCACGCGCACTACCTGCTCAGGCGCCGCGACACCTCGCAGCTCAGCGGCGTGGCGGCGGGCTTCGCCGCCTGGGTCCAGGAGCAGGACCTCCTGGACCCGCCCCTGCTCGGGCAGGTCGACGGGTGAGCGTGCCGCCTTCCCGGGCGTCCTCGTCGGGGCGCGGCAGCGAGCCGGCGTACGTCGTGCCGACGGCGACCCATCCGCGCAGGTCCGCGTCACCGCTCAGTGCGTCGGGCTCCACGAGCAGCCACCCGCGCAGGTCGCGACCCCGCATCCGCATCGGTGCGACGTGGGCCTCGCGCAGCAGGGCGGGTGCGTCGTCGGGGTCGCACCGCACCATCAGGCCGCCCTGGCCGCGGACCGCGACCGCCATCCGGCCACCGACGAGGAACGCGAGCCCGCCGAACATCCGGCGCTCGGAGAGGTCGGGCTCGCCCGCGAGCGCCTCGCGGACCCGCGACGCCAGCTCCTCGTGGTGGGCCACGGGCCGAGCCTGCCACGCACGGCGCTCGCTGGCGAGGGGGTGCCCGCCCCTAGCCTGCTCGGGTGCAGTGCGACTACTTCGACGCCCGGGCGTGCCGGTCGTGCACCCTGATGGGGCGGGCCCACCAGGCCCAGGTCGCCGAGCAGCAGACCGCGACGGCACGCCTGCTGCACGGGGCCGGGAGCGACCCTGCGTGGGAGGCGCCGTTCGTCGGCCCGGAGAGCGGCTTTCGCAACAAGGCCAAGATGATGGTCGCCGGCACGCTCGAGGCGCCGACCCTGGGGATCCTCGACCCCCGGGGTCGCGGCGTCGACCTGCGCGGCTGCGGCCTGCACGAGCCGTCGCTGCGGGCCGCCCTGCCCGCGCTGGCCGCGTTCGTCACCCGGGCCGGCCTCACGCCGTACGACGTGGCGTCGCGGCGCGGTGAGCTGAAGCACGTGCTGGCCACGGTCTCTCCCGACGGTGAGCTGATGGTGCGCTGGGTGCTGCGCTCGACCGAGCCGGTGCTGCGCATCCGCAAGCACCTCGGGTGGCTGCACGAGCAGCTGCCCGCGCTGCGCGTCGCCTCGGTCAACCTCCAGCCGGCGCACGCCGCGCTGCTCGAGGGCCCCGAGGAGGTCCTGCTCACCGAGCAGGGCGTGCTGTCGATGCGGCTGCCGACGACACGCGGGCCGCTCGACCTGGGCCTGCGGCCCCAGGGTTTCTTCCAGACCAACAGCGCGGTCGCGGCCGAGCTCTACGCGACCGCCGGGCGGTGGATCGACGACCTGGCGCCGGCGCACGTGGTCGACCTGTACTGCGGCGTGGGCGGGTTCGCCCTCACGGCCGCGCTCGCCGGGGTGCCCGACGTGCTCGGGGTCGAGGTGTCCGCCGAGGCGGTCGCCGCGGCGCGGGAGTCGGCCCGACCGCTCGCCACGGCCGCCGGCGTGGGCGAGGTGCGCTTCGAGGTGGGCGACGCGACGGCGTACGCCGTGGGGGCGGGTCCCGGCGGCCGGGTCCCGGACCTCGTGGTGCTCAACCCGCCGCGGCGGGGCATCGGGCCGGCCCTCGCCGCGGCGCTCGAGACCTCCGCGGTGCCTCACGTGCTCTACTCCAGCTGCCACGCCGGGTCGCTCGCTCGTGACCTCGCTGCGATGCCGTCGCTGGTGGCGGTGCGGGCGCGGCTCCTCGACATGTTCCCGCAGACCCCGCACCACGAGGTGCTGGTGCTGGCCTCCCGCCCCGGTGCGCTGGGACAGTGAGCCCGTGAGCGCCCACGACCCCGCCGACGTCAGCTCCCCGCTCTTCGGCCACGCCGTCCTCAACGACCCCCTGCTCAACCGCGGCACCGGGTTCAGCGAGGTCGAGCGCGACGCGCTGAGCCTGCGCGGGCTGCTGCCGCCCGCGGTCGAGACGATCGAGGACCAGGCGGAGCGGGCGTACGCCGCGCTGCACGCCTACGACAAGCCGATCAACCGTCACATCTTCCTGCGCGCACTGCAGGACACCAACGAGACGCTGTTCTTCCGGCTGCTCGTCGACCACCTCGAGGAGGTGCTGCCGGTCGTCTACACGCCGACCGTGGGGGAGGGCTGCCAGCGGTTCAGCGAGATCTACCGCCGACCGCGCGGGCTGTTCGTCTCCTACCCCTCGATGGACCGGATCGGCGCGATCCTGCGCAACCGGCCCCGGGACGAGGTCGACGTCGTCGTGGTCACCGACGGTGAGCGGATCCTCGGACTCGGCGACCAGGGCGCCGGCGGGATGGGCATCCCGATCGGCAAGCTCGCGCTCTACACCGCGGTCGGCGGCATCGACCCGGCCCGGGTGCTGCCCGTGCTGCTCGACGTCGGCACCGACAACGAGGACCTCCGCTCGGCGCCGCGCTACCTCGGCTGGCGCCACGAGCGGGTGCGGGGGGCGGACTACGACGCGTTCATCGAGGCCTTCGTCAGCGCGGTCGAGACCGAGCTGCCCGGCACGCTGCTGCAGTGGGAGGACTTCGCCACGACGCAGGCGCGGCCGCTGCTCGAGCGCTACCGCGACCGGCTGCTGACCTTCAACGACGACGTGCAGGGCACGGCGGCGGTCGTCCTCGGCGCGCTGACGACCGCCTCACGGGTGGCCGGCGTCCGGATCTCCGAGCAGGTGGTGGTGATGGCCGGGGCGGGGTCGGCGGCGATCGGGGTGCTCGACATGATCCGGCGCGCGATGGTGCGCGACGGGCTCACCGACGACGAGGCCGCGGCCCGGATCTGGGTCGTCGACGTCGACGGGCTCCTCACCAGCGCCCGACGCAGCCTCTCGGAGACCCAGCAGCGCTACGCCCGTCCCCGGGCCGACGTCAAGGGCTGGGGGGTGACGGGGACCCCCCGGCTCGGCGACGTCGTCGCCCACGCCGGGGCGACCTGCCTGATCGGGTTGTCCACCGTCGGCGGGCTGTTCACCGAGGAGGTGGTGCGCTCGATGACCGAGCACGCCGATCGACCCGTCGTCATGCCGCTGTCCAACCCGACCTCGCACTCCGAGGCGGACCCGGCCGACCTGATGGCCTGGACCAGGGGGACCGCGCTGGTCGCGACCGGGTCGCCGTACCCCCCGGTCGAGGTCGGGGGCCGCTCGGTGCCGGTGGCGCAGTCGAACAACGTCTACGTCTTCCCCGGCGTCGGGCTCGCGGTGACCGCGGCGCGGGCCACCCGGGTGACCGAGTCGATGCTGCTCGCCGCGGCGGAGGCGCTCGGCGCTGCGGCCGCCGGGCTGGCCGAGGACGACCCGGCCCCGCTCCTGCCGCCGCTGGGGCGGCTGCGCGAGGTCACCCGCGCGATCGCCCTGGCCGTCGCCGAGGCCGCCGTGGCCGACGGCGTCGCCCCGACCGCGACCAGCTCCGAGCTGAAGGCCGCCATCTGGCGCACCGCGTGGGAGCCGGCGTACCGCTGAGCAGCAGCCGAGCGCTAGCGTCGCGCTCCTCACCTCGCGAAGCTCGCGCCCCTCGACCACCCACCTCGACCACCCACCTCGGAGGAACCCTCATGGAGCAGCGTCCCCTCGGCCGTACCGGCCGCAGCGTCTCGGTCGTCGGCCTCGGCACGTGGCAGCTCGGCGCGGACTGGGGCGAGGTGAGCGAGTCCGACGCGCGCGAGGTGCTCGAGGCGTCCTACGAGGCCGGCGTGCGGTTCTTCGACACCGCCGACGTCTACGGCGACGGGCGTTCCGAGCAGGTGATCGGTCGGTTCCTGGCCGAGGTGCCCGACATCATGGTGGGGACCAAGATGGGTCGGCGCGTCGAGCAGGAGCCCGGGAGCTACACCGCGGAGGCGTTCCGGGAGTGGACCGACCGGTCGCGGCGCAACCTCGGCGTCGACACCCTCGACCTGGTGCAGCTGCACTGCCCGCCCAGCGCCACCATCGACGACGACGCCACGTGGGACGCCCTCGACGCGCTGGTCGCCGACGGCGCGGTCGCGGCGTACGGCGTGAGCGTCGAGACGTGCGAGCAGGCGCTCGCGGCGATCCGCCGCCCGGGCCTGTCCGCGGTGCAGATCATCCTGAACGCCTTCCGGCACAAGCCGCTCGACGAGGTGCTGCCCGCCGCGGCCGAGGCCGGGGTCGGGGTGATCGTGCGGGTGCCGCTGGCCTCCGGCCTGCTCTCCGGGAAGTACGACACCACCACGACCTTCGCCGACGACGACCACCGCAGCTTCAACCGCGACGGGGGCGCCTTCGACGTCGGCGAGACCTTCAGCGGCGTGGGCTGGGAGACCGGTCTCGAGGCGGCCGAGGAGTTCACCCGGCTCGTCGACCAGCACGGGCCGCAGGGGGCCTCGGCGGCGCAGACCGCGATCGCCTGGGCCTGGCAGCAGCCGGGCGTCTCGACCGTGATCCCCGGCGCCCGCTCCGCCGAGCAGGCCCGCGCGAACGCCGCCGCCGGTGACCTGCCGCCCTTGTCCTCGGGGCTGCGCGACGGCGTCCGCGACCTCTACGACTCCCGCCTGCGCGAGGCGATCCACCCCCGCTGGTAGACCCGCCGAGGTGCCACCCATCGCGCGCCGAGGTGCCAGCTGATCGTCGGCCGAGGTTCCAGTATTTGTCGGCCGAGGTGCCCGAGATTGTCGGTCGAGGTGCCTGTCTCAGTCCGTGAGGCGCCAGACGCCGGGCTGCGGCGCGACGAGTCGTCCCGCGTCGGCGAGGTTCTTGCGGGCCGTGCGGCACGCCGTACGCCAACGCAGCTCGCCGGTCGGGCCCTTCTCCTGGTCGCCCGAGCGGAAGGACTCCGCCATCCGCTCCCCGATCGTCTCCATCACGTCGTCGGCCGGGGCCTCGCCGCCGCGGGCGCCGAGCACGGCGAGGATCATCGGCTCGAACTCCGCGGCCGGCGTACGTCGTCGGGGTGGGCCCGCCGGTGGGGTGCGGGTGGGCGTCGCCCGCGGCGCCCGGGAGGAGGTGCCCGCCTCCGTGGCAGCCGTCGCGCCGGACGCGGCGCGCGAACGGGGCGCGCGTGGGGCCTTGGGAGCCGGTTCAGGCGGCGGCGCGGGTGGGTTGCCGTGCACGCACTGGCTCAACGGCAGGTCGCACAGGTCGCAGTAGTCGTCAGCGGGAGCCACGTCGCGACGGTACGGGTGCGACGGGGACGGCGGCCACGGCGGGTGCTCACGACGTCCTCGCCGGAGCCCGTACCGGGCAGCGTTCCCGTCGCACCGGACGAGCAGACACCGACCCCTCGACTCGCAATCCCTGGCACCTCGGCTCGCGATTCCTGGCACCTCGGCGGTCAGGCGAAGTCGAGGACCAGACGGCCGCGGACGCCGCCGGCCTCGAGGCGGCGGTGCGCCTCGGGGGCCTCGGTCGCGGGGAGGACGTCGGCGACGCGCAGGGTGAGACGGCCGGCCTCGGCGAGGGCGGACAGCTGCTCGAGCAGGTCGCGGCGCCGGGCGGCCTCGCGCACCAGGACCGGGTGGAAGCGGAGGTCGCGGGTCCCGTCGCCCTCCCAGCCGCGCACGGTCGCCACGGCACCGCCGTCGCGGACGGCGCCGAGCGCCTCGGGACCCTGGACGGCACCGTCGGCGAGGCCGGCGGCACCGTCGGGGTGCAGGGTGCGCACGGCGTCGGCGAACCCGGCGCCGCGCTCGACGACCTCGTGCGCGCCGAGGTCCGTCACCAGCTCGCGGTCGGCCGGGGAGGCGTCGGCGACGACGTGCAGCCCGCGCACCCGCGCGAGCTGGACGACGTACCCGCCGAAGGCGCCCGCCGCACCGGTCACGGCGAGCACGTCGCCCTCGGCGAGGTCGAGGGCGTCGAGGGCCAGCCAGGCGGTCAGGCCGTTCATCGGCAGGGTGGAGGCCTCGGCGTCGCTGGCGTTGCCCGGGGCGGCGCACACCGAGTCCGCCGGCAGCACGAGGTCGGCGCGGTAGGCGCCGTGCTGGCCCGAGGGCACCACGATCCCCATGACCCGGTCACCGACCGAGATCCACTCGCCGTCGCGCTCGCCGATGTCCTCGCCGACGTCGGTGACCCGGCCCACGACGTCCATGCCCGGTACGTCGACCACGTCGGGTGCGAGCGTGGTCTCGGCACGGGCTCCCGAGCGCACCAGGGTGTCGGTCGGGTTGACCGCCGCAGCCACGACGGCGATCCGGACGTCCTGACCGCCGAGCTCCTCGGGCTCGAGATCGACCTCGACGAGGGCCTCGGGACCGCCGTACTCCTTGACTCCGATGGCACGCATGCCTCATGTCTACCGCGCGCGGTCGAGCACTCGGCACCACCCCGTCAGCGTCGCGCCGCGCATCGCCGTCGGCGGTCGCGCCTAGGGTGGTCGACGCCATGAGATCTATGCGCCGCCCCGCCTCCGGGGCCCCCGAGCCCGACCCGTCCGGCCCCCCGACGCCGACGCCGACGCCGACGCCGGTGCCGGCGGTCGGCGAGGAGGTCGCCCCCCTGAGCCTCGCCAACGCCAGCTTCGTCACCGACCGGTTGCTCGTCGGCGGCGACCTGCACCCGCAGCGGGACACCGCGCTCGACCAGGCCTGGGAGCTCGCCCAGGCCGGCGTCACCCACGTGCTGGACGCGCGCATCGAGTGGCGCGACGACCAGGTGTGGTCCGGCCTGCCCGGGGTGGCCTACCACTGGAACGGCATCGACGACCGCGGGCAGCGGGTGCCCGACGCCTGGTTCGACGACGTCGCCGGCTGGGCCGTCGCGGCGCTCGAGCAGCCCGGCACGCGGGTGCTGACGCACTGCCACATGGGCATCAACCGCGGCCCGAGCGCCGGGTACGCCGTGCTGCTCGCGCTCGGTCACGACCCTGTGGAAGCGATCGCGGCGATCGTGCGGGCGCGACCGATCGCCTACGTCGCCTACGCCGGGGACGCGCTGCGCTGGCACCACTCCCGCACCGGTGCCCCCGCGAGGACCCGACGTCACGACCGGGCCCGCCTCGAGCGCTGGCGCGAGGAGAACGGGGTCGACCTGCACGCCGTGCTGCGGCGCACCCGGGCGCAGGAGCCGGGGCGCTGACCCGCCTCGGGGCTCACCGCGCGATCCGGCCCGTCGGGGAACCGCGGGGCCTCCGGCGACGTCGCACCACCATGCGTCGTCCCGTCCACCGCCCGCGACGGTCGCGGGTCGTCGCCCTCGCGGCGACGGCCCTGCTCCTGGCCGGCTGCGGGTCGGGCGGGACCGACACCACCGCGACCGACGCCCGCTCGTCGGCCGGCCCCAGCGCACCCCCGGCACCCCCGGCACCCCCGGCACCCCCCGACGGCGTCCCCGCCAGTTCGCCCGGTGGTGCCGAGCCGTCGCTCCCGGCCCCCAGGCCCCGCCTGGTCGACCTGGTCCCGGTCACCGCAGCCGGCGGCGAGGTCACGAGCCGACCGACGCCGGTGGGCAGCCCGGCCGCGCGCCGCGCGTACCTGGCCGACCTGGCCTCGCGCGCCCGAGCGCCGCTCCAGCGCGCCGTGATCGCCGTCGACGTCCCCGGTGGCACGGAGGTGACGGCCACGGTCGTCGCGGTCGGCTGCGACGTCCCGACCGACGTCGAGGTGACGCGCACCTCCGTCGGCTACTCCGTCGAGGCCGCGCCGACGAAGCCGTCCGGGGTGCAGTGCTTCGCGCCGGTCACGACGATCGCCGTGGTGGTCCTGCCGACGGCGTGAGCCCGGATCGGCTCAGCCCCGCGACGGCGGCGTGAAGGTCACCTCGACGGCGTTCGCCACGGCGCGCTCGAAGCCGTCCGAGGGCGTGTTGAGCACGCCGACGACGCCGTTGCGCCGGCGGGCGACCATCGTGGTGGACCCACCGCCGTCGAGGTTCAGGCCCTGCTCCGCACCGAGCGCGATCAACAACCGGGCGGTCTCGACCATCGTGTAGCCGCGGCTGGCGCTCGACCGGCCGTCGACCGCGAGCAGCAGCACGTCACCGGTGGCGTCGTCGATGCCGACGGCCGTGCGCGGATGCAGCTCGCGGTCGTCGACCACCTGCACCTCGCCGTCCTCGACCAGCACGGCGTTGCCGGTGATCACCATCTGCGGGTCGCCCTGCACGCCCCGCTCGAGACGCAGCCGCTCGCCGACCCGCAACGCGCTGAGCGCCCCGGCTCCGGCGCCCCGGCCGAGCAGCATCAGGCCGCGCACGCGCCCCGCGTCGGGCAGGGTCCGCTCGATCGAGACGACCCGTCCGCGGCGTACCTGCACGACGCGGACACGACGGTGACGGCCCTCGGTCGCGCGGTAGGTCGGGACGGCACCCCAGGCCGGCGTGTAGGCACCGACGCCACCGGCGTAGACGAACGGCGAGTTGAGGTTGGTCAGGCTGATCTCGGGGTGGCGGGGCAGGCTGGGGCGCAGTGCGAGGGTGCCGATGGCCGCCCGGCCGTCGGAGCGCAGCCAGAACGACTCGTTCCACCCGTACGCCCGCCCGTGCAGGACGCCGCGGTCCTGGTCGACCCCGGTGCCCAGCGGCGCGCCGGACTCGCCGATGTCGTAGAAGTCGCCGTTGACGCCCGCGACGGCGTCGTCGCGGGCGAGGGTCTGCGAGACGGTCCCGCCCCGCCGGACCGTGCCGAGGCTGGCGTAGTCCAGGCGGACGCCGGGCGTGGAGGGGTCGACGCGCAGCAGGTGCACCCGGACCGGCCCCCGGGCGTCGTCGCGGGTCCACACGCGGGCCCGCACGCCGGGGGCGACCTGCCACGAACGCCCCCGCCGGGCCCGCGCCTCGCCGAGCTGCGCACGCGGGAACGGCTCGGCGATCTCACCCGGCAGCCCGTCGGAGGTCTGCTGCTGCTCGACCGCCCGGACGCCGCGGTCGCCGGTCGGGTCGGGGGCGCCGCCTGCTCCACGCCCGGGGTCCGCACCCGCGCCACCGGACACCGCGGCCAGCAGGCAGCCGCTGGCGACGACCACGGCGGCAGCGCGTCGGGTGCGCGCGGGCCGGCCGTGACGGAGGGGATCCAAGGGACTCAGGGAGCTCGAGGGGCTCGGGAGACGCACGTGACTCACCGGGGGAGGGTACGTCGTCCCGGCGCCGGGGTCAGCCCTTTCGAGGACAGCCTGTCCGACCGCACCCCGCCGACCACCCGTCAACCACAGCGCAGGGCGCCGAGCGCGGCGAGCCCCTCGAGGTCCCCGGGTCCGTAGTCGGTGCGCGGGACGCCCTCCTGGTGCATCAGCTCACCGGGGTCGTCGACGTGACCGAGGCCCACGACGTGCCCGAGCTCGTGGAGCACGATCGCCCGCTCGACGTCGTCACCACCCGGGCGCGCCGCGAGGTCGGCGAAGGTCCCGCGGTCGAGCACGAGCGAGCCGGTCCGGAAGAACCGGCGGCCGTCGACCAGCACCGAGACCGCACCGCCCAGCCCGGCGACGTCCCCGCGCAGCCCGGGGACCTCCTGGCTGTCGGCCCACCCGATCAGCACCGGGTCGGGGCTCGGGCCGACCGCGAGGCGGTCGTCGAAGCGACGGTCGTCCACCCGGCCCCGGTCGGCGAACGTCAGCCCGCTCGCGGTCGCGACGTCGTCGAGGGCGTCCCCGAGCAGGCCCTCCCAGCCCGCGGGCGCCCCGGCGGGGTCGACGACGTACGGCACGGGCCGGCAGGGGTCCCAGCCGACCGGGACCGCCCCGCCGCGCTGGGTCTGCAGGAACGCGTGGTGCGGACCGGGCTGGTCACCGGGTGTCGCGCCGAGGCCGACCCGCGCGCGCACCTCGGCGCCGAGCCCGCTCGGTCCGAGCGCCAGCCAGGCGGCCAGCCAGAGCGTGCCCAGCACCGTGCCGACCACCACGAGGGTGTGGCGACGGCGTGGGCTGAGCACGACTCCATCATCGCCCATCCCGGTCGGCCTGACCGGGTGGCGGGGCGAGGCGACCACTAGAGTCGCGCCCCGTGGAGGGTCCCGCGAACGTGTTCGTCGAGGGCGACAACCTCGACGTGCTGGGCGCGCTGGCCCCGGCCAGCATCGACGTCGTCTACGCCGACCCGCCCTACAACACCGGCCACGACTTCGCCTATCGCGACGCGGTCCTCGACCACGCCGGCTGGGTGGCGGGGGTCCGTCCGGTCCTGGCGGCCTGCCGCGAGGTCCTCGCTCCCGGGGGCGCGATCTTCGTGAGCATCGACGACCGCGAGTCGGCGCACCTGCGGCTGCTGATGGACGAGGTGTTCGGGGAGGCCAACCTGCTGGCGCAGGTCGTGGTCAGTCTCAACCCCAAGGGCCGCCAGCTCGGACGGGGCTTCGCGACCAGTCACGAGTACCTGCTCATCTACGCGCGCGACGCCCGGCGGTGCGTGCTGCAGGCGAGCACGACCGAGGCCGTCGACGAGCGCGACTTCGCCCTGAGCCACCACGACGGTCGGCGCTACCGCCGTCTCCCGCTGCGCAACACCAACACGAAGTTCAACCCGACCACCGCCCGCACCCTGCACTTCCCGGTCTGGGGCGACCCGGTCGGCGGACGGGTCGCCACGGCGCCGTTCCCCGGGGCGCACGAGGTGTGGCCGGTCTTCGGCGACGGACGCCCCGCCGTGTGGCGCTGGAGCCGGCCGCGCATCGACGAGCGCTCCGAGGACCTGGTCTGCCGCGAGGTGCGGGGTCGCCTCGGGGTCCGCGTCGACGTGTTCCAGCGCGACTGGCTGCACGTCGGGCGCCGCAAGAAGCTGCGCACGGTCTGGCTCTCCGAGGAGGTCGGCTCGACCGACACCGCGGTCGCCGAGCTCAAGGCGCTGGTCGGGCCGGTCTTCGAGTCGCCCAAGCCGACCGGTCTGCTGCGACGGGTGCTGGCCACGATGCCGTCCGACGCACGGGTGCTCGACCCGTACGCCGGCAGCGGGACGACGGGCCACGCGGTCGCCCTGGCCAACCTCGAGGACGGCGGCACCCGCACCTGCACGAGCATCAACCACGCCGAGCCCACGCGACCCGGGTCCAACGCCCGCCTGGCCGGGCACGCCACGGTCGCCGACGTCACCCGCGCCCGGCTGCGCGCCGTCGCCGAGGTCGTCGGCGGTGGGCTCGAGGAGCGGGTGCACCGGAGCACCTCCCGGCCGCCGCCGAGCCCCGGGACCGGAACCTGATACGGCGTTCCACAGCATGTGGACAACTCTGTGGAACATTCCCGTGGACGTGCAGGTGGAGGGGGGTGCCGCGGGTCACACGACCGCCCCGCGCTCAGGCCCCGGGCACGCCCGCGGCCTTCTCCAGCGCGACCACCTCGTCGTCGAGGTGGGCCAGCATCCGCTGCAGGTGCGGCACCGTGCGACGGCACCCGGTCAGCCCGAAGCCCATGTTCCCGGCGTAGGAGGTGCAGGTGATGTTGAGCCCCATCCCGTTGATCGGGATCGACAGCGGATAGCTGCCCACCATCGGTGCGCCGTTCCAGTAGAGCGTGTTCCGGGGGCCCGGGACGTTGGAGATGATCAGGTTGTACGCCGGACGGACGACGCCCTGCATCCTCAGCGCCGGGGTCAGCAGCGCGGGCATCTGTCCGAGCGCGCTGACGGCCATGATCTGGGTGGGCGTCATCGAGGAGAGCGCCTGCTTCCCGTCGTCCATCGAGGCGTGGATCGCCGCGAGCCGGTCGCCGGCGTCGTCGAGGTGCGTGGCCAGTCGCACCATCACCGCACCCACCGCGTTGCCGCCCTCGGAGGAGGCCACGTGCGACTGCTTGGCGTTGAGCCCGACGGGCACCATCGCGACGAGCGAGCTGTCCGGCAGCGCCTCGTGGTCGATCAGGTAGGTCCGCATCGCGCCGCTGCACATCGCGAGCACGACGTCGTTGAGCGTGGCCCCGCTCGCCTGCGCGATCGCCTTGAGCCGCTCGACGGGCCAGTCCTCGGCGGCGAAGCGGCGCGAGCCGGTGATGTCGGTGTTGAACATCGTGCGCGGGGCGTGCAACGAGACCGACGAGGTCTGGTTGAGCACGCTCTTGGTCAGCGTCTTGACCAGGGCCGCCGGCATGCCGGCCGCCTCGGCGGTGATCCCGAGCGCCGAGCGGAGCGCCGCCGCGGGGAGACCGAGGATGCCCGAGCCCTCCGAGTCCTCCGACCCGTCGCCGGACCCGCCGCCGGACCCGTCGCCGCGCGAGGACGCCGTACGCCGTCCGGCGTCGGCGGACCACGCGGGCGGCATGCCTCGCTCGTCGGGGTCCTCGGAGAGCACGTTCGCCACCATCCGCATCGCCGAGACGCCGTCCATCAGGGCGTGGTGGATCTTGGTGTAGAGCGCGACCCGACCGTCGGCGAGGCCCTCGATGACGTGGGCCTCCCACAGGGGGCGCTCCCGCGCGAGCGGCGTGCTGTGCAGGCGCCCGCACAGCTCGAGCAGCTCACGGATGCGGCCCGGTCGCGGCAGCGCGCTGTGCCGCACGTGGTGCTCGGCGTCGAACTGCTCGTCGGGCACCCACACCAGCTGCCCCGCGGCCTTGAGCGAGCGCACGGGGTGGCGCAGGAACAGCGGCGAGATGTTCTCGGTGTCGCGCGCCGACTCGTAGAGCTCGCGGACGAACTCCCGGCCGGCGCCCTCCGGCGGCGTGAACAGCTGCAGGCCGCCCACGTGCATGGGCATGTTGCGGTTCTCGGCGAGCAGGAAGCCGGTCGCGGTGGGGTCGACGGGGATGGCCAAGGGGAGCACCTTTCGTAGGCGCCGATCCTCTCCCCGCACGAGCAACCCCACAAGGCCCCGCCCGCGAGGGGGTGCCGACCGTCCGCGTCCACGGGCCGCCGGGCCGCCGTCCGGGTCTGGGACGATGAGGCATGGCCGCCTCCGACCCACGCCGCATCGACCGGGCCGTCGAGGCCGGCCGGGAGTCGTTGCGCACGCGCGCCGCGCGGCTGCGGGCCAAGCGGTTCCTGCTGGTCCAGTGCGCCCTGGCCGGTGGGGTGGCGTGGTTGATCGCGGAGGGTCTGCTGGGGCACCCGGCACCGTTCTTCGCCCCGATCGCCGCCGTGGTCGGGCTCGGCACCTCCTACGGTCAGCGGCCCAAACGGGTCGCGGAGGTGGCCGGCGGTGTCGCGATCGGGGTGTTCCTCGCCGACCTGCTCGTGCTGCTGCTGGGCTCGGGGGCCTGGCAGATCGCGCTGGTCATCCTGCTCGCGATGAGCGCGGGGACGTGGCTCTCGAGCGGTCCGCTGTTCGTCACCCAGGCGGCGGTGCAGTCGGTGATCATCGTCGCGCTCGTCGCGGACACGCAGACCGCCTTCACCCGTTGGCTCGACGCCCTCGTCGGCGGTGGGGTCGCCCTGGTCGCGGCCACGGCCGTGCCCTCGGCGCCGTTGCGCCGGCCCCGCCAGAACGCCGCCGTCGTCACGCGGACCGTCGCCCGGCTGCTCCGCTCGGCCGCGGAGGTGATGCGTCGCGGCGAGATCGACGCGGGCCTCGAGCTGCTCGCCGAGGCCCGCTCCACCGACCACCTGATCCGGGAGCTGCAGGCCGCCGCCGACGAGGGCATGTCGGTGGTGGCGCTCTCGCCCTTCCGGCGTCGCCACGGGCCCGACGTACGCCGGGTCGCCGAGCTCGTCGAGCCCCTGGACCGTGCGCTGCGCACGACGCGGGTCCTGGTGCGTCAGTGCACGGTCGCGGCCTACCACCAGCTGCCCGTGCCGACGTCGTACGCCCTGCTCAGCGACGACCTCGCGCGCGCCGTCGACCTGATCGCCGTCGACCTCGCCGACAACCGGCTCGCGACCGGGGGCCGGCCGGCCCTGCTCGCGGTGGCCGACGCCAGCGGGCGCCTGGAGCGCACCGAGCTGCTGGTGGCCGACGCGATCCTGGCCCAGCTGCGCTCGCTGGTCGTCGACCTGCTGATGGTCTCCGGGCTCGACCAGCTGCAGGCCACCGAGGCCATCCCGCCGCCGCAGGGCAGCTGAGCGTGGGACAGCTGAGCGTGGGACCGGTGCTGCACGTCGACCTCGACGCCTTCATCGCCTCGGTCGAGGTGCTGCGCCGACCCGAGCTGGCCGGGCTCCCCGTCGTCGTCGGCGGGCGCGGCGACCCCACCGAGCGCGGTGTCGTCGCGACCGCGTCGTACGAGGCGCGCGAGCACGGCGTCGGCTCGGGGATGCCGCTGCGGGTGGCCGCGCGGAGGTGTCCGGGCGCGGTGTTCCTCGCGGTCGACAAGCCGGCCTACGACGCGGCCTCGGCGGTGGTGATGGCCACGCTGCGCGAGGTCGTCTGGGGCGGGGTGCCGGTCGTGGTGGAGGTGCTCGGCTGGGACGAGGCGTTCGTCGGGCCCGGGTCGGAGCACGGTGACCTCGAGCCGGCCGTCGAGGTCGCCGAGCAGGTGCGGGCCGCCGTGCTGGCCGCGACCGACCTGCACTGCTCGGTCGGCATCGGGGACAACAAGCTCCAGGCCAAGACCGCCACCGACTTCGGCAAGCCGCGCGGCGTCTTCGCGATCACCGACGAGACCTGGTTCGCCCAGATGGGGCACCGTCCGACCCGGTCGCTGTGGGGCGTCGGCGCGAAGACCGCCGCCCGGCTGAGCGCCCTCGGTGTCGGCACGGTCGCCGAGCTGGCCGCCTCCGACGCCGCGGTCCTGGCGGCGGCCATCGGCCCCCGGATGGGCCCCTGGTACCACCGGCTCGGGCGCGGCGTGGACACCTCCCCGGTCGACGCCACGCCGTGGGTGCCACGCGCCCACGGCCGGGAGGAGACGTTCCAGAGCGACCTCGCCGAGCGTGCCACGATCGAGGAGGCCTGTCGCGCGCTGACGGCCCGGGTGGTGGTCGACATCGATGCCGAGGGACGACCCGCCGCCCGGGTCGGGCTGAAGGTCCGGCTGCGTCCCTTCACCACCCTGACCCGCAGCCTGACCCTGCCCGAGCCGACCAACGACCCCGCGGTGCTCGCCGACGCGGCGGTCTCGCTGCTCGACCGGGTGGAGGGCCTCGTCGAGGACGGCGCCATCCGCCCCGTGCGCCTGCTCGGCGTACGCCTGGAGATGGTGGCGCCACCGGGCGGCTACTGAGCCGGCGCCGTCAGCCGAGGCCCTCGCGCAGCTCACGCACCACGGAGTCGACGACGGCGACCAGGTCCCCACCGGACTGCGCAGCGACCCGGCGCTGCCGCTGGTAGGAGGCGCCCCGCCGCACCAGCGCCTCGACGGAGGCCAGCTCGGCGGAGCA
Organism: uncultured Actinomycetota bacterium; assembly: GCA_963760555.1. Lineage (GTDB taxonomy): Bacteria > Actinomycetota > Actinomycetes > Propionibacteriales > Nocardioidaceae > Nocardioides. The sequence goes on along the minus strand of CAVXDJ010000012.1, from coordinate 84,293 downwards.
GCCGAGCCGGCGGGCGACGGGGTCGAGCCGCTCGAGCAGGTCGGTGAGGTCGTCGGTGACCAGCCGCTCGGAGCAGTCGGCGCCGACGACGACGATCGCGTCGAGGCCGTAGCGGGCGGCGCGCCACTTGTTCTCCTGCACGTGCCACGGCGGCAGCACCGCGACGTCCTCCCCGGCGGCGACGCGGGCGTCGAGGTCGACGACGAGGCAGTGCATCAGCGCGACGAGGGCCGCGAGGTCGTCGGGGCGCGAGACGCCGTCGCAGACCCGGTTCTCCAGGGTCCCGAGGTGCGCGGCGGGCCGCACGTCCCACCGGATCTCGCTGAGCTCGTCGATGACGCCGGTGACGAGCTGGTCGTCGGCGAAGGCCTCGAACTCCTCCCAGGTCGAGAACTGGAACGGCAGGCCCGCGGTGGGCAGCTGCTGGAACATCAGGGCCCGGTTGGAGGCGTAGCCGGTGTCGGTGCCCGCCCAGATCGGCGAGGACGCCGAGAGCGCCTGCAGGTGCGGGTAGGAGGTGAGCAGCGCCGAGAGCACCGGCATCACCCGGGCCCGCGAGGGCAGCCCGACGTGGACGTGGACGCCCCAGATCAGCATCTGGCGGCCCCACCACTGGGTCCGGTTGATCAGCTCGGCGTAGCGGTGGCCCTCGCTGAGCTCCTGGTGGGTCCAGGAGGCGAAGGGGTGCGTGCCGCCGCCGTACAGGTCGATGCCCAGACCGGTGGCGACCGGCAGGATCCGGCGCAGCGTGGCCTGGAGCTCCTCGACGGCCTCGCCGGTGGTGCGGCAGACGCCCGTGACGACCTCGACGGTGTTGGCCAGCAGCTCACGGTGCAGCCGCTCGGGGACCTCCAGGCGGGGCGCCGCGGCCTCGACGAGCTCCGGTGCCCGGTTGAGGAGGTCGCGCGTCGTCGGGTCGACGAGGGCGAGCTCCCACTCGACGCCGAGCGTCGGCTCGGGGGAGGCGTGGAAGTCGATGCGCACCCCTGTATCGGACCACAGCGGGGCGGGTGCGTGACATCACGCCGTACGTCGGCGTGCGGACTTGGGTGCGGGGCCCGTGACGCGAGACGATCATCGCATGGCAGAGGCACCACCGCGCTCCCGCGCAGAGACCACCCCGACCACACCGCTGGGACCCAGCGACACGGGGTCGACCGAGGTCGTGGCCACCGACACCGGGTCCACCCGGCGCATCTCCCGACGTGAGCTCATCGAGCCCCGCGAGGTCAGCCTCGCCCTCGACCTGGGTCTGCGGGTGGGCGAGCTGCTGCTCTCGAGCGGCGCGGGTGCCGCCGACGTGTCGGCCACGATGCAGGCCATCGCGCGTCACGCGGGCCTGCACAACGCCGACGTCGACATCACCTTCACCTCGTTGTCGATGAGCTACCAGGCCGACCCCGAGACGCCGCCGATCGGCCACCAGCGCCAGGTGCAGGACCGCGAGATCGACTACGAGGACCTGACCCGCGTCGACCACCTCGTGCGGGACCTGTTCGCCGACCGGCTCACGCTCCGGCAGGCCCGCGCCCGGCTGGCTCGCATCGCCTCCTCCGCGCACAGCCGTCCCCGCTGGATGATCACCCTGGGCTGGGGCGTGATGTGCACCGGCACCGCGATCTACCTCGGCGGCAACGCCGCGGTCATCGCGATCGCGTTCGTCGCCGCGGTGAGCATCGACCTGCTCAAGGCGATGATGAGCAAGCGCCACTTCCCGGCCTTCTACCAGCAGGTCGCGGGCGCGGCGGTCGCCACGCTGATCGCCGCCGCGGCGACCCTGCTGCCGTTCCGGCTCGACTCCACCGTGGTCATCACGGCCAACATCATCATGCTGCTGGCCGGCATCGGCTTCCTCGGCGCGCTCCAGGACGCCCTGAGCGGTTTCTACGTCACCGCCGGGGCCCGGCTGACCGAGGCGATCATGTCGACCGCGGGCATCATCGCCGGTGTGAGCGGCGGGATCTCGCTGGCCCGCACCGTCGGGGTGCGGCTCGGGCAGGTCGAGCCCGGGGTCTTCAGCCTCGACAACCTGGCCGTGGTCTCCCTCGGCGCCGGCGTCGCCGCGGCCGGCTTCGCCTTCGCCTCCTACGCGCCCAACCGCTCCCTGCTGCCCGTCGGCGCGATCGCCGCCGTCGCGATCGCGATCTCGGAGTCCGCCGACCTCGGGTTCGGGCGCGCCTGGTCGGTGGCCTTCGCGGCGCTCTTCGTCGGTCTGGTGGCGCTCAACGTGGCCACGCGGCTGCGGATCCCCGTGCTGGTCATCGTCGTGTCGAGCATCGTGCCCATGCTGCCCGGTCTGTCGACCTACCGCAGCCTCTCGCTGCTGGCCGACGGCTCCACCTCCCAGGGCCTGGTCTCGATGATCACCGCGATCTCGGTGGCCCTGGCCCTGGCCTCCGGCGTGCTGCTCGGCGAGTACATCGCCCAGCCCGTCGAGCGCAACGCCCGTCGGCTCGAGCAGCGCCTCGTCGGTCCGCGCCTGGTCGGCCCGCTGCACGTGCCGCGCGTCGGGCGCGAGGCCCGGCGCCGGGCGCGCACCGCCGCGCGACGCTGAGCGCGCCGACGGCGGCCCTCGGAGGTCGGCGCCCTCAGCCGTCGAGCCGGGCGAGCGCGGCGAGCCATCGCCGCCCGGTCGCCCCGTCGTACGGCGCGGCCCACGCGGTCACCGCGGCCTGCACCGCCGCGCAGGAGGCCGCGGCCAGGGCCACCACCTCGGGCGGGTAGCCCAGGCTGACCTGGTGCTCGGCGAACTCGTCCTCGTCGTCGACGTACACCCGACCGTCCGGCAGCCGGACCACGTCGAGGTCGAGGTCGACGTAGCGCAGCGTCGGTCGCGGGCCGCTGAGGTCCCAGGTCGGCGGGGTCGCGACGTCGACGTAGACCTCGCACCAGATGCCGGGGGAGTGCAGCGTGGGGAAGCAGGCCGCTGCGTCGGCGGGCACGAGCTCGACGACGTCGACCTCGCTGAGATAGCTCATCCCCGGCCGGGCGTGGTGCGTGCCGACCGGGGAGCCGAGCCAGGTGCCGTGCTCGTCCTCGCCGAGCAGCCGGGCGGGGTAGGTCCAGTGCGGCCGGTCGCCCCACTTGGTGGCGACCACGTCGACGAGGTCACCGGGCGGCGCGGGCAGCACCCGGCTCATGCTGTCACGGCCCCGGCGGGTCCTGCTCGCTCAGAGGACGTCGGTCGGCACGCCCTCGACGGCCTCGACGCCCGCCGGCATGACCTTCTTGGCGACCCGGGCGAAGACGTCCTGGTAGCGGGCGCCGGTGAGCTTGGCGAACGTGTGCAGCACGTGCGCGTCGAGGCCGACCAGCACCCGCGGCTGGTTGCGCAGCACGCCGCGCAGGATGATCTCGGCGGCCCGCTCGGGCGTGGTCCGGGCGAGCTTCTCGTCGAAGTACTTCGCGGTCGCGGCCTGGTCCTCCTTGGAGGAGACGCGCGAGCTGCGGGCGATGGCGGTCTTGATGCCGCCGGGGTGGACGGCGGTGACGCCGACGGGGTGGCCGGCGACCAGCATCTCCTCGCGCAGCGACTCGGTCATGCCGCGCACGGCGTACTTGGCGGCGTTGTACATCGACTGCCCGGGCATGGAGAGCAGGCCGAAGAGCGAGGAGATGTTGACGACGTGCCCGTCACCGGAGGCGATCAGGTGCGGCAGGAAGAGCTTCGTGCCGTGGATGACCCCGTTCAGGTTGATGCCGAGGAGCCAGTCCATGTCGTCCCACGCCAGGTCGACGAGGTTGCCGGCCAGCGCCACGCCGGCGTTGTTGACCACGACGTTGACGCGGCCGAAGTGCGCGACCACCTCGACGGCGTACGCCTCGAAGGCGGCCCGGTCGGCGACGTCGAGGTGGTCGGTGCGCACCTCGCGCACGCCGTCCGCCTCGACGAGGCGGCGGGTCTCGGCCAGGCCCTCGTCGTTGACGTCGCAGAGCGCGAGGCGGGCCCCGCGGCGGGCGCAGTCCCGGGCCAGGGCGCGGCCGATCCCGGAGCCGGCTCCGGTGATCACGACCACCTTGTCGTCGAACGTCTTCATGCGGGCACCTTCTCGGTCTCGGTCGTCTGGTCGGTGAGGGGGTCGGTGAAGCGGTAGCTCTCGGCGTCGAAGTCGGCGGTCGCACCGCGGAAGGCGAACGTCGAGCGCGGCCAGAGCGTGGTGTTGTGGCCCTTCGCGTCGAGGTACCAGCTGGCGCACCCGCCGGTGCTCCAGACCGTGCGGCGCATCCGGCGCTGGATGCCCGCCGACCACGCGTGCTCGACGTCGCGGCGCACCTCGGTGCTGGTGGCGCCGGCCTCGCGCAGGCGGCGCAGGGCACCACGCAGGTAGGTGACCTGCGACTCGATCATGAACACCATGCTCGAGTGGCCCAGGCCGGTGTTGGGGCCGACCAGGAAGAACAGGTTGGGGTAGCCCGCGACCGCGGTGCCCTTGTAGGCCGACATCCCGGTGCGTGCCCAGCGGCTCGCCAGGGTCTCGCCGTCGCGGCCGGTGATGTGCTCGGTGACGGGCAGCTCGGTGGTGAAGAAGCCGGTGGCCACGATCAGCACGTCGATCGGGTGCTCGACGCCGTCGGCGGTGACGATGCCGGTCGGCGTGATCCGCTCGATCCGGTCGGTGACCACGTCCACGTCGTCCTGGGCCAGCGCGGGGTAGTAGGTGTTGGAGATCAGGATGCGCTTGCAGCCGATCTCGAAGTCGGGGGTCACCTTCGCGCGCAGGTCCGGGTCCTTGATCGCCTTCTCCAGGTTGCCCAGGGCCAGCTTCTTGGCGGGCAGGGCGAGCTTCGGCTCCAGGGTGAAGCCGGGCACGTAGCCCTCGCGGCCCCAGTAGATCCCGGTCCGGTAGAGCGCGCGCAGGCCTGGCACCCGGCGCAGCGCGAGCCGCTCGAGCCGGCCGTACTGCCGGTCGTTGCGCGGCAGCACGTAGGGCGCGGTGCGCTGGTAGACGTCGAGGTGGCCCGCGACCGCGGCGACCTGCGGCACGATCTGGATGGCCGAGGCGCCGGTGCCGATCACGGCGACCCGCTTGCCGGCGAGATCCGCGTCGTGGTTCCACCGCGCGGAGTGGAAGAGCTCGCCGCCGAAGTCGTCGATGCCCTCGATGTCGGGCAGGCGGGGCTCGGAGAGGCCGCCAGCGGCGGAGACCAGCACGCGGGCGGCGTACGTCGTGGTGCCGTCGGGCCCGGTCGTGGTCACGGTCCAGCGCTGCGACTCCTCGTCCCAGGTCGCGTCGTCGACGGAGGTGTCGAAGACGAACCGGTCGAGCGTGCCGGACTCGCGGGCCACGCGCTGGATGTAGCGCTGGATCTCGGGCTGCTCGGAGAACGACGCCGGCCAGTCGTGGGCCGCGAAGGAGAACGAGTAGAGCTGGCTCGGGACGTCGCAGGCCGCGCCGGGGTAGGTGTTGTCGCGCCAGGTGCCGCCGACGTCGGAGCCCTTCTCGATCACCACGAGGTCGCGCTCGCCGTCCTCGTCGAGCTTGATCGCCGCGCACAGACCGGCGAAGCCGGCCCCGATGACGAGCACCTCGACGGGGCGGGGGGTGCCGTCCGGGGGAACGCTGTCGGTGCGGGCGCTGTCCGTCGGGGCGGAGGGGGTGCTGGAAGCCATGGCCCCAGTATTGCGCTTGTTGAACGAGTGTCAATAACATGCGGGTGTGAGCGACACCGCACCCGAACCAGGCCGACGCACCCGGCTGAGCCCCGAGCAGCGCCGCTCCCAGCTGCTCGACCTCGGGGTGCGCCTGCTCGCGACGCGCCCGCTCGACGAGATCTCGATCGACCTGCTCGCCCTGGAGGCCGGCATCTCGCGGGGGCTGCTCTACCACTACTTCGGGAGCAAGGCCGACTTCCACGAGGCCGTCGTACGCCGGGCCGCCGACGACCTGATCGCCCAGACCGCACCGCCGCAGACGGGGGACCCGATCGAGCGGCTGCTGGTCTCCATGGACGCCTACGTCGCCTACGTCGAGGCCAACCACGAGGGCTACCTGTCGATGGTCAAGGCCTCGGTCGGTGGGCAGGAGTCGTTGCGCCGGATCTACGACGAGGCGCGCGCCTCGCTGACCGAGCGGCTCTTCACCTCCCCCGAGGCCGAGGGGCTGCTGCCCGACACCGCCCTGCACCGCCTCGTCGTCGACGGCTGGGCCGCGATGGTCGAGTCGCTCGTGCTCGACTGGGTCGCCGACCCCGGCGGCGTCACCCGCGCCCAGGTGCTCGACGTCGTCAGCGGGTCGCTGCCGCGCCTGGTCACCGACCTGCCCGGCTGAGCGCGGGCGCTGCGGTTTCCCACGGGATGCATGGAGGTGCTCGCTCCCCGTGGTGGATCCACCACGGGGAGCGACGGGTTGCCCTTATCCCGTGGGAAACCGCCACATCCCGTGCGAAACCGCCACGACGAGCGCCGTACGCCGGCGGGCGTGGCTCAGCCCGCGCCGACGACCTCGGCGAGCTGGTCGAGCCCCCACGCGAGGTCGGCCTCGTCGATGACCAGGGGCGGGGCGAGGCGGATGGTGGAGCCGTGGGTGTCCTTGGCCAGCACGCCGCGCGCCATCAGCGCCTCGCAGATCTCGCGCCCGGAGCCGACGGCCGGGTCGATGTCGACGCCGGCCCACAGCCCGCGCACCCGGACGCCGACCACGCCGTGGCCGACCATGGCCTCGAGGCGCTCGCGCAGCAGGGTCTCGAGGTCGGCGGCGCGGCGCTGGAAGTCACCCGTGGCGAGCATCCGGACGACCTCGCCGCCCACGGCGCAGGCCAGCGGGTTGCCGCCGAAGGTGGAGCCGTGCTGCCCGGGCTTGAGCACGCCGAGCACGTCGTTGTCCGCCACGATCGCCGAGACGGGCACGATGCCGCCGCCGAGGGCCTTGCCGAGCACGTAGATGTCGGGCACCACGTCCTCGTGGTCGCAGGCGAAGGTGCGCCCGGTGCGGCCGAGGCCGGCCTGGATCTCGTCGGCGGCGAAGAGCACGTTCTCGGCGGTGCAGACCTCCCGGATGCCGCGCAGGTAGCCCGCAGGCGGGATGACCACACCGCCCTCGCCCTGGATCGGCTCGACGAGCACCGCGACCGTGTGGGGCGTGACGGCCGCCCGCAGGGCCTCCAGGTCGCCGTAGGGCACGGTGACGAAACCGGGGGCGAACGGCCCGAAGTCGTCGCGCGCGACCGCGTCGTCGGAGAAGCCCACGATGGTCGTCGTCCGGCCGTGGAAGTTGCCGGAGGCCACGATGATCTCGGCCTGCCCGGCCGGGACGCCCTTGACCTGGTAGCCCCACTTGCGGCTGACCTTGATCGCGGTCTCGACGGCCTCGGCGCCGGTGTTCATCGGGAGCACGGAGTCCTTGCCGCACAGCGCGGCGAGGCCCTCGGTGAAGTCGGCGAACTGGTCGTGCACGAACGCACGGCTGACCAGGGTCAGCCTGTCGAGCTGCTCGTGGGCGACGCGGACCAGGCCGGGGTGGCTGTGGCCGAAGTTCAGTGCGGAGTAGCCCGCGAGCAGGTCGAGGTAGCGGTGCCCGTCGACGTCGTCCATCCAGGCGCCCGTGGCGTTCGCGACCACCACCGGCAGCGGGTGGTAGTTGTGCGCCGTGTGGGCCTCGGCGCGGGTGAACGCGCGCGAGCCGGCCAGCTCGGCGGCCGTGGGGTAGGTGGGGGTGGTGACCGACGTGGTCATGGCGACGCTCCTTCGCGGGTCGACGCGCGGGACGTGCTGCGCGTGCACCCAGATTGTCAGACAATCGTGCGGTGGACGATTCCACGCTAGCCGCCCGGCCCCCCGTGTGGGCCAATTCCGGCCACGGCGGGCAGACTGGAACCATCATGGCCGGCCCGGATCCCACGTGGACGATCTCCTACCCCGAGGAGCTGCCGGTCAGCCAGCGGCGCGAGGAGATCGCGGCCGCGATCCGCGACCACCAGGTCGTCGTCGTGGCCGGCGAGACCGGGTCGGGCAAGACCACCCAGCTGCCCAAGATCTGTCTCGAGCTGGGCCGCGAGCGGATCGGGCACACCCAGCCGCGGCGGATCGCGGCCCGCTCGGTCGCGGAACGGATCGCCGACGAGCTCGGCACCGAGCTCGGGGGACCCGGGGCCCCGGTCGGCTACCAGGTGCGCTTCACCGACCGGACGACCCGTGACACCCGGGTCAAGGTGATGACGGACGGGATCCTGCTCGCCGAGCTGCAGCGCGACCGCCAGCTCACCCGCTACGACACGATCATCATCGACGAGGCCCACGAGCGCAGCCTCAACATCGACTTCCTGCTCGGCTACCTCAAGCGGCTGCTGCCGCGACGGCCCGACCTCAAGCTCGTGATCACCTCCGCGACCATCGACGTCGACCGGTTCGCCGGCCACTTCGGCTCCCGCCGCGACGGCCGCGACGTGCCCGCGCCGGTCGTGGAGGTCTCCGGTCGCACCTACCCCGTCGAGCTGCGCTACCGCCCGCTGCTCGTCCTGCCCGGAGAGGAGGGCAACGACCTCGACGAGGACGACGAGCCGGTCCAGCGCGACCAGACCGAGGCGATCGTCGAGGCCGTGCGCGAGCTGGCCGGCGAGGGTCCCGGTGACGTGCTGGTCTTCCTGCCGGGTGAGCGGGAGATCCGCGACACCGCCGAGGCGCTCGAGGCGGCCACCGACCCGACGCGCACGGAGATCCTGCCGCTGTACTCCCGGCTCTCGGCGACCGAGCAGCACCGCGTGTTCTCGCTCGGCAAGGGCTCGACCCGTCGGGTGGTGCTGGCCACCAACGTGGCCGAGACGTCGCTGACCGTGCCCGGCATCCGGTACGTCGTCGACACCGGCCTCGCGCGGATCTCGCGCTACTCGGTGCGCACCAAGGTCCAGCGGCTGCCGATCGAGCCGATCAGCCAGGCCTCGGCCAACCAGCGCTCCGGTCGCTGCGGTCGGGTGGCGCCGGGCATCGCCATCCGGTTGTTCTCCGCCGAGGACTTCGCGGGCCGTCCGGCGTTCACCGACCCCGAGATCCTGCGCACCAACCTGGCCTCGGTGATCCTGCAGATGACCAGCCTCGGCCTCGGTGACGTGGCGCGGTTCCCGTTCGTCGAGCCGCCCGACCGGCGCAACGTCTCGGCCGGCGTCGCGCTGCTCGAGGAGCTCGGGGCCCTGGCCACCGGCCGGCAGGCGGTCGACAAGCGCGGACGCCGCCGGCTCACCGACCGGGGCCGCCGGCTCGCACGGCTGCCGATCGACCCCCGGCTGGGCCGGATGCTGATCGAGGCCGACCGGCTCGGGTGCCTGCGCGACGTGCTGGTCATCACCGCCGCGCTCTCGCTGCAGGACCCCCGCGAGCGCCCGGTCGAGCAGCGGGCGCAGGCCGACCAGCAGCACGCCCGGTTCACGGTCGAGGGCTCCGACTTCCTGACCTTCCTCGAGCTCTGGCGCTACCTGCGCGAGCAGCAGCACGAGCTCTCCGGCAGCGCGTTCCGTCGGATGTGCAAGCGCGAGCACCTCAACTACCTGCGCGTGCGCGAGTGGCAGGACTACGAGTCGCAGCTGCGCCAGGTGTGCAGGGAGATCGGTTTCGAGACCAGGTCCGGGGCCGGGCGCGGCGGCCGACGAGCCGCGGTCGACGAGGTCGAGGGCACCGAGGGCGGGGCGCCGTACGACGCCGACGGGATCCACCAGGCCCTGCTCTCGGGCCTGCTCTCCCAGATCGGTGCGCTCGAGGAGCGCGAGAAGGCCGCCCGAGGCCAGCGGCCGCCCCAGCGGGAGTACCTCGGCGCCCGGGGCGCGAAGTTCGTGATCTTCCCCGGGAGCGTGCTGCACCGCAAGAACCCCGCCTTCGTCATGGCCGGCGAGCTCGTCGAGACCTCGCGCCTCTTCGCCCGGCAGAACGCCGGCATCGCCCCGGAGTGGGCCGAGCGGCTCGGCGGAGACCTGGTCAAGCGGACCTACTCCGAGCCGCACTGGTCGAAGAAGCGCGCCTCGGTGATGGCCTACGAGCGCGCCACGCTCTACGGCGTCCCGCTGGTGGCCGACCGGCTGATCGCCTTCGGCAAGGTCGATCCCGAGCTCTCCCGCGAGCTGTTCGTGCGTCATGCCCTCGTGCAGGGTGAGTGGGACGGCCGGCACCGCTTCCTGGCCACCAACCGCCGCCTCCTCGAGGAGGCCGAGGAGCTCGAGCACCGGGCCCGGCGCCGAGGCATCGTCGTCGACGAGGAGACGCTCTTCGCCTTCTACGACGCCCGGATCGGTCGCGACGTGGTCAGCGGGGCCCACTTCGACCAGTGGTGGAGGCGCGAGCGGCAGCAGCACCCGGAGCTGCTGACCTTCGACCCCGCGATGCTGACCCACGACGGCGCGGACGCCGTGCGCGAGGCCGACTACCCGCAACGCTGGCAGGGCAGTCGCGAGGGCCTCACCTTCGGTATCAGCTACCACTTCGAGCCCGGCTCGGCCGACGACGGGCTGATGATCGACGTCCCCGTCGGCACGCTCAACCAGGTCGGCGACGACGACTTCTCCTGGAACGTCCCCGGCCTGCGCCACGAGCTGGTCACGGGGCTGGTGCGCAGCCTGCCCAAGAGCCTGCGCGTGCACCTGGTGCCCGCCCCCGACCGCGCCCGCGACTTCCTGGCCGCCGTGCCGCCCGGCGAGGAGCCGCTGCTCGACGCCCTCGAGCGGTGGGTGCGCTCCACGGTCGGCGTCGTCGTGCCGCGCGAGGCCTGGGACCTCGCCCGGCTCCCGGCCCACCTGCGCCCGACGTACCGCGTGCTGGACGAGCGCGGCCGCGAGCAGGCACGCGGCAAGGACCTCACCGAGCTCAAGGCCCCGCTGCGCGCCGAGCTCGACGCCGCCCTGGCCGGGGCGGCGGCCGAGTCCGGTCTGACCCGCGCGGGACAGACGACCTGGGTCTTCGGCGAGATCGAGGACGAGGTGGTCCAGCGCCGCGCCGGTCACGAGGTGCGCGCCCACCCGGCGCTGGTCGACGAGGGGGCCAGCGTCGGGCTGCGGGTGCTGGCCACCGCGCAGGAGGCCGAGGCGCACCACCGGCTCGGTGTTCGCCGCCTGCTGCGTCTCGCGGTCGACGCGGCGCACCCGCGCGCCACGGCGCGTGCGCTCGCCGGCCTCGGCAACGCCGACAAGCTGGGCCTCGCGGGCTCGCCGTTCGCCTCGGTCGGCGCGCTGCTCGACGACGCGCTCGACGGGCTGCTGGGCGAGGCCGCGGACGCCGCGCTCGCCCGCCCGGGCGGGGTGCGTGACCGGGCCGCCTTCGACGCTCTCGTCGCCGCGGTCGGCGACCCCGGCCCCGCGCTGGCCGCGACCGTGCCCGACGTGCTCGGCGTGCTCGAGCGCTGGCGTGCGGCCGACAAGGCCCTCGGTGGCCGCGCCGAGATGGCCCAGCTCACGGCGCTGACCGAGATGCAGGCCCAGCTGGCCCGTCTGGTGCACGGCGGGGGCCAGCCGTTCTCGCCCGAGGGCGGCTTCCTCGCCGAGGCCGGACCGACCCGGCTGCGTCGCCACCGGGTCTGGCTCGAGGCGATCGTGCGTCGTCGAGAGGCGCTCGCGGAGCCGGGCGGGCCGACCCGCGACCGACAGCTGGCGGGCGGCATCGCCGACGTGCAGGCCTCCTGGGAGCACCAGGTCGCCGCGCTCGCCCCTGGTCGCCCGCCGGGGGAGCGGCTGCGTCAGGCGCGGTGGATGCTCGAGGAGCTGCGGGTCTCCCTGTGGGCCCAGCAGCTCGGCACGGCCGGCCCGGTCAGCGAGCAGCGGGTGCGCAAGGTGCTCAGCGCCGGCGCCTCGTCTCGTGGGTAGCCTGAGCCGGTGAGCCAGCCGCCCCCGCGACCGCGCCGACCCTCGCCGAAGACCGCCTGGTTCTTCGAGCAGGTCGAGGGCGGCGTCGACCCCGCCGCCGTCACCGAGGCCGCGGACCGGGCCGCCCACCTGCTCGTGCGCGGCGCGCGGGACAGCACCGACGTCGCGGTCGAGGAGCGGCTCCTGCGCCTCAGCGACGACGAGGGCATCGAGACGATCGCGGAGATCTGGGCGGGCTCGCCCGCCGACTCGTTGGCCGGCTGCCTGTGGCGGCTCTTCCTGCTGCGCTCCTGGGTCCACGCCGCACCCCGGCGGGTCGCCGAGGAGTACGAGGCCGGCCAGGGCGCCGCACCCGTCGCCCGGGTCGTCGCGGGCGTGGCCGACCCGCCCGGCCCGGAGGAGCTGCGCGCCATGGTCGACGCCGTCCTGCGCGGCATCGCCTCCGGCGACTTCGCCGACGTGCTCTTCCGTGCGGCGGCGTTCGCGCGAGTCGTGGCCACCGGTCGGGCCGCGCTCGCGGACCGCCCCGACGGCGAGGTACGCCGGATGCTCGTGCTCTCCGAGCAGCTCGAGGCCGGCGGCCACGCCGAGCTGGCCCACCGTCTCGCCTGACCAACCGCCCCGTCCGAGCACCCTCCTGCCCGGGCCGGCGTGCACCGGGGTGGTCGCGTCGGTTGGCCTGGAGCGCGCACCGGCCTAGACTCGGACCTTCGGGCACGTCGGACCGCGGCAGCCCCGGGTCCCAACTAAAGCCGCTACGAGCGGCCACGCGCCGTGAGGCGCTCCCGGTCCGGCGTGTCCGATCCCCCGCTACGATGGCGGCGCCGCGCGACCCGCCGGCACCGCAGACAGCCAGTGTCGACGAAGCCGGGGAGCGTGGATGAGCGTGGGACGACGCGTGCGTCGGTCCCGCCTGGCCCTCTCGGGCGTGGTCGCGAGCGTCGTGCTGACGACCGCGGCCTGCCAGGGCGCGGACCCGGGCGGCGGGGCGTCGACCGGTCCGTCGGAGCCGGTGTCCGGCGCCCCCGGGAGCCCCAGCGCCGGCGGGCCGGGTGAGCCGACGGAGCTCGTCTTCGCCGTCCACGGCACGCCGGCCGAGACCGCGCCCTTCGCGAAGGTCGTCGACGCCTACAACGCCGTGGCCACCGGCACCGAGGTCACGCTGCGCACCTACCGTGACCGTTCGCAGCTGTTGGACACCCTCGACGGACCCGACGAGCCCGACCTCTACCTCGCCTCGCGGCGCGATCTCGACGCCATCGTGGCCGCCGGTGAGAACTACCCGCTGCTCGAGCTGCTCGACGAGCGAGGCGTGGACTACGGCGACGGGTACTCGCGCGACGCGCTGCTGTCGTTCTCGATCGACGACGACCTGCAGTGCATGCCCTACGGCCTGGACCCGACGGTCGTCTACTACAACACCGACCTGATCAACTTCGCGGAGATGCGCCAACGGGGGCTGCCGGTGCCCTCGACGTCCCTGCGCGCCTGGTCCTTCGAGGCCTTCGCGGCAGCCGCCCGGGTCGCCACGCGGCCGCGCCGGGGCACCCGTGGTGTCCACGTCGACCCGACGTTGCAGGGTCTCGCCCCCTTCGTCTACTCAGGTGCGGGCACGCTGTTCGACGACGAGTCGCAGCCGACCTCGTTGGACCTCGAGAGCGACGCGGCCCGCAGCGCCCTGACCAGCGCGCTGGGTCTGCTCCGCAACCCGCGGGTGACCCTGACCGAGCGCCAGCTCGAGCGACGGACGCCGCTGGAGTGGTTCGAACGGGGCAGGCTCGGCATGATCACCGGCGGCCGAGCGCTGGTTCCCGAGCTGCGCGAGGTCGAGGGCTTCAACTTCGACGTGATGCCGATGCCGGTCATCGTCGACCAGGTCACCGTGGGCGACGTGAGCGGGCTCTGCCTCTCCGGGACCACGGCCGACCGGGGCCGGGCCGCGGACTTCCTGGTCTACCTCATCGGGGCGCCGGCGGTGGCGGCGGTCACGCAGGCGGGCTACCTGGTGCCGGCCAACCTCGAGGTCGCGCTGTCGCAGGAGTTCGTCCAGCCCGACCAGCTGCCGGCCAACGCCAACGTGTTCAACACCAGCGTCCAGGACCTCAAGGTGTCCGCGCTCACCCACGCGGGCAGCGACCTGGCCACGGCGGTGGCGCCGGAGATCTCCGAGCTGTTCACCGCCCCGCTGCTCGACGACCTCGAGCTGCGCACCGAGCAGATCGACGAGATCTCCCGCGGGGTGCTCGACCCGACCGCTCAGCCCTCGGAGGGACCCACGACGGGGGGCGCGGCGACGTCACCGGCCGCGCTGGATGCGTCGTCGGCAGCGGGCTCCGGCTCGTCCTGAGCCTGGCTCCGCGCGTGCTCCTCGGCTGCGGCGGCGGCGCGTACGTCGTCGTCGGCCTGCAGGATCGCCCGGGTCAGCACCGGTCCGACCAGCGCGACCTGCCAGCTGCGGGCCCCGAGCGCGCCGAGGTCGGCCACGACCGCGTCGAGCAGCGCTCCACCCTCGCGGGTGCGCGGCGGTGACCACAGCACCCGGCGCAGGTAGTCGGGGGTCAGCAGGTTCTCGGCCGGCACCGAGAGCCGCTCGGCCGTCTCCGCGAGCTCCGCGCGGGCGAGCTTGAGCCGGGCGGCAGCCACCGGGTCCCGCTCGGCCCAGGCCCGCGCCACCGGCGGCCCGTCGCTGCGCTGGTTGCGGGTCGGGAGGTCGTCCTCGGGCAGCTCGGCTGCCGTGCGGAGCGCGGCGACCCAGCGCGCGGCGTACCGCTCGGCGCCGCGGCCGTGGAAGCCCGACGTGGCGAGCAGGGCCCCGCGGTCGCGTGGTGCCGCCGAGGCGGCCGCGACGATCGCGGCGTCCGGCAGGATCCGGGTCGGGGTGACGTCGCGCCGCTCCGCGATCTCGTTGCGGGTCTCCCACAGGGCGCGGACCCCGGCGAGCGAACGACGTCCACGCACCCGGTGCAGGCCGCCCGTGCGGCGCCACGCCTCCTCGCGGACGGTGGGCTCGAAGCCGAGCAGGTGGTCGAACTCCTGGCGGGCCCAGCCCTCCTTGCCCTCGGCGACGAGCTGGGCCAGCAGGCTCTCGCGCAGCTCGAGGAGCACCTCGACGTCGAGGGCGGCGTACTCCAGCCACGGCCTGGGCAACGGGCGGGTCGACCAGTCGACGGCCGAGTGCTCCTTCTTGAGCCGGAACCCGAGCAGGGTCTCGACCAGCGTGGCCAGCCCCACTCTCGGGTAGCCCAGCAACCGGCCGGCGAGCTCGGTGTCGAACAACGACGTGGGCCGCAGACCGATCTCGGCCAGGCACGGCAGGTCCTGGCTGGCCGCGTGCAGGATCCACTCGGCCTCGCCGATCGCCTCGGCGAGGGGCGCCAGCGAGGAGAAGGCGATCGGGTCGACCAGGGCGGAGCCGCTCCCCTCGCGACGGATCTGCACCAGGTAGGCGCGGCTGGAGTAGCGGTAGCCGGAGGCGCGCTCGGCGTCCAGCGCGACCGGGCCGGTGCCGGTCGCGACCCGCTCGCACAGCTCGGCGAGCGCCGCGTCGGTCTCGATGACCGCAGGGAGCCCGTCGCGCAGGCTCAGCAGGGGGCGCGCAGGCTCGGGTGGCGCCTCGGGGTCCGTCTGCGGCGCAGCCTCGGACTCCGACGGATCGCCGTCGGGGCTCATCGGGCCCCGGGGCCGCGCTGCCCACGACGGCTCGGCATCGCCGTCACCCCCTCAGGCACGGGGGGCAGGCCGGCGGCGGTGCACAGCAGCTCTCCCCACGCCTCGGCGTGGGCGGCGACGCGCGTGGCGTCGGCGGGCGTCCACGACGCACGGATCTCGACCTGGGCGCTGCTCGGCTCGTCGGCCATCGAGCCGAAGCTCTCGGTCGCGACCCGCGTGACCGTGCCGGAGGCGGCGAGGTGCTCGGCACCGTGGGCCTCGAGCGCGTCGCGCAGCCAGGACCACCCGACACCGCCGAGCACGGGGTCGAGCGCGAGCTCGGGGTCGAGGTCGGCGCGCACGTAGGTCACGCACCGGAACTCCCCGTCCCAGGCCGTGTTGCCGGCCGGGTCGTGCAGCAGGATGATCCGCCCGGTGCCGACCTCCTCGCCGTCCAGCATCACGTCGGCCGACAGGGCGGTGGCGTAGGGAGCGATCCGCTGCGGTGCGGGCATCTCCTCCACGAACACCTCCGGGCGCAGCCGTGCGGCGCGCAACGCCGCACGCGCCTGCGCGAACGCGTGAGGGACCGCGCCCGCATCCGGGTGCGCCTCCGGTCGGACCACCATGGCGCCCACCCTAGGAGGTCGGTGGCGAACAGATGTGCGAACACGCCGACCGACCTGGGACGATCGCCTCATGCCTGACTCGACCCCCCCTACGCCGGCCACCACCGCCGGCGCCGTCCCGGGCCCAGCGTCGCGACACCCCGGACTGGCCGGCAGCGCCTATCTCGCCGCCGTCCGGGGTGAGCCGGTCGACCACACCCCGGTGTGGTTCATGCGCCAGGCCGGGCGCTCGCTGCCGGAGTACCGCCGCCTGCGGGAGGGCACGGCGATGCTCGAGGCCTGCATGGACCCCACCATGGTCGTCGAGATCACCCTGCAGCCCGTGCGCCGCTACGGCACGGACGCCGCGATCTTCTTCTCCGACATCGTGCTGCCGCTGAAGGCGGTCGGCGTCGACCTCGAGATCAAGCCCGGCGTGGGCCCCGTGGTGGCCGAGCCCGTGCGCACCCTCGAGGACGTCGCACGGATCCCCGACCTGACGCCCGAGCACGTCGGCTTCGTCACCGAGGCGGTGCGCGGCCTGACCGGGGAGCTGGGGGCCACCCCGCTGATCGGGTTCGCCGGGGCGCCGTTCACCGTCGCGTCCTACCTGGTCGAGGGCGGACCCTCGAAGGAGCAGGCGCGGACCAAGGCGCTGATGTTCTCCGAGCCCGCGGTGTGGGCGGCCCTGATGGACAAGATCGCGCAGATCTCCGCGGCCTACCTGCGGGTGCAGATCGACGCGGGCGCGAGCGCGGTCCAGCTCTTCGACTCCTGGGCCGGCTCGCTCACCCCGGGCGACTACGAGCAGCACGTCATGCCCTGGTCGCGCCGCGTCCTGGCGGAGGTCACCGACGTGCCGCGCACCCACTTCGGGGTCGGTACGACGAACCTGCTCACGCTGATGGGCGAGGCCGGCGCCGACGTGGTCGGGGTCGACTGGCGCACCCCGCTGACGACCGGGATCGCCGCCGTCGGCGACCGCGCCGTGCAGGGCAACCTCGACCCGACCCTGGTCTTCGCCCCGACCGAGGTGCTGCTCGAGCGGGCCGGGCAGATCGTCGAGGCCGGACGTGCCGCGCGCGGTCACGTCTTCAACCTCGGCCACGGCGTGCTCCCCGACACCGACCCCGACCAGCTGGCCCGGCTGACCGAGCACGTGCAGTCCTACCCGCTGTCCTGAGCGACCCCCCGGGGACCCGCGTCAGCTGGTCGCGCGACGGGTCCGCGTGCGGGTGACGACCTTCGGGGCGGTGGTGGCCGTGCCCGCGCTCGAGGTCGGCTCCGGCGTCGGCTCCGGGGTCGGCTCCGAGGCCTGCTCGGGCGCGGCCTCGGCGGTGGGCTCCTGCGGCGGCTCGCCCTTCGGGGCCGCCTTCTTGGCGCGCGACCGGGTCGCCTTCTTGGCCGGCTTGTCCGCAGCGGGCTCGGCGACGGTCTCCACGACCGGCTGCGGCGCCGACGTGTCGGCCTTCCTGGTGGACTTCTTGCGCGTCTGCTGCGGCGCCTTGTCCCCGTCGCGCACCCGCACCTTCGGCGCCGAGCCGCTGTCGCGGTCGACCTCGAGCCAGGTCTGGGCCCGGGCCAGCGCGATCAGCTTGGAGAAGCCGTAGTTGCGCGGGTCGAACGAGGCGTTGCGGGTGTTGAGGTAGCTGCCGACGGCGCCGAGGTGGGACCAGCCGTCGTCGTCGGAGGTCGCGGCGATCGCGGAGGTGACCAGGGGCTGGAGCTCGGGCAGGTCGGGAACGTCCTCGCCGTCGTCGCCGGCCTCGGTCGGGTCCGAGGACTTCGGCGCGGTGCCCTCGTCGCCGTCCTGACCGAGCACCTCGAGGTAGATGAACTTGTCGCACGCGGCGACGAGCGACTGCGGCGTACGGCGCCGGCCGAGGCCGTAGACGGTGCGCCCGGACTCGCGCAGCCGGGTCACGAGGCGGGTGAAGTCGGAGTCGCTGGAGACGATGGCGAAGGCGTCGAGGTCGCCGGTGTAGAGCAGGTCCATCGCGTCGATGATGAGCGCGGAGTCGGTGGAGTTCTTGCCCGTCGTGTAGGCGAACTGCTGGACCGGGGTGATGGCGTTGCGGTTCAGCTCGTCCTTCCACCCGCCGAGGCGGGGCGTGGTCCAGTCGCCGTAGGCGCGCTTGACCGTGGGGATGCCGTAGCGGGCCACCTCCTCGAGCAGGTCGCCCGCGTGGCGGTGGGAGGTGTTGTCGGCGTCGATGAGGACGGCGAGACGACGGGTGTTGCTGCCGGGTTCGGTCACGACCCCGAGCCTGTCACGCCGCGCCCGCGCGCGCAGCCCGACCCCGGCACCCCCCGCTGGCTGTCACGCTGAGCTGCTTCACCCGACCCGGCCGCGCGACGCGCGACCACGTCGAGCAGCCCCGCATGAAAGCGTGCCCCCGGGGCCCGGTCAACGACCCGGGTCGAGGCGGCGGAGGGCCGCCTCGGTGAGGTCGGGCAGGTCGGCGTACGCCGCGGCGAGCCGGTCGTAGGCCGACGCGGCGCCCGGGCCCGGCTCGAAGGTGTCCCCGCGGCGGACCATCGCGGTCACCGCCTCGGCCCAGCCGGCGTGCAGGCCCGAGCCGACGGCGGCGCAGATCGCGGACCCGGTGCCGGCGGCGTCGGGCTCGGCCGGGCGGGTGGCGGGGCGCCCGAGCGCGTCCGCGACGATCTGCATCGTCAGGTCCGAGCGGGAGCCGCCGCCCGAGACGAGCAGCGGCCGCGGTCCGGCACCGGTCGCGGCCAGGGCGGCCTCCATCGCCTCGACGTGGCCGCGCATCCGCAGCACCAGGCCCTCGAGGACCGCGCGGTGGACGTGGTGCGGCCCGTGCTCGCCGCCGAAGCCGAGCATCGCGCCGTGGCGCCAGGGCTCGCCCGCCGGGGGCAGCCAGTCGGGCAGGGCCACCAGCCCGTCGCTGCCGGGGGCGACCTCGGCGGCGCCGGTCTCCAGCCACCCCAGCAGCCGCTCCTCGGCGTCCCGGGCGTCGGCCCCCGCGGCCACCGCCGCCTCGGCGAGCAGTCGACGCCACCAGGTGGTGGTCCACATCCCGCGCCGTACGCCGCCGCTCTCGTGCAGCACCACCCCGGGCACGGCGGAGGCGTTGACCCAGTAGCGGTCCTCCTCGGCGCTCTCCTCGTCGGCGCTCTCCGCGTCGGGTGCGGGCCGCCCCACGGTCATCGCGGCGACGTAGGTGCCGAGCGAGAGCAGGACGGTGCGGTCCTCGGGGTCGGGACCGAGGCCGCAGCCCAGCGCCTCGACCGCCTTGTCGTTGCCGGTCGCGTGCACGCCCAGACCGACCGGCAGACCCGTCGCCGCGGCGGCCTCGTCGGTGACGTGCCCGAGCAGCCCGCCCGGGTCGACCAGGTCGGGCAGCAGGGCCCGGCGCATCCCCGAGGCGGCGTACGCCTGGGAGGTCGCGGACCAGTCCCTCGTGGCGAGGTCGATCGGCCACAGCCCGTCGTAGGCCGCCGCGCTGTCACGACGCTCGCCGGTCAGTCGCCGGGCCAGGTAGCCACCGGCGCTGCACAGCGTCGCGACCCGGGGGTCGAGGTCGGCGACCGGGGCGCCGATGCGGGTGTCCATCCAGCTCAGGACCGGTTCGACGAGCCGACCGTCGTCGTCCAGCAGGGCCCGGCACGAGCGGATGCCGCACAGCCCCACGGCTGCGATCTGCGACGGGTCGCCCCCCGACGCGACGAAGGCGGCCAGCGCGTCCCGGCAGGTCGCGGCCAGCGACTCCCACAGGTCGTCGTCGGGGTGGACCGCCCGGCCGCCGGGCCCGAGCGCGTAGGTCCGCAGCGGGCGGCGGCAGGCGGCGTGGACGACCCCGTCGAGGTCGACGACCGAGACCTTGGTGCTCTGCGAGCCGCCGTCGACGGCGAGGACGTAGGCGCCCGCCGCGGCGTCGTGACTCACTGGGCCGGGTCGACGGGGTCCCCGGGCTCGTCGAGCCCGGCCCACACCGGCAGCGGCAGCACGTCGCCCTCGTCGTCGATCGGGAACACCGAGCCCGGGTTCATCACGTTGAGCGGGTCGAAGGCCCGCTTCAGCCCGGCCAGGAGGTGGTAGGCCGTGCCGTGCTCTGCGTGCATCCAGGGCGTGCGGTACTTGCCGACCCCGTGGTGGTGGACCATCGAGCCACCGAGGCGCAGCGCCTCCTCGACGACGATCGCGTTGAGCGGGCGGTGGTAGAGGTCGATCTCGTCCTCGGGTGCGCAGTCGATCTCGTACTCGTAGACGACGTAGAGGTTCGTGCCGGTCTGGTAGGAGTGCGAGGAGTGCGCCCCCAGCATCGTGAGGTGCTCGGCGCGCGGGAACTCGGCGTGCACCCGGGCCTCGACGGCCTCCCACAGCTCGGCGGTGCGCGACCAGTCGACCGCGACCTCGGTGGTGAACCCGAGCACGTCGCCCTCGCGCAGCGACTCCCGCTCGGCCGCGATCTTGTCCGGGCCCCAGTTGAGGTCCGCGAACCAGTCGTGGATCTGCTCCTCGGGGACCGCCTCGTGCTCCACCGCCGCGGCGGCCTCGTCGATCGCGGCCAGGGTGGCCTCGACCAGCCGGGGAGGGCCCTCGGCGCTGAGCACGACGAGGTTCATGTCCTGGGGGTGGTCGGGGAAGTGCTGGCGGGCGTCCTGGGGCGTGTAGACCCGGGCCACGGCCGGGCGGTACCCGTCGGTGACGACCTCGCGCAGCAGGCCGACCCCGACGGCGAGGTCGCGCACCAGGAAGCCGCGGTAGCGCTCGGAGCCGGGGTGGTGGCGGAACAGCTTGACGGTGACCTCGGTGACGTAGGCCAGGGTGCCCTCGTTGCCGATCAGCACGTGGCGTACGTCGGGCCCGGCCGCACGCCGCGGGACGTTCTTGACCCGGACGACCCGGCCGCCGGCGAGCACCGCCTCGAGCCCGACGACCATGTCCTCGATCGCGCCGTACAGCGTCGAGAGCTGGCCGATCGAGCGGGTCGCGACGAGCCCGCCGTACTGCGCCAGCGGCTTGGACTGCGGGGAGTGGCCGGTCGTCAGGCCGCGCTCGCGCACGGCGGACTCGAGGGCCTGGAGGCCGACGCCGCACTGGACGGTGGCCATCATGTCGTCCTCGTCGATCGACACGACGGCGTCCATGGCCGAGCCGTCGACGACCAGGGCGTCGGCCACGACGGTCTCGAGGCCGCCCTCGGTGCTGGTCCCGCCCGTGCGCGGCACGACGGCGACCCGCTCGCGCTCGGCGAAGGCCAGCAGCGCGGCGACCTCCGCGGTCGAGCGGGGGAAGACGATCGCCGCTGGCAGCGGGCCGTCGAAGCGACCGCGCGCGGCGGTGAGCTTGCGGAAGCGGTCGACGCTGCCCGCCTGGAGGTGCTCGTGGTCGGTGTCGACCTGCTCGGGCGAGAGCAGCTCGGTCACGGCGGTCACGATCGCGTCGCGGTCGAGGGTGGAGCGGGAGGCGGGCACGAGGGAGCCTTTCGGGGTCAGCGGGCGGGCTGGTCAGCGGACGAGGTAGCCGCCGTCGACCACGAGCACGTGGCCGTTGACGTAGTCGGAGGCACGCGAGGCCAGGAAGACCGCGGCGCCCATCAGGTCGGCCGGGTCGCCCCAGCGACCGGCGGGGATGTGCTCGATCACGCGACGGCTGGCGTCGGGGTCGGACCGGGTGCCCGCGGTGAGCGCGGTGGCGAAGTAGCCGGGCGCGATCGCGTTGACCTGGACGCCGCGGCCGGCGAGCTCGTCGCAGTAGGCCTTGGTGAACCCGACGATGCCGGCCTTCGTGGCGGCGTACGCCGGCGAGGAGCGGCCGCCGAGGAAGCTGAAGAGGGAGGCGACGTTGATGATCTTGCCGCGACCCTGGGCCGTCATGGCGAGGCCGGCGTGGTGGGCGAGCTCGAAGGCGGCGGTCATGTTGACCGCGACCATCGGGTCCCAGTGCGCCCGGTCGAACTCCTCGACGTCGGCGAGCACGCACAGGCCGGCGCAGTTGACGAGCACGTCGATGCCGCCGAGCTCCTCCACGCAGCGGGCCACGACCTGCGCGGGCACTCCGGGCAGGGTGATGTCGGCCCGGACCACCTCGCAGCGGCGTCCGGCCTCGGCGACCATCGCCGTGGTGCTGCCGTCGTCGGGGGCCAGGCTCGGCACGAGCACGTCGGCTCCGGCGCGGGCCAGGGCCAGGGTGAAGGCCTGGCCGAGACCGGTGTTGCCGCCGGTGACCAGGGCACGACGACCGGTGAGCGAGAACGCTCCGAGGTCGAAGTCGGTGAGCTCCATCGGGGGCCTCTCTCCCGCGGCGGATCGATGACGCTCAGAGTCGTGCGCCGTCGCGGGGGTGACAAGCGGTGTTGTCGAGAGGGCAACACATCCTAGGCTGGGGTGATGGACGGTCACGGGGTCACCGCGGCCCCGCGCCGCAACCGCGCCGGGATGGCCCGCGACATCGATCTCCTGGAGGCGCTGGGCGCCGACGACCCGGCCGGTGAGGGGCTCGGTGTGCTGCGCCTGGCCGAGCTGGTCGGGCGGGACAAGGCGGCGGTCTCGCGGGCGCTGGCCACCCTGGCCGGGGCCGGCCTGGTGGCGCGGGACCCCGAGACCCGCGCCTACCGCCTCGGGCCCCGCCTCTACGCGCTGTCCGCCCGCACCGCGCAGTCCGCGCTGGCCACCGCGGCGCGCCCGGTGCTGCGCCAGGTCGCGGCCCGCACCCGGGAGACCGCGCACCTCGTGGTGCTGCACGGCGCCAGCGTGCTCACCGTGGCCAGCCAGACCAGCCCGCGCGAGGTCGCCACCAGCGCCTGGGACGGGCGCAGCAGCCCGTCGCTGCGCAGCTCCTCGGGTCGGGTGCTGCTCATCGACTGGTCGGCCGAGGAGGTCGACACCTGGCTGTCCGAGCTCGCGGCGGGGGGCGCCGGTGATCCCTTCGGTGACGTCGCCGCCCCACCCGAGGGCCGGTTCCCGGTGCGGCCGCCGGGGCCGAACCCGGCCGCCGTCGTGCACGACGCGACCAGCCTGCACGCCGAGCTGGCCCGGATCCGGCGCCGGGGCTGGGCGGTCTCCGACCAGGAGCTCGAGAGCGGCGTCCTGGCCGTCTCGGCCCCGGTGCGCGACGCCACGGGCACGGTGGTGGCCGCACTGAACCTCAGTGCTCCGGCGCTGCGGCTGCGGCCCCGCGTGGGCGAGCTGGCTCCCGAGGTGGTCCGGTGGGCGGACCGGGTCTCCACGTGCCTCGGGTGGCACCCGCACCCGCCCGTGGCAGGGTCGGGGTCGTGAGCTCGAGCCGCGCCGTCGTCGTCGGGGCCGGGGTCGCCGGGCTGGCCGCCGCACGCGACCTGGTGGACGCGGGCTGGGACGTCCTGGTGCTGGAGCAGGCGGCGTACGCCGGCGGCAAGCTGCGTGCCGCCGAGGTGGCGGGCGTGCGCGTGGACGTGGGTTCGGAGGCCATGCTCAACCGGCGACCCGAGGGCGTCGACCTGGCCCGGGCCGTGGGCCTGGAGGTCACCCACCCCGCCGTCGTCGCGTCGCGGATCTGGAGCCGCGGCGCCCTGCGGGCCCTGCCCCGCTCGCTGATGGGCGTGCCCCTCGACCTCGACCAGCTCGCCTCGTCCGGGGTGCTCTCCGACGACGGGCTCGCCCGCGCCCGGCAGGAGCGGGACCTCCCGGCGAGCGTCGTCGCCGAGGGCGACGACCTCTCGGTCGGGGACCTCGTCGACCGGCGCTTCGGGCCCGAGGTCACCGACCGTCTCGTCGAGCCCCTGCTCGGCGGGGTGTACTCCGGGCACGCCCGGCGGATCTCGGTGCGCGCCGCGGTGCCACAGCTGCTCGCGCACGCCGTGCGGGGCTCGGTCCTCGAGCGGGCCGGGTCGATCCCGACGACCTACGACGGGCCGGTCTTCGCCGGTCTCGAGGGCGGCATGTCGCGGCTGCCCACCGCCCTGGCCGACCGGCTGCGGGCTGACGGCGCCGAGGTCCGGCTCGGCGCGACCGTGCGGGCCCTGCGGCGTACGTCGGAGGGCTTCGAGCTCACGGTGGGCTCGGCGGCCGCCCCGGAGCTGGTCCCCGCGGCGGCGGTCGTGCTCGCGACCCCGCCCGCGGCGACCGCCCGGCTGCTCGCCGACTGCGCGCCCGTGGCCGCCGACGCGCTCGGCGGGATCGAGGGAGCCTCGGTCGCCGTGGTGAGCCTCGCGCTGCGGGCGCGGGACACCGGCGCCCCCGGGGCCCTCGACGCCCTCGGCTCGGGCTTCCTGGTGCCGCCGGTCGAGCAGCGGCGGATCAAGGCCGCGACGTTCTCCTTCGCCAAGTGGGCCTGGGTGCGGCGGGCGGGACAGCAGGCGGACCCGGGCGACCCGGTCCTGCTGCTGCGGGCCTCGGTCGGCCGGGCGGGGGAGGAGCGCACGCTCCAGGTCGACGACGAGGAACTCGTCGCCGCGGCACTGGCCGACCTCACCGCCGCGACCGGGCTCGTCGCTGCCCCGGTGGACACCCACGTGCAGCGCTGGGGCGGCGGGCTGCCGCAGTACGCCGTCGGTCACCTCGACGTCGTCGCCCGGGTGCGCGCTGCCGTGACGCGGGTGCCCGGGCTCGCGGTGTGCGGGGCGGCCTACGACGGCGTCGGCATCCCGGCCGTCGTCGGCTCGGCGCACGTCGCGGCCGCCTCGCTCGGCGCGCCCCCGGCCGGGTCGTCGCCGCGAGGCACAATGGAGCCATGAGCGAGAACGAGAGCGAGAGCGAGCAGACCAACGCCGCGCGGCTGAAGCAGATCAACGCCGAGGTCCGCTACACGATGTGGTCGGTCTTCCGCCTCGACCGGGTGCTCGGCGAGGGTGCCGACCGGGCCGCGGAGGGCGAGGAGGTCGTCAAGCTCTTCGCCGAGCTCGCCGGCGCCGACGTGGTCGTGCGTGGCGTCTACGACGTCAGCGGGCTGCGCGCCGACGCCGACGTGATGCTCTGGTGGCACTCGGAGTCCAGCGAGGACCTCCAGGCGGCCTACCACCGGCTCCGGCGTACGTCGTTCGGCTCCCGGCTCGCGCCGGTCTGGTCGCAGATGGCGCTGCACCGGCCCGCGGAGTTCAACAAGTCGCACGTGCCGGCCTTCCTCGCCGGCGAGGACCCCAAGCGCCACGTGTGCGTCTACCCGTTCGTGCGCTCCTACGACTGGTACCTCCTGCCCGACGAGGAGCGCCGCGACCTGCTGCGCGAGCACGGCCAGATGGCGCGGCCCTACCCCGACGTCCGCGCCAACACCGTGGCGTCGTTCGCGCTCGGCGACTACGAGTGGATGCTCGCCTTCGAGGCCGACGAGCTGCACCGCATCGTCGACCTGATGCGCGACCTGCGGGCCTCGGGCGCGCGCCGGCACGTGCGCGAGGAGGTGCCGTTCTACACCGGCTCCCTGGTCGCGGTGGCCGACCTCGTCGACCGCCTGCCGTGACCGTCGACCGACCCCGTGAGCGGTCTGGACCGGCCCGGGAACCACCGGGCGCCCCGGGGCGTCAGATCGCCATGACTGCCATCACGCGCACCACTGCCGCCGGGGCTCTCGCCCTGGCGCTCTGCCTGTCGGTCACCGCCTGCGGGGCGTCGGGCACGGAGGTCCTGGCCCCCGACCCGGCCGCCGGTGACGTGGCTGGTGACGGTGCCGGCGGCGGGGCCGACGCGGTCGAGGTGCCGGTGGACGTCCCGGCTGCCGACGGGCCGGTCTCGACGCGTCCGCCGACGACCGGCCTGGTCGTCGACGACGGCTCCGGAGCGCAGCTGTGCCTGGGCAGGGTCGCCGAGTCGGCGCCCCCCCAGTGCTCCGGGGTCTCCATCCCCCTGGCCGACTGGAGCTGGCAGCACAGCAGCGGCGCCGTACGCACCGGCGGCACCCGCTACGGCCAGTACGCGCTGGCCGGCACGTTCGACGGCACCACGCTCACGGTCACCGGTGCCGTCCCGGCCGGCCTGTACGACGCCGCGGCCCCGCAGGCCTCGCCGATGCCGCGCCGGGTCTTCGCCGACACCGACGTCACCGACGTCACCCGGCAGGTGCAGCAGCTGCCGGGCCTGCTCGGCGTCACCCCGGACGAGGAGGCGGGCACCGTCGGGGCCGACGTCGTCTTCGACGACGGCTCGTTGCAGCAGTGGGCCGACCGGAGCTTCGGTGCGGGCGTCGTGACGATCACCGGGGCGCTGGTCCCGAGCCAGTGACGCCCGGGACCGCGTCACTGCTGGTCGGCGGGCTCCAGCGTCATGCTCACGGAGTTGATGCAGTAGCGGTCGCCGGTGGGCGTGCCGTAGCCGTCGGGGAAGACGTGGCCGAGGTGCGAGCCGCAGTTGGCGCAGCGGACCTCGGTGCGGCTCATGCCGGCCGAGCTGTCGTCGAGGTACTCGATCGTGTCGGTGATCGGCTGGTAGAAGCTCGGCCACCCGCACCCGGAGTGGAACTTGGTGTCGGACTCGAAGAGCTTGGCCTGGCACGCCTTGCAGCGGTAGACGCCCGTCGTCTCGGTGTCGGTGTACTCGCCGACGAACGCCCGCTCGGTCCCGGCCTGGCGCAGCACCTGGTACTCCTCGCGGCTCAGCTCGGCCTTCCACTGCTCGTCGGTCTTCTCCACGTTGTAAGCCATGGGAAGATAATGCCGCAACGGCCGTGAGGATTCCCGCGGCGCGGACTCAGAACGCCGTCGTGCACCACGGCGCAGGTCCACCGTCGGCCATCGCCGCGAACCTCGCGATCGCGCCGGCGTCGCCGCGCACCCGCTGCGCCGCGGCCAGCGTCTCGACCCGCGACCCGCCGAGGTAGAGGGAGCCGAGGGTGTCCGCACCGAGGAGCACGTCGGCCTCGGCCCCGCTCCTCGCCACGCGCGCCGCGCCGTCGCTCACCTCGACCCGCCAGGCGCCCGCGGCATGACCCAGCGGGTCGTCGACCCCGAGGACGACGGCCCCGTCCGCGCTCCACGGCCGGGCCTCCAGCGCGGTGACGGGGTCCAGGACGCGCCCCCACAGGAGGTCGCGCACCCGGGTGGTGCGCACCAGCCGGGCGTCGACCAGCGCGTGCTCGAGCGGGTCGGTCACCGGCGCGTGACGCCACCGGACGCGGTCGACCAGGTCCATCGAGGCCACGAAGCGCCACAGCCGCAGGTACGTCGCGTCGGTGCGGGCGTGCAGGTCCGTGACGTCGATCGTCTCGAGACCGTCGACCTCCCCGGCCGGCCTCCACAGGAGGTAGCCGTCGGGCTCGCCCGCCTCGTCGAGGTGCACCGCTGCGCGCAGCTTCGGGTCCGGGCCGTCGGTGTCGAAGCCGAAGGTCCCCCGCATCATCGGCTCGTAGAACTGGGGCCGTTGCACGGCACCCCGGGTCCCGGCCAGGACGGCCCCGAGCACGGCGCTCACGGCCGGCCAGGCGGCGTCGGGCTCGACGACCTCGATCCGGCCCGGATCGGCGCCCAGCGAGGCGTCGACCTCCGCGCGCAGTGCGAACGACCCGGAGACGTCGACGTCGACGTGGCGCACGGCGGTCGCGGCGCCGAAGCCGAAGCGGCCGTAGATGCCCGCCTCCGAGACCGTCAGCGCAGCCAGCGGGACGCCGCGCGCAGCCGCGGAGGCGAGGTCCTCGGACATCAGGCGGCGGGTGAGGCCGCGCCGGCGATGGTCCGGGGAGACCGTGACGTCGCTGATCAGGTGCACGGGCAGCAGTCGTGCGCCGCCGACGTTGAGGTGCGCGTCCCAGCCGATGAACGTCGCCACCGGCAGGTCGCGCGACGCGAGGGCCGGCGCGGCCGGCCACGCTCCCCTCAGGGTCAGGGAGTCCGCACGCAGGTGCTCGCGCCAGCGACGGTGCCACTCCTCGCTGCGGCGTGCGTCGAGGAAGGCGCGCGAGACCGCCTCGGCGAAGCCGTGGACCCGGGCGGCCTCGGGGCTGTCCGGGTCGCCGGCGGCCTCCGGCCCGATCGTGTGGAAGACCAGGTCCTCGTGCTCGCTCACGCCGCTCACCCTAGACAGCGCCCGGACCCCCTAGCCTGCTGCCATGGCGAAGGCGGCGGCAGCCGAGGTCGAGGCCGGCGGGCGCACGGTGCGGGTCTCGAGCCCGGACCGCGTGATCTACGAGGCGACCGAGATCACCCCCGAGGTGACCAAGCTGATGGTGGCGCAGTACGTCGCCTCGGCCGAGGACGGCCTGATGCGGGCCCTGCGCGAGCGGCCCACCGCGCTCGAGCGCTGGACCTCCGGCGTCCGCCCGGGGATGCACCTGGCCACCGGTCCGCAGGACAAGGACGCCGACGCGTTCTACCAGAAGCGGGTCCCCAAGGGCGCGCCCGACTACCTCGAGACGGCCCGGATCACCTTCCCCTCGGGGCGCACGGCCGACGAGATCTGCCCGACCGAGATCGCGGTCCCGGTGTGGTGCGCGCACATGGGGACGATCACCTTCCACCCCTGGCCCGTGCGTCGCCGTGACGTCGACCGGCCCGACGAGCTGCGCATCGACCTCGACCCCCAGCCCGGCACGACGTTCTCCGACGCCGCCCGCGTCGCCGACGTCGCGCGTGAGCTGCTCGCCGAGCTCGGCCTCGTCGGCTGGCCCAAGACCTCCGGCAACCGCGGGGTCCACGTCTACGTGCGGATCCGTCCCGACTGGGAGTTCATCGACGTCCGGCACGCCGCGATCGGCTTCGGCCGCGAGCTCGAGCGGCGCGACGAGCAGGTGACCACCGCCTGGTGGAAGGAGGAGCGCGGGGAGCGGATCTTCGTCGACTACAACCAGAACTGCCGCGACCGCACCATCGCCTCGGCGTACTCCCTGCGGCCCCAGCCGGGTGCGCCGGTCTCGACCCCGCTGACCTGGTCGGAGCTCGCGACGACGACCGACCCGCGCGGGCTCAACCTGTTCACGGTCCCCGAGCGGCTCGCCGACGGCGACCCGTGGGAGGCCATGGACGGCGAGCCCGGCTCGATCGAGCCGCTGCTCGCGCTCTACGAGGAGTCGGGCCTCGGCGAGATGCCGTACCCGCCGGACCACCCCAAGATGCCGGGCGAGCCGCCTCGGGTGCAGCCGAGCCGCAAGAACGCCGACAACTGGGACTGAGCGCGCCACCCAGGCGCCGCCTGGTGGCCGGCGCCGTCAGAACCCCGAGACGCCCTCGCCTCCGTGGGCCTGCTCGTCGAAGGTCTCCTGCTCGACGAGGTGCAGCACCGGGATGCCGAGGTGGCGGCGTGCCTGCGAGGTCCAGTCGACGTGGAAGAACTCGGCGACGACGTGGGAACGCGTCAGCACGATCGCCTCGCGCCCGTCCACCTCGGTGATCACCGCGGCCAGGGCGTCGACGGGGCCGTCGTCGGTGGCGCGGCGACTCCCCACGATGCCTCCGGCCTCCTCGAGCGCCCGCGCGCTGCTCGCCAGCGACTCCGCGGCAGCGAGCTGGGACTGCTGGCGCACGGCCTCGAGGTCCTCGGGGTCCAGCGGGATGCTCGGCGCGGCGAGGACGTCACCGCTCGACATCGTGCCCAGGGCGGCCTCCACCCGTGCCGCGGCGTCCTCCACGGGCAGCACCACGTGGTAGCGCACCGGGTCGTCGACGCCGACGTGCAGCGAGCGCACCTGACGGGCGTCGACCGGGCTCAGCGCCTGCTCGACGAGCAGCACCACGTCGTAGTGGGCGCTCCCGGGCGCGGGTGGCGTGGCCGGCTCGGCGGCGCGAACGTCGGGGGGAGTGGGGTCCTCGGTCATGGTCTGCCTCCTGAGAGCACGGTGTCGAGGTCGTAGGAGACGACCTCCTCGAGCTGGTCGTAGCCGCACGACGCCGGGTCCCGGTCCTCGCGCCAACGCTTGAAGTGCGCGGTGTGGCGCAGGCGGCGGCCCTCCATGTGGTCGTACTTGACCTCGACGACCCGCTCGGGCCGCAGCGGGACGAACGAGAGGTCCTTGCCGGCGCTCCACCGGCTCTGCGTGCCGGGGACGCGGTCGGGGTTGGCGATCGCCCAGTCCTGCCAGGCGCCCCACGGGTGCTCCTCGATGGGACACCTCAGCGGCGCGAGCTCGGCGACGAGCTCGGCGCGGCGGGCCTCGGTGAAGCTCGCGCTCACCCCGATGTGGGCCAGCGTGTCGCCGTCCCACAGGCCCAGGAGCAGGCTGCCGAGCAGCGGCCGCTCGGCCGTGGAGCTCTTGTGCTCGCGGTAGCCCGCGACGACGACGTCGGCGGTGCGCTCGTGCTTGATCTTGAGCATCGTGCGGCCGTTCTCGACGTACGGCGCCCCCAGCGGCTTGGCCACGACCCCGTCGAGCCCGGCGCCCTCGAACTGCGTGAACCACTCCTGGGCCTCGGCGCGGTCGGTGGTGGTGCGGGTCAGGTAGCAGGGCCCGGAGCCGTCGAGGCCGGCGAGCGCCTCGGCCAGCACCGCACGGCGCTCGGCGAAGGGACGCTCGACGTACGTCGTGTCCCCGAGCGCGAGCAGGTCGAAGGCCACGAGACCGGCCGGGGTCTGCTCGGCCAGCATCCGCACCCGGGAGTCCGCCGGGTGGATGCGCTCCTGGAGGGCCTCGAAGGCCAGCCGCTCGCCGTCGGCGACGAACAGCTCGCCGTCCAGCACGCACCGCTCGGGCAGCTGCTCGAGCACCGCGGCCACGACCTCGGGGAAGTAGCGCGTCAGCGGCTTGGTGTTGCGGCTGGCCAGCTCGACCTCGTCGCCGTCGCGGAAGACCAGGCAGCGGAACCCGTCCCACTTGGGCTCGAAGGACAGCCCGCCCGCGTGCTTGGCCGGGTCGGGCACGCCCGAGACCGACTTGGCCAGCATCGGGCGCACCGGCGGCATCACGGGCAGGTCCACGACGACGAGCCTAGTGCTCGCCCGGGGTCTCCACGACGGACCGGTCGGGCCCTATCGTGGTCGTCCTATCCCCGGTTGGTCTGCCGGCAGGGCCCGCCTGACTTTGAATCAGGACTAGCGACGATGGTTCGACTCCATCCCGGGGAGCCAGGCAGCGCCACCGCCGGAGGACCTTGGCCGACAGTGCCCCGGATCCGTGCCGGAATCCGGCACGGATCCGGGGCACTGTCAGCACGGAGGCCGTCATCCACAGGCGCGCCGCCCCTGGTTGCGCCGGCTGCGGCCGGCGGCGAATGATCGGGGCGTGCCGCGAGGGGACCGGGTCGACGAGGACGTCGCCCGCCTGCGCGAGCGGCAGGCCGGGGTGCTGTCGCGCCGTCAGGTCGTCGAGCTCGGTGGCACCGCGGCCGACTTCCGGCGCCTCGCCCGCGCGGGCGTGACCGTCGTGCCGGGGGTCTGTCTCGCGCACACGGGCACGCCGACCTGGCTGGAGCGGGCCTGGGCGGCCGTGCTCACGGTGTGGCCCGCGGCGCTGGCGGGTCGGTCGGCCCTGAGGGCCGAGGCCGGGCCCGGGTGGCGCGACATCGACGTCGCAGCGCCCATCGAGGTCGCGGTCGACCGCCGTCGGACGGTGTCGACGCCGCCGGGCATCACGCGCGTCTACGTCCACGACCTCGCGACGAAGGTGCGCTGGAACGCCGCGCCCCCGCGGCTGCGGTTCGAGGAGGCCGCGCTCGACGTCGCCCTGTCCGCGCCCGACCTGCTCAGCGCGCTCGAGGCCCTCGCGGCCGGCGTCCGTGCCCGGTGCACCACGTCGCAACGACTCCTCGACGCCCTCGAGGGCCGCGCCCGGGTGACGGGTCGTCACCAGCTCGCGGGCCTGCTCACCGACCTCCGGGACGGCACCTGCTCGGCCCTCGAGCACGCCTACCTGACCCGCGTCGAGCGGCCCCACGACCTGCCGGCGCCCGACCGGCAGTTCCGCGAGCGGGCCGCAGGCCGCACGGTCTACCGTGACGCCGAGTACGAGCGGTGGGGTGTCACGCTCGAGCTCGACGGACGCACCTTCCACGCCCGGGACCGCCAGCACGCCCACGACCTGGAGCGTGACCTCGACCTGGTCGTCGACGGTCGCACGTCGGTGCGGCTGGGGTGGCGTCAGGTGGTCGACACGCCCTGCGGGACGGCCGCCAAGGTAGGTCTCGTGCTGGTCGCAGCGGGTTGGGGCGGGCGGCCGAGACCGTGCGGGCCGGGGTGCGCCGTCCACGCTCACTAGAGTGCCCGGGTGCCCGAGAACCTGACCGTGGTCCTGCTCGCCGCCGGTGGCGGCACCCGCATGCGCTCCAAGCTTCCGAAGGTGCTGCACCCGGTCGCCGGGCGGAGCATGGTGGGTCACGTGCTCGCGGCCGTCGCCGCCCTCGAACCGCGCCAGGTGGTCGCCGTGATCGGCCACCAGCGCGAGCAGGTGGGCGCCCACCTGACCGCGCTCGCGCCCGAGATCGTGCTCGCGGTGCAGGAGGAGCAGCTCGGGACCGGCCACGCCGTCCGGATCGGCACCGACGCCCTGGCCGGAGGCGGGCAGCCGCCCACCGGCACCGTGCTGGTCGCCTACGGCGACACCCCGATGCTGACCGGTCGGGCGCTGCAGGAGTTCACCCAGGTCCACGCGGCCTCCGACTGCGCCCTCTCGATCCTCTCGGGCCTGGTCGTGGATCCGAGCGGCTACGGCCGGGTCGTGCGCGACGCCGAGGGCGAGGTCGAGTCGATCGTCGAGCACCAGGACGCCACCGCCGACCAGCGGGAGATCTCCGAGATCAACTCGGGCATCCTCGCGATCGACGCCGACTTCCTGCTCGAGGCGCTGCCGCGGATCTCCAACGACAACGCCAAGGGGGAGTACTACCTCACCGACCTCGTCGGCCTGGCCCATGCCGCTGGACTGCACGTCGGAGCCCACCCGCTCGTCGACGTCGCGCAGACCGAGGGCGCCAACGACCGGGTCCAGCTCGCCGCGATCGGCGCGGAGATGAACCGCCGCATCGTGCAGCAGTGGATGCTCGCCGGGGTCACGGTGATGGACCCCGCCACCACCTGGATCCAGTCCGACGTCACCCTCGCCCAGGACGTCACGATCCTGCCCGGCACCCAGCTCCTCGGCGCGACCGACATCGGTGAGGATGCCGTGATCGGCCCGGACACCACGCTGGAGGACTGCGAGGTCGGCGTCGGCGCCCGGGTCGTGCGCACCCACGCGCAGCTCGCCGTGATCGGGGACGGCGCCTCGGTCGGACCCTTCTCCTACCTGCGTCCCGGGACACGGCTCGGCGCCCGCGCGAAGATCGGCGCCTTCGTCGAGACCAAGAACGCGGTGCTCGGGGAGGCGGCCAAGGTCCCGCACCTGTCCTACGTCGGCGACGCGGAGATCGGCGAGGGCACCAACATCGGCGCGGGCACCATCGTGGCCAACTACGACGGCCGCGACAAGCACCGCACCGTGGTCGGCCGCCACGCGCGCACCGGCTCGAACAACGTCTTCGTGGCCCCCGTCACCATCGGCGACGGCGCCTCGACCGGCGGCGGCACCGTCGTACGCTCGGACGTGCCGGCGGGCGCCCTGGCCGTCTCGGCGGGGCCCCAGCGCACGATCGAGGGCTGGACCGAGTCGCGACGACCCGGCTCCGCGCAGGCCGAGGCCGCTCGTCGCGCAGGACCCGCAGGTGCGGGCCCCGACGCCGGTGGTCCAGACTGAGCGGGCACGACCCCGGCCAGCACCACCCCGCCTGACCCCTGGAGCGCCGCAGAGTGACCGGAATGAAGCGGACCACCGAGAAGAACCTGATGGTCTTCTCAGGCCGGGCGCACCCCGTCCTGTCCCAGGAGGTCGCCGACCTGCTCGGCACCGCGCTGGTGCCGCAGTCGGCCTACACGTTCGCCAACTCCGAGATCTACGTGCGCTACGAGGAGTCGGTGCGTGGGTGCGACGCGTTCGTCATCCAGAGCCACACCGCGCCGATCAACGAGTGGATCATGGAGCACCTGATCATGGTCGACGCGCTCAAGCGCGCCTCGGCCAAGCGGATCACGGTGGTGATGCCCTTCTACGGCTACGCCCGTCAGGACAAGAAGCACCGTGGCCGCGAGCCGATCTCGGCGCGCCTGATCGCCGACCTGTTCAAGAGCGCCGGCGCCGACCGGCTGATCACGATCGACCTGCACGCCGACCAGATCCAGGGCTTCTTCGACGGCCCCGTCGACCACCTGATGGCCCTGCCGATCCTGGCCGACTACGTCCGCTCGCAGTACGGCGGACAGTCCCTGGCCGTCGTGTCCCCCGACGCCGGCCGGATCAAGGTGGCCGAGCGGTGGTCGGCCCGCCTGGGCGGTGCGCCGCTGGCCTTCATCCACAAGTCGCGGCGCACGGACCGGCCCAACGAGACCGTGGCGAACCGGGTGGTCGGTGACGTCGAGGGCCGCATCTGCGTGCTCGTCGACGACATGATCGACACCGGCGGCACCATCGTGAAGGCGGCGGAGGCGATCATGGAGCAGGGTGCGGCCGGCGTGGTCATCGCCGCCACCCACGCGATCCTCTCCGACCCGGCGGTCGACCGGCTGAAGAACTCCCCGGCGACCGAGGTCGTGGTGACCAACACCCTCCCGCTCTCCGACGAGCAGTCCTTCGACAAGCTCACCGCCCTGTCGATCGCGCCGCTGGTCGCCCGGGCGATCCGCGAGGTCTTCGAGGACGGCTCGGTCACCTCGATGTTCGACGGCCACGCCTGAGGACGAGCCGGTGACCGGGCCCCGGACCTCACCGGTGGACCTGGCCGCCGCCCTGGTCGAGCTCGACGTGCCCGGGGTGGTGGTGGCCAGCGTGGAGGCCGACGCCACCGTGTCGACCCAGGCCCTGGGCACGCGGGGCCCACGCCCGGCCACGTCGGCGACGGACCCGATGACGAGCCGGACCCTGCTGGAGGCCGCATCGCTGTCCAAGGTGGTCGCGGCGGCCGTGGTGCTCACCCTCGTGCGGGAGGGCGTCGTCGACCTCGACGCCCCGCTCCTCGAGACGTCCGCGTCCCGGCGGGTCGACCCGACGACGTACGCCTCCCTCACGCCCCGGCTCGTGCTGAGCCACCGCAGCGGCCTGCCGAACTGGGCCGGCGACCCGCTCCGGCCCGGTCGCGCCGACCCTCTCGTGGCCGACGTCGCGCCGGGCAGCGCGTGGGGTTACTCGGGGGAGGCCTACGGACTGCTCCAGGCGCACGTCGAGACCCTCACCGGCTCGGACTGGCCGGACCTCGTGGCCCACGTCGTCGACCTCCCCGGCAGCTCGTGGTCGCACGCCCGCGGCGAGCTCGCCCGGGGCCAGGGCTCGGACGGCATCCGTCAGGTCCACGACTTCTCCCACCCGCACGCGGCGTACTCGCTCGTGACCTGCGCCGACGACCTCGGCGCCTTCCTGCGCTGGCAGCTGCACGGCGCGGGGTCCGCGCTGCTGCCCGCGCTGGGCGCGGTCGAGGTCGCCGTCGGGGCGCCGGGGGAGGGCCTGGCGTGGGGCTGCGGGTGGGGGCTCGTCGACCAGCCGCACGGACGCGTCGCCTGGCAGTGGGGCGACAACGACCACTTCCGGTCCTTCGCCGCGCTCGACCTCGACGGCCGTCGAGGCGTCGCGCTGCTCGCCAACGGATGCGGTGGCGCGGGCCTGGCCCCGCTCGTGTGCGCCGACGTGGCCGGGGACCTGTCGCGTGCGCTGAGCTGGCTGCGCTCCCGCTGAGCCCGGTGCCGCAGGCTCGGGCCGGGTCCGATTGGCCTGCCGGAGACGCGGCAGTCTAGGATCGTGCAGTTGCCTCGGCGAGGGAGCGGCCCACCGCACGACCGGGTCCGGCTCCGTGATCGACAGGGCCGGCAGGTGGGACCACCCTCCTGGCCGCGCTGCCGGTCCGAGCGCGCGGCGCAGGCGGTCCGGACCCCGGCCCGTCGCGCCGCCGCCCCGGTGCACCCCCGCCCGGTCGCAGCACCAGACCGGGCGCACACCAGACCAGGATCCGGACGACCGGACCGACGAGCACGACCGAGCACGAGGAGCACACCATGGCTGCGGAGAAGATCACGGCGGAGACGCGCACCGAGTTCGGCAAGGGCGCGGCGCGTCGGATCCGCCGTGCGGACAAGGTGCCGGTCGTCGTCTACGGTCACGGCGCCGAGACCCGCCACCTGAGCCTGCCCGGCCACGCGACCTGGCTCGCGCTGAAGAACGGCGGCACC
The DNA here is from genome assembly GCA_963760555.1 of uncultured Actinomycetota bacterium. Taxonomy (GTDB): domain Bacteria; phylum Actinomycetota; class Actinomycetes; order Propionibacteriales; family Nocardioidaceae; genus Nocardioides. Next base: position 48,216 of record CAVXDJ010000012.1, on the reverse strand, counting down.
AACGCGCTGCTCGACCTCGAGATCGACGGCGAGTCGCAGCTCGCGCTGACCAAGCAGGTGCAGGTCGACCCGATCCGTCGGACCCTGGAGCACATCGACTTCGTCGCGGTCCGCCGCGGTGAGCGCGTCACCGTCGACATCGACGTGCACATCATCGGCGAGGCCGGCCCCGACACCCTGGTCGTGCTGGAGAACAGCACCCTGAGCATCGAGGCCGAGGCCACCCACATCCCCGAGCACCTCGAGGTCAGCATCGAGGGCGCGCCGGCCGGCACGCAGTACCTCGCCTCCGAGCTCACCCTGCCCGAGGGCTCCACCCTGCTCACCGATCCCGAGACCCTGGTGGTCAACGTGACCGAGCAGATGAGCGAGGCCCAGATGGAGTCCGAGCTCGAGGAGGCCGAGGCCGAGGCCGGCATCGAGCGCGAGGAGTCCGACGAGGACGAGGCCGCCGACACCGCCGAGAGCGCCGAGGGCGGCGACGACGAGTGATCGCGACCCGGCTCAGGTGGTTCCTGGGCCGGCTCGGCTCTCCCCGACGCACCGGCGCTGAGCCGGACGCCGCCGAAACTCGGCGCGAGCCCGCCGAGCGGCACGGCGGTCAGGACAGCCCGCACCGCCAGCACAGACCCACCGTGGAGGGACCAGTCGTGAGCGCAGCGGACGACCCGTCGTCGGCGGTGTGGCTGGTCGTCGGCCTGGGCAACCCCGGCCCGGCGTACGCCAATCACCGTCACAACGTCGGCTACCTCGTCGTGGACGAGCTCGCCCGTCGCCTGGGCTCCTCGCTGCGGGCCCACAAGTCCGGGCGGGCCGACGTCGCCGAGGCCCGGTTCGGTGCGCCGGGCGCCGGTGGAGCGCGGGTCGTGCTGGTGCGACCCCGCTCGTTCATGAACGACGTCGGGGGACCGGTCAAGGCGATGGCCTCCTTCTACAAGGTGCCGACCGCGCGTCTGGTGGTGATCCACGACGAGCTCGACATCGACTTCGCCACCCTGCGCACCAAGCTCGGCGGCGGCGACAACGGCCACAACGGCCTGCGATCCCTGCGGGGCTCGTTCGGCACGGGCGAGTTCTACCGGGTGCGGGCCGGGATCGGACGTCCGCCGGGGCGCCAGGAGGTCTCCGACTTCGTGCTGTCGGCCTACTCCTCGCCCGAGCGCAAGGAGCTGCCCTTCCAGGTCGACGCGGCGGCCGACGCCGTCGAGACGCTGGTGACCGAGGGGCTCGAGCGAACCCAGCAGCGCTTCAACTCCTGATCAGACCGGGCTCGACCCGCAGTGTGGGGAGGGCTAGGTTGGGTTCGTCGGCCCACGCGTTGGGAACTCAGCGCCGCCAGGGCCCAGCATCACGGGATCCACATGGACGCGTTCATCGAAACGCCATCGCCCCGCGCTTCTCGAGCCTCCCCGCCGCGGCGGGCCGTGTCGGGGGGCGCCCGACGCGTGCGCGTGCTCGTCGCGGCCGACGAGGCACTGGTGGCCGAGGCCGTGGCCGCGGCCCTGGGGACCTGCGACCTCGACGCGGTCCGGGCCTCTCCGGGGTCGATGAGCCAGGCGCCCGACGTGGGGCTCCTGCTGACCCAGCTCGACGCGGCGGTGGCCCTGCACCGGGCGGGGGAGGTCCTCGCGAGCGGCCCTGCCCACTGGGTCGTCGCGACCGCCTCGCCGCCGGACGCGCTGTGGGGCGCGGTGCTCGACGCAGGCGCTGCGATGGTGGTGCCGACCTGGATCTCGCTGGCGCAGCTGGCCTCGGCGCTGCAGGACGCCGCGACCGGGACGCTCAGCCCCACGGGAGCCGAGCGCGACCTGCTGATCGCGCAGTGGACGCGCTCCGGCCTCGACGGCGCGGGTGAGCTGGCCCGGGTCCGTTCTCTCTCCGCGCGTGAGCACGAGGTGCTGCGTCTGCTCGTCTTGGGCGAGACGGTGCTGCGGGTCGCCGACCTGCTCGCGATCACCGAGGGCACCGTGCGCGCGCACGTCAAGGCGATGCTGCGCAAGCTCGCCGTCTCCTCGCAGCTGGCGGCGGTCGCGCTCTACCGGCGGGTCGTCGCGACTCCGGGGTGGTCGGTCTCGAGCCCCGACCGGGACGGCGCGACCCGCCACTAGGGTGTCGATCGTGACGTCGAACCCCGCCACCCCGAACCCCGCCGCCTCGAACCCCGCCACCCCGAACCCCGGACCTCCCGCCGACCCGACGGACGACCACGCCCTCGCGGTCTGGCTCGCCGAGGCCGCCGGCCGCACGCTGCTCGACGTACGCACGCAGGGCCTGGCGGGTCGCGAGCTCAAGGACGCCGGCGACGCCGCGGCCCACGTGGAGCTGATGCGCCTGCTCGCCGAGCTGCGACCCGACGACGCGGTGCTCTCGGAGGAGGGCAAGGACGACAAGGCCCGGCTGCAGGCCGACCGGGTCTGGATCATCGACCCTGTCGACGGGACCCGGGAGTTCTCCGAGCCGCCGCGCGACGACTGGGCGGTCCACGTGGCGCTGTGGGAGCGCGGGGCCGGCGACGGCTCCGGCGGTGAGGGTGACCTGACCGCGGGTGCCGTGGCGCAGCCCGCACTGGGGGTGACGTTCGCGACGTCGCCGGCGCGCACCGTGCCGGCGCGCACCTCGCAGGGACCCCGGATCGCGGTGTCGCGCAGCCGACCCCCGGCCTTCGTCAACGCGCTCGGCGAGCAGCTCGGCGCCGAGCTGGTCCCGATGGGCTCGGCCGGGGTCAAGGTCATGTCGGTCGTGCGTGACCTGACCGACGCCTACGTCCACGCCGGCGGCCAGTACGAGTGGGACTCCGCGGCGCCGGTCGCGGTCGCCCGTGCCGCGGGGCTGTTCTGCTCGCGTGTCGACGGGTCGCCGCTGCAGTACAACCAGGACGAGGTCTACCTGCCGGACCTGGTCGTGTGCCGTCCCGAGCTGGCCGAGGAGATTCTCGCCTTCGTGCGCGCACACGGCACGGACGCCTGAGGCGCGGGGTGACGCTCTCCCACCTCCTGCTCGACGCCGACGGGGTGCTCCAGGACCGCGACGACGAGAGCGTCCTGCTCGCGCGGATCGGGCGGCTGCTCGGGGTCGGCGACGCCGGGGTGCGCGAGTTCCTCGAGGTCGCCTTCGCCGCCGAGCGGCCCTGCCTGGAGGGCAAGGACGAGTGGGCGCGGGTCCTGCCGGAGGTGCTGGAAGCCTGGGGTGCGCGCGAGCGCGCCGACGAGCTGCTCGCGCTGTGGTGCGACAGCGAGGTCGTCGCGCCGGCCCTGGCCCTGGCCATGAAGGTCCGGGAGCAGGGCGTGCGCTGCTGGGTCGCCTCCAACCAGGACGTCCTGCGCGCCTCGGTCATGGAGGAGCGCTTCTCCTACGCCCGGCTGCTCGACGGGTCGTTCTACTCCTACGCCCTGGGCGTCGCCAAGCCCGACCCGGCGTACTTCGAGGCGATCCTCGCGCAGCTCGGAGCCGTCCCCACCGAGGTCGCCTTCGTCGACGACCGGCTCGACAACGTCGAGGCGGCCCGCAGCCTCGGCATCCGCGCCGTGTGCTGGCAACGCCGCGAGGGCACCTCCGTGCTCGCCGCCCACCTGCGCGGGCTCGGCGTGCCGGTCTGAGTCGCGTCCGCCTCTCCTGTCCCAGGAACACCCGGCCGGCCGGGTGTTCCCGAGCTTGTCGGCTGTTGCAAGGGGCGACAGGCTCGAGAACCAGCCGACCAGTACGCCGCACACCGCCCGCGCCAGACCGGCCCGCCGCGTAATCTCGCCCCATGGCCGACGTCCCTGCTCCGGCCGACCCCGCGGCGCCCGCCCGGCGTACGGCGTGGTGGGCGCGGCCCCGCCTCCTCGTGCCGACGACGACTGCGCTGGCGCTCGTGGCGACGCTCGTGGTCCTCGACCAGAGCCGCCTGGACGCCGAGCAGTCCGAGGTGCAGGCCTGCAGCACCGGGGCCGTCGACGCGCTGGCCCTCGCCGACTCGCGCCTCTCGGCGATGGCGACGTACGTCGCACCGGCCCAGGTCCCCGACCCCGAGGAGGACGCCGCCGACCAGACCGGCCTCGTCGGCGGCCTGATGGGTCGGGCGGCGACCGAGGCCCGCCCCGGGGTGGCCACCGCCGCCGCGACCTGCGGGGCGGTCGACGTGCGTCCGTGGCACCCGGGCACGGCCTCGCGCCGCGACAACCTGGTCGCCTACCTCGACGCCCGCGTGGCCCAGCTCGACCGCATCACCGAGACCGGGCAGGGCTACGACCGGCCGCCGGCCGCGCTCGAGGAGCTGGCGAAGCGGGCGTTCCCCGCCTCGGCCGTAGACTGAGCCGGCGCGTTCCCCACCCCCACGGCCACCGGCCCGGGGGCGCGCGTGCGTGCGGACGCAGCCCGTCGCACCACCCCACCGTCTCCCGACAGGAGCGCCTCGCACCATGTCTCTGACCGGCCTGACCGAGGCCGTCCTGGCCGAGCCCACCCTCGCCGCCGTGCTCGAGGACGCGCGCTCCACCGGCGTCCACACCCGCGAGCTGACCGGTCCCGAGGCGCTGCGGCCCTTCGTCGTCGCCGGGCTGGTGCGGGCCGGACGCAGCGTGCTCGCGGTGACCGCGACCTCGCGGGAGGCAGAGGACCTCGTGGCGGCGCTCGGCACCCTCATCGACCCCGAGCTGGTGGCCGAGTACCCCTCCTGGGAGACCCTGCCCCACGAGCGGCTGAGCCCCCGCAGCGACACCGTCGGGCGTCGCCTGGCGGTGCTGCGCCGGCTCTGCCACCCCGGCGACCAGCCGGGGACCGGCCCGCTGCAGGTCGTCGTCGCCCCGGTCCGCTCTGTGCTCCAGCCTCAGGTCGAGGGACTCGGCGACCTGGAGCCGGTCGAGGTCGCCGTCGGTGACGAGGCACCTCTCGAGGACCTCGTACGCCGTCTCGCCGACGCGGCCTACCAACGGGTCGACCTGGTCGAGAAGCGTGGGGAGTTCGCCGTGCGCGGCGGCATCCTCGACGTCTTCCCCCCGACCGCCGAGCACCCGGTGCGCGTCGAGCTGTGGGGCGACGAGATCGAGGAGATCCGCAGCTTCTCCGTCGCCGACCAGCGCACCCTCGCAGCGGTCGAGCGGTTGTGGGCCCCGCCGTGCCGCGAGCTGCTGCTGACCGAGCAGGTACGCGCCCGGGCCACCGAGCTCGGCAAGGCGCACCCGCAGCTGCGCGAGCTGCTCGACCAGATGGCGGCCGGCATCGCGGTCGAGGGCATGGAGTCCCTCGCGCCGGTGCTCGTCGACGACATGGAGCTGCTCGTCGACCTGTTGCCCGCGCGGACCCACGTGCTGGTCCTCGACCCCGAGCGCGCCCGGAGCCGGGCCCACGACCTGGTCGCGACCAGCGAGGAGTTCCTCGGCGCGAGCTGGGCGGCCGCCGCCGGGGGAGGGCAGGCGCCCATCGACCTCGGCGCCGCCTCCTACCGGACGCTGGCCGACGTGCGCGAGCACAGCCTCGCCCGCGACCTGGCCTGGTGGACGATGAGCCCGTTCGGCCTCGACGACACGCTCGAGCAGCCCAGCGGACCCGACGTCGAGACCGTCGGCGTCCGCGCCCTGCCCGCCGGTCCGGCCGAGGCCTACCGCGGTGACGTCGAGCGCGCGATCTCCGACCTGGAGAAGTGGCGCTCCGAGGGCTACCGCGTCGTGGTCGTGCACTCCGGGCACGGCCCGGCCCAGCGCATGGTCGAGGCGCTCGGCGAGCACGACGTCGCCGCGGTGCTCGTCGAGCCCGACGACACCACCGAGCACCCCGGCGTCGTCGAGGTGACCTGCGGGTCCCTGGCCCACGGCTTCGTCGACGAGACCCACCGCATCGCGCTGCTGACCGGGGAGGACCTCTCCGGTCAGCGCGCCTCCACCCGCGACATGCGCGCCATGCCCGCGCGCCGCAAGAAGCAGATCGATCCCCTCGAGCTCAAGGCCGGCGACTACGTCGTCCACGAGCAGCACGGGGTCGGCCGGTTCGTGGAGATGAAGCAGCGCGAGGTCCAGGGAGCGGTGCGTGAGTACCTCGTGCTCGAGTACGGCGCCGCCAAGCGGGGCGCCCCGCCCGACCGGCTCTACGTCCCGGCCGACGCCCTCGACCAGGTCACCCGGTACGTCGGGGGCGAGCAGCCCGGACTGGACCGCCTCGGCGGCGCCGACTGGGCCAAGCGCAAGGGTCGCGCCCGCAAGGCGGTGCGCGAGATCGCCGCCGAGCTGATCAAGCTCTACGCGGCGCGCCAGGCGACCAAGGGGCACGCGTTCGGGCCCGACACACCCTGGCAGCGCGAGCTGGAGGACGCCTTCCCGTTCACCGAGACCGTCGACCAGCTCACCACGGTCGAGGAGGTCAAGGTCGACATGCGCCAGAGCGTGCCGATGGACCGTCTCGTGTGCGGCGACGTCGGCTACGGCAAGACCGAGATCGCGGTCCGCGCGGCCTTCAAGGCCGTCCAGGACGGCAAGCAGGTCGCCGTGCTGGTGCCGACCACGCTGCTGGTGACCCAGCACCTGTCGACGTTCTCGGAGCGGATGACCGGCTTCCCGGTGATCATCAGAGGACTCTCGCGCTTCCAGACCGACGCCGAGGCGCGGGAGGTGATCAAGGGTCTCGCCGACGGCACGGTCGACATCGTCGTCGGCACCCACCGGCTGCTGAACCCCGACATCGTGGTCAAGGACCTCGGTCTGATCATCGTCGACGAGGAGCAGCGCTTCGGCGTCGAGCACAAGGAGCAGATGAAGCGGCTGCGGACCTCCGTCGACGTGCTCGCGATGAGCGCGACGCCGATCCCGCGGACCCTGGAGATGGCGATCACCGGCATCCGCGAGATGTCGACGATCACCACCCCGCCCGAGGAGCGGCACCCGGTGCTGACCTACGTCGGCGGCTACGAGGACCGCCAGGTCACCGCCGCCGTACGCCGTGAGCTGCTGCGCGACGGCCAGGTCTTCTACATCCACAACCGGGTCAGCTCCATCGACAAGGCCGCGGCCCGGATCCGCGAGCTGGTGCCCGAGGCGCGGGTGGCCGTCGCGCACGGCCAGATGGGCGAGCACCAGCTCGAGCAGGTGATGGTCGACTTCTGGGAGAAGAACTTCGACGTGCTGGTGTGCACCACCATCGTGGAGTCGGGCCTCGACGTCTCCAACGCCAACACCATGATCATCGAGCGGGCCGACACCCTGGGGCTCTCCCAGCTGCACCAGCTGCGGGGCCGGGTCGGACGCAGTCGAGAGCGGGCCTACGCCTACTTCCTCTACCCGGCCGAGAAGCCGCTGACCGAGACCGCCCACGAACGGCTGGCCACCCTGGCCCAGCACTCCGACCTGGGCGGCGGCATGGCGATCGCCATGAAGGACCTCGAGATCCGCGGCGCCGGCAACCTGCTCGGCGGCGAGCAGTCCGGACACATCGCCGACGTCGGCTTCGACCTCTACGTCCGGCTCGTCGGGGAGGCCGTCTCGGAGTTCCGCGGCGGCCCGGCCGAGGAGACCCTCGAGGAGGTCCGCATCGAGCTGCCGGTCGAGGCGCACCTGCCGCACGACTACATCCCCAGCGAGCGGCTGCGCCTGGAGATGTACAAGCGTCTCGCCGAGGTCCGCAGCGGTGAGGACGTCGACGCGATCGCCGAGGAGCTCGGCGACCGCTACGGCGAGCCGCCGCTGCCGGTGTTCTCGCTGATGCTCGTCGCCCGCTTCCGCGCCCGGGCCCGGCAGGCCGGGATCTCGGAGGTCACCATCGCCGGGCGCAACGTGCGGTTCGCCCCCGTCGACCTGCCCGACTCACGCGTGGTGCGGCTGCAGCGGCTCTACCCCAAGTCGATCGTCAAGGCCGCGGCCGGCTCGGTGCTCGTTCCCCGTCCGGGCACCCCCGGGGCGACCGGACGGCCCCTGGTGGGTGTGCCCCTGCTTGAATGGGCCCGCGGTGTGATCGACACCGTGCTCGACCCGGCCCCCGCTCCGGCCCTGGCCGGGGCGACGAGCGGGCAGCAGTCCACCCCGTCATCCCCCGCAGGAGGCAGCAGGTGAAGGTCCACCCCGGAGCCCGACCGGTACGCGTGGTGCGCGCGGGCCTCGTGGCCCTCCTCGCCGTCGGCGCGCTCGGCCTGAGCGGGTGCGGCGTGGCGGGCACCGACTGGCAGCCCGGGCTGGCCGCCGAGGTCGGGGAGACGGACCTCACCAGCAGCCAGGTCGACGACTACGCCACCGACTTCTGCGCGATCCTCGACTCCGGTGCCCTGGGCCCGTCGGTCGGCGTGGTCGCACGCGGCGAGCTGCGCGCAGGCATCGCCGGCAACCTGGTCCGCAAGGTCGCGGCCGAGCAGTTCGCGGCCGAGTACGGCGCCGCGCCGTCGTCGTACTACGAGAAGACCCGCACCGACGTGGCCTCCCGCTACCCCGACGCCTCCGAGTCCGAGCTGGCCTCGATCGTCGACGTGCAGACCGCGGACGTCTACGTCAACGAGATCGCCGCGGTCGTGGGCGAGTCGACGCTGGTCCACGACGGCACCGCCTCGCCGAGCCCCGACGAGTCGCTCCAGCGCGGTCTCGAGGTCTTCGCCGACTGGCTGCGCGGCCAGCAGATCAGCATCGACCCCTCCCTCGGCATCGACCTGGGGGAGGACGGCAACTGGCAGGCGGCCGACGCCTCGACCTCGATCCCGGCCAGTGCGGCCGCGGTCATCCGCGCCGCCGGCCCGGCCGACGAGGCCGGCACCCCCAACCCCGACTACGCCTCCTACGTCGCCTCGTTGCCGGCCTCGCAGAAGTGCGGCAAGGCTGCCCCGGTCGGCGGCTGAGCCTCCCGCCCGTGCCCGACAGCCCGGTCCTCGCCTTCGCCGACGTCATGCGGCTGCTGCGCGAGCGGTGCGCCTGGAAGGCCGCGCAGACGCACGCCTCGCTGGCGCGCTACCTGCTGGAGGAGGCCCACGAGACGATCGAGGCCCTCGACCTCGGCGACCCCGTGCACCTGCGGGAGGAGCTCGGCGACCTGCTGCTGCAGGTGTTCCTGCACACCGCGATCGCCGAGCAGGCCGGCGACTTCAGCCTCGACGACGTCGCGCGTGAGGTGACGGCGAAGATGGTGCGACGCAACCCGCACGTCTTCGCCGCCGACGGCACCCCGCTGGAGGTCACCGGCCCGCAGGGCGGCGACGCGGACTCGGTCGACGAGACCTGGCAGCAGGTCAAGGCGAGCGAGAAGCCGGCGCGCACCTCGGTGCTCGACGGCATCGCCCCGACGCTGCCCGCGCTGCTGCGCGCCGACAAGGTGCTCGAGCGGCTCGCCCGCGAGCACGGACCCGCGGCGGTCGCGCTCGGTGACGCCGCCGCCGGCGACCTGGGGGAGGAGCTCCTCGCCCTGGTGGCCCGCGGCCGCGCCGAGGGCATCGACCCGGAGCAGGCGCTGCGTGGCGCCGTACGCCGGCTGGTCGAGCGCGTGGAAGGCTCCTGGCCGGGGCGCCCGACACCGCGCGGCCCTGCCGACGATCCGAGGACGTGACCGTGACCGACTCCACCGCCCCCTCCGAGCCCATTCCCGACGGGCTGGCGGCGCTGCTGCGCCGACCCAGCCCGTGCCTGGTCACCACGCTGATGGCCGACGGCTCGCCGCACACCACCCAGACCTGGGTCGGCACCGACGGTGACCTCGTGCTGGTCAACACCGTGCGGGGGTTCCAGAAGCTCCGCAACGTCGAGCGCGACCCCCGGGTCGCGCTGGCCGTGCTGGACCCGGACGACCCGATGACGTACTGGTCGCTGCAGGGCACCGTCGTGGAGATCACCGAGGCCGGGGCCCGCGACGGCATAGAAGAGCTGTCGCAGAAGTACACCGGAGGGCCGTACCCGAACTACGGCGGCCGCGACCAGACGCGGGTCTGGCTGCGGATCCGGGTCGACCGGCTGCTGCACCGGCCGTGGGCCTGAGCGCGCGCAGGACCGGCCGCGCCGCGTCGAGCGCCGACCGACCGGCGTCGGGTCCGCCGCCAGCAGCGCCCGTGGGTCTAGGGTCGTCGGTGGTTCATCGGACTCAAGCCAGGAGCAGCACATGGCCATGATCGAAGCAGTCGGCGCCCGCGAGATCCTCGACTCGCGCGGCAACCCCACGGTCGAGGTCGAGGTCCTCCTCGACGACGGCGTGCTCGCGCGCGCCGCGGTGCCCAGCGGCGCCTCGACCGGGGCCTTCGAGGCCGTCGAGCTGCGCGACGGCGGGGAGCGCTACCTCGGCAAGGGCGTCCAGGGCGCGGTCGACGGCGTCATCGACAGGATCGGACCCGCGCTGGTGGGCATGGCCGCCGACGACCAGCGCCTCGTCGACCAGGCGATGCTCGACCTCGACGGGACCCCGAACAAGGCCGAGCTCGGCGCCAACGCGATCCTCGGTGCCTCGCTCGCCGTCGCCCGCGCCGCCTCGGAGTCGGCCGGTCTCCCGCTCTACCGCTACGTCGGCGGGCCCAACGCCCACCTGCTGCCCGTGCCGATGATGAACATCCTCAACGGCGGGTCGCACGCCGACTCCAACGTCGACATCCAGGAGTTCATGATCGCCCCGGTCGGCGCCCCCACGTTCCGCGAGGCCGTCCGCACCGGCGCGGAGGTCTACCACGCGCTGAAGTCGGTGCTCAAGAAGCGGGGCCTGGCCACCGGTCTCGGTGACGAGGGTGGCTTCGCCCCCAGCCTGGACTCGAACCGCGCCGCGCTCGACCTGATCGGCGAGGCCGTCGAGGCCGCCGGCTACGCGCTGGGCACCGACATCGTCCTGGCCCTCGACGTCGCGGCCACCGAGTTCTGCGAGAACGACGTCTACTCCTTCGAGGGCGGCCAGAAGAGCGCTGCGGAGATGACGGCGTACTACGCCGAGCTGTGCGACGCCTACCCGATCGTCTCGATCGAGGACCCCCTCGACGAGGAGGACTGGGAGGGCTGGAAGACCATGACCGACCAGGTCGGTGACCGGATCCAGATCGTCGGCGACGACCTCTTCGTCACCAACGTCGAGCGCCTCCAGCGCGGGATCGACGGCGGCCAGGCCAACGCCCTGCTGGTCAAGGTCAACCAGATCGGCTCGCTCACGGAGACCCTCGACTCGGTCGACCTCGCCCACCGCGCCGGCTACCGGTGCATGATGAGCCACCGTTCCGGCGAGACCGAGGACGTCACCATCGCCGACCTCGCCGTGGCCACCAACTGCGGCCAGATCAAGACCGGCGCCCCGGCCCGTTCCGAGCGGGTCGCGAAGTACAACCAGCTGATGCGCATCGAGGCCGAGCTCGGCGACGCCGCGCGCTACGCCGGCCTCGGCGCCTTCCCGCGGTTCGGGGGCTGAACCTCTCGCGATGAGTCAGGACCGACCGTCCCGCGACCGTCCCCCCGCCCGGGGACGGCTCCAGGCGCGCCCGACCGCGAGCCGCAGCGTGGTCTCGCCGGGCCAGCCCGCGCCCGACGCGAGGCCCCCGCGCCGGCGACCGAGGGTCACCGGCCGGATGGCCGTCCTCGTCCTGGTGCTCGCCCTGCTCGCGGTCTCCTACGCCTCCTCGATGCGCGCCTACCTCCAGCAGCGCGCCCACATCGAGGACCTGAAGGCGGAGATCACGGCGCGGGAGAGCTCGATCGCCGACCTGTCGCGGGAGAAGCAGCGCTGGGAGGACCCCGCGTTCGTCGCCCAGCAGGCGCGCGAGCGGTTCGGCTACGTCAAGCCGGGCCAGACGCCGTACATCATGCTCGACGAGAACGGCGACCCGTTGGAGCCGTCCTCCGACCTCGACGACATGACCCCACCCGATCCCGAGGCCGACCTGACGTGGTGGGACCGCGAGTGGGCCTCGGTGAAGGTCGCGGGCCAGCCTCCGGCGCAGCCGGAGCTGCCGGCGACACGCGTCGGCGCCGGCACGGACGAGGGCCACCGGGGCGGCTCGTCGCGGTGAGTCCCGTCGACCCCCGTGACCTCGAGGTCGTGGGGCGCCAGCTCGGCCGCCCGGCCCGCTCGGTGCGCGCCGTCGCGCACCGTTGCGCCTGCTCGCTGCCCAGCGTGCTGACCACCGAGCCACGACTGCCGGGCGGTTCACCGTTCCCGACCACCTACTACCTGACCTGTCCCAGGGCCGCCTCGCGCATCGGCACCCTCGAGGGGTCGGGGCTGATGAAGGTCATGGAGCAGCGGCTGCGCGACGAGCCGGACCTCGCCCGCGCCTACGCGGCGGCGCACGAGGCCTACCTCGCCGACCGCGCCGTCCTGGGCGAGGTGCCCGAGATCGAGGGCGTCTCCGCCGGTGGCATGCCGGACCGGGTCAAGTGCCTGCACGTCCTCGCGGCCCACGCCCTCGCCGCCGGGCGTGGCGTGAACCCGTTGGGCGACGAGGTGCTCGACCGGCTCGGCGACTGGTGGGCCGGCGGCCCCTGCGTGGCGGCGGCGGGGAGGAGGACGATGGCTGAGCCCGTCGTCGCCGCGATCGACTGCGGCACGAACACCGTCAAGCTGCTGGCCGGTGCGCTGCCCGACGTGGCCGTGCGCGAGTCCCGGGTGGTGCGCCTGGGCGAGGGGGTCGATCGCACCGGCCGGCTGTCGGCGGCCGCGCTGGAGCGCACCTTCGCCGCCCTCGACGAGTACGCCGACCTGCTCGGCGCCCACGACGTGGCCCGGCTGCGCTTCTGTGCGACCTCGGCGACCCGTGACGCCGAGAACGCCGAGGAGTTCGCCGACGGCGTCGAGCGGCGCCTCGGCGTACGCCCCGAGGTCCTCTCCGGCACCGAGGAGGCCGCGCTGACCTACGCCGGGGCGGTGCGCGGCCTGGGTGGGAGAGGGGGCCCCGACGCCCTGGTGGCGCCGGTGCTGGTCGTCGACATCGGGGGCGGCTCGACGGAGCTGGTCCTCGGCCACGACGACCTGGCCGCCGGGGTCGCCCAGTCGGTCTCGCTCGACATCGGCTCGGTGCGCCTGCACGAGCGTCACCGGCTCTCCGACCCGCCCACCGCCGCCGAGATCGCGGCCTGCGCCGCCGACGTCGACACGGCGCTGGCGGGCTGCGTCGTCGAGGTCGGACGGGCACGGTGCGTGGTCGGCGTCGCCGGCACGGTCACCACGATCGCCGCCGGCGTGCTCGGGCTCGCGGCCTACGACCGCGAGGCCATCGACGCCAGCGTGCTGGACACCGACGCGGTCGAGACCGTCGTGGCCCGGATCCTCGCGATGAGCCTCGAGCAACGGCGAGGGCTCGGCTACCTGCACCCCGGGCGCGCCGACGTCATCGGCGCCGGTGCCGTGATCCTCGCCCGGGTCCTGCGCCACGCCGGCACCCCCACCCTGGTCGTCTCCGAGTCCGACATCCTCGAGGGCATCGCCTGGTCGCTCGCGTGAGGCCTCCCCCGCGCGATCCACTGCCCCACCCGGGCACGGGGGAGCGCTTCGCCTCGCCCGTGCCGCCCGGATCGACCTGGCCCGGCGACCCGACCGGGCCCGGTGCTGCCGCCGGGGCCTGGAACGACCTCGACGCCGCGATCAGCACCTGTCGCCGCTGCGCCCGCCTCGTCGGCTGGCGCGAGGAGGTCGCGGCGACCAAGCGGGCGGCGTACGCCGAGGAGCCCTACTGGGGGCGTCCCGTGCCGGGTTTCGGCGACACCGCCGCGAGGGTGCTGGTCGTGGGGCTGGCGCCCGCGGCGCACGGCGCCAACCGCACCGGACGGGTCTTCACCGGCGACCGGTCCGGCGACTGGCTCTACGCCGGGCTCCACCGCGCCGGTCTGGCCACCCAGCCCACGAGCGTGCACGCCGCGGACGGGCTGGAGCTGGTCGGCACTCGGGTCGTCGCCGCCGTGCGCTGCGCCCCGCCCGCGAACAAGCCGACCCCCGCGGAGCGCGACGCCTGCGCGCCGTACCTCGACACCGAGCTCGCCCTGCTGCGCCCGCACCTGCGGGTGGTGGTCGCCCTCGGTGGGTTCGGCTGGAGCGCCTCGCTCGCCGCCCTGGCCCGCGCGGCGTACGCCGTGCCGAGCCCGCGACCGCGGTTCGGCCACGGCGCCGAGGTGCTCCTGGCGGGCGTCGACCGCGCTGCGGCGCCCGACCTGACGCTGCTGGGCTGCTACCACCCCAGCCAGCAGAACACCTTCACCGGCCGACTGACCGAGCCGATGCTCGACGACGTCCTGGGCCGGGCCGCCACGCTGGCCGGCGTGGGATGATCCGGGGCCTCGCCCCCGTATCCCAACCGGCAGAGGAAGCCGCCTTAAAAGCGGTCCAGTCTGGGTTCGAACCCCAGCGGGGGCACCCCGTGTCGTCCCCGCCCCGAGATGTCCCTCCTGCGGCGCCCCGGACGGGAACACCGGCGCCGAGCCGCTCGTTGGACCAGGTGAGGCCGGGTACGCTGGCCTTGCCAGACCGCGAACGACAGGCGGTCCTGACCGACGGCCTCCAAGGAGAGACCATGCAGAGCAACAACCCGATCTTCACCCGCTCGCGCGAGTTCAGCTCGACCAGCGCGCGCTCCAGCAACCAGGGCTACTCCCCAGTGGGCGACCCGTCGTCCTGGGGCACCGGAACCCCCGGTGGCCAGCAGGGCTACGCCCCGCCCGGCGACACCGCACGGATGTCCATCGACTCGGTGGTCCAGAAGACCGCCATGTCCCTCGGCGTCGTCATCCTCTTCGCGCTCGGGACCTGGGTCGTCACGCCCGAGGTCACCACCACGGCCGACATCGGCTCCATCTACGCCTTCGCCACCGTGGGCCTCCTCGGCGCGTTCGCGCTGTCGATGGTCAACTCGTTCAAGAAGGTCGTCAGCCCCGGGCTGGTCCTGGCCTTCTGCGCCCTCGAGGGCGTCGGGATGGGCGCGATCAGCAAGATCTTCGACGCCCAGTTCGGCCAGGGCGTCGTCTCGGGCGCGGTCATCGGCACCTTCGCGGCCTTCGCCGGCACGCTCGCGGCGTACAAGGTCCTCAACATCCAGGTGGGCGACAAGTTCCGCAAGGGCGTCGTCGCGGCCATGTTCGGCATGGTCGGCCTGGCCGTCATGGAGATGGTCCTCGGCGCCTTCGGCTCGCAGATCGGGCTGTTCGGGGTCAGCGGCCTCGGCATGCTGACCGCGGTCGCCGGCCTCGTGCTCGGTGTCTTCATGCTCATCCTCGACTTCGACTTCGTCGAGAAGGGCATCGCCAACGGCCTGCCCGAGCGTGAGTCGTGGCGCGCGGCGTTCGCGATGACCGTGAGCCTGGTCTGGATCTACACCAACCTGCTGCGCATCCTGGCGTTCTTCAGCCAGGACTGAGCCCCCTCGGGCGCAGGCACCGCTGTCCGGCCCCGCTAGGTCGGCGTGACGCACGAGGCCCCCGCAACCTCCGGGTTGCGGGGGCCTCGCTGCGTCCGGTCGACCTAGCGGGACCGGTCAGGGCCCGGTCAGGACCCGTCGGTCGCGGCCGGCGCGCCCTCGACCGCCTCGGTGCTCTCGGCTGCCTGAGGCGCCTCGAAGTCGCCGTGCTGGCGGCCGCGGCGGTGGCGCAGCTCCACCCACAGCCCACGGACGCCCCGGCGCTCCTGGTCGACCTGGGTGCCGTCGACCTCCGTGCCCGGGGTGCGCACGGCCGCCAGCGCGGCGGCGGTGATCGGCAGCACGCCCTCGCCGCGGTGGACCTCCGGCATCGCCTCGTCGGGCAGCGCGAAGCCGAGCGCGGCGAGGACCGAGGGCACCAGCACCATGGCCAGCGAGCGGTAGCCCGCGGCGGAGGGGTGGAACTGGTCGGGGCCGAAGAGGATCGCGGGTGCGGCCTGGAACTCCGGGCCGAGCACGGAGCCGAGCGAGACGGTCCGCCCACCCTCCTCGACCACGGCGATGGTCTGGGCCGCGGCCAGCCGACGGGACCAGGTGCGGGCGACCTGCTTGAGCGGCGGGGCGATCGGCTTGATGGTGCCGAGGTCCGGGCAGGTGCCGACCACCACCTCGCACCCGGCCGCACGCAGGCGGCGTACGCCGTCGGCGAGGTGGCGCACCGACTGCGAGGGCAGCGTGGCATGGGTGACGTCGTTGGCGCCGACCAGGATGATCACGACGTCGGGCTCGATCCCCAGGGCCCGGTCGACCTGGTCGTCGAGGGCGGAGGAGACGGCGCCGACCTTGCAGAACTCCCGCAGGTAGACCCGACGGTCCGCGTGGGAGGCGACACCGCTGGCCAGCCGCGCCCCCGGCGTCTCCTCGACCCGCTCGACGCCGTACCCGGCGGCGCTGGAGTCGCCGAGCAGGGCGATCGTCAGGGCGGGCCCGGGCCGGCCGCGGCCGTACCATCCGGTCGCGTCCGGTGGCGGGTGACCGTCGGCCTCGCCGATCGTCCTGCGCGCCAGCCTGGCCTCGGCGGTCAGGACGCCGTACAGCCCGGCGCCGACGACGGACAGACCGCCACCGCCGTAGGCGGCAGCGGCGACGAGCTTGCGTGCTGCCCCGGCCTTTCCCACGGCGTCATCCTAGGCAGCCGACCGCTAGCGTGAGCGGGGTGGACTACGTGAGCTCGCTCCTCGACCTGATCGGCAACACCCCGCTGGTGCGGATCGGTCGCACCCTGGACCTGCCCGGGCAGTCGGGCCACGGCGCGGACGAGGGCCCGCTGGTGCTCGCCAAGATCGAGTACCTCAACCCCGGCGGCTCGGTGAAGGACCGCATCGCGACCCGGATGATCGAGGCCGCCGAGGCCTCCGGGGAGCTGCAGCCCGGTGGCACGATCGTCGAGCCCACCTCGGGCAACACCGGGGTCGGTCTGGCCATGGTGGCGCAGGCCAAGGGCTACTCGTGCGTCTTCGTGTGCCCCGACAAGGTCAGCGAGGACAAGCGCAACGTGCTGCGGGCCTACGGTGCCGAGGTCGTCGTCTGCCCGACCGCGGTGGCACCCGAGCACCCGGACAGCTACTACAACGTCTCCGACCGGCTCGGGTCGCGGCCCGGCAGCTGGAAGCCCAACCAGTACGCCAACCCCCACAACCCGCGCTCGCACTACGAGACCACCGGACCCGAGATCTGGCGTCAGACCGAGGGTCGGGTCACGCACTTCGTGGCCGGCGTCGGCACGGGCGGCACCATCTCGGGCGTGGGCCGCTACCTCAAGGAGCAGGACCCCCGCGTCCAGGTCGTCGGAGCCGACCCCGCCGGCTCGGTCTACTCCGGCGGCACCGGACGGCCCTACCTCGTCGAGGGCGTCGGTGAGGACTTCTGGCCGGAGACCTACGACCGCGGCGTCGCCGACCGCATCATCGAGGTCTCCGACGCCGACTCCTTCGCCTTCACCCGGCGCCTGGCGCGCGAGGAGGCGATGCTCGTCGGCGGGTCCTGCGGCATGGCCGCGTTCGCCGCCCGCCAGCTCGCCCACGAGCTCGCCGGCACCCCCGAGGGCCGCGACGCGGTCATCGTCGTGCTGCTGCCCGACTCCGGGCGCGGCTACCTCTCCAAGATCTTCAACGACGACTGGCTGGCCCGCTTCGGCTTCGCCACCACCACGGGCGAGTCGACCCAGCGCACCGTCGGCGAGGTGCTGCGCGACAAGGACGGCCGGTTGCCCGACCTGGTGCACACCCACCCGAGCGAGACGATCGCGGAGGCCGTCGCCATCCTGCGTGAGTACGGCGTGAGCCAGATGCCGGTCGTCCGCGCGGAGCCGCCCGTGGTCGCCCAGGAGGTGGCGGGGTCCGTCTCGGACCGGGCCCTGCTCGACGCGCTGTACGCCGGGCGCGCACGCCTGGCCGACAGCGTCGAGGAGCACATGTCCCCGCCGCTGCCGACGGTCGGCGCCAACGCCGCCGCCCGTGACGCCGTGGCGCTGCTCGAGGACGCCGACGCGGTGCTCGTGCAGGAGGACGGTGCCCCGGTGGGGGTGCTCACCCGGCAGGACCTCCTCGGTTTCCTCAGCGAGCGCCCCTGACCTGACCTGGTCACGTCCGGTGCGGCGACCAAGCCGAAGGTCCCGGGAACCGCGGTCCTCGTCCTCTCGTGCCGTGGTGGGAGCGGACCCACGATGGACCGACCATGACGACCCTCGAGCGTGACGTCCTCGACTCCCCCCCGCCCCGCCCCCGACCCCGCCGACGCGGCGGGGACGCGAGCCTGGGACCCGCCCCGATCGGGGTGCTGCTGGTCGACGACCACGAGCTGGTGCGGCGAGGGCTGCGCACGACCTTCGAGGACGTCGAGGACCTGTGTGTCCTCGGCGAGGCCGACGGGGTCGCCGAGGCGATCCGCGCCCTCGCGCGACTCCGGCCGGACGTCGCCGTCGTCGACGCCCGACTGCCTGACGGGCACGGTCTGGAGGTCGTGCGGGCCTGCACCGCCGCCGGGGTCCGGTCGGTGGTGCTCACCGCGATCGAGGACGACGACCGCGCGCGCCGCGCCATGGTGGCCGCCGGCGCCTCGGCGTACCTCGTCAAGCGGCTCGGCGCCGAGGCTCTGACCGAGTCCGTCCGCCGGGTGGGGCGCGGTGAGGACCTGACCGGTGCGCTGGACCTGCCGGCGGACGGCGAGGCGGCCGAGTCCAGCACCCCCTCGGAGGGCCTGCCGGCGCTCGGCACGCTGACGCGCCGGCAGCGGCAGGTGCTCGGGCTCGTCGCGGACGGCCTGGCCAACCGTGAGATCGCCGCACGCCTGGGGCTGAGCGAGAACACGGTCAAGAACCACGTCACCGGGGTGCTCGCCGCGCTCGGTCTGCCCGGCCGCACCCACGCCGCCACCCTCGTCACCCGGATCCGCGCCGGGCGCGTCTGAGTCCGGACGGACCCACATCTGACCCGCCGGCGCCCGCCGCGGATCATCCCCGGGGCGGCAGCGTCCGCTCGTCGCGTCGGGTGACCTCCCACACCACGTGCGTGCCGGGCAGGCCCCGCAGCTCGGTCTCGGCGTGGCGGGTGAGGACGACGGCGGCGTCCTCGTCGAGCGCCTCGCGGACCGCGTCGGTGACGAGCACCTGACCGCCGTGAGCGAGGTCACCCACGCGGGCGGCCATCGCCACGTTGCGCCCGAAGTAGTCGCCGGCCCGGCTCACCGCGGTGCCGGTGTGCACGCCGATCCGGATCGCGACGCCGGCACGGCGCAGCCGGGGCACCCGTCCGGCCGCGAGTCGCCCCTGGATCGACGTGGCGGCGCGGCAGGCCGCCTCGGCGTCGCGGAAGGCGACCATGAAGCCGTCGCCGGCGGTCTTCACGACCTGGCCGCGGTAGCGCTCCACCCGTGAGCGGACGAGGGCGTCGTGCGCCTGGAGGACCTTGACGAACGCCTCGTCCCCGAGGCGGGCGTTGAGCGAGGTGGAGTCCTCGATGTCGGAGAAGAACAGCGTCACCGTGCCGTCCGCCGCCGCCATCGAGGCGACCTGGTGACGCTGCTCGGAGGCCCACGACTGGAGGTCCTCCAGCGACGAGGTCAGCAGGCCACCGACGCCCTGGCTGCGCAGCTGGGCAGCGGTGCGCACCACCTGGCGCACGGCGCGCTCGACCTGGGTGGTCGCCGGTCGGGGACGCAGCGCGGCGTCGAGGTCGGCCTCGAGGACCGCGATGCGCTCACCGGCGGCGCGCAGCCGGGCGCGCCCGCGCAGCCAGAGCGTGGTGGACACGACGGCGGTCAGCCCGGCGAGGAGGCAGGCGACGGCGAGCGCCGTCTCGCGGGGATCCACCGACCCGGCTCAGGCGTCGGTCGAGGTGGTGCTCAGCCCGAGCGCCGCCTCGAGCCGCTCGAGCTCCTCACCGGAGTAGACCGCGATGCGCTGCAGGCTCGGCACGGAGTCGCGGCAGCCGGTGTAGCCGATGTTGAACTGGCCGTCGTAGCTGACCCCGGTGATGTTGAGGGCCTGACCGTTGAAGAGCAGGCTGACCGGGTAGATCTCCTCCATCGGCGAGCCGTCGAGGTAGCGCTCCTCCCTCGGTCCCGGGACGTTCGAGACGACGACGTTGGCCGCCGGGCGGCCCCGGCCGCCGACACCGAGGATCGCCACCGACAGGAACGGCGCCATCAGACCGGTCGTGTAGACGTCCATCGCGACGCCGCCGACCTCGGGGAGGCGGTCCTTGCCGAGCTGGGTCGAGCCGCGCACGACCGCCACCCGCTCGACGGCGTCGTCGACCGTGGCCCCGAGCCGGGCGTAGAGGAAGGTCAGGGCGTTCCCGGTGCGGGCGCCACCCTCGGGCCGCACCGAGACCGGCACGTTGGCGATCAGGTCCTCGGCGGGGAGGGCGTCGAGCTCGACGAGGTAGCGGCGCAGCGCTCCGCCGCACAGGGAGAGGAAGACGTCGTTGATGCTCGCCCCGCAGGCGTCCGCGACGGCCTTGAGCCGCGCCATCGGGTAGTGCTGGGTGGCGAAGCGCCGTGGCGCGTGGATGCGTCCGTTGAGGATCGACCGCGGGGCCCGGAAGGGCACGCCGCGGTCGTCGTGGTCGCGCAGGCCCGTCAGCGTCTCGGCGTAGGTCCGCGTGAGCGACCCGGCCACCGAGCCGGCCGCACGGGCCCCGCCGGCCACGGTGGCCGCGAGGTCGCCGAGCAGCGAGGCGCGTTCCGTGGCGTCCGCGCCGCGCTCGACCTCGCTCGACGTCGAGGCGGGCGACGTGGCGGGGTCCGCGCCCGACTGGTCCGGACCGTGGGTGCCGACCGCCCACGGCGGGAGCATCCCGCGCTGGGCGGGGTCGACCGAGAGCATCCGGCGCAGCAGCCGCACGCCGCCCACGCCGTCGACCTGGGAGTGGTGGGCCTTCATGTAGAGCGACCAGCGATCCTCCTCGAGGCCCTCGATGACGTGGCACTCCCACAGCGGGTAACGACGGTCCATCGAGGCCGAGTGCAGCCGTGAGACCAGCACGCCGAGCTCGCGCTGCGAGCCGGGGGAGGGCAGGGCGGAGTGGCGCAGGTGGTAGTCGAGGTCGATCTCGTCGTCGTCCAGCTCGACCCAGCTCGGCACCGGCAGGCGACGGAACCGGTAGTTGTAGGGCGGGCGGAACTCGTGGACCTCCCGCCAGCGGCGCACCAGGTCGGCCACGTACGTCGGCTGGTCCTCGGGGACGCGGAAGGTGGCCAGCATCCCGACCTGCATCGGCGTGCGCCGGGACTCCGCGAAGAGCCAGGCCGAGTCGTTGATCGGCAGCAGCGTGCGCGACACCGGGCCTCCTTTACACCGTCGGGGAGCAGCGACGGTTGACCAGGCGAGGGTAGCGCCTGGCCCGGTCGGTGCTGGCGCTGCGGCGTACCGTGATGGGCGTGACCGAGATCCCCACCTCGCCCGCGTCCCGATCGGCTGCCCCCGAGGCCCGCACCCTGGGCCAGCTGCGCGCCTCCGGGCACGAGCACCGCTCGCTACGGACCGAGATCCGCGAGAACCTGCTCGCCGCCCTGCGCGAGGGCCGCGATCCCTGGCCGGGCCTGCACGGCTTCTCCTCCACGGTCGTCCCCCAGCTCGAGCGGGCGCTGATCGCGGGTCACGACATCGTGCTGCTCGGTGAGCGCGGCCAGGGCAAGACCCGCCTGCTGCGCACCCTGGTCGGCCTGCTCGACGAGTGGACCCCGGTCGTCGAGGGCTCCGAGCTCGGCGAGCACCCCTTCGAGCCGGTCGTCGGCGCGACCGCGCGCCGTGTCGACGAGCTCGGCGACGAGCTGCCGATCAGCTGGGTGCACCGCGACGAGCGGTACGCCGAGAAGCTGGCCACCCCCGACACCTCGGTCGCCGACCTGATCGGTGACGTCGACCCGATGAAGGTGGCCGAGGGACGCTCGCTCGGCGACCCCGAGACGATCCACTTCGGCCTGATCCCGCGCAGCCACCGCGGCATCGTGGCGATCAACGAGCTGCCCGACCTCGCCGAGCGGATCCAGGTCGCGATGCTCAACGTCATGGAGGAGCGCGACATCCAGATCCGCGGCTACGTGCTGCGCCTGCCGCTCGACGTGCTCGTGGTGGCCTCGGCGAACCCCGAGGACTACACCAACCGTGGGCGCATCATCACCCCGCTCAAGGACCGCTTCGGCGCCGAGATCCGCACCCACTACCCCCTCGAGCTCGCCGACGAGGTCGCCGTCATCCGTCAGGAGGCCGTCCTCACCGCCGACGTCCCCGACCACCTCGTGGAGATCCTGGCCCGCTTCACCCGCAACCTGCGCGAGTCCTCCGCGGTCGACCAGCGTTCGGGGGTCTCCGCCCGGTTCGCGATCGCCGGCGCCGAGACGATCGCCGCCGCGGCCGTGCGCCGGGCCGCGGTGATGGGCGAGGACGAGGCCGTCGCCCGGGTGGTCGACCTGGAGACCGCGGTCGACGTGCTCGGCGGCAAGATCGAGTTCGAGACCGGCGAGGAGGGTCGCGAGAACGAGGTGCTGACCCACCTGCTGCGCACGGCGACGGCCGAGGTCGTGCGCCAGCACTTCCGCGGCCTCGACTTCACGGTCCTGACCGAGGCCATCGAGAACGGCGTCATGGTCACCACGGGCGAGCACGTCACGGCCCGCGACTTCCTCGCAGGCCTCCCCCCGATCGGGGAGTCGGAGCTCTACGACGACGTGTGCGACCGACTCGGCGCGACGAACGACGGCCACCGCGCCGGCGCGATCGAGCTGGCGCTGGAGGGCCTCTACCTGGCCCGCAGGATCAGCAAGGACTCCGACGGCTCGGAGACGGTGTACGGATGAGCGGACCGGCACACGGGGGGCGCCACGGCCGGTTCGGCCGCTACGGGCGCTACACCGGGGGCGACCCGCTCGCCGCGCCGGTCGACCTCGCCGAGGCGCTCGACGCGATCGGGGCGGACGTGATGGCCGGCTACAGCCCCGAGCGCGCCATGCGCGAGTTCCTGCGCCGGGGCGGCAAGGACCAGGCCGGGCTCGACGACCTGGCCCGGAGGGTGGCCGAGCGACGCCGTGAGCTGACCAGCCGGCACCACCTCGACGGCACCCTGCGCGAGGTCAAGGAGCTGCTCGACCACGCGGTCCTCGAGGAGCGCAAGCAGCTGGCCCGCGACGCGATGATGGACGACGCCGACCGCGCCTTCCGCGAGATGCGGCTCGACAACCTGCCGCCCAGCCCGGCGGCGGCGGTCAGCGAGCTGTCGTCCTACGACTGGCAGTCCGGCGAGGCCCGGCAGGCCTTCGAGCAGATCAAGGACCTGCTCGGTCGCGAGGTCCTCGACCAGCGCTTCGCCGGGATGAAGCAGGCCCTCGAGAACGCCACCGACGAGGACCGGGCCGCGGTCGACGCGATGCTCGGCGACCTCAACGACCTGCTCGAGAAGCACCAGCGCGGGGAGGACACCGCCGAGGACTTCGCGCAGTTCATGGACAGCCACGGCGACTTCTTCCCCGAGAACCCCCGGGACATCGACGAGCTGCTCGACGCGATGGCCAAACGGGCCGCGGCCGCCCAGCGGATGATGAACTCGATGAGTGCCGAGCAGCGCCAGGAGCTGATGGAGCTCTCCGCGCAGGCCTTCGGGTCCCCGGCCCTGATGGAGTCGCTCTCGCGGCTCGACGCCAACCTGCAGTCGCTGCGACCCGGCGAGGACTGGGGTGGCTCGGAGCGGATGGAGGGCGGCGAGGGCCTCGGTCTCGGCGACGGCACCGGTGTCTTCTCCGATCTCGCGGACCTCGACTCGCTGGCCGAGCAGCTCGCGCAGTCCTACTCGGGCTCGCGCATGGACGACGTCGACCTCGACGCCCTCCAGCGCCAGCTCGGCGACCAGGCCACCGTCGACGCCCGCACCCTGCAGCAGCTGGAGAAGGCGCTGCGCGACTCCGGCAGCATGCAGCGCGGCAGCGACGGTGAGCTGCGGCTGACCCCCAGGGCGATGCGCCAGCTCGGCAAGGCGCTGCTGCGTGACGTCGCGACCAGGATGAACGGCCGCCAGGGCCAGCGCGACACCCGTCGCGCCGGCGCCGCCGGCGAGCGGTCGGGGGCCTCGCGGGCCTGGGAGTTCGGCGACACCGAGCCGTGGGACATCCCGCGCACGGTGCTCAACTCCGTACGCCGCCGCGCCGGCGCCGCGCGCCACGGCCAGGGTGCGACCGGTCGGGCCCTCGAGCTCGAGGACATCGAGGTCCAGGAGACCGAGGACCGCACCCAGGCCTGCGTGGCGCTGCTGGTCGACACCTCGTTCTCGATGGCGATGGACGGCCGCTGGGTGCCGATGAAGCGCACCGCGCTCGCCCTGCACACGCTGATCCGCTCCCGCTTCCGCGGCGACCATCTGCAGCTGATCGGCTTCGGGCGCCACGCCGAGGTGATGGAGATCGAGCACCTCACCGCGCTGGACGCGATGTGGGACAAGGGCACCAACCTCCACCACGCGCTGCTGCTGGCCAACCGCCACTTCCGCAAGCACCCCAACGCCCAGCCGGTGCTGCTGATCGTCACCGACGGCGAGCCGACCTCGCACCTCGAGCCCGACGGCGAGGTCTACTTCTCCTACCCGCCGCACCCGCTCACGGTCGCCTACGCGGTGCGCGAGCTCGACAGCTCGCGGCGACTCGGGGCCCAGACGACGTTCTTCCGCCTCGGCGAGGACCCCGGCCTGGCGCGCTTCATCGAGCAGATGGCCCAGCGCGTCGAGGGCCGCGTCGTCGCCCCCGAGCTCGACGACCTCGGTGCCGCCGTGGTCGGCTCCTACCTCGGCTCGCGCCGCCCTGGTGGCGGTGGTGACGACGGGGGGTTCGGCGGGGGCTTCGGTGGCTGGTTCGGCGGCGGCCGCGGCTCCTGGGCCGGCTGAGCGCTGGTCCAGACCGGAACCGGTCCAGTTTCTCGCCGCAGCCACGCCACGGTGACGTGGGACCCACCGTCCGGCACCGGGGGTTCACCACCCGGTGACCCCGGGCCCCGGCGGGTCCGCGACCTCCTACGGTCGTCCTCGGCAGGCGCACCGAGCGTCCGGACACCGGCGCCGGGGAGTCACATGGGGGGCTCCCCGGCCGCCGCAGGGCCGGTCGGGTGACCGCTCTCACCCCTGCGGGTCCCACCGTTGCCCTGGCGCGGCTTGCCAGGTGAGGCTAACCTTCCTTGCATGAGCCCGATCGCCACCACCCTGAGCCGGCGTGGCTTCCGCGCCCGCCCGGTCGGGCAGGTCTCCCACCCGGCTCACGCCAGCGCCGGCGCGGTGCGCACCCTCGGTGACCTGCGCCGTGGTGACCGCGCGCGGATCTCGGGCTACGGCGCGGCCGACCCTCGGATCACGCGGCGTCTCTTCGACCTCGGACTGTCCGTCGGCGCCGAGGTCGAGGTGGTGCGGGTGGCCCCGATGCAGGATCCCGTGGTCTTCCGGGTGGCCGACTACGAGCTCGCCCTGCGGCGCTGCGAAGCGCGCGGGATCCTCGTCGATCCCTCGTGAGCCACCACGGTGGAGGCTCGTCCTCCACGGTGGACGCCGACCTGCGGGTCGCCCTCGTGGGCAGCCCGAACAGCGGCAAGACCACGCTGTTCAACGCCCTGACCGGGCTGCACGCCAAGACCGGCAACTACCCCGGCGTCACCGTCGCGCGCTACGAGGGACTGCTCGAGGTCGGCGGTCACCGGGCCGTCGTCGAGGACCTGCCCGGCACCTACAGCCTGGACCCGATCAGCCCTGACGAGCAGGTCGTCAGCGACGTGCTCGACCCCGAGGCGCCCGACACCCCGGACGCGCTGATCGTGCTGCTCGACGCGACCACGCTGCGCCGCTCGCTGGGCATGCTGGGTCACGTGCTCCACGTCGGCCTGCCGACGCTGGTCGTGCTGAGCTTCACCGACGAGCTCGCCCGGCGCCAGGGTCGCCTGGAGGTCGCCGACCTCCAGCGCGCCCTCGGCGTCCGGGTGCTGCCGGTCGTCGGAGGTGACCGGGACGGGGTCGCTGCGCTGCGCGCCTGCCTCGCGGCGGTCGCCGCGGACCGCGCGGCCTGGTCCTCGCCGCTGGTGATGCCCCCGACGGAGCCCGAGGAGACCACCGGCTGGGTCACCTCGGTGCTCGAGGCAGCGGCCTACCGCGTGCCGGAGGTCGACCGGCGTACGCGCCGCATCGACGGGGTCCTGCTGCACCCCGTGTGGGGCACGCTGGTCTTCCTGGCCACGATGTACGCCTTCTTCCAGGTCATCTTCACCGTGGCCGCGCCGCTGCAGGGCTACGTCGAGCAGGGCTTCGCCTGGCTCGGGGCCCGCGCCGCCACCGTGCTCGGCGACGGGTGGGTCGGGCGGTTCGTCTCCGAGGCGCTGATCGGCGGTGTCGGCGGGGTGCTGGTCTTCCTGCCGCAGATCATCCTGCTCTTCACGCTCATCGCGCTGCTCGAGGGCGTCGGCTACATGGCGCGCGCGGCGTTCCTGATGGACCGGGTGATGTCGAAGGCGGGCCTCGAGGGGCGTGCCTTCGTGGCGCTGCTCAGCTCCGTGGCCTGCGCGATCCCGGGGATCATGGCCACCCGCACGCTGCCCTCGGCCAAGGACCGCATCGCCACGATGATGGGCGCACCGCTCATGACGTGCTCGGCGCGGCTGCCGGTCTACGTCCTGCTGATCGGGCTGCTCGTGCCGTCCTCGGCCCGGATCGGTCCGCTGGGCGCCCAGGGGACCGTCATGTTCGCGCTGTACGTCGTCGGGGCGCTCTCGGCCATGGGCACCGCCTGGCTGTTCAAGAAGATCACCGGCCGCACCGGGCCCACCATGCCGTTCTACATGGAGATCCCCTCCTACCGGCTGCCCCGGGCCAGCACCGTCGCGCTCGCGGTCTGGGACGCCTCGAAGGCGTTCCTGCGCAAGGTCACGGTCATCATCCTGGTCACCACGGCCCTGCTGTGGCTGCTCCTGAACCTGCCGGCCCGCACCGACGACGACCTGCGTGCCGCCGGCGTCGACCCGACCGACAGCGTCGCGGCCGGCGCCTACGTGCTCGACCAGTCGCTGGCGGCGGACGTCGGCAAGGCCGTCGAGCCCGTCTTCGAGCCGCTCGGCTTCGACTGGCGCGTCGACGTCGGCGTCATCTCGTCGCTGGCCGCGCGCGAGGTCTTCGTGGCCACCCTGGGTCAGATCGCCGCCGCTGCGAACCCCGACGACCCGGCCGCCGAGCTGGCCTCGATGACCACGGTGCGGGACGGCACCGAGCAGCCGCTCTTCGACGCCGGCACGATCGCGGCGCTGCTGATCTTCTTCGCCTACGCGCTGCAGTGCATGTCGACCGTCGCGGTGATGCGGCGCGAGACGGGCACCTGGCGGTGGCCGGCGATCGCGTTCGGCTACATGTTCGTGCTCGCGTGGAGCCTGGCCTTCGTCGCGCGCTCGGTGGTCGGGCTGCTCTCGTGAGCACCCCGGTCGGTGCCGGGAGCGAGGCCGCCCGGGTGCCGGTGCACCCGGAGCCGGTGTCCGGGAGCGACGACGAGGTGCGTTGGGTCGTCCCCGCCGCGATCCTGCCCCCGGGCCGTGTCGTGACCGCGCCGGGACGGCTGGGAGAGCTGCTGGCCGCGGGTGTCCTGAGCGACGCGCTGGCCGAGCGGGCCGCGCTCTGGCTCCGCCTGACCGACGGGACCTGGCGGTCCCGCGGCGCCGAGGTCCGCAGCGCGCTGCAGGAGGCGCTGCTCGACCCGGCCGGCTGGGTCGTCGAGCCGCCCGACGACGCGGGCCTGACCCGGGTCACCGACGACGTCCTGGCCGGGACCGTGGGGGAGTACATCCGCTCCCACGGCGGCCGGATCGCGGTCTCCTCGGTGCACGACGGCGCGGTCGAGCTCGACCTCGACGGCACCTGCGAGCACTGCCCGGCGGCGGGTCTGACCCTCCACGCCCGGGTCGAGACCGCGGTGCGGGAGCGCTGGCCCGACCTGGTCGGCGTCCGCGACGTGGCCGGGCGCGCCGACGGGCACGACCCCGACGACGCCCGGGCCGCCCTGGCGAAGTGGCTCCGCCTGGGTCGCGCCTGACCGCCGAGGTGCCACCCATTGCGGGTCGAGGTGCCACAGATCGTCGTAGCCGGCGTCACGCCTCGAGGGACGCGCCCCGGTCGGGCCGCGACACAGGACAGCAGCGGATCGCTGTCACCTGGTGGCAGTGATCCGCTGCTGTCGTACGGCCGGCGCGTGCCTCAGCCGTGCAGGACGGCGGCGAGCTCCTCGACACCGTCGACGAGCCTCGGGCCGGGGCGGGCCCAGGAGGCGTTCGCGTCGACCGCGTGGACCCGTACGCCGTCCGGCAGCAGGCCGTCGGCGAGGAGCTGGTCGGCCTGGGCCTGCGACGCGGCGCGGTCGAAGCCGCACGGCGCCACGACCACGACGTCGGGTCGGGCCGCGTGCACGTCCTCCCACCGCACGCGCACCGACTTCTGACCGGCCTCCCCGAGCACGCACTCGCCGCCCGCGGCCTCGACCATCTCGGGGATCCAGTGCCCTGGCGCGTACGGCGGGTCGGTCCACTCCAGCACGAGGACGCGGGGCCGGGCGCGGCCGGCCACCCGCGCACGGACGGACGCCAGCCGGGCCTCGAGCCGGGCGACCAGCGCGTCGGCCGCGTCGCCGCGACCCACACGGCGTCCCAGCGCC
Source organism: uncultured Actinomycetota bacterium (assembly GCA_963760555.1). Classification (GTDB taxonomy): domain Bacteria; phylum Actinomycetota; class Actinomycetes; order Propionibacteriales; family Nocardioidaceae; genus Nocardioides. Next base: position 19,766 of record CAVXDJ010000012.1, on the reverse strand, counting down.
CGCACGGACCCGAGCACCTCGCCCAGCGTGTGGGGGTCGGTCGTCAGCACGTCGGCGCGGCAGCCGAGGTGCTCGAGGGCGGCGTCGACCGTGCCCACGTCGACCGCGCAGACCGCGCACAGGTCCTGGGTGACGACCAGGTCGGCGTCGAGGCCGAGCAGGGCGTCGGCGTCGAGGCGGTAGAGGTCCTCGCCGCGCGCCACGGCCGCCGACACGGCGGCGTCGATGCCGGCGGGGTCGAGGCCCTCGGGCAGCGTCGAGGTCGACACGATCCGCCGCGTGCGGGCCTCGGCGGGCTCGTCACACTCGAACGTGACGCCGACCACCTCCTCGCCGGCGCCGAGGGCGAACAGGATCTCGGTGGTGGACGGGAGCAGCGAGACGATGCGCACGACGCCCACCCTAGGGTGGCGCCCGTGGAGGACCCCGGGCTCGTCGTGCTCGCGCTCCTCGCCCTCGCCGGACTGAGCGCGGGGTTCGTCGACGCGGTCGTGGGCGGCGGGGGCCTGGTCCAGCTCCCGGCGCTGCTGGTCGGGCTGCCCGGGGCGAGCCCGGTGCAGGTGCTCGCGACCAACAAGCTGGCCTCCTGGCTCGGGGTCAGCGTGAGCTCGGCGACGTACCTGCGCCGGGTGCGCCCCGACCCCGCGACCTTCCTGCCCCTGATGGCCGCCGCGTTCGCCGGCTCCCTCGCAGGGGCGGGCGTCGCATCGTTCATCCCGCGGTCGGCCTTCGACCCGATCGTGCTCGTCGCGCTGCTGCTCGTCGGAGGCTGGGTGCTGCTCCGGCCCTCGCTCGGCGAGGTCACCACGCTCCGCTTCGGACCGCGCCGCACCCGCCTGCTCGCCCTCGCAGCCGGACTGGTCATCGGCTTCTACGACGGCGCTCTCGGGCCGGGCACGGGCAGCTTCCTGGTCGTGGCCATGGTGGGCCTCCTGGGCTACTCCTTCCTGGAGGGCTCGGCCAACGCCCGCCTGGCCAACTGGGCCACCAACCTGGCCGCCCTCGTGGTCTTCGTGCCGCAGGGCGCCGTGCTGTGGAAGGTCGCTCTGGTCGTCGGCGCCGCCAACCTGGTCGGGGCGTACGCCGGCGCGCGCACGGCCGTGGCGCGCGGCACCGGGTTCGTCCGGGTGTTCTTCGTCGTCGTGGTCGGCGCGTTCGCGGTGCGCATCGGCGGCAGCGTGCTGGGGCTGTGGTGAGCCGGTGGTGAGCGCCTACCGCACGATCCGGCGCGCAGCCGAGGCCGACACCGAGGTCAGCCGGTCGCGCTTCCGCTGCCGCCTGGAGCGGGTGGACACCGAGGAGGCCGCTCGCGCGGTGGTCGAGGCCGCCCGCCGCGAGCACCGCGACGCCGGTCACCACTGCTCGGCGATCCTGCTCGGTCCGCCACCGCAGCTCCTCGAGCGCTCCCACGACGACGGAGAGCCGGCCGGGACCGCGGGAGCGCCCATGCTCGAGGTGCTCCGCGGCGCGGGCACGGCCGCCGAGCCGATGGCCGACGTGGTCGCGGTGGTCACCCGTTGGTTCGGCGGCACGCTGCTCGGCGCGGGCGGTCTGGTGCGCGCGTACGGCGATGCGGTCCAGGCCGCACTGGCCCGCGCCGGCACCCGGCGGCGGGTGCTCCTGCGCGAGCTCGTGCTCGAGGTCGACCACGCGTCGGCGGGCCGGCTGGAGTCTGCGGTGCGCGACGCCGGGGTCGCCGTGCTCGACCAGACCTACGCCGCCGCGGTGACGCTGCGCCTCGGCGTACCCCCCGACGGGCTGGTGGCCGCGCACGCCCTGCTGGCCGAGGTGAGCCTCGGCCGGGTCGAGGCGCAGGAGGCCGGCGACCGGTGGGTCGACCGCTAGCCTCGGCCCCATGAGCATCCCGGTCTCCCTCGCCGACCTCGCCCTGGCCCTCGAGGACGTCGGGGTCGGCTACCTGCTGAGCACCGCGGGCGAGCGGGTCAAGGCCGTCACCGTCGAGCCGACCCTGGTCGGCGGGGTGCTGCACGTGCCGGGCCCCGGCCGGGGCAGCCTGGCGAACGTGACGGCCAACCCGGCGGTGACGCTGCTCTTCGCGCCGACCGAGCCGCGCGGCTACACCCTGCTCGTCGACGGGACCGCGACCGCCGTCGGCGAGGACGTGCGCATCGAGCCCGGGCACGCCGTCTGGCACCGGCCGGCCGACCACGCGGGCGAGGACCACGCGCCCGGCTCGACCAGTGCCTGCGGCCACGACTGCCATCCCGTGACATGACCGCTCCGTCCTGGGTCAGCGCGGTCCTCGACCTGGCGGTGCGCGAGCACGACGAGGCGGTGGCCTTCTGGGCCGGCGTGACCGGGTACGCCGTGTCCGAGCCGCGCGGAGGCGCGGACGAGGTCTGCTCGTTGACTCCTCCGGACGGTGACGAGCACCTGCTGGCGCAGCGGGTGGCGGCCGGTCCGAGCCGGATCCACCTCGACCTGCACGTCGTCGACCCGCGTGCCGCGGCCGACGTGGCCCTCGAGCGGGGCGCGACCGAGGTCCACGCCAGCGACCACGGCCACGTCGTCCTGACCTCACCCGGCGGCCTGAGGTTCTGCCTCGTCACCCACCCCGCTTCAGTGCCGGCGCCGCCCGCGACCTGGCCCGGCGGCCGGTCGGTCGTCGACCAGGTCTGCCTCGACGTCGCGCCGACGGCGTACGACGCGGAGCGGAGGTTCTGGGCCGACACCCTGGGCCGGACCCTCGCGTCATCGTCGATCAGCCCGGAGTTCGAGTCGCTCGCGCCGCCGCCGGGCCAGCGGCTGCGGATCCTGCTCCAGCGGCTCGACGCCGACCAGCCGTCGACGACCGCCCACCTGGACCTCGCCTGCGACGACCGCCCCGTCGAGACCGCGCGCCACCTCGACCTCGGGGCGCGGGTGGTGGCCGAGCACCCGCACTGGACCGTGCTCGCCGGCCCCACCGGGACGGCGTACTGCCTCACCGACCGGGAGCCGGCATGAGCGGCATCGAGCGCGCCGAGCCCCGGACCGGGGTCGACGAGGTGACGACGTTGCGCGGGTTCCTCGACTACTTCCGCGCCACCATCCGGCGCCAGGTCGAGGGCCTGGACGCAGACCAGCTCGCGGTCGTGATCGAGCCCTCCACGATGACCCTCGGCGGGATCGTGGCGCACCTCGCCTGGGTGGAGGACTGGTGGTTCGGCCAGGTCTTCCTCGGCCGGGCCCAGGCCGACCGGTGGTCGCACCTGGACTGGGAGGGCGACCCCGACGCGGAGTGGGCCGATGCCGTGCACCATGACCCCGCCAGCCTCGACGGACTGCTGCGCCACTCGGTGGCCGACTCCGAGATGGTGCTGGACGGTGCCCTGGCCCGTGGCGGCCTCGACCAGTCATCGGTGGTCGAGCGGCACGGCAGGCCCGCCAGCCTGCGCTGGATCCTGGTGCACCTGATCGAGGAGTACGCCCGCCACTGCGGCCACGCGGACCTGCTGCGCGAGCGGGTGGACGGGGCGAGGGACCTGTGACGCGCGAGATCCGCCCCGCGACCGACGACGACTGGCCGACGATCTGGCCGTTGTTCCACGACGTGGTGGCGGCGCAGGAGACCTACGCCTTCGCCCCGGACCTCACCAGCGACGAGGCCGCGGCCCTGTGGCTGAAGCGACCGCCGGGGGCCACCGTCGTCCTGGTCGACGACGGTGTGCTGCTCGGCACCGCCACGATGGGCCCGAACCGACCGGGCCCCGGGCGCCACGTCGGCACGGCGTCCTTCATGGTGGCCGCCGAGGCTCGCGGTCGGGGCGTCGGCCGCGCGCTCGGTGAGCACGTCGTGGCCTGGCACCGCGAGCAGGGCTACGCCGCCATCCAGTTCAACGCCGTCGTCGCGACCAACACCGCCGCGGTCGCGCTGTGGCTCTCGCTCGGGTTCACGATCGTCGGCACGGTGCCGGGTGCGTTCGACTCCCCGACGTACGGCCGGGTCGGTCTGCACGTCATGCACCGCAAGCTCTGAGGCCGACCGTGCCCCGGCGCGGTCAGGCGGCGGGGTCGGCGAACCCGGGCAGCTGCTCGGTGAGGATGGCGCGGAACGGCGCCTTGGCCTCGAGCTGGGCCAGCACCCCGATGCCGCCGACCCAGGTGCGGTGGATGAGCAGGTACGCCGGGGGCAGGTTGAGCTTCATCGCCACCGTGTACGCCGGCTCCTTGGGGTTGTTGATCCGCGCGAACTGCTCGCGCATCCAGGCGCGGGAGAACTGGAACTCCTCGACCCGGGTGGGCTCGACGAGCGGGGCGAGGTAGTCGACGAGCTGCTGGGGGTCCAGACGCACCTTGTCCTTGACGAAGCCCTCGTCGCGCAGTCCCTGGAGCAGGGCCTCGCCGTCCTCGAGGGCGGCGATCCGGATCAGGGTCCCCATGATCGAGGGCAGTCCGGCGTCGGGGAGCCGGGCGACGGCGCCGAAGTCGAGCACACCGAGCCGGTGGGGCGCGCCGTCGACGCCCGGCATCAACCGGTAGTTGCCCGGGTGCGGGTCGGCGTGCAGCATCCCGGTCCGGCCGGGACTGGCGAAGATGAAGCGGGTGTAGAGCTCGCCGTAGGCGTCGCGGTCCTCCTGGGACCCGTCGGCGATGACGGAGGCCAGCGAGGCCGGGGAGTCCAGCCACTCGGTGACCAGCACCCGGCGTCCCACGGTCACCACGCCGGGCACGACGAACTCGGGGTCGCCGCGGTACTCCTCGGCGAAGACGCGCTGGGCCTCGGCCTCGAGCTCGTAGTCGAGCTCCTCGATCGCGCGGGCCTGCATCTCCTCGATGAGCGGCTTGATGTCGATGCCGGGGAACAGCGGCGCCACGGTGCGCCCGAGCCGGCCCAGCGTCTTGAGGTCCGAGCGCAGCGCCTCGTCGGCGCCGGGGTACTGCACCTTGACGGCCACGTCTCGTCCGTCGTGCCAGCGGCCCTTGTGCACCTGGCCGATCGAGGCCGAGGCGGTCGGGCCGCCGTCGAGCCAGACCAGCCGCTCGGCCCAGTCGGCGCCGAGGTCCTCGGCGATGGTCGCGCGCACGGTGCGGGTCGGCATCGGGGGAGCGGAGTCCTGGAGCTTGGTGAGCTGCTCGCGGTAGGGCTTGGCGATGTCCTCGGGCAGCGCCGACTCGAAGACCGAGAGCGCCTGGCCGAACTTCATCGCCCCGCCCTTGAGCTCGCCGAGGGTGCGGAACAGCTGCTCGGCGGCCCGCTGCTGCATCTCGCTCATCACGGCGTCCGCCGGCGCCCCGCCCAGGCGCTTGCCGAACCCGATCGCGCTCCGGCCCGCGTAGCCCAGGGGGAGTGCCGCCAGTCGCGCCGTACGCGCTGCGGCCTTGCGGGGGAGGTCGGGCATGACCTCAGTGTCCCCGACGGGTGGGTGCGGCGGTCACACCCGAGACTGCCGGTGACGCCCTAGGGGACCCTGACCGTCGTCTCGCAGGCCCGGGCCCGGTCGCCGGGACCGTAGCCGCCGTCGCAGCTGTCGTTGCCGCTCCCGCCGCCGAGGAAGTCCTCGCCGTAGCCGCCGATGAGGGTGTCGTCACCGGCACGTCCGTAGAGGACGTTGTCGCCGCCGTTGCCGATCAACGTGTCGTCCCCACGTCGGCCCTTGATGATGCTGGCGAGGTTGTTGCCCTCGAGCCGGTCGTCGTAGCCGGAGCCGGTGATGTTTTCGAGGCTGGACAACGTGTCCTCCCCCTGACCCGTGGCCACTCCGCGGATGAGGCTGACGTCGACTGCCCGCCGGGCGCGGAGGTAGGTGATCGTGTCGGAGCCGGGGCCGCCCTCGATGACGTCGTCGCCCGCGCTTGCGATGATGACGTCGTTGCCGCCGAGGCCGCACAGCACGTCGTCGCCAGGGGTGCCGACGAGGACGTCGTCGCCATCGGTGCCGCTCGTGAGGCAGTCGGGCGTGATGTCGATGGTGCCGCTGATCGGGGAAGGCCCACCGTCGGCGTCGACACGGAGGAAGTACGCGGTGCCGCGGGTGGTCCGGAAGGTCAGGTTCGGGCTGTCGCAGTTCTCGTCGACGCGCACGTAGTTCGCCGCCACGAGGTCGAGGTCGTCGACGCTGGGGCCGGTCAACACCTCGAGTGCCGTGTCCGGTGAGTAGCAGGACTGCGAGGGTCGGGGACCGACCCGGACGTCGAGGGCCGCCGTGCCGTCCCACGGCGAGGTCCACGTGAACCAGACGGAGTGCTCTCCGGGTCCGTCCGGAAGGGGGGCCGGCTGCTCGCCCGGCTCGATCGTGGCGAACTGCCCGGCCGCGGCGTCGGCCACCGTCGGGAACGTGAGGAACGTCGGCGAGCGGCCGTTGGACTGCCGGACGATCGGCGCCGCGTTCGCGAAGTCGTCGTTCGGCGGCGTCGTGATGCGGGACCAGGTCAGGGTGAAGGGCACGGTGTACTCCTCGTCCCACACCTCGATGGCGTAGGTCTGACCCTGGCGGACCCAGACGAACCTGCACGAGGGCTCGTAGCCCGATGCATCGCACAGGCGCGAGACCGGGTAGCTCAGGGTGACGAGGTCGCCGGTGGCGCCGCCGGCGTACACCTCGAGGTAGTGGGCGGTGTTGCGGAACGTCATCAGCCCGGTCTTGGATGCGGTCCACGTGAACCACACCGAATCCGTGTGCCCGGTGTCCGGATCCGCGGTGGCGCCGACGTTGGTCCCCTCGACCGACCCGCTCGGACCTGAGATGGCTTGAGCCTGAGCCCGGTCGTCGTTGGGCGGCGGTGCGGCCGAGGCCGCCGGCGAGGCGAGAAGCAGGGCGCCGACGACGGAGGACGCGGCGGCGACCAGCAGGGCCCGAGAACGGGCGGACACCGTGGTGGACGACGTCATGGCAGGACCCCCGAGCGATGGAACAGGCAGTCCCGGGTGGACGGCTGTAGCGGATCGTATCCCGCGCTCGGCGGCCGCACCAGGACCTCCGACCTCCGGGAACCGACGACCCTCGCTGGCGACGATCTAGGCTACGGCTTGACGCTCCTGGTCTCGCAGGCCCGGAAACGGTCGCCGGGACCGTAGCCGCCGTCGCAGCTGTCGTTGCCACTCCCGCCGCCGAGGAAGTCCTCGCCGTAGCCGCCGATGAGGGTGTCGTCACCGGCACGTCCGTAGAGGACGTTGTCGCCGTCGTTGCCGATCAACGTGTCGTCCCCACGTCGGCCCTTGATGATGCTGGCGAGGTTGTTGCCCTCGAGCCGGTCGTCGTAGCCGGAGCCGGTGATGTTCTCGAGGCTGGACAACGTGTCCTCCCCCTGACCCGTGGCCACTCCGCGGGTGAGGCTCACGTCCACGGCCTGCTCGGCCTGGGCATAGCTGATCGTGTCGGTGCCCGCGCCGCCGACGATGATGTCGTCGCCGTCGCTTCCGGTGATGACGTCGTCGCCCCCGAGGCCGCACAGGACGTCGTCGCCGGGGGTGCCCGTGATGATGTCGTCGCCCTCGGTGCCGCTCGTCTCGCAGTCGGGGGTGATGCGCAAGTAGCCGGAGAGCGGACCCGTCCCGTCACGCGAGTCGACCCGGATGCTGTACGCCGTGCCCGTCACGGCTCGGAAGGTGACCTGGACCGTTTCGCAGGTCTCACCGTCCACGACGGAGTAGTCCGACGCCACGAGATCGAGGTCGCCCACGTCCGTGCCCGTGGCGACCTCCAGCCCAGTCGCCCCTGAGTAGCAACCCTTGTAGGCCCCCAGATCGACATCCATGGTCGTCGTGCCGCTCCAGGCTGGGGTCCACCGGTACCAGATCGAGTGCTCGCCGGGTCCGTCCGGCAGCGGGGTCGGAGTCTCGCCGGGCTCGATGGTGGCGAAACGACCGGATGCGCTGTCGATCACGTCGGGGAAGACGAGGACGGTCGGTCCCGTGTTGTACCCCTGCTGGACCACGGGAGCGGCGTCGGCGAAGTCGTCGTTCGGAGGGGCGGTGACGCGGCTCCACGAGAGCGTGAACGCCTCGTCGGGCCGGTCCTGGGCCCACACCTCGATGGTGTAGGTGCGACCCTTGCAGGCCCGGACGAACACACAGCTCGACTCGTAGCCCGTGGCGTCACAGTTGGTCCCGGTCCGCTTCAACCGGTCGGTCGGAGCGCCGAGGTAGCTGTTCGTGGAGTGCGCGTCGTTCTCGAACTTCAGCAGCCCGTTGCCGCGCGCCGTCCAGGTGAACCACACCGAGCCCGTTCGTGGGCTGCTCGGCTTCCCTGAGGCACCGACGGTGGTGCCCTGCACCGAGCCGCTGGCCCCCGAGATCCGCTCCGCGTTGACGCGGCGGTCGTTGGGTGGCGGTTCGACCGCGGCCCCCGAGGCCAACGAGGCTGGAGCCGCGGGCCGGGCCGACGGGGCCGAGGCGGCCGGGTAGGTCACGGAGCCCGAGACGGCCAGGACCAGGCCGAGCAGCAGAGCACGCGAACGACGCGAGACATCATTGGAACGCTCCACCACTACCCCCGAGTGCACGACAAGGCCCGACTGATACGGGTTGTCTCACCGTAGGTGACTGGTCGTGGGCGCCAGCAGCGCGCTACCAGCGCGGTCGCTCGCCGGGCTCCCCGGCGGCGGTGGCGAAGGAGTCGAGTGCGGAGACGACCGCCGACCGCTCGGTGACGGGCATCCGCCGCACGATGTCGGCGATCGCCGCGCGGCGCCGCACGGTCACCTCCTCCACCAGCCGTACGCCGTCCGGGCTCGCGCCGAGCGCGACCTGACGGCGGTCCGCGGTGCCGGGCGCGCGCTCGGCGTACCCCTCCGCGATCAGCCGGTCCACCGCGCGCAGCGCCGTCGACGGGCCGACCTGGAGGCGCTCGGCGAGCTGGTTCAGCGGGGTCTCGCCGTGCGTGACGAGCACGACGAGGGTGCGGAACTGGCTCAGCGTGACCCGGTCCTCGACGTCGGCCAAGGATCGCGCCGAGACGCCGACGAGCACTCGGGAGGCGGTCAGGAGCGACCCGACGAGCGCGTCGAGGTCGGGGTCGTCGTCGGTCGGCACGGTCGCATCAGACCCGACTTGGCTTGCTCGGCGCAACTGTTGCATCATGCAATTGATGAGTCCGACCTCCGCCCTCCCCACCGCCCGCCCCGCGAGGTCCCCGGTGCGGTGGCTGCGCGACTCCGACACCGGCCTGCTGGCGCTCGCCCTCCTTGTTGGCCTGGGCGCGGCCGCCCTGGCCCTGGTGTTCCGCTTCCTCATCGAGACCTTCACCGTGCTCTTCACCGGGTACGCCGACTACGCCGCACACCCCGGGGCGGGGCACGGCGGGCTCCCCGGGGTCGGCCCCTGGTTCGTCGTGCTGACACCGGTGGCGGCTGGCCTGGTCTACGGCCCGCTCGTCTACCGCTTCGCCCCCGAGGCCCGCGGGCACGGCGTGCCCGAGGTCATGTTCGCCGTCGCGCGCAACGGCGGTCGCATCCGACCCCAGGTCGCGGGCGTCAAGGCGCTCGCCTCCGCGCTGTGCATCGGCGGCGGCGGATCGGTCGGTCGCGAAGGACCGATCGTGCAGATCGGGTCGGCGTGGGGCTCCACGCTCGGCCGCCTCACCGGGCTCTCGGAGTCGCGGCTCAAGGTCCTGGTCGCCTGCGGTGCGGCCTCCGGCATCGCGGCCACGTTCAACGCCCCGCTCGCCGGCGTCTTCTTCGCGATGGAGCTGATCCTCGCCGACTTCGCGGCGCAGGCCTTCGGGATGGTCGTCGTGGCGGCGGTCACCAGCTCGGCGATCGCCCGGGCCGCGATCGGCGACGATCCGTTCCTCTCGCTGCCCACCTTCGCCCTGGCCCACCACTGGGAGTACGCCCTGGTCGCGGTCCTCGGCCTGCTCGCCGGTGCGGTCGGTGTCGGGTTCACCCGGATCCTCTACGCGATCGAGGACGTGTGCGACCGGGTCTGGCGCGGGCCCGAGTGGGCCCGTCCGGCCGTCGGCGGCCTGCTGCTCGGCCTGCTGCTGCTCGTCCTGCCGCAGATGTACGGCGTCGGCTACCCCGTGCTCGGCAACGCGGTCGACGGGCGGTACGCCGTCGCGTTCCTCGCCGTCCTGCTCGTCGGCAAGGTCGTGGCGACCTCGCTGACGATCGGCATCGGCGGCTCCGGCGGCGTCTTCGCCCCCAGCCTGTTCCTCGGTGCGATGCTGGGCGCCGGCTTCGGCGAGGTGGCGGGCTCGCTCTCCGGCGGCGGCGTTGCCCCGGTGGGGGCCTACGCCCTGCTGGGCATGGGCGCGGTCTTCGCCGGCTCCGCGCGGGCGCCCATCACCGCGGTGATCATCCTCTTCGAGCTGACGGGGGAGTACTCGATCATCCTGCCGCTGATGGTCTCCGTCGTCCTCGCCACCGGGCTGAGCCACCGGCTCACGCCGGACACGATCTACACCCTCAAGCTGCGCCGCCGCGGGGTCGACCTCGGACGGGCGCCGGAGACGATCGTCGCCCGGCGGCTCGTGGGCGACCTGATGCTCGACGTCCCGACCCCGGTGGCCGAGGGCGACCGCCTCGTGGACGTCGCGGCCCTCCTGGCCGCGTCACCGACCGGCGTGCTGCCGGTGGTCGACGCCGACGGGGTCTTCCGGGGCACGGTCACCGCCCGGGTCGTGGCCGAGACGCTGGCCGACACCAGCCGCCACGGGACCGACCCCGTCTCGCTGGTGCGGGAGTCGCCCGCCCTGGTCCGCGAGGACGACCCGGTCGGCGACGGGCTCGACGCCCTCGAGCACAGCCGGGCCTCCGCCGTCCCGGTCCACGGGGCCGCCGGCGGGCCGCGAGCCGACGAGGTCGTCGGGTGGTTGACCTACCAGGCCACGTTGGGCGCGCGACCGGCCTCGCCCTGAGCGCTCGACGCACCCGGTGCGGGAGGACGGTCGGTCCCGTGTTGTGCCCCTGCTGGACCACGGGAGCGGCGTCGGCGAAGTCGTCGTTGGGGGGCGCGGTGACCCGGCTCCACGAGAGCGTGAACGCCTCGTCGGGTCGGTCCGGGGCCCACACCTCGATGGCGTAGGTGCGACCCTTGCGGGCCCGGACGAACACACAGCTCGACCCGTAGCCCGTGGCGTCACAGGTGGTCCGCTTCGACCGGTCGGTCGGATCGCCGAGGTAGGTGTTCGTGGAATGCGCGTTGTTCTCGAAAGTCAGCAGCCCGTTGCCGCGCGCCGTCGAGGTGAATCACACCGAGTCCGTGCGCGGGCTGCTCTGCGTCCCCGGCGGGTGGGCGCGACGGTCACACCCGAGGCCGTCGACGAGGTCCTAGGGGAGGTTGGACCTCGACTCGCACGCGCGGGAGCGGTCGACGCCATAATCACCGTCGCAGGTGTCGAGGCCCGCTCCGCCGCCGAGGAAGTCAGAGTCGAAGCCGCCGACGAGGGTGTCGTTGCCAGCGCGTCCGTAGAGCTCGTTGCGACCGTCGTTCCCGATCAGGACGTCGTCCCCGCGTCGGCCCTTGACGACGCTGTCCAGGCTGTTCGCCTCGAGCCGGTCGTCGTAGCCCGAGCCCGTGATGTTCTCGAAGCCCTCGAGCGTGTCGTCGCCCTGACCGGTGGCAACGCGGTAGATGAGGGTGACGTCGACGGCCTGGTCGGCCCGGACGTAGCTGATCGTGTCGGTGCCCGCTCCGCCGTCGATCACGTCGTCACCGCCACTCCCGATGATGACGTCGTCGCCGCCGAGACCGCACAGCACGTCAGCTCCGGGGGTACCGATGATGACGTCGTCGCCCTCGGTGCCGCTGGTCTCACAGTCGGGAGTGATGTCGATCGAGCCGCGGACCGGGCCGATGCCGTCCCGGGAGTCGATACGGATGTAGTACGTGGTGTCGCGGACGGCCCCGAAGTCGACCTGAACGGTGTCGCAGAAGTTGCCGTCCACGTCCTCGTAGTCCGCCGCCACGAGATCGAGGTCGGTGAGGCCGGTCCCGGTGGCGACCTCGAGGCCGGTCTGCCCGGAGTAGCACCCTGAAGAGGCCCCCAGCCTCACCCTGATGACCGCGTCGCCGTCGTACGTCGGGGTCCACCGGTACCAGATGGAGTGCTCGCCCGGTCCGTCCAGGAGGGGGGTCGGGTCCTCTGACGCCTCGACGGTGGCGAGCCGGGCGGACGCGGCGTCGACCACGTTCGGGAACGAGACCGACAACCGCGACCTGTCGAAGCTCTGCTGGATCACCGGGGCCGCGTCGGCGAAGTCGTCGTTCGGCGGCGGATCGACCTGGGTCCTCGAGGCCGTTGCCTCCGACGGAGCCGAGGCCGCCGGGTAGGCGACGGCCAGCGAGCTTGAGACGGCGAGGACGAGGCCGAGGAACAGCGCCCGACGCGGGCCAGTGCTGGAACACTTCACATGGACCTCCGAGAACAGGACGGAGCTGGCAGACCCGTCGACTGGGCCAGCCTAGAGGGCCGCCGTTGTCATGATCGAACCTCGGATTACCAGCGGGGGGCTGCGAGGGCGGTCTCTCGCCGGCCGCGATGGCGGAGGGGTCCAGCGCCGAGACGGTCCCCGGTCGGCCGCTGGCGCCCGGTGGCGGTGATCACCGCCACCGGGCACGCCGTGCTGATCCACAGGTCGACGCGAGCATGCCGTATGACGGAACCGCTTAGACGGTCTCGGGGAACTTCACGCCTGTGTTGGCGTGGCAGCGGTAGCCGAACGGGTTCTTGGCCAGGTACTGCTGGTGGACGTCCTCGGCGTAGTAGTACGTCGGGACCGGCTTGATCTCGGTGGTGATCGAGCCCAGGCGGCGGCGCTCGAGCTCGGCGCCGTAGACCTGCGTGAGCTCGCGGGCCGTGGCCTCCTGCTCGGGGGAGGTCACGTAGATCGCCGAGCGGTACTGCGTGCCGACGTCGTTGCCCTGGCGCATGCCCTGGGTCGGGTCGTGGACCTCGAAGAAGCGCTTGACGAGCTCGGCGTAGGAGATCGTCGCGGGGTCGTAGACGACCCGGATCGCCTCGGTGTGACCGGTGCGGCCCGAGCAGACCTCGTCGTAGGACGGGTGGGGGGTCTCGCCGCCGGCGTAGCCGACCGAGGTCGACCAGACCCCGGGCATCTCCCAGTAGATCTCCTCCGCCCCCCAGAAGCAGCCGAGGCCGAAGATCGCGACCTCGTGGCCGGCAGGCGCCTCGTCGGTCACGAGCGGGGCGTCGAGCACCTTGTGGCGTTCGGAGAGGTTCCAGGGGCGCTCGCTGCGACCGGGCAGGGCCTGGCCGGGCTCCGGGAGGGTGGTCTTGGTGCGTCCGAACACGAGATCTCCTTCAGTGGCGGTGTGGTGTGGCAGTCGGGTGCGAGGGGAGTCACTTCCGACAACACCAGGTCGGTCCTAGACCTTCCCGGGTGTGACCGTGCTGCTGGCGGCGGCGGACCCTGTGGACCCTCCGGGGCCTCCGCTGACCCCCAGGTGGTCGGCCACGGACACGACCAGCCCGCCGAGGATGAATGCGATCAGGACCGCGACCAGGCTCGGCGTCGGGATGTCCGGGATGAGGCGCCGCGCGCCCGTCGCCTCCTCGGCCTGCTGGTGGTACTCGTGGGTCAGCGCGTGGCCCTTGCCGCGGGCCAGCAGCGCCCGGTTGACCGGGAACGCCGCGGCGAAGGCGGCGACGAACGCGAGGACCATCGAGATCCAGAACACGACGTTGACCAGCCCGGCGTTGATCGCACCCGGGATCACCACCATGACGAGGTTGTCGACGACCTCCATCGTGGCGATCGAGACGGTGTCCGCGACCACGACGACGCTCAGGGCGGCGCCGAGCCCCAGGCCGGCGCGCAGCAGCGGCAGCGAGGACAGGGTGAAGCCGAAGACGAAGGCCAGCGCGATCGAGATGCCGACGGTGCCGAGGGTGCCGATGCCGAGGGCGGTCGCGACCAGGAGGCCGACGATCTCGCCCACGGCGCACCCGGTCAGGCAGTGCAGGGTGGCGCTGACCGCCATCGCGTTCGACGGGTTTGCGTGACGAGTGCTCATGTGGTCCGACTATACCCGGCGGGGGTATTGTGAAAGGTGTCGGCACGAGCGGTACCACGTTGGTACCATGGGGCGCATGGCCATGACGCTGCGCACCGACGCCGAGCTCGACGCCGCTCTGACCCGCTTGAGCCAGGAGCGCGGGATCTCCAAGCAGGAGGTCGTCCGTCGGGCCGTGCTCGACCTGGCCGAGCGCGACAGGCACCGGTCCAGGGTCGGCGAGGTCGCCGACGCTGCGATCGAGCAGTACGCCGAGGCGCTGCACCGCCTCGGCACGGTCTGAGGCTCGATCTGCGGGTGGACTACCTCGATCTGGAGGATCTGCTGGACCTCACCCGGCGCCTGGGTGCGGGGCCGGTGCGGGATGCAGGGCTGCTCGACGCCGCGGCGGCCCGGCCACGCACGTCGTTGTTCGGTGTCGACGCCTATCCCACGCTCGAGCTGAAGGCAGCGGCGCTCCTGCACTCGATCACGCGGAACCACGGGCTGATCGATGGCAACAAGCGGCTCGGGCTGCTGGCCACCATCACCTTCATGCGTCTCAACGGCGGCGCGTTCACGCTCACCCAGGACGAGGCCTTCGACCTCGTGATGGCGGTCGCCGAGGGGAGCATCGACGTGCCCGAGATCGCGGCTCGGCTCGGCACTACGCTCGAGCGGTGAGCGAGTCCCAGCAGTCCTCCCCGTCCTCCGGCCACCGCGACAAGTCCGGCTTCGAGACCCGCGCGATCCACGCCGGCTACGAGCCCGACCCGACGACCGGCGCGGTGATCCCGCCGATCTTCGCGACGTCGACCTACAAGCAGGACGGCGTCGGCGGCCTGCGCGGGGGCTACGAGTACTCCCGCTCGGCCAACCCGACCCGGACCGCGCTCGAGGGCAACCTCGCCGCGCTGGAGGAGGGCGAGCGGGCCTTCGCCTTCGCCTCCGGCCTGGCCGCCGAGGACACCCTGGTGCGCGCCACCTGCCGCCCGGGAGACCACGTGGTCATCCCGGACGACGCGTACGGCGGCACCTTCCGGCTCTTCGACAAGGTCGAGGCCGCGTGGGGCGTCGAGCACACGCCCGCCCCGGTCTCCGACGTCGACGCCGTCCGCGCCGCGATCCGGCCGGGGGTGACCCGTCTGGTCTGGTGCGAGACGCCGACCAACCCGCTGCTCAACATCGGCGACATCGAGGCCCTGGCAGCCGTCGCGCACGAGGCGGGTGCGCTGCTGGTCGTCGACAACACCTTCGCCTCGTCGTACCTCCAGCAGCCACTGACCCTCGGCGCCGACGTGGTCGTGCACTCGACCACCAAGTACGCCGGCGGGCACTCCGACGTCGTCGGCGGGGCGCTGGTGGTCCGCGACGCCGAGCTCGCCGAGCAGGTCGCCTTCCACCAGAACGCCATCGGGGCGATCGCGGGACCCTTCGACGCCTGGCTCGTCCTGCGCGGGCTCAAGACCCTCGGCGTGCGGATGGACCGCCACTGCGCCAACGCGGAGCGGGTCGTGAGCATGCTGACCCAGCACCCCGACGTGACCCAGGTGATCTACCCGGGGCTGCCCGAGCACCCCGGCCACGAGGTCGCGACCCGCCAGATGAAGGCCTACGGCGGGATGGTCTCCTTCCGCGTCGCGGGCGGTCTCGAGCAGGCGCTGGCGGTGTGCGAGTCCACCGAGGTCTTCACCCTCGGCGAGAGCCTCGGCGGGGTCGAGTCGCTGATCGAGCACCCCGGTCGGATGACGCACTCCAGCGTCTCCGGGACCGCGCTCGAGGTGCCGGCCGACCTGGTGCGCCTCAGCGTCGGCATCGAGACCGCGGACGACCTCGTCGCCGACCTCGAGCAGGCCCTCGAGCGCTCCCGGGGTGCCGCCGGCCGATGACGGACCGATGACCGGCCTGGCGGTCTGCGTCGACCTCGGCTCGACGTACACCAAGGCGCTGCTCGTCGACCTGTCCACCGGCGCGGTCGTGTCCACCGCCGAGGCGCCGACGACCGCGGGCACGGACATCCTCGAGGGGTACGACGCCTGCCGGGCCTCGCTCGCGCGCACCGAGCCTGGGGCGAGCGAACCGGGCACCGTGGTCCTGGCCTGCTCCAGCGCCGGCGGCGGCCTGCGGATCGGCGTGCTCGGCAACGAGGCCCTGGTCACCGCGGAGGCCGGGCGCCGGGTCGCGCTGTCCAGCGGGGGCCACGTCGTGGCCGTCGCCGCGCTCGCCGGTGACGCCGACCCGGTCCGTGCGGTCCTGGAGGCAGCCCCCGACGTCGTGCTGCTCACGGGGGGCACCGACGGAGGCAACCCCGAGGCGCTGCTGACGGGCGCCGCGGCCCTCGCCGACGCAGGCTGGACCGGCCCGGTCGTGGTGGCCGGCAACGTCGAGTCCCAGAGCGAGGCGGTCGCCCTCCTCGCCGCTGCGCCGTGCGTGGTCGCAGCCAACGTGGTGCCGCGCATCGGGGTGCTCGCCCCGGACGGGGCCCGGGCCGCGGTGCGCGAGGTCTTCGTGCGCCACGTGATCGGCGGCAAGCGACTGACCTCGCCGGCCCGGCGCGCGGAGCTGGAGTCGCTGGTGCGTGCCGCCACCCCGGACGCGGTGCTCCGCGGGGTGGAGGTGCTGGCCGAGGAGGTCGGCGACGTGGTCGTGGCGGACGTCGGTGGTGCGACGACCGACGTGCACAGCGTGGTCGACCTGGACCCCGAGGACACGGGGCTGGCCCGCGAGGTCGTGGCCTCGACGCGCGCCTCGCGCACGGTCGAGGGTGACCTCGGGATGCGCTGGTCGGCCGTGACCACCCTCGGTGGGCTCCCGCCCGAGGACGACCAGGACCTGCTCGGCGCCGTCGGGCGCGCACACCTCGAGGAGGCGGCTCGGCGCCGCCGCGACGACCCGGCGTACCTGCCGCTGGACGACGCGGACCTCGACGACGACGAAGCCCTCGCCCGGGTCGCACTGACCATCGCGCTGCGCCGGCACGCCGGCCGTGCACGGGTGGTCCTGGGTGAGGGCGGGCGGGTCGTCGAGCGCAGCGGTCGCGACCTGCGCGCGGTGGGTCTGCTCGTCGGCTCGGGCGGGGTGCTGCGCCACGGCCGGCCCGGCGTGCTCGACCGGGTGCTGCGGCCCACGGTCGGGCCCGGGGCCATCGCCCTGGCCGGTGGCGGCTGGCAGCTGCCCGAGCGGGCACGTCCGGTGCTCGACCGGGACTACGTGCTGGCCGCGGTGGGGCTGCTGGCCGAGGGCCACCCCGGGGCGGCTCGGGAGCTCGCCCGCGGACTGCTGGTGGTCTCGGAGGCGCCCGCGGGGCCTACGCTGGCCCCGTGAGCGACACCGCGCCGACCGAGGCCCACGACCCGGGCGTCCCCGCGCCCCTCGCCCTCGGCCTGGCTGAGATCGAGGCCGCCCGGGAGGTGCTGCGCGGCATCGCCGTCGAGACGCCGATGGAGCAGTCGCGCTGGCTCTCCACGATGTGCGGCGGGCGGGTCTGGCTGAAGCTGGAGAACCTCCAGCGCACGGGGTCGTTCAAGGCCCGCGGCGCCTACTACCGGATGGCCCGCCTGGGTGAGGAGGACCGGACGCGGGGCGTCGTCGCGGCCTCCGCCGGCAACCACGCCCAGGGTGTGGCGCTGGCCGCGCAGCTGCTCGGGATCAGGGCGACGGTCTTCATGCCCGAGGGGGCGCCGATCCCCAAGGAGCGCGCCACCCGCGGGTACGGCGCCGAGGTGGTCTTCGAGGGTGGGTCCCTCGAGGAGGCCATCGTGGCCGCGCGTCGCTTCGAGGCCGAGACCGGTGCGGTGCTGATCCACCCCTTCGACCACGTCGACATCATGGCCGGGCAGGGCACCTGCGGCCTCGAGATCGCGGAGCAGGCGCCGGACGCGGCCACGGTGCTGATCCCGACCGGCGGCGGTGGCCTCATCGCCGGCTCCGCGATCGCGCTGAAGGCGCTGCGCCCCGACCTGCACCTCGTGGGCGTCCAGGCCGAGGGGGCTGCGGCGTACCCCGCCTCGCTCGAGCAGGGCGCCCCGGTGCCGCTCGCCGCGATGCGCACGATGGCGGACGGGATCGCGGTCGGGATGCCGGGCGAGCTGACCTTCGCCGCGGTGCGCGAGCTGGTGGACGAGGTCGTCACCGTCTCCGAGGACTCCATGTCGCGCGCGCTGGTCGCGCTCCTCGAGCGGACCAAGACGATCGTCGAGCCGGCCGGTGCTGCCGCGGTGGCCGCGCTGCTGGACCACCCGGGCCGCTGGGAGACCCCGCTGGTCGCCGTGCTCTCCGGAGGCAACATCGACCCGTTGCTGCTCGGCAAGGTGATCCGCCACGGCATGGCCGCGGCCGGTCGCTACCACGCACTGCGCGTGACCATCCCCGACGTACCGGGCGGGCTGTCCTCGCTGCTCGTCGAGGTCAGCGAGGCCGGGGCCAACGTGCTCGAGGTGATCCACGAGCGGACCTCGCCGACGCTGCACGTCGGCGAGGTCGAGGTCCTGCTCCAGCTCGAGACCCGCGGTCGCGACCACGCCGACCGGCTGCTCGAGCGGCTGCGCGGCAACGGTTACCGCGTCGCCGACTGACCCCGGGCGGGCGGCGTACGACCGGCGCTGCGGTTTCCCACGGGATGGTGGCGATCCCGCGCCTCCCGGCGTGAATTTGCACCGGGGAGCGTCGAACCCCCTGCATCCCGTGGGAAACCGCAGCGGCCGAGCCGGCGCCGAGCTCAGCCGGGGAACGGCACCGCGTCGACGATCTCGATCTTGAGGGTCTTGCCGTTGGGAGCGGCGAAGTCGATGGTCTCGCCCTTGGCCGCGCCGAGGAGGGCGGTGCCCATCGGCGACTGGGGGGAGAAGACCTCGACGTCGGGCTCGTCGTCGTCGACGTCACGCGAGCCGAGCAGGAACTGCTCGGTCTCGTCGTCGCCGGCGTAGCGGTAGGTGACGAGCTTGCCGGGGGTCACCCGGTCGTCGTCGGGGGCGGGCTCGGTGGTGACGTGGCGCAGCTGGTCCTGGAGCTGGCGGATGCGGCCCTCCATCTTGCCCTGCTCGTCCTTGGCGGCGTGGTAGCCGCCGTTCTCCTTCAGGTCGCCCTCGTCGCGGGCGGCGCTGATCCGGGCGATGATCTCCGAGCGGAGAGGCCCCTGGAGGTCCTCGAGCTCCGCGGAGAGCCGGTCGAAGGTCTTCTGGGTCATCCAGATGGTGTCGGGGCTGGCCTGCTGGGTCGGCTCGCTCATCGCTCTGTCCTCCTGCGGTAGACGGGTCCCGCCCGCGACCGAGGGTCACGGGCGGGCTGGTGGTGACGGTGTCGATCGGCCAGGACGGCGGCTCACGGCGGGGGTGACCCGGGGCCCTGCGCTCCCTTCAGCGCCCCGACCCGGTCGATCAGAGGGTCCACGTTAACAACACCTGCCCCACCTGGCGAGGGGCTCAGCGTCGCTGCGGCTGTCCGTCGGCCGTGCAGCCGAGCGACTCGAGCGCGGTGGCGCGCCGCTCGGTGCGCACCTGCTCGGTGTAGCGGCGCTGCCCGGGCTCGACGCTGAAGGAGACCTCCCCGACGACCGAGTGGTCCTCGGCCAGGGCCCGCAGCAGGCAGCGTGTCCCGGTCGTGCCCGGCTGGGTCGCCACGTCGACGACCGCGTCGACGTCGTACTCGCCCTGGACCTCGAACGAGACGAGCGTGGAGGTCACGGCCGGCTCGGCGTGGTAGAGGGTGGCCCAGGTCAGCCACACCCCGAAGGACGTCACGACCAGCGCGACGGCGGCCGCGAGCAGCCGACGTCGCCACGGGGCCGGGGCGCCGTAGCGGCGGGCGAGGTCGTCGAGCCCGGTCGGGCTGTCCTGGTCCTGGGCGCTCACCACACCAGCGTGACACCTAC
>CAVXDJ010000011.1:0-524647 GCA_963760555.1 uncultured Actinomycetota bacterium | reverse complement strand
CACCAGAACCGGTCCTGACCTGCGGTAATCCGATCCCGCGAAGCAGGTCGAAAGCCGAAGTCTGGCCTCAAGGCTCACCTTGAGGCCCTTATGGCTCGCTTTGGAGGCGCGGAGCAGGGCTCTACCGAGGGCCGCTGTCCAGGCTCCTGGGGGAGTGCAGTCGCGGCGGAATGCCCCAGCTGGATGGCTGTCCGAGCGGCTCCTGCACCTCTGCGCTAGGCCTCGACAAGGGCGCGGAATGGCTCGCTTTGATTCGCAATCGCGCGCAACACGGGCCCTGGGCCGGCAGGCCACGAGGCCGGCCTCGGCGCAGGTCAAAGACCGACCGGTTGCGCCTCAAGAACTCAGTCGACCGCAAAGGATCGCGTTCGTGCTCAGCGTCCGACACCCGTTCCCGATGACCGGCCACGCGCGGAGAGGAGAGTCCCGTGGAGTGGTAGCGCTCCTGGAGAAAGTCGGCTCTGACCTGCGGTGACGCGATTCGAGATGAAGCCCCAAATCTCCGGCGACCCGCCTTTGCGGCGCGCTTTGGGCGTGCTCTCACATCGAGGCCACGTCATACACAGGCACGGCGCTCCGCCTCAGCAACTCTGACGCCGTCACGTCGTGATGGCGACCTTTCCGCGGATGGCCCCGTCCTCAAGGCGTCGCACCGCGTAGGCGGTCCGCTCGAGCGGGTAGCAGCGGTCCAGTGCAGGCATGAGCTGGCCGGACTCGATGAGCCGGGCGAGCCGCTCGTAGTCTGACGAGCGTTCACGGGCCAGCAGCAGGACGAGGCGTTGGCCGAGGAAGGGGGAGAGCAGCGCTCCGCCGAGCTGTCGACGCATACCCGTGATGACGCCGCTGCGCTCACCGCCGACGAAGACAGCCGTCCCGCGTGGCGTCAGGGCACGACGCAGCCGGCTGACGGGCGGGTTGCCGGCGATGTCGAGGATCAGGTCGTAGTGGCGCGTACCGTCGGCCCAGTCGTCGTGGCTGTAGTCGATGACATGGTGGGCGCCGAGGGCGGCGACGTGGTCGAGCTTGGTGCTGCTGCACACGCCGGTCACCTCGGCGCCCATGCTGGCGGCGAGCTGCACCGCGTAGCTGCCGACACCGCCCGAGGCGCCGGTGATCAGCACGGACTGTCCGGGCTGGACCTTGCCTGCGTCGGTGAGTGCCTGAAGGGCGGTGCCTGCCGAGATCGGGATGACGGCGGCCTCGGCGAAGGAGAGGTTGGCCGGCTTGTGCGCCAACCGGTCCTCCCCGGTGACGGCGAACTCCGCGAAGGACCCGGGCGCGACTCCGTAGACCTGGTCGCCGGGGGAGTAGCGGGTGACCTTGTCGCCGACGTCCACGACGGTGCCCGCGACGTCGCGGCCGGGCACGGGATACCTCGGTCGGCGGATGCCGGAGGCGAGGCGTACGGCGTACGGCTTGCCGGTCATCAGGTGCTCGGTGCCGCGGTCGAGCCCGGCGGCGTGCACGCGGATCAGCAGCTGGTCGTCCCGGACGGTGGGGCGAGGCGCCCTCGCGAGTCGCAGCACCTCGGAGTTGCCGTAGCGGGTCTGGGTGATGGCCCGCATCGTGTCGGTCGACGTGGCGGTGGCTCTGGTCTTCATGGGAAGTGTCCTTGTTGTGGGGTGTGGACGGGGTGGCGGATCAGATCGGGGGCATGGGGTCGTACTGGATGTAGCGACGGACCTCGCGGGCGCGCTCGACGTCGGTGAGCCGCGCCACGAGGTGCAGTGCCATGTCGATGCCTGCGCTGACGCCGGCGCTGGTGATGAGGTCGTCGTCGTCGACGAAGCGTGCTGCGACGTCGGTGATGATCGTGGGGTCCAGCTCGGACAGCAGGTTCAGGGACGCCCAGTGGGTGGTGGCCCGACGGCCCGTCAGCAGGCCGGCAGCCGCGTAGACGAGGCTCCCGGTGCAGACCGACGTCATCAGTGGTGTCGTGTCCCGGGTGTCGCGGACCCATCCGAGGTGGTCGGGGTCCTTCAGCATCGGCCTGGTGCCGGGGCCTCCCGGGTGGAGGAGCACGTCGAGTGGGGGAGCGTCGTCGAAGGAGTGGTGCGCCCCCAGAACCAACGACTTGGCGCCGACGACGGGTGCACCGTCGGCCGACAGGCAGAAGGCGTCCCAGCCGTCCTCGGGAAAGGCCTGGGTCCAGTGGGAGAGGACCTCCCAGGGGCCGACGGCGTCCAGCTCCTCGACCCCGTCGAAGACGAGGACGCCGATCTGCCGACGCGGCGCCACCCGCGTGGGTCGTTCGCGGGCGGGGTCAGCGGGGGACTGGGGGTGCATGGGGGCCTCCTGGTGGGCGATCGTCAGGTGGGGCGCGGTGGCGTCCGACGTGACCGATCCTGCTGGCTGGACCGGTGGGGTCGCCCCGGTCAAAGTGCCGGGTTGCACGGAATACTCGTGACCGTGAGCGTGTACGTTCGGCACGTGCTGGTCGGCCGGGGCCCCGAGCGGGCGCTCCTCGCGGCGCTCTTGGACGGTGCCCGCCGCGGGACGGCCGCCAGCGTCGTCGTCCGAGGCGAGCCGGGCGTCGGCAAGTCCGCGCTGCTCGACGCGATGGTCGCCGACGGTGACGGAGCCACAGTGCTGCGAACCCAGGGCCTCGAGGTCGAGGCCCCGCTCGCCTTCGCTGCCCTGCACCGCCTGCTGCGTCCGCTCACCCGGCTGCGCGAGCAGCTTCCGCCTCCTCAGGCACGTGCCCTCGCGGTCGCGTTCGGAGAGGATGACGGTCCCGCTGTCGAGCCCTTCCTGGTGGGGGTGGCCACGCTCTCGCTGTTGACGGCGGCTGCCGAGGAGAGCCTTGTGCTCGGCGTCGTCGACGACGCACACTGGTTGGACCCGGCCAGCGCGGGAGCGCTGTTGTTCTGTGCCCGGCGACTCGGGGCGGACCGGGTGGTGATGGTTTTCGCGGCGCGTGACGGCGCGGTGGCGGCGTTCGAGGCGCCCGGCCTGGCCGAGCTGCCTCTCGCCGGCCTCGACGCCGAGGCATCCCGAGCCCTCCTGGCGGTCAGGCTGGGCGGTCAGCCGGCAGAGGAGGTCGCCCAACGGCTCATCGCGGAGACGGGCGGGAACCCGCTGGCCCTCCTCGAGCTGCCCGGCGAGCTGACGGCAGCCCAGCTCGAGGGCTCGGCCACACTGCCGACGACGCTCCACCTCACCGCCCGCGTCGAGCAGGCCTTGCTGGACCGCAGCCGCCGACTGCCGGCCCCGGTGCAGCGCCTGCTGTTGCTCGCGGCCGCCGATGACACCGGCCAGCCCGACGTGCTACGCCGTGCGGGTGCGCACTGGGGACTGGATGACGACGTGGTGGAGCGTGCGATCGACTCCGGGCTGCTGGTGGACGCGGGCGGCTCGGTGTCCCTGCAACACCCTCTGGTGCGCTCGGCGATCTACCAGGCCGCCACCGCGGCGGACCGTCGGAGAGCTCACCGGGCGTTGGCCGGGGCGTTGGCCGGGTCGGGGCACGAGGACCGCGAGGTCTGGCACCGCGCCGGCGCCGCCGAGGGACCGGACGCCGACCTGGTCGACGCCCTCGAGCGGGTGGGGGAGCGCTCGCAACGCCGTGGTGGCCACGTAGCGGCGCTTGCGGCGTACGAGCGGGCGGCGGAACTGTCCACCGACGCTGCTCGACGTGCCCACCTGGGCTTCGCCGCGGCGCGCAGCGCCTGGGCATGCGGACAGGCGGCGCGCGCCCAGGACCTGCTGCGGGCCGCCCGGGAAGGCACGGAAGACCCGCTCCTGCTGTGCGACGTGGCACGGTTGCGCGGGCATATCGAGGTCAACATTGGCTCGGCCCCAGAGGCGCACCGCATGTTCGTGGACGCCGCGCACGCGGTGCTGCCGGCCGACGCGGTCCGAGCTCTGGACATCGGCGTCGCCGCGGCAGTGATGCGCACCTTCGGTGCCGACAGCGGGACGCCGATGCACACCGATGAGCTCCTGACGGCAACCACCGCAGACGGCTCTCCGCGGACACGGTGCCTGCGGCAGATGCTGGTGGCAATGACCCTGGTCGCGGACGCGGACTGGGGAGCCGCAGCGGATGCGCTCGACGTCGCCCTCGAGATCGGTGCCGCTGTCGACGACCGCGACGTGCTGTGGAACCTCGGCAACGCCGCCCTCCAGCTCGGTGCCGACGGACCGCAGCAGCGGTTCTACTCCTTCGCCCTCTCTCGCGCACGCGAGGCGGGTGCCGCGACCGCGGTGACCTACTGCCTGCAGCGGTTGTGCTTCGGTCACTGGACGGCGGGCGATCACGTCAGCCTGCGGGTCAGCGCTGAGGAGGCCTCCGCGCTGGGCTTGAGCATCGGTCAACCGGCCGTCACTGCCCTCCCGATCGCCTGGCTCCTGCTCCTGGCGGCCGAGCAGGACCGGGACGACTACGACGACCTCCGGATGCGGCTGGAGGACCTCGTCGCGACCCATCCGCTCGGGATCATGGCGGATCCAGTGCACGACCTGGCCCGGTGGGCCATGGGCATCCGTGCGGCGAGCACGGGAGACGCCTCCGGCGCCTTCCACCAGCTCGGCCGCATGCGGATGCCAGTGCTCGAACGGCTGTCGGCCACCGAGCGGATCGAGGCCGCCGTCCGTGCCGGTGAGGTCGAGACGGCACGGGCCTGGACCGAGGACCTCGCGTCCTTCGCCGAGGCCACCCGTCGCCCGTGGGCGCTCTCCGCCGTGGCGTTC
Organism: uncultured Actinomycetota bacterium; assembly: GCA_963760555.1. Lineage (GTDB taxonomy): Bacteria > Actinomycetota > Actinomycetes > Propionibacteriales > Nocardioidaceae > Nocardioides. Next base: position 519,955 of record CAVXDJ010000011.1, on the reverse strand, counting down.
GGCAAGGCGCTCACGGCCGACGCCGATGCCGAGGTGCTGTTCGAGCGAGCGTTGTCGGACGCTGCCACCGGAGGTCGACCTCTGGACGCGGCGCGCGTCGAGCTGGCGTACGGCGAGTGGCTGCGTCGTAGCCAGCGGCGCGTGGACGCCCGCATCCACCTGCGTCGCGCCCTCGAGACCTTCCACGACGTCCGGGCCCAGTGGCTGGCCTCGCGGGCGGATTCGGAGCTGCGGGCCTCGGGTGAGACGGCGCGCAAGCGCGACCCCTCGACTCTGCTGCAGCTCACGCCGACTGAGCTCAAGATCGCCCAGCTGGTCAGCTCGGGAATGTCCAACAAGGACGTGGCCGCGCAGTGCTGGATCTCTCCGCGCACGGTGGCCTTCCACCTGCGCAACGTCTTCGCCAAGGCAGGTGTCACCTCGCGCGGCGAGCTGGCGCGGCTGGACCTGGGCTGAGTCGCTCGCTGTCCTGTCCGACACATCCCGGCCATCTGACCGGGGTGACCGGCCGCCCGACCGACCACTCTCGACCGCAGTGCCACCACCCACCACTGCGAGAGCGAGAAGTCCATGAGCATCGACGTCCACCGCCGCGTCCCATCGAACGTCACGACCCCCGGAGTCCGACCTCCCACTGGGACCGTCCTCGGATCGATGGCCGCGGGTGCTGCGGCCGCGGCCCTCCTCACGATGGTCGTCCTCCCGGGCGCCACCGAAGGCGTGACGGTGGGTGCGACGCTGCTGGGGTTCGGCCTCGGCTGGGCGATGCTGCACGTCCTCGCCGGGCGAACGGATCGCCCCCAGCCCTGGGCCGTCGTACCGGCGGTCGCGATGACGTCGACCGGTGCGGCGCTGGTGTCTCTTGCGCCCTCGGACCACACGATGACCGCGCTCACGTGGGTCTGGCCGCCGCTGGCCCTGGCGTTGTCCGTGTGGACGTACGTCCGGATGCGGCGGGACCTGACAGGTCCCGGTCGGTGGCTGGTGACGGTCGCGCTGGTCCTCCTCGCCGCCGCCTCCGTGGGAGCCGGCGTCCGGAACGTCACCACCGACTCCTTCGACAGCGCCTATCCGGCGCCGGGCGCCATCCGCTCCGTGGGTGACCACGACCTCCACCTCGACTGCCGCGGCCAGGGCCAGCCGACCGTCGTCCTGGTCAGCGGCCTCGGTGAGTTCTCCGGGTCCTGGGCCCGCATCACGCACGGCGTCGCCCCCACCACCCGCGTCTGCGCGTACGACCGTGCGGGCCAGGGATGGAGCGACGACGTCGATCACCCGCAGGACGGCATCGCGGCCGCCGAGGACCTCCACGCCCTTCTCGCGGCAGCCGGGGAGACCGGTCCGTTTGTGCTGGCCGGGCCACTCGATCGGTGGCCCCTACGCCATGACGTACGCCAACCAGTACGCCGACGAGGTGGCGGGCATGGTGCTGCTCGACAGCACCAGCCCCCACCAGTTCGACGCGATCCCTGCCTACCCGGTCCAGTACGCCCTGATGCGGCGCACGTACGGCGTCCTGCCCACGCTGGCGCGGCTCGGGCTCGGAGTGGCGCTGGCCGGTTCGCACCTTCCCGCCGACGACGCGGCACCCGTGGACGCCTGGTTGGCGACGCCCCGTGCCGGGCGCAACGCCCGCGACGAGCTCTCGATGCTCCCTGTGGTGTTCGAGCAGGCTCGGGCGCTCACCACTCTCGGAGACCGGCCGCTCGTCGTGCTGACCAGTGCGGAGAACGCACGTGACAGCGAGGGCTGGACCGAGGCGCAGGAGCAGATGGCGGCCCTGTCCAGCAACGCCGTCCGGAGCGACGCGGCGACCAGCCACGCCGGCATCGTCGAGGACCCGGACGGAGCTGCCGCCTCGGTGCAGGCCATCGCCTCCGTCGTGTGGGCAGTGCGCACGGGAACCGCTGTCGCGAGCCCCTGACCCTCGACGACCGGCCACGAACCCGGCCATTCGACCGGTTCGAGTGACGCCGTGCGGCGACATCGTGAAGACATCAGTCGGCAACGGCTCCAACCCAACAGGCGGTGAGAACGATGGACAAGATCACGACGATCTCGGACACGACGCAGGTGCGGCCCCCAGCGGGCAAAGCCACCGACGTCTGCTGGTGCGGTCAGGACATGGATCTCGTGCGAGGCCGTCACTGCCCCCGGTGCGGCACCGCACGCGCCGCCCGGTTCGACGCCCCTCTGCCCCGACTGGCCGCGTGAGGACAGATCCATGAAAACCGCGGTGGCCGCCCCCTCCTCCATGACAACAGCGACGATGACGCGACGGGGCCGGGTCGCGCTCGGCCTGCTGGTGTCCGCGCAGTTCCTCGTCATGCTCGACACCTCGATCGTGAACGTCGCGCTGCCCTCGATTCAGTCCGAGCTCGGCTTCGGTCCGGCGGCCGTGACCTGGGTCGTGAATGCCTACGTCCTCGCCTTTGCGGGGCTGCTCCTGCTGTCGGGCCGGGCCGCAGACCTGTTCGGTCGCCGCCGCGTCTTCGTCGTCGGGGCGTCCCTCTTCACAGTCGGAACCCTTCTCGCGGCAGCGGCGGTGAACAAGGAGCTGCTGATCCTGGGCCGCGTCGTCCAGGGGATCGGTGCCGCCGGCCTCAGTCCGGCGGCCATGTCCCTCCTGCTGGCCACGTTCCCCGCCGCGCAACGCGCCCGGGCGATGGGGGCGTGGGGCGCTGCCTCGACGCTCGGGGGAGCCACCGGCGTGATGAGCGGCGGAGTGCTCGCCGGAACCGTGGGCTGGCGGGCGGTTTTCCTGGTGACCGTTCCGGTGTCGCTGGCCGCCGTGGTGTTGGGCCGTCGGATGCTGGCGGAGGATGCCTCGAGCGTCCGACGTACCGTCGACTGGGCCGGCGCAGCCGCGGTCACCGGAGCGGTGATCACCCTGGTGCACGGCGCCGTCGACGCCGTCGACCACGCCTGGACCTCCCCACGGGTCGTCGGCCTGTTCGCCGTCTCGTCGATCCTGATAGCGGCGTTCATCGCCATCGAGCGCCGGGCCTCGGATCCGCTGGTCCCCCTCGAGCTCTTCCGGTCGCGCATGCTGCGCAGGGGTACGACTGTTGCGTTGCTCGGCGGAGCGACACGCGGCTCGACCTTCGTCCTGGTCGCGCTCTACTTCCAGCAGGTCCTTGCCATGTCACCGCAGCAGGCGGGCTTCGCCATGGTCCCTACGTCCCTGACGGGGTTCGCGGTCTCGTTGAGAGTCCTGCCCCGGGTGTTGGGCGGCATCGGGCCCGTGCGCAGCCTGGTCCTGGGGCTCGTCGTCCTTGCGGCCGGCCACCTCTGGCTGGCGTACGTCCCGACCGGTTCCGGTTACGTCGTGTCCGTCCTTCCCGGCCTGCTCCTCGTCGCCACCGGGGTAGCGCTCAGCTTCACACCCACCACCATGGTCCTGGCTGCCGCAGTCCCCGACACGCACACCGGCCTGGCCGCCGGTCTCGCCGGCGCCTCGATGCAGGTCGGTGGCGCGCTCGGGACGGCCGCCTTCATCGTCATCGGCATCTCGTCCGGTGGTCCGGTCGAGGGAGTCCTCGACGCAGCGGGCTTCTCCGGGGCCTTCACGGCAGCCGCCATAGTCGCGCTCATGACCGCGGCACTCGGGCTCAGGCTCAGGCCCTCTCGGACCTGAGGGCGGCCACGGGTGGCCCGCACTGCCGCCAGCACCTCGCCGCCAGCACAGCCGTTGTCACCCTGCTCGGCCTCCATTCCCACACCAGTCAGGAGCTGCCATGACCGTCATGTCCACGCCACGCCCCCACGCGTCCCGAGCCGACAGACGAACCGGAAGAGCCATCGCCACTGCGGCCACTCGCGGAGCACTCAGGTTCGCTACGTCGGCAGTGCTAGCCGTCGCCACCGTCGGCGGACTCGGGTTTGCCGGGGCCAGGGTCACTGCGGGCCAGGGCGAGCTGCCGTTCACGAAGGAAGCCGCCGCCGCGGCGGGGGTGCCCGTCACACCACCGCCCGGGGACCTCGTCGTAGCGGTCGTGCTGGGTTCCTCACCCACGATCGCGACGGATGCCATGGGACCTTTCGAGGTTTTCGGACGCTCCTCGCGCTTCGCCGTCTACACCGTCGCCCAGGAAGCAGGGCCGGCTCCGGTCGAGGGGGCTCCTGCGATTCTCCCGGACTACACCTTCGGGGAGGTCGACTCGCACCCCGAGCTCGCGCCGGACGTCGTGGTGGTGCCGGCGGTCGCCGACCCCGCAGGGGAGTCCGAGCAGCCGACACGGGACTGGGTCGTACGCCAGCACCAGCGGGGCGCACACGTGCTGAGCGTCTGCGCTGGAGCACTGCTGGTGGCGAAGGCGGGGTTGCTCGACGGCAGGACCGCGACGAGTCACTGGTCCCGTCTCTCGGGCCTCCGGGCAACGCACCCGGAGACCACGTGGGTGGCGGGGGAGCGGTTCGTGCGTGACGGAAACATCACCACCACGGCGGGCATCACCTCCGGGATCCCTGGCGCGCTCTCCGTCATCCAGGACCTGACAGGCATTGCAGAAGCTCGACGCGTCGGACGACGGGTCGGCTACCCCGGCTGGTCACCGGGCGGGTCGAGCAGGATTCCCGTCCGGGCCTGGAGCCTGGCCGACCGACCCGTTGCGATGAACACCCTGCTGCCGTGGTTGCGACCCACTGTCGCCGTCGCGCTCGAGGACGGTGTCGGGGAGATCGACACGGCAAGCCTGTTCGAGGTCTACAGCAACTCGGCCGCGGCCCGCACGATCGCTGTCAGCCCCACCGGCCTCGTCGAGACAGCACACGGCTTGAGGCTGCTCACGATCGCCGATCGGGAGGCACCCGACGCCGACGTCGTCCTCCGTCCCGGTATACGCGGCCCCAGCGGCCGAGGCGGGTTCGACGGCGCGCTCGAAATTCTTGCGGGCTCGGCAGGGGCAGCAACAGCGCGGACCGCAGCGAAGATGATCGACTACCCGACCGGAGACCTTGAGCTCGGCCAGGCGAACGGTCCGCGACGCACCCAGGTGCTCGCGACGGCCGCGGTCACGTTGGCAGCACTGATGGGTCTCGCTCCGGTGATCCTCCGGCGCCGACGCGGTCGGCAGGTCCCTCTCGATGCCTGAGAGCGTGGCCGCGAGCACGCTGGCGGATGGGCTTCCTGTCGCGGGTGCGGATAGGAGTGACCCATGGCGGCGGAGATCAGTACCCCGTCGGTGGATCGTCAGAGTGTGCGGCCCCCTGTTGCTGGTCTTCCTGGCCTTCCTCTATCTGGCCGACATGGACCTGCCCTACCTGGTCCGGGTCATGGTGCACCGGAACGCCAGTACGTCTGATCATCTCTGGAAGGCGACCGAGCAGATATCGCCGGCGGACAGGCCCTTCGAATGGCCGCGGGCCGATGGCTGCGCGGCGACGAGGGAGGCCTTCGCGGGGACGGTGGGGGTCGCCTCGATGGATGAGTACCTGCGAGACGGCGGGGCCCAGGCACTGGTCGTCATCCACGAAGGATCGTTGACCTGCGAGTGGTACGGCAACGGAGGCGCCGCCCACACGCCAGCGGCGGCGTTCTCCATCTCGAAGTCGGTCCTTGCCCTCCTCGTGGACCGCGCCGTCGCCGACGGCAGCCTTGCAGATCTTGACGAACCCATCACACGCCACGTTCCCGAACTTCGACAGAAGGACCCCCGTTTCGCGAACATCACCGTGCAGGACCTGCTCGACATGCGCTCGGGAATCGCCTTCTCCGATGAGGTCCGGTTCCCGTGGGTGAATCAGGACCAGGCAGAGATCTACTACGCCTCCGACGTCGCCTCGACGTCGATCGACGAGTCCACAATCGTGTCGCCACCCGGACCATTCACCTACAACGACTTCGCTCCCAATCTCGTCGGTCTGGCGCTCGCCCGGGCCTCCGGTGAGTCCCTCGCCCATCACATGCAGTCACTCTGGAACGACATCGGGGCCCAGGACCCCGCCGCCTGGTGCGTCGACGACCGCGGGTTCGCCTGGCATGAGAGCGGCCTCGTCGCGACGGCACGCGACCTCGCCCGGGTGGGCAATCTCTTCCTCACCCGCGGTATCGCCAACGGCCGTCAGGTGGCACCACGCGCGTACCTCCAGCGAGGACGTGACGATGGGCCGCAGGGCATGGTCGTCGAGTTCGGGGGCATCCGGATGGGGTATGGGAACGGGTGGTGGTTCCTGCCTCGCTCGGACGGAACACACGACATCGTCGCGATGGGGAATCTCGGTCAGGTCGTGCTCGTGTCCCCCGCCAACAGAACGGTGGTGGTCAGGATGGGGACCGATCACGTGACTGAGTCCAACGCGGAGATCTCGTCCCGGCTGCAGCGCGTCGCGGACTTGCTCGCGCAGTGAGCGGCCCGTGCGCCCCGCCGATCCCGGTCATGTGACCGGGGCGATCGGTCGCCAGAACCGACACGTTGGACCTCCCCGGATGCGCGCTCCGCTCGCGTCATCTCAACCCTCACACCTGGAGGCACCCATGCATGGACACCGCGGCACCGCCGTTGAGGCGGACGCCCACACCGATGCACGACCCTGGGGACCGATGATCGTCGCGCTCGTCGCACAGGTCCTCGTCGTCATTGACATCTCCGTCGTCAACACCGCGATGCCGACCATCGGCCACGAGCTCGGGCTGGGCAGCAGCGACCTGCAGTGGGTCGTCACCGCCTACCTCCTGATGTCCGGCGGCTTCCTGCTCCTCGGGGGGAGGGTCGCGGATCTGATCTCGCGTCGTACGGTGTTCCTCACCGGCCTGACGCTGTTCACCGCCGCCTCGTTGTTCACCGGTTTCGCCAGCGGCGCGGCCGAGCTCATCGGCGGCCGCGCGGCCCAGGGAGCCGCCGCAGCCCTCATGACGCCGGCGGCCCTCTCCATCATCAGCACCACCTACACGGGCACGCAGAAGGCCCGCGGCCTCGCGCTCTGGGGAGCCATCGGCGGCCTGGGCATCGCGGTCGGCGTCGCTTTGGGCGGCGTCCTCACCACGTGGGCCAGTTGGGAGGCGATCTTCTGGATCAACGTGCCGATCGGCGTCCTCGCCATCGCCGCCACCTTCCACGTCGTCGCGAAGGACCCGAAGGGATCCGCGGCCTGACCGCAGTTCGACGTCCCCGGGGCCCTCGTCGGCGTCGGTTCGCTGGCCACCTTGATGTTCACGCTGGCGCGGGTGGAGTCCCAGGGCTGGGCCTCGGCCCCGACCGCTCGCGGGCCTGGGCGTCGCCGGGCATCCTCATGGCGCGTCTTCGTGCTCCTCGAGCGCCACGCCGAGCAGCCGCTGGTGCACCCGCACACCTGGAAGATCTCGAGCCTGGTGTCGAGCACCACGGTGATGCTCGGCATCACCGGACTGCTCATGTCGGTCGTGTTCCTGACGTCCATCTTCGGGCAGACCGCGCTCGGGTACTCCGCCCTTGAGTCGGGACTCGCCTTCCTTCCGCTCGCCGCCACCCTCGTCGTCGGCACCCACCTCGCCGCCCACGGCAGTGCCCACCTCCCGGTGCGGACCATCGCCGCCGTCGGGCTTGCCGTCGTCGCCGGCGGTGGCTCCTCCTCGTCCCGTGCCGACGAGACGCTCCTCCTACGTCGGCGGGACTACTCCCGGGGCTGTGCCTCGTCGGACTGGGTGCGGGCCTGGTGTTCGCCGCCGTGGCCGGAACCGCCATGAACGGCATCCCTGCCGAGCACACCGGCATGGCATCGGGGTTCCTGATGACGGGCCACGAGGTGGGCGCTGCACTCGGGGTGGCGGTCCTGTCCGCCGTCGCGGGCACGGCGGGCAACCTCACCGCGGCCGCCGGCGTGGTCGACGCGTATGGCCGCGGGTCGATGGCCATCACCGCGATCGCCGTCGTCTTCGCCGCGTTGCCGCCGCGTGGATGCCCGCCGGGAAGGCCGATGCGGCCCACATGCACCTTCACTGAGTGCTCCCGCAGCCGAGAGACACGAGAAACGTCCCCAGGCAACCGCGGTTGTCTGGGGACGATTCCAGATGACGCCATGTGTGGCTCATGCGTCGTGGTTCAACTCGAACTGGCTCCTCGCGGTCTGGTATCCCGGTGCGTGTTGTGCTGTCGCATGTGACCGTCGGAGCCCGCTGACAAGAGGGCTCGGAATGGGCTCGCTTTGATTCGCAAAGGCCCGCAACACCGCTCCGGCGCCCGCAGTCCCCGAGGATGGCATCGCCGCAGGTCAGAGGCCGGTTTCGCCTCCCGAGCGCAGCCGACCGCAAAGGATCACGTTGACGCTCGTGATCATCGGTGTCTTCCCGATGACGCACCACGTCGAATGCGTAGCTTTGCTCACCAATACCGGTCCTGACCTGAGGTAACGCGATTCCCGCGCGGCAGGTCGAAAGCCGAGGTCTGGCCTCAAGGCTCACCTGAAGCCACGGAGCGGGCGCTTTACGGAGGGCCGCTGGCCACCGTTCTGGGGCAGTGCATTCGCGGCGGAATGCCCCAGCTAGATAGTTGTCCGAGCGGCCCCTGCACCTCTGCCGGCCGAACGAGCTCGATCCGGCCTTCCAGCCGCTTCACCAGATCGCCACCCCGCACACCAGCAGTTGTTCCTCAGCGAGATGTGGGACCTCGGCGGGCTGGTCGTCGCTGCGCGGACGGGGGAGGGGGCGCTACGAGTGCCTGCTGAGGGCGGCCCCTCTCTGCATCACCGGGCCGGTCGGCTCACCGGCAAACCAATTGCGTGGCAGCAACCCCGGACCACCGCTCTCGGGAGCGCTCGTAGGCTGGTGAGATGACCTTGAACTACATCCGCAGAGGCTCCGGGAGCCCGCTGCTCCTCGTCCACGGGCTCGGCGCCGGCTGGCGGTCCTGGGAGCCGGTACTCGAAACCCTGGCCGCGCAGCGCGAGGTGATCGCCCTCGACCTGCCCGGGTTCGGCGAGAGTGCGCCGCTGTCGGGCGAGGTGACGATCGCCGCGCTCGCCGACTCCGTGGCCGACTTCATCGACGAGCAGGGGCTGTCGGGCGTGTCCACGGCGGGGCAGTCCATGGGTGGGCGGATCGTCCTCGAGCTCGCCCGGCGCGGCGTGGGCGGTGACACCGTGGCCCTGGACCCGGGCGGGTTCTGGACCGATCGCGAGCAGGCCATCTTCAGCGCCACGCTGCGTCCCTCGATCGCCCTGGTCCGTGCGCTACGCGGCGCCCTCCCGGCTCTGCTGGGCAACCCGGTCACCCGCACCGTGTTGCTGGCGCAGCTCTCGCCCCGTCCGTGGGCGTTGTCCGCTCGCACGGTGCTGCCGGACGTCGCTGGGTTGGCCGACTCGCCGTCGGTCGGAGCGGCGATGGACGCACTGACCAAGGGACCGAAGCAGCAGGGTGCACCGGCGGGGAGCGTCCCAGGTCGGGTCACCCTGGGCTGGGGACGTCGGGACCTGGTCACCCTGCCGAGCCAGGCGCAGCGCGCCAGGGAGGCGTTCCCGGACGCCACGTTGCACTGGTTCGAGCGGTGCGGGCACTTCCCGCAGTGGGACTCGCCCCAGGAGGCGGCCCGGCTGATCCTGGACCGCACCGGCTGAGCGTGGCGCGGCGCTCACGGGTCCGTCAGGTCCGCAGGTAGGCGACCACCGCGAGGACCCGCCGGTTGCTGGCGGCGTCCGGGTGCAGCCCCAGCTTGGTGAAGATCGCGCTGACCACCGGCTCCACCGTCTTGACGCTGAGGTGGAGCTCCTGGCAGATCGCCGCGTTCGACAGGCCCCGGGCCATCAGGTCGAGCACGTCGCGCTCGCGCGGTGTCAGTCCCTCGACGCGACCCTTCGCCCGTGAGCCGGTGACGAGCTCGACGAGGCCGAGGTGGTCGAGGACCAGCGCGGCCTGGGACGCGAGGTCGTCGAGCAGCCGGGACTCCGCCGCGGACAGCGGCTCGGCGGCCGCCCGGTCGACGCTGAGGGCACCGACCACCGCGCCGTTGCGGGTGACCGCGCGCATCTGCCCGTCGGGGACGTCGCGCCCCGGGACGAGCGTGGTCGGCGCGACGTTCCCGGCCGCCTGCGGCCACACCCCCACCGCGTGGAGCGTCTCGCCGTCGGCGGTCCACAGCCGCGCGCCGCGCGCGGACAGCGCCTCCGCGACGGCCCGGGCCAGGTCCGTGGTGAGGTCCTCGGACTCCGGTCCGGCGCGGGACAGCCAGCTGAGGGCGGAGTAGGCAGCGCGGTGCTGGCCGTGGACGATCGCCCACCCGGCCGCCACCGGGACCAGGGTCGCGGCCAGGATCCCCGGCCGCGGGGTGCCCCATCCGACCAGGCCGACGACGAGCGCGACCACCGAGACCGCCGCGGCGGCGGCGAGCCAGCTCAGCTGGTGGCGCACGTGCCCGCGCGACGCACGCCACCGCACGCCCACCGCCACCACCCACAGCAGCTGGAAGACGACGTACGCCGGATGGGCCAGCGACGACCACAGCACCGCCGCGGCGTCGGGCACGGTGGCGTTCACCGGGTGGGCGGTCACGACACCGGTCGCGTCGTACTCGACCGGCCAGAGCGCCGACATCGCGGCGCACACGACGGCCACGGCCACCACCGCGACGGCCACGGGTCGCCACCGGGGCGAGGGCAGCCTGCCGTTGGGGAAGCACAGCACCGCCAGCGTGATGAGGGCCAGCGCGATCGCGAGCGGCCACACGCCCCACCACGCCCACCACGGGCTCTCCCCGGCCCGGGGGAAGTGTCCGAGCTGACGGCCGAGGAAGATCACCCCCTCGACGGCACCCGTGGCCAGGAACAACCGGCCCTCGCGGTGACCCGGCCGCTGGAACAGCACGTAGGCGCCCACGAACGCACAGGCCAGGGCGAGCAGGGCGTTGTGCACGTTCGGGAGCCAGGACCCCCGGGCCTGGCCGAACGCCACCGCGGTCACGACTCCGGCGCACACCAGCAGCGGCGCGAGCCCGCGCAGCTCGGGGGAGTCGGCGCGGGACATGACGGCATCGTGGCACGGGCGGGCGCGCCGCCCAGCAGGGTTAACCCTGGGTTCACACTGGGGCTGCGCTCCAGGGTTCTCCCCGGTGGTCGCGACCGGCCGGCCGGGCACAGGGTCGAGGCCATGACCACCACTCCCGTACGCCTCCCGTCCGACCTCGCCCGCACCACGCCGACCGAGCGGCTGCTCACCGCCGGGCTCCTCGTCGCGCCGCTCGTCTACCTCGCCGCCGACACGACGTACGCCGCCCGCGGCTGGGACGACCCCGCCGGCGGCGTCCTCCACGTGCTCGGCGCCGTCGCCTACGGCCTGGTCGTGCTCCGGGTCGCGAGCTGGGTGCCGACCTCGCGGCTCGCCGCGGCCATCGTGCTGGTCGGGCTGATCGGGCTCGCGGGCAACGTCGCCTACGGCTTCGAGGCGATCCACCTGTCGCTCGGCGACGCCCCGCTGGTCGACCAGCCCGGAGCAGCCAGCCTGATCAAGCCCCTGGGGCTCTTTTTCCCGCTGTCGCTCGGGCTCGTGTCGCTCGCACTCGTGCGGCTGGGGCACCGCTGGCAGGCCCTGCTGGTCCTGGTGGCCGTCATCGCCTGGCCCGTCGCCCACATCGGCAACGTCGCGCCGCTCGCCGTCGCGGTCAACGTCGCCCTCGTCGTCGCCCTCGGGAGCCTGGCGTGGCAGCGGAGCGACTCGCACTGACCGGTCGCGACGGCCGCGGTACCCCCGGGGAGGTGGAGCCGGTCCGGCACGCGTCTGGTGGGGTTGCTCCGTGAGCACGAACGAGCGACGCATCGATGCGACCCCCGACGAGGTCTGGGCGGTCCTCAGCGACGGATGGCTCTACCCGCTCTGGGTCGTGGGGGCGACCCGGATGCGGGAGGTCGAGGCGGCCTGGCCCGAGAAGGGGTCACGGATCTTCCACTCGGTCGGCGTCTGGCCCCTGGTGATCAACGACAGCACCACGGTCGTGGAGTGCGAGCCGGTGCGACGCCTCGTGCTCCGCGCCGGCGCCTGGCCGGCCGGCGAGGGGCAGGTGACCATCGACCTCGAGCCGGCGGGCACGGGGACCCTGGTGCGCCTCCACGAGGACGTCGTCAGCGGGCCGGGGCGGCTCGTCCCGCCCCCGGTCAGGCACCTCCAGCTCGGGTGGCGCAACACCGAGACGCTGCGACGACTCGCCCACGTCGCCGAGCGACGCGGCTGAGAGGTCGGCCGGCGTGGGTCAGGACGCCGTCGCGCCCCTCACGGGTGGCGCCGCCCGGCGACAGGTCCGCTCGAGAGCCGTTCACGCACGTTGCGCGCGACACTGCGTGGTCGGAGCACCGCCGTCGACCCGGACGCGGAGTCGCGCATCCCGGCCACGGTCTCCTCGAGCGTCGCGACGGCTGACCGGTGGGGGGTCCAGCCCAGCTCGTCGCGCGCCCGTCGGGTGTCCATCAGCGGCACCTGGAGGGCCAGGTCGATCCACCCCGGGTCCAGGGGCTGCAGGCGGGCCTGCCAGCTCGCGCTGACGGCCGCGCGCAGCAGGCGCCCGGGGGCGGGCACGTGGCGGGCGCCGAGCGCGGCGGCGATGTCGGCCGGCGTGATCGGACTGGGGGCGGCGAGGTTGAAGGCGCCGGTGGCACGTCCGTCGACCACGCGGCAGACCGCGTCCGCGACGTCGGCGGCGTGGACCATCGGGACGAGCAGGGAGCGGTCGAGGGGGAGGACCGGCAGCAGCGTGACCGCGCGGCCGGGGACGAGCCCGGGCAGGCCGTAGCGCAGGAGGGCGCTGCCCGCGTCGCGCTGTCCCACGATCCCCGGCCGCAGGCGGGCGACGACGGGCCCGTCCGAGCGGCCCGCGGCGACCTCGGCCTCGTGGTCGTCGAGGAGGCGCTCGGCGGCCGCCTTGTGGCGGCTGTACATCGAGGAGCGGATCCCGCTCGTCGGGTAGGACTCGGTGACCGGGAGGTCATCGACCTTGGGGGAGTACGCGCCGACCGAGGACATGTGCACCAGGTGCGGGACCGCCTCGGCCGTCGCCGCCTCCAGCACGCGCCGGGTGCCGCCGACGCCCAGCTGCTCGAGGTAGTCGGCGCGGTGCGAGGGCTGGAAGCCCCACGCGAGGTGCACGACCGCGTCGGCGCCGCGGAACCCGGCGCGGAGCGCAGGCAGGCAGGCGTCGTCGCTGAGGTCGAGCCCGGCCCAGGTCAGTCTTCCCGAGGACGGGTCGTCGGTCGGAGCCGTGGGCACCCTCCTTGCCATCCCGACCACCTCGAGGTCGTCGTGGGCGGCGAGCAGGTGCTCGACGACGGTCGTGCCCACGTTCCCGGTCGCGCCGGTGACCACGACCTTCACGACGAGCTCCCGTCGAGGTCGACGACGACCCGGTCGCCCTGCACCGAGGCGGGGCGGCGGCGCAGCGGGAGGAGGCGCGCGTAGGCACGGACCAGCTCGCGGTAGCCCCGGCTCGGGCCGTGGTAGCCGAAGAAGCCACGGGGGCCCTCGACCATCCGCCCGTCGCGGACGTCGTAGCGAGCGCCGTGCCACGGGCACACCAGGCAACCGTCGGCGTCGACCGAGCCCTTCGACAGGTCGGCCAGCTGGTGGCGACAGCGCGAGTCGACCGCGAACGGCTCGCCACGGCTCAGACCGACGGTCCAGGCGCCGACGCGCTGCACGGCCCCGCCGGTCAGGGCGCTGCGGAGGACGGAGGTGGCTGCGGAAGCCGGGGCGGGCGGGCGGCGCGCGTCGTCGGTCATGCCTTGATTCTCGGAGGCGCCGACGGGGCCTGTCCTCACCCGGTGCTACCCCGGACCTCTCACGACAAGGCGTCGGCGGGCCGCCGATGGGGAGCGGCCGGTCGACCAGCCGGCTCAGCGACGCGCGGCGTACACCCGGCGTACGACGTCCTCGATGCGCGGCTCCTCGATCGAGAGGTCGAGCACCTCGGCGCGCCCGGAGACCTCGGCGAGGACCTTGGCCGCGGTCGTGACGTCGGCGTCGAAGGCGAGCCGCTGGCGCAGGCCGTGACCCTCGCTGAGCACGTGGCGGCAGCCGGGCAGGTCGACGAGGTCGCCGACCGGCTCGGCGAGGTCGACGACGAGCACCCGCTCGGCGCCGACCGTGCGGGTGAGGCCGGGCAGATCACCGTCGAAGACCAGCCGGCCGCGGTCGACCAGCACGACCCGGTCGCACAGGCGCTCCACGTCGCCCATGTCGTGGGTGGTCAGCAGCAGCGTGGTGCCGTGCAGCCGACGCTCGCTGATGAGGAACTCGCGCAGCCGCTGCTTGGAGAGCACGTCGAGACCGATGGTCGGCTCGTCGAGGATCACCAGGCGCGGGCGGTGCAGCAGGGCGGCGGCCACCTCGGCGCGCATCCGCTGACCCAGCGAGAGCTGGCGCACCGGCGTGGCGAGGAACTCCTCCATCTCGAGCCGTTCGACGAGCTCGTCGGTGCGCTCGCGCGCCTCGGCCTTCGCCAGCCGGTGGATCGCCGCGAGCAGTCCGAACGACTCCCGTACCGGCAGGTCCCACCACAGCTGGGAGCGCTGGCCGAAGACCACCCCGACCTCGCGGGCCAGGCGGCGCCGGTCCGGCACGGGGCGCAGTCCGCAGGTGCGCACCTCACCCGCGGTCGGCACCAGGATGCCGGTGAGCATCTTGATCGTCGTCGACTTGCCCGCACCGTTGGCGCCGATGTAGCCGACCGCCTCGCCGGGCTGGACGACCAGGCCGAGGTCGTCGACGGCCGTGACCGTCCGGCGCCGTACGCCGTCGCGCACCCGGAAGGTGCGCACCAGGTGCTCGGCCTCGATGATCGGTCCGCTCCTCTGGTCGCTCATCCGCCCGCTCCCTGGTAGTGCCGCACGCCCCAGCGCCAGCAGGCCGCCGCCAGCGCCACGCTCCACAGGGCCGCCAGGGGAGCGCACCACCCGGCCCAGGTCGGCACGCCCTCGATGCCGGGCAGGTCGAGCAGGGTGACCACCGGCAGGTAGCCGGCGAAGGCCATCGGGAAGACGAACCCGAAGACCACCAGCAGCGAGCGCGGCCAGACCGAGGCGGGCTGGCTGGCGGCGTACCGCCCGCCGTAGACGAAGGCGTTGGTCATCTCCGCACCGTCGACGATGAAGAACTGCAGGCCGGCCGCGGTGACGAACAGCGCCGCGAACATGACCGTGCCGGAGACGAGCGCGACGATCAGCAGCGCCACCGGCGTGAGGCCCCAGGCGAGGTCGTCGAGCACCAGTCCGACCACGAGCGCGGCGACGCCGACGCTCGCCCGGGCCAGCCGGCGCAGCGAGATGTCGCTGGTCACGAGCTGGGCCAGCAACGGCTGCGGACGCAGGTAGAACACGTCGAGCATGCCGGTGCGCAGATAGGTCGGCAGGTTGTCGCAGTGGCCGAACGCGAGGTCGGCCAGCGAGAAGGCCACGTCCGCCAGGCCGAAGACGAGCAGCACCTGGGCGAAGGAGAGCCCGCCGATGGCGTCGACGTTGAGGTAGAGCACGCCGACCTCGGCGAGCTCGATGACGCCGACGAGCAGTGAGGAGAACAGGTCGAGGCCGAAGCTGGCGCGATAGCTGCGCTGGGAGCGCATCCGTGAGGCGAGGACGGCGCGGTACGGCGCGACGCGGGCGGCGAGCACGGCGCGCCCCGGGCTGGAGGACTCAGCCACCCTGCACCTCCAGCTCGTGCCGACCGGCGCGGGTCATCACGTGCCCGGCGAGGGCCGTGGCCACGAGCCAGCCGACCTGCTGCGCGACGAGCAGCACCGCGTCGAGACCGCCGACGCGTCCGGAGAGGATGTCGACGGGATACATCATCATCGACGGGAACGGCGTCGAGCGAGCGAGCACCAGCAGCCAGTCGGGGAACAGCGAGATCGGCACGAACAGCCCGGCCAGGAACCCCGAGGCGACCATGTAGAGGATCTGCAGCCCGCGGGTCTCCACGATCCAGAAGCCGACGGCGGCCACGAGGTAGACGGTCGCGCAGGACACCACGATCCCGAGCAGCAGGCTCACCGCGCCCACGACGTAGGCCGCGGCGCCGTCGGGCGCGCTCATCCCGACCACGAGCGCCCCGATCAGCACCGACGGGATCCCGCGAGGAACGAGGTTGAACAGGCGCCGGCCGACCTCGGTGGCGATGCTCGCGGCCTGGACGTCGACGGGGCGGGTGAAGTCGATCGCGACGTCGCCGTCCTTGATCCGCTCCGCGATGTCGGTACGCCCCGAGAGGTTGACCGAGCCCAGCATCGCCTGGGAGAGCCAGATGTAGGCGCTCATCTGCGCCACGTCGTACCCGCGCAGCTCGCCGCCGGCGGCGCGCACGGTGGCGAAGAGGATCGCGACCTTGAGGAAGCCGAAGGTCGCGTTCGCGACCAGTCCGCCGAGGGCGGCGAGGAGGTAGGCCGAGCCCTGCCGGAAGCCTGCGGACACCAGTCGCAGGTAGATCCAGGCTCCCGAACGCACAAGCGCAGGAACTTACCCTGGGTGGTTGCCGACGTCAACGGCGACGCTAGGTTCGCAGCATGGCTGAGAACACCACCACGAGCACCACCACGAGCACCCCCAAGACCTGGTTCATCACCGGCGCGTCGCGTGGCTTCGGCCGCGAGTGGACCATCGCCGCCCTCGAGCGCGGCGACCAGGTCGCCGCGACCGCGCGCGACACCGCCACCCTCGACGACCTCGTCGCGGCGTACGGCGACGCGATCCTGCCCCTCGAGCTCGACGTCACCGACCGCGCTGCGGACACCCTGGCCGTGCAGCAGGCCCACCAGCGCTTCGGGCGCCTCGACGTGGTCGTCAACAACGCGGGCTACGGCCACTTCGGCTTCGTCGAGGAGCTCAGCGAGGCCGACTTCCGCGAGCAGATGGAGACCAACGTCTTCGGCGCGATGTGGGTGACCCAGGCGGCGCTGCCGATCCTGCGCGAGCAGCGCAGCGGCCACATCCTCCAGGTGTCCTCGATCGGAGGGATCACCGCCTTCGCCGGCATCGGTGCCTACCACGCCTCGAAGTGGGCGCTGGAGGGTTTCAGCCAGGCGCTGGCCGGCGAGATGGCGCCGTACGGCGTGCACGTCACCCTCATCGAGCCGGGCGGCTTCGCCACCGACTGGGCCGGCCCGTCGGCGCGGCACTCCGAGCCGCTGGAGGCCTACGCCCAGGCCCGCGAGGCGATGCAGGAGGCCCGTCGGTCCCGCGCGACCAGCGGCCAGGGCGACCCGACCGCCTCGGCCGCCGCCGTCCTGCGCGTGGTCGACGCCGAGGAGCCGCCGCTGCGGGTCTTCTTCGGTGCCGCACCGCTCTCGATCGCCAAGGCCGACTACGAGCAGCGGATCGCGACCTGGGAGCAGTGGCAGGACGTGGCCGACCTGGCGCAGGGTGGCTGACTGAGGTATCTTGACGTCAAGAGACTTTTCCGGACCGGCGGGACGCGTGGGAGACCACCCTTCCGTGCGCCCCGTCGGCACCGGCAGGATGGTGGGTCAGCGCACCCGCGACGACGTCAGCGCAGCCGCGACAGAGGAGATGGCATGGCCAGCAAGGACAGCTTCGGAGCCAAGAGCAGCCTGGACGTGGGGGAGAAGTCCTACGACTACTACCGCCTCGACGCGGTCAGTGGGGAGGGACTCGACGTCGAGAGCCTGCCGTTCAGCCTGAAGGTGCTGCTGGAGAACCTGCTGCGCACCGAGGACGGCGAGAACATCACCGCCGAGGACATCAAGGCGATCGCCGGCTGGGACGCCGACGCGGACCCGAGCGAGGAGATCCAGTTCACGCCGGCGCGCGTGATCATGCAGGACTTCACCGGCGTCCCCTGCGTGGTGGACCTCGCCACCATGCGTGAGGCGATGACCGAGCTCGGGGGCGACGCCACCAGGATCAACCCGCTCGCCCCGGCCGAGATGGTCATCGACCACTCCGTGATCGCCGACGTCTTCGGCACCCCGGAGGCCTTCGAGCGCAACGTCGAGATCGAGTACGAGCGCAACCGCGAGCGCTACCAGTTCCTGCGCTGGGGCCAGGGCGCCTTCGACGACTTCAAGGTCGTCCCCCCGGGCACCGGCATCGTGCACCAGGTCAACATCGAGCACCTCGCGCGCGTCGTGTTCGCTCGCGAGGACGGCGAGGGCAACACGCTGGCCTACCCCGACACCTGTGTCGGCACCGACTCGCACACCACCATGGTCAACGGCATCGGCGTCGTGGGCTGGGGCGTCGGTGGCATCGAGGCCGAGGCGGCCATGCTCGGCCAGCCCGTCTCGATGCTGATCCCGCGTGTGGTCGGCTTCAAGCTCAACGGCGACCTGCCCGAGGGCGCCACCGCGACCGACCTCGTGCTGACGATCACCGAGATGCTGCGCGAGCACGGCGTGGTCGGCAAGTTCGTGGAGTTCTACGGCCCCGGCGTCTCCGCGCTGCCGCTGGCCAACCGGGCCACGATCGGGAACATGAGCCCCGAGTTCGGCTCCACGATCGCGGTGTTCCCGCTCGACGAGGAGACCACGAAGTACCTCACGCTCACCGGGCGTACCGAGGAGGAGGTCGCGCTGGTCGAGGCCTACGCCAAGGCTCAGGGCCTCTGGCACGACCCCGACGCGCAGCCGCGCTACTCCGAGCAGCTCGAGCTCGACGTCTCCACCGTGGTCCCGTCGCTGGCCGGACCCAAGCGCCCGCAGGACCGGGTCTCGCTGTCGGAGGCCAAGGAGGCCTTCCGCGGCGCCCTGGCCGACTACGTCGAGAATGACGAGGAGGGTGACACCGACGCCCAGGCGACCTCGGGCCAGGACGAGGCCTCGGAAGAGAGCTTCCCGGCCAGCGACGCGCCCAGCGCCTCGGAGAGCGGGGACGACGGGGCCGAGAAGCCACGCCACACCGCGGCACCGAAGGACGGGGGCCGTCCGAGCAGGCCGACCCCGGTCACGCTCGAGGACGGCACCGAGTTCGACCTCGACCATGGCGCGGTCACGATCGCGGCCATCACCTCGTGCACCAACACCTCGAACCCCTCGGTGATGATCGGCGCGGCCCTGCTGGCCAGGAACGCCGTCGAGAAGGGCCTGCAGCGCAAGCCGTGGGTCAAGACCTCGCTCGCCCCCGGGTCGAAGGTCGTCAGCGACTACTACGACAAGTCCGGCCTGACGCCGTACCTCGACAAGCTCGGCTTCAACCTCGTCGGCTACGGCTGCACGACCTGCATCGGCAACTCCGGCCCCCTCATCCCCGAGGTCAGCCAGGCCGTCCAGGACGCCGACCTCGCGGTCGTCTCGGTGCTCTCGGGCAACCGCAACTTCGAGGGTCGGATCAACCCCGACGTGAAGATGAACTACCTCGCCTCGCCGCCGCTGGTCGTGGCCTACGCCCTGGCCGGGTCGATGGACGTCGACCTGTTCACCGAGCCCCTGGGCCAGGACACCGACGGCAACGACGTGTTCATGAAGGACATCTGGCCCAGCGCGGCCGAGGTCGAGGAGGTCATCGCCTCGGCGATCACCTCCGACATGTTCACCGACGACTACGCCGACGTCTTCGCCGGCGACGAGCGTTGGCGCTCGCTGCCCACGCCCGAGGGCGACACGTTCGCCTGGGAGGAGGACTCGACCTACGTCCGGCGGCCCCCGTACTTCGACGGCATGCCCGCCGAGCCGTCGGCCGTCGAGGACATCGAGGGCGCCAAGGTCCTGCTCAAGCTCGGCGACTCGGTCACGACCGACCACATCTCACCCGCCGGTGCGATCAAGAAGGACAGCCCCGCCGGCACCTACCTGGCCGAGCACGGCGTCGAGCAGCGTGACTTCAACTCCTACGGCTCACGCCGCGGCAACCACGAGGTGATGATCCGGGGCACGTTCGCCAACATCCGGCTGCGCAACCAGCTGGCCCCGGGCACCGAGGGTGGTTACACCCGTGACCTCTCCGAGGACGGCGACGGTGAGGTCACCTCGGTCTACGAGGCCTCCGAGAAGTACGCCGCCGCCGGGACGCCACTGGTCGTGCTGGCCGGCAAGGAGTACGGCTCGGGCTCCTCGCGCGACTGGGCGGCCAAGGGCACGGCGCTGCTCGGGGTGCGTGCGGTGATCGCGGAGTCCTACGAGCGGATCCACCGCTCGAACCTGATCGGGATGGGCGTGCTGCCCCTGCAGTTCCCCGAGGGCGAGACGGCGGAGTCGCTGGGGCTGACCGGGGAGGAGACCTTCTCCTTCACCGGCGTCACCGAGCTCAACGACACCATCCCGTCGACGATCAAGGTCACCGCGGACGACGTCGAGTTCGACGCGAAGGTCCGCATCGACACCCCGGGCGAGGCGGGCTACTACCGCCACGGCGGGATCATGCAGTTCGTGCTGCGCAGCCTGCGCAACGGCTGAGGTGCTCGGCGAGCACCTCGCCGTCCTCGCGGTCGTCGCCCTCGCGCTGCTCGCCGGCGCGGTGGTCCAGAACCTGGTCGGTCTCGGCCTGGGCCTGGTCGCCGCGCCGGTGATCACGCTGGCCGCACCGTCGCTCATGCCCGACGTGATGCTCTGGCTGGCGATGGCGCTGCCCCTGGTCACGTTGTGGCGCGACCACGACGACATCGACTGGCACGGTCTCGGGTGGTCGGTGCCGACGCGCATCGTCGGCACGGCTGTCGGGGTCGCCGCGGTCGCGACCATCTCCACCCAGAGCCTGGGTGTGGTGGTCGGCGTCATCGTGCTGGCCGCCGTGGCCATCACCTGGCGGGCCTGGCGGGTGCCGATCAACCGCGGCACCCTGCTCTCGGCGGGTCTGGTCTCGGGCTTCGCCGGGACGGCGACCTCGATCGGTGGGCCGCCGATGGCGATCCTCTACCAGCACTCCGAGCCGCAGCGGATACGAAGCACGTTGGGGGTCTACTTCACCTTCGGCGCCGGCCTCTCCCTGGTCGGGCTGGGGCTCGCGGACCAGCTCCAGCTCTCGCACTTCTACGTCGCCCTGCTCATGCTGCCGGTGCTGCTCGCGGGGACCCTCGTCGGAACCCGGTTGCGGGGGCGGGTCGCGGCCTCCCGGGTCCGTCCGGCGGTGCTGGTCGTGTGCGGCGGGTCGGCCCTGGTGCTGCTGGTGCGCAGCGCGGTCGGGCTCCTGGGCTGAGCCGGACGACCGGAAGAACGTACAGTGCGTGACTCGCGGTGACCGGCCGATCACATCGCCGCAGGTCAGCGGGGTGTGGTCGCGACGGTGCGGGCCCGAGAACGCGGCACTGCACGTTCGTCCGTCGCACTGAGCGTGCCGAGGTGCCGCGGAGCGAGCGGAGCGGCTAGGAGCCGTCGCGCTCGGCGCGCCTCTGCTCGCGTTCCAGCGCTCTGCGCTGCTTCTTCTCCAGCTCCGCGACCCGGTCGTCGACGACGTCGGAGCGCCGGACGACCAGGCGCGCCACGTTGATCCCGGTTCCGAGGACGACGAACCCCGGCCAGAAGAAGGAGCCGAACCCCGAGACCACCGCCCAGATCACCAGGCAGACGATCGAGGCCGACAGCATGCCCCACACCGCCTCGCGCCGCTGGCGCTCGTAGTGCCGGACGGCCTCGACGCGCAGGTCGTCGGGACGCGTCGGTGAGGTGGAGCCGGCCCGCACCAGGTCTGCCGAACCGCTCACCGTGGGGGGCACCAGGTCCGAGAGGAGCTCCGCCAGCCCGCCGAGGGTGCGGGTCCCGGCGAGGGTCTCGCTGCGCTCGTCGTACTCCTCGCGGGTCAAGCGGCCGTCGGCGTAGGCCTCCCCGAGCACCTGCAGCACCACGTCGCGGTCACGGTCCGCGGCACGCAGGTCGGCGTACGACGGGTCGCGCGGGTCGCGCGGCAGGCTCGCGAACGGGTCGTCCATGACGAGGATCCTAGGGCGGCGGGCGCGGCCTAGAGTGGAGTCATGATCGTGGCCTTCAGCATCAGCCCCGCGACCGGGGACGACACCGGCGGCGTCAGCGCAGCCGTCGCCGCGGCGGTCCGGGTCGTGCGCGACTCCGGACTGCCCTGCGAGACCAACGCGATGTTCACCAACGTCGAGGGCGAGTGGGACGAGGTGATGTCCGTCGTCAAGGGCGCGGTGGACGCCGTCGCCGCTGTGTCCCCGCGGATCTCGCTCGTGCTCAAGGCCGACATCCGGCCCGGCTGGGACGGCCAGCTCAGCGCGAAGGTCGAGCGGCTCGAGCAGGCGCTCGGCGACTGAGGGGCTCGCAGGTAGCGTCGGTC
The DNA here is from genome assembly GCA_963760555.1 of uncultured Actinomycetota bacterium. Lineage (GTDB taxonomy): Bacteria > Actinomycetota > Actinomycetes > Propionibacteriales > Nocardioidaceae > Nocardioides. The sequence continues at coordinate 497,836 of CAVXDJ010000011.1, read as the reverse complement.
CCGTGAACCCGCCCCCCGCGGACCCGGACTCCTCGCCGGGCCCGGACCCTCGTCGCCCACGCGGTCTGGTCGCCGCAGCGGTGGCGGCCACGGTGGCCGTCGCCCTCGTCTCGGCCGCGGCCCTCGCCCCGGTGGGGTCCTGGGGCACCTCCGCACCCGGTGCCGCAACGGCCCAGGTCGGTCTGGCGGACGTCGAGATCTTCGAGGACCTGCCGACGACCCACACCCAGGAGCCGGTCACCTACGACCAGAGCCCGGCCGTCGGCGGCCCGCACGCCGGCGCCTGGCTCGACTGCGGCACCTACGAGGAGCCGGTGCGGGAGGAGAACGTCGTGCACGACCTCGAGCACGGCACGGTGTGGTTCGCCGTGGACGAGGACCTCGACCCGCAGGCGCGCGCCACGCTGGCCGCGATGCTGCCCGCCAACGGGATCATGGCGCCCTACCCGGGGCTGGACGCGCCCGTCGTGGTGACGGTCTGGGGCGCGCAGCTGCGGCTCACCGGCGCGGACGACCCGCGCCTGCCCCTGTTCCTGGAGCGCTACGGCAACGCGCAGACCGCGCCGGAGCCCATGGCCTCCTGCGACGGCGGGCTGAGCGACCCGCAGGGCGCGACCCCGACCACGACGTCGGTCTGAGCCGCCTGCCACGATCGCCGCATGGACTCCGAGACCCAGACCTACCGCACCGGCGGGCAGGAGCGCGTGCTCGACCTGACCCGCGACGTCGCGGCGTACGTCGCGGGCCGCGGCGACGGGCTGCTGCACCTCTTCGTCCCGCACGCGACCGCGGGTCTGGCGATCCTGGAGACCGGGGCCGGCAGCGACGACGACCTGCTCGCCGCCCTGGGGGACCTCCTGCCGGCCGACGACCGGTGGCGCCACCGCCACGGCTCGCCGGGCCACGGCCGCTCGCACGTGATGCCCGCCCTCGTGCCGCCGTACGCCAGCATCCCGGTGCTCGGCGGGAGCCTGGCCCTCGGCACGTGGCAGAGCGTGTGCCTGGTCGACCTCAACGTCGACAACGCCGAGCGCGAGGTGCGGTTCAGCTTCCTCGCGGGGTGAGCCCGACCCTGGCCCTAGAACACGCGTTCGAGTAGGTTCTCGTCCATGCACGATCTGGTGGTGCCCCCCGGCTGGCCGCACGACGTCCGGGCGCCGGAGGCACCGGACTGGGTGTCGTCGGCCACGTCGTGGCTGCTCGACCTGTGCCCGCCCGAGTACCGCTCCTACCCCGTGGTGCGCCGCCACCCCGTCGTCCTCGCGCGCTTCGCCGTGCTGCACGTCGAGGCGTGCCAGGCCGGGTGCCGGCGAGCCCTGGAGGAGGCGAGGTCGCAGCTGCGCGGGTTCGTCGACGGTGACGTCGTCGAGGCCGCGGTCCAGGCCTGGCTCGCGGAGGCCGCGCGTCTGGCCGGAGCACGCCGCGAGGTCGGCCTCGTCGAGGACGCCCTGCGCGGACGCCGCTGGACCGCTCGACTCTGACGCCCTGCGCTGCGGGCCGCTGTGCCACCAGGGGACACCGCACGAACATGCCGGACTACGGTCGGCGGATGCCCGAGTTCGCCAGCGTCATCCTCGTCGACCCGCGCGGCTGGCTGCTGCTGCAGGAGCGTGACGAGCACCCGGCCATCGACCCGGAGACGTGGAGCCTCGTCGGAGGCCACCTCGAACCGGGTGAGGACCCGCTGGCCGCGGCGTACCGCGAGCTCGAGGAGGAGACGGGCGTCCGGCTCGCCCCCGGCGCCGCCGGGGAGCTCTCCCACTGGCACACGCTCGCGGTCTTCCACGCGGCCTACGCCAGCACCGACCCGGTCCACGTCCACCTCGCCCCGACCGTGCTCACCGACGCCGACATCGAGTGCCACGAGGGCCGACGGATCGTCTTCGTCGAGCCCCGCACCGCCCTGACGCTGCGGTTGTCCGCGCTCGCCCAGCAGGCGCTGCCGGCCCTGCTGACCAGTCCGGCCTACGCCACGATGCTGACCTCGACCCCCACCTCGACCCCCATCTCGACCGGGGGCCCTGCCTCCCCGGGTGAGCCGTAGACTCGGCGCATGGGCCTGCTCGAGTCGATCCACGGACCGCGCGACCTGCGAGGACTCTCCCAGGGTGACCTGAGCGACCTCGCCGTCGAGATCCGGGACCTGCTGGTGACGACCTGTGCCCGCACCGGCGGCCACCTCGGACCCAACCTCGGCGTCGTCGAGCTGACGATCGCCCTGCACCGCGTCTTCGACTCGCCGCGTGACCGGATCGTCTTCGACACCGGCCACCAGGCCTACGTGCACAAGATCCTCACCGGCCGCGGAGGCGACTTCGCCGGCCTGCGCAAGGAGGGTGGCCTGTCGGGCTACCCGAGCCAGGCCGAGTCCGCGCACGACATCGTCGAGAACTCCCACGCCTCCACCGCCCTGAGCTACGCCGACGGCATCGCGAAGGCCTACGTCATCCGCGGCGAGGACCGCCACACCGTGGCCGTCATCGGCGACGGCGCCCTGACCGGTGGCATGGCCTGGGAGGCGCTGAACAACATCGCGGTGGCCAAGGAGAGCCGGTTGGTGATCGTCGTCAACGACAACGGTCGCTCCTACACCCCCACGATCGGGGGACTAGCGACCGCGCTGACCTCGCTGCGCACCAGTCCGCGATACGAGCAGGTGCTCGACCTCGTCAAGCGCCGCCTGCACGCCGTGCCGGGCGTGGGCTCGGCGACCTACGACGCCCTGCACGCGATGAAGAAGGGCCTCAAGGACGCCATCGCGCCGCAGGGGCTCTTCGAGGACCTCGGCCTGAAGTACGTCGGCCCGGTCGACGGCCACGACGAGCAGGCCATGGAGCAGGCGCTGAGCCAGGCCAAGCGCTTCGGCGGCCCCGTGATCGTGCACGCGCTGACCCGCAAGGGCTTCGGCTACGACGCCGCCGAGCGCCACGAGGCCGACCAGTTCCACTCCCCGGGCCCCTTCGACGTCGACACCGGGGTGGAGAGCCCCAAGGCACAGATCTGGACCGACCACTTCGCCGACGCGATGCTGCGGGTGGGCCACCAGCGCCCCGACGTCGTCGCGATCACCGCCGCCATGACCCACCCGGTCGGGCTCGACAAGTTCGCCTCGCGCTTCCCGACGCGGATGTTCGACGTCGGCATCGCCGAGCAGCACGCGGCGACGGCGGCGGCCGGCATGGCGATCGGCGGCCTGCACCCCGTGATCGCGCTGTACGCCACCTTCCTCAACCGGGCCTTCGACCAGGTCCTGATGGACGTCGCCCTGCATCGCTGCGGTGTCACCTTCGTGCTCGACCGCGCCGGCGTCACCGGTGACGACGGGGCCAGCCACAACGGCATGTGGGACATGTCGGTGCTCCAGCTCGTGCCGGGGCTGCGCCTGGCCGCCCCACGGGACCCCGCGCGGCTCGACGAGCTGCTCGACGAGGCCGTCGCCGTCGACGACGCCCCCACGGTGCTGCGCTACCCGAAGGGCCCGCCCCCCCAGGACATCCCGGCCGTCGACCGCGTCGGCGGGGTGGACGTCCTCGTGCGGGACGGCGCCCGCGACGTGCTGCTCGTCGCGGTCGGCGCGATGGCCGCGACCGCCCTCGACGTCGCGCGCCGCCTGGCCGACCAGGGCATCGGCGTCACCGTCGTCGACCCCCGTTGGGTCAAGCCGGTGGACCCCGCGCTCGTCGAGCTCGCCCGGGTGCACCGCCTGGTGGTCAGCGTCGAGGACAACGGCGAGATCGGCGGCTGCGGCGCGGTCCTGCTCCAGACGCTCAACGCCGCCGGGGTCCGCACGCCGTTCCGCCTGCGCGGCATCCCCCAGGAGTTCCTCGGGCACGCCAAGCGCAGCGCGATCCTGGAGCGCATCGGGCTCTCGGCGCAGGCGCTGGCCCGCGACATCGTGGAGGACGTCACCGCCCTGGACGAGACCCCGTCGGTGCTCGCCGGCGACCAGCCGCGCACGGACGCCTGACCCGGCGCCCGACCCCGGTCGACGGGGGCACCGGGCCCACCCCGGTGATGGCGGCGTCGAGACCTATCCTGGGTCGATGAGCTCCTCCCGACTCGTCCACATCGTCGACGACGTGCCCGACCTCGACGGGGTCGAGGACCTGACCATGGTGCTCGTGCTCGACGGCTTCCTCGACGCGGGCAACGCCGCCGCCCTCGCGGCCCGTCACCTCGTCGCCGTCGACGAGGCCCGCAGCACCCACATGCCCGTCTCCGAGACCGGCGCCGACACCGAGCGCACCGGCGGCACGGGCGGCAGCGGCACGCTCGACGACCACGAGCTGGGCGTCGGGGCGGACTACGACACCGGGCTCGACGACCCGGAGGCCAGCCCGGACTCCAGCCCGGACTCCAGCCCGGTCGACACCCCGGCAGGCCCTGTGGTGGCCACCTTCGCCGTCGACGAGCTCCACGACTACCGCGCGCGTCGACCCCCGATGTCGTTCGTGGTCGACCACTACGCCGGCTACGAGGCGCCGCGCCTGCTGGTCCGCCTGCTGCGCGACAGCGGCGGTACGCCGTACCTGCTGCTGCACGGGGTCGAGCCCGACGTGCGGTGGGAGGCCTTCTGCCAGGCCGTGCGCGAGGTCGTCGAGCGCTTCGGCGTGACCCGGGTCGTCGGCATGGGCTCGGTGCCGATGGCGGCGCCGCACACCCGACCGATCGCGTTCACCCGCCACGCCAACCGTCCTGAGCTGATCACCGGTGCTAGTCCCTGGCGGGGCGAGCTGCGCATCCCCAGCAGTGCCCAGGCCCTGCTCGAGCTGCGCCTGGGGGAGTGGGGCCACGACGCCCTCGGCTTCGTCGCACACATCCCGCACTACCTCGCGCAGCTCGACTACCCCCAGGCCGCGACGGTCCTGCTCGAGCAGGTCGAGCTGGCGGGGCGACTGACCATCGACCTCGACGCCCTCCGCTCCCAGGCCGAGAGCCGGCGCAGCGAGATCGAGCGCTACCTGGCCGACAACGAGGAGGTCACGTCCGTCGTCGAGGCCCTCGAGCGCCAGTACGACGCCTTCGAGCGTGCCGAGGACGCGGGGTCCAACCTGCTGGCCAGCGACCAGCCGCTGCCGACCGGCGAGGAGCTCGGCAAGGAGTTCGAGCGGTTCCTGGCCGACCTGGAGAAGCCCGAGGACGAGCGGTGAGCGAGGTCGACCGCACCGCCGACCTCGTCCGGCTCCTCGACATCGAGCAGCTCGACGACGACCTGCACCGCGGACGACACCCGCGCACCGAGCGCACCCGGGTGTACGGCGGTCAGGTCGCGGCCCAGGCCCTGATCGCGGCCATCCGCTCCGTCGACCCCGAGCTGGGCGTGCACTCGCTGCACTCCTACTTCCTGCTCGCGGGCGACTACAGCGTGCCGATCATCTACTCCGTCGAGCGGATCCGCGACGGACGGTCCTTCGTCACGCGTCGCGTCGAGGCACGCCAGCGCGGCCGGGTCATCTACTACCAGACCGTCAGCTTCCACCGGCACGAGGAGGGCCTCGAGCACCAGGACGTGATGCCCGAGGTCCCCGAGCCCGAGACCGGCCTGGACATGCTCGAGCTGATGCGCCAGGCCGGCAACGCCGAGGTCGACTCCCTGGTCAGCGAGTGGGGTGCCCTGGAGATGCGCTTCCTCGGCAACAGTCAGCGCGGGCTGGAGCCGGACCCGCGTCACCCGTCGCAGTCGCGGATGTGGCTGCGTCTGCGAGGCGAGCTGCCCGCGGACCCGACCATCCACCGGGCCCTGTTCGTCTTCGCCAGCGACGTCAGCCTGCTCGGCGCCGCGCTCGGCGCGCACCCGGTGGTGCCGGCGCAGGTCCAGATGGCCTCGCTGGACCACACCATCTGGTTCCACCGGCCGTTCCGCGTGGACCAGTGGTGGCTCTACGACCAGTGGTCGCCCTCGGCCCAGGGCGGTCGTGGCCTCTCCCTCGGCGAGGTCTACCTCCCCGACGGCACCCTGGTCGCCACCGTCGCCCAGGAGGGGATCATCCGGCCGCGTCGGGACCGTTGAGCACCCGCGTCGTACGACCCGCGAGGTGCGGGGCTCCGCTCGAAGGGCTGCTGAGCGAGAAGGCGTACCCGTCGTCGAGCGGCGTCGAGCCGAAGGCCACCCGACCGGGAAGGAAGACGGGCTTCTTGAACGCCACCTCGACGCGCACGGCGTCGGGCAGCCGGTTCTCGAGCGCGGCGACGCAGCGGGCCTTGGTCCACATGCCGTGCGCGATCTGGCGGCGGAACCCGAGGGCCTTCGCGGTCAGCGGGTAGAGGTGGATCGGGTTGTGGTCGCCCGAGATCGCGGCGTAGCGCCGGCCCAGGTCGCCGGGCAGGCTCCACACGGTCCCGTTCGGCGGCGCGTCGGGGAAGGGGCTGCCCGCGGAGGCGTCCCGGTCGCCCTTCTGGCGGCGCAGGTACGTCGAGGTGCTCTCCCAGGCCAGGCCGTCCTCGGTGTGCGCCTCGACCTCGAAGTCGAAGACGACCCCCTTCGGGTGCGGTCGGGACGGCCCGACGCGGGCGGTGAGGCTGAGGGTGTCGCCGACGCGCACCTGGCGGTGGCGGGTGATGGCGTTCTCGACGTGGACCGTGCCGACGGCGGGGGCGGGGAACGCCGGGTCGGTGAGGATCGCCATGTGGAGGCCGAAGGCCAGCAGGTGGGGGTAGGTCAGCGGGACGGTGTCCTTGACCGGGAAGCCGCACACCGCGGCGTACGCCTCGACGTCCTGCCGCTCGATCCGGACGCCGGCCCGCTGGAAGCTCAGGCCCTCGAAGCCGTCGGCGGAGGCCTTGCGGATGCCGGGGAGCGTGCCCACGACCGGGAGCGAGGGCAGCGCGGCCCGCAGCAGGGTCGAGAGTCCACCCGGTGTGCCCTCGAGCACGGTCGGCTCGATTCGCGCTCCGTGGGTCTCGGAGGCCACCTCAGGCGCCCAGCATCATCTGGCCGCACACCCGTACGACGTTGCCGTTGACGGCCGTCGAGCCGGGGTGGGCGTACCAGGCGATGGTCTCGGCGACGTCGATCGGCAGACCGCCCTGTGACATCGCGTTGAGGCGCTGGCCGACCTCGCGGGTCGCGAACGGCACGGCTGCGGTCATCTGCGTGATGATGAAGCCGGGCGCGACCGCGTTGATCGTGATGCCGTCGGTGAGCTCGTCGGCGAGGGAGTCGACGAGGCCGATCACGCCGGCCTTGGAGGCGGCGTAGTTGGTCTGCCCGACGTTCCCGGCGATGCCGGCGATCGAGGCGACGCCGACGATCGAGCCGCCGGCGTTGATGACGCCCTGGTCGAGCAGCTCTCGGGTGATCAGCTCGGGCGCGGTGAGGTTGACCGCGATCACCGAGTCCCAGCGGGAGTCGTCCATGTTGGCGAGCTTCTTGTCGCGCGTGATGCCGGCGTTGTGGACGACGACGTCCACACCGCCGTGCTTCTCGCTCAGGTGGTGGGCGAGGCGCTGCGGGGCGTCGCGACCCGTGATGTCGAGGGTCAACCAGTCCCCGTCGAGCTCCTTCATCAGCGACTGGAGCTCGCTGGCGGCCTGCGGCACGTCGACCCCGACGACGGTGGCGCCGTCGCGGGCCAGGACCCGTGCGATCTGCTCGCCGATGCCGCGGCTCGCGCCCGTGACCAGGGCGATCCTGCCCGCGAGGGGAGTGGCCTGGTCGGCGACCGGACCCGGCTCGGCGGTCCCGTGGGCACCGATCCGCACGACCTGGCCGGAGACGTAGGCCGACTTGGGCGACAGCAGGAAGGCCAGGGTGCTCAGCGCGGAGGCTTCGGCGCCGTCGGCGACGTAGACCAGCTGGACCGTGCCGCCCCGGCCGATCTCCTTGCCGAGCGAGCGGGTGAATCCCTCGAGGGCACGCTGCGCGACCCGGTCGGACCCGGTGAGCTGCTCCGGCGGGGTGCCGAGGACCACGACGTGCGGGCAGGTCTCGAGGTTGCGCATCAGCGGGGTGAAGAACTCCCGCAGCTGGCGCAGGTCGGCGCTGCGGCGCACACCGGTCGCGTCGAAGACCAGGCCCTTGAAGCGGGCTCCGTCGGCGGACTGGGTGGTCGTGGCGATGCCGACCTCGTCGAGCAGAGCCCGGCAGCGACTCCACGAGGCGACCGGTCCCGCCGAGCAGCACGGTGCCGTCGACGAGCGGGTCCCCGGTGCTGTAGCGCTCCAGCGGGGTGGGGGCGGGCAGGCCGAGGTTCTTGACCAGGAGCTTCCCGATCGGGGTGGTGGTGAAGCCCTGGTAGCGGTCGCTCATGCGGGTGCGTTCCTTCGGTTCGGGGGTGTCGCGTCGGTACGACGAACATGTAACTCGATGTGTAACTGAGCGTCCACAGTTCGTGACCTGGCCCTCATTGGGTCGCGCACCCGCACATTACCGGCCAGTATGGATCCATGATCTCCAGTACTCGTCGCGTCGCCGTCGTCGGTGGCAACCGGATTCCCTTCGCCCGCTCCAACACCGTCTACGCGACCGCGTCCAACCAGGACATGCTCACCGCGGCCATCGACGGTGCCGTGGAGCGCTTCGGCCTCGAGGGCGAGCGCCTCGGCGAGGTCGTCGCCGGCGCCGTGCTCAAGCACTCGCGTGACTTCAACCTGACCCGCGAGGCGGTGCTCGGTTCCAGGCTCTCCGCCGACACGCCGGCCACCGACATCCAGCAGGCGTGCGGCACCGGCCTCCAGGCCGCGATCCAGGTCGCCAACAAGATCGCGCTCGGCCAGATCGAGGTCGGGCTCGCCGGGGGTTCGGACACCACCTCCGACGCCCCGATCGCGGTGGGCGAGGGCCTGCGCAAGGCGTTGCTCCAGGCCAACCGGGCCAAGACCCTGCAGGGTCGGCTGGCTGCCCTGGCCAAGATCCGCCCTGGTGACCTGGTGCCCGCGATCCCGCAGAACGGTGAGCCGCGCACGGGCCTGTCCATGGGCGAGCACGCCGCGCTGACCGCGCTGGAGTGGCAGGTCGGCCGCGAGGAGCAGGACGAGCTCGCCGCCGCGTCGCACCAGCACCTCGCCGCGGCCTACGACGCCGGGTTCCTCGACGACCAGATCACCGCCTTCCGCGGCCTCGAGCGCGACCAGAACCTGCGCGCGGACTCCACCGTGGAGAAGCTCGCCAAGCTCAAGCCGGTCTTCGGCAAGGGCGAGGCGGCCACGATGACGGCCGCGAACTCCACTCCTCTCACCGACGGCGCCTCCGTGGTGCTGCTCGCCTCGGAGGAGTACGCCGCGGCGCACGACCTGCCGGTGCTGGCCTACCTCACCGCCTACGAGACGGCGGCCGTCGACTACGTCCACGGCGGTGAGGGTCTGCTGATGGCGCCGGCGTACGCCATGGCGCGGATGCTCACGCGCGAGGGTCACTCGTTGCAGGACTTCGACTACTACGAGATCCACGAGGCGTTCGCCTCGCAGGTGCTCTCGACGCTGAAGGCCTGGGAGGACCCGGTCTTCTGCCAGCAGCGCCTCGGCCTCGACGCTCCCCTCGGCGCGATCGACCGCTCGAAGCTCAACGTCCACGGCTCGTCACTGGCCGCTGGTCACCCGTTCGCCGCGACCGGGGGCCGCATCGTCAACGTCCTCGCCAAGCTGCTCGCGCAGGACACCACGTCCGGCGCCAAGGGCGTCATCTCGGTCTGCGCAGCCGGCGGCCAGGGCGTGACCGCCATCCTCGAGAAGGCCTGAGCCTCGAGGAGACCCGAGGCCAGTCAGTCGTTCGCTGGCGATGGCCTGGTCGCCAGCGCCAGCGCGGTGGCGATCAGGTAGTCGCGGACCTGCTCGGCCGAGATCTGGCCGACCGTCGGGATGCCCGGCGCCGCCTCCTTGACCAGGATGCCGACCCGCGCGAGCTGGAGCGCGCCGAGCCCGCTCGCATAGAGCGCGTTGGCCAGCAGGGTCGGGTCGTCGACGCTGAACACACCCTCGCGCGTCCCGTCCTCGAGAACGCCCGAGAGGGTCGCGAGGCAGCTCGAGATCGCGCGGCCCAGCCGGAACAGGGCACCCTCGCTGATCGCGTCGAGCAGGTCAGGGCCCTGGCGACGCATCAGCGACTGCGCGCAGTCGACGAACGCCGGGTGGGCGACGCCGTAGTCGACGAACGCACCGACGATCCGGCTCAGCCTGGACTCGGCGTCATCGTCCGTGGCGGCTGCCTGGGTGAGCTGCCCACGCAGCTCGTCGAGGTAGACGACCAGCGTGAGCGCCGTCAGCTCCTCCTTGCCGGTGAAGTGGCGGTAGACGATCGCGCGGTTGATGCCGACGGCACGGGCGACGTCCTCGATCTGGGCCTCGCCGACCCCGCGGGCGTCGAACAGCTCACGGGTGGCCGCGATGATCTCGGCCTCGCGCGCACGTCGACGGACAGCCGCGGCCTTGCGTCTCCCGTCGGACGGTGGAGCAGTCATGGCAGGGGAGTGTACGGAACGTGCAACTGTGAGTTGCAGCAGCTGTGACGAGGTCCTCAGACAGCAGAGCGCGACCAGGGCGTCCCACCGCAGGGCCCCGGGGTCGGGGCCGGCCTCGGCCGTCGCGCGCAGTGCGTCGCGGATGATCTCGCCGTCCCGTGCGCTGCCGTGACCCGAGAGGCGGACGCCGCCGGCACCGTCGGGCACGACTCGCAGGTAGCGGCCTCCGTGTGGTGCCTGGGAGAGCCGGGCCCGGGCCCGGCCGCCGAGGTCGACGATCGCGCGGTCCGGCGCTGCGGTCGCGTAGGCAGTAGCGGTCATGACACGACTCTGGCGCGGACGGGTGCCCGGTCGGGCGCCTCTCGACTGGTGGTGTGGAGGCGAGCCCGTTCCCCGGTCCTGTGCGCGGTTCGCGGCGCGCGAGAGGCCGGTGGATCGACGCTTGCAGATCGAACGCGTGTTCGATACGATGAGTACATGTCATCCCTCCTCGACGACCTCCGTGGCCTCACCGCCACGCTCGTCGAGGGACGCGTCGACCCTGGTGGCCACGGACCGGGCCGCGGACGCGGAGCGGATCGACCAGATCGCGGTCATGGAGCAGCTGAAGTCCGCGTTGTGCGCAGCACAGGCCGACCTGACCGTCGGCCTGGATGCCTCGGTGCGCGCCCAGCACACCGCCCAGGGTGTGCCGGCCGCGCGTCGGGGGCGTGGAGTCGCCGCCCAGGTCGCGCTGGCCCGTCAGGAGTCCCCCAACCGGGGCCAGGTGCTCCTCGGGTTCGCCCAGGACCTCGCCACCGACCTCCCCCAGACCCGGGCTGCGCTGCGCGAGGGCGTGCTGAACGAGTTCCGGGCGATGCTCATCGCCCGCGAGAGCGGCTGCCTCGACCGTGAGCAGCGCGCCCGCCTGGATGAGGACCTCTGCGGCCCCGGCACCGACGGCGGCCGCCTCGTCGACGGTCTCGGCACCGGGTCCCTCGTCGGGTTAGGTCCGCCGCCGGGTCGCGACCATCGACCCCGCCGCCGTCGTCCGCCGCCACCGCCGCGCCGAGACCGAACGCCACGTCTCGGTGCGACCCGCCCCGGACACCATGGCCTACCTCACCGGGCTGCTGCCCATGGTCCAAGCCATCGCCGCCCACGTCGCCCTCGCCCGAGAAGCCGACCGGCTCCGCTGCGAGGGCGACCCGAGGACGAAGGGCCAGCTGATGGCCGACCTCATGGTCCAACCGCCTCACCGGCCAAGCCGTCGCCGCGTCCGTGCCGGTCACCGTCGACGTCGTCCTCTCCGACACCACCCTCCTCGGCGCCGGTAGTGAACCCGCCACCATCCCCGGCTGGGGCCCCGTGCCCGCCCAGATCGCCCGCGAAGCCATCGCCCGCGCCACCCACGACACCCAGGCCTGGATCCGCCGGCTCTACGCCGACCCCACCGGCAACCTCGTCGCCCTGACCACCAAGCAACGCCTCGCCACCCACGGGCTCGCCACCTACCTCAACCTGCGCGACCAAGGCCTGTGCCGCACCCCCTGGTGCGACGCCCCCGCCCGCCACACCGACCACATCACCCCCGCCCACCACGGCGGCCCCACCACCGCAGAGAACACCCAAGGGCTCTGCGAAGCCTGCAACCACACCAAACAAGCCCCCGGCTGGACCCAACAGGTCATCGACGACCTCCTGGAGCGCCACACCGTGCAGACCACCACCCCCACCGGCCACCGACACCGCTCCAGAGCACCCGCCCCACCCCGGCCGACGACCCCACCACCACGCCTCGACATCGACTGGTCCGGCCTCCAACGCCTCGTCAACGCCTCCTGAACGCAGCCCGCACGCGGTCGTGCTGCTGGAGGTCTACGGCAGCGGCCGCCGTCGCCAGACGACGCCGCCGCCGGGTGGTCCCGTCGCCGGGGCCGGATCGGTGCGGATCACCGCGAATCCCTCACGCTCGTAGAACCTGGCGGCGCCGGCGTTCCCGGCGAAGTGCTCGACGTCGACGCGGGCCGTGTGCTCCGGCAACGCGGAGATCGCACGACGGAGGAGCTCCACGCCGAGCGATCGGCCGCGGTGGTCCGCCGCCAGGTACAGCTTCCAGATGACCTGTTCACCGTCGAGCTCACCGGTCTGGCACACGCCGACGAGATCGCGTCGATCAGCCTCGGCCACCTGGACGCGGTCCGCCTCGACGGCCGGTGTCATCTGCTCGGGCGTCCACCACGCGAGCTGGCCCAGCGCCGCACGGCGTCCGAGGATCGGCGTGTAGTGCGCCGGGACGACGGCAGCACCGAAGGACGTGATCGCATCGACGTCGCCGAGGCCGGCCTTCCGGATCGTCGCTCCCACCTCAGCGATCCTAGAAGGCGAGGCCCGACCCGGCCTCAGAGGAACCCCTGCACCGTGCCGATGGTGTCGGCCTCGTCGGCGTTCTTGTCGTCGCGGTAGCGCAGCACCCGGGCGAAGCGCAGCGCGACCCCGCCCGGGTAGCGCGTGGATCGCTGCACCCCGTCGAACCCGATCTCGACGACCTGCTCGGGCCGCACGTGGACGGTGTGGCCCTCGCGGTGCGTCTCGAGACCGAGGAAGCGCTCGGTCTGCCAGGACAGCATCTCGTCGGTCATGCCCTTGAACGTCTTGCCCAGCATCACCAGGTCGCCCTCGGCGTCGCGCGCTGCGAGGTGGAGGTTCGACAACCAGCCCCGACGACGGCCGGAGCCCCACTCCACGGCGGTCACGACGAGGTCCAGGGTGTGCACCGGCTTGACCTTCACCCAGCCGGAGCCGCGGCGTCCGGCCTCCCACGGCGCGTCCAACGACTTCACCACGACGCCCTCGTGCCCGTCGGTGATGGCCCGGGTGACGAAGAGCGTCGCCACCTCGGGGTCGTCGGTCACCACCCGGGGCGGACGATGGGCCTCGGGCACCAGCGCCGCGAGGGCCTCGGCCCGCTCCGCGCCCGAGGCGGTCAGCAGGTCGCGGCCGTCGACGTGCAGCAGGTCGAAGAAGTACGCCGTGACGTGCGCGCCCTCGGCGCTCGCGGTCCGCGACGCCGTCTCCTGGAACGGCCGGGGCCGGCCTGCCTCGTCGAGCGAGAGCGCCTCGCCGTCGAGGACGAACCGCTGCGCCGGCAACGACCGCGCCACCTCGACGACCTCGGGCAGGCGCGCGGTGATGTCCTCCAGGCTGCGGGTCGCGACCAGGACGTCGTCGCCGTCGCGGTGCACCTGGATCCGGATGCCGTCGAGCTTCGTGTCGATCGCGACCTCGCCTCCGTCTCTCGCGGCCTTGGTCATCGCAGCCGCCACGTCGGGTGCGCTCGAGGCCAGCATCGGCTGCACCGGCCGACCGACCTGGAGCCCGACCGCGGCCAGGGCGTCCTCGCCGGCCAGGGCGTCGCCGACGACCGCCGTCGTGGCACCGGCGAGCATCGCGGCCCGGCGCAGCGCCTTCAGACCGACCCCCGCGGCCCGGGCCAGGGCCTCCTGGACGACGGCGTCGAGCGCGCCCTGGCGCACCTCCCCGGTGATCGCCCCGCGCAGCCACTGCTGCTCCTCGGCGGTGGCCCGCGAGAACAGCTCACCGACCGCCTGCGCACGGGCCGCCCGCGACCCGCTGCCCGAGAGCAGCGAGAGCCGCTCGAAGGCGGCATCGACCTCGGCGACGGCCAACGACGCCTCCGTCGCCGGGTCGGGCAGCCCGCCCAGCCCGCGCCAGCCCAGACCGGTCCGTCGCTGGCGCAGCGAGCCCGCGAGGTAGCCCACGACCAGCGCCACCTCGGCTGGGTCGGCGCCCTCGTCCAGCGCCCGGGTGATCGTCGCGGCCAGGGCAGCGACCTTCTCGGTGCGGGAGCGGGTCGCGCGCACCCGCGACGACGTGGCGACGACCTCGGCGAGCAGCACGGGTCCATCCTGACGGTGGGCGCCGACGACGCCACACCCGAGCGTCGCCGGTCTCGGTTAGGTTCGGGGTGTGGACGCAGCAGAGCCAGGAGCCCCGGTGCGTCGGGGGAGCGCGAACGGTCGTCTGCTGCACACGCACCGTCCCCCGGCGCCCGTCGCGCTGGCCCAGGTGCTGCGGATCCACCGTCACGGCGGGGGAGACCCGACGTACCGCGTGGACGCGCGCGGTCGCCACTGGCGCGGGCTCCGCACGCCCGAGGGTCCGGCCACCCTGGCCCTCGAGCAGCCGGTGCCGCTCGGCGACGTGCGGGCCGCAGCCTGGGGTCCGGGGGCCGCCTGGGCGATGGCCTCGGTCCCCGGCATGCTCGGCGCCGACGACGACTGGGCCGGCTTCGAACCCCGTCACCCCCTGCTCGCCGCCGCACGCCGGCGTCACCCGCACCTGCGCCTGGGGCGCTCCGGACTCGTGATGGAGGCCCTGGTGCCCGCGATCATCGAGCAGAAGGTGACCGGCCAGGAAGCGTTCGCGGGGTTCCGGATGCTCGTCCACCGGTTCGGGGAGCCGGCCCCCGGCCCCGGGCCCGAGCTGCGCCTGTTCGTCCAGCCCAGCCCGCGGGCCCTGGCCATGGTGCCGTCCTGGGAGTGGCTGCGCCTGCACGTCGACCCCGCGCGCTCGCGCACGGTGGTGGGTGCGGCGCGGGTCGCGTCCACGCTCGAGCGGCTCGTCGCAGGATCCGCCGACGAGGCGGACCGGCGACTCCGCTCCCTGCCGGGGGTCGGGGTGTGGACCAGCGCCGAGGTGCGCGTGCGTGCGTTCGGCGACCCCGACGCCGTCTCGTTCGGTGACTACCACGTGGCCAAGGACGTCGGGTGGGCCCTGACCGGCGAGACCTTCGACGACGAGGCGATGCAGGCCTACCTCGAGCCCTGGCGCCCCCAGCGCGGACGGGTGGTGGCCCTCCTCGGCGCCGAGCGGCTGCACCGCCCGCGCCACGGTGCGCGGATGGCTCCGCGCCGCCACCTCCCGGCCCGGGTGACCCCTCGCTGAGGCTCCCGCCGTGCCGTCGTGCTCCTGGCGCGACCTCCGCCGGCGGTCCGGGTGACCGGTCTAGCGAGGACGGGGTCTCGAGGCCGTCGGTGGTACCTTCTTCAACCACGTGGGGTGCGATGTCCTGCCGACGTCCGGGCAGGATCGGCCACCCCCGGGGAGACAACCGATCGCGACCCATGGGGGGTCGCACAGGGGGAACCAGCATCATGACCAGACGACCCGCGACCATCTTCACGGTGATCCTCGCCGTGGTGCTCAGTGCCTTCCTGCTCGCCGCCGGCACCGGCACCAGCCAGGCCCGCAAGGCCAGGGGCGAGGTGTACGTCGTGCAGGCCGTGCCCGGCAAGACCGTCACGGTCAGCGTGGACGGGCGCGAGGTCGAGGACGGCGCCAAGGTCGGTGCCGTGGTCGGTCCGCTGTCCCTGGCGCCCGGCAAGCACGACCTCGAGATGTCCAGCGACGAGTGGCAGGTCACCACGACGGTGAAGGTGGTGGCCGGCAAGGCCACCGACGTGGTGCTGCACAGCCCCGCGTCGCGCCAGGGCGACCCCGTCGTCAGCCAGTACGCGGTGCCCAGCCAGCCGATCGGCCCGGGCAAGGCCCGGGTCGTCCTGGCCCACACCGCCACGGCGCCTCCCGCCGACGTGCGGGTCGACCGGAAGACCGTGTTCACCAACATCGCCAACGGCGAGTACGCCGAGGCCGACGTGGCCGCCGGCGGCCACGAGGTCGCCCTCGTGCCCAGCGGCTCCGACCGCAGGGCGTTCCTCGGGCCGCTGGACGTCTCGCTGCGGGCCGAGACCGTGACCATGGTCTACGCCGTCGGGTCGCCGACGAACAACTCGATGCGCGTCGTCTCGCACTCCGCCGGCCTGGCCTCCGACGGCTCGGTGCGACCGACCCGCATCGAGACGGGCTCGGAGGCCGGCCTGGTCAGCGACGTCCTGGTCTCGCTCCTCCGCGCTCGATGACGCCATGAGGCGGGCTCGTCCGGCGCTGCTGGCCCTCGGCGTCGGCGTGGCCGCCGTCCTGCTCGGTTCGGCGGCCCTGGGGACCGGTACGTCCGGGCAGCCCGCCGACGGGGCGGCGCTCGAGCCGTCCTCGGGCAGCAGCCCGGGCAGCGTCTCGGCCAGCCCGTCCGCCAGCCCGTCGGTGCGCCTCATCGAGGTCGACCCGTCACAGGCCCGACGGGTGGGCTCCGTACGGGCGATGGAGCCTCGCGCCGTGCGCCTGCCCGGCTCCGGCTGGCTCGACGTGGCCGCCGTCGGGACCCAGGTCGACGGCCTGCTGGACGTGCCCGCCGACGTGAACAAGATCGGCTGGTGGGAGGGCGGCGCCCGGATCGGCGACCCGTTCGGCTCGGTGCTGCTCGCGGGCCACGTCGACTCCGCGACCCAGGGGCTCGGGCCCTCCTCGACCCTCCTCACCGCGGACGAGGGCGCGCGGGTGTCCGTACGCACCGGTGCCTCCACCACCCGCTGGCAGATCAGCTCGCGTCATCTCGTCCCCATCGACGAGCTGGGCCAGCACCCACGGGTCCTCTCGCCGCAGGGTCCTGCCCGTCTGACCCTGGTCACCTGCGCGCCCCCGTTCGTCGAGAGCCGCGGCGGCTACCAGAACCTCGCCGTGGTCGAGGCACTGCCGGTCGACGAGCCGGGCCGGAGCCGGACGCGATGACCCGGGGGGAGTTCGAGGCCCCGGCCACCAACCCGATCAGCAGCCCGAGGACGCAGCAGGTGCTGCTGGGCCTGGTCGTCGTCGCGCTGATCGTGGTGGTGACGCTGGCCGTGCTCGGTCGGCAGAGCGGCGGCACGGCCTCCGGGGCCGCGCAGGGACCCGCCGGCGACTCGAGCCTGCAGGCCGGACCTCCTCCCACCGAGCCGGTGCGGCTGCCCAGCCGTGGGACCTTCGTCGACGCCCGGGTCCAGCCCGACGGCACCGTCGACGTCACGCAGTGGCTGCGCGGAGGCAACGCGATCTCCTCGGTCACGCTGTCGGTCTTCGACTCGCCCCAGATCGACGTGCCCGGTGCCGACCCGGCGGCGACCGACCTCCAGGTCCGCACCAGCCAGGGCACGGTCGTGCTGGCCGATCCCACCGTGGGGTCCGAGCCGCGCACGATCGACCTGGTGCGTCCCAGCCTGCTGGTCCAGCTCGACTACACGCTCACCGGGGTGACGGAGGAGCAGAGCAGCCCCCCGGGCCGCGCGCTGATCGGCACGGTGTTCGCCGGCAGCGACTTCGAGGGCGACCAGGGGCGGGCACGCATCCAGATCGGGGGACGCCGGATCATGTCGCTGGCCTGCACCGCCCCCGGCGGCGAGCTGGCCCTGCGCCCGTGCGGCGGACCACGGGAGGGCGGGTGGTCGGTCAACCTGCAAGGCAGCAACCTCGACGACACCGTCACGGCCCAGGTCGACCTGAACCGGCGCGCCGAGGCCAACCCCGACCGCCAGAGCGGCCCGACGAGCTGACGACCCGGCGGATCAGAGCAGGGCGCGCAGCGGCCGGAGGAACGCCTCGGTGAACCGGCGGTGCAGGTCGCGGGCCTCCCACTCGCCGCGCGTGAGCTCGAGCGAGTTCGACTCGTCGACCGCGAAGATCTCCTCCAGCGTCGCCGCCATCGCGTGGTCGATGATCTCGAGGTTCACCTCGTAGTTGCCGGAGAGGCTCAGCCGGTCGATGTTGGCGGTGCCGATCGTGCTCCACGACCCGTCCACCGTGGCCGTCTTGGCGTGCACCATCGCGTCGCGGAAGCGGAAGATCCGGACCCCGGCCTCGAGCAGCTGGGAGAAGTACCCCCGGCAGATCCAGTCGGCCACGATGTGGTTCGACTTCAGCGGCACCAGCACCCGGACGTCGACGCCGCGGCGGGCGGCGGCGCGCAGCGCGTCGACGAAGTCCTGGTCGGGCAGGAAGTAGGCCTGGGTGATCCAGATCCGCGTCGAGGCCCGGTTGATCGCCTCGAGGTACATGCCGCGGATCGGGAAGACCCAGAGCCGGGGGACGTTGCGCTGCACCCGGATCCGCGGCTCCCAGGTCGCCGACGTGCCGAGCAGCAGCGGCGGCTCGCTGTGCCGGATCCGCCGGCGCCGGTGCAGGTTCCAGAAGTCGGCGAACGAGCGCTGCAGGTCCATCACACCGGGGCCGGTGATCCGCACGTGGGTGTCGCGCCACTCCGTCTCGTAGGCCGAGCCGATGTTGTAGCCGCCGACGAAGCCGACCTCGTCGTCGACCACGAGGATCTTGCGGTGGTCGCGGCCGTAGCGGCGCAGGTCGAAGAAGCGCCACCCGGCCGCCCACACCGGGTACTTCAGGACCTTCATCGTGGCTGGGAAGTGCTTGAAGACCGGGCTGACCACGAGGTTGGCGAAGCCGTCGTAGATGCAGTAGACCTCGACACCGCGCGCCGCCGCGTCGCCGAGCGCCTGCTTGAAGCGCTCGCCGGTCGCGTCGCCCTTCCAGATGTAGGTCTCGAACAGCACCTGGCGCCGCGCGCCCTCGATGGCCGCGATCATCGCGTCGTAGAGGTCTCGGCCGTAGGTGTACGTCGTCACCCGGCTCTCGCCGACCGGCACCGTGCGCGGGGGGGTCGTGGGGAACGGCTTGGGCCGCTTGCCGCGACGGCGGTAGGAGTCGACCACCGACATCGTCAGCGCGAGCAGGACCTGGACGCCCACGACCGCGAGCGCCGTACGGCGCAGGACGCGCACCAGCCGCTCGGTCCTGCGGGCGTGCCTCGACCTCCACCTCACACCGGCGAACCTACCGGCGTCCGGCCCGCGCGCCGCCGCGGGAGGGTTGTCGGCGGGCCGCCGTAGGCTTGCGCCATGCGTCCAGTCACCGATCTCGAGCGCCGCGTCGCCCCCTTCGCGGTCGTCTCCGACTACCAGCCCTCGGGCGACCAGCCGGCCGCGATCAAGGAGATCACCCGCCGCGTCGAGGGCGGTGTCGAGGACGTCGTCCTCCTCGGCGCGACCGGCACCGGCAAGACGGCCACGGTCGCCTGGGTCGCCGAGCAGGTGCAGCGCCCGCTGCTGGTGCTGCAGCCCAACAAGACGCTGGCCGCGCAGTTCGCCAACGAGCTGCGCCAGCTCTTCCCCGACAACGCCGTCGAGTACTTCGTCTCCTACTACGACTACTACCAGCCCGAGGCCTACGTCCCGCAGACCGACACCTACATCGAGAAGGACTCCTCCATCAACGAGGAGGTCGAGCGGCTGCGCCACTCCGCGACCAACTCGCTGCTGACCCGGCGTGACGTCATCGTGGTCTCCACGGTCTCCTGCATCTACGGCCTGGGCACGCCCCAGGAGTACGTCGACCGGATGCTGCGCCTGCGCGTCGGTGAGGAGCGCGACCGCGACTCGATCCTGCGCCAGCTCGTCGAGATCCAGTACACGCGCAACGACATGAGCTTCACCCGCGGCACCTTCCGGGTCCGCGGCGACACCCTCGAGATCTTCCCGGTCTACGAGGAGCACGCCGTGCGCATCGAGTTCTTCGGCGACGAGATCGAGCGGCTGATGAGCCTGCACGCCGTGACCGGCGAGGTGATCACCGAGGACTCCGAGCTCTACGTCTTCCCCGCCACCCACTACGTCGCCGGCCCGGAGCGGATGGAGCGGGCGATCAAGGGCATCGAGCTCGAGCTCGAGGACCAGCTGGCGACCTTCGAGCGCCAGGGCAAGCTCCTCGAGGCCCAGCGGCTGCGGATGCGCACCACCTACGACGTCGAGATGATGCGCCAGGTCGGCTCGTGCTCGGGCATCGAGAACTACTCGATGCACATGGACGGACGCACCCGCGGATCGGCGCCCAACTGCCTGCTCGACTACTTCCCCGAGGACTACCTCGTCGTCATCGACGAGTCCCACGTCGCGGTCCCGCAGATCGGCGGCATGTACGAGGGGGACATGTCGCGCAAGCGCAACCTCGTCGACCACGGCTTCAGGCTGCCCAGCGCGATGGACAACCGGCCCCTGCGCTGGGAGGAGTTCCTCGAGCGCGTCGGCCAGACGATCTACCTCTCGGCCACCCCGGGCAACTACGAGCTCGACAAGGTCGGCGGCGACACCGTCGAGCAGATCATCCGCCCGACCGGCCTGATCGACCCGGAGGTCGTGATCAAGCCGACCAAGGGCCAGATCGACGACCTCATCCACGAGATCAGGACCCGGGCGGAGAAGAACGAGCGGGTCCTCGTCACCACGCTGACCAAGAAGATGTCCGAGGACCTCACCGACTACCTGCTCGACGCTGGGATCCGCACCCGCTACCTGCACTCCGAGGTCGACACGCTCCGGCGGATCGAGCTGTTGCGCGAGCTCCGGCTCGGTCTCTACGACGTGCTCGTCGGGATCAACCTGCTGCGCGAGGGCCTCGACCTGCCGGAGGTCAGCCTCGTCTCGATCCTCGACGCCGACAAGGAGGGGTTCCTGCGCTCGGACAAGTCGCTGATCCAGACGATCGGGCGTGCGGCGCGCAACGTGTCGGGCCAGGTCCACATGTACGCCGACAAGATCACGCCGTCGATGGAGATGGCCATCGACGAGACCAACCGACGCCGGGCCAAGCAGGTCGCCTACAACACCGAGCACGGCGTCGACCCGCAGCCGCTGCGCAAGAAGATCGCCGACATCACCGAGATGCTCGCCCGTGAGGACGAGAACACCCAGGCGCTGCTCGAGACCTGGGCCGGCACCGCGGCCAAGGGTCGCGCCGGGGGAGTCAAGGCCAGGCAGCCGGTGCCGGCGCTGGCCGCGTCCGCGGCGGGCACGCACGCGAAGGACCTCGCCGGCATGCCGAGCAGCGACCTCGCCCAGCTGATCCAGGACCTGACCGACCAGATGCGCAACGCCGCGGCGGAGCTGCAGTTCGAGGTCGCGGCACGCATGCGCGACGAGATCTCCGAGCTCAAGAAGGAGCTGCGCCAGATGATGGAGGCGACGAAGTAGGCCCCCGGAGCCAGCGCGCGAGGAGCGGCAGGACGGCCAGGATGACAAGCAGCCTCAGCAGCTGCACCGCCATCACGTAGGTGACGTCCGAGCCCGAGTCCGAGGCGACGGCGAGCACCGCGAACAACCCGCCGGGCGTGGTCGCGAGGTAGGCGGTGAGCGGGTCTGCGGGGGTGAGCGCCGCCAGGAGCACGCCGAGCCCGGCGGTGGCCAGGACCATCGCGGCGATGATCGCCGTGACGGCCGGCAGCATCCGGGCGATCGAGCGCAGGCTGGCCCGCGTGAAGCGCAGTCCGACCTGGACGCCGATCAGCGCGAACGCCACCCACTGCACCACCTCGGGGACGGCCACGGCCCCCCACCACCCGCCGGCCGAGAGCACACCGGCGACGAGCAGCGGACCGAGCAGGCTGGCCGTGCTCACCGGGACCAGCCGGGCCAGCCCCAGTCCGAGGCCCAGGCTGAGGCCGACGAAGAGGAGGTCGACGACCAGCGACGCCTCGTCGGTGGCCGCCGACCCGCGCCCGCCCGCTGGGTCGAGCACCGGCGGGTCGAACACCAGGGACGTCACGACGGGCATCGTGAGCAGGACGACCAGCACCCTGAGGTACTGCACGACGGTGACGACGCGTTCGTCGGCGCCCAGGTCGCGGGCGACCGCGACGACCCCGGACGCTCCCCCCGCGACGAGCGCGAAGACGCCCGTGGTGGCCGACACGTCCCGGCGCAGCGCGAGCAGCCGACCGGCGGCGATGCTGATCACCAGCGTCCCCGCCGTGACGGCGGCGACGGGTCCGGCCTCCGAGGCCATCCGCTGCAACGTCGCCACCTCCACCAGCGCCCCGACGGTGATCCCGATCAGCCCCTGGGCGACCCGGGAGGTCCACGCCGGCAGGGCGAGCGGGGTCGGCGACGACAGCGCGTGCGCCATGGCGGCGAGCACCGCTGCGAAGAGCACCGGCGAGGGCAGGCGCAGCGCGGTGAGGACGGCCGCGAGGACCACCGTCGTGACCAGGACCAGCGTGGCCGACCCGGTCGCCGTCCGCCGTCGCTCGCTCATCGCCCTCAGCCTAGGCACCACGTCACCGGTCGGGCAGGATGGCCGAGGTGAGCACCGTCACGCAGCAGGCGAAGGCCGGCCCCGCGCCGAGCGCCACCGTCGTGGAGTGCGACCTGCTGGTGGTCGGCGCCGGTCCGACCGGTCTGTACGCCGCCTACTACGCGGGCTTCCGCGGCCACCGGGTCGTGGTGGTCGACTCCCTGCCCGAGCTCGGCGGCCAGGTCACCGCGCTCTACCCGGAGAAGATGATCCTCGACGTCGCCGGCTTCCCCGCGGTCCGCGGTCGCGAGCTGGTCGAGGGTCTGGTCGCCCAGGCGGCCACGGCGGACCCGACGTACCTGCTGGGTCGCACGGCCACCAGCCTGGCCGAGCACGAGGGCGGCGTGGTGGTCGGCCTCGACGACGCCACGACGGTGCGCGCCGGCGCCGTGGTGATCACCGCAGGCATCGGGACCTTCCGGCCGCGCCCGCTCCCGGCGGGCGGGGAGTGGGTCGGACGGGGGGTGGAGTACTTCGTGCCGACCACGACGCCCTACGTCGGGCGCGACGTCGTCATCGTCGGCGGCGGCGACAGCGCGTTCGACTGGGCGCTGCACCTGGAGCCGGTCGCGGCCTCGGTCACGCTGGTCCACCGCCGTGCGCGGTTCCGCGCCCACGAGCGCACGGTCGCTCAGGTCCGCGGCTCCAGCGTGGCTCTCGTCACCGACGCCCAGGTGACGGCGCTGCGAGGACGGGCACCGCGGCCGGGAGCACCCGAGGAGCTGGCCGAGGTCGTGCTCGACGTCGCCGGGACCGAGCGGGTGCTGCCGGCCGGGGCGGTCGTGGCGGCGCTGGGCTTCCTCGCCGACCTCGGGCCCCTGCAGGAGTGGGGGATCGAGGTCCACCAGCGCCACGTGTGCGTCGACCAGGCGATGCGGACCAACCTGCCCCGCGTGTTCGCGGCCGGTGACGTGACCGACTACCCCGGCAAGGTCAGACTGATCGCGGTCGGGTTCGGCGAGGCGGCCACAGCGGTCAACAACGCGACCGTGGCCATCGATCCGGAGGCGCACGTCTTTCCGGGACACTCCTCCGAGGACGCGGTGGTGCCCGGATAAGGTGTACCGGTCCGGCGGCCCCCGCCGCGGCCACGGCCCGCCTGCGGCCCCCGAGTCGAAAGGTCCGATGGGTGCGGATCGCACTGCTGTCCTACCGGAGCAAGCCTCACTGCGGCGGCCAGGGCGTCTACGTCCGCCACCTGAGCCGGGAGCTGGTCCGGCTCGGCCACGACGTCGAGGTCTTCTCCGGCCAGCCCTATCCCGAGCTCGACGACGGCGTGCGGCTGACCCCGGTGCCCAGTCTCGACCTCTACCGCGAGCCCGACCCCTTCCGCACGCCCCGTCCCGGTGAGCTGCGCGACCGCGTCGACGTCGAGGAGCTGCTCACGATGTGGGCGGGCGGGTTCGGGGAGCCGAAGACCTTCAGCACCCGCGTACGCCGTCTGCTCGCGGCCCGGCGCTCCGACTTCGACGTCGTCCACGACAACCAGGTCCTCGGCTACGGCCTGCGGGGGATCGAGGAGCTGGGACTGCCCGTCGTGACGACGGTGCACCACCCGATCAGCCTGGACCGCGACATCGAGCTCGCCCAGGCCCCCGGGCCGTGGCGGCGTCACCAGCTGCGCCGCTGGTACTCCTTCGTGCGGATGCAGGCGCGCGTCGCGCGCGAGGCGAGGACCGTGCTGACGCCCTCGGGGGTCTCCCGTGACGACGTGGTCACCGAGTTCGGGGTCGATCCGGAGCGGGTCGAGGTCGTCTGGCTCGGCGTCGACGACACGTTCGTGCCGCCGAGCGCCCCCCGGGTCCCGGGCCGGGTCCTCGCCCTGGCCAGCGCGGACGCTCCGCTGAAGGGGGTCGCGGTCCTGCTCGAGGCCTTCGCCAAGCTGCGCACCGAGCGGGACCTCGAGCTGGTCGTCGTGAGCCGTCCCAGCCCGGGAGGCCCGACCGAGCGCCTCGTGGACCGCCTGGGCCTCGGCGGCTCGGTGCGCTTCGTGCACGGCCTGGCGGAGGCCGACCTCGTGGAGCTGATGGGCTCGGCCGAGGTCGCCTGCGTGCCGTCCCTGCACGAGGGCTTCTCGCTGCCCGCGGTCGAGCTGATGGCCTGCGCGACGCCGTTGGTCGTCTCCCGCGCCGGCGCGCTGCCGGAGGTCGTCGGGCCGGACGGCGAGTGCGCGGACCTGGTCGCCCCCGGCGACGTCGAGGCGCTCCGGGTCGCGCTCGCGCGGTTGCTGGACGACCCCGAGCGGCGGGCCCGGCTGGGGCGTGCCGGGCGGGCCCGCGTCGAGCAGCACTTCAGCTGGCGGGCCGCGGCCGAGAGCACGGCGGCGGCCTACGCGCGAGCCGTCGCCGACCACCGCACGCCCCCGCGGAGCCTGGCCGGCACGCCCGCGGGTCGTCGGCTGCTCGACCTGCTGCCCGCCCCCGCCGTTCGACCCGTACGCCGCGCGCTCGCCGCCGTGCCCCTGCCAGGAGGACCCCCGTGCTGACCGTCGACTTCGACCGGCTCGGGCTGCGCCCGGGCGACCGCGTGCTCGACATGGGCTGCGGTGCCGGTCGTCACGCCTTCGAGATGTACCGGCGCGGCGCGGACGTCGTGGCCTTCGACCAGGACGCCGACGAGCTCGCCGCCGTGGGCGAGCTGTTCGCCGCGATGCGCGCCCAGGGCGAGGTGCCCGACGGCGCCGAGGCGGACATCAAGGAGGGTGACGCGCTCGCGCTCCCCTTCGCCGACGGCGAGTTCGACCGCGTGGTCGCGGCCGAGGTGCTCGAGCACGTGCCGGCCGACCTCCAGGCCATCGCCGAGCTGTCCCGGGTGCTGCGCCCCGGGGGGACGATGGCCGTCTCCGTGCCGCGCTGGTTGCCGGAGGCCATCTGCTGGCGTCTGTCGGAGGAGTACCACTCGAACCCCGGCGGGCACATCCGCATCTACACCGACGCCGAGCTGCGCACCAAGCTGACCGGCGCGGGGCTGCGCCTCGACGCGACCGGCTACGCCCACGGCCTCCACACGCCGTACTGGTGGCTCAAGTGCGCGGTCGGGGTCCGCAAGGACGACCACCCGCTGCCGGCCGCCTACCACCGGCTGCTCGTCTGGGAGATCGTCAAGGCCCCGCGGGTCCTGCGCTGGGCCAGCGCGGTGCTGGACCCCCTCATCGGCAAGAGCCTCGTGGTCTACCTGACCAAGCCAGAGCAGTCCGGGCAGTCCGGGCAGTCCGAGCAGTCCGAGAAGTCCGGGCAGTCCGCGTGAACGTGCACCCCCCGCCGCAGGTCGACGGGCTCTTCTCCGCCGCGGACGTCGCCGCCACCGCGGCCTCGATCGTGGCCACCCAGGAGCCGGACGGCGCCATCCCGTGGAGCATCGGCAGCCACACCGACGTCTGGAACCACGTCGAGGCCGCGATGGGCCTGCTCGCCGCCGGCGAGGTCGAGGCCGCCGAGCGCGCCTACGCGTGGGTGCCGGGCCAGCAGCGTGCCGACGGCTCGTTCCCGTGGAAGATCGTCGCGGGCGAGGTCGAGGACGACCGCGGCGAGGCCAACATGTCGGCCTACCTCGCGGTCGGGGTCTGGCACCACTGGCTGATCCGGCGGGACCGCACGTTCGTGGCGTCGCTGTGGCCGACCGTGCGCGCCGGCCTCGACTGGGTCGTCTCGCGCCAGCTCGCCTTCGGCGGCATCGCCTGGTGCCAGTTCTGGCGCGACGGCCGACCCGTCCCGGGCGACGGCACGGCCGAGGGCGCCCTGCTCTCGGGGTCCTCCAGCATCTACCAGGCGCTGCGGGCCGGGGTCGCGCTCGCCGGGCTGCTCGACGAGCCGCAGCCCGAGTGGGAGCTCGCCGGCGGTCGGCTCGGACACGCGCTGCGCCACCACCGCGACCGCTTCCTCGACAAGTCCGAGTTCTCGATGGACTGGTACTACCCGGTGCTCGGCGGTGCCGTCACGGGCCGTGCGGCCGAGGACCTGCTCGCGTCCCGGTGGGACGTGTTCGTCGTCCCGGGCCTCGGCGTGCGCTGCGTCACGCCGAACCCGTGGGTCACCGGCGCCGAGTCCTGCGAGCTGGTCCTCGCGCTGGACGCCGTGGGTCGGTCGGACCGCGCTCGGGCGCTGCTCGCCGACGTCGCGCACCTGCGCCACTGGTCCGGGGCCTACTACACCGGGTGGGTCTACGAGGACCGGGTCTACTGGCCCCAGGAGCTGACGACCTACACCGCCGGCGCGGTCCTGCTCGCCGTCGACGCGCTGGGGGAGACCTACGGCCGCTCGACACCCGGCGCGGGCATCATGCGCGGGGCGTCGCTGGCCCCGCCCTTCGCCGAGCTCGCGCTGGAGTGCGGGTGCGGCGACCAGTCGACGGTCGGCGGCGTGCGGGTCGGCTGAACTTAGGCGACGGGGCTCAGCCGACGGGGTCGCCCGGGCGGCCCCGAACCCGGCGCAGCACCCGCATGGAGCCGAGCTCGTCGACCTGGTCGAAGTCACCGCGCAGGGCGCGCAGGACCACGTCGTACGGCGGCCGCCCACCGTCGGCGGGGTCGGGGAACACGTCGTGCACCACGAGCAGCCCGTCCTCGAGCAGCCAGGGCGCCCACCCGAGGTAGTCGTGCTGGGCGTGGGTCTCGGCGTGACCACCGTCGATGAAGACCAGCGACAGCGGGGTGCGCCACCATCGCGAGACGGTCCGGCTCGCCCCGACCACGGCGACGACGACGTCCTCGAGCCCGGAGTCGGCCAGGGTGCGCCGGAACATCGGCAGGGTGTCCATCCGCCCCGTCGCAGGGTCGACCAGGCTCGGGTCGTGGTGCTCCCAGCCGGCCTGGTTCTCCTCGGAACCGCGGTGGTGGTCGACGGTGAAGACGCAGGCGTCGCCCCCGACCGCGCGTGCGGCCGCGCCGAGGTAGAGCGCGGACTTCCCGCCGTACGTCCCGATCTCGAGCACCGGCCCGTGCGGCAGCGCGACACGAGCCCAGCGGTGCAGCAGGCGTCCCTCGTCGTCGGGCATGAACCCCGTGGCCGCCCGGGCGTGGGCGAGCAGGTCGGGATCCAGGTGGTCGCTCACCGCGGCACCGACCCGGTGGTCTGCCGGGCGTGGTGCCAGGTCAGGAACCGGTGCACGGCGTCCACGGCCGCGAGGGAGCGGGGCGAGGAGAAGACGTCGAAGGCGTGGTGGGCCCCGGGCAGCTCCGCGTAGACCGTGAGGTTGCGCGACACCGACCGCAGACGGGCGACGAAGGCGCGGGCCTGCGCGACCGGCACCACCGAGTCGACCCGCCCGTGCAGCACGAGGAAGGCCGGGGCGTCGGCGTGCACCTGGTCGAGGGGGGTGGCGTCGTGGAAGGCCTGCGGGTCCTCGGCGAAGGTCCGCTGCTGGATCCTGCGGGCCCAGAACTGGTCGCGGAGCATCCGACCACGTGGCGAGCCGAGGGTGTCGGCGAGATCGTAGACGCCGTAGATCGGGACGGCGGCCGAGACGCTGGTGTCCTCGTCCTCGAAACCGGGCTGCAGCCGGGGCTGACCGGCCGTCAGGGCGGTCAGCGCCGCGAGGTGACCGCCGGCGGACCCGCCGGTGATCGCGACGTACGAGGGGTCCCCGCCGTGCTCGGCCGCATGCCGGCGGGCCCAGGCCACGACCCGCTTGACGTCCACGAGCTGGGCCGGGAACGCGTCCCGCGGAGCCAGCCGGTAGTTGGGGACCACGCACAGCCAGCCGTGGCGCGCGAGGTGGCGCACGAGGGGGAGACCCTGGTGCTCCTTGTCGCCGACGCTCCACCCACCCCCGTGCACCTGGACCAGCACCGGGGCCCCGCTCGCCGGGGCGGTGCCCCGGGCGGGCAGGTAGAGGTCGAGCAGGCCGCGACGGCCCGTGTCGGCGTAGCGCACGTCGCGCACGACGCGGACGTCGGGCGCGGCGTGCCAGGGCAGGAGCAGGTCGTGGACCCGCTGGGTGCGCGACCGGGTCGTGGCCTGCTCGCCCGCCGGAGACGGCGAGACCGGCGGGACCGCCGCGACGCCGGCCTCCTCGAGCGCACGGGCGAGGACGAGGCGGGCCCGCAGGCCCTGGAGCAGCAGGACGGCCAGCCCGCCCGCGTTGGCGGCGGCGAGCACCGCGACCCCGCGCTGCGTGGGGCCTGCACCCGGTCGCCGCGCACGTCGCACGGCACGGGAGAGCTCGACGGCCTGGAGAGCGCCGAGATGCCCCGCGAGCTCGCTGACCGGCCAGCCGACCACGAAGGCCGGCACACCCGCCCAGTACCCCGGCGGTGGCTTGACCGCGTCGGCCACCGCCGCCCCGAGCAGGACCTGGCGCGCCGCGAGGAGGTGGTCCACGACTCCCATGGCCGCGACCCTACGCATCCCCCGTCGCCCGCCAGGTCCACCCACAGGCCCGCCCTGCGTCGACGGGGCGGGTCACGGGGCGGGTCACGGGGCGGGCTTGAGCTTGTCGGAGAAGAAGCCGAGCACCCGCTCGACGGCCTCGGGGCGGCGCTGCTCCGTGACGGTGCTGTGACCGAGGCCGCGGAGGTCGACGCGCAGGAACGCCGCCCCGAGCTCACGGTCGAGGGTGTCGAACCGGGTGCCCGTGGCCGGGTCCTTGGCGAACTGCAGGCCGAGCACCTCGCAGCCGGCGCGGGCGCGCGTCCGGACCGTCTCCAGGTCGGCGGGGGAGAGGTTGAGGTCGGCACTGCGGCGCCGGCCGACGGGGAAGGGCACCGACGGCTGGCACAGCACGGGCGCGGCCACGGCGTCGTCGACCATCATGGCCAGCGCGAAACCGCCGGTGAAGCACATCCCCAGCGCGCCCACGCCCGGACCGCCGAGCTCCTCGTGCAGCGCGCGCGCGAGGCTGCGGAGCCAGCCCGCGACCGGGGTGGTCTGCCCCGTCGCCAGCTTCGTGAACTCGCGGCTCACGCAGACCTCACGCATCGACCGGGCGGCGCTCAGCGCGGTCATCGGAGCACCCGGGGTGCCGAAGAGGTGGGGCAGCACGACGGTGTAGCCGGCCTCGACGACCTCGTCGGCGAAAGCGACGACGGTCGGCGTCAGACCGGGGATCTCGTGGATGACGACCACGCCGGGCCCGCTGCCACGCCGGTAGGTGACGTGCGTCGTGCCCTCGGTGTCGGTGTGAGACCCCTCGTCCCACGCCGCGAGGACCTCGGGACGGCGCTGCGCGCTGCGGCTCATGGCGACCAGTATGCGACCCGCTCCCGGTCACGAGCAGAGGCCTCGCCCGGTCGGTGTCGCTACCGTGCGCGCCATGGCCAGAACCTCCGTCCGACCGGTCCGGCTGGTCTACCCCCACCAGCTGTTCGAGGAGCACCTCGACGCGGCCGCGGGCACGACGTTCGTGCTGGTCGAGCACGACCTGATGTTCCGGCAGTACGCGTTCCACTCCCACAAGCTGGTGCTGCACCGAGCCTCGATGTCCCGCTTCGCCACCCGGTTGCGCGAGGCGGGGTTCGACGTCGAGCACGTCGGCTCGGACGCCGGGACGACGAGCCGGTCGGCCACGGCGCGCGTCCTGGCGGAGCTCGCACCGTTCACGGTCGAGGTCTACGACGTGGTCGACGACTGGCTCTCGCAGGACGTCACCGCGACGCTCGCCGACGTCGGTCACGACCTGGTCGCCGACGAGGTGCTCGACAGCCCCAACTTCCTGACCACCCGCGCCGAGCTCACGGCGTACGCCGAGCAGGGCGGGCGCAGCGTCGGCCGGATGCAGCACTTCTACTCCTGGCAGCGCCGACGGCTCGCCGTGCTCGTCGACGACGGAGAGCCGGTCGGCGGACGCTGGTCGTTCGACGAGGACAACCGCAAGAAGCTGCCGCGCGGACACCCGGTGCCCGACATCGACTGGCCCGCGTCCGGTCAGGTCGACGAGGTCGTCGAGGCGGTCGCCTGGGTCCGTGACCGGTTCCCCGAGGCGCCCGGCGACCCGGCCGGCTTCGCCTGGCCGACCTCGCACGAGGAGGCCGAGGGCATGCTGGAGGACTTCCTGACCCAGCGGCTGAGCCAGTTCGGGCCCTACGAGGACGCGCTGCCGGTCCAGCACCCGGTGGTCTTCCACGGCCTGCTCACGCCGGGGCTCAACATCGGCCTGCTCTCGCCGCGTCGGGTGCTGGCCCGGGCGCTCGACGTCGCCGGCGAGGAGGACGTCGACCTGCCGTCCCTCGAGGGCTTCGTGCGCCAGGTCATCGGTTGGCGCGAGTACATGCGCTGGACCTACCTGCGCTGGGGTCGCACCATGCGCACCCGCAACCACCTCGAGCACGCCCGGGGACTGGACCCGGGCTGGTGGACCGCCGAGACCGGGCTGGAGCCGGTCGACCACGTGCTGCGCCGCGTCCTCGAGCGCGGGTACGCCCACCACATCGAGCGGCTGATGGTGCTGGGCAACGCGATGTGCCTGCTGCGGACCGATCCCGACGCGGTCTACGAGTGGTTCATGGAGATGTTCGTCGACGCCTACGACTGGGTGATGGTCCCCAACGTCTATGCGATGAGCCAGTTCGCGGCCGGGGAGCTGATCACCACGAAGCCCTACGTGTCGGGCAGCAACTACCTGAGGAAGATGTCCGACCACGGCCCGGGGGAGTGGACCAGCGACTGGGACGCCCTGTACTGGACCTTCGTGCGGGACCACCTCGACGTGTTCAGCCGCAACCCCCGCAGCTCGATGATCGCGCGCTCCTACGACAGGCTCGATCCCGCGAGGAAGGCCGCCCACACCCGCCGGGCCGGTTCCTGGCTGAGCCCGGGCTGACGCAGGACTCGGACGGGGCGCTGCGAGACCTGGCACCCTGTGCCTCATGGTGGTGCCCGAGCTCGACGTCCACGAGCGACGCGTCCTGGGTGCGTTGATCGAGAAGCAGGCGACCGTGCCGGCCAGCTACCCGATGACCCTCTCCGCGCTGCGGACCGCCTGCAACCAGTCGAGCAGCCGGAACCCGGTGCTCGACCTCGACGAGCAGGCCGTGGCCGCCACCGCCCGCGGGCTGAAGAGCCGGGACCTGCTCCGGGTCGTGTGGTCGGAGTCGGGGCGGCGCACCCTGAAGCACCACCAGCTGCTCACCGAGCGCCTCGACCTCGCACCCGACGAGGCCGCGCTCGTCGCCGTGCTCCTGCTGCGCGGTCCCCAGACCGCCCAGGAGCTGCGGGTCCGCACCGAGCGTCAGCACGCCTTCGGCGACCGTGCGGCCGTCGAGCAGGCCCTCGTGCGGCTCGCCGGGCGCGACGACCCGCTGGTGTGCGAGATGGTCCGCCGTCCCGGCCAGCACGACCCCCGGTGGTGCGACCTCCTGGGCGGTGCCCTCGAGGAGCCGCTCACCCCGTCCGAGGTCGTGGCGGCCACGGCGGGCGAGGAGGTGCTGCGCGACGGCTCGGGCGCCCGTGACGACCGGGTGCGCCGCTCCTACGACCTCGTGGCACCGGCCTACGCCCGGGCGTCGGGCGACGAGCTCGACGACCTGCCGTTCGAGACCTGGCTCCTGGACCGCGTGGCCGTCCACGCCCGTGCGGACGGCGCCCCGGTCGTCGAGGTCGGCACCGGCCCCGGTCACGTCGCGGCCCACCTCGCTGCGGCCGGCGCCACGGCGTACGGGCTCGACCTCTCCCCGGTGATGGTCCAGCAGGCGCGGGCCCGGTTCCCGGAGGTGACCTACGACGTCGGGGACCTGCGCCGGCTGATGCGGCCCGCGAGCCACGACGGCTGGTCGGCGGTGCTCGCGTGGTACTCCCTGATCCATCTCGCGCCCTCCGAGCTGGCCGCGGCGCTCGACGCGCTGGTGCGCCCGCTGCGACCCGGTGGGTGGCTCGTGCTCGCGCTGCACGCCGGGGGCGGTGTCCGTGCACGAGCAGGTCTGGTTCGAGGAGACCGTCGACCTCGACTTCGTGCTGCACGAGCCGGCCGAGGTCGTGGCGCTCGTCGAGGACGCGGGTCTCGTCTGCGTCGAGTGGTACCGACGGGGGCCGGTCGTCGCCCGGGCCGAGCGCCACGAGCGTCTCTACGTCCTCGCGCGTCGTCCCACAGCGACGACCTGAGCCTCGACGGTCGGCGATACCGTGACCCCATGACGACTGCCGCACCCGGACCCCGCGACCGCGACGGCCGCGAGCTCCCGTGCCCGGAGGTCTTCGAGGCCTGGCTCGGCGACTCCGACTACGACGTCCGGCTCGGGGCCGGCGCGGGCGCCGCGGCCCGCGACGAGCCCACGGCC
The DNA here is from genome assembly GCA_963760555.1 of uncultured Actinomycetota bacterium. Classification (GTDB taxonomy): domain Bacteria; phylum Actinomycetota; class Actinomycetes; order Propionibacteriales; family Nocardioidaceae; genus Nocardioides. The sequence goes on along the minus strand of CAVXDJ010000011.1, from coordinate 465,229 downwards.
GGCGAGGTCGCGCGTCACTTCCGTGACGTGCTGGGCCGTTTCGCCTCGGGCGTCACGGTGGTCACCGCGATGAGCGGGAGCACCCCGGTCGGCCTGACCTGCCAGTCGTTCTCCAGCGTCTCGCTCGACCCGCCGCTCGTGCTCTTCGTCCCGGCGCGCAGCTCGCGGGCCTGGCCGCTGATCCGCGCCGCGGGCTCGTTCTGCGTCAACATCCTCGCCGCCGACCAGACCTGGGTGTCCAACACCATGGCCGGGCGCGGGACCGACAAGTTCGCGGGCCTGGAGTGGACGCCGTCGACCGCCACGGGCTCGCCGGTGCTGCCCGGCACGCTCGGACACGTCGACTGCACCGTGCACGCGGTGCACGAGGCCGGCGACCACGACGTGGTGGTCGGGAGCGTCGTCGGCCTGGTGGCTCGCGGCGGCGTCGCCGAGCGCGACCCCCTGCTGTTCTACCGCGGGCGCTACCGCACGACCGGCTGAGCTCAGCCGCGGGCGGTGAGGACCAGCGGACCGTCACCGGTGATGGCGATCGTGTGCTCCATGTGGGCGCCGCGTGAGCCGTCGGCCGAGCGGATGGTCCACCCGTCGGGGTCGAAGACGATCTCGTCGGTGGTGTGCAGGAACCAGGGCTCGATGGCGATGACCAGGCCCTCGCGCAGCTTGAGACCACGTCCGGCGCGCCCGTCGTTGGGCACGTGCGGGTCCCCGTGCATGGTGCGCCCGACCCCGTGGCCGCCGAACTGCAGGTTGACCCCGAGACCGGCGGCGTGGGCGACCCCCCCGATCGCGGCCGAGATGTCGCCGAGCCGGTTCCCCACCACCGCCGCAGCGATCCCGGCCGCGAGCGCCTCGTCGGTGGTCGTGATGAGGTCCAGGTCCTCCTGGCGGGGAGTCCCGACGACCTTGCTGTACGCCGAGTCGGCCACCCAGCCGTCCAGGCTGACGGCGAAGTCGACGCTGACCAGGTCGCCGTCGGCGAGGACGTAGTCGTGCGGCAGGCCGTGCAGCACCGCGTCGTTGACCGAGGTGCACAGCACCTTGCCGAACGGACTGGCCCCGAAGGAGGGGTGGTAGTCGATGTAGCAGGACTCCGCACCGGCGTCGCGGATCATCTGGTGGGCCAGCGCGTCGAGCTCGAGGAGGTTGACCCCGACGTCGGCCTTCTCGGCGAGGGCGGTGATCACCTCGGCGACGAACCGCCCGGCGGGTCGCATCTGGTCGATCTGGGTCGGGGTGCGCAGCTCGATCACGACGCTCAGCCTACGGGTGACCCGCGGACCGGGTCGGCGCCGTGGTCGTGCCGTGTGACGAGGATCTCTGGCAGGCTCGGGCCATGAAGCTCGGACTGCAGCTGGGGTACTGGGGCGCGCAGCCGCCCGCCGGGGTCGAGGCGCTGGTCGGGGTCGCCGAGGAGTCCGGCTTCGACGCGCTCTTCACGGCCGAGGCCTGGGGCTCCGACGCGTTCACGCCGCTGGCCTGGTGGGGCCGGTCGACGACGCGACTACGGCTGGGGACCTCCATCGTGCAGGTGTCGGGACGCACGCCGACCTCGATCGCCATGCACGTGCTGACCCTGGACCACCTCAGCGGCGGTCGCGTCGTGCTCGGCCTCGGCGTGAGCGGCCCGCAGGTCGTCGAGGGCTGGTACGGCCGGCCGTTCGCCAAGCCCCTCGCCCGGACCCGGGAGGTGGTCGACGTCGTCCGCGCCGTGCTCGCCCGCGAGGCGCCGGTGACCAACGGCGGTCCGCACTACCCGCTGCCCTACGACGGCGACGACGCCACCGGGATGGGCAAGGCCCTCAAGCCCATCACGCACCCGCTGCGCGCCGACGTCCCGATCTGGCTCGGCGCGGAGGGCCCCCGGAACGTCGCGCAGACCGCGGAGATCGCCGACGGGTGGATCCCGCTGTTCTACACACCCGGCAGCGCCCCCCTCTACCGCGACTGGCTCGACGAGGGCTTCGCGCGCCCGGGGGCCCGGAGGTCCCGCGAGGACTTCGAGATCGCGGCGAGCTGCCACCTCCAGGTCGTCGACAGTGCCGAGGAGCGGGACCGGGCGGTGCAGGCGATGAAGCCGACCGTGGCGCTCTACATGGGCGGCATGGGCGCCAAGGAGCAGAACTTCCACAAGCAGGTCTTCGTGCGGATGGGCTACGAGGACCTGGCCGACGAGGTCCAGGAGCACTACCTCGCCGGGCGGCGCGAGGAGGCGACGGCGCTGATCCCGGACTCGCTCGTCGACGACCTGCACGTGATCGGCGAGGCCGGACAGGTGCGCGAGAAGGTCGCGCAGTGGGAGGAGACCGGTGTGACCACCCTGCTGCTCAGCCTGAAGACCGTCGCCGACGTGCGCCGGGTGGCCGAGACGCTGGCCTGAGAACGGCCCGTCGCGGGTCGGTGGGCCTGACCGTTGATCCGCACGCCGCGGGAGCCGTGGTCGACAGCGAGCGACTGCACGACGTCCATGGCCGTGTCGAGGTCGAGCTCGTCGAAGGGCCCCGACGTGTACGCCGCCGCATTGCTGAGGACCACATGACGGTCCCCACCGAACCGGGTGCGCGGTGATTGCGCACGACCGGCCAGGATGAGGACGACGGCACCTGATGGCACCTGACGCCGCCCGACGACGACCACAGGAGAAGACATGGAGCACACCCGCCTCGGAACCACCGGCCTCGAGGTCTCGCGGCTCACGCTCGGCTGCATGAGCTGGGGCGACCCCGCTCGGGGCGGCCACCCGTGGGTGCTCGACGAGGAGGCCGCACGCGAGATCGTCGTGGCCGCCCTCGAGGCCGGCGTCACGACCTTCGACACGGCCAACGTCTACTCCGGCGGCAGCAGCGAGGAGTTCACCGGCCGGATCCTGCGCGAGGTCGCCGATCGCGACGACTACGTGCTCGCGACCAAGGTCCACGGCCGGATGCGGCCCGGCCCGAACGGCGCGGGCCTGTCCCGCAAGGCGATCATGACCGAGATCGACCACTCGCTGCGCCGCCTCGGCACCGACTACGTCGACCTCTACCAGATCCACCGCTGGGATCCCGAGACACCGGTCGAGGAGACGATGGAGGCCCTGCACGACGTGGTGAAGGCCGGCAAGGCGCGCTACCTGGGCGCGTCGTCGATGTGGGCCTGGCAGCTCGCCAAGGCGCAGCACGTCGCCGAGGTCAACGGCTGGACGCCGTTCGTGTCCATGCAGGACCACTACAACCTGCTCTACCGCGAGGAGGAGCGCGAGATGCTCCCGCTGTGCGCCGACCAGGGGATCGGGGTGCTGCCGTGGAGCCCGCTCGCCCGCGGTCGCCTGGCCCGGCCGTGGGACACCGAGACGGCGCGGACCGAGACCGACGAGTTCGGCGGCAGCCTCTACCGCGAGGAGGACGCCTCCGTGGTCGGCAGGGTCGCGAGGGTCGCCGAGCGGCGCGGGGTGTCGATGGCCCAGGTCGCGCTGGCCTGGCTGCTCGCCCAGCCGGTCGTGACGTCACCGATCATCGGCGCGACCAGGCTGAGCCACCTCACCGAGGCCGTCGAGGCGGTCGACCTGGAGCTGGGCGCCGACGAGGTCGCCGAGCTGGGGGAGGGCTACCTGCCGCACGCGGTGGCAGGCCACCGCTGACGTCGCCCCCGGCGACACCGTCAGGCGACCTCACCAGCCGCGCTCACGCCACCCCGCGACGTCCGGACGCTGCTCCCCGATGGTCGAGTCGTCACCGTGGCCGGGGTAGAACCAGGTCGAGTCGGGCAGGCGGTCGAAGACACGGGACTCGAGGTCATCCATCAGCGAGGCGAAGTCCGACGGACTCGTCGTCCTCCCGGGCCCGCCGGGGAACAGCGAGTCGCCGGTGAACAGGTGCGGCCGGCCGTCACCGCGCTCGACGTCGTCGAGGAGCAGGGCGATCGAGCCCGGCGTGTGGCCGGCGAGGGCGATCACCTCCAGCGAGCAGTCGCCGACCTCCACCGTGTCGCCGTGGTCGACCGCGCGGGTGACGGCCACGCCGGTCTGCTCGGTCACGGCCTCGGCGTCGGGACGGCCGACGACGACCGCGGCGCCGGTGGCCTCCACGACAGCGGCCAGGGCGCGGTGGTGGTCCCAGTGCTGGTGGGTCGTCACCACCGAGACCAGTCCGCGGTCACCGATCAGGGCCAGGAGCGTCTCGGGCTCCGCCGCGGCGTCCACGAGCACCTGGTCGCCGGTGCGGGTGCAGTGCAGCAGGTAGCAGTTGTTGCTCATCTCCGGGTCGACGGCGACCTTCGTGATCCGCAGGCACCCGGCCTCACGGACCTGGGCCGGGGCGCCCGGGGTGACGTCCCCGCGGTAGTCGCGCCGCTCCTGGTTGTCGGGCTGCTCGCTCATGCTCACCACTCCTCGATCTGCGGCAACGTGCCGCCGTTGCTGGTCAGGCCCTGGGCCGAGCCCCGGCCCGAGAGCCACCAGACCAGGTCCGCGGCGGTCCCGTTGACGGTGGCCTCCGCCGGCTCAGCGTGCCAGGCGCGACCGAGGTCGGTCGCGAGCAGGGTCACTCCCGGCGCCCGAGGGCGCAGCGCGTCGACCGCGGACTCCGCGAACGACGCGGACCAGTCCCGTGGGCCGTAGCCGATGGCGAGGTCGACGTGGTGGATCTCCACCTCCCGGTGCCGCATCGCGACCACCTCGGTCGCCGGCAGCACCGCCCCGGTGCCGGCGGCGCGGCGGAACCCACCCGCCCAGGCCTCCGCCGGCAGCCTGCGCGCGGCCTCGGCGAAGACCTGGCCCGCGGCGAGCATCCGGGCGCGGACCGTGCCCGGGTCGGCCGCGGCCAGCTCCTCGATCGCCGCGTCGCGCGCCCCGGGTGAGGGGTACATCGCGCCCACCTCGGTCGCCGCGAGCGCCCCGAGGACCCCGGTGAGCGCCTCGGCGTTCAGGGCGAGGTGCGCCACGACGTGGGCGCGGGTCCAACCGGGCAGCGCCGTCGGCTCGGCGTACTGCTCGTCGGAGAGGCCGTCGACGGCCCTCACCAGGCGGTTCGTGGCCTCGTCGATCGCGTCGACCTCGTCGAGCGGGGCGGCGTCGGGGGTGCTCATGGCCACACTGTGCTCCCCGCACCCGGTCACCGGAAGGGGTGTCGGCGCCGCGTGAGAGTCTGATCGTCGTGGCGGACCAGCTGATCATCCGAGGTGCCCGCGAGCACAACCTCAAGGACGTCTCGATCGACCTGCCCCGTGATGCGCTGATCGCGTTCACGGGTCTGTCGGGCTCCGGCAAGTCGTCGCTGGCCTTCGACACGATCTTCGCGGAGGGGCAGCGACGCTACGTCGAGTCGCTCTCGGCGTACGCCCGCCAGTTCCTGGGGCAGATGGACAAGCCCGACGTCGACTTCATCGAGGGACTCTCACCGGCGGTCTCGATCGACCAGAAGTCCACCTCCCGCAACCCTCGCTCCACCGTCGGCACGATCACCGAGGTCTACGACTACCTCCGACTGCTCTACGCCCGCGCCGGTCACCCCCACTGCCCGGAGTGCGGCGCCCCGATCGAGCGGCAGACCCCGCAGCAGATCGTCGACCGGGTCCTGGGCCTGGAGGAGGGGCGCCGCTTCCAGGTGCTGGCGCCGGTGGTGCGCGGTCGCAAGGGGGAGTACCTCGAGCTGTTCAAGCAGCTCCAGGTCCAGGGGTTCAGCCGGGCCCGCACCAACGGCGACACGCACGCCCTCGACGACCCGCCGACCCTCGACAAGCAGAAGAAGCACACGATCGAGGTCGTCGTCGACCGGCTCGCGGTCAAGGAGTCCTCGAAGCGCCGGTTGACCGACTCGGTCGAGACCGCGCTCGGCCTGGCCGGCGGGCTGGTGCTCTTCGACTTCGTCGACCTCGACGCGGGCGACCCGCAGCGCGAGCTCCGCTTCAGCGAGAAGATGTCGTGCCCCAACGAGCACACGCTCGAGGTCGACGAGCTCGAGCCGCGCTCCTTCTCCTTCAACTCCCCGTTCGGCGCCTGCCCGCAGTGCAGCGGGCTCGGCACCCGCATGGAGGTCGACCCCGAGCTCGTCGTGCAGGACCCGGCCGCGACCCTGGGCCAGGGTGCGATCCAGCCGTGGAGCGGCGCGCACGTGGCCGACTACTTCCTCAAGCTGCTCGGCGCCCTCGGCGACGAGCTGGGCTTCGACCTGAACACGCCCTGGGAGGACCTCCCCACCCGGGCCCGCCGCTCGATCCTCGACGGGCACTCGACCAAGGTCCACGTCGTCACCCGCAACCGCTACGGCCGCCAGCGCAGCTATCACGCTGCGTTCGAGGGTGTGCGGCCCTACATCGAGCGACGCCACCGCGAGGCCGAGACCGACACGAGCCGCGACCGGTTCGAGGGCTTCATGCGCGAGGTCCCGTGCCCCACCTGCGCGGGCAGCCGGCTGCGCCCGGTGATCCGCGCCGTCACCATGGGCTCGGTCGCGCACGGCGAGAAGAACATCGCCGAGGTCTGCTCCCTGCCGATCAACGAGGCCGCCGACTTCCTGAACGCCCTCGAGCTGAGCTCCCGGGAGCGTCAGATCGCCGAGCAGGTGCTCAAGGAGATCCAGGAGCGGCTGCGTTTCCTGCTCGACGTGGGGCTGGACTACCTCTCGCTGGACCGGCCGTCCGGGTCCCTCTCGGGGGGCGAGGCGCAGCGCATCCGCCTCGCGACGCAGATCGGTGCCGGCCTGGTGGGCGTCCTCTACGTCCTCGACGAGCCCTCGATCGGCCTGCACCAGCGCGACAACCAGCGACTGATCGAGACGCTGCTGCGCCTGCGTGACCTCGGCAACACGCTCATCGTCGTGGAGCACGACGAGGACACGATCAAGGTCGCCGACTGGGTCGTCGACATCGGGCCCGGCGCCGGCGAGCACGGCGGTCAGGTGGTGCACAGCGGCACCGTGGCCGACCTGTACTCCCACCCCGACTCGATGACCGGTGACTACCTGTCCGGTCGGCGTCAGATCCCCGTGCCCGCCGTACGCCGCCCGCGCACGAAGGGTCGCGAGCTCACCGTCGTCGGCGCCCGCGAGCACAACCTGCAAGACGTCGACGTCAGCTTCCCGCTGGGGCTCTTCGTCGCCGTGACCGGCGTGTCCGGGTCGGGCAAGTCGACCCTGGTCAACGACATCCTCTACACCTCGCTGGCCAAGCAGATCTACAACGCGCGCACCGTGCCCGGGCGCCACCAGCGGATCACCGGTCTCGACCACGTCGACAAGGTCATCCACGTCGACCAGTCGCCCATCGGACGCACCCCGCGGTCCAACCCGGCGACGTACACCGGGGTCTTCGACCACGTCCGCAAGCTCTTCTCCTCCACCCCCGAGGCCAAGATGCGCGGCTACCTCCAGGGGCGGTTCTCCTTCAACGTCAAGGGCGGACGCTGCGAGGCCTGCTCGGGCGACGGCACGCTCAAGATCGAGATGAACTTCCTGCCCGACGTCTACGTCCCGTGCGAGGTGTGCCACGGCGCGCGCTACAACCGCGAGACCCTCGAGGTGCACTACAAGGGCAAGACGATCGCCGAGGTCCTCGACATGCCCATCGAGGAGGCCGTCGACTTCTTCGCCGCCGTGCCGGCGATCTCGCGTCACATGAAGACCCTCGTCGAGGTCGGGCTCGGCTACGTCCGCCTGGGTCAGCCCGCGACCACGTTGTCGGGTGGCGAGGCGCAACGCGTCAAGCTGTCGGCCGAGCTGCAGAAGCGCTCCACCGGACGCACGGTCTACGTCCTCGACGAGCCGACCACCGGCCTGCACTTCGAGGACATCCGCAAGCTCCTGCTCGTGCTCGGGAAGCTCGTCGACCAGGGCAACACGGTGCTGGTGATCGAGCACAACCTCGACGTGATCAAGACCGCCGACTGGGTCGTCGACATGGGCCCGGAGGGCGGGTCGCGCGGCGGTCTCGTCGTGGCCGAGGGCACGCCCGAGGACGTCGCCGCCCACGCGACGAGCTTCACGGGCTCGTTCCTGGCCCCGCTGCTCGAGGGTCGGGCCGCCGAGCAGCCCGGGCCCCCGCGCAAGCCGGCGCCGGTCGAGGTCAAGGTCACCAAGGCCGCCGCCAAGCGCGCGGCCAAGCAGGCCCGCGAGGAGGCCGCGGCGGCCAAGCAGGCTGCCGCGTCGACGGCCCCGAAGACGGCTGCCAGGAAGACGGCCGCCACGAAGACGGCCGCCAGGAAGACCGCCGCCAGGAAGCCGGCCCCGCGGAAGAGCACGGCCGCGAGGTAGGTCCCGCTCGCCGTCGGCCGGGTGCCCGGAGCCTGGCTAGGCTCGAGGAGACCACGACCGCTCGACCCAGGAGCACGCCATGGCCCGTCCCGACCAGTCCGACGCCCCCTTCCAGCCCACGTCCCCCCTCCGGTCCGGGGCCCGCGGCCTGAGCCGCCGACGCGCGCTCGGGGGCGCCTCCCTGGGTCTCGCCGTCCCCGTGCTGGCCGCCTGCGGCGGCAACGAGGCCGGTGGGGTCGGGGGTGACGCCCCCACGTCGGCGGCCGCCTCGCCCGCCGCCTCGGGTCCGCTGACCACGATCGCCGACGTGCCGGTCGGCGGCGGCGCGATCTTCGAGGAGCAGGGCGTCGTCGTCACCCAGCCCGTCGAGGGCGAGGTCAGGGCGTTCACCAACATCTGCACCCATGCCGGGTGCCCCGTCTCGAGCGTCGAGGGCGGCGCGATCAACTGCACCTGTCACGGCAGCGCGTTCTCGATCGAGACCGGCGAGGTCGAGCAGGGTCCGGCCACCGAGCCGCTCACGCCGGTCGACGTCAGCCTCGAGGGCGACGAGATCATCCTCGCCTGACTCCGAGGCCGGTCCCCGACGTCGTCCTCGGCGGGGCTCCTGCGGACGGTGGCGTCGGCGCCCCCTCGTAGGGTTGCACCGTGCCACCAGCCCGCGCTCGCCGTCAGTCCCGCGGGCCCCTGTCCTACCGCCCGGAGCCCGGATCGATCCCGACCCAGCCGGGGGTCTACCGGTTCCGCGACTCCCAGGCTCGCGTCATCTACGTCGGCAAGGCCAAGAACCTGCGGGCCCGGCTGTCGTCGTACTTCCAGGACATCGCCAACCTGCACCAGCGCACCGCGCAGATGGTGACCACCGCGGCCGGCGTGGAGTGGACGGTGGTCAACACCGAGGTCGAGGCGCTGCAGCTGGAGTACTCCTGGATCAAGGAGTTCGATCCCCGCTTCAACGTCAAGTACCGCGACGACAAGTCCTACCCCTGGCTCGCGGTGACCCTCGGTGACGAGTACCCGCGCGTGATGGTCGGACGCGGGGCCAAGCGCAAGGGCACGCGTTACTTCGGCCCCTACAGCCACGCCTGGGCGATCCGCGAGACCGTCGACATCCTGCTGCGGGTCTTCCCGATGCGCTCGTGCTCCAACGGCGTGTTCAAGCGCTCGGCGCAGATCGGGCGGCCCTGCCTGCTCGGCTACATCGACAAGTGCTCGGCCCCCTGCGTCGGCCAGGTGACGCCCGAGCAGCACCGCGAGATCGTCGACGACTTCTGCGAGTTCATGGCCGGGCGCACCCGGCCCTTCACCCGCCGCATCGAGCAGCAGATGTACGCCGCCTCCGAGGCGCTCGACTTCGAGAAGGCCGCGCGTCTGCGCGACGACCTCGGCGCCATGGAGCGCGCCCTGGAGAAGCAGGCCGTGGTGCTCGGCGACGGAGCCGACGCCGACGTCATCGCGCTCGCCGAGGACCCGCTGGAGGTGGCGGTGCAGATCTTCTACGTCCGCGGCGGTCGGATCCGCGGTCAGCGAGGCTGGGTCGCCGACCGCGTCGAGGAGGGTGAGACCCCCGAGCTGGTCGAGGACTTCCTGCTCCAGCTCTACGCCGGGGACGCCGACGCGGTTCCCCGCGAGATCCTCGTGCCCACCCTGCCTCCCGACGTCGACACCTTCGAGCAGCTGCTCGGCGACCTGCGCGGCAGTCGGGTGACGATCCGGGTCCCACAGCGGGGCGACAAGAAGACCCTCCAGGAGACCGTGGCCCGCAACGCCGGCCAGGCCCTGGTGCTTCACAAGACCCGCCGTGCCAGCGACCTCACCACCCGCAACCGGGCGCTGGAGGGCATCCAGGACGCCCTCGACCTCGAGGAGGTGCCGCTGCGCATGGAGTGCTACGACATCTCCAACCTCCAGGGCACGGAGGTCGTGGCCTCGATGGTCGTCTTCGAGGACGGACTGGCCCGCAAGGGCGAGTACCGCCGGTTCGTGATGCGCGGCGTCGATGCCGCCGACGACACCGCCTGGATGCACGAGGTGATCACGCGACGCTTCAAGCGGCTCCTCGACGAGCAGGCCCGCTCCGAGCAGGTCGAGGGCGACCAGGGCCCGATGCTCGTCGACCCCGAGACCGGGCGGCCACGCAAGTTCGCCTACGCCCCCGGCCTCGTGGTCGTCGACGGTGGACCGCCGCAGGTCGCCGCGGCCCAGCGCGCTCTCGACGACCTCGGCATCGACGACATCCCCGTGGTCGGCCTGGCCAAGCGTCTCGAGGAGGTCTGGCGTCCCGGCGAGTCCGACCCCGTGATCCTGGCCCGTTCCTCCGAGGCCCTGTACCTCCTCCAGCGTCTGCGCGACGAGGCGCACCGCTTCGCGATCACCCACCACCGCGGACGCCGCTCCAAGTCGATGGTCGAGAGCGCGCTCGACGACGTGCCCGGTCTGGGCGAGGTCCGGCGCAAGACCCTGCTCAAGCACTTCGGGTCGCTGAAGAAGCTGCGCGACGCCGAGGTCGACGACATCGCCCTGGTCCCCGGCATCGGACCGCGGACGGCCACGGCGATCAAGGACGCGCTCGCCGTCCCGGCGGGTGCTCGGGCCGCCGACCCGTCCGGTGTGGGATTCTCCGTCAACACCGCCACCGGCGAGATCGAGGACGCATGACCCAGCAACCACCGAGCCCCGGGGAGCCCGCCACACCGGCCACACCGGCCACACCGGCCACGGCGGGGGAGCTGGTCGTCGTCACGGGCATGACCGGCGCCGGTCGCAGCACCGTCGCCAAGGAGCTGGAGGACCTCGGCTTCTACGTCGTCGACAACCTGCCGCCAGGGCTCCTGCCCGACGTGGTGCGCCTGGTCGACCAGAACCTCGGACCCAACCAGCCGATCGGGGTGGTCGTCGACGTCCGGTCCGGCACGTTCTTCACCGACCTGCGCGCCCAGCTGGCCCGCGGCGCCCACGGCCGCACGGCGACCATGGTCTTCCTCGACGCGACCGACGAGGTCCTGGTGCGCCGCCAGGAGGCCGTCCGTCGTCCGCACCCGCTGCAGGGCAGCGGCCGCCTGCTCGACGGCCTGCACCGTGAGCGCACGGCCGTCTCCGAGCTGCGCAGCGACGCCGCGCTGGTCATCGACACCACGATGCTCAACGTCCACCAGCTCACCGCCCGGATCGCCGAGGCCTTCGGCACGACCCAGAACCGTCGGCTGCGGGTCACGATGATCAGCTTCGGGTTCAAGTACGGCATCCCGGTCGACGCCGACCACGTCGCGGACATGAGGTTCCTGCCCAACCCCTTCTGGGTCCCCGGGCTGCGCGAGGAGACCGGGCGCGACCAGCCGGTGTCCGACTACGTGCTCAGCCGCGACGGTGCAGCGCAGTTCCTCGAGGGCTACGTCCCCCTGCTCGACACGGTCGCCGCCGGCTACCTGCGCGAGGGCAAGCGCTTCATGCGGGTGGCGATCGGCTGCACCGGAGGCAAGCACCGCAGCGTGGCGATGAGCGAGGAGATCGCGCGTCGTCTGCGCGAGCTCGGCCAGGACGTCCGCGTGGTGCACCGGGACCTCGGACGTGAGTGACGCGGCGGGGGCGGGGAGCCGGGCGCAGGCGGTGGTCGCCCTCGGCGGCGGTCACGGGCTGTTCGCCTCGCTCTCGGCGCTGCGGCTGCTGGTCGACGACCTGACCGTCGACGCGCTCACCGCGATCGTCACGGTCGCCGACAACGGGGGGTCGTCGGGGCGCCTGCGCGGTGAGTTCAACGTGCTGCCACCCGGCGACCTGCGGATGGCCCTCGCCGCCCTGTGCGGCCAGGACGACTGGGGCGTGACCTGGTCGCAGGTGCTCCAGCACCGCTTCGAGGGCAGTGGTGACATGCGGGGTCACGTCATCGGGAACCTGCTGATCGTCGGGCTGTGGGAGCACGTCGGCGACCCGGTCGACGCGCTCGACTGGGTCGGGCGCCTGCTCGGCACGAAGGGCCGGGTGCTGCCCATGGCGCTGTGCCCGATGGACATCACCGCGCTCGTGCGCGGTCCGGGCGACGACGCCGAGCCCCGCACCGTGCGCGGGCAGGTCGAGGTGGCGACCGCCGAGGGTCGGATCGAGGCCATCCGGCTGGAGCCCGACGACCCGCCGGTGAGCGCGGCGGCGATCGAGGCGATCCACGCAGCGGACTGGGTCGTGCTCGGGCCGGGTTCGTGGTTCACCTCGGTCATCCCGCACCTGATGGTGCCGGCCCTGCGGCGTGCCATCGTCGAGACCTCCGGCCGTCTCGTGGTGGTGCTGAACCTCGCCGCCCAGGAGGACGAGACCCCCGACTTCGCACCGGCCGACCACCTCGCCGTCCTGGCCGAGCACGCCCCCGACCTGCGTGTCCACACGGTGCTCGCCGACCGGGCCGGGGTCCTGGCCGCCGGGTCCGCAGGGGACCCGGCCGGCGGCGCCGAGCACCGGCTCCGCGCCGCGACCGAGGCGCTCGGGGCCCGACTGGTGCTCGCCGACCTGGCGGTGGGCGACGGCACGCCCCGCCACGACCCGGCACGGCTCGCCGCCGCCTACGAACGCCTCGTCACCGGGGGTTGAGCACCGCCTCACCCGGGTCCGCGCCGAGCGAGCCCGTCCGGGGGAGGGCGCCCGCACCACGCAGGAGGCCGTGACAAGATCACCCCCATGGCGATGACGGCTCAGGTGAAGGCGGAGCTCGCGAGCATCCCGGTCACCAAGACCTGTTGCCGCAAGGCGGAGGTCGCCACGATGCTGCGCTTCGCCGGTGGCCTCCACATCGTCAACGGTCGGATCGTGATCGAGGCCGAGCTCGACACGGGTGCCGCCGCCCGGCGCCTCCGCAAGGACCTGGCCGAGGTCTACGGCGCCCATTCCGAGGTCGTCATGGTGCAGGCCAGCGGGCTGCGCAAGGGCAGCCGCTACATCGTGCGCGTGGTACGCGACGGTGAGGCGTTGGCTCGCCAGAGCGGTCTGGTCGACCAGCGTGGCCGGCCGGTGCGCGGCCTCCCGCCCGCCGTGGTCTCGGGCGGGCCCTGCGACGCGGTCGCAGCGTGGCGCGGAGCCTTCCTCGCCCACGGCTCGCTGACCGAGCCCGGGCGGTCGTCGTCGCTGGAGGTGACCTGCCCCGGGTCCGAGGCGGCGTTGGCCCTGGTCGGCGTGGCTCGGCGGCTCGGCATCTCCTCCAAGGCCCGCGAGGTGCGCGGCGTCGACCGGGTCGTCATCCGTGACGGTGACGCGATCGGCCAGCTGCTGACCCGCCTGGGCGCCCACGAGTCGTTGATGGCCTGGGAGGAGCGCCGGATGCGGCGTGAGGTCCGGGCCACCGCGAACCGGCTGGCCAACTTCGACGACGCCAACCTGCGCCGCTCGGCCCGCGCGGCGGTCGCCGCCGGTGCCCGGGTCGAGCGGGCCCTCGAGATCCTGGGCGAGGAGGTCCCCGACCACCTCAAGCTGGCGGGGCACCTGCGCCTCGAGCACAAGCAGGCCTCCCTGGAGGAGCTCGGTGCCCTCCACGAGCCGGTGCTGACCAAGGACGCGATCGCCGGTCGGATCCGTCGGCTGCTCGCCATGGCCGACAAGCGCGCCGAGGAGCTCGGCGTCCCCGACACCGAGTCCTCGCTGACCGAGGAGATGCTCGACGAGGACGACTGAGCCCCCGCATCCTGGTTACCCGCACGTAGGGCGATACGGGACGGGATCGTCGTGCCGGGAGGCGATAGGGTCGAATTCGTCCGCGGTCGAGACACAGGTGCGACCGCACTGACCCCGATCCCACCAGGAGCAGCGCAGTGACCGTTCGCGTAGGCATCAACGGCTTCGGCCGCATCGGCCGCAACTTCTTCCGCGCCGTGCGCGCCTCCGGCGCCGACATCGAGATCGTCGCGGTCAACGACCTGACCGACAACGCCTCGCTCGCCCCCTTGCTCAAGTTCGACTCGATCCTCGGCCGCCTCGACGCCGACGTCAGCGCCTCGAGCGACGAGATCCGCGTCGGCGACCAGGTCGTGAAGGCCTTCGCCGAGCGTGACCCGGCCCAGATCCCGTGGGGCGACCACGGCGTCGACGTCGTCGTCGAGTCGACCGGCTTCTTCACCGACGCGACCAAGGCCCGCGCCCACGTCGACGCCGGGGGGGCCAAGAAGGTCATCATCTCCGCGCCCGCGAGCAACGAGGACTTCACCGTCGTGATGGGCGTCAACCACGAGCTGTACGACCCGACCGCGCACGTCGTGATCTCCAACGCCTCCTGCACCACCAACTGCCTGGCGCCGATGGCCAAGGCGCTCAACGACGAGTTCGGCATCGTCAAGGGCCTGATGACCACGGTGCACGCCTACACCGCCGACCAGAACCTCCAGGACAACATCCACAAGGACCTGCGCCGCGCCCGCGCCGCCGCCATCAACGTGGTGCCGACCTCGACGGGCGCCGCGAAGGCGATCGGCCTGGTGCTCCCCGAGCTCAAGGGCAAGCTCGACGGCTACGCGCTGCGCGTCCCGGTGCCGACCGGCTCGGCCACCGACCTGACCTTCGAGGCCGGGCGCGAGACGAGCGTGGAGGAGGTCAACGCCGCGGTCGAGAAGGCCGCCGACGGCCGCTACCTGCGCTACTCCACCGACCCGCTGGTCTCCTCCGACATCGTCACCGACCCGGCCTCGTGCATCTTCGACGCGCCGTTGACCAAGGTCATCGGCAACCAGGTCAAGGTCGTCGGCTGGTACGACAACGAGTGGGGCTACTCCAACCGCCTCGCCGACCTGATCACCTACGTCGGTCAGAGCCTCTGAGGATGGGGGAGTACGCCACCCTGGGCGACGTCGCGGGCCGCCGGGTCCTGGTGCGTTCGGACCTCAACGTGCCGCTCGACGGCGCGACCATCACCGACGACGGCCGGATCCGGGCCAGCGTGCCCACGATCCAGGCCCTGGCGAGGGCCGGGGCGCGGGTCCTGGTCGTCGCGCACCTGGGCCGTCCGAAGGGTGAGCCCGACCCGGCGTACTCCCTGCGGCCGGTGGCCGCGCGGCTCGGCGAGCTGCTCGGCGAGCCGGTCGCCTTCGCCGAGGACACCGTCGGCGAGAGCGCCCGGTCCACCGTCGGGTCCCTCGGCGACGGTGACGTCGCCGTGCTCGAGAACGTCCGGTTCAACGCGGGTGAGACGAGCAAGGACGACGCCGAGCGCGGCGCCTTCGCCGACCAGCTCGCCGAGCTCGCCGACGCGTTCGTCTCCGACGGGTTCGGCGTCGTGCACCGCAAGCAGGCGAGCGTCTACGACGTCGCCCAGCGGCTGCCGCACGCGATGGGGGCGCTGGTCTCGACCGAGATCGACGTGCTGCGCCGCCTCACCGAGGACCCGCAGCGTCCCTATGTCGTCGTCCTCGGCGGGTCGAAGGTCTCCGACAAGCTGGGCGTGATCGACAACCTGCTCGGCAAGGCCGACACGCTGCTCATCGGTGGCGGGATGGTCTTCACCTTCCTGGCCGCCCAGGGCCACGAGGTGGGCAAGAGCCTGCTCGAGGCCGACCAGCAGGGGACGTGCCGTGACTACCTGCGTCGCGCGGAGGAGAGCGGGGTGCGCATCGTGCTGCCCACCGACATCGTCGTGGACACCGCGTTCCCGTCCCCGGACCGGCGCCCCGAGCCCGGGGTCGTCCCGGCCAGCGAGATCCCCGCGGACTCGCTCGGCCTCGACATCGGCCCGGAGTCGGCCCGAGCCTTCGCCGCGGTGCTCGCCGACGCGCGCACCGTGTTCTGGAACGGCCCGATGGGCGTGTTCGAGACCCCGGCCTTCGCCGACGGCACCCGTGCCGTGGCCCAGGCCCTGACCGAGGTCGACGGACTGTCGGTGGTCGGCGGTGGCGACTCGGCTGCAGCCGTGCGCACGCTCGGCTTCGACGAGGCTGCCTTCGGCCACATCTCCACCGGCGGGGGCGCCAGCCTGGAGTACCTCGAAGGCCGGACCCTGCCCGGCATCACCGTCCTGGAGGACGCCTCATGACTGCTCGGATCCCGCTGATGGCGGGCAACTGGAAGATGAACCTGAACCACCAGGAGGCGGTGGTCCTCGTCCAGAAGCTGGCGTGGACCTTGTCCGACAAGCGTCACGACTTCGCCACCTGCGAGGTCGTCGTGGTGCCGCCCTTCACCGACCTGCGCTCGGTGCAGACCCTGGTCGACGGTGACCGGCTCGCGGTGCGCTACGGCGCCCAGGACGTCTCGACCCAGGAGTCCGGCGCCTACACCGGGGAGATCTCCGGGGCGATGCTCGCCAAGCTCGGCTGCTCCTACGTCGTCGTGGGCCACTCCGAGAGACGCGAGCACCACGCCGAGTCCGACGCGACCGTGAACGCGAAGGCCCACCAGGCGCTCAAGCACGACATGACGCCCATCGTGTGCGTCGGCGAGGGTCTCGCGGTCCGCCAGGCCGGTGACCAGGTCACCTACACCCTCGGGCAGCTCGACGGCTCGCTGTCGGGGTTCTCCGCCGAGCAGGTCGCCGGCCTCGTCGTGGCCTACGAGCCCGTCTGGGCGATCGGCACCGGTGAGGTCGCCACCCCCGACGACGCGCAGGAGGTGTGCGGCGCGATCCGTGCGCGGGTGCGTGAGGTGCACGGCGACGCCGCTGCGGACGGCGTCCGGGTCCTGTACGGCGGTTCGGTGAAGGCGGCCAACGTCGGCGGGATCATGGCGCAGAGCGACGTCGACGGGTGCCTGGTCGGCGGCGCGAGCCTCACCGTCGACGAGTTCGGCGGCATCTGCCGCTTCCGCGACATGCCGGTCCTGTGATCACGGTCGACCTGACGTAGGATCACTGACCGTGACTCTGCTCTTCACCGTCCTCCTCGTGGCCGCCAGCGCCATCCTCATCCTGCTCGTCCTGCTGCACAAGGGACGCGGAGGCGGTCTCTCCGACATGTTCGGCGGCGGTGTCTCCAGCTCGTTGGGTGGGTCGTCGGTCGCCGAGCGCAACCTGGACCGGTTCACGGTCGGCATCGGCGTCATCTGGTTCTCGTGCGTCATCGCACTGGGCCTCCTGAAGGCCTACTGAGCTCTACTGATGATCGAAAGGGAGCGGGACTGACATGGCTGGTGGAGGAAGCGCGATCCGGGGTAGCCGGGTCGGAGCCGGACCGATGGGCGAGGCCGAGCGTGGCGAGGCCGCCCCGCGGCAGGCCGTGACCTACTTCTGCTCCCACGAGCACCACTCGGTGGTGACGCTGTCGGTCGAGGCGCAACCGCCGGAGACCTGGGACTGCCCGAAGTGCGGGCTCCCCGCGTCGCGCGACTCGGAGAACCCGCCGCCCGCGCCGCGGATCGAGCCGTACAAGACGCACCTGGCCTACGTGAAGGAACGCCGCTCCGAGACCGAGGCCGCCGACATCCTCGACGAGGCGCTCTCCCAGCTGCGCTCGAAGCGCAAGTCCGGCGACATCATCTTCTGATCTCGTTCGGCGTGATGGATCTCGGTGCCGGGGCACGACCTACGTCCGCCGGTGGAACCGGACCTGGTTGTCGCCGACGATCTGGTGTGAGTACGCCGGGTCGTGGATGCGGTGATGGTGGTGCGGGCACAGCAGCCGCGCGTTCTCGACGTTGGTGACGCCGCCGTCGGACCAGGCGTGGTCATGATGGACCTCGCACATGCCGGGTGGCCAGTCACACCCTTCGGCGGTGCACTCCCGGTCGCGGACCACGACGGCGGTCCGCATCGGCTCGGTGTGGAGTCGTCCGCCCCGACCGACGTCGAGGACCTGCGAGGGCCCGTTCATCACGACGGGGATGATGCCGGCGTTGCAGGCCAGGCGGCGGGTCTGTCCTGCGCTGAGCGGCTCGCCGGTGTCGAGGTGGGCGGTGCCGAGGCTCTCGGTCAGGGTGCACAGCTCGGTGATCACCGCGCAGGTCGCGTCGCGGCCGCCGGCCCGGGGCAGGGTGTCGGCGGGCAGCGACTCGATCAGGGTGCAGAAGGCGAGGCCGAGCCGCTCAGGCGTCGGACGCAGGACGGCGGACTCGGTTTCCGCCGCCGGACCGTGCTCGCTCACAGCCGACCGGTGCCGCGGTGACGCGAACGCCCAGAGCGCCTTCTTGAGCATGCCCGCTTGTGCTTCGGGGATCGTGAACCGCCCGAACACCCGGCCGTGGCCGTCGTTGCTCATCGACAACCGTGTGGTGGCCCGGGCGCGGGCCTCCTCGGCCTCGATCTTCTTCTGCTCGTGAGCCTCGGCGAGGTCCGGGGCGAGGGTCTCGAGGACGGCGCGGCCGAGGATCCTCAGGGTTGCCGGGTCGTGGATCGCGGCGTAGCCGACGAGGAGGGCCTCGGCCTGCGCGAGCAGGCCGGGCTCGAGGTCGTCAGGCAGCGCCTCGAGCGCGTGCGCGATCACCCGCGCCTGGTCCAGGGACACCTCGCCGGCTGCGCAGCCCCGGGCAACGCGGGTCCAGCGGTCCTCGAGCGCGGCCGCGAGCTTGACGAGGCCGCAGGCGGTCGCCCGGTTCTGCTGGGTCGCGACCGCCCACCAGACCCCGGTGGAGGTGCTCCCGCTGTCGGCGCCGACCTCGACGCGTTCGGCGTGCGCGGCCACGGAGAGCGTCAGGGCGTCGACCCGGGAACGGAGCCGAGCAAGCTCCCGCAGCGTCTCGCGGGTCGCGGCCGGCTCGAGGGTGACGTGCGACCGGTCGGCGATCTCGGCGACCGTGGAGGCGAGCGCACGCACCGAGCACGGCACCGGGTGCCCGGTGTCGTCGACGGGTGGTGCCGTGCTGGCCATGGGCAAAGTCAAGCACCGACCGCCGACATCGCTCCTGCTCGGAGTGCGAACGTACCCGACGACGTCGAAGTTTCGAACACGTCGTCGAGCAGCAGGCTGGACGACGCCGACCTGCTCCGGTCCGCCGACGCGTGAGGACTCTCCGCGCGCCCCCACGACGGTGAGATCGCTCAGAGCTCCTTGGTGAAGAAGTGATCGGCGTAGGGGCCGTCGTGCCAGGGCTCGACCTCCCGGTAGCCGAGCCGCCGGTACAGCCTCGCCGGGGCGGGCAGGTCGGCCCGGGTGTCCAGGCGGATCAACCGCAGGCCCCGGTCGCGGGCGGCTTGCTCCACGGCGCCGACGACCGCCTCGCCCACGCCGGTCCCGCGGGCCGCGGGCACGACGTAGACCTTGGTCAGCTCGCCGATCGCGTCCACGACGCGCAGGCCGCCACAACCCACCGCCTCCCCGCCGCGCCGGGCCACGGCCACCAGCGCGACACCGGCCATCGGCTGGGGACCGAGCTCGGCATCGACCTCGCGCTCGCTGACGACGCGGTGCTGCCAGGTCTCCATCAGCTCGCGGATCTGCGCACGGACCAGCCGTCCCGCCGCAGCGTCATCGGGCGGTACGAGCCCAACGCGTAGTTGCACCCCAGTGAGCGTAGCGAGACGCGCGCAGACGCGTGAGGCAAGCCGGCGGTGCTGTGCACGTACGCCGATCCAGGTACCTCGACCAGGTGATCGACCAGCGACGGCGACATGAGGTCCGGGCTGCTGGACCCCACGATCGCCATCGACCGGCACGACCCCGGTGCCCGGTCGCCGGAACGCCGCTCAGAGCGCGGAGGCCGCGGCCGTGTCCAGGAAGAACACGGTGTCCTCCTCGCCACGCGCGCCGCGCGCGGGTGTGTGCTGCACGTCGCCGTCGTCGGCGAGCGTCGCCGCGACTGCGTCCGCCTTGTCGTTCCCGCTGACCACGAACCAGACCGACCGCGCCCGGTTCAGGGCGGCGTAGGTCAGGCTGACCCGCTCGGGTGGCGGCTTGGGGGAGCCCATGACCGGCACGACAGCCCGATCGGTGACCGCGAGCTGGTCGGAACCGGGGAACAGCGACGCGACGTGAGCGTCCTGCCCGAGCCCGAGCATGACCACCTCGAACCGCTCCGGGCCGTGCGCGGCGAGCAGCTCCTCGTAGCGAGCGGCCGCAGCGGCGACGTCGCCCGCGTCCTCGGTCGCGGGCATCTCGTGGACCTGCGTCGCCCCGACCGCGTCCAGGAACGCCGCGCGCGCGCCGTTGGCGTTGCGCTCGACCGAGGCCCGTTCGACGAAGCGCTCGTCACCCCACCAGAGCACGACCCGCTCCCAGTCGACCGTCGAGCCGGGGGAGAGGCGGGCGACCTCGGCATGGATGGCCTCCGCGATGGTGCCCCCCGTCAGCGCCACGTGCGGCTCGTGACCGGCCGTCTGAGCATCGGCGAGGCGCGAGAGCAGCTCACCGGCCACCGCGGTCGCCAGCGAGCCTGCGTCGGGTGAGACCTCGATCCGGGCCTCCTGGGTCACCCCAGCACCCGCCGTACGGCGTCCAGGTCACCGGACCCGGCCAGGTGCAGGCGCAGGACGGGCCGACCCTTGTCGGCCAGCACCTGCCCGTCGCCGACGGCCTGGGCCAGCAGGAACTGCTGGAAGCTGAACGGACGGCCGGGCACCGCGAGGTCCTCGTCGGGCTCGGCGGTGACCTGGAGGTAGACGCCCGTGTCGGGCCCGCCCTTGTGGTACTGGCCGGTGGAGTGCAGGAAGCGCGGGCCCCAGCCGAACGTGGTCGGCCGGCCGGTACGCCGCGCGAGGCCGTCGCGGACGCTGGCGAGCGTGGCGTCGCGGTGGCGGTCGAGGTAGGCCTGCACCGCGATGTAGCCGTGCTCGGCGTCGAGGCCGCCGAGCAGGGCACGCACGGCCTGCTCGAGGGAGTCGGTGCCGGCCGGGAGCCACCCGTCGCTGGCGTAGACGGTGACGGCACCGTCGGTGAAGATCGGGTCCGGGTCGGCGCCCGCGCCGTCGAGCATCTCGCGGGCCGCCGCCTTCGCGCTCTCGACGTCGGGCTGGTCGAAGGGGTTGATCCCGATGACCCGGCCGGCGACGGCGGTGGCGTGCTCCCACAGCAGCATCTGGGCCCCGAGGGTGCCGTCCACGCGCGCGCCCCACCCGGAGGCGGGCTCGATGCCGTTGCCGAGCTGCAGACCCGGACCGAAGGTCACCAGCACCTCGTCGGCGCTGCTCGGCACCAGGTTCGGCGCGTCGAGCCGGTCCACGACGACCGGCAGGATGCCGCGTCCCTGCTTGCCGGTGGACTCGGCGACGAGCTGCTCGGCCCAGTCGCCGAACCCGGCGTACGCCGCGCCGTCACTGGCCAGGACCATCTTGTCGGCGCCCGCCCGGTTGGCCGCACCGAGCACGGCACCCAGGCGCAGGGCGGGATTGTCGGGCGAGTCGGCCGCAAGCAGCTCGCGCACGGCCTCGGCCTCGTCGAGGAGCCCGGCGATGTCGGCGCCGGCCAGCCCGCAGGGGACCAGGCCGAACGCGGTCAGCGCGGAGTACCGCCCGCCGACCTCGGGGTCGGCGAGGAACACCCGGTAGCCGGCGTCGCGGGCCGCTTCGCTGAGCGGTGAGCCCGGGTCGGTGACGACCACGATGCGACCGGCGGGGTCGATCCCGGCGTCGGTGAAGGCCTGCTCGAAGGTGCGCTTCTGGCTGTCGGTCTCGACGGTGCCGCCCGACTTGCTGGAGACGACCACGACCGTCTCGTCGAGGCGCTCGCGCAGCGCGGAGGCGACGAAGTCGGGCTGGGAGGAGTCGAGGACCACCAGGTCGACGCCGGCCGCCTCACAGATGACCTCGGGCGCCAGTGAGGAGCCGCCCATCCCGCAGAGCACGACCCGGGTCAGGCCCTGCTCGGTGAGCTGTTCGCGCAGCGCCACGACCTCCGCGACCAACGGCCGCGACTCGACCGGGAGGTCGACCCAGGCGAGGCGCTTGGCGGACTCGTCCTCGGCCTCGGCACCCCACAGGCTGGGGTCCTGCTCGGAGATCCGCCCGGCGAAGCCGTCGTCGACCAGTGCCTGCAGCACCGTGTCGTACGCCGCCTGGTCGCCGACGCCGACCGCGACCGGCAGCAGGGCGTCGTCGCCGGCGGGGTCCGGGGCCCAGACGGCGCTCACTTCACAGCCTCCATCTGGGCCTCGACGGTCTCGACGAGCTCGGTCCACGACTTCTTGAACTTGTCGACGCCCTCGTCCTCGAGCGCGAGGAACACCTCGTCGAGGTCGACCCCGACGGCCGCGAGGCGGTCGAAGACCTGCTGGGCCTCCTCGTTGCGGCCCGACACCTGGTCGCCCTTCACCTCGCCGTGGTCGGCGAAGGCGTCCATGGTCGCGGCCGGCATGGTGTTGACGGTGTCGGCGACCACCAGGTCGGCGACGTAGAGGGTGTCGGGGTAGTCCGGGTTCTTGACACCCGTCGAGGCCCACAGCGGGCGCTGCGGGTTGGCGCCGGCCTCGGCGAGCACGCGCCAACGGTCGCTCGCGACGAGCTCGGCGTAGGCGGCGTAGGCCAGGCGGGCGTTGGCCACGGCGGCCCGGCCACGCAGGGCGAGGGCCTCGTCGGTGCCGATCTTCTCGAGCCGCCCGTCGACCTCGGAGTCGACGCGGGAGACGAAGAAGGAGGCGACCGAGTTGATCCGGCCGAGGTCGAGCCCGGCGTCGCGGGCCTGCTCGAGACCGGTCAGGTAGGCGTCCATGACGGCCCGGTAGCGCTCGATGCTGAAGATCAGGGTCACGTTGACGCTGATGCCCTCGGCGATCGCCGCGGTGATCGCGGGCAGGCCCTCGTGGGTCGCGGGGATCTTGATCAGCGCGTTGGGCCGGTCGACGGCCGCCCAGAGCGCGCGGGCCGAGGCCATCGTCTTCTCGGTGTCGTTGGCGAGGTCGGGCTCGACCTCGATCGAGACCCGTCCGTCGTACGCCGTCCGTCCGGCGACGGGTGCGAGCACGTCGCAGGCGTTGCGGACGTCCTCGGTGGTGAGCTCGAAGATGACCTTGTCGACGCCGGCGCCCTGCCCGACGAGCTCGGTGACCTGCGCGTCGTAGCGCTCCCCGTCGGCGATGGCGCCGGCGAAGATGGTCGGGTTGGTGGTGACACCGACGACGGACTTGTCCTCGACGAGGTCGGCGAGGTCGCCGGTCTCGATGCGCTCGCGTGACAGGTCGTCGAGCCAGATGGAGACGCCGGCCTCGGACAGTGCCTGGAGACGTTCACTCATGGGGTTCCCTCCCGGGATGCTGGTGCTGGTGCGAAGGATGGTGGTGGGGGCGGCCGGTCCGGGGCGCTCAGGCGCCGGCGGCCGTGATGGAGTCGCGCGCCGCGTCGGCGACGGCCTGGGCAGTGATGCCGTACTCGGTGTAGATCCGCTCGTAGTCGGCGGACGCGCCGTACTGCTCGATCGAGACCGAGCGGCCGTGGTCGCCGACGATCTCGCGCCAGCCGAGCTTGATGCCGGCCTCGACCGAGACCCGCGCCTTCACCGTCGGGGGGATCACGGTCTCGCGGTAGGCGGCGTCCTGGCTGTCGAACCACTCGCGGCACGGCATCGAGACCACGCGGGCCCGGATGCCGTCGGCGGCGAGCATCTCGCGCGCCTGCACCGCCAGCTGGACCTCCGAGCCGGTGCCGACGAGCACGACGTCGGGGGCGCCACCGTCGACGTCGAGCAGCACGTAGCCACCGCGGTGGACCTCGGAGGTGTCGGAGAAGCCGTCGGTGCCGCGCGGGAAGGTCGGCACGTTCTGCCGGGTCAGCACGAGCCCGGCCGGACGGTCGGTGTGCTCGAGGATCGTCCTCCAGGCAGCAGCGGTCTCGTTGGCGTCGGCCGGGCGGACGACGTCGAGGCCCGGGATGGCGCGCAGGGCGGCGACGTGCTCGACCGGCTGGTGGGTCGGACCGTCCTCGCCGAGGCCGATCGAGTCGTGGGTCCACACGTAGGTGACGGGCAGGCCCATCAGTGCGGCGAGGCGCACCGAGGGACGCATGTAGTCGGAGAACGTCAGGAACGTGCCGCCGAAGACCCTCGTGCCGCCGTGGACCGCGATCCCGTTCAGGATCGCCCCCATCGCGTGCTCGCGGATGCCGAAGTGCAGCACGCGGCCGGCGTAGGGGTCACCGGTCCATTGCGAGGTCGACCGTCCCTTCGGGATGAACGACGGTGCGTCCTCGATGGTCGTGTTGTTCGAGCCGGCGAGGTCGGCGGAGCCGCCCCAGAACTCCGGCACCGTGGCCGCGATCGCGTTGATGACCGAGCCGGAGGCCTTGCGGGTGGCGACGCCCTTCTCGCTGGCCTCGAACACCGGCAGGTCCGCGTCCCAGCCCTCGGGCAGCGTGCGGGTCTGCATCCGCTCGAAGGTCGCGACGTCGGCCGACTGCTTGGTGCTCCAGTGCTGGTAGGTGGCGTCCCAGGCCTGCTGGGCCTCCTTGCCGCGGGCGACGGCCTCGCGGGTGTGCTCGATCACGCCGGGCGGCACCTCGAAGGTCCGCTCGGGGTCGAAGCCGAGCAGCTGCTTGGTCGCGGCGACCTCGTCGGCACCGAGGGCGGAGCCGTGCGAGCCGCCGGTGCCCCGCGCGTTGGGCGCCGGCCAGGCGATGACGGTGCGCAGCACGATGATGCTGGGCTGGTCGGTCACGGCCTCCGCAGCGCGCAGCGCCTCGAAGAGGGCGGGGACGTCCTCGGCGTACTGGCCGCCACCGTTGGTCCAGTCGACGACCTGCACGTGCCAGCCGTACGCCGCGTAGCGCGCGGCGACGTCCTCGCTGAGCGCGATGTCGGTGTCGTCCTCGATCGAGATCTTGTTGTCGTCGTAGATCAGCGTCAGGTTGCCCAGCTGCTGGGTGCCCGCGAGCGAGCTCGCCTCGGACGAGACGCCCTCCTCGATGTCGCCGTCGCTGGCCATCACGTAGATGTGGTGGTCGAAGGGCGACTCGCCCTCCTCGGCGTTGGGGTCGAGCAGCCCGCGCTCGCGGCGCGCCGCCATCGCCATGCCGACCGCGTTGCCGATGCCCTGGCCCAGCGGACCGGTCGTCGTCTCGACACCGGCGGTGTGGCCGTGCTCGGGGTGGCCCGGCGTCTTGCTGCCCCAGGTGCGCAGGGACTGCAGGTCCTCCAGCTCCAGGCCCCACCCGCCCAGGAAGAGCTGGATGTAGAGCGTCAGCGAGGTGTGGCCGCACGAGAGCACGAACCGGTCGCGGCCGGGCCAGTGCGGGTCCGCGGGGTTGTGACGCATCACCTTCTGGAAGAGCAGGTAGGCCACCGGGGCCAGGCTCATCGCGGTGCCGGGGTGGCCGTTGCCGACGCGCTGGACGCTGTCCATGGCGAGCGTGCGGACCGTGTCGACGGCCTTCGCGTCCAGCTCGGTCCAGTCCAGCTTCGTGTCGTGGTTGATCACGCAGGTTCCTCTCGCCGTTCTCTGATCGTGTGTGCTGGCCCCGGGCCGTGCCTGGGTGTGTCCGGGACCCCATCGCCGGCGTCTACGACCCTACTGAGGTCGCCGGTTAGACTTCCACCTGTACCGGTGCGGGAGCTCGCGGCGTCTCGTCCTCGTGGCGTCAGCGCCTCCGACCTGCACAGCAGTCTGTCGCCTCGCACCATTCCCCGACACCCGTGAGGACCACCGTTGACCCACGTCGGCCACTCGGCGCCCGGGGTCGAGGAGACCCCCGGAGAGCCGCGCGCGACGTGGCGCGACGTCGTCGGCGCGTACGTCGGGCTGACCAAGCCCCGGGTCATCGAGCTGCTCCTGCTCACCACCGTGCCGGTGATGTTCTTCGCGGCGCGGGGCATCCCGCCGCTGGGGCTGGTCCTCGCCACGGTGGTCGGCGGGACGCTCTCGGCCGGGTCGGCCTCGGTGCTGAACTGCGTCTACGACCGCGACATCGACGAGCAGATGCGCCGGACCCGTCGACGTGCGCTGCCGCGCCACATCGTGACCCCGCGCTCCGCGCTGGTCTTCGGCCTCGTGCTGGGGGTGGCCTCGCTGGTGGTGCTCCTGGTCTGGGTCAACCCGCTCTCGGCCGCGCTGGCCCTGCTGGCCGAGGCCTTCTACGTCCTCGTCTACACGATGCTGCTGAAGCGTCGGACGACCCAGAACATCGTCTGGGGCGGTCTCGCCGGGTGCTTCCCGGCCCTGATCGGCTGGACCGCCGTGACCGGCGCGCTCTCGTGGGTGCCGGTCGTGCTGTTCGCCGTGGTGTTCTTCTGGACCCCGCCCCACACCTGGGCGCTGGCGCTGCGCTACCGCGAGGACTACGCCGGGGTCGACGTGCCGATGCTGCCCGTCGTCGCCCCCGCCCGGGTGGTCGCCCGCCAGGTCGTCGTCTACAGCTGGGTGATGGTGGCGGTCTCGCTGCTGCTGTGGCCGGTCGCCGGGACCGGGCCGTTCTACCCGGTCGCCGCCCTCGTGCTCGGCGGGTTCTTCCTGCGCGAGGCCCACGCGATGCTAGGCAGGGCCCGCGACACCGAGGACCTCACCGCGATCGCCCCGATGCGGCTCTTCCACTCCTCGAACCTGTATCTCTCACTGCTCTTCGTCGTGGTCGCGCTCGAGCCGTTGCTGCGCTGAGTCGTCCGGTCGCGACCGTGGTCGCGCACGCCGCTCCCGCCGGGTCCTCAGCCGCGAGGGCCCGCGACCCCTGCGTGACTCGGGCTCGGCGTCGCCCGGACCGGCCGCGCCTGCAGGCCCGGTGTCGGCCGCAGCAGCGCGAGCAGCAGCCAGGTCGCGCACGCGCAGATGAGGGTGGCGCCCAGCAGGTGGACCAGGACCAGGCCGATCGGTACGCCGGTGGCGTACTGGACGAACCCGACGGCGCCCTGCGCGAGCTCGAGGGCGAGCAGGGCGGCGGCGGCACCTCGCGCCTCCGCCGACGTCGGGGTCACCCGGGTCACGAGGACCAGGGCGAGCGTGAGCCCCACCAGCAGGAAGACCGCGTCCGCGTGGGCCTGGCTGAGGGCCGCGGGGTCGAGACCGTTGCGTCGCGCCTGCAGGTCACCGGCGTGCGGCCCCGACCCGGTCACGACCGTGCCGAGGTAGAGCACGACCCAGGTCGTGGCCAGCGTCGCCCAGGCCAGGGGGGCGAACGCGCTGCGGACGGCGACGCCTGCGACGTCGGTCGACGTGGCGGGCACCGGGCCGCTGCGATACGTCGCGCGCACCAGGGCGACCGCGACGGCGATCATCACCAGGCTCACCAGCAGGTGGAACGCGACGATCCACGGGTCGAGCCCGGTCAGCACCGTGACCCCACCGATGACGGCCTGCGCCGGGATCCCCAGAGCCAGCGCCACCGCGAGGCGACGCAGGTCGCGCCGGCCCGCACGCCAGGCGACCACCAAGGTCGCGAGGGCCACGGCCACCAGGGCGAAGGTCAGCATCCGGTTGCCGAACTCGATCGCCCCGTGCAGGCCCAGCGACTCGTGCGCGACGTACGACTGGGCCGTGCAGCGGGGCCAGGTCGGGCAGCCCAGGCCGGACCCGGTCAGGCGCACCGCGCCACCGGTCAGGACGATCACGATGTTGGCGACCAGGCTCGCCCAGGCGAACGGTCGGACGGCACTGCGCGCGCGTGAACCCACGCCCCCAGTCTGACGGCTCGGCCAAGACCGCACGACCGTGCTGCTCACCCCCGCGCGGGCCGCGGGCGCCGGTTCACTCCCACTGGAACGTGCGGGCCGTCAGCGCGCCCGCGCCGAGGGCCCAGGCACCGAGCACCCCGAGCGAGCCCCACGCGGCCCGGGCGTCGACGAGCGCGGCGCGCGCCGCCTCGCCGAGCGCGGCCGAGGGCAGCACCTGCAGGACGGGACCGATGGCGCCGTAGGCGGAGGCCGGGAGGACCACGGCGCCTCCGGCGAGCAGCAGCAGGTAGACGAGGTTGGCGCCGGCCAGGGTCGCCTCGGCTCGCAGGGTGCCGGCCATCAGCAGGCCGAGACCGGCGAAGGCTGCGGTTCCCAGCACGAACGCGCCGATCAGGCCGGCCACCGCGGAGGCGCTGCCCAGGGTCGGCGACCAGCCGAGGACGAGGGCGACGCTGCCGACCACGACGACCTGCAGCACCTCGACGGCGAGCAGGGCGAGGACCTTCCCGGCGAGCAGCCCGGTGCGCGGCAGGGGCGAGGCGCCGAGCCGCTTGAGCACGCCGTAGCGGCGTTCGAACCCGGTGGCGATGGCCAGCGAGGTGAACGACGTGGACATGATGGCCAGCGCCAGGACCCCGGGGGTGAACACGTCGACCGCGGGCTCGGAGAACCCCAGTCCGACCCGCTCGGCACCGAGCACGCCGCCGAGCAGGACGATGACCGGCACCACGACCGCCAGGACGAGCTGCTCGCCGTTGCGCAGCAGCAGCCGGGTCTCCATCCTTGCCTGGACCCAGACCTGGCGGAGCAGGGGAGCGGCCCCGGGCCGTGGAGCGAACGTCGCCTCGCTCATGCGCTCAGAGCCCGTCCGGTGAGCTCGAGGAAGACGTCCTCGAGGCTGCGCTGGCCCAGGCTGAGCGACTCGGGGAGCACGTCGTTGTCCTCGCACCAGCGCGAGACCCGCGCCAGGGTCGAGGCGTCGGCCGCGCCGGTCAGGCACAGGCTGAGCTCGTCGAGCTGCACGACGTCCATCTCGGCGCCGAGCGCCGCGCGGAGCGACTCGGGTGCGCCGGGGGGGAAGGGTCGGGTCACGACCAGGCGGATCGTGCTCACCCGACCACCGCGGGTCAGCTCGAGCGGGCTGCCCGAGGCGACCAGGCGCCCGTGGTCGACGATGTGGACCCGGTCGGCGAGCCGCTCCGCCTCCTCGAGGTAGTGCGTGGTCAGCACCACGGTGACCCCGTCCTCACGCAGCTCCTCGACGAGTGCCCACACCGAGCGACGCACCTGCGGGTCCATGCCCGCGGTCGGCTCGTCGGCGAAGACCAGCTCGGGTCGCCCGACCAGCGCCATGGCCAGGCCGAGGCGCTGCTGCTGGCCACCGGAGAGCCGCCGGTACGGCGTACGGCCGCACTCGTGCAGGCCGAGCCGGTCGGCGAGGAGGTCGACGTCGAGCGGGTGCGCGTGCAGCGCCGCGACGTGGCGCAGCATCTCCAGCGCACGCACCCCCGACCACGCGCCGCCGCCCTGGAGCATCACGCCGATGCGTGGCAGCAGGTCGCGACGCTCCCGGACCGGGTCGAGGCCGAGGACCCGGACCGTGCCCTCCTGGGGGCGGCGGTAGCCCTCGCACGTCTCGATCGTGGTGGTCTTGCCGGCCCCGTTCGGTCCGAGCACCGCCGTGACGCTGCCCCGCTCCACCACGAGGTCCAGGCCGTCGACCGCGGTGGTCCGGCCGTAGCGCATCATCAGGCCCGAGACCTCGACGGCGGGCGAGGACGCCGAGGAGGGGAGCACACCCGGAGTCTAGGCTGGGGCCTCGTGAACACCTGGGTCCTGGTCGCGGTCCTCGTCACCACCGCGCTCGTGGTCCTCGCCGCGCTCGTGCAGCTCGCGCGCAACCGCCCCGTCGGGGACACGAGCTTCGCGCTGATGGCGCTCGCTGAGGCGGCGCTGATGGTGCAGCTCGTGCTCGGGCTGTTCCTGCTGGCCTCGACCGAGCGCGACGTGCGGGCCGTGCTGTTCATCAGCTACCTCCTCGGAGCACTCGTCGCGCTGCCGATCGGGGCCTTCTGGTCGCTCGCGGAGCGCTCCCGGGCCGGGACGGCCGTGGTGGTGCTCGCCGCCCTCACCGTGGCCGCACTCGAGGCGCGCCTGGTCGACATCTGGGGCGGCGTCGGTGGCTGACCTCCCGCCGACCGCGACCCGGTCCGAGCTCTCCTCCGGCGCCGGACGGTCGCTGGTGTTCCTCTACGGCGTCTTCGCGGTCGCCGCGACGGGTCGCTCGCTGCTGCAGCTGGGCACCGAGCCCGGGCGGGCGCCGTTGGCCTACGCGCTCTCGCTGCTCGCCGCCGTCATCTACCTCGTCGCCACCGGGTGCCTCCTGCGCGGCGGTCGCGGGGCGTGGCGGCTCGCCGTGGGGGCCTGCTCGGTCGAGCTGGTCGGCGTCCTGGCCATCGGCACCCTCAGCTACGTGGTGCCCTCGTTGTTCCCCGACCGCACCGTCTGGTCGCACTTCGGCCAGGGCTACGGTTTCGTGCCCCTGGTCCTGCCGGTGCTGGGTCTGCTCTGGCTGCGTCGCCACCGGCCCGGGCCGGGCGGGCCGGAGGGTGAGGGTGGCCTTACTTGAACGAGCCCCCGCATTAACGGCACACTGGCGTTGTGGAAATAGATCCCTCGACGAGACAGCGTGTCGTGCGCTCGATCCTGGATCACGGCCCGTCGACCGCGGCGGCGCTCGCCGACCGCCTCGAGCTCACCGCGGCCGCCGTACGCCGCCACCTCGACCAGCTCGCCGACGACGGCCTGCTCGAGGCGCGCGACCAGCGCCCGAGTGGTGCGCGCGGTCGTGGCCGTCCGGCCCGCGTCTTCGCGCTCACCCCGGCCGGGCGCGACGGGTTCGACAACTCCTACGACGACCTCGCCGTCCAGGCGCTCCGGTTCCTCTCGGAGACCGGGGGGGACGAGGCCGTCCGCGCCTTCGCCGACCGCCGCGTCGCCTTCGTGGAGGAGCGCTTCGCCGACGTCGCGGCGGCCGAGCCCGAGCTGAGCCCGGCCCAGGTGCTCGCCCAGGTCTTCACCGACGAGGGGTACGCCGCCTCGGTCCGCGAGCTCCCGCTCGGCGAGCAGCTGTGCCAGCAGCACTGCCCGGTCGCCCACGTCGCCCACGAGTTCCCGCAGCTGTGCGAGGCCGAGACCGCGGCGATCAGCCGCGTCCTCGACCACCACGTCCAGCGGTTGGCCACCATCGCCCACGGCGACGAGGTCTGCACCACCTGCATCCCGCACACCCCCATGAGCACCCCCAGCAGCAACCCCCGACAGAAGGAGACGGTCTCGCGATGACCTCCATCGAAGAGCTCAACCCGGAGCTGAAGGACCTCGGTCGTTACGAGTTCGGCTGGTCCGACTCCGACGCCGCCGGTGCCGCCGCCAAGCGCGGCCTGTCCACCGACGTCGTGCGCGACATCTCCTCCAAGAAGAGCGAGCCCGAGTGGATGCTCGAGCTGCGCCTGAAGGGCCACAAGCTCTTCGGCCGCAAGCCGATGCCGACCTGGGGCTCGGACCTCTCGGCGATCGACTTCGACAACATCAAGTACTTCGTGCGCTCCAGCGAGAAGCAGGCGGCGTCGTGGGAGGACCTCCCCGAGGACATCAAGAACACCTACGACAAGCTCGGCATCCCCGAGGCCGAGAAGCAGCGCCTCGTCTCCGGCGTCGCCGCGCAGTACGAGTCCGAGGTCGTCTACCACTCGATCCGCGAGGACCTCGAGGCGCAGGGCGTGCTCTTCCTCGACACCGACACCGCGCTGCGCGAGCAGCCCGAGCTGTTCCGTGAGTACTTCGGCACCGTGATCCCGGTCGGCGACAACAAGTTCGCCGCGCTGAACACCGCGGTCTGGTCCGGCGGCTCCTTCATCTACGTGCCGAAGGGTGTCCACGTCGACATCCCGCTGCAGGCCTACTTCCGGATCAACACCGAGAACATGGGCCAGTTCGAGCGCACGCTGATCATCGTCGACGAGGACGCCTACGTGCACTACGTCGAGGGCTGCACCGCGCCGATCTACAAGTCGGACTCGCTGCACTCCGCCGTCGTCGAGATCATCGTCAAGAAGGGCGGCCGCTGCCGCTACACGACCATCCAGAACTGGTCGAACAACGTCTACAACCTCGTCACCAAGCGCGCGGTGTGCGAGGCCGGCGCGACCATGGAGTGGGTCGACGGCAACATCGGCTCCAAGGTGACCATGAAGTACCCGGCGATCTACCTGATGGGCGAGCACGCCAAGGGCGAGACGCTCTCCATCGCGTTCGCCGGCGAGGGCCAGCACCAGGACGCCGGCGCCAAGATGGTCCACGCGGCCCCGCACACCTCCAGCTCGATCCTGAGCAAGTCGGTGGCGCGCGGCGGTGGGCGGACGTCGTACCGCGGCCTGATCCAGGTCAACGAGGGTGCGCACGGCTCGAAGTCCAACGTGCTGTGCGACGCGCTGCTCGTGGACCAGATCAGCCGCTCCGACACCTATCCCTACGTCGACATCCGCGAGGACGACGTGTCCATGGGCCACGAGGCGAGCGTCTCGAAGGTCTCCGACGACCAGCTCTTCTACCTGATGAGCCGCGGCATGGAGCAGGACGAGGCGATGGCCATGATCGTGCGCGGCTTCGTCGAGCCGATCGCCAAGGAGCTCCCCATGGAGTACGCCCTGGAGCTGAACCGGCTCATCGAGCTGCAGATGGAGGGCGCGGTCGGCTGACCGCCGCCCCGCCCCCCGACCCCGCAACCTCCGAAGGAAACCTGATCACGTGACTGTGACCGATGTCGCCCGCGAGAGCGTCGCCTCGGCCCTCGAGGTCGACGACGCCGTGGAGTCCCACCTCCACCCGATCTCCTCGTTCGACCTCGCCGACCACCCGATGCCGACGGGCCGTGAGGAGATCTGGCGCTTCACGCCGCTCAAGCGGCTGCTCGGCGTCCTCGACGACGCGGTCGGCGAGGACGGTGCCGTGACCTTCGAGCTCGGCGGCCCGGAGGAGTACTTCCCCGGCACGCTGGCCCTCGACGAAGCCCCCCGTGGGCGAGCGCTGGTGCCCGACGACCGCGCGGCGGCCGTGGCCTCGCGCAACACCGCGCGGGCGCTGCACGTCAAGGTCCCGGCCGACGTCGAGCTCGACGAGCCGCTGTGGGTCACCGTGACCACGACGGCCGGTCTGCGCAGCAACTCCCACGTCGTCGTCGAGGCCGGCAGGCACGCCCGGGGGACGGTCGTGCTCGACCACCGCGGCTCGGGCGTCCACGCCGGCAACGTCGAGGTCGTCGTCGCCGACGGCGCCGACGTGACGGTCGTCTCGATCCAGGACTGGGACGACGCGGCTGTCCACGTCGGCACCCACGAGGCGGTCGTCGGGCGTGACGCGCACTACCGGCACGTGATGGTGACCTTCGGCGGCGCGGTCGTGCGGGTCAACGCCAACGTGCACTACGAGGGTCCCGGCGGCGAGGCCGAGCTGCTCGGCCTCTACTTCGCCGACGACGCCCAGCACATCGAGCACCGGCTCTTCGTCGACCACAACGAGCCGCGCACCAAGAGCAACGTCAACTACAAGGGCGCGCTCCAGGGCCAGGGTGCCCACACGGTCTGGGTCGGCAACGTGCTGATCCGCAAGGCCGCGGAGGGCATCGAGACCTACGAGGAGAACCGCAACCTGGTCCTCACCGACGGCTGCCAGGCCGACTCCGTGCCCAACCTGGAGATCGAGACCGGTGAGATCGAGGGCGCGGGCCACGCCTCCGCGGTCGGCCGCTTCGACGACGAGCAGCTGTTCTACCTGCGTGCCCGCGGGATCGAGGAGTCCGAGGCCCGCCGCCTGGTCGTGCACGGATTCTTCAACGACCTGATCCGCAAGGTCGGCGTCCCGGCCCTGCAGGAGAAGCTGATGGCCACCGTCGAGGACGAGCTGGCCAAGAACGTCCTCAAGGGCTACCCCTCGGCGGTCACCACATGAGCTTCGAGAGGGTCTGCGCGCTGGCCGACGTGGCCGCCGACGAGGGCCTCGCCGTCGACGTCGGTGAGCTGAAGGTGGTCGTCGCGCGCGACGGCGACGACGTCTACGCCCTGCAGGACGTCTGCAGCCACGCCAACGTCGCCCTCAGCGAGGGCGAGGTGGCCGAGTGCCGCATCGAGTGCTGGCTGCACGGCTCGACCTTCGACCTGCGCACCGGCAAGCCGACCAGCTTTCCCGCGACCGAGCCGGTCGCGACCTTCGGTGTCGAGGTCCGTGACGGCGACGTCTACGTCGACACCACCGAGACGCTCAACGGCGTCCGGCCCGACTGATTCACCAACGGAAGAGAGAACCACCTGATGAGCACGCTGGAGATCACCGACCTCAAGGTCTCGGTCGCCACCGAGGACGGCCCGAAGGAGATCCTCAAGGGCGTCACGCTGACCATCGGCGACGGCGAGACCCACGCGATCATGGGGCCCAACGGCTCGGGCAAGTCGACGCTGGCCTACTCCATCGCCGGCCACCCGAAGTACACCGTCACCGGCGGCTCGGTCACCCTCGACGGTGAGGACGTCCTCGCGATGAGCGTCGACGAGCGCGCCCGGGCGGGTCTCTTCCTGGCCATGCAGTACCCCGTCGAGGTGCCCGGCGTCTCGGTCTCGAACTTCCTGCGCACGGCCAAGACCGCCGTCGACGGTGAGGCGCCCAAGCTGCGCACCTGGGTCAAGGACGTCAACGCCGTCCTGGAGAAGCTCAACCTCGACCCGACCTTCGGCCAGCGCTCGGTCAACGAGGGCTTCTCCGGTGGTGAGAAGAAGCGCCACGAGATCGCCCAGCTGGAGCTGCTCGACCCCAAGGTCGCCGTGCTCGACGAGACCGACTCCGGCCTGGACATCGACGCGCTCAAGATCGTCTCCGAGGGCGTCAACCGCTTCCGCGAGCAGGAGGGCAAGGGCGTCCTGCTCATCACGCACTACACCCGCATCCTGCGCTACATCACCCCCGACAAGGTCCACGTCTTCGTCGACGGCCGGATCGCCGAGCAGGGCGGTCCCGAGCTCGCCGACCAGCTCGAGGCCGAGGGCTACGACCGTTACATCAACCCGGCGTCGGTCTGACGACCGGTCCCGTCCGCACCGCCGAACTGAGGTGACGAATGATCCAGGGTCTGCTTCCTGACCTCGAGGTCGTCCGCAAGGACTTCCCCATCCTCTCGCGCACGCTGGCGGGCGGGATGCCGCTGGTCTACCTCGACAGCGCCAACACCGCGCAGAAGCCGCAGGTCGTCATCGACACGATGGTCGACCACCTGGAGCGCCACAACGCGAACATCTCCCGCGCGATGCACCAGCTCGGCGCCGAGTCGACCGAGGCCTTCGAGGAAGCGCGGGACAAGATCGCGGCGTTCATCCACGCACCCTCGCGCGACGAGGTCGTGCTGACCAAGAACGCCTCCGAGGCGCTCAACCTGGTCGCGAACACCCTGGCCTGGGCCCGTGGTGACTTCTCGGACCGCGTCGGCGCGCTCGGCGAGGGCGACGAGGTGCTCATCACCGAGATGGAGCACCACTCCAACATCGTGCCGTGGCAGCTGCTGACCCAGCGCACCGGCGCCACCCTGCGGTGGTTCGGTCTGACCGACGACGGCCAGCTCGACCTCTCCGACATCGACTCGCTGATCACCGAGCGCACCCGCGTGGTCTCGCTGACCTGGGTCTCCAACATGCTCGGCACCATCAACCCGGTCGCCGAGATCGCACGACGCGCGCACGAGGTCGGGGCGCTCGTGGTCGTCGACGCCTCCCAGGCCGTGCCCCAGATGCCGGTCGACGTCGCCGCCAGCGGAGCGGACCTGGTGGCCTTCACCGGCCACAAGTGCGTCGGTCCGACGGGCATCGGCGTGCTGTGGGGCCGTCGCGAGGTGCTCGACCAGCTGCCGCCCTTCCTCGGCGGTGGCGAGATGATCGAGACCGTGCGGATGGAGTCGTCGACCTACGCCGGCATCCCGCACAAGTTCGAGGCCGGCACGCCCCCGATCGTCGAGGCCGTCGGTCTCGGTGCCGCCGTGGAGTACCTCGACGCGGTGGGCATGGAGGCCATCCACGCCCACGAGCAGGCCATCACGGCGTACGCCCTCGAGGGCCTGATGACGCTGCCCGGGATGAAGATCCTGGGCCCGACCGACGCCACCCAGCG
The DNA here is from genome assembly GCA_963760555.1 of uncultured Actinomycetota bacterium. Lineage (GTDB taxonomy): Bacteria > Actinomycetota > Actinomycetes > Propionibacteriales > Nocardioidaceae > Nocardioides. The sequence continues at coordinate 429,387 of CAVXDJ010000011.1, read as the reverse complement.
GGGCGGCGCGATCAGCTTCGAGCTCGACGGCGTCCACCCGCACGACGTCGCGCAGGTCCTCGACTCCCGCGGCGTGGCCGTGCGGGCCGGGCACCACTGCGCGAAGCCCGCCCACGCCCGGTTCGGCGTGCAGAGCTCGACGCGGATGTCGTCGTACCTCTACACCACACCCGAGGAGATCGACGCGCTCGTCGACGCCCTGGAGTACACCCGGTCCTACTTCCGGCTGGAGGGTGCACGATGACGATCACGACGCCGGGCGCCGGCGGCCAGGACCTGGACGCGCTCTACCAGGAGATCATCCTCGACCACTACAAGCACCCTCACCACGCGGGCCTGCGCGAGCCCTTCGAGGCCGAGGTGCACCACGTCAACCCGACCTGCGGCGACGAGCTCACGCTGCGCGTCCACCTCGAGGACGGCGCGTCCGGCCCGGTGGTCGGCGACGTGTCCTACGACGCTCTCGGCTGCTCGATCTCGCAGGCCTCGGCCTCCGTGATGGCCGACCTCGTGATCGGCAAGCCGGTCGCCGAGGCCCTCGAGATCCACGAGTCGTTCCTGACGCTGATGCAGGGCAAGGGCAAGGTGGAGCCGGACGAGGACGTCCTCGAGGACGGCATCGCCTTCGCCGGGGTCGCCAAGTTCCCGGCACGCGTCAAGTGCGCGCTGCTGGGCTGGATGGCCTGGAAGGACGCAACCGCCACCGTGATGGAGGAATCCGCATGACCGACCAGCAGACCGCACCCGACCACACCGACCTCCCCGAGGTCCCCGAGGCCGTCGTCAGCGCGAGCAGCGCCCCCGCCGGCACGTCGACGGTCAACCGTGACGACGTCATCGAGGCCATGAAGGACGTCGTCGACCCCGAGCTGGGCATCAACGTCGTCGACCTGGGCCTCGTCTACGACGCCCACCTCGACGAGGGCTCGAACTGCGTGCTCGACATGACGCTGACCTCCGCGGCCTGCCCGCTGACCGACGTCATCGAGGACCAGACCAACGCCGCGCTCGAGGGCCTGGTCAACGACGTCGCGATCAACTGGGTCTGGATGCCGCCGTGGGGCCCGGACAAGATCACCCCCGACGGCCGCGAGCAGCTGCGGGCCCTCGGCTTCAACGTCTGAGGCTCGTGGCCACCGAGACCGGCCTCGGGCCGGCCGGCCCCGTCGAGGGCGAGATCGAGAAGTTCTGGAGCCTGGCCTGTCACCGGGGCAAGATGACCACGCTGCCCGGCTACCTGCCCTCGACGTCCCTCGAGGCCGTGCCGCCGCCCGCGTGGGCCTTCGGGCGGACCCCGGAGCAGGCCGACCGGCTGCTCGCCCTCGTCGTGGAGGGCACCAAGACGGCCACCGCCAGTGCGCGGTCGGAGTACGCCGCCGGAGCGGCCCCGCTCCCGCAGCGGGGCGAGCTCTCGATCCTGCTCGACGGTGGGGGTCATCCCCGGGCGCTGATCGAGACCACGGACGTCGCCGTGCGCGCCTTCGACGAGGTCGACGACGAGCACGCGCACCTCGAGGGCGAGGGTGATCGCAGCCTCTCGCACTGGCGTTCGGTGCACGAGCGGTTCTTCACCGAGGGCGACGCCGGGTTCTCCCGGGACATGGACGTGGTGCTGGAGCGCTTCCGCGTCGTGTTCGCCCAGTAGCTGGTGCTCGCCCGCCGATCCCGGGCCCCGCGGGCCCCGTAGCCTGGTATTCGTGGAGACCGCCCGCCCGCTGCACGGCCGCTGCAGGCCGGGCCCGCGCCGATGACGTCGTGACGGCCCCGGACCGCCCTGTCCTCCTCCCCGCCGAGCGGGTCGAGCGGTGGGTGAGCAACTTCGTCGATCGTCACGGTGGCGCAGAGCTCACCGTGCAGGACGGACGGCTGTGCGCAGCGGCGGGGGATGGCTCGACGTTCGTCGCCACGCTGCCGTGGGGGGAGTCCTACGACGGACCCGCCGACGCCGCGGCGTTCGGGACCGTCCTGCGCGACGCGGCCCCGGCGGACTGGGGAGTGCTGCTGGTGCGCAAGGGCGGCTTCGCGGTCGCCCGACTGACCGGCACGACGACCGTGGCCTCGAAGACCGGTCAGCGCCACGTCCAGGGCCGCACCAAGGCGGGGGGACAGTCCCAGCAGCGCTTCGCCCGGCGTCGCGACAACCAGGCCCGTCAGGCCTACGAGGCCGCGGCCGGTCATGCCGTACGGCTCCTCACCGAGCCCGCGGTGCTGGCCGGGCCGCTGGTGACGGGGGGTGACCGCGCCGCGATCGAGACGGTGCTCGAGGACCCCAGGTTGCGGGGGCTCGCGGTCGACCCGCGCTGGCTGGCCCTGCCCGATCCGCGCCGCTCCGTGCTCGAGCAGGGCGTCGCGGAAGCGCTGTGCGCGCTCGTCGAGGTCGCCAACGCCTGAGACCGCGGGTTGCCGGGGGTTCGACGAGTGGCGCAGGCGCGGGTGCTGCGGTGGTGGCGACCCTCGTCCTGGGTGTCGCGGCGCAGGTCACCCCGGATCGGCGCGACATCGGCTAGCGTCCGGCGCATGTGGCAGCCCGAGCCCGGCTGGCACCCGATGCCGGGGGCCGCCGGACCCTCCACCGTGGGCGTGTGGCGCACCGTGGCCGACGACCGTCCTCTCGTGGTCAAGCGGCTGGCCGTCCCCGGCCCTCACGACCCGCCCGAGCTCGCCGACCCGCGCCACTTCGCCTACTGGCGACGCGAGGCAGACGTCCAGGGCGGCGGGCTGGTGACCCGCCTCGACGGGGTGCGCGGACTGCCGGCGGCCGTCGAGGAGGACGAGGACGGGCTGACGATCACCGCGGAGTACGTCGAGGACGCCGCCGTCAGCGGGTTGTTCGTGTGCCGCGCACTGGGCCGGCTGGCCGGGACGCGGCTCGGGGACGGCGCACGGGCTCTGCTGGCGCGGGACCAGCTGCGTGACCGGCTCGCCCGGGTCGCGACCCGGGGAGGCTGGCCGACGCTGGCCCGCACGACCGTCGCCGACGTCGCCGACGCGCTGTGGCGGCGGCGCGAGACCTGGCTCGAGCGCAGCGCCCTGCTGCCCGAGGTGGTCCAGCACGGCGACCCGACCCCGGCCAACCTGCGCGGGCGCCACGAGGACGACGTCCTCGCGGTCGACTGGGGGAGCCTCGGCCTGGGGCCCGTCGGAGCCGACCTCGGCTACTACTCGCTCTCGGCGAGGGAGGAGCTGGACCCTCTGGTCGACAGCTATCTGCTCGGGCTGCCCGAGCACGTCGGGGCATCGCGCGCCGAGGTGCTGCTCGGCGCCCGGGTCACGGCGGCGTACACCGCGCTGAACCGTGCGGAGTGGGCACTGTCCCGCGTCGTCGGGGGAGAGGGCGCGCTCGCCTCCAAGTTCCGCCACCCTGCCGTCGCGCCGTACCTGCGCTCGCTGCAGCGGCAGTCGGAGGCCATCGAGGCGTTGCTGGACGCCTAGACCAGGCGCGAGGTCGAGTCGGGTCCCACGCGCCACACGGGTCACATTTTGCCGTCGTTTGGTCCCCAACGACAGCAATGTGGGCCCGTGACGTGCCGTTGGGGACCAATCGGCACACCCGGTTGCGCGCCGGGCGAGCCAGCGCGCCGACCGGCCCTCCCGTCACAGCGACGACGCGGCGAACGTGTCGCAGGCCTCGAGCGAGCCCTGCTCGTAGCCGGTGGTGAACCACCGCATCCGCGAGGACGCGGAGCCGTGGGTCCAGGTCTCCTCGGTGACCTGGCCCTGCGTCTTCTGCTGGATCCGGTCGTCGCCGACGGCCTGGGCCGCGGCGAGCGCCTCGGTGACGTCGTCGGCCGTGAGCTCGGCGATCAGGACGTTGCCGTCGGCGTCCTGCGTCGTCGTCGCGGCCCGTGCCCACATCCCCGCGTAGCAGTCGGCCTGCAGCTCGAGCCGTACGGCGTCACTCGTCGGACCCTGCTGGGTGCGGACCTTGCCCATGGTGCCGAGCAGGTTCTGGACGTGGTGGCCGTACTCGTGGGCGAGCACGTAGGGCTCGACGAAGCCACCCTCCGGCCCGCCGAGCTGGCGCTGGAGGACCTCGGCGAAGAAGGAGGTGTCGAGGTAGATGGTCTGGTCGACCGGGCAGTAGAACGGCCCCACGTCGGAGGAGGCGCCGCCGCAGCCGGTGCTGGTCTGCGAGCCGAAGGTGACCAGCTCGTCCTCGGGCTGGAAGCGCGAGCCCAGCTCGCCGGACCAGAAGTCGGTCAGCGAGTTCTCGACCGCCACGCGCGCGCAGTCCGAGCTGTTGTTGGCGTCCTCGCCGGTGGTGCACGAGGCGTAGCGGTCGGTCTCGCTCATCCGGCTGGTGTCGAAGGCGCTGCCGGCCGCGCTGCCGAGCCCACCCGCACCACCACCCCGCCGCCGCCGCCGACGAGCTGGACGACCACGAACACGATCACCACGACCACGACCGTTCCGATGCCACCCCCGCCGAGGGCCGCGGGCGAGATCGGGAGCCCGCCGGAGCCAGCCCGCGACCGCGCCCCACCGCTCCCACCGCCGCCACGTCCGCGGTCGCGCACGCGGCTCGTGTCGAGCCTCGCCCTCGGGTTGAACCGCATCGCCACGTCCTCCTGCCGACGGCCGCCGTCGGCACGTCCCGCAGGCGAACCTAGACTAGAAGGCACGATGATCACTGCTTCGCACCTCGAGGTCCGCGCCGGCGCCCGACTCCTGATGGCCGACGTGTCCTTCCGGGTCGGAGCGGGCGACAAGGTCGGGCTGGTCGGGCGCAACGGAGCCGGCAAGACGACCCTGACGAAGATCCTCGCGGGCCAGGCCCAGCCGGCGTCCGGCTCGCTGAGCGCGACCGGCGCGGTGGGCTACCTCCCGCAGGACCCCCGCACCGGTGACCCCGAGGTCCTCGCCCGCGACCGGATCCTCTCGGCGCGGGGTCTCGACGAGGTCGTGCGCCGCATGCGCGAGGCCGAGCTGGAGATGGGCTCCGAGGACGAGAAGGTCCGCGAGCGCGCGATGAGGCGCTACACCCGCGCCGACGCCGACCTGCACGCGAACGGCGGGTACGCCGCGGAGTCCGAGGCCGCGACCATCGCGGCCAGCCTCGGGATCCCCGACCGCATCCTGGACCAGGCGTTGCGGACCCTCTCCGGTGGTCAGCGCCGTCGGGTCGAGCTCGCCCGCATCCTGTTCTCGGACGCCGAGGTGCTGATCCTCGACGAGCCGACCAACCACCTCGACGCCGACTCCATCCTGTGGCTGCGCGACTACCTCAAGGGTCACAGCGGTGGCTTCATCGTGATCAGCCACGACACCAACCTGCTCGAGGAGACCGTCAACAAGGTCCTGCACCTCGACGGCAACCGGATGGTCATCGACGTCTACAACATGGGGTGGCGCCGCTACCTCCAGCAGCGCGAGACCGACGAGAAGCGCCGCAAGCGTGAGCGCGTCAACGCCGAGTCGAAGGCCAAGACGCTCACCGACCAGGCCAACAAGATGCGCGCCAAGGCGACGAAGGCGCAGGCGGCCCAGTCGATGCTCAAGCGGGCCGAGAAGCTGATGGCCGGCGTCGAGGGGGAGCGTCAGGCCGACAAGGTGGCCCGGATCGCCTTCCCGGCCCCGGCACCGTGCGGCAAGACCCCCCTGATGGGCTCGGAGCTCTCGAAGCGCTACGGCTCGCTGGAGGTCTTCACCAACGTCGACCTCGCCATCGACAAGGGCTCCCGCGTCGTGATCCTCGGTCTCAACGGCGCCGGCAAGACCACCATGCTGCGCATCCTGGCCGGCGTCGACCAGCCCGACACGGGCCACATCGTGCCCGGCCACGGACTCAAGCTGGGCTACTACGCCCAGGAGCACGAGACCCTCGACACCAGCCGCACCGTGCTGGAGAACATGCAGGCCGCGGCCCCGCAGCTGACCGACACCGAGACCCGCTCGGTGCTGGGGTCCTTCCTGTTCTCCGGCGACGACGCCCACAAGTCGGCCGCCGTGCTCTCCGGCGGGGAGAAGACCCGCCTGGCCCTGGCCTCGCTCGTCGTCTCCAGCGCCAACGTCCTGCTGCTCGACGAGCCCACGAACAACCTCGACCCCGCCTCCCGCGAGGAGGTGCTCGCCGCGATCCGGGAGTACGCGGGCGCGATCATCCTGGTCACCCACGACGAGGGTGCCGTCCTGGCCCTCGAGCCCGACCGGGTGCTGATCCTGCCCGACGGCGTCGAGGACCTCTGGAACGCGGAGTACGGCGAGCTGGTCTCGCTCGCCTGAGGGCCCGTCGGGGGCCCACCCCGAGTCGGCGTGCGCTCCTAGACTTCGACGCATGATGCCCAGCGATGACGACCTCACCGCGGCCGGACTGCGCGTGCAGCAGGACGGCCCGGTGCTCACCGTCGTCCTCGACCGGCCGGCGCGACGCAATGCCCAGACCCCCGCCATGTGGCGTGCCCTGGCCGCAGTCGGTGCCGCCGTGCCGGTGGACGTCAGGGTGGTGGTCGTGCGCGGTGCGGGCCCCACCTTCTCCGCCGGCCTCGACCGCAGCCTGATGAGGCCCGGCGACGCGCCCGAGGGGGTCGAGTCCGTCGGCGACCTGTTCGCCCTCGACGACGCGGCGATGGCGGCACGGATCGCGGACTACCAGGCCGGGTTCACCTGGCTGGCCGACCCGCGGTTCGTCTCGGTCGCCGCCGTGCGCGGGCACGCCGTCGGCGCGGGCTTCCAGCTGGCCCTGGCCTGCGACCTGCGGGTGGCGGCCCCGGACGCCACGTTCGTGATGAAGGAGTCCGCGCTGGGCCTGGTGCCCGACCTCGCCGGCACCCAGCCGCTGGTCGCGGCCGTGGGCTACGCCCGGGCGCTCGAGATCTGTGTGACGGCCCGTCCGGTCGGTGCCGAGGAGGCGTTGCAGATCGGGCTCGTCCAGGTCGTCGACCCCGACCTCGACGCCGCGTTGGGGCCCCTGGTCGCGGCACTCACCGCACCAGCGCCACCGGTGCTGACCGAGACCAAGGCGCTCCTGCTGGGCGCCGAGCAGCGCGTGCGCGCCGACCAGCACCGTCTCGAGCGCCAGGCCCAGGTGCGGTGCTTCCGGGCGCTCGCCGGCTCCGGCGGACTCGGGTGAGCGTGCGTCCCGGGCACGCCCTGAGCAGGAACAACCCTCGGCCCGGTGGCGTTGGGACTCCTGTCGCGACACGTCGCGGCGTACGCCGCCCGAGCGGGTGCGGCGCCTGAGCACAGCGAGGAGGTCGACATGTCGTTGATGAGTCACGGTGGTGGGTCGGCCTGGCGCACCCTGCGCTCGGACCGCGGGGTCACCGAGAACCGCATCGAGCGCCGCACGTTGCGTCGTGTCGGTTCCTTCGCCGGTCCGCACCGGTCCCTGATCGCCGGGTTCCTGGTCACGACCGTCCTCGACGCCGCACTCGTGGTGGTCCCCCCGCTGCTGATCGCCAAGCTGATCGACGACGGGGTCCTCGCGGGCGACGTCACGGTCGTGGGCTGGCTCGCGGCCGCCATCGCGGTGGCCGCCGTCGTCACCGCGGTCCTCTCGGTGGTCGGGGGCTACCTGAGCTCCCGCATCGGCGAGGGCCTGATCTACGACCTGCGCACCACGGTCTTCGCTCACGTGCAGCGCCAGTCGCTGGCCTTCTTCACCCGCACGCAGACCGGCGCCCTGGTCAGCCGTCTCAACAACGACGTCATCGGGGCGCAGCGTGCCTTCACCTCGACGCTGTCCGGCACGGTCTCCAACGTGGTGTCCGTCGTCGTGGTCGGCATCACCATGCTGGCCCTGAGCTGGCAGGTGACCCTGGTCTGCCTCGCGCTGTTCCCGCTGCTGCTGCTCAGCTCGCGCTGGGTCAGCGGGCGCCTGGCCGGCATGACGCGCGACCAGATGGACGGCAACGCCGATCTCGGCAACGCCATGACCGAGCGGTTCAGCGTCGGTGGCGCCATGCTGATCAAGCTCTTCGGGCACCGTGCGACCGAGGACGCCTCGTTCGCGGTCAAGGCCGACCGGGTCCGTGACCTCGGGGTGCGGATCTCGCTGCTCACCCGGCTGTTCTTCGCCGCCATGACGCTCGTCCCGTCGCTGGCGACCGCGCTGGTCTACGGCATCGGCGGCTACCTGGCCATCCAGGGCGGGCTCAGCGTGGGCACGCTGACCGCGCTCGGCATCCTGCTGCTGCGCCTGCTGGGACCGCTGCAGGGGTTGTCCAACGTGCGCATCGACGTGATGACCGCCCTCGTCAGCTTCGACCGTGTCTTCGAGGTCCTCGACCTGCCCTCGATCGTCGAGGAGCGGCCCGACGCGCCCGACCTGCCCACGGGCGTGTCCAGCCTCGAGCTCGACCACGTGTCGTTCACCTACCCCCGCGCCGACGAGGTCTCGCTGGCCTCGTTGGAGTCGGTCGCCCGTCTGGACAACCGCGAGAGCGCCCCCGTGCTCCACGACCTGTCCTTCCGCGCCGAGGCCGGCCAGATGGTCGCGCTCGTCGGACCCTCCGGCGCCGGCAAGACGACCGTGACCCACCTCGTGGCGCGGCTCTACGACGCCCGCGAGGGCACCGTGCGCGTCGGCGGTCACGACGTGCGCGACGTCAGCCTGGAGTCGCTCGAGGACGCCGTCGGCTACGTCACGCAGGACGCCCACATGTTCCACGACACGATCCGCGCCAACCTGGCCTACGCCCGGCCTGCCGCGGCCGACGACGAGATCTGGGCGGCCCTGGCGGCCGCGCAGGTCGAGCGGACCGTGCGCGCCCTGCCCGACGGCCTCGACACGGTGGTCGGCGACCGCGGCTACCGCCTCTCCGGCGGCGAGCGACAGCGCCTCGCCATCGCCCGGCTCCTGCTCAAGGCCCCGGGTCTGGTCGTCCTCGACGAGGCCACCGCGCACCTCGACTCCGAGTCGGAGGCCGCCGTCCAGAGAGCGCTCGACGCGGCGCTGCAGGGCCGGACGTCGCTCGTCATCGCCCACCGTCTCTCGACGGTGCGCAACGCCGACCAGATCCTGGTCCTCTCCGAGGGCCGCATCGTGGAGCGCGGGACGCACCGCGAGCTGATCGAGGCCGGTGGTCTGTACGCCGACCTGCACCGCACCCAGTTCTTCGACGACGACGAGGCGGCGACCGCGGTCAGCGCCTGAGACGGGCCGCCGGCGAGGCTAGGGGAGCCGGGTCGGCTCCGGCGCGCGCTCTGACCGGTCGCCGCGCCGTCCGAGGCTCTCCTGAAGACTGGTCCTGCGCCGCGGGCGCTCGGCGCGTGAGCCGCCGCGCCACTCGTCGAAGGCGAGGTAGCAGAAGCCCACGACGGCCAGCAGCCCGAAGAACCACCACTGCAGCCCGTAGAAGAAGTGCGGGCCGTTGTCGAGCTCGGGAAGCTCGACCGGGACCAGGGCCGTCGCCGGCTCCGGACTCTCCGTGCGCAGCTCGACGAAGCCTCCGAGGAGCGGGCGGTCCAGTGCGTCCCCGATCGTGGCACTGGAGACCGCGCGCGTCTGCTGGTCGCTGACGATCGTGGAGTCGCCGGTGCCGTCGGCACGGACGTAGCCGGTGATGGTCACCTCGCCCGAGGGCGGGGGAGGTACGTCGGGGGCGACCTGGCCGTTCGCCTCGCTGGCCACCCAGCCCCGGTCGACCAGCAGCGCGGTGCCGTCGGCGGTGACGAGCGGGACGACCACGTCGACCCCCGGTGCCCCGTCGCGGGTGCGGTAGCGCACGATGACGGTGTCGTCGACGGCGTACTCCCCGGTGGCCTCGACCACCCGCCACTCGGCGGACTCGGGCACCTCCCCGTCGGGGGTGAGGACCGCGGAGGCCGGGGCAGGCAGGCGCTGCTCGTTGGCCTGGATCACGGCGTTGCTGGCCTTGCGGTCGGTCAGCCGCCCGAACTGCCACTCGCCGAGCCACCAGGCCGCATAGGTCAGCAGCACCACGACGAGGGCCAGGATGATCCAGCGCCGACCGGTGAGGAATCGCAGCGACCGCACCGCGCCAGGATATCGCCCACCCCCAGGGCCGCGGCGCTGTCGCGGGCAGGGCCGCGCGGTCGACCGGCGACACCCGATCGGTCCTGGACGTCACCCCTAGACTGGCGACATGCAAGGACTAGCGCTGGCAGACCAGTACGGCCGGGTCGCGACCGACCTCCGGGTGTCGTTGACCGACCGGTGCAACCTGCGGTGCAACTACTGCATGCCGGCCGAGGGCCTGGACTGGCTGCCGACCGCGGAGGTGCTCACCGACGACGAGGTCGCACGGCTGGTGCGCATCGGCGTGGAGCGGCTCGGGGTGCGCGAGGTCCGCTACACCGGGGGTGAGCCGCTGCTGCGCCGTGGGCTGGTCGACATCGTGCGCCGCACGCACGAGCTCGACCCGACCGTCGAGCAGTCGATCACCACCAACGCCCTCGGGTTGCAGCGCAACGCCGACGCCCTGGCCGAGGCCGGCCTGGCCCGCGTCAACGTCAGCCTGGACACCATCCGGCCGGACACCTTCCTCGAGATCACACGCCGCGACCGGCTCAAGGACGTGATCGCCGGCCTGGAGGCCGCCGACGCCGCTGGTCTCGGCCCGGTCAAGGTCAACGCCGTGCTGCTGCGGGGCGTCAACGACGACCAGGCCGCCGAGCTGCTCGGCTGGTGCCTGGATCGTGGCTACGAGCTGCGCTTCATCGAGCAGATGCCGCTCGACGCCCAGCACGACTGGAGCCGCGCCGAGATGATCACGGCCGAAGAGATCTTCGCCAGCCTCGCCGAGCGGTTCACGCTGACCCCGGCCAGCGAGCCGCGGGGCAGCGCCCCGGCCGAGAAGTTCACCGTCGACGGCGGACCGGGCACGGTGGGGGTCATCGCCTCGGTGACACGACCCTTCTGCGGCGACTGCGACCGGGTCCGGCTCACGGCTGACGGCCAGGTGCGCAACTGCCTCTTCGCTCGTCACGAGTCCGACCTGCGGTCCGCGCTCCGCTCCGGAGCCGACGACGACGACATCGCCCGGCGCTGGGTCGCTGCGATGGGCACCAAGGCGGCCGGCCACGGGATCGACGACGTGACGTTCCTCCAGCCCGACCGGCCGATGTCGGCCATCGGGGGCTGATCCGCACCACGGGGCTCAGTCGACGGGGTGCGGCTCGACCTCGCGCAGAAATCCACGCGCTCGCAGGAAGTCACCCAGGGTCGTGCGGTGCTCCGAGCAGGCGAGCCAGGTCTTGCGCCGCTCGACCGTGTGCAGCTTGGGGTTGTTCCACAGCAGCTGCCAGGCGGCCGGCTCCCGGCACCCCTTGGACGAGCAGATGTCCGGCTCCATCTCGGGCCGGCTCAGTCGAGTCGGCCGGCGGTGAGGGCGGGCCGCTGCTGGCCGGGCTGCTGCAGGTCGAAGGCGTCGGTGCGGGTGGTGGCGGCGTTGGCCAGCACCACGGCGATGTAGGGCAGGATCAGGGCGCCCGCGATGAGGAACGGCCACAGCCACTCGACGCCGGCCAGCGCGGCGACCCCGGCGCCGACGAAGCACAGCGATCGCAGGCTCATCGAGAGCAGGTAGCGCTTCTGCCGCTGGGCGATGTCGAGCTCGCGGCTCGAGGCCGCCGTCGTGATGCGGACCGCGCTGGGATCATGTCGAGGTTCGCGAGGCATGATCTCAGTTTACGTCGGCGAGGCCGCCCAGACCCGGCCCGCAGGGGTGGGCGACGGGTGGGTTGGCTCACTCCGGACAGCACGGCGTACGCCCTAGACTCCGGCCACACCCGGCTCGCCGGCCCACTGCTCCAGGAGGACCCATGACCGATCGCACGTACCGCATCACCGAGATCGTCGGCACCTCGCCGGAGAGCATCGAGGCCGCCATCCGCAACGGTGTCGCCCGCGCCTCGAAGACCTTGCGCCACGTCGACTGGTTCGAGATGACCGAAGTGCGCGGCCAGGTCAAGGACGGCGAGATCGAGCACTTCCAGGTCGGGATCAAGCTCGGCTTCCGTCTCGAGGACGACTGAGACCGGTCCGCGTACGACGACGGGTGGAACCTCGGCTGACGAAGAGTGGAACCTCGGCTGACAAAGGGTGGAACCTCGGCGCGTTAGGCCTACCGCGGGGTAATCACTACCGTCGTGGCACGTGAGCCAGACGACGACGGAGCCCAGCGCCGGGGGTGCGACGCGCGAGCCGCGCTCGGTGCTCGTGACCGGCGGCAACCGCGGCATCGGACGTGCCATCGCCGAGGCCTTCCTCGCCCTGGGCGACAAGGTGGCCGTCACGACGCGCAACGGCGGCGCGCCCGAGGGTGCCCTCGACGTGCGCTGCGACGTCACCGACGCAGCAGCCGTCGACGCCGCGTTCGCGACGGTCGAGGCGGCGCACGGACCGGTGGAGGTGCTGGTGGCCAACGCGGGCATCACCCACGACACGCTGCTGCTGCGCATGAGCGAGGACGACTTCACCTCGGTGGTCGACACCAACCTCACCGGGTCGTTCCGGCTGGCCAAGCGGGCGGCCAAGGGGATGCTGCGCCTCAAGCGCGGCCGGATCATCTTCATCTCCTCGGTCGTGGGCCTGCTCGGGTCGCCGGGCCAGGTCAACTACGCCGCCTCGAAGGCCGGACTGGTCGGGATGGCGCGCTCGATGGCGCGCGAGCTCGGCTCGCGATCGATCACCACCAACGTGGTCGCCCCGGGCTACGTGGAGACCGACATGACCGACGCGCTCACCGACGAGCAGCGGGCGGGGATCAAGGCGCAGGTGCCGCTGGGGCGCTACGCGGCGCCCGAGGAGGTCGCCGGCGCCGTGACCTGGCTGGCCGGCGAGCACGCGGCGTACGTGACCGGGGCCGTGATCCCGGTCGACGGCGGACTAGGGATGGGACACTGACATGGCGGGACTTCTCGACGGCAAGCGGATCCTGGTCGCAGGCGTGACCATGGACTCCTCGATCGGCTTCCACACCGCGCGGATCGCGCAGGAGCAGGGCGCGACCGTGCTCATCTCCAACTTCGGTCGCGCGCTGGGCATCACCCGGCGCATCGCCAAGCGGCTGCCGCAGGAGGCGCCCGTGCTCGAGCTCGACGTCACCGACGACGAGCACCTCGCCGGGCTGCCCGACGCCGTGCGCGAGCACGTCGACGGTCTCGACGGGGTGGTGCACTCGATCGCGTTCGGCAACCCCGAGACGCTGCTCGGCGGCAAGTTCCTCGACGGACCCTGGCCCGACGTGGCGCAGGCGCTGCAGGTCTCGGCGTACTCGTTGAAGTCGCTGAGCACCGCCTGCGTCCCGCTCATGGGTGAGGGCGGCGCGGTGGTCGGACTCACCTTCGACGCCACCGTCGCCTGGCCGGCCTACGACTGGATGGGTGTGGCCAAGGCCGGCCTCGAGTCGTGCTCGCGCTACCTCGCCCGCGACCTCGGTCCGCAGGGCATCCGGGTCAACCTGGTCTCGGCCGGGCCGCTCAAGACCCTCGCCGCCAAGGCGATCCCGGGCTTCGAGGACCTCGAGAACATGTGGAGCGGCCGTGCGCCGCTCGGGTGGGACAACACCGACCAGGGCCCCACCGCCATGGCGGTCTGCGCGCTGCTCTCGGACTTCTTCCCGGCCACGACCGGCGAGATCGTCCACGTCGACGGCGGCTTCCACGCGATGGGTGCCTGAGCCGACCCACCGGCCCGTGGGGTCCGCGTGAGCGCCGGTAGCGTGCGCGCGTGACCTCCCTCGTCGAGCTGCGGGTCCTCGAGGGCCCGAACCTGTACTTCCCGCGCGCGGCGGTCAAGCTGACCCTCGACATCGGCGTTCTCGGCGCGGCCCCCGCGGGCGACGTACGCCGTCTCGCCGGTGCCGTGGGCCTGCGCGGGGTGCGGGCCGGTGAGCCCGGCTCCGGCTTCCGCCAGCGGGCGGCGCTGCGCGTCGTCGAGCGGCTGCTGCGCGAGGTCGCCCGCGGCGCGGGTACCGCCCGTCTCGGGGTCCGGGTGCGGCCGACCGCGGACACCGAGCGTGTCGTCGTGGCCTACCCCTGGCGCGACCGCTCCCGGGCCCGCGCCCTGGGCGAGTCCGTGGCGGCTCTCCTGGACGCCCTCGGGGAGGCCGACGGGCCCTCCTGGGAGGAGCTCGTGGCCGAGGCGGTCGCCCGGGTGCGCGCGGTCGAGGACGGTCCCGCCCCGACCACGCTGCGCCCGCGGGTCCCCGTCGTCGCGGTCACCGGCACCAACGGCAAGACCACGACCTCCCGCATGGTCGCCCACCTCGCGCGGCAGGCCGGACGCCGCGTCGGGTGGTCCAGCACCGACGGCGTGTACGTCGACGGCGTGCTCGTCGAGCCCGGCGACTACTCGGGGCCCTCGGGTGCGGGGCGGGTGCTGGCCGAGGGCGTCGACCTCGCCGTCACCGAGACGGCGCGCGGCGGGATCCTGCTCAAGGGGATCGGCCTGACCCACAACGACGTCTCGGTCGTCACCAACGTGACCGCCGACCACCTCGGGCTGCACGGCATCGACACGGTCGACCAGCTCGCCGAGGTCAAGGCCGTCGTCCCGTGGATCACGCGCAAGGACGGCTGGGCCGTGCTCAACGCCGACGACCCGCGGGTGCACGCGATGCGAGCGGTGACCCGGGCCCGGGTCTGGGTCTTCACCCGTGACCCCGACGGTCCGGCCGTGCGGGAGGCGCTCGAGCGCGGAGGACGGGTCACCACCGTCATCGACGGCTGGATCTGCGTGCTCCACCCCGGGTCGGACCCCGACCCGCTCGTCGAGCTCGTCGACGTGCCGATGACGCTCTGCGGCCTGTCCCGGTTCAACGTCGAGAACGCCCTGGCCGCCGCCTCGGCCGCCCTGGCCGTCGGCATCGACCGGGCCGACGTCGTCGCCGGGCTGCGCGACTTCGCCCCCGACGCCGAGCACAACCCGGGTCGGATGAACTTCTTCACCCTCCCGGCCCGCGGTGACCGGCCGGCGACCTCGGTGGTGATGGACCTCGCGCACAACGAGGTCGGGCTCGGCGCGATGGTCGAGATCATGCGCGGCGTGCTGCCGCCCGGCGGCCGGGTCCTGCTGGGCCTCGGCGTCGTCGGGGACCGCACGCAGGAGCTGATCGAGGCCCTCGGCGAGATCGCCGGACGCGACGCCGACGTGGTGGCGATCGGGCACAAGGCCAGGTACTTCCGCGACCGCACCCAGGACGAGCTCGACGGCTGGCTGCGCACCGGGCTGGCGCGGGTCGGCGCCGCGCAGGGGGTGGCGTCCTACGACACCGAGCTGGCCTCGCTGGAGGCGCTGGTCGCGCAGGCCGGACCCGACGACGTGGTCGGGCTGATGTGCCACGCCGAGCGGCAGGAGTGCTACGACTGGATCGCCTCGGTGGGAGGCACGCCCGACGGGCCGGACCGGCTGCGCGAGCGGGTGCGCGCCGCGCGCACCCAGGGGTAGGTCATCAGGGCCCAGACGACCGCGACGACGCCGATCTGCTGGGCCACGTAGAGCGGCCACGGGCCGAGGTAGTCGAGCACCGAGCCGCCGCCCGGCTTGTCCACGAGGTAGCCGTAGTTGGTCTCGGTGGCCGTGTCGAAGGCGTAGACGCCGACCATCCACACCAGGGTGATGCCCACCGTCGAGGCGTAGTCACGCCAGCGTGGGGTCAGCCGCAGGCCCCAGGTCAGGTAGACGGCACCCCACACGATGATCAGGTGCATCACCCAGAAGGTGAGGAACTTCGGGGACGGGAAGGCCGAGGACAGCGCCGGCGTGATCAGGCCCTGGGTGGTCAGGACGAGCCCCCAGAAGTAGGTCAGCGACACCGCGATGCGGTGGTGGGTCCACAGCGCGATCGCCGTGGCGACCCAGGCCAGGTCGCACAGCTGCAGCGGCAGCGTGGTCTGCACGTCGAACTGGCCCGGGAGCAGGTCGACGAGCTGGGCCGGCACCATGAACACCACCAGGACCACCGCGACCGTGCGCGACGTACGCCGCCGGGCCGTCTCGTCGTCGCGCACCCGGCGCCCGAGCAGCACGGCCCCCGGGACGCCGGCGACGAAGATCGCCAGCATGATCAGGTGGCTGGCGCCGAAGGTCGCGAAGTCGTCCACGGGTCCACCCTGCGGGTCGCACCCCGGATCCGCCACCCGCACGCGTGCTCAGACGTCGCCGGGGTCGACGACGTGACCGGGGTCCGAGACGTCGACGTCACCCTCGACCACCAGGGCGACGAGCCCGTCGACCGACGCCGTGCGGTGCGGCTCACCGGGCTCCCACACCGCGGCCTGCCCGGGCCCGATGCTCACGGGCCTGTCGTCGTAGCCCGAGACGGTGGCGTCCCCGGAGACCACCGCGAGCAGCTGGCGGGCCGCCGCCGGGTGCCGACCGATCACGCCCCGGGGCCGCAGCCGGACCATCGAGAGGTGGGCGTCCGAGACCAGGCCGAAGGCGCCGAGCTCGAAGCCGCGGCTCTCGAAGGAGTCGATGCCGCGGTGCGGTACGGCGTCCAGGTCCAGGATGCGCACTCAGGCGTCCGCGGTCCAGTAGTCCGGATCGGCGCCGGCGGACTCCTCGGTGAGCCCGGCGCCGGCCTGCGCCTGGGGTGACCAGTTCTCCAGCTCGCCCATGACCAACGCGTGCTGGTCGACGCAGATCACGAGCAGGTCGCCACGGTTGGCGCGCGACATGGCGTGCCGGACGGCCTCGATCTCGTCGTGGACCTGCTCGACCTGCTTGCAGCGCACGCCCTGCTCCATGGCCGCCTGCACGCCCTCGGTGACCAGGCCGGCCACCTCGCCGCGGGCGCGCCCGCGCAGGGCGTTGTCCTCCCGCACGACGACGACGTCGAAGTGGCGTGCCGCGATGGCGCCGAGCTCGCGCATGTCCTCGTCGCGACGGTCCCCGGCGGTGGCGATCACCCCGATCCGTGACGGGCGGGCCAGGTCGTGGGAGTGCATCGACTCACCGAGACGGTCCACGAAGTCGCCGAGCATCAGCATGCCGGGCGCGTTGTGGCAGTAGTCGACGATGACGTTGACGCCGTTGACCTCGATCTCGTTGAGCCGGCCGGGCGCGAGGTAGTAGTTGGTCGAGAAGGTCCGCAGTCCCTGGCGGATGTCGTGCAGCGGCGCGCCCGAGGCGAAGGCCGCCGCCGCCGCAGCGAGCGCGTTCTGCACGTTCATCCGGGCCCGTCCGGCGAAGGTGGAGGGCAGCAGGTGGGTCCAGGCCAGCTGCATCTCGCGCGGGCCGTGCTTGACCACGATCATCTCCCCGCGCTCCGAGGGGTTGAGCACGAGCGCCTTCCCGCCGCGGCGGCAGTGCGCGTCGATCATCTCGCGCGTCTCCGAGCCCGGGTCGTCCATCGAGATCCACACGACCTGCCCCGAGCAGCGCCGGCTCATCGCCCGCACGAGCGGGTCGTCGGCGTTGAGCACGGCGTGCCCGTCGCGCGGCACGGCCTCGACGAGCACCGCCTTGACGTTCGCGAGCTGCTCGACGGTGTCGATGCCGCGCAGGCCGAGGTGGTCGGGGGCGACGTTGAGGACGACGGCGACGTCGTTGCGCTCGTAGCCCAGGCCCTCGCGCAGGATCCCGCCGCGCGCGACCTCGAACACCGCGAAGTCGACGCGCGGGTTCTGCAGGACCATGCGCGCCGACCGTGGACCCGACGCGTCGGCGCGGATCAGCAGCCGCTCGTCGATGACGACGCCGTCGGTGGAGGTCATGCCGACCTTGCGGCCCATGCCCTTGAAGATGTGGCTGATCATCCTGGCCGTGGTGGTCTTGCCGTTGGTGCCGGTCACGGCCACGATCGGGATCCGCGACGGCGCACCCGGGGGGAAGAGCATGTCGACGACGGGCTTGGCGATGAACTGCGGGTCACCGATCGTGGGGTGGGTGTGCATCCGGAAGCCCGGTGCCGCGTTGACCTCGCAGATCGCGCCGCCGGTCTCGCGGACCGGCTCGGTGATGTCGGGGCAGATGAAGTCGATGCCGGCGATGTCGAGACCGATCATCCGGGCCGCCTCCTCGGCGATCTCCACGTTCTCCGGGTGCGCCTCGAGCGTCCGGTCGATCGAGATCCCGCCGGTGGACATGTTGCCGGTCAGGGCCAGCTTGACCACCTGGCCCTCGGGCGGGACGTCGCCCATCGCGAGGCCCTGCTCGGCCACCAGGGCGAGCGCGGCCTCGTCGACCTTGATCCGGGTCAGCACCTTCTCGTGGCCCACGCCGCGGCGCGGGTCGGCGTTGGCGGTGTCGACGAGCTGCTCGACGCTGCTCGTCCCGTCGCCGGTGACCGAGGCCGGGACCCGCTCGGCGATCGCGGCGACACGTCCGTCGATGATCAGGCAGCGGTAGTCCTTGCCGGTGATGAACGACTCGACCACGACCACCCCGCGCCGGGACTCGCCGCGCGCGGTCTCGAAGGCGTCGCGGACCTCGGCCGCGTCCTCGAGGCCGAGGCAGACCCCACGGCCGTGGTTGCCGTCGAGCGGCTTGACGACCACCGGGTACCCGATCCGCTCGGCCACCCGCGCGGCCTGGTCGGCGGTGCGCACGGACTCCTGCTTGGGCACCGGGAGCCCGGCCGCCCCGAGCAGCCGGGTCGTGAGGTCCTTGTCGGAGGCGATGTCCACGGCGATCGCGGAGGTCTCCGAGGTCATCGTGGCGCGGATCCGCTTCGCGTGCACGCCCTGGCCGAGCTGGACCAGGGAGTACTGGTTGAGCCGGATCCAGGGGATGTCGCGGCTCATCGCCTCGTCGAGGATGGCCTGCGTCGACGGACCGAACGCGGTGCGCTGCGCGCGGCGGATGAACGACTCCAGCTCGTCGTCCCAGTCGAGCTCCGGGTCGGCCTCGACGAGGTGGTTGACCAGGCGGACGGCGAGCCGGCCCGCCGCCAGGCCCACCTGCTCGTCGTCGTAGCCGTAGATCACGTTGTAGACGCCGGTCTGGCCCTTGACGCCGCGCGTCTTGCCCCGGCGTACGTCGTGCCCGACGACCTGCTGGAGCGCGAGCGCGCAGTGCTCGGCGACGTGGCCCAGCCAGGTGCCCTCGGTGAGCCTCTCGACGAACCCGCCACGCTTGCCCCGTGAGCAGGAGTGCTCCCGCAGCCCGGGCAGCAGCTGGAGCAGCAGGTCGGTGAACCCCGGCAGGGTGTTGGTCGGGAACTCCTCGAGCCGACCGAGGTCGACGACGAGGTGGAGGGCGCGGTCGTAGGACCACACGTTGGCGCCGCGGTAGACGCGGGTCTCGGTGATGGCCAGATCGGGAGTGGGGCGGCCGCTCATCGGAGGTCTCCTGCCGGGGGCTGGGGTGCGAGGTCGTGCTCGTCACGGGGCGCGGGTCGCACCTGGTGGCGGGCCTGGCGGCGGCGCAGCGCACCCGGTGAGGCGTCGCCGGCGGCGATGTCGCGCGCCAGTCCGCGCAGGTCGCGGCCGGCGGCCGCGAGCTCGTCGGCCTCCGTGGGGTCCACGACCGCGGCCGGCGGGACGAGGGTCCGGGTGGTGAGGTCGAAGAGGCTGCCCTCGGGCAGCACGTGCAGCTGCACGCCGCTGGCCAGCAGCGGCGCCGAGCGACGGGCCTCGTAGGCGTTGGTGACGATCCGGGCCGGGTCCATGATCGTGACCGCCCCGCGACCCAGGACGCTGAGCATCTCGTGCTCGGTCCCGTCCACCTCGACCCGCTCGACGACGGCGGCGGTGTCCTCGTCGATGCCCATCCCCAGCAGCTGGGGCGACTGCGCCACGATCATCAGCAGCCGGCCGTAGCGGTTGCGCTGGTCGAAGTGCTGGTCGATGACGGTCGAGGAGACCAGGTCGAGACCGGCTGCGACCTGGGTCATCCGTTGCTTCGGGGTCGAGCCGCCCACCCCGAAGGCGACCATGTGGCTGGACTGGATGCTCGCGCCGGCGGAGGTGCCGGCCACGACGGCACCGCGCTCGTGGGCGGCCCGCACGGCCTCCCCGACGGGGGTGCCGCAGATGGTGCTGGAGAGCTTCAGCTGGTTGCCGCCGGTCATGAAGATCCCGGTGCAGGTCGTCAGCCGCGCCGCCGTCGCCTCGTCGTGGGCGTCCTCACGGGTCTCGGGTCGCACCTCGACGACCGAGCCGGCGCCGGCCGCGCGGAAGAGTGCGTCGTAGACCTCGACGATCTCGGGGCCGAGCGAGGAGGCGGTGGGGATGACGGCGATCCGGGCGTCGGGTCCGCCGGCCAGCGCGACGAAGCGCGCCAGGATCGCGCGTCGCCGCAGCTTGTCCTCCGCCCCGCCGATGATCATGAGGGGTCCGCGAGGCATGGCGTCACGCTAGGCCATCTGCGCGGCCGCCCCGGCGGCGGCCGTTGAGCCCCGGCCCCCCGGGTGGCAGGCTGCGCGGATGGACCAGGACGCCCCCGGCGCTGCCGACCGCACCACCCGACGCCTGGTGATCGTGCGCCACGCCCAGGCCGAGGGCGCGGCCGCGAGCGACGAGGCGCGCGCCCTGACCGCCCGGGGTCGTCGCGACGCCGAGGCGGCGGGACGCTGGCTGGTCGCTCGGATCCCCGGAGCGGACCACCCGGGGGCCACGCAGGGTCTGGTGTCGTCGGCCCGACGGGCTGCGGAGACCTGGGACCTGCTGGTCCAGGGCTGGGGCCGCCAGGTCGAGGCCGTCCACGACGAGGGCCTCTACGTCGCGGGCCCCGACGCTGCGCTCGACCTCGTGCGCGCCACCGCGGCCGAGGTCACGACGCTCGTGCTGGTCGGGCACAACCCGACGATGGGCTACCTCGCGCCGATGCTCGACGACGGGGAGGGCGACGACGAGGCCACCACGGCGCTGGCGGCCGGCGGATTCCCCCCGAGCACCCTGGCCGTGCTCGCGCTCGGCGGCACCTGGGTCGACCTCGGTCCCGGCGGCGCCCGGCTGGAGGCCTTCCACGTCGCCCGCGCCGACGACTGAGCCGACCGCACGCGAGGACCGGTGCCTCACACCGGCGGAGCCGGCGTCGTGACCCCGGCGGCGGCGTCGGCGGCCTCGATCTCCTCGCGGGAGATGCCCAGCAGGTAGAGGATCGTGTCGAGGTAGGGCACGCTGACGGCCGTGTCGGCCGCCTCGCGCACGCGCGGCTTGGCGTTGTAGGCCACGCCGAGGCCGGCCGCGGCCAGCATGTCGAGGTCGTTGGCCCCGTCCCCGATCGCGATCGTCGCGGCCACGTCGATACCGACCTCGGCCGCGAACTCCCGCAGCGCCCGGGCCTTGCCCTCGCGGTCGACGACGTCCCCGATGATGCGTCCGGTCAGCCGCCCGTCGGCGATCTCGAGCTCGTTGGCCCGCGAGAAGTGCACCCCGAGGTCCGTCGCGAGGCGATCCGTGACCTGGGTGAACCCGCCCGAGACGATCGCGAAGCGGTAGCCCAGGCGCTTGAGCGTGCGCACCATCGTGCGGGCTCCCGGTGCCAGCACGATGGCGTCGTACACCTCGCCGAGCGCGCTCTCGGGCACGCCCTCGAGCAGGGCGACCCGAGCCCGCAGCGACTCCTCGAAGTCGAGCTCACCGGACATGGCGCGCTCGGTGACCTCGCGGACCTCCTCCTCGCAGCCCGCGTGCGCGGCGATCATCTCGATCACCTCGCCCTGGATCAGGGTCGAGTCGACGTCCATCACGATCAGGCGCATGCCGTGACGCAGCAGGCCGGAGGGCTGGACGGCGACGTCGATGCCCTGTCGGGCCGCCTCGGCCGCCAGCACCGAGCGCAGCTCGACCGGGTCGGCCCCGGAGACGCTCAGGTCGAGCGCGGTCACCGGGTAGCGGGCCATCCGCTCGATCCGGTCGATGTTGGCACCGGTGTCGGCGATGCGTCCGGTGACGGCCGCCAGCGCCACCGCGCTGAGGGGGGCTCCGATGACCGTGACGTGGCTGCGCCCCACGGGACGAGAGCGGTTGTCACCCGTGCCGGGGCTGACCTCGACGCTCATCTCGAGGGCGTGCGCACTCTCCTCGACGGCGCGGGCCACGCGCTGCCAGTCACGGGGCACCGAGACCAGGAGACCGAGGACCAGACGACGCCGCAGCACGATCTGCTCGACGTCGATCACCTCGACACCGGCATGGGCCAGCGTCGAGAGGAGCGTCGAGGTGACCCCCGGGCGGTCCTTGCCGGTCACGGTGACCAGGAGGGTCTCGCTACGCCGGGACGGGCGCGCGTCGTCGTCGGGGTCGGTGGCGGACGTCATGGCGTCTCGAGGCTAGGCCATGGTGGCCCGGGCCGGCGCCGGCGCCGGTGCCGGTGCCGGTGCAGGTGGTGGCCCGCCACGGCAGGTGCATGAGCGAGACCGACCCGCCGACCTCCGGGGTCGACGAGGGCCGGTGCCCCGCCCTCAGAGCGGCGGCCAGACCTCGGGAGATCCTGCGGCCACCAGGGCGCGGCGCCCGGCCCGCTCGAGGGGACGCAGGGCGTCCTCGCGCCGGATGATCTCGCCGGCCGAGACGGCGCCGCCCTGGTCCTCGAGCGCCGCGTCGACGATGCCGAGCGCCTGCAGGCCCCGGGCGCCGAGCTCGACGCAGCGCGCGGGGACCCCGTCGGGGGCGAGCAGTGCAGGTCCGTGGCGCAGGTTCATCAGCAGGTCCGCGACCTCGGGCCGCCAGCGTGCGACGTCGAGGTCGGCCAGGGCCTGAGCCGACTCGATCAGGGCCTGACGCAGGGCCCTGTCCGCCTCACCGACGTCGGGCAGCTGACGTGCCGCGGCCGTCTCGACGACCCAGGTCGTGGCTGCGCCCACGGTCGTGGGGACCAGGCCGAGGCCGGCACCGGCGACGACGACGGCCTCGCCCTCCTCGAGGGCAGCGGCGTTGAAGGGTGTCGGTCCGCCCAGCCCCAGCGGGTCTCCCTCGCGCGGGAGGGCCAGGCCGAACGACGTGGCGCCGGCCGCCCGCAGCGCGGCCAGGCCGCCCATCAGCGTCTGCGTGCTGGTCGAGGCGCGCGCGGCACGACCGTGGTCGGCCACGGGGGGGTCGACGGAGCGAGGCGACGCGAGGCCGGCGACCGCGTGCGTGGCCTCGTCGGCGATCACGACGTCGAGCAGCAGGTCGGGTGCCACCCGCCCCCGCAACCAGGCCGTCGACCACCACGCGAGGCGCAGCGAGCGCAGCGGGGGAGGGACGGCGGTTCTCACGCCCACCGAGGCTACGCGGCGGGTTCCGGAGGTGCCGACGGCGGCGGATAGGGTGCTGCTCATGGCCGCTGTCCTCGAGCTCGCCGACGTCGTCGTACGCCGGGGCGAGGCGACCCTGATCGACAAGATCACCTGGGAGGTCCGCGACGGCGAGCGCTGGGTCGTGCTCGGTCCCAACGGGGCCGGCAAGACCACGCTGCTGCAGCTGGCCTCGGCTCAGATGCACCCCACCTCCGGGGTCGTCGGGCTGCTGGGGGAGGTCCTCGGCACCGTCGACGTCTTCGAGCTGCGGCCCCGCATCGGGCTGACCAGCGCGGCCCTCGCCGAGCGCATCCCGCGTCACGAGCTCGTCCGCGACGTGGTCGTCTCGGCCTCCTACGGCGTGCTGGGCCGCTGGCGCGAGACCTACGACGAGCAGGATCACCAGCGGGCCGAGGACCTCCTGGTCGAGCTCGGCGCGAAGAACCTCCTCGACCGGGTCTTCGGGACCCTGTCCGAGGGTGAGCGCAAGCGGGTCCAGGTGGCCCGCGCGCTGATGACCGACCCGGAGCTGCTGCTGCTCGACGAGCCCGCGGCCGGTCTCGACCTCGGCGGGCGCGAGGACCTGGTCTCGACGCTCTCGATGCTCGCCCACGACCCGGACGCGCCGGCCACGGTGCTGGTCTCGCACCACGTGGAGGAGATCCCGCCCGGCTTCACCCATGCGCTGCTGCTGCGCGAGGGCGCCCTCGTGGCCGCTGGCCCCCTCGAGAGCACCCTGAACGCGACCAACCTCTCGGCGACCTTCGGCATGCCCCTGGCGATCAGCCACGAGGACGGGCGGTGGGCGGCGCGGCGCCGCCCGCCGCGCAGGTCCTGACCCGCGCTGGCCCCGAGCGTTAGGGTCGGGTCATGCAATGGTTGGCCGATCACCTGTGGGCGGTCTGGCTCGCCATCATGATCGTGCTGGGCGCCGCGGAGATGGCGAGCCTCGACCTGGTGCTGGCCATGCTCGCGGTCGGCGCGGGGGCGGGCCTGATCACCTCGCTGCTCGGGGCCGGGCTGCCGGTCCAGATCGTCGTCGCCGCCGTCGCGTCCACCGCCATGCTCGGCGCGGTGCGCCCCTCGGTGATGAAGAGGCTGCACACCGGGCCCGAGCTGCGGCTGGGCCACGGCAAGCTGGTCGGTCAGCGTGCCGTGGTCACCACCCGCATCACCGGCCTGCAGGTCGGCCAGATCCGCCTCGACGGCGAGACGTGGAGCGCCTCGCCGTACGACGAGCACCTCACGATCGCGCCGGGCGAGACCGTCGAGGTCTTCGAGATCCGTGGCGCCACGGCCCTCGTCCACCCCGTCCCGACCCTCGAGTAGACCCACCCCGCCGCTCGTCGGCACCCGCCCAACCAAGGAGAACCCGTGCCCCTGCTCATCGTCCTGCTGCTGCTGGTGGTGTTCGTCGCCGTGATGCTGGCCAAGGCGGTCCAGATCGTGCCGCAGGCCCGTGCCGGCATCATCGAGAGGTTCGGCAAGTACCAGGGCACGCTCGACGCCGGGCTGAAGGTGATCGTCCCGTTCATCGACAACGTGCGCTACCGCATCGACCTGCGCGAGCAGGTCGTGAGCTTCCCGCCGCAGCCGGTCATCACCGAGGACAACCTGGTCGTCTCGATCGACACCGTCATCTACTTCCAGGTCACCGACCCGGTCGCGGCGACCTACGAGATCGCCAACTACATCCAGGCCGTCGAGCAGCTCACCATGACCACGCTGCGCAACATCGTCGGTGGCATGGACCTCGAGGGCACGCTGACCAGCCGCGACGAGATCAACATGCGGCTGCGGGGCGTCCTCGACGAGGCCACCGGGCGGTGGGGGATCCGCGTCAACCGCGTCGAGCTCAAGGGCATCGACCCGCCGCCGTCGATCAAGGACTCGATGGAGAAGCAGATGCGCGCCGACCGCGACAAGCGCGCCGCGATCCTCACCGCCGAGGGACAGCGGCAGTCCGCGATCCTCTCCGCCGAGGGGCAGAAGCAGTCCGCGATCCTCACCGCCGAGGGCGACCGGGAGTCGCAGATCCTGCGCGCCCAGGCCGATCGGGAGGCCCGGATCCTGACCGCGCAGGGTGAGGGCCAGGCCATCCAGACGGTCTTCCAGGCCATCCACGACGGCCGGCCCGACCAGTCCCTGCTGGCCTACCAGTACCTGCAGATGATGCCCAAGATCGCCGAGGGCGACGCCAACAAGGTCTGGATCGTGCCGTCCGAGATCGGTCGCGCGCTCGAGGGCCTCGGCTCGACGATGAACGAGCTCAAGGGCATCCCGACCCAGGTCGACGGTCCGCGCACGCGCGTGGACATGGGTCCCACCGAGCCCCTGCTGCCCGGGTCCGAGGACGCAGCGCAACGCAGCACCAACGAGGCGGTCCAGGCCGCGATCCGTGAGGCGGCCGAGGCCGCCAACCCGGGTGCGGCGCGTCGTGCAGCCGCCGAGCCGCAGGCGCCGGACGGCGACGCGGGCGAGAATCCGCCCGCCCCACAGCTCTAGCCTGCGACGGTGTCACTGCTCGAGGCGCTGCTCGTCGTCCTGGCCGGGATCGGGGCCGGCACGATCAACACCGTGGTCGGCTCCGGCACGCTGATCACGTTCCCGACCCTGCTCGCGCTCGGCATCCCGCCGGTCACCGCCAACGTGTCCAACAACCTCGGGCTCGTGCCGGGCTCGTTGACCGGAGCCTGGGGCTACCGGCGCGAGCTGGCGGGGCAGGCGCGGCGCACCCTCGTGCTCCTCGTCGGGTCGCTGCTCGGGGCGTCGGTCGGTGCGCTTGCGCTCCTCGTGCTGCCCGCGGGTGCGTTCGAGACCATCGTGCCGGTGCTGATAGGTCTCGGCGTGCTGCTGGTGATCCTCCAGCCGCGGCTCTCGGCGCGGGTGGCGCGACGACGCGAGCAGCAGGGCACCGCCGGGGCCGGCGACGCCCGGTGGGTGTGGCCGATGGTCGCCGCCACCGGGGTGTACGGCGGCTACTTCGGCGCCGCGCAGGGCGTGCTGCTGATGGGCGTGCTCGGCATCGGCGTCGACGAGCCGCTGCAGCGGCTCAACGCCGTCAAGAACGTGCTGGCGGCGGGCGTGAACGCTGTCGCCGGGACGATCTTCGTCATCGTCGCCGACATCGACTGGCGCGCGGCCGGGCTGATCGCCGTCGGCGCGACGATCGGCGGCCTGATCGGCTCCACGGTGGGCCGCCGGCTCCCGGCCACCGCGCTGCGGGTGGTCATCGTGGTCGTCGGCGTGGTCGCGCTCGTGGCCCTGCTGCGCTGAGGGCCGGACGCCGAGCGAGGTCAGCCGGTCTTGACGACCTGGGTGCCGCCCGCGAACCGGTCGTGCCACGCCTGACGCCGGTCGGGGTCCTGCGAGATGCCGACCGCGATCGTGATGTAGGCGACCAGGGTCAGCGGGAGGGTGAGCAGCCCGAGCAGGGGGACCAGACCCACGACACCGATCGCCAGGAAGACGTTGCGCTTGACCGACTCGGTGAAGGTCGGGTTGCCCCCGCCGGAGCCGACGACGCGCAGGCTCAGGGCCTTCTTGCCGAGGGTGCCGCCCTGGGAGGAGTCCAGGTAGCCGAAGTAGGCGAAGCCGATCGCCACCCCGAGCAGGCTGATCAGGGCGGACACGGCATAGCTCGTCCCGGCGCCCGCGCCGCTGAGGACGACCCCACCGCCGAGGACGAGGCTGATCACGAAGGAGATCACCGCCAGGAGCAGCCCGTCGATGAGTCGGGCCAGGAACCGGGGCAGCACCTCGGCCGGGACGCCGGCTCCGGGCGCGCCGGAGCCGTACGGGCTCCCCGGCGCGCCGCCGTACGGGTTCTGGTCGTACGGGCCGGAGGGAGGTTGCTGGCTCATGGGTGCTCCTTGGTGGGATCGGTCCGAGCGGGTGCCCAGGCTAGGGGGGTCGCCCGGATCGTGGAACCCTGCGACAGCCGGTCCCCCCGGTGCCGCCGCAGCGGCCTCAGCCGCGCCGGTGCCGCTCCAGCGCGCCCAGGGCCGCGGCACCGAGCGCGACGCCGAGCGCCGGGCCTGCGACGAGACCGCTCAGGTCGCCGCTGCGCCGCCCCGCCAGGCACGCCGCGGCGTCCCCGAGGTCGACCAGCACGCCCGAGGCCAGCAGTGCTCGTTGCGAGCTCGGACCGGCGAGCAGCGTGGTGAGACCGAGCGCGAGCTCGCGGACGCCGAAGAGCCGCGCGACCACCGACGAGGTCGGGGCCGGTCCGGGGCCGGGCGGGGTGCCCAGGCCGAGGAGTGCGCTGACCGCGGCGGGCCGCACCAGGGCGACGGCGCCGAGGCCCACGCGGCCGAGGCTGAGTCCGGAGACGAGGTCCATGACGCTGACCCTAGGGCCTCACCGCGGCCGGTCGACGTAGGCCGTGCACCACCGGTCGAGCTCGTCGTAGACCCGGGCCCGGGCCGCGGGCGCCGAGAGCACGACGTCGTGGATGGCCCCCGGGACCGCGACACAGGTGACGTGGGCGCCCAGGGAGGTCGACCAGCGGCGGATCTGGTCGACCTCGAGGACGACGTCGGTGCGTCGCAGGTCCTCGTCGTCCTCGTCGCGCGGTTGGCTCGAGCGGTCCGAGGACAGCACGAGCGCCGGTGCCGCGACGGCGAGACCCCGGTGCAGCTGCGCGTGACCCAGACGCACCGCTCGCAGCCACCCGGCGTACACCCCGAAGCTGAGCAGCGGCTTCCAGGCGAGGTCGTAGTCCCACTCGCCTCCGTAGTCGCGGTGCAGCACGCGTCCGTAGAGCCCGGCCACGTCGCGGCCGATCACCGCCTTGGGTCGCGACGCCCCCAGCCGGTCGATCAGGGCGGTGCCGACCAGGCGGCGCAGGGTGGGCCCCTGGAGCTCGAGCCACGGCGAGTTGCCGATCAGCCCGACGAGCTCGGGCGGGCGGCGGCGGTCCAGCCACAACGGGGTCGTCAGGCCGCCGGTGGAGTGTCCCGAGACCACCACCCGGCGGTGCCCGTCGCGCTCGGTGATGCGCGACCAGGCGGCGTCGAGCTCCTCGTCGTAGGTCGCGAGGTCGTCGACGTAGTTGGGGGTCTGGTGCTCGCGCAGCGATCGGCCGTACTTGCGCAGGTCGAGGGCGTAGAAGTCGTAGCCGCGGGCGACCCACCAGGCGGCGTAGTCGGCCTGGAAGAAGTAGTCGGCGAAGCCGTGCACGTGCAGGACGGCACCACGGGACCCGGCAGCGGTGCGGTGCACCAGCGTGGCGACGACGGCGCCCTCGTCGTCGTCGTGCAGGGGGATCGTCTCGGCCGTCCACGGCTCGCCGAGCACGTCGACGGGGTGCTGGGGCTGGTCCGCGATCACGTCGGGATCATCCCAGTCCTCGCCCGGGGGCCGCAGGGCCGGGTCAGCGGGCGAGGGCGTACGTCGCGGCCGCGCGCACCAGCCCGGCCAGGAGACCCACGTCGGTCGCCGTCTCGGGATGCCACTGCACGGCGACCGCGAACCGCTCACCGGACTGCTCGATGGCCTCCAACGTGCCGTCGTCGGCGTGGGCCACCGCATCCCAGCCGGGTGCCTCGCGCACGGCCTGGTGGTGGTGGCAGCGCACGGTCGTCGTAGCGCCGAGGAGCCCGGCGACCCGCGAACCGGGCGTCGTGGTGACCTCGAGGGTCCCGAAGTCGGGCCCACCGGGGGAGTGGCGCTCGTGGCCGGTCCGGTCCGGCAGGTGCTGCTCGAGCGACCCGCCGGCCGAGACGGCGATGACCTGCATGCCCCGGCACACGCCGAGCACGGGGACCGCGAGGCGCTCGGCCGCGGCCAGCAGGGCCAGCTCCCAGGCGTCGCGGTCCGGTCGCCACCCGGTGGTCCGGGGGTGGGCGGTGGCGCCGTACCGCGCCGGGTCGACGTCGGCGCCACCGGTGACGACCAGGCCGTCGAGGCGGGCGAGCACCTCGTCGGCGGCACCGCTCACACCGCCGGGCACACCGCCGGCCGCGCTCGGCGGCAGCAGCACGGGGATGGCGCCGACGGCGACGACCGCGTCGGCGTACGCCGTGTGCAGGACGTCGGCCGGCACTTCCCAGACCCCGAAACGGGCCTGCTCGCGGTAGGTGGTCAGGCCGATGACAGGGGTGGGCACGGCCGGCTCACAGCGGGGTGACGTAGGCCGCGGAGATGCCGCCGTCGACCAGGAAGGTCGTCGCCGTCATGAAGGAGCTGTCGTCGGAGGCGAGGAAGAGCACGGCGGCGGCCATCTCGGACGGCTCCCCGAAGCGTCCCATCGGGACGTGCACCATCCGCCGGGCGGCCCGCTCGGCGTCGGAGGCGAAGAGCTCCTGCAGCAGCGGGGTGTTGACCGGCCCGGGGCACAGCGCATTGACGCGGACCCCCTGGCGGGCGAACTGGACCCCCAGCTCGCGGGTCATGGCCAGCACGCCGCCCTTGGAGGCCGAGTAGGAGATCTGCGAGGTCGCCGCGCCCATCACGGCCACGAACGAGGCGGTGTTGATGATCGAGCCGCGACCCTGCTCGATCATGTAGGGCAGTGCCGCCTTGGAGCACAGGAAGACACTGGTCAGGTTCACCTCCTGCACCCGCCGCCAGGCCTCGAGGTCCGTGTCGAGGATCGAGTCGTCCTCGGGCGGGGAGATCCCGGCGTTGTTGAAGGCGATGTCGACGCTGCCGTAGGTGTCCTGCGCGGTCGCGAACAGCGCGTCGACCTGGTCCTTGTCGGTCACGTCGGTGTGCACGTAGGTCAGCAGGTCGGTCCCGCCGAGCTGCCCGACGAGCTCGTGGCCGCGCTGGTCGTCGAGGTCGCCGATCACCACCCGGGCCCCCTCCTCGACGAAGCGTTGCACGGTGGCCAGGCCGATGCCCGAGCAGCCGCCGGTGACGACCGCGACCCGGTCCTGGATACGTCCTGCCATGGGGTGGTCCTCCTGCGCGTCGGGGTGGTTCGCTGGTGCGGGTTCGAGATGAACCCGGCGTACTGGATATGTGTTTCTCGAGCTTGTCGCCCCTTGCAACAGCCGACAGGCTCAGGAACACCCGGCCAGCCGGGTGTTCCTGGGGCGGGCGGGGCTAATGAGCGATGAAGACGTTCTTCTCCTCGCTGAACGACGCGGGGGCGTCGGGGCCGAGCTCGCGGCCGAGGCCGGACTGCTTGAAGCCACCGAACGGGGTCCAGTAGCGGACCGCGGAGTGGGAGTTGACCGAGAGGTTGCCGGACTCCACGGCCCGGGCGACCCGCAGCCCGCGCCCCAGGTCGCGGGTGAAGATCGAGCCGGACAGGCCGTAGTCGGTGTCGTTGGCGCGGGCCACCGCGTCCGCCTCGTCGTCGAAGGCCATCACCGAGACGACCGGGCCGAAGACCTCCTCGCGCCAGATCCGGTCGGCCGGGTCGTCGGTCAGCACGACACTGGGCGGCACCCAGAAACCCTCGGACAGGTCTCCTCCGGGCACCGTGCCGGCGAACGCGACCTCGGCGCCCTCGAGGTAGCCGCGCACCCGGTCGCGGTGCGTGGCCGAGATGAGCGGGCCCATCTCGCTGGCCTCGTCGGAGGGCTCCAGCACCCGGACGCCGCGCACGGCGGGCTCGAGCAGGGCCACGAACTCGTCGTACGCCGTGCGCTCGACGAGGATCCGCGAGCGCGCGCAGCAGTCCTGGCCGGCGTTGTCGAAGACGGCGTACGGCGCCGAGGCGGCGGCTGCAGCCAGGTCGGCGTCGGCGAAGACGATCGTCGAGCTCTTGCCCCCGAGCTCGAGGGTGACCCGCTTGACCTGCTCGGCGCACCCGGCCATCACCTGCTTGCCGACGCGCGTCGAGCCGGTGAAGCACACCTTGCGCACGAGCGGATGGGTCACGAAACGCTCTCCCACGACCGGTCCCTCGCCGGGGAGGATCGTCAGGACGCCCTCGGGCAGGCCGGCCTCGCGGGCCAGCTCGCCGATCCGGATCGCCGTCAGCGGGGTCAGCTCGGCCGGTTTCACCACGACGCAGTTGCCCGCCGCGAGGGCGGGGGCCGTGCCCCAGGCCAGGACCGGCATCGGGAAGTTCCAGGGCACGATGATGCCCACCACACCGAGCGGCTCGAAGAAGGTGACGTCGACGCCACCGGCGACCGGGATCTGGCGGCCGTGCAGCCGCTCGGGTGCGCCGGCGTAGTAGTGCAGGCAGTCGCGCACGTTGCCGGCCTCCCAGCGTGCGTTGCCGATCGTGTGGCCGGCGTTGCGCACCTCGAGGGCGGCGAGCTCCTCGACGTGGGCGTCGACGACGTCGCCGAAGCGGCGCAGCAGGCGGGCCCGCTCTCCGGGGGCGAGGTCACGCCAGGCCGGGAAGGCCTCGGCTGCGGCCTCGATCGCCGCATCGGCCTGCTCGAGCGAGGTCATCGCCACGTCGCTGACCGCGCGGCCGGTCGCGGGGTCGACGATGGTCCAGCGCTGGCTCATCCGGGGCTCCGTCGTTCGGGGGTGGGAGGGCGGGGTCGCAGGGTGACGATCGACGCTCGCACTCAGAGCCGCTCGAACCCGCGTCGTCGCTCCCAGTCGGTGACCGAGGACTCGAAGGCGCTGAGCTCGACGTCGGCCATGTTCGTGTAGTGGTCCACGACGGCGTCGCCGAAGGCAGATCGTGCCACCGACGAGGCCGCCCACCGCTCGCGGGCCGCCCGCAGGGTCCGCGGCACGGTCGGCAGGTCGCTGGCGTAGGCGTTGCCCCGGGTCTCCTCGACGGCGGCGAGAGCGTTCTCCACGCCGTGCAGGCCGCCGGCCAGCATGGCGGCGACCGCCAGGTAGGGGTTCACGTCACCGCCCGGCACCCGGTTCTCCAGACGCGCGGAACCGCCGGAGCCGACGAGACGGACCGCGCAGGTGCGGTTGTCGAGGCCCCAGGCGATGGCGGTCGGCGCGAAGGACCCGCCTGCGAAGCGCTTGTAGGAGTTCACGTTGGGGGCGTAGAGCAGCGTGAAGTCGGCCATCGTCGCCAGCAGGCCTGCCACGAACGAGTCGTAGAGGGCGGTGCGGGTGCCGGCCTCGGCGTCCCAGAACACCAGGTCGCCGTCCGCGCCGCGCAGCGAGAGGTGGATGTGGCAGGAGTTGCCCTCGCGCTCGTCGTACTTGGCCATGAACGTCAACGACCGCCCGTGCTGGGCGGCGATCTCCTTGGCCGCGGTCTTGTACACCACGTGGTGGTCGCAGGTCACCATCGCGGTGTTGTAGAGGAAGCCGATCTCGTGCTGGCCGAAGTTGCACTCGCCCTTGGCGCCCTCGACGTCCATGCCGGCGCCGTACATGGCGTTGCGGATGTCGCGCAGCAGGGGCTCGACCCGGGTCGTGCCGAGGATCGAGTAGTCGACGTTGTACTGGTTGACCGGTTGCAGACGGCGGTAGTCGCGCTCGTGGGCAGCCTCGTAGGTGTCCTCGAACGCGATGAACTCCAGCTCGGTTCCCGCGTGCACGCTGAACCCGAGCCCGGCGGCACGCTCGAGCTGGGCGGCCAGGATCGTGCGGGGTGACTCCACGACCGGCTCGTGGTCGAGCCACACGAGGTCGCACTGCACCATCGCGGTGCCGGGCAGGTGAGGCAGCAGGCGCAGGGTGGAGAAGTCCGGGACGAACTCCATGTCGCCGTAGCCGCGCTCCCAGGAGGAGATGGCGTAGCCGTCGACGGTGTTCATGTCCACGTCGACGGCGAGCAGGTAGTTGCAGCCCTCGGTGCCCGCCTCCAGGGCGACGTCGAGGAAGTACGCCGCGTGCAGCCGCTTGCCCTGGAGCCGGCCCTGCATGTCGGTGAAGGCCATGACCACGGTGTCGACGGTGTTCTCGCCGATGAGCACCCGCAGCTGCTCGAGGGTCAGCATCCGGTCGTTGATCGGCTCCACGATGGCGCTCCTGGTGGTGGGTGGTGGGTGGTGGGTCAGGTGAGCAGGCCGCGCAGGAGCGCGGCCGTGTCGTCGCAGTGCTCTTCCATCACGCGTCGCGCGGTCTCGGGCCGGCCGTCGAGGACGGCTCGGACGAGGCTGGCGTGCTGGCGGTCCGAGTGGGCGATGTTGGCCTCCAGCACCGGGATCGTGAGCAGCATCTGATGACAGGTGGCCTGCAGCGCCGTCACCGCCTCGATCAGGCTGGGGGAGCCGGTGAGGGTGGCGAGGGTCAGGTGGAAGCGCGAGTCGGCCTGCCGGTGCTCACCCGGGCGGGAGGCCTCGGCGACCCTGGTGTGCGCGTCCTCGAGCTCGCGCAGGTCGGCGTGGCTCGCTGTCTCCTCCAGGCAGCGTGTGGCCGCGAGGTGCGCGGCACCGGGCTCGACGACCCGCCGGAAGTCCAGCGCGTCGAGCCACTCGCGTCGCTGCTCCTCGCTGGTGCGCACGGCGCGGCGACCCGAGGGGCTGGTCGGCTTCAGCGTGACGACGGTGCCGCCGCCCCGTCCTCGGGTCGTCTCGACCAGGCCTGCCGCGCGCAGGGCCGCCATCGCCTCGCGCAGGGTGGCGCGCGAGACCCGTAGCCGCAGCGCCAGGTCGCGCTCGGCGGGCAGGGTCGCTCCCCGCGGGTAGACACCGAGCCGGATCGCGGTCGCGAGCTGCTCGACGCAGGCCTCGAACGCGTGGTGCCCGCGCACCGGGCGGAGCACGACCCGCGGCAGGCGGGGCTCGGGCAGGGCGGTCACGCCGCCATCCTGTGGAGCGCGAGGCCCCCGTGTCAACGGCCGGACACGACTCATTGGTCTGAGTTCAGACCAATCGGGCCTGGAGTGTTTACAGCCGTCGTCGGACGGCGCTACCGTCCCACCGAAACCGCGGCCACCCGTCCGGGTGGCGCTCCCCAGGAGGCGACGATGGCCGGCACCGAGCAGCAGTCCGACGACGAGGCCCTGCTCGCGAAGCTGGGCTACAAGCAGGAGCTCGACCGCTCCTGGTCGGGGTTCAGCAACTTCGCGATCTCGTTCTCGATCATCTCGATCCTCGCGGGGTGCTTCACCACGTTCGGTCAGGCCTGGAACAACGGCGGGCCGGTCGCGATCTCGTGGGGCTGGCCGGTCGTCTCACTGCTGATCCTGGTCATCGGGTTCACCCTCTCCGAGCTGGTCTCGGCCTACCCCACCTCCGGCGGCATCTACTGGTGGGCGGCCAAGATGGGGGGGCCCGCCGCCGGGTTCTTCACGGGCTGGCTCAACCTGATCGGACTCCTCGCCGTGACGGCCTCGGTCGGCTACGGGGCTGCGACGTTCCTGGACCTGACCATCGGCACGCTGTCCTCGGGCTGGGCCGACGGGTACAGCCTCGGTCGTGTCTACGTGCTGTTCCTCGTCGTGATGGCGCTCGCCGCCGGCGCCAACATCTTCGGTGGCCACCTGCTCGCGATCATCAACAACATCTCCGTCTGGTGGCACGTCTTCGGCGCGCTCGTGGTCATCCTCGTGCTGTTCCTGATCCCGGAGACGCACCAGTCGCTGAGCTGGGTCTTCACCGAGCGCGTCAACAACTCAGGCTTCGACGGCGGCGCGGTCGGCGACGTGAAGTACTGGTTCCTGGTGCTGCCGCTCGGCCTGCTGCTGACGCAGTACACGATCACCGGGTACGACGCGTCGGCCCACCTCTCCGAGGAGACCTCCGCGGCCTCGGAGGCGGCCGCCAAGGGGATCTGGCGCTCGATCGCCTACTCGGCCATCGGCGGCTACGTCCTGCTCCTCGCGTTCCTCTTCGCCGTCCAGGACCCCCAGGGCGTCAGCGACGGGTTCGGCGCCGTCGACGTGATCTTCGGCCAGGCCCTGCCGACCGGCTGGCACTTCCTGGTGCTCGCGATCTCCACCGGCGGTCAGCTCTTCTGCTGCGCGGCCTGCATGACGAGCTGCTCGCGGATGACGTTCGCCTTCAGCCGGGACGGCGCCATCCCCGGGTCGCGACTCTTCGCGACGGTGAACACCAAGACGAAGGTGCCCGTCAACGCCGTCATCCTGTGCCTGGTCGTCGGCATCGTGATCACCCTGCCGGCGCTGTACGGGGTCGGTGGCGTGCCGGTCGCGTTCCTCGCGGTGGTCTCCATCGCGGTGATCGGCCTCTACCTGGCCTTCGCGGTCCCGATCTTCCTGCGGTGGCGCCAGGGCGACGACTTCGAGGCCGGCTCGTGGCACAACGGTCGCAAGTACCGGTGGATGAACCTGATCGCCGTCATCGAGATCGCGATCATCTCGGTCTACTTCGTGCTGCCCTTCACCCCGGCCGGCACGCCCGGCAACGCCGACTTCAGCTGGGCCAGCGTCAACTACGCCCCGATCCTGACCTTCGGGACCCTCGCGGTGCTCGCCATCTGGTGGCAGCTCTCCGCCAAGCACTGGTTCACCGGGCCCAAGCACACCATCGACGAGGCGGTCATCGACGCCTTCGAGTAGCCGCTCGCGCGGTGGCGAGCGGGCCTGGCGCAACGAGCGACGTAGCACGCGCGAGAATGGCCCTCATGACCACGACCCCTGCGCCGTACCCCGTCGGCCTGCGTCTCGCCGGGCGCCGCGTCGTGGTGGTGGGCGGGGGCGCCGTCGCCCAGCGCCGGGTGCCGACCCTGATCGCCGCCGGGGCGGACGTGCTCGTCGTGGCGCCGGTGCTGACCCCGGCGCTCGAGGGTCTTGCCTCCGAGATCACCCACGAGGCCCGGACCTTCGAGGACAGCGACCTCGACGAGGCGTGGTACGTCGTGGCCGCGACGGACGACCCCGTGGTCAACGCGGCCGTGCTCGCCGGGGCCGAGCGTCGCCGGGTCTTCTGCGTGCGCGCCGACGACGCGGAGGCCTCCAGCGCCTGGACCCCGGCCGTCGCGCGCCACGGCGGCCTGAGCGTGGCCGTGCTGGCCGAGCGGGAGCCACGTCGCTCGGCCCGGGTGCGCGACGAGATCGTCGCCGCTTTGCGCGACGGCCGCGTCGACCCCGGTCCCGACCGGTCCGCCCCGGCCGGCGTGGTCCTCGTCAGCGGCGGGCCCGGCCATCCCGACCTCGCCACCGAGGCGGCGCGGCGCGCCCTCGCCGGCGCCGACGTCGTCGTCGCGGACCGTCTCGCGCCCCGCGAGCTGCTCGACCACCTCCGGCCCGACGTCGAGCTGGTCGACGTCGCCAAGCTGCCGCGTGGACGCCACACCACCCAGGAGCAGATCAACGCCCTCATCGTCGACCGGGCGCGCGCGGGCAAGCGGGTCGCCCGCTTCAAGGGCGGCGACGGCTTCGTCTTCGGGCGCGGCTTCGAGGAGGTGCTGGCCTGCCGGGCCGCCGGGGTGCCGGTGACCGTCGTGCCGGGGCTGAGCTCGGCGACCGCGGTTCCCGGCCAGGCCGGCATCCCGGTGACGCACCGCGGCGTGGCCCACGAGCTGACCGTGATCTCCGGGCACGTCCCGCCCGACCACCCCTCCTCGCTGGTTGCCTGGGACGCCGTCGCGCGGATGCGCGGCACGGTCGTGCTGCTGATGGCGGTGCTCAACGCCGGCGCGATCGCTGCCGCCCTCGTCGCCGGCGGGCGCGACCCGCGGACGGCGGTCGCGGTGCTGGTGGAGGGCACGATGCCGGGAGAGCGCGAGGTGCTCAGCACCCTGGCGGACCTCGCCTGCGACATCGAGGAGGCCGCCGTCCGGCCACCCGCCGTCATCGTGATCGGCGATGTCGTGGCGGTGGCACGTCCTGAGCGCTTCCCCGACCCTGTGGTGGGTCTGGGCCGTGGTTGAGCTGGTCGAGGTCCTCGATCCTGCCGACCCACGGCTGCGCGACTACCGCGACCTGCGCGACGTGTCGCTGCGCAAGCAGCTCGAGGCCGAGCACGGGCTGTTCCTCGCCGAGGGCGAGAAGGTCGTGCGACGTGCCGCCGAGGCCGGCTTCACCGCCCGGTCCTTCCTGATGGCCCCCCGCTGGCTCGACGGGCTCGGCGACGTCCTGGCCGCCTCGCACGCGCCCTGCTACGTGGTCTCCGAGGCGATCGCCGAGGCGGTCTCCGGCTTCCACGTGCACCGCGGCGCCCTGGGCAGCTACGAGCGTCGCGCGCTGCCCGACCTGGACGTGGTGCTCGCCGGGGCCCGCTCCGTGCTGGTGCTCGAGGACCTCGTCGACCACACCAACGTCGGCGCCGCGTTCCGCAGCGGCGCCGCCCTCGGCTTCGACGCCGTCCTGCTCTCACCCCGCTGTGCCGACCCGCTCTACCGACGAGCGGTCAAGGTGGCGATGGGGGCCAGCTTCGCACTGCCCTGGACCCGGCTGCCGGACTGGGCCGACGCGCTGCCCGCGCTCACGAGGCGCGGCTTCAGCACCGTCGCCCTCACGCTGGCCCCCGACGCCGTCCCGCTCGAGCAGGCGGTGGCCGGGCTGGACAAGGTCGCGCTCGTGCTGGGCTCCGAGGGTCCGGGCCTCTCCGGGCTCTGGCAGGCCGGCGCGCAGCACCGTGCCACGATCCCGATGGCCGCGGGCATCGACTCCCTCAACGTGGCCGCCGCCGCCGCGGTCGCCTGCTACATCACCTCGCGTCGCTGAGGCGCATCGGGTAGACAGGCGCGATGGACACCGTCACGTTCCCCAGCCACGGCGTGCGCTGCGAGGCCTGGCACCTGCCCGCGCGCTCGACCGCGCTCACCACCGACAACGGGCGCCCCTGCGTCGTGATGGCCCACGGGTTCGGTGCGACCCGTGACTCCGGGCTCCTGCCCTTCGCCGAGCAGTTCGCCGACCTCGGCGTCGACGCTCTCGTCTTCGACTATCGCGGGTTCGGCACCTCGGACACACCGCGCGGCGCTCCACGCCAGGACGTCGACCACCGGCGCCACCGCGAGGACTACCACGCCGCGCTGGCCGCGGCGCGTGCGCTCGAAGGTGTCGATGCGGACCGGGTCGTGCTGTGGGGCAGCTCCTACTCCGGCGGCCACGTCATCGCCGTCGCGGCCGCCGACCAGCGCGTCGCCGGCGTCATCAGCCAGGGTGCCGCCATGGACGGGCTCGCCGCGCTGCTCGGCGTCCGCCAGGAGAGCGGCACCGCCACGGCGCTGGCGCTGACCCGCGCCGGGCTCGCCGACCTGGCCCGCGCCGCGCGCCGACGCCCGCCCCTCATGCTGCCCCTCACCGGACCGCCCGGCTCCGAGGCCGTGATCTCGGCCCCCGGCGGCCAGGAGGGCTACGCCTCGATCATGGGGCCCACGTTCCGCAACGAGATGTGCGCCCGCGGTGCGCTCCGCATCGCCACCAACCGCCCCGTGCGCCAGGCGTCCCGGATCACCTGCCCGGTCCTGCTCGTCGCCGCCGAGCAGGACAACATCGCGCCGGTCTCGGCGGTGCACGCGGTGGCCCAGGAGGTCGGCGACCTGGCCGAGATCCTGTCGCTGGACGTGGGGCACTTCGAGATCTACACCGGCGCGGCCTTCGAGAAGAACGTGGCCCGTCAGGTGAGGTTCCTGCGCCGGCTGCTCAGCCGCTGACCGCGGGTCTCGCGGCGTCCGCACCCGCCTCGTGCGCGGGCCACCCCGGGGGGAAGTCGGCCGCGGTCCGCTCCTGGGCCTTGGCCAGCCTCTTGCGGGCCTTGGTCGGGATCCGGTCGGCGAAGACCGTCCCCAGCGTGTGGTCGGTCTCGTGCTGCAGGCACCGGGCGAGCAGACCGTCGCCCGCGAAGTCCACCTGACGCCCGTCCAGACCGCGGCCCTCGACGCTGGCGTAGTCGGGTCGGGCGCACTCGACGAAGGCGCCCGGGAAGGACAGACAGCCCTCGTCGCCGACGTCGAGGTGCCGCTCTCGACCCTCGGGCAGCCGCAGGCGGGGGTTGCACACGACCCCCACGTGCCGGTCGCCGTCCTCATCGGGGCAGTCGAAGACGAAGACCGCCGCGTCCACACCGATCTGGCACGCCGCCAGTCCGACGCCGTCGGCGGCGTACATCGTGGCGACCATGTCGGCGACGAGGCGGCGCAGGTCGGCGTCGAAGGCGACGACCTCCTGCTGGGGGCGGTGCATCACGGGCTCGCCCCACCGCGTCATCGGGCGCACGGTGCCACCCTCGGGCAACGGGCCGTGCGGCGCGCGGGTCGGTGTCGGGTCGTCCACAGGGCCCGATGGTAGAGCAGCGCACGGGGGCGACGCCCCCACCGGCACCTGTGACCCGGGCCACCCCGGGCATCTGTAGCACGGAGTGTAACTCCGAGTTACATTCAAGTCATGTCCCTCCTCACGAACCTCCGGCCGGGTGGTCGGCACGGGGTCGCCAACACCGAGACCCGCGACCCGATCGGCTACGTCGTCGCCGGGCTCAACCGCCTCGCCCAGAGCGACCTGCTCGACCGCGTCGGACTGCGCAGGCAGGCCGAGCAGGCGGTCTTCACCGTGACCCGATCGGGTTTCAAGACGATGACGACCGCCGGTCGCACCTTCGCCAAGGTCGGCTCCGCCACGCGGCCCGGCACCCGTGCCCCGCACACCAGTGGCCCCGGCCTCTTCGACCTGACCCCGTCCGAGGACGAGCAGATGCTCGTCGACGTGGCGAGGGAGTACGCCGCCGAGGTCGTGCGACCCGCGGCCACCGAGGCCGACGACGCCTGTGCGGCCCCCGACACCGTGCTCAAGGCGAGCCTGGAGATCGGCCTGCCCGTCCTCGGGGTCCCCGAGGCTCTCGGAGGCATCTGCGAGGAGCGCTCGGCGATGGCCGGCACCCTCGTCGCCGAGGCCCTCGCCCACGGCGACATGGGCCTCGCGGTCGCCACGCTCGCTCCCGGGTCCGTCGCGACGGCCCTGGGTCTGTGGGGGACGCAGGCCCAGCAGCAGACCTACCTCCCCGCCTTCACCGGCGACGAGGTCCCGGCCGCGGCGCTGGCGCTGACCGAGCCGGTCGTGCTCTTCGACGCGATGTCGCCCGCCGCCACCGCCACCCGCCACGGGGACGGGACGATCACCCTCGACGGCCTCAAGTCCGCGGTCGTCCGCGGCGCCGAGGCCGAGCTGTTCGTCGTCGGCGCGGTGCTCGAGGACCGCCCGTGCCTGTTCCTGGTCGAGTCCTCCGCCGCCGGCCTCAGCGTGGAGAGCGACCCCGCGATGGGCGTGCGCGCAGCGTCGTTGACGCGACTGCGCCTCGAGGGGGTCGCCGTCGATGCCGACGCCGTGCTCGGCAGCACCGACGGCACGACGTACGCCGAGTGCGTGCGGCTCTCCCGGCTGGCCTGGTGCGCCCTCGCCGTCGGCACCGGCCAGGCCGTCCTCGACTACGTCACGCCCTACGTCAAGGAGCGGGAGGCCTTCGGCGAGCCGATCGCCCACCGCCAGTCGGTGGCCTTCATGGTCGCGAACATCGCCATCGAGCTCCAGGCGATGCGCCTGCTCACCTACAAGGCGGCCGGTCGCGCCGCCGCCGGCAAGGACGCCGCCCGCGCGGTCGCCCTGGCTCGGGTGGCCTGCGTCGAGAAGGGCATGCAGATCGGCCTCGACGGCGTCCAGCTGCTCGGAGGGCACGGCTTCGTCAAGGAACACCCGGTCGAACGCTGGTACCGCGACCTGCGGGCTGTCGGCGTCATGGAAGGAAGCGTGCTGGTCTGATGATCTCCCTCGACGATCCGACGAAGTTCAGGCCGCTGGTGGGCCAGGCCCACCAGGTCGCGATGAACATGCTGCGCCCCATCTCGCGCAGGTACGACAAGGCCGAGCACGCCTACCCCCGCGAGCTCGACATGCTCGCCGCGATGATCGACGGGCTCTCGCAGTCCGGCGCCAGCGAGGGCGCAGGCGCGTCCGGCGTACGCCGGGGCACCGGCGAGGAGAAGCCGGGCGTCAAGAACGGTGCCAACCTCGCCTCGGTCATGTCGGTGGCCGAGATGTGCTGGGGCGACGTGGGGCTGCTGCTCTCGATGCCGCGCCAGGGCCTGGGCAACTCCGCGATCGCCTCGGTCGCCGACGACGAGCAGCTGGCTCGCTTCGCCGGGGTGTGGGCCGGCATGGCCATCACCGAGCCGGGTACCGGGTCGGACTCGGCCAACATCGTGACCACCGCCCGGCTCGACGGCGACGAGTACGTCATCAACGGCGAGAAGATCTACGTCACCTCGGGTGGTCGCGCCGACCACATCGTGGTCTGGGCGACCCTGGACCGCGACCTCGGCCGAGCGGCCATCAAGTCCTTCGTCGTGCCCAAGGGGACCCCCGGCATGCGGGTGGACCGGCTCGAGCACAAGCTGGGGATCAAGGCCTCCGACACCGCCACCATCATCTTCGAGGACTGCCGCGTCCCTCGCGAGAACCTGCTGGGCAGCGAGGACGTCGACCCCAAGCAGGGCTTCGCCGGCGCGATGGCGACCTTCGACAACACCCGTCCGCTGGTCGCGGCCATGGCCGTCGGCTGCGCCCGGGCCTCGCTCGACCTGACCCGCGACCTGCTGGCCGAGGTCGGGGTCGAGGTCGACTACGACCGACCCGCCCAGGTGCAGTCCGCGGCCGCCGCCCGCCTGCTCGCGATGGAGTCGGACTGGGAGGGCGCCTACCTGCTGATGCTGCAGTCGGCGTGGATGGCCGACAACCGGGAGCCGAACTCGCTGGAGGCGTCGATGGCCAAGGCCAAGGCCGGCCGGGTCGGTTCCTCGATCACGCTGGGCTGCGTCGAGCTCGCCGGCACCGTCGGCTACGGCGAGGGGGAGCTGCTCGAGAAGTGGGCGCGGGACTCCAAGATCCTCGACATCTTCGAGGGCACCCAGCAGATCCAGCAGCTCATCGTCGCCCGACGGGTGCTCGGGCTGACCTCCGCCCAGCTGCGCTAGCCCGGGCCGCCTGCGTCGTCGCAGGCGGACCGGGGAGGATGTGACCCACGGCACCCGCGTGGAAGGGTACGGCCCATGGCCACCCCTCGTGCCGCCCAGCGACGGTCGGAGACGATCATCTCCGTGCTCGACGACGCGTTCGCCGACCTGATGCGTCACGACCCGGCGGCCTTCCGGACCAAGTACCGCAAGATGGCCGCCGACCCGCACTCCTTCTACCGCGGCACCGCGTGCCTGTTCTACGCCGACGTCACGGCCGACGACGACCCGTTCTGCGACGAGCGCAGCGGACGGATCTGGATCCACGGTGACCTCCACGTCGAGAACTTCGGCACCTACCTCAACGCCGACGGTCGGATGGTCTTCGACGTCAACGACTACGACGAGGCCTACCTGGGGCGCTTCACCTGGGACCTCCAGCGGTTCGCGGCGTCGCTGGCGCTGACCGGGTGGCAGAAGGCGCTGCCCGAGGACGACGTACGCCGCCTGGTCGGCCGCTACGTGCGTGCCTACCTGTCCCAGGTCGACGCCTACCGCGACAGCGACCGGGACGACGACTTCGCGCTGCACCTGGACAACACCGACGGACCCATCCGGGAGGTGCTGGCCGACGCGCGCTCGCGCACCCGGGTCGACCTGCTGGCCCCGCAGACCG
This sequence comes from uncultured Actinomycetota bacterium, assembly GCA_963760555.1. Taxonomy (GTDB): domain Bacteria; phylum Actinomycetota; class Actinomycetes; order Propionibacteriales; family Nocardioidaceae; genus Nocardioides. The sequence goes on along the minus strand of CAVXDJ010000011.1, from coordinate 386,955 downwards.
AGGTCGACGCCTCCGGGCGGCGGCGCTTTCGCGACGACCCGACGACGCGCCGGTTGAAGAAGACCGAGCGGGCGACCATCGACAAGGCCTTCGCGCGCTACCTGGAGACCATCCCGAGCGACAAGCGCTTCGACCGGGACCTGTTCTACGAGGTCCAGGACATCGTCGGCAAGTCCGGGTTCGGCATCGGCAGCGCGGGCCTGCCGGCCTACAACGTGCTCGTCGAGGGCTACAGCGAGGCGCTCGAGAACGACGTGCTGCTGTCGATGAAGCAGGCCAACACCCCCGCGGTGAGCCGCTTCGTCGAGCACGCCGACATCGAGGCGTACTTCGAGAACGAGGGGCACCGCACCGTGGTCAGCCAGCGCGCGCTGCAGGTGCACACCGACCCGCTCCTGGGGTGGACCTCGGTCGACGGGGTGGGTTACCTCGTCGCCGAGGTCTCGCCCTACGAGGTCGACCTCGAGTGGGACGGCCTGATCGAGCCCGACGACATCGCCGCGGTCGTCGACCTGCTCGGTCGGGCGACGGCCAAGATCCACTGCGCCTCGGACGCCGACAGCGAGCAGGACCTCGTCGACTTCCAGGTCGAGGACGCCGTCGCCGCCTGCGTGGAGGGGCGGCGCCGCGAGCTGGTCACCTGGATCACCGACTTCGCGATCGGTTACGCCGACCAGGTCCGCGAGGACCACGCGCTGTTCGTCGAGGCGTTCCGCAGCGGCTCGATCGGGATCTCCGCGACCTGAGGTGCACGCCGACCCCGGGCTCCCCGTACCGTGCCCCCCGTGGAGTTCCTGCACGCAGCCCCCGAGCACGACCTGACCTACGACGACGTCTTCATGGTGCCGCGCAGGTCCGCGGTGGCCAGCCGCTACGCCGTCGACCTCGCCACGCAGGACGGCACCGGCGCGACCGTGCCGATCGTGGTGGCGAACATGACCGCGATCGCGGGCCGGCGGATGGCCGAGACCGTCGCGCGGCGCGGGGGTCTGACCGTCATCCCGCAGGACATCCCGACCAGCGTGGTCGCCGACGTGGTGGCGTTCGTCAAGTCACGGCACCTCGTCCTGGACACCCCCATCGAGCTCTCCGCCCGCCAGACCGTCGGCGAGGCGCTGGCGCTGATCCCCAAGCGGTCCCACCGCGCCGCGGTGGTCGTCGACGAGCACTCCCGCCCGATCGGGGTGGTGGCGGGGTCCGACTGCACCGAGGTCGACCGGTTCGCCCAGGTCGGGTCGGTGATGTCGCCGCTGACGGCCGTCATCGAGGCCGACGCCGACCCGCGTGAGGCCTTCGACGTCCTCGACGCCGCGCGGACACCGATGGCGGTGGGCGTCGACGAGGCCGGCCGCCTGGTGGGGGTGCTGACCCGCACCGGTGCGGTCCGGGCCGCGATCTACGCCCCTGCGGTCGACGCCAGGAACAGGCTGCGGGTCGCCGCCGCGGTCGGCGTCAACGGCGAGGTCGCCCTGCGGGCCAAGGAGCTGCTGGAGGCCGGCGTGGACTGCCTCGTCGTCGACACCGCCCACGGCCACCAGTCCCGCATGCTCGAGGCGCTCGCCTCCGTGCGGGGCCTCGATCCGCAGGTGCCGGTGGTGGCGGGCAACGTGGTCTCCGCCGAGGGCACGCGTGACCTCGTCGAGGCCGGCGCCGACATCGTCAAGGTCGGCGTGGGGCCCGGTGCGATGTGCACGACCCGGATGATGACCGGGGTCGGGCGCCCGCAGTTCTCGGCCGTCCTCGAGTGCGCCGCCGCGGCGCGCGACCTCGGCGCCCACGTGTGGGCCGACGGGGGTGTACGCCACCCGCGCGACGTCGCGCTCGCCCTCGCCGCGGGCGCCTCCTCGGTCATGGTCGGGTCCTGGTTCGCCGGCACCCACGAGTCACCGGGCGACCTGGTCCAGGACTCGGACGGCCGCTCCTACAAGGTGTCGTTCGGCATGGCCTCGGCCCGGGCCGTCGCGAGCCGGACGTCGGGGGAGAGCGCCTACGACCGCGCTCGCAAGGCGCTCTACGAGGAAGGCATCAGCTCCTCCCGGATGTACCTGGACCCGGCCCGCCCCGGTGTCGAGGACCTCCTCGACCAGATCTGCTCGGGCGTGCGCTCCGCCTGCACCTACGCCGGCGCCGACACGCTCGCGTCCCTGCACGAGCGGGCCCTGATCGGGGTCCAGTCGGCTGCCGGGTTCACCGAGGGCAGGGCCGTGGCCACGTCCTGGTGACGCGACGTGCGCCTCAGCTGGCGCGGCGGTCGGCGTAGGCCAGGGCCCGCAGGAACAACGAGGAGCCGGCACCGGGGCCGGCGTCGGCGAGCGAGCTCTCGGGCGGGTCGAGGTGGTGACCGACACCGCTCGCGATGCGCTGGCAGACGCGGACCGCGTCGGAGACCATCGCGGCGTCCAGCGACCAGCTGACCTCGAAGGACCGGTCCATGTCGTGGACGGGGCGATGCCCGGGGACCTCCCACCCGGCCATCACCACCGGCATCGTCGTGGACTCGCAGACCACGAACCACTCACGTCGGCTGCGCGCCTCCGGCGGGATGGGGATGTGCTGGATGGAGGGCGGCATCGGTGCCGCGCCGTCCGCGTGCTCGGCGAAGACGGTGACGCCCTGCGAGATCCGTGCGAACTGCGTCCACCGTGGCGCGGCGGGCTCGAAGAACGCGGTGGTCTGGAAGCCCCCGAGCAGACGCCCGCGGTCCGCGGTCGAGCAGAACTCGTCCTCGATCGCGTGGGAGAGGGCGGTGAGGGTCCCCTTGCGCATCTGGTGCGAGGGAGCGTCGTCGTAGCGCTGGCGCAGGAGTCCGTAGACCGACTCGCCCACCGGGATCGGGGCCAGGACCTCCGCGACGGCGCGATCGAGGCGGGTGCCGCGGTCGCGAGCCTCGACGACACGGCGTACGGCCTCGACGTCGCTCTCGCGGTAGCGCCGGTGGCCGGACTCGAGGCGGACGGGGACGGGGAACCCGTGACGCTTCTCCCACATGCGCAGCGTGCCGGCAGCCACGCCGGTGCGGGCCGCCAGGTCTCCGACCGTGAGAGAGGCGTCCTCGTCTCCGAGGATCGGAGTCATACGCCACTCCTCACCTGCTCATGGCGCCGCACAGCAGCGCCGGGGACCTGATGGTGATGAGGCCGACCGGGGCCGGCCTCATCGAGCACCTCGGGGGAAGGCACTGAGCGCAACGGTACTTCAACAAGGCGTAAAAGTATACGTTCACCTCACCCCCCCGGGAGGCCTGGCAGCGCCTCAGCGCGAGCTGCGGGCGGTGCGTCCCTTGACGACGCCGACGAGCTCCTGGGTCGCCTCGTCGTCGCGCTCGATGAGCCACGTCAGCGCCACCGTGGTCGGCGACAGGCCACGGACGGCCCGGTGGACGACGTCACGTCGGTGGTGCAGGCGAGCCAGCGACATCGGCAGCACGGCGACGCCGCCCCCGGACGCCACGACCTCGACGGCCTCGGCGACCGTCATCGACGGCCACGGCTGCTGCGCGACCTGCGGCACCCATCCCGAGCGCTCGGGCAGCACGAGCTGCTCGTCCTCCAGGTCGGCTACGTCCACCTGGTCGGCCTCGTCGAGGACGCTGATCACGTGGTCCCGGTCGACGAGCACCACCGGGACCTCGTCGTAGAGCCGGACGCAGTGCAGGCCCTCGGTGTCCACCGGCAGGCGCACCAGCGCCATGTCCAGCTCGGCGGTGCGCAGCAGCGGCACCGCGTCGTCCTCGGCCACCGACCTCAGGGCGAGGCGACCGCGGCCGCGCTGCGCGAAGCGCGCCGCCCACCGGTCCGGGGTCACGCCCGGCACGAAACCGACCCGCAGCGTCCCGTGTCCCACCATGACCACATCGTCGCAGAGGCATGCGGGCACGGCCTCGTGCAGGCCGCGGACCGGTGCGGACCAGTACGCCCGTCCCGGGGGCGCACCTCAAGTCCGGGTCTCAGGCTCTCGATAGCACAGTCGTGACCCAGCTCGCCCAGCCTCCCGACCCTGAGGTGGAGCCTGCCCCGAGCGCGGCCGGGGGGAGGGCGTGATCGGGACGGATCGGTCCGCCACGGCTGCCCCGCCCAGGCGGGGGACCGTCGCGCGGACCCTGCGGCTCGCGCTGGTGGTCACCGTGCTGTGCGCGGAGTTCGCGCTGCTGCTGTGGATCTACGGCCTCGACGACCACATCACCGACGAGCGGGTCGCGCTCGCGCGCGTGACGGCGCTCTGCGACGTGGTCCGCGAGACCGGCGCCTCGAGCTCGTCGGGGCCGGTCGCCGAGCAGCTGGACCTCGCCGTGGCCGACCTGGTCTCGAGCGGGGCTCCCGGTGCCGCCGACGTGGCCGCCGCGGTGCCCGGCGGCGTCGAGCAGGCGGCTGACCTCAGCGCGTCCCTGCTCGACCGGGACCAGGCTCGCACCGACCTGGTCGTGATCGGGGTCCTCCTGGCTCTCTTCCTCGTGGTCTGCGTCGGCTGGTTCACCTGGTTCGGCGCTCTGGCACGGCGCCACCGTGCCACGCAGCAGGCGTTGACCGAGCGCGAGGTCTCCGCGGTCGGCGAGAGGCGCGTGCAGGCCCTGGTTCAGCACACCACGACCCTGGTGATGGTCGTCGACACCGCCGGTCGCAGCAGCTTCGTCAGTGCCGCGGCCCGGGCCATGCTCGGTCGGGAGCCGCTCGAGCTCGCCGACGTCTCGATGATCGACCTCGTGGGCGATGACGAGCGCGACCCGCTGGCCGCGCTGCTGCGTCGTCCCGACGGGTCCGAGCATCCGCTACGGCTCGGTCTGAGTCACGCCGACGGCCGCACGGTCGCGACCGAGGGCACGTTGCAGGACCTTCACGGCGAGGAGGCCGTCGGGGGCTGGGTGCTGACGCTGCGCGACGTCAGCGAGCGGGAGGCCTTCGAGGAGACGCTCGCCCACCAGGCTCGCCACGACGCGCTGACCGGGCTGGCCAACCGGACGCTGCTCACCGAACGGCTCGGGGCGGCACTCGAGCAGCGCGAGGTCTCGCGCGCGCCGCTGAGCGTGCTGTTCATCGATCTCGACGACTTCAAGGTCGTCAACGACAGCCTGGGCCACCAGACCGGTGACGAGCTGCTCGTCCTGGTGGCCGGACGCATCCAGGACGCACTCCGGCCCGGTGACACGACGGCGCGCCTCGGCGGGGACGAGTTCGCCGTCCTGCTGCCCGACACCGACGTGGCGTCCGCGGGCCACGTCGCCCAGCGGATCCTCGCCGGGCTCTGCGAACCCGTGGAGACCTCGCGCACCAGCCACGTGGTGCGGGCGAGCGTCGGTGTCGCCGGTGTCGAGCAGGGTGCGCGCCACGACCCGCACCTGATGCGCAACGCCGACGTGGCGATGTACCACGCGAAGGAGCTCGGCAAGGGCGGCGCGGCGACCTACGACGCCGTCCTGCACCGCCAGGCCCTCGCTCGGCACCGACTGCGCGCGGAGCTCGCGTGCGCGATCGAGACCGACCAGCTGGTGCTGCACTACCAGCCGACGGTCGACCTGCGGACCGGGACGGTCACCGGCTTCGAGGCCCTCGTGCGCTGGGACCACCCCGACCGCGGTCTGCTCCCGCCCAGTGCCTTCATCGGAGAGGCCGAGCGGTCCGGGCTGATCCTCGGGCTCGGTGCTTGGGTGTTGCGGGAGGCCTGCGGCGCGGCGGTCCGGATGGCACCGGGTGCCGACGGACCCTCGATGGCGGTCAACGTCGCCGCCGAGCAGCTGTGCGACCCCGGCTTCCGCTCCCTCGTGCTCGACAGCCTGGGCACGAGCGGGCTCTCCCCGCGGCGGCTCGTGCTGGAGATCACCGAGACCGCGATCGTCCACGACCTCGCCACCTCGATGGCCACGCTCGGTGCGTTGCGCGAGCTCGGCATCCGGGTGGCGCTCGACGACTTCGGCACCGGCTACAACTCCCTGGCCAGCCTGACGCAGATGCCGGTCGACGTGCTCAAGATCGACAAGTCCTTCGTCGACCGCCTCGGCGGTCCCGACCACGACCCCGTCCTCGTCGAGGTCATCCTGGCGATGAGCACGGCGATGGGGCTGCTGAGCGTCGCCGAGGGCGTCGAGCGGTGCGAGCAGGCCCAGTGGCTCCGCGACCACGACGCGGCCGTGGGTCAGGGCTTCCTGTGGTCGCGCCCCGTCCCGCTGGAGGCGGCCCTGGCGCTGCTGGAGACCGGCCTCGAGCCGCACCTCGAGCTGCACGACGTGGCCTGAGTGCAGCGGCGCCCACGCCCCGCTGAGCGGACGTGGTCGAGGGAGGGGATGATCCTCGCCGGGATCCGTCCCCGCGCTGGGTGTCCGAGGGGGGACTTGAACCCCCACGCCCTAATACGGGCACTAGCACCTCAAGCTAGCGCGTCTGCCAATTCCGCCACCCGGACGAGTGCGGACGGAACAGTAGCAAAGGCGCGTGCGCTCCTGCGCGGAGGGATGGTGGGGCGCGGGCCGTCCGGGTGCCACGATGGGCCCATGAGCAGCGAGGACCCCCACGCGACCGACGAGCGCACCTACGACCCGACCGCGGAGGTGGTCGAGACGTGTCGTGAGCTGATCCGGATGGACACCTCCAACTACGGCGACGAGGACGGTCCGGGGGAGCGCAAGGCCGCCGAGCACGTCGCCAGCCTGCTCGACGAGGTCGGCATCGAGTCGACCCTCGTGGAGAGCGAGCCCGGTCGGACGTCGCTGCTGGCCCACTGGGGCGGGGCCGACCCCTCGCGCACCGATGCACTGCTGCTGCACGCCCACCTCGACGTCGTCCCCGCCGAGGCGGCGGACTGGGCGGTGCACCCCTTCAGCGGCGAGGTCCAGGACGGCTACGTCTGGGGTCGGGGCGCGGTCGACATGAAGGACTTCGACGCCATGCTGCTCTCGGTCGTGCGCGCCCGTGCCCGCGCGGGTGCCGTGCCGGACCGACCGGTCGTGCTCGCCTTCACCGCCGACGAGGAGGCCGGGGGGCACCAGGGCGCCGAGGTGCTGGTGCGCGAGCACGCCGACCAGCTCGAGGCGTGCACCGAGGCCGTGGGCGAGGTCGGTGGCTTCTCCACGACCGTGCGCGGCAGGCGGGTCTACCTGATCGAGGCCGCCGAGAAGGGCATGGCCTGGATGCGGCTCACCGCCCGGGGCACCGCCGGGCACGGCTCGATGATCAACACCGACAACGCCGTGACCGAGCTGGCCGGCGCCGTCGCGCGCATCGGGACCCACGCGTGGCCCGTGCGCCTCACCCCGGCGATGCGCACGCTGCTGGCCTCGATCGGCGAGCTCGCCGGCACCGAGGCCACCCCCGAGAACGCCGAGGAGCTGGTCCAGGAGTTCGGCGGGGCCGCCCGGATGCTGGGCGCGGTCATCCGCAACACCGCGAACCCGACGATGCTGCGCTCCGGCTACAAGGTCAACGTGGTCCCCCAGGAGGCCCAGGCCCACGTCGACGGACGGTTCCTGCCGGGCTACGAGGACGAGTTCTTCGCCACCCTGGCCGAGCTCTGCGGCGAGCACGTCGACATCGACTTCGTCTCGCACCAGAAGCCGTGGGAGATGCCCTACGAGGGCGACCTCGTGGACGCCATGAGCCGCTCCTTGCTCGCCGAGGACCCCGGCGCCCTCGTCGCGCCGTACCTGATGAGCGGCGGCACCGACGCCAAGCACTTCTCCAAGCTGGGGATGCGCTGCTACGGCTTCGCGCCGCTGCGCCTGCCGGACGACCTCGACTTCACCGCCCTCTTCCACGGCATCGACGAGCGGGTGCCCGTCGACGCGTTGGAGTTCGGGGCCCGGGTCTTCGACCGGTTCCTGGGCGAGGTCTGAGCGCCGGGCCGACACGCCGCCGGCGCGTCTCGGCTTGCGTCCGGGACACCGGCCAGGAAGGGTGGACGACTTGCCCTGACCGCTAGCCGAAGGAGAGCCCGTGCTCACCCTCACCGAGAACGCCAGCACGATCGTCAAGGACATCACCGAGCAGATCACCGCCGCGGAGGGCCAGCCGGACGCCGGCCTGCGCATCTCCACCGACACCGACAGCGCCGAGGCGGCCTTCGCCGTCGCCGCCGCCGGTGGCCCGGAGCCGACCGACCAGGTCGTGGAGCAGGACGGCGTGAAGGTCTACCTCGACCAGGACACCACCGCCCAGCTGGACGACAAGGTCCTGGACGCGAGTGTCGACGAGGGCGGCAACGTCAGCTTCGCGCTCGGCCTGCAGGGCTAGCTCGGGCCTGGCTCGTCCCTCCTCCGCACGCCGGTCCGCTCCAGCGGGCCGGCGTGCGCTGCGTCCGGGGCTAGGGCGTCGGACGCAGCTGGCGGATGATCCGGCGCCTCAGCACCACGCGCCGGGCGCCGTCGGAGCCGATCCGGACCCGGTCCAGCTCCCACCCGCCGTGCTCGGCGCGCTCCACCAGGAGCTTGGTGACCACCCCGCGGGGGAACTCCCGGGAGAACGTCACCTTGTCGAACTCCCACTCCACCGCGCGAGCGATCACGCGCCGTCCCGGCGGACTCACCGCGCTCCCTCCGAGACGTCGTCCAACGCCGTCGCGATCTCCGGGGGCAGGGTCTTCTCCTCGCTGCCCAGCGCCGCGCGCAGCTGGGCGGCCGTGCGGGAGCCCAGCACCGGGGCCGTGACCCCGTGGCGGTCGCGGACCCAGACCAGCGCCACCTCCAGCGGTGTCCAACCCAGACCGTCCGCGGCGCGGACCACCGCCTCGACGACACGGGCGCTGTCCTCGTCGAGGTAGGCACCGACGAAGCTCGCGAACACCGGGGACGCACCGCGGGAGTCCGCGGGGGTGCCGGCCCGGTACTTGCCGGTCAGCACGCCCCGTCCCAACGGCGACCAGGCGAGCACCCCGAGCCCGAGGGCGTCGGCCGCGGGCAGCACCTCACGCTCGACGGCCCGGTTGAGCAGGGAGTACTCGACCTGGGTCGAGACCAGCGGGGCGCGCCCGGCGGCGCCACGCTGCCAGGTGGCGGCCTGGGCGCTCTGCCACCCCGCGTAGTTCGAGATGCCGGCGTAGGTCGTCCGCCCGGTCCTGACCGCGTGGTCCAGCGCCGCGAGGGTCTCCTCGAGAGGGGCGCTCTCGGACCACGTGTGGACCTGCCACAGGTCGACGTGGTCGACGCCCAGGCGCCCCAACGAGGCGTCGAGGCCGCCCAGCAGCCCGCGCCGCGAGGTGTCGACGGACCGTCGGCCGCCACGGCGCGAGATGCCCGCCTTCGTGGCGATGACCACGTCGTCGCGGGACACCACGTCGCCGAGCAGCGATCCGAGCAGCCGCTCCGAGCCCCCGTCGGTGTAGCCCGCGGCCGTGTCCAGCAGGGTCCCACCGGCCTCGGTGAAGGCGACGAGCTGGTCACGGGCCTCGTGCTCGTCGGTGTCGGCACCCCAGGTCATGGTGCCCAGCCCGAGCCGGGAGACCGACAGTCCGCTGCTGCCGAGACGACGCTGCTGCATGGGCGACACCGTATCGAGGCGGTGCGCCGGGGCGGGGAGGTGCGGGGAGGTGGCGTCTGGAGCCTCTAGGCTCCTGGCGTGCTGGACCTCCTCAAGGCCGTCGTGCTCGGAACCATCCAGGGGCTCACCGAGTTCCTGCCGATCTCCTCGAGCGCCCACCTGCGCATCTACCCCGAGCTGTTCGGCTGGGGCGACCCCGGTGCGGCGTTCACCGCGGTGATCCAGATCGGCACCGAGCTCGCCGTGCTGATCTTCTTCCGGCACGACATCGTCCGGATCGCCTCCCGCTGGCTGCGCTCGCTGGTCCAGCCCGAGCACCGCGGACACCTCGACGCCCGGATGGGGTGGTTCATCATCGTCGGCTCACTGCCGATCGTGCTGCTCGGCGTTGCGCTCAAGGACGTCATCGAGCGCGACTTCCGCAGCCTGTGGATCATCGGCACCACGCTCGTCGTCCTCGGGATCGTCCTCGGGCTCGCCGACCGTCTCGGCCGCAACGACCGCGAGCTCAAGGAGCTCGGACTGCGCGACGCCGTGCTGATGGGCCTGGCCCAGGCGGCCGCGCTGGTGCCCGGGGTCTCCCGCTCCGGCGCAACGTTGTCGATGGGCCGGATGCTGGGCTACGAGCGCGAGGCCGCGACCCGCTTCGCCTTCCTGCTCGCGATCCCCGCCGTCGTCGGTGCGGGGCTCTTCGAGCTCGGCTCGATCTCGGGGGAGGACAACACCTACGGCTGGGGCCCGACCATCGTGGCCACCGTGGTGTCGTTCGTCGTCGGGTACGCCGCCATCGCCTGGCTCCTGCGCTGGGTGACGACCCGCTCCTACGCCCCGTTCGTCCTCTACCGCATCGCGCTCGGGACCGCCACGCTCGTCCTGACCGCCTCGGGCGTGCTGCAGGCCTGAACCGGTCTCACAGCCAGCCGGAGCGCTTGAAGAACCACCACAGCACGCCGACGGTGCCGACCATCAGGCTCAGGGCGTAGGGGTAGCCCAGTGCCCAGTGCAGCTCGGGCATGCGCTCGAAGTTCATGCCGTAGATGCCGGCGATGAAGGTCGGCACCACCACGAGCGCCGCCCCGGCCGAGATCTTGCGCATGTCGTCGTTCTGCTGCACCGAGATCCGCGCCAGCGAGGCGTCGAAGGCGGTCGAGAGCAGCCCGTCGAGGGAGTCGACGGCCTCGGCGGTCTGGCTCAGGTGGTCGGAGACGTCACGGAAGAACGGCGCCGACTCCTCCAGGATCCCCGGCACGGTGCCCGCGGCGAAGCGACGCATCGGGTCGCGCAGCGGCAGCACGGCCCGGCGTACCTCCGCGATCTCGCGCTTGAGGACGTAGATCCGGTTCGAGTCGTCGGTGCGGGCGGGGGAGAAGACGGACTCCTCGACCTCGTCGACGTCGACCTGCAGCGCGTCGACGACCTCGACGTAGTCGTCGACGACCTGGTCGCACACCGCGTAGACGACCGCGGAGGGGCCGTGGGTGAGGACCTGCTCGGCCGACTCCAGATAGCTGCGGGCGGTCTGCAGGGCCGAGCCCTCGCCGTGGCGGACCGTGACGACGAAGTGCTCGCCGATGAACAGGTTGATCTCGCCGGTCTCGACGGCGTCGCTCTCGTCGACGTACCGGAGGGTCTTCAGGACCAGGAAGAGCGTGTCGCCGTAGCGCTCGAGCTTGGGCCGCTGGTGGGCCTGGACGGCGTCCTCCACGGCGAGTCCGTGGAGGTCGAAGGCCTTGGCGACGTGGTCGAACTCCTCCGGCGAGGGCTCGTGCAGACCGATCCAGACGAAGTCGTGGGAGCCGGTGGCCGCCGAGCGCAGCGCCTGGTAGTCGTGCTCGGCGACGTCGAGGTGGTGACGCGACCCGTCGCGGTAGACGGCGCTGTCGACGATCACGAGGTCACGGTAGTCCCCGGGGTGCCCCGGGTGACGGTGTCCGCGAGCCGGGCACCACTAGAGTCGCGCCATGGCCACCGTCATCCTGGTCCGTCACGGCCGCACCAGTGCCAACGCCAGCGGCACGCTGGCCGGCCGCACCCCGGGGGTCAGGCTCGACGAGACCGGCACCGGGCAGGCCCGACGTACGGCGGAGCGCCTGGCGCCCGTCCCTCTCGCCCGGGTCGTCAGCAGCCCGCTCGAGCGGTGCAAGCAGACCTCGCGGGCCATCCTCGCCGCACGTCGCGACGGCACCGGCGACGTGCCGCTGCTGACCGACCGGGGGCTGGCCGAGTGCGACTACGGCGAGTGGCAGGGCCGACTGCTCAAGGACCTGGCCAAGGAGAAGCTGTGGTCGACGGTCCAGTCGCAGCCCTCCGCCGTGACCTTCCCCGGCGGTGAGTCGATGGCCACGATGCAGGCACGCGCCGTCGGCGCGTGCCGTCGTCACGACGCCGAGGTCACCGCCGAGCACGGCGACGGCGCTGTGTGGGTGGCGGTCAGTCACGGCGACCTGATCAAGGCGGTGCTCGCCGACGCGCTCGGGATGCACCTCGACCTGTTCCAGCGGATCTTCGTCGACCCCGCGTCGGTCTCGATCGTGCGCTACACCGGCACCCGTCCCTACGTCGTCTCCTCCAACACCCATGCCGGGGACCTGTCGTGGCTCGCGCCGCCGCCGCGCAAAGGACGCCGGCGCAAGGCGACCACCGACGACGCCGCGATCGGTGGCGGCGCCGGGCCGTCCCCGGCCCCCTGACCCACGAGCCGACCCCTGACCTGACCTGCGACCCGACCCCGGTCACCCCGCGGGTCACCCGAGGGGTCACTAAGGTGAGCGACATGCCGATCGTCCACGGGTTCGACCCTCCCGAGCGCTTCGTCACCGGCACCGTCGGCGAGCCCGGCTCGCGCACCTTCTTCCTCCAGGCCCGTTCCGGGGTCCGCATCATCAGCGTCGCCCTCGAGAAGCAGCAGGTGGCCGCGCTCGCCGAGCGCGTCGACGAGCTGCTCGACGAGGTGATGAGCACCCAGAGCACCGACGACATCGTGCCCGCGGTGGCCCCGCTGGACCTCGCCGACGCCAATCCCCTCGAGCAGCCCATCGAGGAGGAGTTCCGCGCGGGGACCATGACGCTGTCGTGGGACCCGGGTGACGAGCGCGTGGTGATCGAGGTCTTCCCCTACACCGAGGCCGCGGTCGTCTCACCCGAGCAGGTCGACGAGGACTTCGAGGAGCCCGACCCCGAGGAGGTCCTGCTCGTGCGTCTCGACGCGGGGCACGCCCGGGCCTTCGTCAAGCGCACCGAGCAGGTCCTCGAGGGCGGACGCCCCAGCTGTCCCTTCTGCGGCAGCCCGGTCGACCCCGACGGGCACCTGTGCGTGCGCGCCAACGGCTTCAAGCGCCGCGACCCGTGACCGGTCGCCGATGAGTGCCCACGAGGTCGGGGCATCGGTGCCGGACCCGCCCGAGGGCAGCATCGAGCTGCGGGGCCGGATCATGCCTGCCTCCAACGCCACCTTCCTCGGCGACCTCGCGGGGGTCCAGGTGGTCTACAAGCCGGAGTCGGGGGAGCGGCCGCTGTGGGACTTCCCGGACGGGACCCTCGCGGACCGTGAGGTCGCGGCGTACCTGGTCTCGGTGGCGACCGGCTGGGACGTCGTGCCGCAGACGTGGCTCGCGGAGGGGCCGCACGGCACGGGGATGATGCAGCGCTGGCAGGAGCCGGACCCCGAGCAGGACGCGGTCGACATCGTGCGGGAGGGCAAGGTCCCGCGGGGGTGGCTCGCGGTCTTCGACGGCCTCGACGAGCGCGACCGCGCCGTGACCCTGGTCCACGAGGACACGGCCGCCCTGCGGCGGATGGCGGTCTTCGACATCGTCGTCAACAACGCCGACCGCAAGGGCGGTCACGTGCTGGAGATGGTCGGGGGTCACCGCTACGGCGTCGACCACGGCGTGGCGCTGCACCACGAGCACAAGCTGCGCACCGTGCTGTGGGGCTGGCGCGGCGAGCCGCTGGTCGACGAGGAGGTCTCCGGTGTCCTGCGGGTCCTCGACGGGCTCGGTGGCTGGCTCGGCGCGGCCCTGGCCGACCACCTCACCGACCTCGAGATCGCCGCGGTCGACCAGCGGGCGCGGCGCCTCCTGGAGCGCGGTTGCTTCCCCGCACCGCGCGGTCAGCACCCGGCCATCCCCTGGCCGCCCTTCTGATCCTGCGCCGATCGCGGCCTGACTAGGCTGCTGCTCATGCTCTCCTGGTCCACCCCTGCGGTGCCGTCCCTGCCCACCGTCGGACCGCCGGTGGCGCTGCACGACACGGCGAGCGGTCACCTGGTGACCCCGACCCCGCCGGAGGGCCAGGACGCGGCGCGCCTCTACGTCTGCGGCATCACGCCCTACGACGCCACGCACCTCGGCCACGCGGCGACGTACGTCGGCTTCGACCTGCTCAACCGGGCCTGGCGCTCGGCCGGCCACGACGTGCGGTTCGTGCAGAACGTGACCGACGTCGACGACCCCCTGCTCGAGCGGGCCGACAAGGTCGGGGTCGCCTGGGAGCACCTCGCCCTGCGCGAGACGGCACTGTTCCGCGAGGACATGGAGGCGCTGCGGGTGCTGGCGCCCGACGACTACATCGGTGCGGTCGAGTCGATCCCGCTCGTCCTGGACATGGTCCGACGACTCCAGGAGGCCGGCGCCGTCTACGCGGTGGACGGCGACCTCTACCACGCCGTCTCCGCCGACCCCGCCTTCGGACAGGAGTCGGGTCTGGACCGCGAGACCATGCTCGCGCTCTTCGGTGAGCGGGGCGGCGACCCGGAGCGTGAGGGCAAGAAGGACCCGCTGGACTGCATCGTGTGGCGTGCCGAGCGGCCGGGCGAGCCGGCCTGGGACAGCCCCTTCGGGCGCGGTCGCCCGGGCTGGCACGTCGAGTGCGCTGCGATCGCCACCACCTACCTCGGCGGCGCGATCGAGGTGCAGGGCGGCGGCTCCGACCTTGCCTTCCCGCACCACGAGATGTGCGCCGGCCACGCTCAGGTCGTCGCGCCGGGCGTGCCGTTCGCCCAGACCTACGTCCACGCCGGGATGGTCGGCTACGACGGCGAGAAGATGTCGAAGTCGAAGGGCAACCTGGTCTTCGTCTCCGCCCTGCGCAGCGCCGAGGTCGACCCCATGGCGATCCGTCTGGCCCTGCTGGGCCACCACTACCGCTCCGACTGGGAGTGGACCGACGCCGGGCTGCTGGCCGCCGTCGACCAGCTCGCGGTGTGGCGTCGCGCCCTCTCGCTCGGCGCCGGCGCCCCGGCGCAGCCCGTCGTCGAGGAGGTGCTCGCCGCCCTCGCCCACGACCTCGACGCTCCCACCGCCGTCGCCGCCGTCCAGCGCTGGGCCGAGGCCACCCTCGGCACCACCGGCCTCGCCGACGTGACCGACCCCGACGCCGCCCGTACGGTCCACATCCTCCTCGACGCCGCGCTCGGGCTCGCGCTCTAGCGGGTGCGGCCTCGGCCGCGGGTGAGGGTGAAGGCGCGCCGTTTGGTCACCAACGACAACAATGACGGTCCCAGGTGTGCCGTTTGGTCACCAACGACAACAATGACGGTCCCAGGTGTGCCGTTGGTGACCAAACGGCACCACCTCGCGGCACCACCTCGTACGCGAGGCCCCGGACCTCAGGAGTCGTCGCCGCGACGTTTCAGGTAGCGCTCGAACTCGCGGGCGATCGCCTCGCCGGAGGCCTCGGGCAGCTCGGTGGTGTCACGGGTCTCCTCCAGGCTGCGGACGTAGGCCCCGACCTCCTCGTCGTCCTCGGCGAGCTCGTCGACGCCGCGCTCCCAGGCGCGGGCGTCCTCGGGCAGCTCCCCGAGCGGGACGCTCACCTCGAGGAGCTCCTCGAGCTGGCCGATCAGCGCGAGGGTCGCCTTGGGACACGGCGGCTGGGCGACGTAGTGCGGGACGGCGGCCCAGTAGGAGACCGAGGGCACGTCGAGGCGCACGCACGCGTCCTGGAACACCCCGACGATGCCGGTCGGTCCTTCGTAGGTCGACTGCTCGAGGCGGAGCTTGTCGACGATCTCGGGCTCGGTCGCCGTCCCCGTGACCGGGACCGGGCGGGTGTGCGGGGTGTCGGCCAGCAGGGCGCCGAGCGTGATGACCATCTGCCCGCCCAGGTCGTCGACCGCGGCGAGGAGCTCGGCACAGAACTGACGCCAGCGCATGTTCGGCTCGATGCCGCGGATGAGGATCACGTCGCGGGCCAGGTCCGGTGGCGAGGCCACCGCGATCTGGGTCGTCGGCCAGGTCAGGCGGCGGAAGCCCGCCTCGTCGTTGCTGACGTGCGGCCGGGTGACCTGGAAGTCGTAGAACTCCTCGGGGTCGATCGCGCCCACGACCCGGGCGTTCCACACCTCCATCAGGTGGTCGACGACCCCCGAGGCCGACTCCGCGGCGTCGTTCCAGCCCTCGAAGGCGGCGATCACCACAGGGTCGACCAGGTCGGGGGCACCCTCGATCTCGATCACCGGCCCAGCCTAGGAGATGGCGGCGAGGATTACGGCGCGCGGCGCTCCCGGTGACACGATGAGACGAGTGTCCACCGAGTGGATCGGCCGTCCGGCGGTTCGGTGCACCCCCGTCGAGAGGAGCCCCCGTGGCGGCACCCGAGACCTTCACCCGCACCGACCAGCGCGACCACCGGCCCGACGTGAGCGACGAGCTCACCGCGACGATGAGGGAGCGCATCCTCGTCGTCGACGGCGCCATGGGCACCGCCATCCAGCGTGACCGGCCCGACGAGGCCGGCTACCGCGGGGAGCGCTTCGCCGACTGGCACCGCGACCTGCAGGGCAACAACGACCTGCTGACGCTGACCCAGCCCGACATCATCGCGAGCATCCACCGTGAGTACCTCGACGCGGGAGCCGACCTGATCGAGACCAACACGTTCAACGCCAACCGGATCTCGATGGCCGACTACGGCCTGGAGGACCTCTCCTACGAGCTGAACCTGGAGTCGGCGCGGCTGGCCCGACGGATCTGCGACGAGGTGACCGCGCAGGACCCGGCGAAGCCGCGCCACGTCGCCGGAACGCTCGGCCCGACCACGCGCACCGCCTCGATCAGCCCGGACGTCAACGACCCCGGCGCGCGCAACGTCGAGTTCGACGGCCTCCGCGCGGCGTACACCGAGGCGACGCTGGGCCTGATCGACGGCGGGTCGGACGTCATCTTCGTCGAGACGATCTTCGACACGCTCAACGCCAAGGCCGCGATCTACGCCCTCGAGGAGGTCTTCGCCGCCGAGGGGCGCCGCTGGCCGGTCGTCATCTCGGGCACCATCACCGACGCCTCGGGACGCACCCTGTCCGGGCAGACCGTCGAGGCGTTCTGGGACTCGGTACGCCACGTCCGCCCCCTGATCGTGGGGCTCAACTGCGCCCTCGGCGCCGCCGAGATGCGCCCGCACGTCGCGGAGCTCTCGCGCATCGCCGACACCTTCGTCCACGCCTACCCCAACGCCGGGCTGCCCAACGCCTTCGGCGAGTACGACGAGGCCTCGCACGAGACCGCGGCGATCCTCCAGGAGTTCGCCGAGGCCGGCCTGGTCAACATGGTCGGCGGCTGCTGCGGCACCACCCCGGCCCACATCGGCGCCATCGCCGGCGTCGTCGCGGGGCTGCCCGCCCGGGTGCTGCCGGAGATCGCCCCCGCGTTGCGGCTCTCGGGCCTCGAGCCGTTCGCGATCGACGGCGACAGCCTGTTCGTCAACGTCGGTGAGCGCACGAACATCACCGGCTCGGCGAAGTTCCGCAACCTGATCAAGGACGGCGACTACGACACGGCGCTCGCGATCGCCGTCCAGCAGGTCGAGAACGGCGCCCAGGTCATCGACGTCAACATGGACGAGGGGATGATCGACGGGGTCGCGGCCATGGACCGCTTCCTCAAGCTCGTCGCCGCCGAGCCCGACATCTGCCGGGTGCCGGTCATGGTCGACTCCTCGAAGTTCGAGGTGATCGAGGCCGGCCTGAAGTGCGTGCAGGGCAAGTCGGTGGTCAACTCGATCTCGATGAAGGAGGGCGAGGACGCCTTCCGCGAGCACGCCCGCGTCGTACGCCGCCACGGTGCCGCGGCGGTCGTGATGGCCTTCGACGAGGACGGCCAGGCCGACAACCTCGAGCGGCGCAAGGCGATCTGCGAGCGGGCCTACCGGATCCTGGTCGACGAGGTCGACTTCCCGCCCGAGGACATCATCTTCGACCCCAACGTCTTCGCGATCGCGACGGGCATCGAGGAGCACGCGTCCTACGGCCGCGACTTCATCGAGGCGACCCGCTGGATCAAGCAGAACCTGCCCGGGGCCCGCGTGTCCGGCGGCATCTCCAACGTCAGCTTCTCCTTCCGCGGCAACAACCCGGTGCGGGAGGCCATCCACGCGGTCTTCCTCTTCCACGCCATCGAGGCCGGTCTCGACATGGGCATCGTCAACGCCGGCGCCCTCGTCGTCTACGACCAGGTCGAGCCCGAGCTGCGCGAGCGGATCGAGGACGTCGTGCTCAACCGGCGTCCCGACGCAGCCGAACGGCTGCTCGAGATCGCCGAGGCGCACAACCAGCAGGGCGAGGTCGCCGAGGCCACCGCCGAGGAGTGGCGGGCCCTGCCCGTGGGGGAGCGGATCACCCACGCGCTGGTCAAGGGCAACGACGCCCACGTGCGCGACGACACCGAGGAGCTGCGCGCCGAGATCGAGGCCCGCGGTGGTCGGCCGATCGAGGTCATCGAGGGCCCGCTGATGTCCGGGATGGACGTCGTCGGCGACCTGTTCGGCGCGGGCAAGATGTTCCTGCCGCAGGTGGTGAAGTCGGCGCGCGTGATGAAGAAGGCCGTGGCCTACCTCATCCCCTTCATCGAGCAGGAGAAGATCGACAACCCGGCGCTCGCGACGGCCAAGGAGACCAACGGCACGATCGTGATGGCCACGGTCAAGGGCGACGTGCACGACATCGGCAAGAACATCGTCGGCGTGGTCCTGCAGTGCAACAACTACGAGGTCATCGACCTCGGGGTGATGGTGCCCGCCCAGAAGATCCTGGACACCGCGATCGAGGTCGGGGCCGACATCGTGGGCCTGTCCGGGCTGATCACACCCTCGCTCGACGAGATGGTGACCCTGGCGACCGAGATGCAGCGGCGCGGGCTCGACATCCCGCTCCTGATCGGCGGCGCGACCACCTCGCGGGCGCACACCGCGGTCAAGGTCGACCCCAGGTACGACGGCCCGGTGGTCTGGGTCAAGGACGCCTCTCGCTCCGTGCCGACCGCCGCAGCGCTGCTCAGCCCCGAGCGACGCGAGACACTGATGGGCGAGGTGCAGGCCGACTACGACTCGCTGCGCGCGCGCCACTCCCAGAAGGGCGAGCGACGCCTCGTCGACCTCGCCACCGCCCGCGCCGGGGCCACCCCGGTCGACTGGGAGGGCTACACCCCGCCCCTGCCGCGCACGCCGGGCATGCACCAGCTCGACGACTACGACCTCGCCGAGCTGCGCGAGTACATCGACTGGCAGCCGTTCTTCAACGCCTGGGAGATGAAGGGCCGCTTCCCCGACATCCTCAACAACCCGACGACCGGCGAAGCGGCGCGCCGGCTCTACGACGACGCCCAGGCCATGCTCGACGCAGTCGTCGAGGAGAAGTGGCTGACCGCGCGCGGGGTCTACGGCATCTTCCCGGCCAACGCCGACGGGGACGACGTCGTCGTCTGGGAGGACGACGAGCGCACCGAGCCTCGCGCGGTGCTCCACCAGCTGCGGCAGCAGGGCGAGCACCGCGAGGGCGTCCCGCACCGGGCGCTGTCGGACTACGTCGCCCCGCTCGACACCGGCCTGCCCGACCACGTCGGCGCGTTCGCGGTGACGGCCGGTGTCGGGCTGGGCGCGCGGGTCTCGGCGTACCAGGCCGAGCACGACGACTACAACGCGATCCTGCTCGAGTCGCTGGCCGACCGGCTGGCCGAGGCCTTCGCGGAGCGGCTCCACCAGCGCGTACGCACCGAGTTCTGGGGCCACGCCGACGACGCCGGCCTCTCGGCCGAGGACCTGATCGCCGAGAAGTACACCGGCATCCGGCCGGCCCCGGGCTACCCCGCGTGCCCCGACCACACCGAGAAGCTCACGCTGTGGGACCTGCTCGACGCCGAGAAGCAGACCGGCATCACGCTGACCGAGTCGATGGCGATGTGGCCCGGCGCCTCGGTGTCCGGTGTCTACTACAGCCACCCGCAGGCGCAGTACTTCGTCGTCGGCCGGCTCGGACGCGACCAGATCGCCGACTACGCCGAGCGCAAGGGCTGGAGCCTGGCCGAGACCGAGCGGTGGCTCTCACCGAACCTCGGCTACGACCCCGATGACTGAGTCGGGCGGGGGCCCGGGCGTCGGAGTCGGCCGGGGCGTCGGACCGGAGGGGCGTCGTTTGGTCACCAACGACAACGATTCGGGCCCGGATGATGTCGTTGGTGACCAAACGGCGTCGCCTGCGACCACCGACCCTGCTGGGCGGACGCTGCCGGCGGCGGTCCTGTGGGACATGGACGGCACGCTGGTCGACACCGAGCCGCTGTGGATCGCCGCGGAGCACGCGCTCGCCGAGCGGCACGGGGCGACGTGGAGCCACGAGGACGCCATGGCCCTGGTCGGCAGCGACCTGATCGACTCCGGGGTCTACATCCGGGAGCGGATGGGCCTCGACCTCACGCCGACCGAGATCGTGGAGGTGCTCCTCGACGACGTCGTGGAGCACGTGCGCCGCGAGGTCCCGTGGCGTCCGGGGGCTCGCGCGCTGCTCGCCGACCTGCGCCGGGCCGGTGTCCCGACGGCGCTGGTCACGATGTCGTGGCGCCGCTTCGTCGAGCCGGTGCTGGCTGCGCTGCCGGAGGACAGCTTCGACGTGGTGGTCACCGGCGACGAGGTCGACCACGGCAAGCCGCACCCGGAGCCCTACCTGCGGGCCGCCGCGTTGCTGGGCCTCGATCCGGGCGACTGCGTGGCGGTGGAGGACTCACCGCCGGGGGCGGCCTCGGCCGCGGCTGCGGGCTGCCGGACCTACGTCGTGCCGCACCACGTGCCGGTCGCCCCGGCCCCTGGTGTCGTGCTCGGCGAGTCGCTCGTCGGTCTCGACGCCCACGCCCTCGCGGCGGCGACCAGCTAGGTCCGAGATCGGATCGTTGCCGAAACGCGACCTCGTGCAGGGCCCGTCGCTACAGACCCAGGGGGTCGGGCCGCGCTATCGTCCCGCACGTTCCGCTCCGCCACCCCGGTGGGGCGAGAAGATGTGAGGTGAGACGTGCGACCCGCAACCAATCGCGCTCGAGCTGGGCTGGTCGGGTTGACCGCCGCCGTGCTGCTCGTGTCCAGCTGCGCCCAGAGCAACCGTGACGAGTCCTCGGACAGCGGAGGCGAGGGCGCCACCGGCGGCACCTTCGTCTTCGCCGGCTCCGCGGAGCCGGTGACCCTCGATCCGTTCTTCGCCTCCGACGGCGAGAGCTTCCGGGTCGCGCGTCAGATGTTCGAGGGCCTCGTCGGCACCGAGCCCGGCACCGCCGACCCCGCGCCGCTGCTCGCGACGTCGTGGGAGACCAGCGACGACGGGCTGAGCACGACCTTCGCCCTGCGTGAGGGCGTGACGTTCTCCGACGGCACGGCCTTCGACGCCGACGCGGTGTGCGCCAACTTCGACCGCTGGTACAACATGCCGAAGTCCGCACAGACCGACGACCTGACCTACTACTACGCGGCCCTGTTCCGCGGTTTCGCCACCGGCGACCGCGCCGACGCGGCGATCTACGACTCGTGCACCGCCGACGACGACCTCAGCGCGACCGTCACCCTCAAGCAGCCCTTCGCCGGGTTCATCGCGGCGATGTCGCTGCCGGCGTTCTCGATGCAGAGCCCGACCGCGCTGGAGAAGTACCAGGACGACGGGGCGACCAACCCGAAGAACTCCGAGTACTCCACCGCGCACCCCACGGGCACCGGGCCGTTCGTGCTCGACGCCTGGAACCGCGGCCAGGACGTCACGCTCAACCGCAACGACGACTACTGGGGCGAGACGTCGATCGTCGACCAGGCCAAGGTCGTCGCGATCGAGGACCCCAAGGCCCGCGCCGACGCGCTCCGCAACGGTGAGATCGACGGCTTCGACCTCGTCGGCCCCGCCGACGTCGCGCCGCTGACCGACGAGGGCTTCCAGATCGTCGACCGAGACCCGTTCAACGTGCTGTACCTCGGCATGAACCAGAAGCAGAAGCCGCTCGACGACCCCGAGGTGCGCAAGGCGATCGCGCACGCGCTGAACATCCCCGAGATCATCAGCGCCTCCATGCCCGAGGGCACCCAGCCCGCGATCGAGTTCATCCCCGACATCGTCATGGGCTACACCGAGGACGTCCCGGCCTACGACTACGACCCCGAGCTGGCCAAGCAGATGCTGGCCGACGCGGGTGCGGCCGGCGCGACGATCGAGTTCAACTACCCCACGGGTGTGAGCCGGCCCTACATGCCGCAGCCCGAGGACACCTTCAACGTGATCCGCTCCCAGCTCGAGGCGGTCGGCCTGAAGATCAAGCCGACGGCCGACCAGTGGAGCCCGGACTACCTCGAGAAGATCCAGGGCTCGCCCGACCACGGGCTGCACCTGCTCGGCTGGACCGGTGACTACAACGACACCGACAACTTCCTCGGGGTGTTCTTCGGGGCCAAGAGCAGCGAGTGGGGCTTCGACAACGCCGCACTGTTCGACGCGCTGAAGCAGGCCCGCGGCCTGGCGACCCCGGAGGAGCAGGAGCCTCTCTACGAGGACATCAACAAGCAGGTCATGGAGTTCCTGCCCGGCGTCCCTCTGGCGCACCCGGTCCCGTCCCTGGCCTTCGGTCCGGACGTCCAGGGCTACCAGCAGAGTCCCGTGCAGGACGAGGTCTGGAACGCGGTGACCGTGGGCTGATCGCTCACCGCCACCGCACCCCGGTGCTCGTGCTCCCCCAGACCAGAGGTCCGTGATGCTCAGATTCACCCTGCGTCGACTGGCGCTGCTCGTGCCGGTCCTCCTGGGCCTCTCGGTCCTGCTCTTCGCCTGGGTGCGCGCTCTCCCCGGTGACCCCGCGCGGTCACTGCTGGGAGAGCGCGCCACCCCGGAGGGGATAGCGCGGGTCAATGCCTCCTACGGCTTCGACCAGCCGCTGCTCACGCAGTACGTCATCTACGTCAAGGCCCTGCTGCGCGGCGACTTCGGGGAGTCGATCAACACCGGCCAGCCCGTGCTCTCCACGTTCTTCGAACGGTTCCCGGCGACCATCGAGCTGGCCACGGTGGCGCTGCTGCTCGCGATCGTCGTCGGGGTGCCGCTGGGCTACCTCGCCGCCCGCAACCAGGGACGGCTGCTCGACACCGCCGTCGTCTCGGGCTCGCTGCTCGGGGTCGCCACCCCGGTCTTCTTCCTGGCCATCCTGCTCAAGCTGGTCTTCGCCGACTGGCTGGGCATCCTGCCGACCTCGTTGCGTCAGGACGCCCGCATCGACGCCACGCACATCACGAACTTCTACGTCCTCGACGGCCTGCTCACCCGGGAGTGGGACGCCGCGTGGGACGCCGCGATCCACCTGGTGCTCCCGGCGATCGCGCTCGGCACCATCCCCCTGGCCATCATCGTGCGGATCACCCGTGCCTCGGTGGCCGAGGTCCTGCACGAGGACTACGTGCGCACCGCGGAGGCCAAGGGGCTCCAGGCGCGCACCGTCAGCCGGCGCCACGTCCTGCGCAACGCCCTGCTCCCGGTCGTCACCACGATCGGCCTGCAGGCCGGTCTGCTGCTCTCCGGGGCGGTGCTCACCGAGTCCGTCTTCGCCTTCAACGGCATCGGCAGCTATCTGTTCCAGGCGATCTCGCAGCGTGACTTCCCCGTGCTGCAGGGCTTCATCATCTTCATCGCCATCACCTACTCGCTGATCAACCTGGTCGTCGACCTCGCCTACGGCGTGATCGACCCGAGAGTGAGGGTCTCGTGACGAGCACCGGACCCGCCGCCGACGGCGCGTCGGGAGCCGCCGTCCTCCTGGCCACCCCGGACGGCCAGCACGAGGACGACACCGGCGTGGGGCTGTGGCGCGGAGCGTTCCGCCGGTTGCGACGCAACCCGACCGCGATCATCGGCGCCGCCATCATCGTGCTCTTCGTGCTCGTCGCGGTCCTCGCCCCGCTGCTGACCTCCTACCAGCCGGGGTCGGCCGCCGACGCCGGCCAGGTGACCCCGACCTCGGTGCCCGGGCCGTCGGCCGACCACTGGCTCGGCCTGGACCGCTTCGGCTCCGACATGTGGACCCAGCTGGTCTACGGCGCCCGGCAGTCGTTGATCTACGGCGTCGTGTCCACCGCGATCGGTCTCAGCGTCGGCGCCGGGCTCGGCGCCGTCGCGGGCGGGTTCGGCGCCCTCGGCGGACGCACCGGTGCCTGGGTCGACAGCGCCGTGATGCGGCTCGTCGACGTGATGCTGTCCGTGCCGAGCCTGCTGCTCGCGGTCAGCATCGTCGCGGTCCTCGGGCAGAACGCCTACTCGGTGATGATCGCCATCGGCGTCGCCCAGGTCCCGATCTTCGCGCGGCTCCTGCGCGGCTCCATGCTCTCCCAGGGCCGCTCCGACTACGTGCTGGCCGCGGGCGCCCTCGGCATCCGCAAGCGCAAGATCGTCGCGGGCCACATCGTGCCCAACGCGATCGGGCCCACCATCGTCCAGGCCACGCTGAACCTCGCCACCGCCATCATCGAGGTCGCCGCCCTGTCCTACCTCGGCCTCGGGGAGTCCGACCCCGCCGTCGCCGAGTGGGGCCGGATGCTGGTGGCCGCCCAGGACCGCTTCTCCTCGGCCGCCCGGCTCGCCCTGCTGCCCGGTTTCGCGATCGCCTTCACCGCCCTCGGCTTCACGCTGCTCGGCGAGGCGATGCGTGAGGCCCTCGACCCCCGGTCGCGGAGGTGACCCGCGTGAGCCAGTCCAGCCCGGCCCAGCCGAGCAGCGCACCACCCGGAACGCCCCGTGAGGACCACCTCACCCGCCAGGGACGCCTCGACGCCCGCGAGCCGCTCCTCGACGTGCGCGACCTCTCGGTCGTCTTCGGCGGTCGCGGTCGCCGCGACGTCGTCGCCGTCGACGAGGTCTCCTTCTCGGTGCGACCAGGCCAGCACGTGGCACTGGTGGGCGAGTCGGGCAGCGGCAAGTCGGTCACGTCGCTGGCCGTGATGGGCCTGCTGCCCCGCCGTGCGGCACGCACGACCGGCGAGGTCCGCTACGGCGGTCGCGACCTCCTCAGCGTCGGCGAGAAGGAGATGAAGCGGCTCCGTGGACGCGAGATCGCCATGGTCTTCCAGGACCCGATGAGCTCGCTGAACCCCGTCGTCACCGTGGGTGTGCAGCTGCGCGAGGTCCTGCGCGAGCACCTCGACGTCGACCGGGCCGAGGCCCAGGACCGCGCCGTCGCGCTGCTGGAGAAGGTCGGCATCCCCGACCCGGGTCGGCGGGTTCGGGAGTACCCCCACCAGCTCTCGGGCGGGATGCGCCAGCGGGTGCTGATCGCCATCGCCCTGGCCTGCGAGCCCCAGCTGCTGATCGCCGACGAGCCCACGACCGCGCTCGACGTGACCATCCAGGCCCAGGTCCTCGAGGTGCTCAAGGACCTCGTGGCCGACACCGACGCGGCCCTGCTGATGATCACCCACGACCTCGGGGTGGTGGCCGGGCTGTGCGACGAGGTCAACGTCATGTACTCAGGCCGGATCGTGGAGTCCGCCAAACGGCTGCCGCTCTTCGCGACGCCCCGCCATCCCTACACCTCCGGGCTGCTGGCCAGCATCCCGCGCCTGGACCAGCCCCGCGGCACCGCGCTGACCCCGATCCCGGGATCGCCGACCTCGACGATCCCCTGGACCCAGGGCTGCGCGTTCGCCCCCCGCTGCTCGGAACGGGTCGAGGAGTGCACCCAGCACGCGCCGCTCCTCGAGCGGGACCAGGAGCGGGCGCTGCGCTGCTTCAACCCGGTCGCCGAGGACGGGTCGCCGGAGTCGCGGGCGGCGGCGGTGCCGTCGTGAGCACCCAGGGCACGGAGCACCGTGACACCGCTGCCGACGCGTCCCCGCTGCTGTCGGTGCGTGGCCTCAAGGTGCACTTCCCGATCCGCGGCGGACTGCTGGGAGGGCGCACGATCGGTGCCACCAAGGCCGTCGACGGCGTCGACCTCGACGTCGCCGAGGGAGCCTCGCTCGGCCTGGTCGGTGAGTCCGGGTGCGGCAAGTCGACGCTGGGACGCGCCATCCTGCGGCTCAACCCGATCACCGAGGGCACCGTCCACTTCGACGGCACCGACGTCTCGAGCCTCAAGGGAGAGCAGCTGCGTTCGGCCCGACGCCACATGCAGATGGTCTTCCAGGACCCGCTGGCCAGCCTCAACCCGCGCCAGAGCGTCGAGACCATCCTGACCGAGCCGCTGCGCGCCCACGGCATCGCCTTCGACCGGGCGACCCGCGTCACGGGTCTGCTCGAGCAGGTCGGCATGCCGGCCTCGGCCTCGGGAAAGTACCCCCACGAGTTCTCCGGGGGTCAGCGCCAGCGCATCGGCATCGCCCGCGCCCTGGCTCTCGAACCGCGTCTGATCATCGCCGACGAGCCGGTCTCCGCGCTCGACGTCTCGGTGCAGGCCCAGGTGCTGAACCTGCTCGACGACCTGCAGCGCGAGCTGGGCCTGACCTACCTCGTCATCGCCCACGACCTCGCCGTCGTCCGCCACGTCAGCGACGTGGTCGCGGTGATGTACCTCGGCTCCATCATCGAGCAGGCCGACGCCGACGACCTCTACGACGAGCCGCTGCACCCCTACACCCGCTCGCTCATGTCGGCGGTCCCCGTGCCCGACCCGCTGGTCGAGGACACCCGCGAGCGGATCCTGCTGCAGGGCGACCTGCCCTCGCCCTCGGACCCGCCCTCGGGGTGCCGGTTCCACACCCGGTGCCCCTTCCGCCAGGAGACCCGCTGCGACGACGAGCGGCCGGAGCTGGTCGAGGTGCGACCCGGTCACACGGTGGCCTGCCACTGGGTCGAGGAGATCGTGCGCGGCGAGATCACGCCCCAGCAGCTGACCTCGCAGGAGGTCGAGGACAGCAACGCCTGACTCACCCGGCCGCCACGGCCGGCACGGAGGTATCAGGACTCGATGGCCCGCACTCCTGTTGCCGAGACCTCAGCGCCGCTAGCCTGCTTTGTCGGAGCGACGCATGGGGCGACGACCTGAGGAGGTCCTTGTGCCGGCACGCCGAGAAAGCCCGCAACGACGGGGGAGAGTGGCGCGCACCAGGGTCGCGCCGCCGAGACCACGGGCCCTCGACCCCCTCACGGTGCCGCGCCCAGGGGCAGACGTCCGAGCCGGGTCGGACCTCAGGGCGACGTGGTACTTCCCCGGCACGCTGCTGGTCCGAGGCCTGCGGGGAGGTCGGGCCGCGCCGGCCCTGGAGCTGCTCGACGACGTGGCGAGGTGTTGCGGGCTCACGGTGCAGCGGCGCCACGACGCCATGAGCGCCCGCGACTCCCGCCGAGGGCAGCGAGACCCGGTGCCGGACCTCGCGGAGGTCGTCGGTGGGCTCGGTGGGCTCGGGGGGGAGGTGTACGCGCTGGCCGACCGGACGTGGGTCACCGCGGTCGACCTGGTGCCGACCGGGGACGGCGTGGTCGATCAGCCCGACGCCTGGCGGGTGCTCCAGGAGGCCCGTGCGATGGACAGCGAGGTCGCAGCAGGGATCGCGCTCGACCACGCCGTCGCCGCGACCGAGGTCACGGGCACCCCCTTCTACGCCGGGCATCCCTTCTACGCCGGGCACCCGTTCTACGCGGGTCACCCGTACTACGCCGGGTACGGGGGCTCCCCGGCGGCGACCTACGGCGAGCCCGGGTCCGGCGGCCGGGCCCCGGTCGACCTGCGACTGGGTGACCCACGTCCCGGGACGGCCGGGAGGCTGCCCGGCCGCCGACCGGTGGTGGCGGTCCTCGACACCGGGGTGGGCCACCACCCGTGGTTCACGGACGGGGTGGAGCGCAACGCCACCCTGGGCGGCATCGCCATCGGTGGTGACGACGTCGACCTGGTCGTCCGCCTGGAGGACCCCCTGGTCGGCCTGCTCAGCAGCCACCAGGGGCACGGGACGTTCATCGCCGGCCTGATCCGACAGGGCTGCCCCGCAGCCGACATCGTCAGCGCCCCCGTCCTCGACGCGAGGGGCGTCGGACGCGAGATGGACGTGCTCCAGGCACTCGTGCTCCTGCTGCTGAGACACACCTGGGGACAGGTCAACGCCGAGCCCGCCCTGGTCCTCGACGTCGTCTCGCTCTCGCTCGGCTACTACCACGAGACACCCGAGGACGTGCTCTACGACGACGTGCTCCGCCCCGTCTTCGAGGGCTTCGCCGAGCGCGGCGTCGCCGTCGTCGCCGCCGCCGGCAACGACGCGACGCAGGAGGTGATGATGCCGGCGGGGTTCGCCGTCGGCGGGACCGCCCCGGACGGCGGTGTCGGCCTGCTCAGCGTGGGTGCGCTCAATCCCGGCGCCGGGAGCCAGGCACTGTTCTCCAACGAGGGCAGCTGGGTGAGCACGCACCGGCCCGGCGCAGCCCTGGTGAGCACCATGCCCGTGGACCTGCAGGGCAGCCTCCACCAGGTCGCCTCCACCGGGTCCGGCCGCCCCCGCTCCACGATCGACCCCGACGACTTCACCAGTGGATTCGGCACCTGGAGCGGCACGTCCTTCGCGGCGCCCGTGCTGGCCGCCGAGCTCGCGTGCGCCCTGACCGACGCCGGGCTGGACGACACCGACGCGTCGGCGATGGCGAAGCGGGCAGGCACGGCGATGGCCGCGATCGTCGCGGGCGGGGGCACGCCGTGAACGCCGCGACCCGGGCCCGGCCCACCGGCCAGGGGCTGGGGGACGCCGCCGCGGCCGCCTTCGCGGCGTACCGAGCCGGCGAGGAGCACCGGATGTCGGAGCTGGTGGACCTCCTGACGCCCGTGCTCTGGCACGTCGCGCGGGCGCAGGGTGCCTCGGCGGAGGCGGCGGAGGACGCCGTCCAGCACGCCTGGATCGCCCTCCTGCGCCACGGCGAGACGGTCCGCGACGCCCAGGCCGTCCTCGGCTGGCTGATGACCACCGTGCGGCGCGAGGCGATCCGGGGTGCCCGAGCCCGACGTCACGAGGCCACGGGCCTCGATCAGGTCGCCGAGCATGACGACCCCGGGCCCGGCCCGGCCGGCCGCGCCGAGCTGGACGAACGCCAGCAGCTGCTGTGGGAGGGCGTGAAGGCGCTCGGCCCACGCTGCCACCAGCTGCTCCGGGTCGTCGCCTTCGCCGAACGCCCCGACTACGCGAGCGTGTCGCGCGCACTGGGCATGCCGGTCGGGAGCATCGGGCCGACCCGCGGACGCTGTCTCGACAAGCTGCGGCGCACGCTCGTCGCCGATCCCCGGTGGGAGGGCCACGATGTCCGGTGACCAGACGAGCGCCGGCGGAGCCGGCGACGAGCCGCTGGACGAGACCGACCTCGACCTGCTCGCCGAGATCGCCGACCTCTACACCGACGCCGACCCGGTGCCGTCCGGGCTGGCCGAGCGGATGAAGATCGCGATGACGGTCGAGTCGCTGCACGCCGAGGTGGCCGAGCTGACCGGGCCCACCCTCGTCGCGACCCGTGCCGCGACGGTCGGCGCGGAGCCCGGAGCGGTGACCTTCAGCGGTGAGGCGATCTCGCTGATGATCGTGGAGTCCGACCCCACGGCCGCGACAGTCGGGCTCGACGGCTGGGTGAGCCCGCCGGGCGCGCTGGTGCAGGTGCATCGGGGAGACCTCGTGCTCAGCGTGCGTTCCGACCAGCACGGGCGCTTCGCGGTCGCCGGCCTGCCGCGGGGCTCGCTGTGGTTCGTGGTGTGGGCCGACGGGACGGACGGCACGGAGAGTGCCGCGTCGGGTGGACCAGGGAACCGGTCGACGACACGGCCGCTGGTGACCCCGACGGTCGAGTTCTGAGCACCCCGCCGTCGGGGCTGGCCTCCGCCCACAGTGCCCGCGCGGCCGGACTGGCCGCCTGGGACCGCGGCCGACCGGACGAGGCCCGCACCGAGCTGGAGAGCGCCCTGCGGCTGCTGGCGGCGGATGCGGACCCCGACGACCCGGCGGACCCGGCGCACCCGGAGCACCCGGAGCACCCGGAGCGGGTCGAGCTGCGGGCCCGTGTCCTCCTGACGCTGGCCCTGTGCGACTTCGAGCGCGACGGTCTGCAGGCCGCCCTGGTCGTGCTCGACCACGTCGACCGACTCGCCGACCAGCTCCTCCCCTCGGACGGGGCGGCCGCGGACGGCGGGGCCGCGGTCGAGCTGCGGGCCCTGTCCTGGTCGCAGCGTTCGGGCCTGCTCGCACGCAGCGGACAGGTCCGTGAGGCCCTCGCCGCGCTGGACCGTGCCGTCGTGCTGCTGGCGGCTCTCACCGTGCGGGACCAAGTCGTGCTCCTGCTCAACCGTGGCGTGCTCGGCAGCCAGGTCGGCGATCTCGCCGCCGCGGGGGACGACCTCGCCCGGGCCGCCGACCTGGCCCGCGAGGCCGGGATCGACGACCTGGTCTTCATGGCCCGGCACAACCAGGGCTGGGTCAGCTTCCTGCGGGGCGACCTTCCCCGGGCGCTCGCGGAGATGGACGAGGCAGCCCGGGCGGAAGGGTCGGTCTCCGACGCCGTCCCCTCGCTGGACCGCGGACGGGTGCTGCTGGAGGCCGGCCTGCTGGACGAGGCTTCGATCTGCCTGCGCGAGGCGGTCACGCGGGCCGGCGCCGACCAGCAGACGCACGTCGTGCTCGAGGCCACGATCGAGCTCGCCCGCTCCGAGCTGCTCCGGGGCGACGTGGTGGCGGCGGACTCCCTGCTCGCCCAGGCGGAGCAACGTGCGCGGCGTCGTCGTGCCGGTGGCTGGCGGGCGCGTGCGACGCTCGGGCGTGCCGCGCTAGGCCTGCGCTCCTCCACCTGGACCGCCGAACGGGTGCTGGGCGAGGCCACTCAGCTCGCGGAGGACAGCGAGCTGGAGCCGAGCCTGCGCCATGAAGCCGGGCTGCTGCGGGCCGAGGCGCTCGTCGGCGCCGCTCGTCCTGACCAGGCGCTCGCCGTGCTGGCCGAGGCCGAGGCCGGCGCGTCGGGAGCCCGGCCGGTCCTGGGCCGACGACTCGACCGCTGCCGGGTCGAGGCGCTCGCCCGACGCTCCCAGGGCGACGACGACGGTGCCCGGCGCGCACTGGGTCGCGCGGCCGAGGAGCTCGACGCAGCCGCGGCGTACGCCTCGAGCCTCGACCTGCGCACCGCGGTCGCCGTGCACGCGACCGGCCTGGCCGACCTCGACCTCGAGATCGCCCTCGCGGACGGCCCCGGGTCTGCCGTCCTGGCCGCCGACCGCTGGCGCGCGCGCGGCGTGCGGGTGGCCGGGTCCCGACCGGTGGCCTCGCCTGAGCTGGCAGACCTGCTGGCCGAGCTGCGTCGTACCAGCGAGGTGGTGCGCGCCGGAGACCTCGACCCCGCGACGGCACGACGCGTCGAGGAGCTGGAGCGACGGATCAGCCGGCTCGCCCGGACCCTGGCCGCGCAACCGGGGCCGGTCCCACCGATGCTGGTCCCGGCGCCCGGGTCGGTGGCCGGGTCGGTGGCCGGGTCGGTGGCCGGATCCGTGGCCGGTGACGGGCTCGAGCGGCTCGTGGAGGCGGCCCGGGCCGAGGGGGTCGACCTGATCACCACGGCGGTGCACGGCGCACAGGTGCTCGGACTGGGGGTGGTCGGGGGTGAGCCGGTGGCGCGCGTCCTGGGCTCGCGCGCGCGGCTCAGCGAGGTGGCCCGCTGCCTGCGGGCCGATGCCGCGATGGCCGGACGGATCGCGCACACGCCGTTGGCGGGGGTCGTGCTCGGCTCGCTCGGTGCCCGCGCCGCGGAGCTCTGCGAGCTGGTCGTCGCGCCCTTCGGGTCGAGGGCCGAGCGCCTGGTGGTCGTGCCCCACGACGACCTGAACGGGCTGGCCTGGCCGGTCGTCGTCCCGGGCCGTGCGGTGTGCGTGTCGTCGTCGGCCGCCGCCTGGGCCTCAGGACTCGGCGCCGCCGTCGAGTCGGCCCCGCAGCTCGCCATGATCGCCGGACCGCGCCTGTCCGGCGCACCGCAGGAGGTCGCCGAAGTCGCACGGTGCTGGGCCGGCCACGGGTCCTCGGACGCCGTCGGTGCCGGCCACCGCGGGGACGACCTGCGACGCGCGGTGGCGCATGCCGACGTCGTGCACGTGGCCGCACACGGGCGCCATGACGCCCAGAACCCGATGTTCTCCTCCCTCGAGCTCGGCGACGGCCCGCTCTTCCTCTACGACCTCGAGAGCAGCGGCGTGCGCTCGGCCCACGTCGTCCTCGCCGCCTGCGAGGTGGGTCGGTCGGTCGTGCGACCCGGCGAGGAGCCGCTCGGTCTCGCCGCGGGGCTGCTGGCCCTGGGCGCGCGCTGCGTGGTCGCGGCCACGTGCGCGGTCCCCGATGCGGTCGCGACCACCCTGATGCCGCGCTACCACCGCGCCCTGAGCGAGGGCGCCCCGAGCGACGTCGCTCTACGCGACGCCGCGGCGGGATCCGGGGTCCTGGCCGGGCTCTTCGTCACGACGGGCACACCGTGGCGCACGGTTCAGGCCGGGGGGAGGACCGCCGGGAGGGAGACGAGGGCCGGCGGGGCCGCCAGCGCGACCGCGGGAGCCTCGTCGGGCAGGGGCGGCGGCGTGCCGCCGAACTCCGGGCACGACGAGCGGAACGAGCACCACTCGCAGTGACGGCCCGGGCTGGGCCGCCAGTCGCGGTCCTCGCGGGCGGTGCGGATCGCCTGCCACAACGCCTCCACCCGCCGCTGCGTCGCCCGCAGGTCGTCCGTGTCGGGGACGTAGCGCAGGATCTCGCCGTTGCCGAGGTAGACCAGCTGCAGCACCGCCGGCACCACACCGCGCGCCCGCCACAGCACGAGTGCGTAGAAGCGCATCTGGAACAGGGCCTGCGCCTCGTAGGCCGGCCCGGGGGAGCGGCCGGTCTTGTAGTCGACGACGCGCACCTCGCCCCCGGGAGCGACGTCGATGCGGTCGACGAAGCCGCGCAGCAGCAGGCGCGAGTCCAGCAACGTCTCGACGTAGGCCTCGCGCTCGGCCGGCTCCAGCCGCTGCGGGTCCTCCAGGGTGAACCAGCGCTCCAGCACGGTGGCGCAGCCGGCCATCCAGGCCGCCTCGTCGGTCTCCTGCGCGAGGGCCGCCAGCGCCGGGTCCCCCTCGACGAGCCGCTTCCAGGCGGGGGTGAGCAGGTCGCGGGCCCGCTCGGGGGTGCGCTGGGCTGCCGGCAGGTCGAACAGCTCCTCGAGCACCTTGTGGACGAGGGTGCCGCGGGCGGCCTGCGGCGAGGCCGGTTCGGGAAGGCGGTCGATCGTGCGGAACCGGTAGAGCAGCGGGCAGGTGGCGAAGTCCGCGGCGCGGCTGGGCGAGATCGATCCGAGCACCCGGACCCCGTCGACCGGCGTGGAGAGGGCGCGCGCGGGTGAGTCCGGCGCGCGCGGGGCCACGGGGGCACCTGGGTCGGTCGGCGGCTGCTGGGCGGGCACGTCATCCTCACCATGGTGGGCGGCTGCTGCGGGGCGTCGGGCTTGGCTCGTCGAGCGTAGGCGAGGGCGGGGACACCGGCGGGGACACCGGCGGGAACACCGGGTGCGGTCCGGTAGGTTCGCCCGGTGCCCGACCCTCGACCCGGCCCCGCTCGCCGGCGCCCACCGGGCACGCTGCGGGTCGGTTCCGTGGGCGGCACCGAGATCCTGGTCTCCTACACGACGCTGTTCTTCGCCGCCCTCTTCGCGGTGGTCCTCGGACCGCAGGTCGAGGCGGTGCGCCCCGGGCTGGGCCCGCTGCGCTACCTCGGCGGGGCCGTCTTCGCGGTCCTGCTCTACCTCGCGGTCCTGCTCCACGAGGCGTCCCACGCCATCGTCGCGCGCCGCTTCGGCGACGTCGTCCCCTCGATCACGCTGCACTTCCTCGGTGGCATGACCGCCGTCCAGGGCGAGGCGCGCACCGCTCGGCAGGAGTTCCTGGTCGCGGTCGTCGGACCGCTGACCTCGCTGGCCGTCGGCGGGCTGGCCTACCTCGCCTACGTGCGCGTCGAGCCCGGTCTCGTCGCGCTGGCCCTGTTCGGCCTGGCCAGCGGCAACCTGCTGATCGGTGTGCTCAACCTCGTGCCGGGCCTGCCCCTCGACGGCGGACGGGTCTTCAAGGCGGCCGTGTGGGCCGTGAGCGGGGACCGCCTGCGCGGGGCCGTGGCCGCGGCCTGGGGCGGACGCGTCGTCGCCGTGCTGCTGCTGGCCTGGCCCGTGATCGCCGAGGTGTTCCTGCAGGTCCCACCGGACCTGACGAGCAGCCTGGTCTCGTTCCTGCTGGCCGCGTTCATCTGGACGGCCGCCGGGTCGGAGCTCTCGACCGCCCGGGTGCGCGGCCGGCTCCCCGCCCTCGCCGTGCGCGACCTGGTGCGGCGTACCCTCGCCGTCCCGGGCGACCTGCCGCTCGGGGAGGCCGTACGCCGTGCCCGCGAGGCGCAGGCCGGCAGCATCGTGACCGTGACCGGCGCCGGTGAGCCGGTCGGGGTGGTGAGCGAGAGCGCCCTGGCCGCCACCCCCGAGGACCGGCGTCCGTGGGTCCCCACCTCCAGCGTCGCGCGCACCCTCGATGTGTCGCTGAGGTTGCCGGTCGGGCTGCGCGGGGAGGACCTGGTCGACGCCCTCACCCGTCGCCCCGCCGCGGAGTACCTGGTGGTGGAGGCCGACGGCGCCGTGCACGGCGTCCTCGTCACCGCCGACGTCGACCGCGCCGTCCGCGGCGAGCGCGGCCGACCCCGACGAAGCCGACCCCGACGAAGCCGACCCGAGGGAGCCCTGTGAACCCGGTGAGCACCGACGACGTGGCGCCCGAGGCCTGGGGTGGGGTCCACCGCGGACCGCTGCGGGAGGGGGAGTGGGTGCGCCTGGTCGACGCCAAGGGACGTCGGCACAACCTCGCCCTCGAGCCCGGCAAGAGATTCTTCTCCAACCGCGGCCACCTCGAGCACGATGACATGATCGGCCGCGAGGAGGGCTTCGCCCTGACCTCCTCCGCCGGCGGCGAGTACCTCGTCTTCCGGCCCCTGCTCTCCGAGTTCGTGGTGTCCATGCCGCGCGGCGCGGCGGTGGTCTACCCCAAGGACGCCGCCCAGATCGTCGCCATGGCCGACATCTTCCCGGGCGCCGAGGTCGTCGAGGCCGGGGTCGGCTCCGGTGCGCTGACCTGCTCGCTGCTGCGCGCGGTCGGACCCGCCGGTCGGGTGGTCTCCTACGAACGGCGCGAGGAGTTCTCCGCGGTCGCCCGGCGCAACGTGGACCAGTTCTTCGGCGGTGCGCATCCGGCGTGGGACCTCCGCGAGGGCGACCTGGTCGAGGGGCTCACCGCTACCGGCGAGCGCTGCGACCGGTTGATCCTGGACATGCTCGCGCCGTGGGAGTGCGTCGACCGGGCCGCCCTCGCGCTGCGGCCCGGCGGCATCGTGTGCGCCTACGTCGCCACGACCACGCAGCTGTCACGGTTCGTCGAGACCGTGCGTGCCCATGGCGGCTTCACCGAGCCGCACTCGTGGGAGTCGTTGGTGCGCGACTGGCACGTCGAGGGCCTCGCCGTCCGTCCCGAGCACTCCATGGTCGGCCACACGGCGTACCTCGTCACCGCCCGCCGGATGGCCCCCGGCCAGCAGGCCCCCCGCAAGCGCCGCCGTCCCGCCCCCGGCGCCTACGGCCCCGACTACGCCGGCCCCCGCCCTCCCGGTGTCGGTGACGACGGTCTGGGTTGAGCTGCGGCGGCGGCGGGGCGGCGGGCCGTATTGACGTCGTTTGGTCACCAACGACAACAATCCGGGCTTCAGACGTGTCGTTGGTGACCAAACGGCACCACTTTCCACCCCCGCGCGCCCAGGGGAGCGTGGCCGACCTTCGCCCGCGTCGTGACGAGGACCGCCCGATCCCCCCTGTGGCTCTGCCAGCACGGCGGTAGTGTCACCAGCACCAGGAGGTGGGACCGTGTCGATGCACGACAGCGATGCCAGCACACCCGGGCGCGACCCGGAGCAGTTGATGGAGCAGGTTCGTTTCCTCGAGGCCGAGGTCGGGGAGCTGCGACGTCGGATGACCGACGCCCCCGGCAGCTCCCGCGGGCTCGAGCTGCGGCTCGCGGACACCCAGCGCAACCTCGCGGCGGTGACCTCGCAGAACGAGCGGCTGGCCCAGACGCTGCGCGAGGCGCGCGACCAGATCCTGAAGCTCAAGGAGGAGGTCGACCGGCTGGCGCAGCCCCCGGCCGGATTCGGGACGTTCCTCGAGCGCAACGAGGACGGCACGGTCGACGTCTTCACCGGCGGCCGCAAGCTGCGCGTCAGCGTGAGCCCGGCGGTCGAGCTCGAGGGCCTCCAGCGCGGCCAGGAGGTCATGCTCAACGAGGCGCTCAACGTCGTCGCGGCCTTCGACTTCGAGGAGGTCGGCGAGGTCGTGATGTTCAAGGAGCTGCTCGCCGACGGCGAGCGGGTCCTCGTGATCGCGAACGCCGACGAGGAGCGCGTCGTGCGACTGGCCGAGCCGCTGCGCGAGCAGACGCTGCGCGCCGGTGACTCACTGCTCTACGACGGACGGGCCGGCTACGTCTACGAGCGGGTGCCCAAGTCCGAGGTCGAGGAGCTCGTCCTCGAGGAGGTCCCCGACATCGCCTACGAGTCGATCGGCGGGCTCTTCGGGCAGATCGAGCAGATCCAGGATGCTGTCGAGCTGCCCTACCTGCACCCCGAGCTGTTCAAGGAGCACGAGCTGAAGCCGCCCAAGGGCGTGCTGCTCTACGGCCCCCCCGGCTGCGGGAAGACCCTGATCGCCAAGGCGGTCGCCAACTCCCTGGCCAAGAAGGTCGCTGCGAAGACCGGTGCCGAGGGCAAGTCGTACTTCTTGAACATCAAGGGCCCCGAGCTGCTCAACAAGTACGTCGGGGAGACCGAGCGCCACATCCGTCTGGTCTTCCAGCGCGCCCGGGAGAAGGCGAGCACCGGCACCCCGGTGATCGTGTTCTTCGACGAGATGGACTCCCTGTTCCGCACCCGCGGCTCGGGGGTGTCCTCGGACGTCGAGAACACCATCGTCCCGCAGCTGCTCAGCGAGATCGACGGCGTCGAGCTGCTGGAGAACGTGCTGGTCATCGGCGCCTCCAACCGCGAGGACATGATCGACCCGGCGATCCTGCGTCCCGGACGCCTCGACGTGAAGATCAAGATCGAGCGACCCGACGCGGAGTCCGCGCGCGACATCTTCTCCAAGTACCTCACGACCACCCTGCCCCTGCACGCCGACGACCTCGAGGAGTTCGGCGGCGACCGCGAGGCCTGCGTCGGCGGCATGATCCGCGCCACCGTCGAGCGGATGTACAACGAGACCGAGGAGAACCGCTTCCTGGAGGTCACCTACGCCAACGGTGACAAGGAGGTCCTGTACTTCAAGGACTTCAACTCCGGCGCGATGATCCAGAACA
This sequence comes from uncultured Actinomycetota bacterium, assembly GCA_963760555.1. Lineage (GTDB taxonomy): Bacteria > Actinomycetota > Actinomycetes > Propionibacteriales > Nocardioidaceae > Nocardioides. The sequence goes on along the minus strand of CAVXDJ010000011.1, from coordinate 349,883 downwards.
TCGTCGACCGGGCCAAGAAGATGGCCATCAAGGACCTGCTGGACCACCAGCAGCGTGGTCTGCGGGTCTCGCACCTCCTCCAGGCCTGCGTCGACGAGTTCAAGGAGAACGAGGACCTGCCCAACACGACCAACCCCGACGACTGGGCGCGGATCTCGGGCAAGAAGGGCGAGCGGATCGTGTTCATCCGGACCCTCGTCACCGGCAAGCAGGGCACCGAGCCGGGCCGCTCCATCGACACCGTCTCGAACACTGGGCAGTATCTGTAGGCACCGGTGCCGACACCGGGCAGGGCCGGTGAGCGAGACCGGTCGGTGGACCGAGGGGGCGGCGCATGGCGGAGGACGGGGTAGGACGCACTGAGTTCGAGGCCCTGCTCGAGACCCGACGCGAGCTGGGGCTGCGCTACGACGCGGAGCTGGTCGACGGGTTCGCCGAGCGCATCGAGGGCGCCGTCGCGGGCCGCGCCACCGAGCAGGCCGCCCAGCGGGACCTGGAGCGACGCCACCGGGCAGCCGCCGGCGGCCGCCAGCTCGCACTCGGGATCCTCTCGGTCGTGGCACTGATCCCGATCTCGATCGTGCTCGGCCTCAACGGTGCGCTCGCCGCGCTCCTTCTCGCGCTCGCCGGCATCGTGACGGTCAACGTCGCGCACGCCTGGCTGTCGAAGGACTCCTGACTCCGGGTCGGTCCCACGGCGCGCTACCCCGCGTGGGGTGGCGCATGCCGACGTCAGGGCTGGTAGACACAGGCCAGCGCGCAAGGTGGCGCGCACTCACCGGAGGTTTGTCCCATGGTCAAGATCATCATCATCGTCCTCGTCGTGCTCGTCGTGCTCTACCTCGCGCGCATGCTGCTGGCGAAGTCGCGCTGAGCACCTCGCGCCCCGCGCACGCGGCAGCACCCCTCGGGGGAGCGTCGGCCGGGGGCAGGCCCGCGTAGGCTCGTGCCATGAGCGTGCGTCGGGTCATGGGCACCGAGATCGAGTACGGCATCGCCGTACCCGGCCAGCCCTCGGCCAACCCGATGGTGGCCTCCTCGCAGCTGGTCAACGCCTACGCCTCGGCCACGGTGCGGGCACGACGGGCGCGCTGGGACTTCGAGGAGGAGTCCCCGCTGCGCGACGCGCGCGGTTTCGACATGTCGCGCCAGGTCGCCGACGTCAGCCAGCTCACCGACGAGGACCTCGGCCTGGCCAACGTGATCCTGACCAACGGCGCCCGCCTCTACGTCGACCACGCCCACCCCGAGTACGCCACGCCGGAGGTCACCACACCGCTCGACGTCGTGCGGTGGGAGAAGGCCGGGGAGCAGGTCATGCTCGACGCCGCACGCCGTGCGGCGGCGCTGCCGGGGGGGAGCACCATCACGCTCTACAAGAACAACACCGACGGCAAGGGCGCCTCGTACGGTGCCCACGAGAACTACCTGATGCGCCGTCGGACGCCGTTCGCCGAGATCGTGCGACACCTGACCCCGTTCTTCGTCAGCCGCCAGGTGGTGTGCGGTGCGGGCCGGGTCGGGATCGGCACCGAGGGCCGCACCCACGGCTTCCAGCTCAGCCAGCGTGCCGACTTCTTCGAGGTCGAGGTCGGCCTCGAGACGACGCTGAAGCGGCCCATCATCAACACCCGCGACGAACCCCACGCCGACCCCGAGAAGTACCGCCGTCTCCACGTCATCATCGGCGACGCCAACCTCACCGAGGTCTCCACCTTCCTCAAGGTCGGGACGACCTCGCTCGTCCTGGCGATGATCGAGGACGGCTTCCTGGACCGCGACCTCAGCATCGACGGTCCGGTCGCCGCCCTGCGTGCGGTCTCCCACGACCCGACCCTGCGTGAGCAGGTGACCCTGGTCGACGGGCGACGCCTGACCGGGGTGCAGCTGCAGCTGGAGTACCTCGACCTGGCGCGCAAGTACGTCGAGGACCGTCACGGCGCCGACGCCGACCCCCAGACCGTCGAGGTGCTGCAGCGCTGGGAGTCGGTGCTCGACCGCCTCGAGCGCGACCCCATGGACTGTGCGGCCGAGCTGGACTGGGTGGCCAAGCTGCAGCTGCTCGAGCAGTACCGCAGCCGGGACGGACTGGCCTGGGACGACGCCAAGCTCGCACTGATCGACTACCAGTGGTCCGACATCCGCCCCGAGAAGGGCCTCTACCACCGCCTGGCCCGGGCCGGGCGCATCGAGCGGCTGCTGGACGACGCCACGATCGACGCGGCCATGCACGACCCGCCCGTCGACACCCGTGCCTACTTCCGCGGTCGCTGCCTGGAGAAGTACCCCGACGCCGTCGCGGCCGCGAGCTGGGACTCCGTCATCTTCGACCTGCCCGGGCGCGACTCGCTGCAACGGGTCCCCACGATCGATCCCCTGCGGGGTAGTCGCGCCCACGTGGGCGACCTGCTGGACCGCTCAGCCACCGCCGTCGAGCTCGTCGACGAGCTCACCCGCTGACGCGTCGCCGCGCTCCGGGGCCGCCCGGCGCCACGACGTACGCGGGGGGTCCGTGTCATCGGGGGACTCGCTAGGCTCCCGGCATGGCCCAGGAGCAGAAGCAACCCCGCAGGTCGGGTGAGACCGAGGAGCAGGCGGCGCCGGAGGCGCAGTCCGACGTGGCCGAGCGCAAGGAGTCGCTGGACAGCGACATCGACGACATCCTCGACGAGATCGACGACGTGCTCGAGACCAACGCCGAGGACTTCGTGAAGTCGTTCATCCAGAAGGGCGGCGAATGAGCGACCCACGCCTGCCTGCGGCGTACCTCATGCCGGGCACCTCGTCGTTCCGCGAGTTCCTCGCCGCGCAGAACCCCGACCTCCTGCCGGTGCGGCGCAACGCCGACCACGAGCAGCTCGCGGGCCATCATGCCCAGTCCGGACGTCTCGGCGACCTCGCACCGCACGGCACCACGATCGTGGCGGCGACCTTCCCCGGTGGCGTCGTGATGGCCGGTGACCGGCGCGCCACGATGGGCAACATCATCGCGCAACGCGACATCGAGAAGGTCTTCGCCGCCGACGAGTTCAGCGCCGTCGGCATCGCCGGCACCGCCGGGCTCGCGGTGGAGATGGTGCGGCTGTTCCAGACCGAGCTCGAGCACTACGAGAAGATCGAGGGCACGACGCTGTCCCTCGACGGCAAGGCCAACCGGCTCGCGACGCTGATCCGGGGCAACCTCGGGATGGCGATGCAGGGACTGGCCGTGGTCCCCCTCTTCGCCGGCTACGACCTGCGTCAGGCCACCGGTCGGATCTTCAGCTACGACGTGACCGGCGGCCGATACGAGGAGACCGCCTTCCACTCGGTGGGCTCCGGCTCGCTGTTCGCGCGGGGGTCGTTGAAGAAGCTCTACCGTGAGGACCTCGGCGAGGCTGAATGCGTGACCGCCGTCATCCAGGCGCTCTACGACGCCGCCGACGACGACTCCGCCACCGGTGGTCCCGACCTGACCCGGCGGATCTTCCCGGTGGTGCAGATCGTCACCGTCGAGGGCGTACGCCGCCTTCCCGACGACGACGTCGCCCAGATCGCCGACCGGATGATCGCCGGGCGGATGACGCGCCCCGACGGGCCGGGCGCGCCGCTGCTGGGGGGGCAGAGCGCATGAGCATGCCGTACTACGTCTCTCCCGAGCAGCTGATGAAGGACCGCGCCGACTTCGCGCGCAAGGGCATCTCGCGGGGCCGCTCGGTCGTCGCGGTGCAGTACGCCGACGGTGTCCTCTTCGTCTCCGAGAACCCCTCGCAAGCACTGCACAAGGTCTCCGAGATCTATGACCGGATCGCCTTCGCCGCGGTCGGGCGCTACAACGAGTTCGAGAACCTGCGCATCGCCGGTGTCCGGCTCGCGGACATGCGCGGCTACGCCTACGACCGGCGCGACGTGACCGGACGGGGGCTGGCCAACGCCTACGCGCAGACCCTCGGGACGATCTTCTCCACGGGCGGTGAGAAGCCCTACGAGGTCGAGATCTTCGTCGCCGAGATCGGCGAGGAGGCGGCCGGCGACCAGATCTACCGGCTCACCTACGACGGTCAGGTCGCCGACGAGCACCGGTACGCCGTCATGGGCGGTGCGGCCGAGACCGTCGCGGCCCGCCTGGCCACGGACTTCGTCCCCGACCTCGACATGGACGGCGCCCTGCGCCTGGCCGTCACGGCCCTGGGTCACGCCGAGGGCGACACCCCGGACCGCGTCATCGCCGTGACCGACCTCGAGGTCGCCGTCCTCGACCGCACGCGCACCCAGCAGCGCAAGTTCGCCCGGCTCAGCCCAGCCCGGCTCGAGGCCGTGCTCGGCGATCGGGGTGCCGGGGGTGTGGCCCGCGGGGACGGGGCTGGTGAGGGTGCCGGTGAGGGTGCCGGGCCGGCGACCGGCGCTCCGGTCCACCCTGCGACCGACCCTTCCGGCCACGCGGATCCGATCGCGCCCTAAAGCCTCGCGCCCTCCAGTCCGGCTCCGAGGCGCGCCGTTTGGTCACCAACGACACCCTCTTTCGCCTGATCCATGCCGTTGGTGACCAAACAACATCCACAACCCCGGTCGGCATGCACAATCCCCACAAGCGAGCGGGCTCGGCCCTGCACCGATCACTGATTCGGGGCAGCGTGGTGTCATGGCGATGACAGCTGACGACAGCCCCTTCCGTGGCCAGAAGCGGGTCCGCGGATGGGATCGGGTGTGCCATGGGGTCTTCGTCCGACATCGCGACGGCCTCGGGTCTCGCGAGCAGACGCTACGCGAGCTGCGCGCCTGGACGCTCGTACTGCCTCACGACTCCGTGTTCACCCACCTCACCGGGGCCTGGCTACGGGGCTGGGACCTGCCGAAGCTGCCCGAGCACCTCCCCGTGTTCGCCGCGGTCCAGGGCGACGCTCGTAGACCTCGTCGCCCGGGGCTGGTCTGCTCGCGACTGCGTCGTACGACCGAGGCAGCGACCTACGCCGGCTTGAGGGTGGACCGCGCCGAGGAGATCCTGCTGCGGGCGGCTCGCGATCTCGGCTTGATCGACCTGTGCATCCTCGTCGAGTCGGCTCTCCACCGAGGCGACGTCGACACCACGGCCATGGAGACGCTGCTGGCCAGCAAGAGACCCGGCACGCGATTGCTGCGGACAGCGTGGCGGCGGGCGTCCGCGAAAGCCGAGTCTCCTGGGGAGACACTGCTGCGGCTGTTCCACCAGTGCCTCGACATCGCCAGCACGCCCCAGGTCGAGATCCACGACGATGCCGGCACGCTCCTGGGCAAGGTCGACCTGCTCGTCGATGGCACGTACCTGGTGCACGAGTACGACGGCGCCGATCATCGCGGCAAGCGTCAGCACCGCACTGACCTGAGACGTGAGCGAGCCTGGACCAACACGCCCTATCGGCGCTCGGGGTTCACGCTCGACGACCTGCTCAACCACGCTCCGGTGGTGACGCACGAGATGGACCGCGTGCTGGGACGCACCCATGACCCGCGTCGAATCGCCCGGTGGCAGGCCCTGGTCGAGCAGTCGCTGTATGCGGAGTCCGGACGGCGCCGGCTGATGAATCGCTGGAACCGGGAGATGGGGCTCGCCGAATGGTCACGAAAGGCATGATCGTGGTCCCTGTTGACGCCGTTGGTGACCAAACGGCCGCGCTGGGGCCGCGCCGCAGACACCGAAGCGACCACGTACGGCCTAGGGTTCATCCATGGACCGCCGCATCTTCGGCATCGAGAACGAGTACGGCGTCACCTGCACGTTCAAGGGCCAGCGCCGACTGAGCCCGGACGAGGTGGCGCGCTACCTGTTCCGCAAGGTCGTCAGCTGGGGGCGCAGCAGCAACGTGTTCCTGCGCAACGGGGCGCGGCTCTACCTCGACGTGGGCAGCCACCCCGAGTACGCCACGCCCGAGTGCGACGACGTGGTCGACCTCGTCACGCACGACAAGGCGGGCGAGCGGGTCCTCGAGGGGTTGCTCCTCGACGCCGAGCAGCGCCTGCACGACGAGGGCATCGCGGGCGAGATCTACCTGTTCAAGAACAACACCGACTCGGCCGGGAACTCCTACGGCTGTCACGAGAACTACCTCGTCGGCCGGGCGGGGGAGTTCAGTCGGCTCGCCGACATCCTGATCCCGTTCCTGGTCACCCGCCAGATCGTGGTGGGCGCGGGCAAGATCACGCAGACCCCGCGCGGGGCGTCGTACGCCGTGAGCCAGCGCGCGGAGCACATCTGGGAGGGCGTCTCGAGCGCCACGACCCGCAGCCGCCCGATCATCAACACCCGCGACGAGCCCCACGCGGACGCCGAGCGCTTCCGCAGGCTGCACGTGATCGTCGGCGACTCGAACATGAGCGAGACGACCACGCTGCTCAAGGTGGCCAGCTGCGACCTGGTGCTGCGGATGATCGAGGAGGGCGTGGTGATGCGTGACCTCACCATGGAGAACCCGATCCGCGCGATCCGCGAGATCTCCCACGACATGACCGGCCGACGCAAGGTGCGCCTGGCCAACGGCCGCGAGGCGAGCGCGCTGGACATCCAGCACGAGTACCTCTCGAAGGCCCGCGACTTCGTCGACCGCCGCGAGATCTCGACGCCGGTGATCGAGCAGGCCCTCGACCTGTGGGAGCGAGGACTGAAGGCGATCGAGTCCGACGACCTCGGCCTGGTCGAGCGCGAGATCGACTGGGTCATCAAGTGGAAGCTCATCGAGCGCTACCGCGCCAAGCACGGGCTCCCGCTGGGTCACGCCCGCATCGCCCAGCTGGACCTGGCCTACCACGACATCCACCGTGGCCGGGGCCTCTACTACCTGCTCGAGAAGCGCGGTGCCGTCGCCCGTGCGACCACCGACCTGAAGATCTTCGAGGCCAAGTCCGTGCCGCCTCAGAACACCCGCGCCCGGCTGCGGGGCGAGTTCATCCGCAAGGCCCAGGAGAAGCGGCGCGACTTCACCGTCGACTGGGTGCACCTCAAGCTCAACGACCAGGCTCAGCGCACCGTGCTGTGCAAGGACCCCTTCCGCGCCCACGACGAACGGGTCCAACGCCTCATCGACGGGATGTGAGCGCCCGCGCGCACCCCGCACGGCTCCCGGTGCGCCGCTGCGCGCACACCGTCGCGTGCGTCCGCGACGCCGGGAGTCACCGCCTGTAAGGTGACCGCGCCCGGCCGTCCCACCGACCCGAACAACCGAGCGCCCCGTCGCGCTGCGAAGGTGACCCTGTGCTGCGAACCCCTGCCACCCCCCGCCGTCACCCGCCCGTACGGCGGCTCGCGCTGCTCGCGGCGCTCGTGCTCGCCCTGACCTCGATCACGGCGTGCGGCTCCGAGACCAGCGCGGACAGCGCGCCCGCGGGGCTCGACTCGGTCACGGTCGCCGGTGAGGTCGGTGACGCCCCGTCGGTGTCCTTCGCCGACCAGATCCCGGTCGGACCGCAGGACACCCGCACGCTGGTGACCGGCAGCGGACCCGCCCTGGGCGCCGACGACAGCGTGGTGGTCAACTACTGGCTGGGCAACGGCTTCACCCAGGACGCCGCCCAGGACTCGTTCGGCGCGAAGGTGCCCGGAAGCCTCGCCGTCGTGGGCCAGGACGCACCGCAGGCGCAGACCGTCGACCAGCTGCTCGGCAACGCCGCGGCCGGCCTGGTCCAGGAGGGCACCACCGTCGGCTCGCGGATCGCCTCGGTCGGCACGCCCCAGGAGGTGCTGGGGGTCCAGGACCTGCCGGACCTCGAGATCGGCAACCTCGACCCCGTCGTGCTCATCGTGGACCTGGTGCAGCAGCCGCTCAGCGGACCCGACGGCGAGACCATCGACCCGGTGCCGGCCTGGGTGCCCGGTGTGCCGTTCGTCGATGGCGAGCCCGCCAAGTTCACCTTCGGCAAGGTCCCCAGGCCGAGCAGCACCTTGCAGACCTTCGCGCGCATCGTCGGCACCGGGCCCGAGGTCGAGAAGGGTGACGTCCTCGTCGCGAACTACCTCGGCCAGGTCTACGGGGGCGAGAAGCCCTTCGACGAGAGCTTCACCGCAGACGCTCCGGTCGCGTTCCCGATCGGCCTGGGCAACGTGATCGAGGGCTGGGACCAGGCCCTGGTCGGCCAGACCGTCGGCAGCCGCGTGATCCTCGCCATCCCCTCCGACCTCGGCTACGGCAAGCAGGGCAGCCCCGACGCCGGCATCGAGGGCGGCGACACGCTCTACTTCGTCGTCGACATCCTGGCCGCAGCCTGAGCAGCGAGACGGGCGCCGAGGTGAGCCCGGAGCCGAGCCCGGAGTCGAGCCCGGCCCAGGCCCAGAGCAGCGCCAAGACCGAGCGGCTGCTGAACCTGCTGATCATGCTGCTGGTCCAGCGCCACCTGGTGGCCAAGGCCCGGATCCGCTCGATCCTCTACCCCGGCCTGTCCGACGACGCCTTCGAGCGCAAGTTCGACCGCGACAAGGAGGAGCTGCGCAGCCTCGGGGTGCCGATCGAGGTCGGAGCCATGGACGGCTACTTCGACGACGAGCCGGGCTACCGGGTGCGTCCCGACGAGTTCGCCCTGCCCGACGTCGAGCTCGACCCCGAGGAGGCTGCTGTCGTCGGTCTGGCCGCCAAGGTCTGGGACCACGCCCGCTTCGCCCCCGCCGCCGCGGAGGCCGTCCGCAAGCTGACCGCGGCCGGTGTCGCCGTCGACACCACCGCGCTCGACATCGCCCAGCCACGGCTGCGGGCCGACGAGCCCTCCTTCGAGGTGTTCCTCGACGCGGTGCGCGAGCGCCGGGCCGTGGCCTTCGACTACGCGCGCGAGGGTCAGCCGACCACGACACGTCACCTCCAGCCCTGGGGCGTGACCCGCTACTCCGGGCGGTGGTACGTCGTGGGCCACGACACCGACCGGGGCGAGGAGCGGGTCTTCCGACTCTCCCGGGTGCAGTCGGAGGCGCACCCCGACGGTCCGGCCGGCGCCTACGAGGTCCCGCCCGGGACCGACCTCTCCGCGGTGGCCCGGCGCTGGGCCCCCGCACCCTCGTCGCAGCGCACCGTGCTGCTCGTGCGTCGCGGCAGTGGCCACACCCTGCGCCGTGACGCGACCTCGGTCGAGGAGGCCGTGGTCGGGCCCGACGCCACCACCGACTGGGACCGGCTGGTCCTGGAGCGCGGCTCCGTGGGCCTGGCCGACGAGGTGCTGGGCCACGGCCCGTCGGCGTACGTCGAGGAGCCTGCGGACCTGCGCGACGAGGTCCTGCGCCGGCTGCGCGCCCAGCTCGAGGTGCTCTCGTGACCCGCGCCGGCAGCCGTGGGGGCGCGAGCCGCGCACGTCGCTCGGTCTCGCCGGCGGCCGGCGAGCAGCTGGTCCGGATCCTGACCCTGGTGCCGTTCCTGCACGCCCGGGGCGCCGTCGACGTCGCCGAGGCCGCCGCGCTCCTCGGGGTCGGGCGCGAGCAGGTCGTGGCCGACCTCAAGGTCCTCTTCATGTGCGGGCTCCCCGGCGGCTACCCCGACGACCTGATCGACGTCGACATCGAGGCGCTGGAGGGCGACGAGGCCGACGGGGTGATCCGGGTCTCCAACGCCGACTACCTCGACCGACCGCTGCGGCTGAGCCCGACCGAGGCCTCCGCGATGATCGTCGCGGTGCGCGCGCTGCGCTCGGGGGCGGGGGAGCAGACGCGCGACGTCGTCGACCGGGTGCTGCGCAAGCTCGAGGCCGCCGCCGCGACCGGCCCCAACCCGACGCAGGTCGAGCCTGGCGAGGAGCAGGGGTCCTCCGCGGACGAGGCCCTCCTGGCCCGGCGCCTCGAGTCCGCCGCACGCGACCAGAAGCAGGTCCGGCTGCGCTACTGGGTCCCCTCGCGCGACGAGGTCTCCGACCGCGTCGTCGACCCCCGGGGGATCGTCTCCAGCAGCGGCGCGGCCTACCTCGACGCGTACTGCCACAGCGCGGAGGCCCCCCGCCTCTTCCGGCTCGACCGCGTCCAGGACGCTGAGGTCCTCGACTCGCCCGTGGCGACGGCGCCCGTCGGTCCGCGCACCCTCGACGGGCCGCTCTTCGGCGCGGTCGTGTCGCCGGGAGGCCAGGACGACGGGCGCGACGGGCGCGACGGGAGCGACGCCGACGCGAGCGCCCCAGAGGTCAGCGCCGTCCGCGTGCGCCTGGCTCCGGCAGCCCGATGGGTCACCGAGTACTACCCGGTCTACGACGTCCTCGAGCGGGGGCCCGCACCAGGTCTTCCCGACGGGGCCGTCGAGTGCACGCTGCCGGTCGCCGACCAACGGTGGCTGACCCGGCTGCTGCTGCGCCTGGCCCCCCACGCCGAGGTCCTCGACCCGTCCGGGGCGGCACGCCGCCACGCCGCCGCGGTTCGCGACACCGAGGCGCTCTACACCGGTTGATCGTGGGCGCACCGGGGTTGTCCTGTCCGTCTGCGGCGCAATCCGCCCGCTTCGACCGCTGCGGTCGTAGGATGAGGACGATCAGTCCGAACCCGGTCCCAGAAGCCGGGCCCACCCTGCCAGGCCACCTGTGAGGTCCGCATGATCCAGCCCTTGATCGCCATGCCGCAAGGAGCCGAGTGGCTCGTGATCCTCCTGATCGTGATCATCGTCTTCGGCGCCGCCAAGCTCCCCGACCTGGCCCGCAGCACCGGTCAGGCCCTGAAGATCTTCAAGAACGAGACGAAGGGTCTGATCGACTCCGACGACGACAAGACCTCGAAGGTCGACGCGACGTCCACGAGCACCGACGAGGCGCGCCCGACGGCGCCCCCGGCGCGCGAGCTGCCCCCGGTCACCCAGGACGGCACGAGCGCCAGCACCGAGACGACCACCGAGGCGACCACCGAGCGCCACCCCCGCTGATCCGGCCCGACCAGCCTCTCCCGCCGACACCTTCCTAGCCTCGGAGCCCCACTCAGTGTCGATCACCGGTGTCGCCTCGCTGTTCCTCGGCAAGCCCGTGCACCCCGTGGGCGCCGACGGCCGCATGGCGCTCTCGGACCACCTGCGCGAGCTGCGTGCGCGGATCCTCAAGGTCGCCCTGATCCTGCTGGTCGGCCTGATCGTCTCGCTGGTGTTCTTCCAGCAGGTCTACGACTTCGTCTACAGCCCCTACCGGGCCGCGCAGGCCACGTTGCCCGAGGGCCAGACCCTCGCCACGACGAGTGGTCCCGGGGCCGGGCTGCTGCTCTACCTCAAGCTCTGCGGCTTCTCCTCGATCGTGGGCACCGCCCCCTTGTGGCTCTACCAGATCTGGGCCTTCATCCTGCCCGGTCTGCACGCCAAGGAGCGCAAGTGGAGCCGTGTCTTCGCCGCGATCGCCGGGCCGCTCTTCCTCGGCGGTGTCACCCTGGGCTACGTCACCCTGACCAAGGGCCTGGAGATCCTGATCGGGCTGAACCCCGACGGCCTGGTCAACCTCGTGGAGTTCAACGAGTACCTGCAGTTCTTCAGCCGCACGCTGATCGTCTTCGGCATCGCCTTCGAGATCCCGCTCTTCGTGGTGCTGCTCAACCTGGCCGGCGTCGTCTCGGGCAAGGCGCTGAGCAAGCACCGGCCCTGGATCATCGTGGGCACCTTCATCTTCGCCGCCGTCGCGACCCCCTCGGGCGACCCGTTCACGATGACGTTCATGGCACTGCCGATGGTGGCGCTCTTCCTGCTCTCCGAGGTCATCGCCCGCAGCAACGACAAGCGCCGCGACAAGCGGCGTGAGGCCCTGGTCGCCCTGAGCGCGTCGGAGTGAGCCAGGCGCCGCTGAGCGACCTCGACCCGTTCGACCTGCCGTCGTGGCTGGGGGAGGGCGACGTCGTGTGGTCGGCCACCTCGGGCCTGCGCAGCGGTCACCTCGTCGGTGGCACGCTGCACGCGGGCAGTGCCGAGGGAGGCGGTGCCGAGCACCCCTGCGACCTGATGGCCGTCGACGAGGCCTACCCGGTCGTCGTCGCCCCGGACGACGTCCGCGTCCGCGCCCACCAGGCGTGGCGTCACGGCCAGGTCCTCGTCTGCTCGCGAGAGGACCGGCTCGTGCTGGTGGCGCCGGGCACCCGCTGGGGCGCCGAGGGGGTCCTCGACGCGCTGGGCCGTCTGGCGCGCGCGGTCGGGGCGTCACCGGAGCGGTACGCCGTCCACCTGCGCATCGGTGACGACCTCTGAGTGCTGCCCGCCCGCCCGCGCGCCGTCGCGTCGCCTAGGCTGGCCGCCGTGGCTGCCCCCAGGCGCGAGGTCGCGCTGATCACGAACCCGGCGGCGGGTCAGGGGCGTGGTGTCCACGCAGGTCACACGGCGACGAACCGGATGCGTGAGCAGGGTCTGCGGGTCCGGGTGCTGCAGGGTCGCGACGCCGGCGAGACCCTGGACCTGGCCCACCGCGCGGTGGGCGAGGGCGTCGACGCGCTCGTCGCGTGCGGGGGTGACGGCACGGTCAACCTCGCGCTGCAGGCTGCCGCAGGCACGGGGACCCCGCTCGGCGTCATCCCGGCGGGGTCGGGCGACGACCTCGCGCGCTACCTCGAGCTGCCGCGCGACGACCCGGCCGCGGCGGCCGATGTCGTGGTGCGCGGGAGCATCCGGATCCTCGACCTCGCCCGCACGCAGGGCCGCTACTTCGCCACCGTGCTGGCGGCCGGCTTCGACGCCGTCGTCAGCGAGCGGGCCGAGCGGATGCGCTGGCCGCGCGGGCGGGCCCGCTACAGCGTCGCGACCGCCGCCGCCCTGCCCGGCTTCGTGCCGCGCTCCTACACCCTCGAGATCGACGGTCGCACGACGAGCCTCACCGCGATGCTGGTCGCCGTCGGCAACGGACCGTCGTTCGGAGGTGGTCTGCGCATCACCGAGGGCGCCAGCCTCGAGGACGGCCTGCTCGACGTGGTGGTCCTGGCCCAGACGACGCGGCGCGACCTGGTGCGCACCTACCCGCGGCTCTACGCCGGGACCCACACCAACCATCCGGCCTACTCCCACCACCGGGCGCGTACGGTCACCGTGGCGGCCCCGGGCATCGTCGCGTACGCCGACGGCGAACGGTTCGGGCCGCTTCCCCTGACCATCGAGGCCGCCCCCGGAGCGTTGGCGGTCCTCGCGCCCGGAGGTGCCCTGTGACGTCCCCCGCCGAGCGCTACGCGACGTACCGCTCGCAGCGCTCGCACCCGGTGCTGCGCGACTTCGCCGCGCACTACGACTTCGCGCTCGACGACTTCCAGCTGCGGGCGTGCCGGGTGATCGAGGACGGCGGCGGGGTGCTCGTCGCGGCCCCGACCGGGTCGGGCAAGACCATCGTCGGTGAGTTCGGCGTGCACCTGGCCCTGAGCAGCGGGCGCAAGGCCTTCTACACCACGCCGATCAAGGCGCTCTCGAACCAGAAGTACCACGACCTCGTCGAGCGCTACGGCCCCGACCAGGTCGGCCTGCTGACCGGCGACAACACGATCAACGGCGAGGCGCCGGTGGTGGTGATGACCACGGAGGTGCTGCGCAACATGCTCTACGCCGGCTCCCCGACGCTGGTCGGCCTCGGCTACGTCGTGATGGACGAGGTGCACTACCTGGCCGACCGCGCCCGCGGCGCGGTCTGGGAGGAGGTGATCATCCACCTGCCGGAGTCGGTGTCGGTGATCTCGCTCTCGGCGACGGTCTCCAACGCCGAGGAGTTCGGGGAGTGGCTGGCCACGGTGCGCGGCGAGACCACCACGATCGTCGAGGAGCGGCGTCCGGTGCCGCTGTTCCAGCACGTCCTGGTCGGTCGACGACTCCTCGACCTCTTCGCCTCCTCCGACGTCGACGCCGCCTCGGGCTTCGTGCAGGAGGGCGCCCCGGTCAACGACGAGCTGGTGCGGCTCGCGCGCGACGACTGGGCCTCGAGCCGCCTCAAGGACCGGCGCACGCCCAAGAAGGGGCGCGGCAAGACCCCGCGGGGCCCCCAGGGCGGGCGGCCGGTCGGCAACGGCCGCCGGGTGTGGATCCCGAGCCGGGTCGACGTGCTCGAGGCCCTCGAGCGCGAGGGGCTGCTGCCCGCGATCGTGTTCATCTTCAGCCGGGTCGGCTGCGACGCCGCGGTCAAGCAGTGCCTCGATGCGAACGTGCGGCTGACGTCGGCCTCCGAGGGCGACGCGGTCCGTGGCTACGTCGAGGCGGCGTGTCGCGACCTTCCCGCGGACGACCTGCACGTGCTGGGCTACCACGACTTCCTCGAGGGCCTGGTCCGCGGCGTCGCGCCGCACCACGCCGGCATGCTGCCGGCGTTCAAGCAGGTCGTCGAGGAGCTCTACCTGCGCGGACTGTGCAAGGCGGTCTTCGCCACCGAGACCCTGGCGCTGGGCATCAACATGCCGGCGCGCACCGTGGTCATCGAGAAGCTCAGCAAGTGGAACGGCGAGACGCACGCCGACATCACGCCCGGGGAGTACACCCAGCTCACGGGGCGCGCCGGTCGGCGCGGTCTCGACACCGAGGGCCACGGGATCGCGCTGTGGCAGCCGGGGATGAACCCGCGCGAGGTCGCGGGCCTGGCCTCGACGCGGACCTATCCGCTGAAGTCGTCGTTCCGCCCGTCGTACAACATGGCCGTCAACCTGGTCCACCAGTTCGGCCGGAGCACCTCGCGCGAGCTGCTCGAGCAGTCGTTCGCGCAGTTCCAGGCCGACAAGGCCGTCGTGTCGCTGGCGCGGCAGCTGCGCAAGAGCGACGAGGCGCTCGAGGGCTACGCCCAGGCCGCGACGTGCCACCTCGGTGACTTCATGGAGTACGCCGGGCTGCGCCAGCAGATCACCGACCTCGAGAAGGACGCCAGCCGCAGCCGTCGCGCGGAGCGGCGCGAGCAGGCGCTCGTGTCGTTGAGCCGGCTCAAGGTCGGCGACGTGATCGAGGTGCCCGTCGGCAAGTACGCCGGCCCGGCGCTCGTGCTCGACCCGGGCTGGGACGCGCAGAACCCCCGGCCCTACGTGCTGACCCTCGAGCGGCAGGCACGCCGCCTGGGTCCGATGGACTTCCCCGAGCCGGTCGAGGCGCTGACGCGGATGCGGGTGCCGAAGAACTTCAACGGCCGCAACGCCCAGCAGCGGCGCGACCTCGCCTCCGCGCTGCGAGCCCGCGCCGACCAGGTGCCGCCGCCACACCTGCGTCGCAGCGACGCGAGACCCGCGACCGGCGGCCGCTCGGCCGGGGGAGCGGGCGGCGACCGTGAGGTCGACAGCCTGCGGACCCGTCTGAAGTCCCACCCCTGCCACGCCTGCCCCGAGCGCGAGGACCACGCCCGGTGGGCCGAGCGGTGGTTCAAGCTCGACCGCGACGCCGAGACGCTGCGGCGCCGCGTCGAACGGCGGACGAACACCGTGGCGCGTCAGTTCGACCGGGTCTGCGAGGTCCTCAGCGCGCTGGGCTACCTCACCGACGACGGCGAGGGCGTCACCGCGCAGGGCGCGCACCTGCGCCGCCTCTACTCCGAGCTCGACCTCGTGGCCGCTGAGTCGCTGCGCCAGGGGGTCTGGGACGGCTTGACCGCCTCGGGGCTGGCCGCCGCGCTGTCCGTACTGGTCTTCCAGGCCCGCCGGCCCGACGACGCCCGTTCCCCGCGGGTGCCCGGCGGCGACACCGGGGTGGCGATCGAGGCGATGACGCGGCTGTGGTCCGAGCTCGACGTGCTCGAGCGCGAGCACCACCTCGACTTCCTGCGCCGCCCCGACGCCGGTCTCGCCTGGACCGCCTTCCGGTGGGCCGAGGGTGACGACCTCGACGACGTCCTCGGCTCCACCGACCTCACCGCCGGAGACTTCGTGCGCTGGATGAAGCAGCTGCTCGACCTGTGCGGCCAGGTCGCCGCCGCCGCCGGTCCCGGCCCCCTGCGCGACACCGCTCGCGAGGCCGTCCGCAGGATCCGCCGCGGCGTCGTGGCGTACTCCGGGCTGGCCGAGTAGCCGTTGCCGATGGGCTCGGCGAGCCGGAACTGTGCCGTTTGGTCACCAACGACGAAGATTCTGCCTCCAGAGCTGTCGTTGGTGACCAAACGGCACGCCCACTGGCAATCCACCTGCCAGATCGCCTGCGGCGTCCGGCTCGCGCCGTCGCGCCAGGGGCCGAGAGCCCGGTAGGCCGCGACCGCCACCGTTTGGTCACCAACGACACCATGGACGGGGCAATCCGTGTCGTTGGTGACCAAACGGCGCGCACCGCACGCCGACGGGCGCGGGTGAGGCACCCGGGGGAGGCTAACGATCGGCGAGGGCGGTGCGCAGGCGTCCGGTCGGGGAGTCCAGGCCGTACGCCGCGGCGAGCTCGTCGACGCGCGCGTCGTCGGCGGGTTCGCGCGGGAGCCGGACGTCGCCCGCGGCGAGGTCGACGCCCAGGTCGATCTCCCGCGCGACGGCGACGACCTGGGGTGCGACCGCGAGGTAGTCGGTCGCGTCGAGGATCCGGCGCCGGGGCGCCGGACCCATCCCCGAGTCGGGGTCGCCCGCTGCGGCGACGATCTCGGCGATGTCGGCGTGGCGGCCCAGCAGCGTCGCGGCCGTCTTGTCGCCGACACCCGCCACCCCGGGAAGACCGTCGGAGGCGTCACCGCGCAAGGTGGCGAAGTCCGCGTACTGGCGGGCCTCGACACCGTACTTCTCCCGCACCCAGGCCTCGTCCACCCGTTCGTGGCGACCTACGCCCCGGGCGATGTAGAGCACCCGCACCGCGCGGGCGTCGTCCACGAGCTGGAACAGGTCGCGGTCGCCGGTGACGACGTCGACGGCGATGCCCGCCTCCGCGGCGCGGGTGGCCAGCGTGCCGATCACGTCGTCGGCCTCGTAGCCGGCCGCACCGACGACGGCGATCCCGAACGCCTCGAGCACCGCGCGGATGATCGGCACCTGCACCCCCAACGGGTCGGGCACCTCCTCGACGTCCGGGTCCCCGGCGACCTCCTCCACGACCCGGTGCGCCTTGTAGGACGGCAGCAGGTCCACCCGCCACTGCGGGCGCCAGTCGTCGTCCCAGCAGCAGACCAGGTCGGTCGGGGCGTAGTCGGTGACCAGGCGCGAGACGAAGTCCATCAGGCCGCGCACGGCGTTGACCGGTGTCCCGTCCGGGCCGGAGACGTCGGGCACCCCGAAGAAGGCCCGGAAGTACATCGAAGCGGTGTCGAGCAGCATCAACCGGCGGTCCTCGGGCATGCCCAGCACCCTATGACGTCGACGCCTCGGACCCGACGGGCAACGTCACGACCTCGGGGCCTCGCACCGGTTAGGGTGAGCGGTGTGAGCATGATCTCCTCCGGTGTCGACCCCACCGACCAGAAGATCCTGGAGCTCCTCTCCCGTGACGGCCGCATGTCCTTCACCGACCTCGGCAAGGCGACCGGGTTGTCCACGTCCGCGGTGCACCAGCGCGTGAAGCGCCTCGAGCAGCGTGGCCTGATCCTCGGCTACGGCGCGACGATCAACCACGCCGAGGTCGGGCTCCCGCTGACCGCCTTCGTCTCGATCCGACCGACCGACCCGGCGGCGCCCGACGACTACCCGCAGCGTCTCGAGGCCATCGCCGAGATCGAGTCGTGCTGGTCGGTGGCAGGCCAGGAGTCCTACATCCTCAAGATCCGGGTGGCGACGCCGCTGGACCTCGAGCACCTGCTCGGCCGGGTCCGGTCGCAGGCCAACGTCTCCACCCGGACCACGATCGTGCTCTCCACGGCCTACGAGAACCGTCCGGCCTGGTGACGCGCGGGGCGAGCCCCGTCGCTGCCCCGCCCCGAGGACCGCTCAGTACGCCTGGAGCGCCGCCGTACGCCGCGACGCCTCCGCCATCGCCGCGGGGGTGATGGAGCAGGCGTCCGCGGAGACGTTCTCGCGCCACCAGCGCTGCCCGGCCTCGGGGAGGGTGTGGACCGGGTCGTAGAACGGGTACGTGCGGCTCAACGCGTCGGGGTCGTCGGCCTCGATCGAGGTCCGGTAGTTCTTGGTCCAGCGCGACACGCCGTGCTCGGTGTCGTAGGACGACAGCTGGTGCACCCAGCGCTTGCCCACGAACGGGACGTCACAGACCAGGCGCGGGGTGGCGAAGCCGGGCAGGTAGCCCATGATCGCGGTCTGGAGGCGCTGGGCGTCGGCGACCGAGGTCCGCCAGTGCTCGGCGTAGGGGATCATGTCGCACAGGTAGAAGTAGTACGGCGTGATGCCGGCGCCGTCGAGCAGCGCGAAGCACAGGTCGAGCAGCGTGTGCGGGTCGGCGTTGACACCGGTGAGCAGGACCCCCTGGTTGCGCACGTCGCGCAGGCCGGCGTCGAGCATGGCGCGGCTGGCCTGCGCGACCAGGGGCGTGATCGACTGCGCGTGGTTGGCGTGGGTGTGCAGCGCGAGCCCGACGCCGCGCGAGCGGGCCAGCGCCGCCACGCGCCCGACGCCGTCGACGACCTCCGGCTGGAGCCAGTGCTGCGGCAGCCCGACCAGCGCCTTGGTCGCCAGGCGGATGTCGCGCACGTTGTCGACCTCCAGCAGCGAGGTCAGGAACGCCTCGAGACGCGGCCAGGGCATGTTGGCCACGTCGCCACCGGAGACCACGACGTCACGCACGCTCGGCGTGCGACGCAGGTAGTCGAGCATGGCGGCGAGCCGGTCGGCCGGCTTGCCGACCAGGCGCAGCTTCTCGACGGTGGGGGTGGAGGTGCCGACGAGGTCCATGCGGGTGCAGTGCCCGCAGTACTGGGGGCAGGTCGGCAACAGCTCGGCGAGCACCTTCGTCGGGTAGCGGTGGGTCAGCCCCTCGGCGACCCACATGTCGTGCTCGTGGAGCGAGTCGCGGGTGGCGTAGGGGTGGGAGGGCCAGTCGGTGCGCCGGTCGGAGAACACCGGCAGCATGTAGTGGCGCACCGGGTCGGCGTAGAACGCCTCGGTCAGCGACCCTGCACCGGCGGGCGCGACGTACGGCGCCATCGTGTTCAGCATCTGCGGTGGCAGCAGCATCGACATCGTGGCGCGCTCGGCCTGGTCGCGCTCGAGGTCGGCGTAGAAGCGCTCGTCGACCAGGTCGCCGAGGACCTCACGGAGCTGGCGGGGGTTCTTGACACAGTGGGCGCGCTGCCACTGCACCGAGGCCCAGTCCTCGGCTCGCACGTCGCGCCAGCCCGGGAAGCGGGTCCAGTCCGGCTCGACGAGCTCCGGGGCGCGGTAGGCGTAGGGCTGGCCGGTCTCGACGGCGGTGCTCATGGGTCCTCCGATAGGTGGGCACGGGGCGCCGGTCGGCGCGTCGGGGTGGCCGACATCGGTGTGCTCTGTCACAATAGGTGCAGATCCTACGGCTGGACCAGGGGCGCGCCGCAAGATCTCCCGTTCCAGGCCCACGAATCGACGATGACCACGCAGGAGGTCCGGTGCTGTCCGAGGCGACCCAGACGGTGCGGCCAGCCGACCCGGTCGGGCTCCACCGGGTCGTCGACGAGCCACGGGTCCTGCCCCAGGCTGCACAGCGTCTCGACACGCGCGCGCAGCTGTGGCCGGACGAGGTGCGGATCCGCGTCGAGCGGCTCAACCTCGATGCCGCCTCGTTCCGCCAGCTGCGCGAGGCCCACCACGGCGACGGCGCGGCGGTGCGTGCCGAGGTCCTCGCCATCGTCGCCGCGCGCGGCAAGATGCAGAACCCGGTGACCGGCTCCGGTGGCATGCTGGTGGGCACGGTCGAGGAGGTCGGACCGGACTCGACCCTCGGTCTCGTCGTGGGCGACCGCGTCGCCTCGTTGGTCTCCCTCTCCCTGACCCCGCTCGTCATCGAGGACGCCCTCGTCGACTGGGACGGCGCCAGCGAGCAGGTCCCGTGCACGGGGTACGCCGTGCTGTTCGGGCGCTCCATCGCCGCTCGTCTGCCCGAGGACCTGCCGACGCCGCTCAGCCTGGCCGTGATGGACGTCTGCGGCGCTCCCGCCCTCGTGGCCCGCGTGGTCGCCGAGCACCGCCGCGACCACGGCGTCGCGCCGGTCGTGGCCGTCGTCGGAGGAGCGGGCAAGTCGGGGTCCCTGAGTCTCGCCGCAGCGCACGAGGCCGGCGCGGCACGCACGATCGGGGTCGTGCCCCACGCCCGGGAGGCGCGCCGGCTCGAGGCGGCCGGTCTGGCCGACGCGGTCGTGGTCGCCGACGCCCGCGACCCGCTCGCCCTGCGTGAGGCCGTGCTCAGCGCCGGCGGACCGGCCGACGTGTGCGTCGTCTGCGTCGACGTCGCCGGCTGCGAGGGCGGTGCGGTGCTCGCCACCGCCGAGGGCGGGACCATCGTCTTCTTCTCGATGGCCACCTCGTTCGCGGCCGCCGCGCTCGGCGCGGAGGGCCTGGCCGCCGACGTCCGGATGGTCGTCGGCAACGGGTACGTCCCCGGGCACGCCGACCTCGCCCTGGACCTCCTGCGGCGCCACGCCGGCGTCCGGTCGATCTTCGAGGAGCGCACGTGAGCAAGCTGCACCTCGACGACGACCTCGTCCGACGGGCCCGTGGTCTGGCCCGCCGGGCCGGCGAGCCCGTGGTCGACCTGGCGCAGACCCACACCACGGTCTCGGTGGAGCGCGCGACCCTGCGGCTGGCCGGCCTCGGGGGCGCCGACCCCGAGGGCACGCCCTGGGCCAACCGCCTGCTCGACGTGGTCTGCGCCGACCTCGGCGACGACGCCCTGCCCCACGGCGTGGCGCTGCCCGTGTGGGACGCCCTGGCGCGCGGCGAGGCCGACGACCTCGCAACCCTGGCGGCGAGGGCCTCGGCCGGATCGGTGCGCTTCCGCCTGCCCTCGGGCCCCGACGCCGAGCGGGCCCGCGCCGCCGCGCTCGACGCCGTCGGGCACGGCGTACGCCGGATGGACGAACGCCGCGTCGAGCGCGAGGAGATGATCGCCCGCCACGGCGATGCGCCGCGCCAGCCGTGGATCTACCTCATCGTCGCGACCGGCGACATCCACGAGGACATCCCGCAGGCCCAGCAGGCGGCGCGCGAGGGCGCCGACGTGATCGCGGTGATCCGCTCCACCGGGCAGAGCCTGCTCGACTTCGTGCCCGAGGGCGCCACCCGCGAGGGCTTCGCGGGCACCTACGCCACCCAGGAGAACTTCCGGCTGATGCGCGCCGCGCTCGACGAGTCCAGCCGCGAGCTGGGCCGTTACGTGCGCCTGACCAACTACGCCTCCGGCCTGTGCATGCCCGAGATCGCGGTCCTCGCTGGCCTGGAGCGGCTCGACATGATGCTCAACGACTCGATGTACGGGATCCTGTTCCGCGACATCAACCCGGTCCGCACCTTCGTCGACCAGCGCTTCAGTCGCCAGGTCCACGCCCGTGCCGGCATCATCATCAACACCGGCGAGGACAACTACCTCACCACCGCCGATGCGATCGAGGCCGCGCACACGGTCACGACCAGCCAGCTTCTCAACGAGTTCTTCGCCCGGGAGGCAGGCCTCGAGGACTGGCAGCTCGGACTGGGTCACGCCTTCGAGATCGACCCCACCGTGCCGGACTCCTTCCGCCTCGAGCTCGCCCACGCGCTGCTGGCCCGCGAGCTGTTCCCGACGGCTCCGCTGAAGTGGATGCCACCGACGCGGCACATGAGCGGCGACATCTTCCGCGGCTACCTGCTCGACGGGTTCTTCAACCTCGCCGGCGCCCTGACCGGGCAGGGCATCCTGCTCGTCGGGATGATGACCGAGGCCGTCGTCACGCCGTGGCTCTCCGACCGGGACCTCGCCCTGGCCAACGTGCGCTACGTGCTCGAGGCGGCCGGCTCCCTGCACGAGGACTTCCACCCCGCCCCGGACGGGGTGATCGCGACCCGGGCCCATCACGTGCTCGCCGAGACCGTCGACCTCCTCGAGCAGATCGTGGGCCGTGAGCACGGCCTGCTCGACGCGATCGCCGACGGCACGTTCGGGCTGATGAAGCGCCCCGCCGACGCGGGCCGCGGCCTCGAGGGCGTCGCCGAGCTCGCCCCGGCCTACTGCAACCCCGCCCGCGACCTGCTCGAGACCACGACCCGGAGCACAGACGAGGAGCCGGCATGAGCATCGTGCGTCCCTACGGCGACACCACCGGCGACGGCATGGTGCAGCTCAGCTTCACCCTGCCCGTGCCGCACTCCAAGGTCGCCGAGGGCGCGGCGGCGCAGCTGGCCCAGAAGATGGGAATGGAGGCCGTCCTGGTCGCCCACAGCAAGCCCCTGGGCCCGGACTTCACCTTCTTCGTCGTCTACGGTCGGGTCAACCACCTCGTCGACACCGAGCAGGTCACGGTCGTCGAGCGAGACTTCCCGCTGCTGACGCCGGCCGAGGCGAACGCCGCGGTCAAGACGTCGCTGCGGCGCCGTCTCGTCGTCGTCGGGGCGTGCATCGGCACCGACGCCCACACGGTCGGGATCGACGCCATCTTGAACATCAAGGGCTTCGCGGGGGAGAAGGGCCTGGAGTACTACCGCGAGCTGCGCGTGGTCAACCTCGGCGCCCAGGTCTCCGTCCCGCAGCTGGTCGCGCGGTGCCAGGAGGAGGGCGCCGACGCCGTCCTGGTCAGCCAGGTCGTCACCCAGCGTGACGCCCACCTGCTCAACACCCGCGAGATGGCGGCGGCCTTCCGTGAGGCCTACCCGCCCCGACGCCGGCCGCTGCTGGTCGTCGGCGGTCCACGCTTCGACGAGACGATGGCCGACGACCTCGGCGTCGACCAGGTCTTCGCTCGCGGCACGACCCCGGCCGAGGTCGCCTCCTACCTGGTCCACCGCCTCGCTCCCACCCCCTCGTCCGAGCCGGGTGCACCGTCGGTGGCGGTGGCGTCGTGAACGGCACCGGACCCACGGTCGGGACGACCGTCACGCACCGGCGCTACGTGCCCTACTCCCACGCCCACTACGCAGGCCACCTCGTCGACGGTGCCTACAGCCTCGGCCTCTTCGGCGACGTCGCGACCGAGATGTGCATCCGCACCGACGGCGACGAGGGCCTGTTCGCCTCCTACGACGAGGTCACGTTCGCGGCGCCCGTGCGCGCGGGCGACGTGCTCGAGGTGGAGGCCGTGCTGGTCCGCGTCGGCACACGGTCGCGGCGTCTCGAGCTGACCGTGCGGGTGGTCGCGCGCGGAGAGCCGACGGCCGACCGGCCCGGGGCGGCGAAGGTGCTCGAGGAGCCCCTCGTGGCCACCACCGCGACCGGCACCGTCGTCGTGCCCGGCGCTGCCAGCCGCTGAGTGCGCTGCCTCCGGCTCGGGGTGACCGGCCGCTCGTCCGGGCGACGGCCGGTGACGCAGGGACGTCGCCGTCTCCCTACACGTGGGGGACGGCGGGTTGCGACCGACACGCCGGGCGGGGAGGAATTGTCACGATCCATTTCGGTGCCGACCCGGCCGCCCTGACCTGCGACGACGAGAGTTCGCGCAGGTCAGGACCGTGTTGACAGTGGTCGAGCCGCTCATCGAGAGTAGGGACATCCGCTCATGCAGGCCGTGGCCCGTGGACCGGCTTCCGAGTGACCGTGACCGGGTGGCGTTGGTGCCAGACACCCTCCGCGCGGCTCACCGAGGTCGGCCCGCCCCGCGAGTGGGGCGGAGGGAGCCCTGGACCCCTAGACAACAGGACGTGCGTCGCCGCCAGTGGCGCACGGCCTGGACCGACGAGTCCGTGGCCCCCTCCGCCGGCCCGCATGAACCCCCCACCGTGGCCGCCACGCCCCTCCGGCACCCCGGTAGGTTCTGAGCGTGCCGGCCCGTCTCCTCCTCGCCGCGATCGCCGGCGTCGGCCTCTCCCTGGCCTTCGAGCCGGTCGCGTTCTTCTGGGTGATGCCGCTCGCGCTGGCCGGCTTCGCGCTGCTGACCCGGGGCATCGGGCTGTGCGCCGGACTGGCGACGGGTCTGGTCTTCGGAGCCGCGTTCTACTTCACCACGATCTGGTGGATGAGGGGCTCGATCGGTGTCGAGGGCTGGGCGACCCTGTCCACGACGGAGACCCTGTTCTACGGCGTGCTCGGAGCGGCGGCGACCCGGCTGCACCGGCTGCGGGCCTGGCCGTTCTGGCTGGCCTGCGCCTGGGTCCCGCTCGAGGTGCTGCGCAGCACCTGGCCCTTGAGCGGCATGCCGTTCGGCCGGTTGCCCTTCGCCGTCGTCGACACCCCGGTCGCACCCGCCCTGGCCTACGTCGGCATGAACGGGGTGTCCTTCCTCCTCGCCGCGACCGGGTTCCTGCTGGCCCGTGTCGCCCTGAGCAGACGGCCGGTCGAGGGCCTCGCGGCGCTCGCCTCGCTGGCCGCCGTCGGCGCGGTGACCCTCGCTCCGGCCGCCGCCCCCTACACGCTGCCCACGACCGGGGAGGCGACCGTGGCGGCGGTGCAGGGCGACGTGCCCGGACCGGGCGACAACGTGCTCTACGACCCCTTCCAGCTCACCGTCAACCACGCCGAGGCGACCGTCGAGCTGGCGCGACGGGTGGCCGCCGGCGAGGCCCCCGCCCCCGACTTCGTGGTGTGGCCCGAGAACTCCACCGCCAGTGACCCCTTCCGGGACCCGGCGCTCGGGGCCGAGATCGAGCGCGCCGTCGCCGCTGTCGACGTACCCGTCCTGGTCGGGGCGCTGGTCTACCGTGGCGACGACGAGCTGCTCAACCAGGGCATCGTGTGGGACCCCGTCACCGGTCCGGGGGAGCGCTACGGCAAGCAGAACCCGGTGCCCTACGGCGAGTACATCCCCTGGCGCGACGAGATGCCGTCGTGGTTCCTCACCGCGGGTCGCCTCGGCGAGATCACCCGCGACTCCCGCAGCGGCACCCGGACCGCCCCGCTGAGGATCGCCGGCGTCAGCGTCGCGGACGCGATCTGCTTCGACGTCGCCTACGACGCGGGCCTCTACACCCAGGTCGAGGACGGCGCGCAGATGCTGGTCGTCCAGACCAGCAACGCCAGCTTCATCTTCACCGACCAGATCGAGCAGCAGTTCGCCATCACGCGGCTGCGCGCCGTCGAGACGGGTCGGTGGCTGGTCGTGGCCTCGACCAACGGGCTGTCGGGGATCATCGCACCCGACGGGTCGGTCGTGCAGACCGCGCCGCCACTGACCCGGGCCGTCCTCGCGGACCGGGTGGGGCTCGTCGAGGGAGTCACCCCCGGTGTACGCCTGGGCGCCTGGCCGGTAGGCGCCTTCACCCTGCTGCTGCTGCTCGGCCTCCTCCTGTCGTGGCGCGGGACGCCGACGCGGCGACGACGCGCTCGCGCCGGGTCGCCCGAGGACCCTGCTGGCACGATGGAGAGGTCGGCCCCACCGGCGCGCACCTCCCCGACCAGCTCGCCGACGGGCACCACGACGGGCACCACGGGGGCCACGACGAAGGAGGTCGCGATGAGCAGCCTGCGCAGCGAGGAGCCACGCACGGTCGTGGTGGTGCCGACCTACGACGAGATCGACAACCTGGCCTGGATCCTGGAGCGGCTGCGTCGTGCCCACCCCGATCTGGACGTGCTCGTCGTCGACGACGACTCCCCGGACGGCACCGGACGGCTCGCCGACGACCTCGCCGGTGCGGACGACCGGCTCCACGTCCTGCACCGCACCGCGAAGAGCGGGCTGGGGGCGGCCTACCTCGCCGGCTTCGCGTGGGCCCTCGAGCGTGGCTACGACGTGATCGGCGAGATGGACGCCGACGGCTCGCACGCACCCGAGCAGCTCGAGCGCCTGCGAGCGGCGATCGCGGAGGCCGATCTCGTGATCGGGTCGCGCTACGTGACCGGCGGCGCGGTGCACAACTGGCCCTGGTACCGCCAGGCCCTCTCCCGGGGTGGCAACGCCTACGTCCGTCTGCTGCTGGGCCTGCCGGTCCGCGACGCCACCGCCGGGTTCCGGCTGTTCCGCCGTGAGGCTCTGGAGGTGATCGACCTCAGCGCCGTGCGCTCGGTCGGCTACGTCTTCCAGACCGACCTGACCGCGCGCGCGGTCGAGGCCGGACTGCGGGTGCGCGAGGTGCCGATCGACTTCGTCGAGCGCACCCGAGGAGAGTCGAAGATGAACGGCGCGGTGGCCGTCGAGTCGCTGCGGCTGATCACGCGCTGGGGCCTCGAGCAGCGCCGCGCGCGGTGGACCGGCGGGACGGCCGGCGTCGCCGCGGCCGACCTGGCGGACGTGCGACGCAGCGAGGCGAGGCGATGAGCGCCGTCGGCGGCGGCCGCCCGGTGGGTGGAGGCTCGCGACGCCGGGGCTGGGTCCCGCTGGCGCTGGTCGTCGCCTTCGTGGTGCTGCCGCTGGTCGAGATCATCGTGATCATCCGGGTGGGCTCGGTGATCGGCGCGTGGTGGACGGTGCTGCTGCTCGTCGCCGACAGCCTGGTCGGTGCCTGGCTGGTGCGCCGTGAGGGCGGGCGGGCCTGGCGGTCGCTGCAGGACGCGCTGCGCCGCGGCGCCGTGCCGGGCCGTGAGATCGCAGACGGGGCGTTGATCCTCGTCGGCGGGACCCTCATGCTCACCCCGGGGTTCGTCACCGACGTCCTCGGGATCGCGCTGGTGCTGCCCTTCACCCGGCCGTTCTTCCGCGGGGCCCTGACCCGCGCCGTGACGCGCCGCCTCGTCGTCGGCGGCCAGGCGGGTCCGGGTGGACCGGGAGGCTTCGGGGCCGCGAGCCGCTTCGAGCGAGGAGGTGACGGATCCTCCGCTGCGGACCCACGACGAGACCCCGGACCAGCGGGGCCCGGGGGCCCCGTGATCCGGGGTGAGGTGGTCGACGACGACTCGTGAGCGGCGCGCCGGTCAAGCAGCAGCCTGGCCGACCCGGTGGTCGCACCAGGCCTAGGCCGTGGCCTTGCGGCTGCGCTTGCGCGCATTGGCACGGTGCAGGTGCGCCGGGCCGATCTCGCCACCGCGCAGCAGGTCGAGACGTTCCTTGAGGATGTCCTCGAGCTCCTTCTCCGAGCGGCGCTCGAGGAGCATGTCCCAGTGGGTGCGGGCGGGCTTCTCAGGCTTGTGGGTCGGCTCGATGCCGGCGACGCTCAACGACTGCGCTCCACACTTCGGGCACTCCCAGATCGCCGGGACGTCGGCCTCGACCGACATCGTGATCTCGAACTCGTGACCCTGCTTGCAGCGGTAGCCGACCTGCTGCCGCGCTGCGAACTCGATCCCGCGCTCGTCCTCGAAGCTCTGGCCTCCGAGTCGCGCTCCACGCAATGTGCGCTCCGCCATGAGGCACCTCCAATGTCGTTCCCGGCGATCTGGGGCAAGACGGGTTCCGGACCGTGCTCCCCATGGAAAGATCCCGCGGCCGTCGATGTCGTGGCGGCCGCAACCGGGTATCTGGGTTCAACGCTACCCGCGCCCCCAACATTCCGCGGTGCTCCGGTCCGATGGACCCGTCGCGCTCACCGGGAGGCCGGCGTCTCGCCTCCGGGACTGCGCACGGGCACCAGGAGCCCGAGGCCGACGAGCAGCACCAGCACGACGCCGAGGATCCCGAAGTACTGCGCCTCCGACGCCGTGCGCGCACCACTGACCCGGGTGCCGATGAGGATCGCGACCGAGAAGAGCGCCGGGGCCAGGAAGCTCACCGCGCGCCCGGTGGTGGCGTACAGGCCGAAGATCTGACCCTCACGACCTGCCGGGGTCACCCGGAGCAGGAAGGTCCGCGACGCGGACTGGGCGGGACCGACGAAGACCGCGAGCAGCAGCCCGAAGGTCCAGAAGACGACCTGCCCCCCGGAGTGCAACGTGAAGACGGCCAGCCCGGAGAGGATCATCAGCACCAGGGAGCCCATGATCACGCGCTTCGGGCCGATCCGGTCGTCGAGCACGCCGAAACCGATGGTGGCCAGGCCGGCGACCACGTTGGCCGCGATCCCGAAGACGATGACCCCGCTGCTCGTGAAGCCGAAGGAGCCGGCCGCCAGGACCGCGCCGAAGGTGAACACGCCGGCCAGTCCGTCGCGGAAGACCGCGGACGCGCCCAGGAACCACACGACGTTGCGGTCGGTGCGCCACAGCTCGCGCACGGACGCGAAGAGGCGGGAGTAGGACTCACCGACCCCGGCGACACGCCCGCCGAGGCCCCCCGTGCCCGGCGTACGGCGGGTGCGCTGCGTCGGGTCGTCGCGCACCGTCAGCAGCACCGGCAGGGAGAAGAGCAGGGTCCACGCGGCGCAGAACAGCATCGTCACCCGCACGTCGAGACCCCGGTCGGCGGTGACGCCG
Source organism: uncultured Actinomycetota bacterium (assembly GCA_963760555.1). Taxonomy (GTDB): domain Bacteria; phylum Actinomycetota; class Actinomycetes; order Propionibacteriales; family Nocardioidaceae; genus Nocardioides. Next base: position 321,786 of record CAVXDJ010000011.1, on the reverse strand, counting down.
AACCACCCGACCTCGGGGCTGATCAGACCGACGTAGACCACGAGCAGCAGCACGATGCCACCGAGGTAGCCCATGCCCCAGCCGAGCCCGGAGACCCGGCCCACCGTGCTCGGGGTGGAGACCTCGGAGAGCATCGCGTTGTAGTTGACCGAGGCCAGCTCGAAGAACACGTTGCCGCCGGCGAGCAGCAGCAGGCCCAGCCACAGACGGTCGACCGAGGGCGTGACCAGGAACATCGAGGCGGACACGACCACGACGAGCGCGGTGTTCACCCCGAGCCAGAAGGTCCGGCGACCGGTGCGGTCCGAGCGCTGACCGGTGACGGGGGCGAGCAGGGCGACGAGCACCCCGGCGGCGGCCAGGGACCAGCCCAGGGCGGTGTCGGCGTCGGGACCGAAGGCCTCCGAGGTGAGGTAGACGCTGAAGACGAAGGTGGTGATGACCGCGTTGAACGCCGCGGAGGCCCAGTCCCACAGGCCCCAGGCCCACACGGGCCACCCGATCCGACCGGTCGTGGCGGTGGGTTGCGGGAGCGAGCTCGTGGGACTGCTCACCGGGGGCTCGCCGCGCCCTCGCCGACCCAGGCGCCCCGCGCGCGCAGCACCTCGCCCAACAGGTCGGTGCGGTCGGTCATGAGCCCGTCGACGCCGGCGTCGAGCAGCGCGTGCATCTGCGCCGGGTCGTCGACGACCCACACGTGCACGGGCACCCCCAGGGCGTGGGCGCGGCGCAGAAGACCCGGGGTCAGCAGCCGCAGCAGCCCGACCCGGACCGGCACCTGGAGCGCGTCGGCGTGGTCACCGGTGACGAGGGCCACGAGCGCGGCACTGGGCAGCAGCCGGAAGGCCGCGACCTCGCCCGGGTGGGCGCCGGTGGCGACGCGTCCGTGGCTCAGGCGCCGGAACAGGCGCAGCCGACGCGCCGAGAACGACCCCACCAGCACCCGGTCGTGGGCTGCTCGGGCGTCGAGCAGGTCGGCCAGGGCGTAGGCCGCCGCGTCCGACTTGAGGTCGACGTTGAACGAGCAGCCGGGCAGCTGCTCGAGCAGGTCCCCGAAGGTCGGCACGGACCCCCGACCACCGATCCGCGCGCGGCTCAGCTGCGCCCAGGTGGTGTCCTCGACCGCGCCGACCGCATCGGTGACCCGATCGAGGACGTCGTCGTGGAAGGCCACCAGGACGCCGTCGCGCGTGACGTGGACGTCGGTCTCGAGGTCGGTGTACCCGAGGCCGGCGGCGTGGCGGAAGGCCAGCAGCGTGTTCTCGAGACCGTCCAGGTCGGGGTGTCGGGCACCACCGCGGTGGGCGAAGGCCCGCACCCGTCCGCCACGCGCGACCAGGGGATCCCGGCGTACGTCGGGGCGTGCGACGGGTCGTGCGCCCCGCGCACGTCCCGGGGGCGGTGAGGTGGTCACGCGGTGATGATCCCACGGCCACGAGCACCGCGCGGCTCTCGGCGTGCGAGGCTGCGCGTGTCTCGTCCCACCGACACCAGGAGCTGCCATGACCACCGACCTCACCGGACGGACCGCCGTCGTGACCGGGGCCGCGAGCGGGATCGGCGCCGCCTGTGCTCGCGCGCTCGCCGCCGCCGGGGCGGACGTCGTCGTCGCCGACGTCGACCGCGACGGTGCCGAGGCGGTCGCCGCCGAGGTCGGCGGCCGTGCGTGGACCGTCGATCTCGGCGACCTCGACGCGCTCGGTGAGCTGAGGCTCGAGGCCGACGTCCTGGTCAACAACGCCGGCATCCAGACCGTCGCCCCCATCCAGGACTTCGACCCGGCGCGGTTCCGTCTCATCGTCGACCTGATGCTCACCGCGCCCTTCCTGCTCGTGCGCGCGGTGCTACCGGGGATGTACGAGCGCGGGTTCGGTCGGGTGGTCAACCTCAGCTCGGTGCACGGCCTGCGCGCCAGCGCCTACAAGTCGGCCTACGTCGCCGCCAAGCACGGGCTCGAGGGTCTCTCGAAGGTCACCGCCCTCGAGGGCGGCCCGCACGGCGTGACCAGCAACTGCGTGAACCCCGGTTACGTGCGCACGCCGCTGGTCGAGAAGCAGATCGCCGACCAGGCCCGCATCCACGGCATCGGCGAGGACGAGGTCGTCGAGAAGGTGATGCTCACCGAGAGCGCGGTCAAGCGCCTCGTCGAGGCCGACGACGTCGCCGACCTCGTCCGGTGGCTGTGCGGCGACTCCGCCGCGATGGTCACCGGGGCGTCGTACACCATGGACGGTGGTTGGACGTCGCGGTGAGTCCGGCGCCCGGTGCGGGCTGAGGTGTGCCGTTTGGTCACCAACGACACGTTTCCGACCGCGATTGTCGTCGTTGGTGACCAAACGACGTCCCCGCCCGACGAACCCCGACCCGGCCCGACGGAGGTCAGATGTCGCGGAACGGCTCGATGTTGGCGCCGAGCTCGTTGAGTCGCTCGGCGAGGTCCTCGTAGCCGCGGTGGATGACGTAGGTGCTGCGCAGCACCGAGGTGCCCTTCGAGGCGAGCATCGCGAGCAGGATCACGACCGCCGGGCGCAGGGCGGGCGGGCAGACGAGCTCGGTGCCGGTGAAGCTGGTCGGACCCTCGATCATGACGCGGTGCGGGTCCAGCAGCTTGACCTGGCCGCCCAGCTTGTTGAGGTCGGTGAGGTAGATCGCACGGTTCTCGTAGACCCAGTCGTGCAGGAACGTCTGCCCGTGCGCGACCGCTGCGATGACGGCGAAGAACGGCAGGTTGTCGATGTTCAGGCCCGGGAACGGCATCGGGTGGATCTTGTCGAGCGGCGCGTGCAGCTCGGAGGCGTACGTCGTGAGGTCGACCAGGCGGGTCCGGCCGTTGGCGGCGGTGTACTCCTCGGTGCGGTCGTAGCGCAGGCCCATCTCCTCGAGCAGCGCGAGCTCGATCTCCAGGAACTCGATCGGGCAGCGCTCGACGGTGATCGAGGACTTCGTCACGATCGCGGCCGCGAGCAGCGACATCGCCTCGATGGGGTCCTCGCTGGGGGAGTAGTCGACGTCGACGTCGATGCGCTCGCAACCGGTGACCTGCAGGGTCGTCGAGCCCACGCCCTCGATGGTGACCCCGAGGCGCTGGAGGTAGAAGCACAGGTCCTGGACCATGTAGTTCGACGAGGCGTTGCGGATCGTGGTGGTGCCCGGGTGCAGGGCGGCGGCCATCAGGGCGTTCTCGGTGACGGTGTCGCCGCGCTCGGTGAGCACGATCGGGCGGGCGGGCGAGATGCCGTGCTCGACCTCGGCGTGGTAGCTGCCGTCGGTCGCCTTGACCTCGAGGCCGAAGGGCCGCAGGGCCGACATGTGCGGCTCGACGGTGCGGGTGCCGAGGTTGCAGCCGCCGGCGTAGGGCAGCTCGAAGTTGTCGCTGCGGTGCAGCAGCGGCCCGAGGAACATGATGATCGAGCGGGTACGTCGAGCCGCCTCCTCGTCGATGTGGTCCAGGTCGAGCTCGCGCGGCGGGATGATCTCGAGGTCGCCCGAGTCGTCGAGCCAGCGGCACTGCACGCCCAGGCTGGTCAGCACCTCGAGCAGGCGGTTGACCTCCTCGATGCGGGCGACCTTGCGCAGCGTGGTGCGGCCACGGTTGAGCAGCGAGGCGCACAGCAGCGCGACGCCGGCGTTCTTGGAGGTCTTGACCGCGATGTTGCCCGAGAGCGTGGTGGGACCGGTGACGCGCAGGTGGGTCGGTCCGGCGCCCAGCGCGACGATCTCGGAGTCGAGGGCCGCACCGATGCGCGCGAGCATCTCCAGCGACAGGTTCTGGTGGCCCTTCTCGATCCGGTTGATCGCGCTCTGGCTCGTCGCCAGCAGGTCGGCCAGCTGCTGCTGGGTGAGGCCACGGTGCTGGCGGGCGTCGCGGATCAGGTTCCCGATCCGGCCCTTGTAGTCGAGAGGCATGCCGACCACGCTAACTCACATGTGAGATAACGCCCGACATCCACGACTGGGCGGGACGTGGTGTCGTTGGTCACCCGCCCGCGGTGGGAACCGACGCCACGCCCATCACCGCGGTGCCATAGTGGCGCTCATGCGTGCCACCACCATCCACGGACCCGGCGACATCCGCGTCAGCGAGGTGCCCGACCCCCGGGCCAGCGCCCCGACCGACGCGGTCGTCAGCGTCCTCGCCGGCTGCATCTGCGGGTCCGACCTGTGGCCCTACCGCGGTGAGAACGACATCAGCGTGGGCGCGACCATCGGCCACGAGTGCGTCGGCGTCGTGACCGAGGTCGGCTCCGAGGTCCGCTCGTTCCGCGCCGGCGACGTGGTCGTCGTGCCGTTCTGCCACGCGGACAACACCTGCGTGCACTGCCGTGCCGGGGTGCACTCGGCGTGCGAGAACCTCGGGGTCACCCGCAGCGGTCAGGCCGAGCTCGCGCTGGTCACCCAGGCCGAGGGCAGCCTGGTCAAGGTCGACGGCGCCACGGGCTCCACCCTGGACCAGGCCATGCTCCCGTCCCTGCTCGCGCTCTCCGACGTGATGCCGACCGGCTGGCACGCGGCGGTCTCCGCCGGCGTCAGCGCCGGGGGCACGGTGGTGGTCGTCGGCGACGGCGCCGTCGGTCTGTGCGGCGTGCTGGCCGCCTCGGTGCTGGGCGCCGAGCGGGTCGTCGCGATGTCGCGCCACGAGCCACGCCAGAGGGTCGCGACCGAGTTCGGGGCGACCGACCTCGTCGAGACCCGCGGCGACGAGGGTGTCGCGGAGGTGATGGAGCTGACCCGCGGCGTCGGCGCGGACGCGGTGCTGGAGTGCGTCGGGACCGACGAGTCGATGAGCACGGCGTTCCGGGTCGCCCGCCCCGGCTCGACGGTCGGCTTCGTCGGCGTGCCGCACGGCGTGGAGCTGCCGGTGCGCTCGATGTTCTCGCGCAACGTGGGTCTGGCCGGCGGGATGGCCCCGGTCCGTCGCTACCTTCCGAGCCTGCTCGACCTCGTCGTCAGCGGCCGGATCGAGCCGGGCCGCGTCTTCGACCTCGAGGTGGACCTCGACCGGGTCGCCGAGGGCTACCGGGCGATGGACCGGCGCGAGGCGATCAAGGTGCTCGTCCGCCCCTGACCGCCCCGACCGCCCCGACCGGGCTCAGTCCGTCATCACGCCCAACGGACGCGGGTTGAACCCGGGGAAGACCGTCGACGTGCTGGCCCCGAAGCGACGCGAGACGACCTCCGCGAGGATGCTGCGGTAGTCGGTCGTCACCGTCAGGTCGGAGTCCAGGTCGGTGCCCAGCTGCGGGAACGTGCCGTAGAACCTCCCACCCCTGACCCCGGCCCCGGCGAGCAGCATGACGCTGCCGAAGCCGTGGTCGAGGCCTCGGTTCTCGTTCTCGACGACGCGGCGGCCGAACTCGGTCAACGTCACGACGGTGACGTTGTCGGCGCGGGAGCCGAGGTCGTCGAAGAACGCGGCGAGCGCGGCGCCGAGGTCCGCACAGTTGTGCATCATCGCCCCGCCCTCGACCGTGCCGAGCCCGGAGTGCATGTCCCAGCTGCCCTGGTCGATGGTGAGCACCTCGACACCGACGTCGCCCTTGATGATCCTCGCCGCCGAGGCCATGGCCTTGCCGAGGTCGCCTGCCGGGTAGCTCGCCCCGTTGGCCGGTCGGGCGGAGCCACGGCGTACGGGAGTGAAGTCCTCGACGGCCGTGAAGGCCTCGCCCGCGGCACGGCCGAGCGCGTCGTCGCGACCGGCCCAGAGCTGGCGCAGCGAGCTGACCCGTCGCGAGGAGGTCGTGGTGGCACCGGCCACCATCACCGAGGCCGGGTCCAGGGCGCTCATCGTCGGCTCCGGCCCGCACAGCGAGCTCGGCACGGCACCGTCGGTGACCGCCATCGCCTGCAGCGGTGAGGGCCGGTCGGAGTCGAGGCCGATCAGCCGGTTGAGCCACCCGGTGCGCTCCTGCGACCCCGGGGCCGCGTCCTCCAGCTCCTCCATCGCCGAGAAGTGCGAGCGGTTGGGTGCGGGCAGGCCGGTCGCGTGCACGGCGGCCAGACGACCCGAGCGCCACAGCGGCTCGAGCGCCTTCAGGTGCGGGTTCCAGCCGAAGAAGCCGTCCCCGCCCCACAGGCTGGAGGCAGGGACCGCGATGTGCGGCCGGGCGCGGTAGTAGGCGGGGTCACCGTGGGGCACGACCATCGAGAGCCCGTCGGCGGCGCCGCGCAACGAGAGCACCACCAGCGTCGAGCGTGCCGGACCGAGGCTGGCCGAGGCGCTCTGGAGCACGGCGTCGCCGATCACGGTGGTCATGGAGGCCACGCCGGCCAGGGCAGCACCGCCGGCCAGGACGCCGCGCCGGGACAGCCCGGCGTACTCCGCACACCCGCACTCGACCGCCGGGTCGTCGGTCATGGTTCTGGTCGTCATCGTCATCACCGCAGGAAGAAGTCGGGGGAGTCGAGCATGGTCACGATCACCTTCTGCACGCCGTACTGCACGAGCCGGTGGCGTGGGGTGATGGCTTCGCGCACTCCCACGTCGGCGGCCTCGGCGCAGGCGCGGACCAGGGCGGGCGTGGCCCGTTGGTGCAGCAGCTGGCGCGAGAGGTGGTCGACGACCTGGTCGAAACGCGACGGCAGGCGCGGCAACCAGGCCCGGCGCGGCCGGTAGCGGCAGTCCTGGGTCGGGTAGTAGCCCCCGCTCATGTTCTGGTGCACCCGGTAGGAGGCCAGCAGTCGACCGGGCGTCGACCACGTCGCGTTGTCGATCGGCGCGCCGTCGGGCCGCGGCCACGAGAAGCCCATCAGCCCGATGCTGCCGGACTGCCAGAGCATCGTGTTGGCCGCCGAGCGGTCACCGCGCGGGCGGCTGAGGTCGACCTGGAGCACTCGGTAGGTCGCCACGACGTCCTCTGCGGGATCGCGGACCTTCGCGCCGCGCGAGCGGGCGAACTCCGCCGAGTCCACCAGGGCCCGGAGCACCGGGACGATCGCGGTCCCGGAGGCGAGGTAGACCTCGGCGAGCCGGGCGACGAGTGCGTCCTGCGGCTCGTCGCTCACGAACTTCGCGACCAGACGCTGGACCAGCCGCTGCGCGGTCAGGGGGTGGTGGGCCAGGTAGCGCAGGTAGTCCTCGGTGAGCCGTCGGCCGTCGGGGGCGGCGTTGGCGTCGGTGAAGTCGAGCACCCGCACGGGACCGGTCGCATGGTCCTCGGGCCGGTAGGACGCCGCCCAGCTCGGGTCGTGGTTGCCCTCGACGGTGTCGACGGCCCACCCGGTGAGGATCCGTGCGGAGTCCTTGACCTCGGCCTCGTCGTAGTTGCCGCGTCCCACCGTGTGCAGCTCGAGGAGCTCACGACCCAGGTTCTCGTTGGGGTGCGACGCGGTGGAGCGGGCGTTGTCGAGGTAGACCAGCATCGAGGGGTGCAGCACCGCTGCGGCCAGGATGTCCTCGTAGGAGCCCAGGGCGAGCCTGCGCAGCGTGTCGCCGTAGTCGCGGCGGTGGACGAACCACGGCTCACCGCTGGTGGGCACGTTGAGCAGCTGCTCGAAGAACTCCGTCATCACCTCGCGCACCTGGTGCCGGGCCCGGATGCGGCGCACCATGACGTAGCGCTGGTAGTCGTCCATCACCACGTAGCCCTTGGTCCGGCCGGCCTTCGCGGCCTGCCAGGCGTCGCGGGGTGCCTGGGAGAGGGTCGGGAACCACGAGAGGCACTCGTCGGCCGGGCCGTCGGGGACGGGCGCGGCCAGCTGGTCGTCGAACCACGCACGGGCGCCGCCGGCCCGGCGTACCTCGTCCGCCATCGCGGGCGTGAGGCCGAAGGAGAAGCGCGAGGCGAGGTGGCGCTGCGCGGTCGGCAGCAGCGGCAGGGGGCGTGGGCGGGGTCCGCGTCGGTGTCGGCGACCCTGCCGCTGACCTCGTGCCGCCCTGTCCGGGAGGGCCGTCCCGGTCAACGGCTGATCAGCCACGGCGGGAGTCGAGACGGACCGCCGGGGTCGGAGGCGCCGACGGCGGGCACGGGCACGTCTCGGAGCAGGCCAGGTAGGTGTGACGACCGTGCCCGCAGCGACGGCAGGGCATGTCGTGGGACAGGTAGGTGTGCGTGGTGGGGGCGCAGTCGAACATCGGGGGCTCCGGGGGGCAGGAGAGTGGTCGGGGGGAGGAGGGGGTGAGCGGGGGACTCAGCAGAGGTATCGGCAGGGTCGCGACCGCACTGGAGGTGTCGGGTCGGACTTTCACGCGACCGGCGCGCCTAGGGTGATGAGCGTGAACGAGACCGTCCAGGCCATCCACGCCTCCGAGGTGGGCGCGCAGGGTGCGCGGGTGGTGTTCCTGCACGGGCTCTTCGGTCAGGGGCGCAACTTCACCGGCATCGCCAAGGCGCTGGTGCCCGACCTGCGCTCGACGCTCGTCGACCTGCCCAACCACGGCCGCTCGGCCTGGACGGAGACGGCCGACTACGACGACGTCGCGGACGTGGTCGCGCGCTGGCTGCAGGAGACGTACGGCGAGCAGGGGCCGGTGCACGTCGTGGGGCACTCGATGGGCGGCAAGGTGGCCATGGTCCTCGCCCTGCGCCACCCCGAGCTGGTCGACCGCCTCGTGGTCGCCGACATCTCACCGACCCGCAGCCAGGGGGCGGGGGAGTTCGAGCACCTGCTCGACTCGCTGGCCGCCCTGGACCTCGTCGGGCTCGAGCGCCGGGGCGAGGCCGACGAGCAGCTCGCCGCCGCCGTCGACGACGAACGGGTCCGCGGGTTCCTGCTCCAGAACCTCCGGTCCGGCCCGGACGGCTTCCGCTGGCAGGCCAACCTCGACCTGCTGCGCCGGGAGCTGCCGGCGATCGGCGGCTTCCCCGACATCGCGGCGTCCTTCGACCACCCGGTGCTGTGGCTCTCGGGCGCGGACTCCGACTACGTGCGACCCGAGCACGCCCCCCGGATGCGCGAGCTGTTCCCCCGCACGGTCTCGGTCAGCCTCAAGGGCGCCGGGCACTGGGTGCACTCCGAGCAGCCCGAGGCCTTCGTCTCCGCCCTGCGGGTCTTCCTGCTCGCCGAGGACCGAGGCGTCGGGGGCTAGGCCTGGGCCAGGCCCGTGGCTAGGCCCGTGGCACGCCGACTCCGGCCCCGGCCAGCAGCTCGCCGTGCAGGATGCTCAGCCAACCGTCGGGCTGCTCGGCCCACGTGGTCCAGGCGGCGGAGATCCGCTCCAGGTCGGCGCGGACGGCGTACCCCTCGCGGACGGCCTGCTCGGCCATCGCCGAGGACAGGATCCGCTCGGCCCACATGCCACCCCACCAGGCGCGGTCCTCGGGGGTGGCGAAGCACCACGTGCTGGCCCCGGCGGCCACGTCGACCAGGCCTGCCTCACGGGCCCACGACAGCAGTCGGCGCCCGGCGTCGGGCTCGCCCCCGTTGGCCCGCGCGATCCGGCGGTACAGGGTGAGCCACTCGTCGAGCCCCGCGGAGACCGGCCACCAGGTGAAGGCCGCGTAGTCGCTGTCACGGGCCGCGACGACTCCGCCCGGACTGCACACCCGACGCATCTCGCCCAGCGCCCGCACGGGATCACCGACGTGCTGGAGCACCTGGTGGGCGTGCACGACGTCGAAGGTGTCATCGGCGAGGTCGAGTGCGTGGACGTCGCCGATGACGAGGTCGACGTTGCCCAGCCCCCGCCGGTCCACCTCGGCGCGGGTCAGGTCGAGGGCGACGGCGGTCGCCTCGAGCGCGGTCACCCGACCCGGGGCGACGAGCTCGGCGAGGTCCGCGGTGATCGTGCCGGGCCCGCTGCCGACGTCGAGCAGGCTCATCCCGGCCTCGAGGTGGGGCAGCAGGTAGCCGGCGGAGTTCACCGCGGTGCGCCAGCGGTGCGATCGCAGCACGGAGTCGTGGTGGCCGTGGGTGTACGTCGCCGGGTTGCTCACCGGCCCACGCTAGGTCGCTCCGCGCCTCGCCGCAGGGTCGGTCCGGCTGGCAGGATCAGCCCGTGCACTGCGATGGAGGTCGCCACCCATGACCCACCCCGACGCCGACCCCGACGGCCATGACCTGATCCGGGTGGTGGGCGCCCGGGAGAACAACCTGCGCGACGTCCACGTCGAGATCCCCAAGCGGCGCCTGAGCGTCTTCACGGGTGTCTCGGGCTCGGGCAAGAGCTCGCTGGTCTTCGCCACGATCGCGGCGGAGTCGCAACGACTGATCAACGAGACCTACCCCAGCTTCGTGCAGGGTTTCATGCCGTCCATGGCGCGGCCCGACGTCGACCTGCTCGAGGGCCTGACCACCGCGATCATCGTCGACCAGGAACGGATGGGGGCCAACCCGCGCTCGACGGTGGGCACCGCGACGGACGCCAACGCGATGCTGCGGATCCTGTTCAGCCGCCTGGGCGAGCCGTACGTCGGCCCGCCGACGGCGTACTCCTTCAACGTGCCGACCCGCCGGGCCAGCGGGATGATGACGACCGAGAAGGGCGGCCGCACCGAGCGGAAGGTCGTCAAGCAGGCGGTCTACCTCGGCGGCATGTGCCCGCGCTGCGAGGGCATGGGGCGCGTCAACGACATCGACCTCACGGCGCTCTACCAGGCTGGGAGGTCGCTCTCCGAGGGTGCGCTGCTGGTGCCCGGCTACTCGATGGACGGCTGGTACGGCCGGCTCTTCGAGGGGATGGGCCTGCCGATGGACAAGCCGATCGCCGACTTCACCGACCGCCAGCGCGAGACGATGCTCTACGCCGAGCCGACCAAGATCAAGGTCGAGGGGGTCAACCTCACCTTCGAGGGGATCATCCCCAAGATCACCCGGTCGATGCTGTCGAAGGACCCCGAGGCGATGCAGCCGCACGTGCGCCGTTTCGTCGAGCGCGCGGTGACCTTCCAGACCTGCCCGGACTGCGAGGGCACCCGGCTGACGCCCGAGGCCAGGTCGTCGACGATCGCGGGCCGGTCGATCGCCGACCTGTGCCGGCTCCAGATCAGCGACCTCGCGGAGTGGGTGCGCGGCCTCGACGAGCCGTCGGTCGCACCGCTGCTCGGTGGTCTGGTGCACCTGCTCGACGCCTTCACCGAGATCGGTCTGGGCTACCTCTCCCTCGACCGGCCCGCGGGCACGCTGTCGGGCGGCGAGGCGCAGCGGACCAAGATGATCCGCCACCTCGGGTCGTCGCTGACCGACGTCACCTACGTCTTCGACGAGCCCACCATCGGCCTGCACCCGCACGACATCGAGCGGATGAACCGGTTGCTGCTCCAGCTGCGCGACAAGGGCAACACCGTGCTGGTCGTCGAGCACAAGCCCGAGACGATCGCGATCGCCGACCACGTCGTCGACCTCGGCCCCGGTGCAGGTGCCGGTGGCGGCTCGATCTGCTTCGAGGGCGACGTCGACGGTCTGCGCGCCAGCGACACCGTCACGGGTCGCCACCTCGACGACCGGGCTCGCCTGAAGGAGCACGTGCGCACCGCCTCCGGTGCCCTCGAGGTGCGCGGCGCCTCGGCGCACAACCTGCGCGCCGTCGACGTCGACGTGCCACTGGGGCTGCTGACCGTGGTGACGGGCGTCGCCGGGTCGGGCAAGAGCTCGCTGGTCCACGGCTCGTTGGCGGGTCGTGAGGGGGTCGTCGTGGTCGACCAGGGCGCGATCAAGGGATCACGTCGAAGCAACCCGGCGACGTACACGGACCTGCTGGAGCCGATCCGCAAGGCGTTCGCGAAGGCGAACGGCGTCAAGCCGGCGCTGTTCAGCGCCAACTCCGAGGGTGCGTGCGAGACCTGCAACGGCGCCGGCGTGATCACCACCGAGCTCGGGGTGATGGCGACCGTGGAGTCGCCCTGCGAGGAGTGCGAGGGCCGCCGGTTCCGGGCCGAGGTGCTCGAGCACACCCTCGGCGGCAGGGACATCGCCGAGGTGCACGAGATGTCGGTCGAGCAGGCCCGCGAGCACTTCGCCGACGGCGAGGCCCGGATCCCGGCCGCGGTGAGGATCCTCGACCGCCTCGTCGACGTCGGCCTGGGCTACCTCACCCTCGGCCAGCCCCTCACCACCCTGTCCGGTGGCGAGCGCCAGCGCCTCAAGCTCGCGACGCGGATGGGGGAGAGGAGCGAGATCTACATCCTCGACGAGCCGACGACCGGCCTGCACCTCGCCGACGTGGAGCAGCTGCTCGCCCTGCTCGACCGGCTCGTCGACGCCGGCACGTCGGTGATCGTCATCGAGCACCACCAGGCCGTGATGGCCCACGCCGACTGGATCATCGATCTCGGACCGGGTGCCGGCCACGACGGCGGGCGTGTCGTCTTCGAGGGCACCCCGGCCGACCTCGTCGCGGACGGGACCACGCTCACCGGCCGGCACCTGGCGGCCTACACCGGGGCCTGAGGCGGGCGCGAGCGGGCCGACCGGACGCAGAGCCCCGTCGCCGAGGGCGTACGGGGCTCCGGCGTGGATCGTGGGGTCAGCGCCCGGCGCGCTGCCAGGTGCGCACGTGCCACGGCACGAACGACTCGAGGACCTCGCGGTCGAAGCGACGGAACTTCTCGATGATCGAGCGGGTCACGGTGAGCACCTCCAGGGTGAGCCGGTAATGACTGACAAGGTCTATGGTGCATGACAATGCAGGTCACAAGCCAATCACGACGACATGATCTGCCTCACGCCTCGGTGCACGCCTTCGGTGCAGGTCACGCACCGGCATCGAGATCCACGACGACCCGGTCTCCGAGACGGTGCGGCGCTCCGAAGGTGTCGACCAGGCGAGCGACCGTCGACATGGCGCAGGGGGTGGGGGCCGACCCGGTGACCCTGGAGCGTGAGGTGCGCAGGCACACCCTCAGCGGCTGACCTGCCCACCACCCGCCCGGGGAATAATGGTCGCCGTCTGCAACTATTTTCTCCATGACCGCGACGACGAGCACCACCGGCAGCGCCACGCCGGCCCCGGACGCCGAGCACGACGGCGTCTACACCCACGCCCAGGTGCTGACGATCCTGTCCGGGTTGATGCTGGGCATGTTCCTGGCCGCGCTCGACCAGTCGATCGTCGCGACCGCGGTACGCACCATCGCCGACGACCTCAACGGGCTGTCGGTGCAGGCGTGGGTGACGACGGCGTACCTGATCACCTCGACGATCACGACGCCGATCTACGGCAAGCTCGGCGACCTGTACGGGCGCAAGAAGCTGTTCCTGTTCGCCATCACGGTGTTCATCATCGGCTCGGTGGCCTGCTCCTTCGCCACGTCGATGTACATGCTGGCCGCCCTGCGAGCAGTCCAGGGGCTCGGTGCCGGCGGGTTGTTCACGCTGGTCCTGGCGATCATCGGCGACATCGTCTCGCCGCGTGAGCGGGCCAAGTACACCGGCTACTTCATGGCGGTCTTCGCCACCTCGAGCGTGCTCGGTCCCGTCGCCGGCGGCCTCTTCGCCGGTCAGGAGTCCATCCTCGGGGTCACCGGCTGGCGCTGGGTGTTCCTCGTGAACGTGCCGATCGGCCTCCTGGCGCTCGTCGTGGTCATCAGGAACCTCCACCTGCACCACGTGCCCCGTGAGGCGCGCATCGACTGGTGGGGGGCGCTCGCGCTCGTCGTGGGGCTGGTGCCGCTGCTCCTGGTCGCCGAGCAGGGGCGCGACTGGGGCTGGGTCTCGGGCCGCTCCGTGACGGCGTACGCCGTCGGCCTGCTCGGGCTGCTCGCGTTCGTCGGAGTCGAGCAGCGGATGGGGGAGTCGGCGCTGATCCCGCTGCGGATCTTCCGCATCCGTGCTGCCGCCGTCGCGATCGCGGCGGGCGTCCTGGTGGGTGCGGCGATGTTCGGGGCGATCACGGTGCTCCCGCAGTACATGCAGATCGTCCACGGCGCGAGCCCGACCAACGCCGGGCTGATGCTGCTGCCGATGGTCGTGGGCATGATGGTGGCCGGCATCGCCGTCGGTCAGGTCACCTCGCGGACCGGCGTGATCCGACCGTTCCCGATCATCGGCTCGGCGATGGCCGTCGTGGCGCTGCTGGCGCTCTCGCAGATCGGTGCCGACACACCGTTGTGGCAGGTGATGATCGGGATCACCGTCCTGGGCCTCGGCATCGGCCAGAACATGCAGCCGCTGACCATCATCGTGCAGAACGCCGTCCCGCCGCGCGACATCGGTGTCGCCACCAGCTCGGCGACGTTCTTCCGTCAGCTCGGCGGGACGCTCGGGGTGGCGGTGTTCCTGTCCTTGCTGTTCAGCAGCCTCGGCGACAACCTGACCGGCGCGCTCACGCAGGCCGCGCCGGGCATCCGTCAGGCCGCCGCGTCGGGGGCGGTGCCGCGGAGCGACGTGGACCGCGAGGTGCTCGGCGCTCTGGCCGACCCCGGCCGTGCCGGTGGCGTGCTGAGCCAGGTGCAGGACGACTCCTCGATCATCGCCCGGATGAGCGACGTGCTCTCCCACCCGTTCCAGGTCGGGTTCGCCGACTCCATGGCGATCGTCATGCTGGGTGCCGGACTCGTGATGGCCCTCGCGTTCCTCGTGCTGCTGCTGCTGCCCACGATCGAGCTGCGCCAGACCTCGGGCAGTCAGGCGGCCCGCACCGAGGAGCGCGACGCCGCCGCCCGGACCCGGGCCGTCGGCGCCGCAGCGCCGGTCTCGCCCACGACTGGTGGCCGGGCCCTGTCCGAGGCCCCGGACACCCCGGCGTGAGCCGTCCGGACGGCCACCCGACGTGACGCTGCCGCGCGGCCTCCGTGCGACGGGGGCCCTCAGTCGGCGGGCTTGACCGCCAGCACCGGGCAGGTCGCGTCCAGCAGGATGCGTTGGGCGACGCTGCCCATCAGCGCCTTCCCGACCGGTGATCGGGTCCCGACGACGAGCTCGGCGGCGGCCTGCTCGGCTCGCTGAGGTCGGTGACGTCGCCCAGGGCCAGGCCGAGGTCAAGCTGCGCTACGGGACCGCCGGGCGACCCGAGCGGCGCTACCGCGCGATCTGATAGGTCGCCGATAAGTGACATTATGTCAGGAGGCGCAGATCGGGCCCCCTTCCAGGAGGCTCTCAGCCGGTGCGGTCATCATGGCTCCATGCTGCACCGCCACCCCCTGCTGAGCCTGGTGACCCTGGCCTACCTCGGGCTGGTCGGCTACCTCACGCTGACCCCGGACCCGCTGACCGGCTCGGCGGACAACCTGCTGGCGCGGGTGTCGGCGCGGCTGCTGCGCTACGACCGGTTCTCCTGGGCGACGTTCGACCGGATCGAGTTCCTGGCCAACATCGCGCTGTTCGTGCCGGTCGGGCTCTTCGTGCTGCTCCTGCTCGGGACGAGGCTGTGGTGGCTCTCGACGATCATGGGGTTCGTGCTCACCGTGTCGATCGAGCTGGCCCAGCGCTCCATCCCGGGTCGGGTCTCCGACGAGCGCGACATCGTCGCCAACACCCTCGGCACCCTGGCGGGTGTGCTGGTCGGGATCGTCCTGACCCTCCCCGCAACACTGCGCCGCGGTCGACAGCGCGCCCGCCGCGCCGGCAGAACGTACAGTGCATGACTCGTACGGCTGCTCGGCTTCTGTCGTCCCAGGTCAGAGCGGTGCGCCGTCACGGCTGAACCTCAGCAGTCACACACTGTACGTCTGAACGGTCGGCGTCACCCGGCCTCGAGGACGAAGAACAGGAAGCACAGGAACGACCTGCGGTCACCCAGGTCGGGGGGCAGCAGCTCGGGCGGCGTGTCGGACGCGACCGGCGGCTCGCTGATCACCCGGATCGTGAAGCCCGCCCGGGTGAACGCGTCGCTCATCGCGTGCAGCGGGCGGTGCCAGAAGGTCAGGTCGACCGTCTGCCCGTCGAAGGTGTAGTCCTCGGTGTACGGCGTGGTCGCGAAGTAGTCCTCGTCCGGGTAGACGACCGGGCGGATGACGGGGTGGTTCACGACGAGGAGCAGCCGCCCGCCGGGCCTCAGCACCCGGTTCAGCTCGACCAGCGGTCCCGACCAGTCCTCGAGGTAGTGCAGGACGAGGGCGGCGACCACGTCGTCGAACTCCCCTGTGGCGTACGGCAGCGCCTCGGCGAGGTCGGCGACCAGCACCGGCACGTCCGGTCCGAGCCGCTCCTGGGCGAGCCGGACCATGGCGGGGCTGGCGTCGAAGCCGCTGACCCGGGCGCCCCGGTCCCGCAGGTCGGCCGCGATCGGCCCGTTGCCGCAGCCGGCGTCGAGGATGCGCCGAGCCGTGACGTCGCCGAGGAGGTCGAGCACGGCCGGGCGCGCGTAGTGGGCGTTGAACAGGCCGGTCTCGTTCTCGCACGCGTACGCCTGCGCGAACGCGTCGTAGTGCTCAGGCTCCATCAGGATTCTCCCGGTGCTCGTAGAGGTCGCGCAACAGACAGATCTCGGCTCCGTGGTGGATCAGCTCGACGTCGCGTCGCGCGGTGCAGGCTCCCAGCGATACTCCGCGTCGCTCAGCCCGACCAGTCGCGGACGGAGCTGGTGGGTCCAGTGGGTCTTGATCTGGTCGATGACCTCATGAGCCCAGTCGATCGGCATGGTCCGACGGTAGCCAGGTCGGCGGCGCTGGTGGCCGACTGGTCCCGGGCGAACCCGACGTCGGCCAGCGCGCGCTCCCCCGCCCGCAGGTACCAGCGTTCGGCGTCGACGTGGCCGTGTGATGAGGCGCACGTCGGTGTCGCGTGGCGCCTTCACCCGGCGTCGCGCCCGTGGGACTCTCTACGATGTCGGGCCCGGTGGGGGCCCGTGATGGGAGGGGATCCGACGTGGCCGAGCAGGACGATCACCGAGCTGGAAAGCGCCGATCGGGTGGCACACCGCCCGCCGAGCGCACCGACCGCAGTCCGTGGAACTGGCTGCTCCTCGTGCCGCTCGCGGCCGTGCTGTTCCCGCCGCTGTACAACCGGCAGACCCCCGAGCTGTTCGGGATCCCGTTCTTCTACTGGTACCAGCTGGCCGCCGTGTCGATCGGTGTCGCCTGCACCGTGGTCGTCTACCGCAAGACGAAGGGCTGAGTCGTGGGCGACATCAAGATCACCGAGGCCATCGTCTTCACGATCATCTTCCTCGGGGTGAGCGGCCTGGGCTTCTGGGCCAGCCGCTGGCGCCGCGCCGACAACCTCGACAGCCTGGACGAGTGGGGGCTGGGCGGACGCAGCTTCGGCGGCTGGATCACCTGGTTCCTCATCGGCGGCGACCTCTACACCGCCTACACCTTCGTCGCGGTGCCGGCGCTGGTCTTCGGTGCGGGCGCGATCGGCTTCTTCGCCCTGCCCTACACCATCGTGGTCTACCCGATCGTGTTCATCGTGCTGGCCCGACTCTGGTCGGTCAGCCACAGCAACGGCTTCGTGACCCCGGCAGACTTCGTGCGTGCGAGGTTCGGCTCGCCGACGCTCGCCCTGCTTGTCGCGATCACCGGTCTGGTCGCGACCATGCCCTACATCGCACTGCAGCTCGTCGGCATCGAGGCGGTGCTGAAGGCGATGGGGGTCACCGGCGAGGCCCCGCTCATCGTGGCGTTCGTGATCCTGGCCGCCTACACCTACAACTCGGGACTGCGGGCGCCGGCGCTGATCGCCTTCGTCAAGGACACCCTGATCTACATCGTGGTCATCGCCGCGGTCATCGTGATCCCCTACAAGCTCGGTGGCTTCGGTCCGATCTTCGACGCCGCGTCGGCGAAGTTCGACGCGAGCCCCAACCCCGGTGACGGGATCATCCTGGCCGGCCCGGCGCAGCTGCAGTACGCCACCCTGGCCCTCGGGTCCGCGCTGGCGCTGTTCCTCTACCCGCACAGCCTCACCGGTGTCTTCGCGGCCAACCGCCGCGACACCATCAAGCGCAACATGGCCGCACTGCCGGCGTACTCGTTCGTGCTCGGCCTGCTGGCCCTGCTCGGCTACATGGCGATCGCCTCGGGCGTCACTCCCCTGACCAGCGCCGAGGGCAAGCCCGACGGCAACACGATCGTGCCGCTGCTCTTCGAGCAGCAGTTCCCGAGCTGGTTCGCCGGGGTCGCCTTCGCCGCGATCGGGATCGGGGCGTTGGTGCCGGCAGCGATCATGTCGATCGCTGCGGCCAACCTGTGGACGCGCAACATCTACAAGGAGTACCTGAACAAGGACGCCACGCCGAAGCAGGAGGCGCGCAGCAGCAAGCTGGCCTCGCTCGTGGTGAAGCTGGGGGCGCTGCTCGCGATCCTGACGCTGGACCCCGAGTTCAGCATCGAGCTGCAGCTCATCGGAGGCGTCATCATCCTGCAGACGATGCCGGCGGTGGCTCTGGGCCTGTACACGCGGTGGTTCCATGCCAAGGCGCTGATCGCGGGCTGGGTGGCCGGCATCGCGGTGGCGGTCTGGACGCTCTACACGATCCCGCAGAAGGTCTTCGGACCCGACGGAGAGATCACGGTCGTCAAGGAGCACTTCGGTGGATCGGGCTTCGCGTTGTCCAACCTGGGCATCGACACGACCACGACGATCTGGGCCGGCATCGTGGCGATCGTCGTCAACCTCGTCGTCGCCGCCGTGGCGACGCTGCTGCTGCGCGGCCGCGTCCCCGACGGTGAGGACACGACGCTGCCCGAGCACTACACCGCCGAGGCCGGCGACCCCGGCGTCCAGGAAGTGCTCGACGAGCTCGCCTGAGGCGGGCTGGTGGGGCTAGCCGGACGAGGGGCCGCGTGGAGGGCGGGGCAGGAAGAAGGCGACCCGCTGCTGGTAGTCCTGGTAGGACTCCCGCTCCTCCATGCGCTTCTCGGTCCGCTTCGCTCCGGTGGCGAAGACGAGCAGGTAGCTCATCGCCACCGGCGCCGGCCACGTCCAGCCGGCCGGGGCCGAGGCCGCCGCGGCGAGGAACGCGCCGTCCCAGACCAACGAGTCACCGAAGTAGTTCGGGTGCCGCGACCAGCCCCACAGACCGGTGTCGAGCACGTCGGGCCGCTCGTCCTTGTCGCGCTTCATGTACGCCGCCTTCTGGCGGTCGGCGGTCGCCTCGACGACGGCCCCCGCGACCATGACCGCGATCCCGACCGGGAAGAGCCACCGGCGCGCCGTGCGCGGCAGCGTGCTGGCCGCGGCGACCTGGAGTGGCGCGGACACGAGGACCTGCGCGAGCGCCTGCGTGCCGAAGACCTTGCCCAGGACGACGGGGGTCGAGTCGCCCTCGAGGAACTCGGTGTAGCGCGGGTCCTCCTCGTCGGTGCCACGCAGCCGCGGGAGCATCAGGCTCTCGAGCCGCGCAGCCCACGCCGCCGAGACGGCGGCCAGCGCCCACCGGCGGCGTGCGTCGCCCTGGCCGACCACGGCGCCGGTCAGGGCGATGGCGGCAAGGCCCGGTCCCCAGACCCCGTCGGCGTAGTCGCGACGCCCGCTCCGCAGGGCCAGCGTGGCCGTGACGGCCTGGAGACCGGTGGCGACCAGCGCGGACGCACCGGCGACGCGACGCAGGTTGACCAGGTCCAGGCTCACGCGGAGCGCTTGTTGAGCGCGGCGGTGAGGTCGTCCTCGACCTCCGAGCCGATCTTCTCGAAGATCAGCTTCACCGCGGGTGACGCGAGCTTGGCGGCGCCCGACATCTCGATGACGGCCTCGTAGGTCAGCTGGGTGCCGGAGCCGCTCGGGTGCGGCACGGCGGTCATGGTGTCGGTCGAGGTCGCCGTCTCGTTGCGACCGACCATCACCACGGTGTCGTCGGTGAGCTTCTCGAGGGTGTAGGTCAGCTCGGTGCTGACGCCGGCGATCTTCGAGACGTTGTGCCAGGTCGACCCCACGGTGATCGGGCCGCTGTCGTTGCGGCTGCACGACTCGGTGCCCGGGTCCCACTCCTCGGCGTTCGAGAAGTCCTTGAGGTAGTCGATGACGACAGCGGGGTCGGGGCGGACGTCGAAGGTGCGGCTCACGGTGGTCATGAGCCCGACGCTAGCCAGACCGCGGAGGTGGTCGGCCCACCCCCTCGGGCGGCCCCGGGCGCCGGGATGCTCAGCCGTAGTCGGGCCGGGTGCGCAGGAAGTCGCGCAGGTAGGGGATGGTGAAGCGCAGGTAGCCCCTCCGGCTCGGCTCGACGATGCCGGCGACGATCAGCCGGGCGCGGTAGCGCGAGACGTAGCCGTGGTCGCGGTCGAGGCGTCGTGCGACGTCGGCGATCGAGGAGTCGCCGTCGTCGACGGCCATCGCGGTGATGAACGCCCGGTCGGTCTCGGACAGGTCGTTGACGGCCGGCTCGTGCAGCGCGAAGCCGGCTTCGCGGATCGCGTCGGCCACGCCCCGGCGTACGTGCTGCGCGGTGAGCGCGGACGAGCCGGGCTCCTGGCGCCAGACCCGGTCGCCGATGACCTGCACGAGGTAGGGGTAGCCCTGGGTCGCCGCAGCCATCGCGGTGACCTCGGCGGCGGCGACCTCCCGGCCGCCCTCGATGATCGGCACCCGCAGCGCCTCCTCCGCCGCCACGGGGCTGAGCGGCTCGAGCACGAACCGACGGGCGCGGCGCAGGAAGGTCGAGACGTCGGAGGTGAGCAGGTCCTGGACGGCGGCGGGCAGCCCGGCGGCAGCGAAGGCGACCGGACGGTCCTCGCGGAACGCGTGCTGCACCACGGCGGCGAGCTGCGCCACGTCGTCGCGGGCCGCTCGGGCGTGCACCTCGTCGAGGGTGATCATGATGCCCGTGCCGTTGGCGTCGAGGACGTCGGTGAGTGCGTTGAGCTGACGGCGCAGGCCTCCGGGCCCGCGCTCGTCGGGCAGCTCGAGCTCCACTCCCCCGAGCCCCGCCGGCAGCGAGATGCCGCGCACCCGGGGACGGGACTCCGGGGCCTGGCGGAGCAGGTCGGCCAGCTCGGGCAGGCCGTCGACGGTCATCCGGTCGAGCAGGCCGACCGTGGCGGTCTCGGAGAGCACCAGCCACCCCCGCTCGCGGGCGAGGGCCTCGGCCTCGTTGAGCACGACGGTCTTGCCGATGCCGCGGTTCCCGGTGATGAGCGAGGCACGTCCCGCCGCGCCGGGACCGGCGTCGAGCGCCTCGGCGATCTCGTCGAGGACGGGGTCGCGGCCGGCGACCAGCGGCGGGTTGGAGCCGAAGGAGGGTCGAAACGGGCTGCGCATGCTCACCGCTGCATTCTTCATCATCTTTCATCATGTGACCAGGTCGTTCATCAAGGTTCATGGAAGGCGGTGGTTCGTGGCGTCGCGCGCGTGCCACTCGTGCCGACCGGCAGACTGGCCCGTGTGAGCACTGAGCCCGTCACCCGGATCGCGATGTGGTCCGGCCCGCGCAACCTGTCCACGGCGATGATGCGCAGCTTCGAGAACCGCCCCGACTGCACGGTCGTCGACGAGCCGCTGTACGCCGTCTACCTCGCGCGCACCGGTCTCGACCATCCCGGGCGCGAGGCCGTCATCGCCTCGCAGCCGACCGACCCGGACGAGGTCGTCCGGGCGCTGACCACCGACCCGGTGCCGACGCCCGTGCAGTACCAGAAGCACATGACCCACCACGTGCTCGCCGACCTGCCCGGCTCGGCGCGGGACGGCCTGGCGGTCCTCACGCACGCCTTCCTGGTGCGCGACCCCGAACGGGTGCTGACGTCGTACGCCAAGGTCCGCGAGACGCCGACCCTGGAGGATCTCGGCCTGCCCCAGCAGGTCGAGCTCTTCGAGCGCCACGGCGGGCCGGTCATCGACGCGGCCGACGTGCTGCGCGACCCCCGGTCGACGCTGAGCGCCCTGTGCGGGGTGGTCGGCATCGCCTTCGACGAGGCGATGCTCGCCTGGCCCGCGGGCCCCCGCGACAGCGACGGTGTCTGGGCGCCGCACTGGTACGCCGGCGTCGAGGCCTCGACCGGCTTCGCGACCGACTCCCCCGGCTCGGGCGATGCCCTGCCCGACCACCTGGTGCCGCTGCTGGAGCGGTGCCGGCCCTACTACGAGGCGCTGGCGCCGTACCGGCTCTCGCCCACCTCCACCGCTGATCAGGAGCCCTGATGCTGCAGACCTACGACGAGCGCAACGCCGACCTGATGGTCGGGATCGGCGAGGACGTCGTCCACCGCGACCAGGCCGGGATCAGCCCGTTCGACTCGGTCGTCCAGGGCGGCGACGCGGTCTGGGAGGGCCTGCGCCTGCACGGCGGGCGCATCTTCAAGCTCACCGAGCACCTCGCCCGGCTGCGGCGCTCCGCGCACGCGCTGGCCTTCGCCGAGATCCCCGACGAGGAGTGGGTCGTCGAGCGGATCCGCGCGGTGCTGACGGCCAACGCGATGACCGACGACGTGCACGTCCGTCTGACGCTGACCCGCGGCGTCAAGGTCACCAGCGGCATGGACCCGCGGCTCAACACCGCAGGACCCACCCTGATCGTGCTCGCGGAGTTCAAGTCGCCGGTCTACGACGACAACGGGATCACCCTGGTCACCTCCTCGGTGCGCCGGCACCGGCCCGACTCCCTCGACCCGACGATCCACCACAACAACCTGCTCACCTCGATCCTCGCCAAGATCGAGGCCAACGTCGCCGGCGCCGACGACGCGCTGATGCTCGACGACGGCGGGTTCGTGGCCGAGACCAACGCGACCAACGTCTTCCACGTCCTGGACGGGGTGGTGCGGACCTCGACCACGCGCGCCTGCCCCGAGGGCATCACCCGCGAGACGATCCTGGAGATCTGCGTGGCCGAGGGCATCCCGCTCGTCGTCGGCGACTTCCCGCTCACGGCCGTGCACACCGCCGACGAGGTGTTCGTGACCGGCACGATGGGCGGCGTCACCCCGGTCGTCACCGTCGACGGGCGGCGGATCGGCACCGGCTCCCCCGGGCCCGTGTGCTCCCGCCTCGCCGCGGCGTACGCCGTCCGGACCGCCGTCGAGGGCACCGTGGTCGCGTGAGCGGTGCGGTCGTCGTCCGGGAACGCCGGCCGGACGACGTACCGGCCCTGGTGGAGCTGCTCCTGCGCCAGCAGTCGCGGACCCGCTACCCGTTGCGGGACCCGCTGCCCTTCCCGCCCGAGCAGTTCCTGCACACGCACGACGCCGCCGCGGCGTGGGTCGCGGAGGTCGACGGCTCGGTGGTCGGGAACGTCTGCCGGACCGGTGGACGGAGCGGGTCGCCCGAGGACGAGCAGACACGGGCCGCCGCCGCCCTCGCCCACCGCTGCACCGAGGACGAGCTCGGCTGGGTGAGCACGTTGTACGTCGACCTGACGTGGGGTGGTCGTGGGATCGGACGGCTGCTGCTCGACACGGTGACCGCGGACATCCGGGCGCTCGGCCTCCGGCCCACGCTCGAGGTGCTGCCGCTGCACGCGGCGGCGCTCGCGCTCTACGAGTCGGCGGGCTGGCGCACCGTGGCCCGATCGCGTCCGGCCTGGCTGCGCGGCGCCCTCGGCGACGACGGCCCGGACGTGCAGGTCATGGTGCTGACGCGCTAGCCAGAAACTGCTCCAGCCACGACGTCGACACGGGGCCGTCCGCGAAGGCGGAGTCGCGCAGCAGCCGCAGGTGCACGTCCCTGGTGGTGGCGACCCCCTCGACCCGCAGCTCGCTGAGCGCCTGGATCGACCGCGCCACGGCCTGCGGCCGATCACGTCCGTGCACGATGAGCTTCGCGAGCAACGAGTCGTAGTACGGCGAGACCGCGCCACCGGCGACGTAGCCGGTCTCGATCCGGATGCCTGGTCCCGCCGGCAGATCGAATCGCGTGAGCTCCCCCGGCGACGGGAAGAACTCGTTCTCCGGGTCCTCGGCGTTGATGCGGAACTCCAACGCGACCCCGTTGACGACCAGGTCGTCCTGGGTGACCGAGAGCTCCTCCCCGACGGCGACGAGGAGCTGCTCGGCCACCAGGTCGACACCGCAGATCTCCTCGGAGATCGGGTGCTCGACCTGGATCCGGGTGTTCATCTCGATGAAGTAGAACTGGTCTCCCTCGACGAGGTACTCCACCGTCCCGGCTCCGACGTAGCCGACCGCCCTCGCGAGACGGACGCTGGCGGCCGTCATCGACTCGCGCAGCTCGTCGCTCAGCTGCGGCGCGGGGGCCTCCTCCAACAGCTTCTGGCGACGTCGCTGCACCGAGCAGTCCCGTTCGTAGGCATGCACCACGTTGCCATGGGTGTCGGCGATCAGCTGGACCTCGATGTGGCGCGCGTCGACGACGACCTTCTCCAGGTATACCGAGTCGTCACCGAAGGCCGAACGGGCCTCGGACCGGGCCGTCGACATGGCCTCAGGAAGCTCCTCGGCCGACTCGACGAGGCGGATGCCCCGCCCGCCACCGCCCGCCGAGGCCTTCACGAGCACGGGGTAGCCGAGGTCGTCGGCGATGCCGAGGGCAACCTCCGGGTCCGTGACCGCCGCGGAGCCCGGCACGACGGGCACGTCAGCATCCTGTGCTGCGCGGCGGGCCTCGGCCTTGTCGCCCATCGTGGAGATCAGCTCGGCGCTGGGCCCGACGAAGACCAGTCCCGCATCGGTGACGGCCCGCGAGAACGAAGGACGCTCGGACAGGAATCCGTATCCGGGGTGCACGAGGTCGCACCCGGTGGACCTCGCCGCGTCGAGCAGCTTGTCGCTGTTCAGGTAGGACTCCGAGGCACGGGACTTCCCCACGTGCACGGCGTCGTCGGCCAGGTCGACCCAGAGCGAGTCGGCATCGGCGTCGGAGTAGGGGACGACCGCCTCCCAGCCCAGCAGGTGTGCGGCGCGGATGATCCGCACCGCGATCTCCCCGCGGTTGGCGACGAGCACGCGATGGCCGGTCATGGCGACCTACTCGACGACCGCGACGTCTTGCCCGGCGCTCACTTCGTCCTCGTGCTCGACGAGGAACTCCTTGAGGGTGCCCGCGCTGGTCGACTTCAGCTCGGCGAAGCTCTTCATCACCTCGATCAGGCCGATCGTCTGACCCTCGGCGACCGCGTCGCCGACGGCGACGAACTCGTCCTCCTCGGGGGAGGGTCTGCGGTAGAAGATGCCCGGCATCGAGGCCTGCACGGTGCTCATCATGGTCTCCTGTCGTCGTGTTCACCGATGTGGTCACGGACCTGTGCCCGGACCAGGGCCCGGGCACGGTCGAGCATCTGGCCACGCGCCGTCCGCGCGGCGATCGCGTCGTCGATCCCGATCGCGGTGAAGGTCACGGTGTCGCCGGTCTTGGCCTGGCCGAACACGTCCCGGTCGACGGAGATCACGGTCCCGATCGTGGCGTAACCCCCTCCTGTCACCGCGTCCCCGAGCAGGACGATCGGCTCGTCACCCCCCGGCACCTGGATCGACCCGATGGGGTAGCCGAGGTCGACGACGTTGGCCGGGTCGCTGCCCGCTCCGAAGGGTTGGTCGCGCTCGACGAAGTCCAGCGTGCCCCCGCGCAGGCGGTACCCGACCCGGTCGGCGTCCTTGGTGATCTTCCACGGCGTCGACAGGAAGGTCTCGATCGCCTGCTCGGTCAACCGGTACGAGCAGAGCCCGACGATGATGCGCACCTCGTAGGACGAGCCGAGGGCGGGACGGAGGTCCTCGGCCAGCTGCACCCCCGCCGTGCCCCGGTCGGTGTCCTCGCCGAGCGGGAGGGTGTCACCCTCGCGCAGGGTGCGCCCTTCCAGCCCGCCGAGTCCGATCAGCGTGTACGTCGAGCGCGAGCCGAGGTACGGCGCGACGTCGATGCCGCCCGAGACCGCGACGTAGGGCCGCGCACCGGAGGTGATCATGCCGAAGGCCAGCACGTCGCCCGCGGAGACCGCGAACGACTCCCACGTCGGTGCCGGCTCGTCGTTGAGGGTGACGGACGCGTCTCCCCCGGTGACCGCGACGACCCGGTCGTCGTGGAACTCCAGGGTGGGTCCGACGTACGTGGCCTCGAGGGTGGCTGCGTCCTCGCCGTTGCCGACCAGCAGGTTGGCGAGACGTGCGGAGTACTGGTCCAGGGCGCCCGAGGGCGGCATCCCGATGTCGTAGCGACCGGGACGCCCGAGGTCCTGGACGGTGGTGGACAGTCCACCCGCCCTCACGGTGATGGCTGCCGTCATCGGTAGAGCACCTCCAGCAGCGAGTCGTTGACACCCTGGGGGTCGGCGAGGAAGGAGGAGGGTGAGAACTCGACGTCGTGCTGGCGGTAGCGGAACGTCCCCGCCTCGACTTCTGCTCGGGTGGCGTCGAACTCGTCGCGATCGACGGAACGGTAGCGGAGCAGGTCGCCGACCCGGGGGAAGACGATCGAGTGCTCGAAGTCGGGATGGTCCTGCCGCACGTTGAGCACGGGCGTGGCCGACATGCCGTAGAGCTGGTAGCCGCCCGCTCCCTGGACCGGGTAGACGACCGAGAACGCACCACCGATGCCGAAGGCCCGCTCCGGGGTGAATGTGCGGGGTCGCACGTATTTCGGCACCTGGACCTGACGCTCACGCGGCTCGAGCTGGTAGCAGAACGGCAGGCCCGGGACGAAGCCGAGCATCGTCACCATCCAGGGGTTCCCCGCGAGGTGGGTGATGAAGTCCTCGACCGTGTCGAAGCCGTTCACGCGGGTGCCGTACTCGAGGTCGGTCGCGTCGGGGTCCTGGTGGCGGTCGCGGAACCGCATCAGCGCCTCGTGCGTCCACGGGTCGTCGTAGAGGATCGGGACGTCGACGATCCGGGTCTCGAGCACGAAGTCGTCGGGGAGGTGCCCGGCCTCCGACTCCAGCTCCTGCAGCAGTGTCACCAGGTCGCGGGGCGCCAGCACGTCGGGGTCGAACCTGACCATGTAGGAGGCGTTGGACGGACAGATGTCGACGACGCCGTCAAGGTCGCGGGCGCGCAGCGCTGCGGTGATCAGCATCGCCTTGAAGTTGGCCTCGATGCTCATCTGCTCGTCGATCTCGATGAACACGAACTCGTCGCCGCCGTACTCGTAGCGGGCGGGCGGGAGCTCGATCCTGGTCGTCATCGGGACTCCGCGGGGGATGGGGCCGCACGGACGGCGAAGCCCTCGGCGCGCACCCGGTCCACGACGGCGCGCGCGTTCTCCTGCGCCCCCGGGCGGTCCGAGTGCAGGCAGATCGACTCGGCACGGATGGGCGATTCGACCCCGTCGACGGAGCGGACCCGGCCCGCGAGCACGTCCGCGGTCTGGTCGGCGCACCAGGTGGGGTCGCGGCGACGGTTCTCAGGATCGATGATGATGCGTCCGTCGTCGGTGTACTCGAGGTCGGCGAAGGCCTCCGCGACCACCCGATGACCACGCTCGCGCTGGCGCGGTGCCGCGCCAGCGGCCTCGAGGATGAGCAGCAGGTCCGGATCGAGGTCCGCGACGGCGTCGGCGACGGCGTCCGCCACCTCGTCGTCGCGACTCACCAGGCCGTACAGCGCGCCGTGCGGCTTGACGTGCACCAGCTCGACCTCGTGGACCCGAGCGATCGCCCGCAGCGCGCCGACCTGGTACAGCACGGCGAGCGCTGCCTCGCTCGGTGAGAAGGCGATCGCCCGACGGCCGAAGCCGACGAGGTCGGGAAACCCGGGGTGAGCGCCGAGGGCGAGGCCGTGCTGCTTGGCCAGCCGCACCGATCGCTCCATGGTCGCCGGATCACCTGCGTGCCACCCGCAGGCGACATTGATGGAGCTGATCAGCGGCGCGATCTCCTCGTCGACCCCGAGCCTCCACCGGCCGAAGCTCTCCCCCGCATCCGCATTGATGTCGATCGTCTGCACGAGGTCCTCCCTGATCGGCCGGAGATCGATCGTGTCGGCGCACCTCCGGCCCGTCAACCCCCCGCAGAGGGCGTGTCGCGCGCCCCGGGACGTCAGCCCGGACGACCCTCGACCAAGTCGAGGGGCCGCGCGGGACGTCATGCACCACGTGGTGACGTCACCACACGACGCATGACGTCGCGGTGCAGCCAGGCTCAGCCCAGCGCGACCAGGCGTCGTACGACGTCACGGACCCGCTCGCGGGACCCGTCGTCGACCACCCCCTTGTGCATCGTGTTCGTGGCCAGGACGACGACGTCGGCACCCGCGGCCACGAGCTGCTCGCCGACCCGGGCCAGGACGCGCCCGGCCTCGTCCCACTCCCCCGTGACCTGGAGCGCCTCGATGCGGGCGAAGTCGACCGAGCGCAGCGCCAGCTCGGCCGAGTGCAGTCCGCCGAGCCGCTCGGCGACGAGCTCGTTGAGGAGGCGGTAGTACTGCGCGGTCGACTGCCAGCTCATCCCGCCCAGGACGCCGATCGTGCGCATCAGGCCAGCACCTCGCCGACTCCGACGGCCACGTCGATGGTGTTGCCGGCCGGTGCGAGCGGGCAGCGCCAGGCCGGGTCGTAGCGGCACGAGGGGTGGTAGGCGAAGTTCAGGTCGAGGACCAGGCGGTCCGCGTCCCCACCGAGCGAGCCGCCGTGCCAGGCGCCCTTGGCGGTGTCGAGCAGGTAGCGGCCCCCGCCGTACGTCGTGACTGCCCGCTGTCGCGTCCCGCAGCGGCACGAACAGGCCGCCGGCGTACTGCTCGAGCCACCAGACGTCGAGGCTCGCACCGACCGGGTCGGGCAGGTCGACCCGGCCGACGCGCCGCATCCGCAGCGTCCCGTCCTCACCGGTGTCGACGTCGCGCACGTCGACCTCAGCCGGCTCCAGCGCCACCTCGAAGCGGTACGCCGGGTCGTAACCGGCGTAGGGCAGCCCGCTGGCCCGCAGCGGGTCGCCCGGTGGCAGCGGCGAGGCCGGGTGTGTCGCGAACAGCTCGTCGCGGGCCGCGCGCCAGCGGGCGTGCCCGGCGGCCGGGTCGGCGGCGTCACGGCCCCACGCGAACGCAGCGTCCATCCGGCGTCGCCAGTCGAGCAGCGCGAGGTGGTCGGTCACCGTCGCGACGCTACCGGCGTACCACCCACGCGGCCATGCCCCGGCTCCTAGAGTCGGACCATGACTGCAGACGCCCCGACCTCCGCCACCACCTCGGCGGCCCGGCCCCGCGCCGGTGTGGTCGTCACCGGCACCGAGGTCCTCACCGGTCGGGTCGCCGACGCCAACGGCCCGTGGCTGGCCGAGCAGCTGCGCGAGCGCGGCGCCGACATCGGCAGCATCGTCGTGGTCGGTGACCGCCCCGAGGACCTGCACGCAGCCCTGGGGTTCCTCGCCGCGCACCACGACCTCGTGATCACCTCCGGCGGCCTCGGGCCCACCGCCGACGACCTGACCGCCGCGGTCGTCGCGGACTTCCAGGGCCGGGAACCGCAGCTCGACCGCGAGCTGGAGCAGAGGATCACCGACATCGTGGAGCAGCTGATCGTCGCCCGCGGCTGGCGGCGTGACCCCGAGGCCACGAGGGCGGCCACCCGCAAGCAGGCCTGGGTGCCCGAGGGCGCCTCGGTGCTCGCCCCGGTCGGCACCGCACCCGGGCTGGTCGTGCCCGTCGCCGAGGGACGTGAGGGCCCGCCCGTCCTCGT
The DNA here is from genome assembly GCA_963760555.1 of uncultured Actinomycetota bacterium. Classification (GTDB taxonomy): domain Bacteria; phylum Actinomycetota; class Actinomycetes; order Propionibacteriales; family Nocardioidaceae; genus Nocardioides. The sequence continues at coordinate 292,476 of CAVXDJ010000011.1, read as the reverse complement.
CCTGCCTGGTCCGCCGATGGAGCTGCAGGGCATGTGGCCCGACGCGGTCGCCGACCCGCTCCTGGCCTCGGTCCTCGGCGACGGCGAGGAGCTGCGCCAGTCGACCCTGCGGCTCTTCGGCACACCCGAGTCCGAGCTCGCCGCGACCCTGCGCGAGCACGACGACGAGCTCGACGGTCTGGAGATCACCACCTGCCTGACCTCGGGCGGCGAGCTCGAGATCGTCACCCGCTACTCCCCGGGCGAGGAGTCGACGTACGACGCCCTGGTCGCGGCGGTGCGCGGGGACTTCCCCGACACGCTGTTCAGCGACGACGGCCGCACCCTCGACGAGCTGGTCGCCCAGGCGCTGCTCGACGCGGGCGCCACGATCGCGACCGCGGAGTCGTGCACCGCCGGCATGCTGGCCTCCCGCCTCGCCGACCGTCCCGGCTCCTCGGCCTACCTGCTCGGTGGGGTCGTCAGCTATGCCGACGACGTCAAGCGCGACCAGCTCGGGGTCGACCAGCAGCTGCTCGACACGGTGGGCGCCGTCAGCGCCGAGGTCGCCCGCGCGATGGCCGACGGTGCCCGCGAGCGGCTCGGCACGACGTACGGCGTCGGGGTCACCGGCGTCGCCGGTCCCGGCGGCGGCACGGCGCAGAAGCCGGTCGGCCTGGTCCACGTCTGCCTGACCAGCGCGGACGTCGCCCACCCGCTCGAGCTGCACCTGGCCGGCTCCCGCGACCGCATCCGCAGCCGCACGGTCGTCGAGGTGCTGCACCTGCTGCGTCGTGTGCTCGCTGACGGGGCAACCGCGTGAGCGAGCCGCAGCACGAGCTCGACACCCGACCCGGCCGGCGTCCCGGGCCGGCGATGCGTGCGCTCAACCTCGCCCTGCCCGGCGTACGCCGGGTCCGTGCGCAGGGCGACCCCTACGCCGCCGCCTGGTGGGAGGCCTCCCGCGAGGCGCTGGGCCGCGGCGGTCGGCGCTGGGTCGTGCTCGGCGACTCGATGAGCCAGGGCGTGGGCGCGTCGGCCTACGACGCCGGCTGGGTCGGCAGACTGGCCGCACGCCTGCGCGAGGACGGCCACGACCTCGGCGTCGTCAACCTCTCGGCCACCGGCGCCCGCACCACCGACGTCCTGGAGCGTCAGCTGCCTGCGATGGAGGCGCTCCCCCCGCCGGACGACGGTGCCGGCCCGGACCTCGTCACCGTGCTCGTCGGCTCCAACGACCTCTTCGGTGGTCGCAACGCCCGGGCCGGGCTGCCCGCTGCGATGAGCGAGCTCGTCGAGCGGCTCCCGGACGGGGCCGTGGTCGCGACCCTGCCCCAGCCCTCGGCCGCCGCCCGGGCCGCCAACCGGCCGATCGACCAGGCCGCGGCCAGCGGGCGACTGCACGTGGTCGACATGCGACGCGACGGACCGGAGTCGTGGCGTGGCAAGGTCGCGGCCGACTTCTTCCACCCCAACGACGCGGGTTACGAGGCGATCACCGACGCCGTCGACCCCGTCGTGCGCCGGGCGCTGCGTGACCGACCTGACCGAGCCCGACCGGGTCGGCCGGGTCAGCTCTCCGGGTAGGCGTCCCCGGCCTGCTGGCGGGCCTCCCAGGCGGAGGCCACCATCTCGTGCAGGCTGTGGCGCATCGTCCAGTCGAGGTCGCGGGCCGCGAGGGCGCCGGAGGCGACGATGCGCGCCGGGTCGCCGGGCCTCCGCGGCGCGATGGTCGGCTCGAAGTCGATACCGGTCACCTCGCGGATCGTGTCCATGATCGCGCGCACCGACGTCCCGCCGCCGCTGCCGAGGTTGTAGACCCGCTCGACCGGGTCGCCGGCCTCGAGCCGTTGCGCCGCGGCGACGTGGGCCTCGGCGAGGTCGGCGACGTGGATGTAGTCGCGCACGCAGGTGCCGTCCGGGGTGTCGTAGTCATCGCCGTTGATGCGCGGCGTGCGGCCCCTGACCAGCATGTCGAAGACCAGTGGGAACAGGTTGTGCGGGCTGGCGTCGAAGAGGTCGGGCGCGCCCGACCCGACGACGTTGAAGTAGCGCAGGCTGGTGTGCTTGAGCCCTGTCGCCCGCCCGGCGGCGCGCAGCATCCACTCCCCGATGAGCTTGGTCTCGCCGTAGGGTGACTCCGGCATCGTCGGGGTCGTCTCGGTGACCAGGTCGGTGTCCGGGGTGCCGAAGGTCGCGGCGCTGGAGGAGAAGACCAGCTTGTCGGCACCCACCGCCTCCATGCACTGCATCAGGGTGACCATGGCCGAGACGTTCTGCTCGTAGGTGTGCAGCGGGCGGTCCACCGAGACCCCGGCGTACTTGAAGCCGGCGACGTGGATGACGCCCTCGACCTGGTGCTCGGCGAGCGTGTGGTCGACCAGCTTGGCGTCCAGGACGCTGCCGTGCTCGAAGTCGACCCCGGGCGGGATGAACTGCTCGAAGCCGGTGGAGAGGTCGTCGAGGACGACGACCTGCTTCCCGGCGCGCCGCAGTGCGCGCACGACGTGGGAGCCGATGTAGCCCGCTCCCCCGGTGACCAGCCAGCTCATGGTTCTCCGTCCGGCGGGCGCCGTGGCGCCCGGATCGATGCCTGTGCGGACCGCGAACGCTAGCGGGTCAGGCGCCCCGGACGTGGACCAGCACGCCGATCTTGTCGATGCGGTGCTCGGGGTCGCCGTGCTCGTCGCACCAGTCGTTGCCCACGGCGTGGTCCTCCGACGTCGCGCACGTGCAGAGGGTGATCGCCGCGCGGGTCGGCTCCGCGCCGGGACGGCCCGGCACTGCGGCGCGCCGCGCGGCCAGCGACGCCGCTGAGCGGAACGACGTACGCCGGGTGCGGAGCACCTCGTAGACGTAGGTGGCACCCCCCGCCTCGACGCGCACCCGGTCGCCGGCCGAGGGACGGCAGGTCGAGGAACGGCATGGGTCGAGGACAGCCGGTGGTGCCCTCGTAGGAGCGCACGACGACGCCGTCGAGGCCGATCGCGGGGAGGTCGAGCCGGGCGTCCTGGGACCGGCCTCCGCGGCCACCAGCGGGGCGGTGGCGCGGACCGCGAGCCGGTGGATCATCGGTGGCAGCCTGGGTCGCGGGTGCGAGCATGCAGCCATGGACGACCTCGAGACCGGGACACGGTCGCCGGTCCGGATCGCCTCCCAGGCCCTGCTCGGCGCGGCGCTGCTGTTCACCGGCACCGCGCACGTGGGCTTCGCCCGGGAGACCTTCCGCGCCCAGGTGCCGGCGTGGCTGCCGCTGGACGTCGACCTCGTCGTGGTCGCCTCCGGACTGGTCGAGCTGGCCATCGGCGCGTCGCTGCTGCTGACGCTGGTCCTGCGCGGGCGCAGCGGCCGAGCGCTGGCCGGCCTCGCGGCGGCGGCGCTGTTCGTCGCGGTCTTCCCCGGCAACATCACCCAGTACGTCGAGGGCCGGGACGCCTTCGGCCTCGACACCGACCGCGGGCGGCTCATCCGCCTCGCCTTCCAGCCCCTGCTCGTCGCCTGGGCGCTGTGGTCCACCGGTGCCTGGGGCTGGGCCCACGAGCGGCTCAGTGCGCGGAGAGGTTCCCGCTGAGCCGGTCGTGCATGATCGCCGAGGGCTCGTCGAGGCCGCGGATCTCGACCACGGTGCCGCGCCGGGCGTACTTCGTGCTGATCCCGTCCAGCGCCGCGACCGTCGAGGCGTCCCACACGTGGGAGGCGGTCAGGTCGATCACGACCCGCTCGGGATCGTCGGCGTAGCGGAACGAGGCGTAGAGGTCGTTGGACGAGGCGAAGAACAGCTCGCCGGTGACCGTGTAGACCGCTGAGACCTGACCCTGCTCGTCGGTGATCACCTCGCGGCGCACGTGCGCGAGATGGGCCACGCGGCGGGCGAAGAGGACCATGGCGACGAGGACCCCGACGACCACGCCGATGGCCAGGTTGTGGGTGATCACGACGACGGCGACGGTGGAGAGCATCACCGTGGTCTCCGAGCGCGGCATCCGGCGCAGGGTCGAGACGCGGATGCTGTGCCAGTCGAAGGTGCCGACCGCGACCATGATCATCACCGCGACCAGGGCGGCCATCGGGATGAGTGCCACGACGTCCCCGAAGCCGACCACGAGGATCAGCAGGAAGGCGCCGGCAAGGAAGGTCGAGATCCGGGTGCGGGCCCCGGAGGCCCTCACGTTGATCATCGTCTGCCCGATCATCGCGCAGCCGCCCATGCCGCCGAAGAGGCCGGTGATGATGTTGGCCGCGCCCTGGCCCCAGGCCTCGCGGGTCTTGTCCGAGTGGGTGTCGGTGATGTCGTCGACCAGCTTGGCCGTCATCAGCGACTCCATCAGCCCGACCAGGGCGATCCCGAGGGCGTACGGCGCCACGATCTGCAGGGTCTCGAGGCTCAGCGGCACGTCGGGGGTGAACAGCGAGGGCAGGCTGCGCGGCAGCGCGCCCTCGTCGCCGACGTCGGGCAGCCGCCACGCCGTGACCAGCGCCAGCCCGGTCAGCAGCACGATCGCGACCAGGGGGGCAGGCACCGCGGTGCTCACCCGCGGGAGCAGCACCATGATCGCGATGCCGGCCGCCACGAGCGGGTAGACCAGCCACGGGACGCCGATCAGGTGCGGCAGCTGGGCGGTGAGGATGAGGATGGCCAGGGAGTTGACGAAGCCGACCATGACCGAGCGCGGGACGAAGCGCATCAGCCTGGCCACGCCGGCCAGGCCCATCGCGACCTGGAACAGCCCGCCGAGGATGACCGCGACCACGAGGTAGTCCAGGCCGCGGTCGCGCGCCAGCGGCGCCACGACGAGCGCGATCGCGCCGGTCGCCGCCGAGATCATCGCGGGCCGGCCACCGAGGAAGGCGATCGAGACCGCCATGGTGAAGGAGGCGAACAGGCCGACCCGCGGGTCGACGCCGGCGATGATCGAGAACGAGATCGCCTCGGGGATCAGCGCGAGGGCGACGACGAGGCCGGCGAGGACCTCGGTGCGCAGCACCCGCGGGTCGCGCAGTGCAGACCGGACGGTCGGGGCGTGGGGCACGTGGTCGTGCGGACGAGCACCCGGGTCGGGCGGCGAGGGCACGGCGAGGGGCAGGGACACGAAGCTCCGTTCGGGGGGGCGGGCACGGGTACGGCAGCGGCCAGACACTGTAGAGCGGTCGGGACCTCACGGTGACATCCCCGCGCTGGTCGCGGGCGTCACCAGCCGGGCTCTCGGTCCCAGGCGTGGTGGCGCACCCAGTTGCCGCACGGACGCGCCGAGGTACGTCGGACCTCGGCGCAGCCGGGCGGGGTGGCGGGCTCGCGCAGCTCGTCGGTGTGCAGGTCGCGCTCGCACAGGGCACGCCGCAGGCGATAGCCGTGGCGGAAGACCGCGCAGTCGCAGGAGCCGCCGGCCGCCTCCGTCCGCTGAGGCAGGGAGGTCGCACCGGGCACGCGCAGGGCGCCGAAGCGCAGGGTCCAGCGCAGGGTGTGGTCACAGCCGCACTCACCGAGCGCGCGGCGCACGAAGCACAGCACGCACTCGCCCTCGCGGGGGTCGAGCAGCTCGAGCTCCATCCGGTGCTCCTCTCCGTGGCGTCAGGTCTAGCGGCCACCGCCGACATCGCGACGCCACCACGCGGGAGGGTGAGGGCTCCGCGTCCGGCGCCCCGTAGGTTCAGCCCCATGAGCGAGAGCAGCGAGAAGTACGAGGCGATGCAGGCCGTCGTCGACCGGGTCTCCTCCTACCAGGACGGTGCGACCGAGAGCACGACCGAGGCCGAGTTGCGCAAGGCCTTCGGCGAGACCGATCTCGAGGTCAGCGACGAACAGATCACCACGCTGACCGGTGCGATCGACGAGCACCCGGCCTCCGTCGACGTCGCGGCGCTGCTCGGCTCCTGAGGCGGCCCCACCTACGATCGGGCGCATGACTGTCTCCCCCCGATCCGTGCGGCGGCCCCTGGTGGCCGCGGGCGGCCTCCTGCTCCTCACCGCTCTGGCCGCGTGCGGCAACGACACCACGGCCGCGAGCGCCCCCGACTCGGCCGACGCGACACCGACCGGTGTGTCCTGCACCTACACCTCCGAGGGATCGGCCGCCAAGCCGGTCGACCTGCCGCCGGACTCGGCCGCGGTCACCGGCCAGGTGGCCGTCACGATCGACACCTCGGCCGGACCGGTCGACGCGATGCTCGACGCGGACGCGGCACCCTGCACGGTCTCCTCGTTCGTCTCGCTGGCCGAGCAGGGCTACTTCGACGACACGCCGTGCCACCGTCTGACGACCCAGGGCATCTTCGTGCTGCAGTGCGGCGACCCGACGGGCAGCGGGTCGGGCGGTCCCGGCTACAGCTATCCCGACGAGCTCGACGGCCAGGAGAAGTACCCCGCCGGCACGCTGGCCATGGCCAACGCCGGCGCGGACACCAACGGCTCCCAGTTCTTCATCGTCTACGCAGACACCCGGCTCCCGCCGAGCTACACCGTGTTCGGCAACGTCGGCGCCGACGGCCTGGCCGCAGTGGAGTCCGTGGCCGAGAAGGGCGTCGCCGGAGGCGGCAGCGACGGGCCGCCCGCCACCCCGGTCCAGATCACCCAGGTCAGCGTCGTCGGGTAGACCGGGAGCCAGCGAGGCTCAGCGGTTGGAGCGACGACGTCCGCCGCGGCGCTCCCGCCGGGCCTCGGCGCGAGCCAGCTCCACGTCCCGCTGCACGACCTGGTCCTCGCGGGACCACGCGCGTCCCTCCACGATCTGGTTGGCCAGGTACAGCTGCGTCGACATCGGGGCACTCATCCTCTCGTCCCCGTCGTGCGGGGCCGTTCTTGTTGGTGGTCGGCGTCATGGACCACGTGGTCCGACGCTCATGACAACCATAGCGACGGCGGACGTCGGATCCTTCCCGCCGCGAGCGTGATGCCGCCCACGCCGCCCACGCCGCCCGACCACTGCGAGGATCGGGTGATGAGCGCCTCCACGCCGACCACCCGCCAGGTCCACCTCGTCTCGCGTCCCCGCGGGATGCCGACCCCGGACGACTTCGCGACCGTCGAGGTCGACGTGCCCGACCTCGGGGCCGACCAGGTGCTGGTGCGCAACACCGTGCTCTCGGTCGACCCCTACATGCGCGGACGGATGAACGACGGTGAGTCCTACGCCGACCCCTACGACCTGGACGCTCCCCTGCTCGGCGGAGCGGTCGGCGTGGTCGAGGAGTCGACCTCCGACGCGCTTGCCGTGGGCACCTCGGTCCAGCACATGGGCGGGTGGCGCGAGCACGCGGTGCTCGACGCGAGCGAGGTGCGCGCGATCGACACCGACCTGGCCCCGGCCAGCGCCTACCTCGGCGTGCTCGGCATGCCCGGCCTCACGGCGTACGTCGGGCTGCGCCGCATCGCCGCGCTCGCCGAGGGCGAGACCGTCTTCGTCTCGGGGGCGGCCGGAGCGGTCGGCTCGACGGTGGGCCAGATCGCCCGCCAGCTCGGCGCCGCACGCGTCATCGGTTCGGCCGGATCAGCGGAGAAGGTCGCCTGGCTGACCGACGAGCTCGGCTTCGACGCCGCCTTCGACTACCACGACGGCACCGTGTCCCACCTGCTGCGCGACGCCCTCGAGCGCACCGGCGGCGGGCGGGCCGACGTGTTCTTCGACAACGTCGGCGGTGACCACCTCGAGGCAGCACTGCTCCACCTGGCCGAGTTCGGCCGCGTCGCGTGCTGCGGCGCCATCTCCTCCTACAACGCCGAGGTGCCGCCGCCCGGGCCGCGCACGATCGGTCTCGTGGTGCCGCGCAAGCTGACCATCCGCGGCTTCATCGTCTCCGACCACGCCGACCTCGCAGGCGACTTCTACCGCAGCGCGCCCGGCTGGGTCGCCGGTGGCCAGCTGACGGGGCGCGAGACGTTCGTCGCGGGCCTCGACGCCATGGTCGAGGGCTTCCTCGGGCTGTTCTCGGGCTCCAACCTGGGCAAGATGCTGGTGCGCCTCTGACGTCGGAGCGCAGTGCCGGCCTTCAGCGGATGACGAGCACTGCGGTCTGCAGGCCGTCCACCAGGAGGCCCTGGGCGGGGCTGGCGTGCTCACGGCCGCGCGGACCATCGTCGTAGGAGAAGACCCGGGCCACGACCTGGTCGTTGCGGGCTCGGGTGCGCAGCGCTGCGAGGACCTGGTGCAGACTGTCCAGGTAGGGGGCGCTGTCGCCGATGTTGCTGCCGCCGTTGCCCCCCTGCACCTCCAGGACGTAGGTCCCGGACCTCGGGCGCCGGGGCACCTGGGCCTGCAGCCTCGTGTGGGACTCCTCCCCGGAGGCGTTGGTCAGCGTCGCCCTCAGGCGCAGGCTCTCACCGGGTCTGCCGTACGCCGCCCGGTTGCGGAAGACGCGGTGCCAGGCACCATGCCGGCGCTGCTCGACCCGGGTGAGCGTGAGCCCACCGTCGCCGTCGGTGACCTCGGAGGTGATCTCGATCGAGTCAACGCGCACCCCCCGGTGCCGGCTGAGGCCGAAGACGATCCCGCGGGTGGCCGAGATCGACGAGTAGCCTCCGGTCGAGGCCCGGTAGAGGTCGGTGTAGCGCAGGGTGAAGGGCTCGGCGTCCTCGTCGGTGCCGGTGACCCTCAGCGTCTGCGACTCGACGCCGGTGATGAACCCCCCGACGACCCGGTCGAGGTTGGCCGCGAGGGTCCGTGCGGTCGCCCCAGGGTGGTAGGCGGCCAGGTTGGAGAACGTCGTGCTCTCGCCCGAACGGTCACGGTAGGACACCGTGGAGGTGATCTCGGTGCTTCGCGGGATGGCTCCGAAGGCGCCGGCGACCCCCGTGGCGACGTTGGCGAGGAGGGTGCCGACCGGGCCGGCCACAGCGACGACCTCGAGGCTGCGGCGGCCCGGTCGCTCCTGGACGGCGACGGTCGCGGCCGGGTGCAGGCTCAGCCCCGTCGGTCCATCGAGATTGAACTGGTGGCCGAAGGCCATCACGCGCCCGTCGCAGACCGAGGTCACGGTGCCGGACCCGGCCAGCGCGTCGTCTCCGTAGGTGATCGCGGTGACCAGGTTGCCACCCGCGACGACGTCGTCGACCGTCGCGGGGGCACCGTCGGTCTCCGAGGCGAACGCCGCGTCGCCGCGGCCGAGGTAGGGCCGCCCCGTCGCGGCGCCCGCCGGCCGCAGCGCCGGCGCCGACCCCGTGCGCGCACCCGGCAGGGCCGCCTCCATCGCCTCGTAGGGAGTGATGCCGGCGAGGGAGGACGGACCGCGCCCGGGGCCGCGGGAGACGGCCCCGACCAGGCGCCCGTCGGTGGCGTAGACCGGCGAGCCCGACATGCCCTGCCAGACGCCGAACCGATCGATCTCGGGCGAGGTGAGCTCCGCCATGACCAGGTCGACACCGGGCGCGACACCGTCCACCACGACGTCGACCACCCGGCCCTCGAAGTCGGTCGGGACGGTGCCTTCTGCCGTCGTCAGCCCGGTGAGGGGATCACCGACGGCGACCTGGTCCACAGGGAAGGCCACGGCGCAGTCCCCGTCCGGGACGGCAGCGACACTCGAGGCGCCCAGCGTGGGCCCGGCACCGACGAGCACGAACGAGGCCAGCACGGCCAGCGACACCTGGAGCTTCATCTGGTCTCCCCCGACCATCAGTGATGGAAAGCCTCTCAACGTACTCCCGCGGAGGCGTCGAGGCCATGCTGGTGCGGCCACCGCGCTGCCGGACCACCCGGAGCCCGGTCAGCGGATGACGACCCGCGCCGACCTGCGTCCCTTGACCACGAGGTCCTGGGGGTCGCTCTGGTCGCTGGCGGCACTGCTGCCACGCCGGCTGAACAGGTCCAGCGTCGCCACCACCTGGTCGTTGCGGGCCTGCTGGCGCACACCGGACAGGATCGCCTCGAGGCTCTTGCCGTAGGCGGCGTTGCTGTAGACGTTGCTCCCGCCGGCGACCTGGAGGTAACCGTCGCCGCGGCTGCGGGCCGGCAGCCTCAGCTGCAACGTCGTCTGCGTCTCCTCGCCCGACGGGTCGGCGAGGGTGACGCGCAGCTTGATCGTCCCACCGGGCTGTCCCACGGCCGCGCGGCGTCGGTTGACCGGGGTCGCCTCGCCACGACGCAGCTGCTCGACGCCGGTGACGCTCAGGACGTCCTCGTTGTCGGTGACCTCCGAGCCGATCCTGATGTCGTCGACGGTGACGCCGGGCTGGCGGCTGATGCCGTAGACCACGTCGGCGACGTCGAAGACCGACTCGAAGGCGATGTCGTACGGCGTGGTGTAGCGGTCGACGTAGGTCAGGGCGAACGGCTCGTCGGCCGCGTCGCTCCCGGTGATCGTCCACGTCTGGCGCTCGGTGCCCCCGGTGACACCGTCGACGACCCGGTCGTGGTTGGTCAGCAGCTGGAGGAACGTCGCGTCGGCGTTGTACTGGGCGAGGTTGGACTGCGTGGTCCCCTCACGCGAGCGATCACGGTAGGAGACCGACGAGGTCACCGAGGTCGAGCGCGGGATCGCCCCGAAGCCACCGGTGACGCCGGTGCGGCGGTCGTCGGTGATGGTGCCGACCGGACCGCTGAGGTTGGCGACCTTGAAGCCGGGACCCAGCGTGTCCTCCTGGACGTAGATCGCGTCCGCCGGGTGGAGGCTGAGCGAGGTGTCCCCGGCGAAGCTGAACGGGTGGCCGAGGCCGACGACCCGGCCGTGGCAGACCGAGGTCGCCGTGCCGACGCCGGCGATGGTGACGTCGCCGTAGGTGATGGCGGCCCCGAGGTTCCCGCCGGCGACGATGTCGTCCTCGGTGGCGCGCGAGGCCGATCCTCCTGCGCCCGCGGCGACGAGACCACCCTTCAGGTAGTCGCGGCTGCCCGCCTTCCTCTCGGCCTTGGCCAGGCGGGAGGCGGAGATGCCGGAGACCCCGGCCGGCATCGGCAGCTGGGTCAGTCCCTGGGCCGCCTGCCGCACGGAGACGTCGTCGGTCGAGGCGGCGATGGCCTTCGCGGTCCTCGGACCGACCTCGACGGTGGTCCTGGGGGTCGCGTCGCCGAGGTAGTCGTCCATCTGGGCGTACGGCGTGATGCCGGCGACCGGCGAGGAACCGTAGGTCAGCCCGTAGGCGACGGCGCCGATGAGGCGTCCGTCCGTGGCGTAGACCGGCGAGCCGGACATGCCCTGCCAGATACCGACGCGGTCGATCTCGCGTGAGGTGAGACGGGCCAGGATCATGTCGACGCCCGGGGCGATGCCGTCGTCGAGGACGCCGAGGACCTGGCCGTCGAAGCCGGTCGGGATCGTCCCCCTGGTCACGGTGAGGCCGGTGACCGCGTCGTCGGCGGCGAGCTGGTCCTGCGGGTAGGGCTGGATGCAGTCCTCGACCGGGGCGGCCGACGCGCTGGGGCTGCTCAGCGCGGCCCCCGTCGCGGTGAGGACGGTCGTGGCCAGCACGGCCAGGGAGGTGGTCAGGGCCGCGGCGCGGTTCCTCGGGCGGGCACCTCGTGCTCGCGTGGACGGGACAGAGACTCTCATCGGGCTCTCCTTGCCGAGATGGGTGGACGCACCGTTGCTTCCTACCCCCTCCGACGTCGACACCGACGGTTTGGTTGCCCGACCCGCCGACGAATTCCTGAGGCGGGCCCGCCGCAGGGGTCCGCATCGTTCGCACCGGGTGAGGACCCGGCTCCTAGGGTGGGTCCTCGTGACCGACGAGCCCTCCGCTGCCCGCCCCGATCTCGGCCCCGACCTCAGCCTGCGCCGCGAGGAGGCGCAGGAGCGTCGGGCCCTGCTCGACGTCACCGGCTACGAGCTCGACCTGGACCTCACCGGCGCGGACTCCCCCGGAGCGGCGACCTACGACGCCCGCACGGTGGTCTCGTTCACCAGCGGCACGGGCGAGACCTTCGTCGACCTCAAGCCGAGCCGCCTCGACGAGATCCGTCTCGACGGCGAGGCCCTCGACCGCGGCCTGCTCGCGCGCGGCCGGTTCCCGCTCAGCCTGACCGAGGGACAGCACCGGCTCGAGGTCAGCTCCACGATGTGGTTGCGCAACGACGGCGAGGGCCTGCACCGCAGCATCGACCCGGCCGACGACCGGGCCTACCTCTACGCCATGAGCTTCATGGACGCCGCGCCCTCGATCAGCGCCTGCTTCGACCAGCCCGACCTCAAGGCACCGTGGACCCTGCGCGTCACCGCACCCTCGACGTGGGAGGTCCTCGGCAACGGCCGGGCCACCCGGGTCGACGACGTGGCGGGGCAGGGCCGGTGGGAGCTGGCGACCACGCAGCCGCTGTCGACGTACTTCCTGACCCTGGTCGCCGGGCCGTACCACGTGATCACCGCCGAGCACGACGGCATCGCGCTCAGCCTCTCGGCGCGCGCCAGCCTGGCCGACGCGCTCGACCGCGAGGCCGAGGAGATCCTCACCCTGACCCGGCAGAGCTTCGACGAGCTGCACCGGCTCTTCGGGATCCGCTATCCCTTCGGCGACTACCACCAGGCGTTCGTGCCGGAGTTCAACGCCGGCGCCATGGAGAACCCCGGGTGCGTGACCTTCCGTGACGAGATGGTCTTCTCCAGCCGGGTCACGCGGGCGGCGCGGATCAACCGGGCCACCACGATCGCCCACGAGATGGCGCACCAGTGGTTCGGCAACCTCGTCACCCCGCGCTGGTGGGACGACCTGTGGCTGAACGAGTCGTTCGCGGAGTACCTCGGCACGCGGGTGACCGCGGACGCCACGACGTACGACGACGCGTGGGCGCACCAGGCCTCGGCCCGGCGCCAGTGGGGGCTGGCCGCCGACCAGCGGCCGAGCACGCACCCGGTCGCGGGCAACGGAGCGCAGGACGCGGTCAGTGCGCTCCAGGACTTCGACGGCATCTCCTACGCCAAGGGCTCGGCGGTGCTCAAGCAGCTCGTCGCCCGCGTGGGTGACGAGGTCTTCCTCGGCGGGGTGGTCGAGCACCTGACGCAGCACCGGTTCGGCAACGCCACGATGGCCGACCTCGTCACCAGCTGGGAGGACGCCGGCGCCGGTGACCTCTCGGACTTCGTCGACGCCTGGCTCCGGGTGCCCGGTCTCGACACGCTGACCCCGGAGCGGACCGCCGGCGGCGATGGGCCGATCGGCGTACGGCGGGACCCGCCCCGCGGCCCGGGGTCCGGCACGGTGCGCCACCACGCGCTGTCGCTGGCGATCGGCGACGTCGACGGGTGGCGGCGCCACCCGGTCGTCGTCGACTCCGAGCTCACCGCGGTCGACCTCGGTGGCGACCCCGGCGACGGCTCGGTGGTGCTGGTCGACCCCGACGAGCAGACCTGGGCGGCGTCCTGCCTCGACCCGACCTCGCTCACCGCGCTCCCGGCACGGATCCTGACCATTCCCACCGACGACCCGGCGCTGCTGGCCGCGGTGTGGAACAACGTGCGCAGCGCCTACCGCCTGGGCCGCCTCGACCCCGCCGCCGTGGTCGACGCGGTCGTGGCCGCTCCCCCGCTGGCCGACCTCGGGGACACCGCCTCGTTCGCGCACCCGTGGACCACGGGCGCGCTGCTGCCCGCCGCACCAGCCGGGTCGACGGCGCGGGTGCACGACGCACTCGTGGCGATGCTGGACGCGCTCGAGCCGGGCGGTGACGACCAGCTGCGCGTCGCCCGCGGCCTGCTCCACACCGCGGAGGACCCGGACCTCCTGCGTCGCTGGCTCCTCGACGGACCACCGTCGGGGCTGACCTCCGACGACGACCTGCGCTGGCGGGCCTGGGTGCGACTGGCCGTGCTCGGTGCCACCGACCGCGCCGAGCTCGACACAGCCCTGGCCGCGACCCCGACGAGCACGGCACGCCTCGAGCACACCCGCGCGGTGGCGTCGCTGCCCGACGAGGCGGCCAAGCGCTGGGCCTGGGACCGGTTCACGGGCCAGGCCGACGTCGGCAACCACGAGGTCGAGGCGGCCGGGATGGGTCTGTGGCGTCCCGGTCAACGGGAGCTGACCGCGCCCTACGTCGAGCGGTACGCCGCCGACCTGCCCGCTACCGCCCGCGTGCGCAGCGGGTGGGTCCTGGCCCTGTCCGCGGCGGCCTACTTCCCCCGCAGCCACGTCGACGAGCAGACCCTGGCCGTCGTGACCGAGCTCGCCGATCACCCCGACGTGCCCCCGGCCGTACGCCGCCGCGTCGTCGACGGCACGGACGACCTCGCCCGCGCGCTCGACGTACGCCGCGCCTTCCCGGTCGGCGGTGTCTCGTGAGCAGCGTCGGGATGTCGCGCGCGCGTCGGCCGGGCCCGACCGTGCGCACCCGCGTGGTCGAGCAGCTCGCCGACGACGAGGCGGTCGACGGCACCCGCGAGAAGCGCCACGAGGACCGCCTCGCGACCGAGGAGCCCCTCGAGGTGCGTCTGGAGTGGCCGGGCCGCGAGGCGCACCGGGCGTGGGTGACGATGCGCACCCCCGGCCACGACTTCGAGCTCGCCGCCGGGTGGGCGCGCCACGAAGGTCTCGTCGCGGGCCTCGACGACCTCGAGACCGTCGCCTACTGCACCGACACCACGCTGGCCCCCGAGCAGGAGCTCAACGTCGTCACCGTCACGCTGCGCGCCGCTCCCCCGCACGAGATCTCGCCACGCAGCACCGCGATCTCGGCCGGCTCGTCGGCCTGCGGGGTGTGCGGCGCGGACAGCCTCGACGCCGCGCTCGCGGTCTCCCACGGCGGCACCTGGACCGGCGACCTGCCGAGCCCGGCCGTCGTACGCCGTCTGCCCGACCTGCTGCGCGAGCGCCAGCAGGTCTTCGGCCGCACCGGCGGCGTCCACGCCGCCGGCCTGGCCACCGCGTCCGGGGAGATGCTCGTCGTCCGCGAGGACATCGGCCGTCACAACGCCGTCGACAAGGTCACCGGCGCTCGCCTCCTCGCAGGCGACCCGGTCGCCGACGCCTGCCTGGTGGTCAGCGGCCGCGCCGGTTTCGAGCTCGTCCAGAAGGCCGTCGCCGCCGGCTCCGGCAGCCTCGCCGCCGTCGGCGCCCCCACCAGCCTGTCGGTCGGCCTCGCCCGCCAGGCCGGGTTGAGGTTGTGGGGCTTCACCCGCGACCGGCGGACGGTGCAGTACACGTAGCAGGCGACTGGCGCGCTCGCCGTGCGTGACCTCGGCGGCCGGGAGCCCGTCCTCTGAGGCCGGGATCGGCCTGGTGATGAGTCACCGGGGCCGATCTGGTGATCCGTTCGGGCCTGAGCACGCGACAGTGTGTTCGTGGAGACCCTGCTGGACGTGCAGCTTCTCGGTCTGGTCGCCGAGGGCGATGAGCTTGCCCTGCGCGAGCTGGTCGAGCGGCACTCCGGTTGGTTGCTGTTGCGGTTGCAGCGTCGTACTCACGACGGCGACCTGGCGGCCGAGGCCCTGAACGACACCTTCGTCGCCGTGTGGCGCAAGCCGCGGGGTTTTCGTGGTGACGGCGACGTGGGTGCCTGGTTGTGGGGTATCGCGATCCGCCAGCTGCTGACCCGGTTGCGCAGACGTGCCCAGCCCCTGCCTGTGACCGGACAGGTGATCTCGGCACTGTCGTCGACGGTGCGCAGTGCTGAGGACGAGCTGCTCGTCGCCGTCGAGCACGGCGCCGTGGGCGAGGCGTTGGGGGCGCTCTCCCCGGACCTGCGGCGGGTGCTCCAGGCCACGGTGCTCGACGGGCTCTCGACGAGGGAGGCGGCGCAGCTGCTGGGGATCCCGCAGGGGACGGTCAAGAGCCGTGCCCGCATCGCGAAGTCGCAGCTGCGCAAGCAGCTCATCTCACTGGAGGGATGGTCATGAGCTGGCACCTGGAGCAGTCGACCTGGCAGGCCTACGCCGACGGGCGTCTCGACCCTGTGGCGGAGGCGAGCCTCGAGGCCCATGTCACCGGGTGCGCGACGTGCCGTGGTGCGGCGAGGTCGGCGACCGCCCCCGCGGTGAGCGCCGCGGTCTGGGATGCGGTCCGGAGCTCGATCGCCGAGCCTGCGTTGCCGGCGCCGCTGCGCCTGCTGCGCCGCCTGGGGGCGCCGGTGCACGACCTGGTGGTGGTCTCGGCCGCCGACTCGCTCCTCGTCCCGTGGGCGGCCTCGGTCGGGTTCGCGTTGGTGTCGGCGTGCGTGGTCGCGCTCGCCGGGCTGAACCCGCCCGACCAGGATGCCGCCTTCCTCCTCCTCACCCCGTTGGTGCCGGTGCTGGCCGTCGTGATGGCCTACGACGCTCTCGATCCGTTGCGCGAGGTCTGTCTCGCCACGCCGTACAGCAAGCTGCGTGTCGCGCTGCTGCGTGCGGCGGCCACACTGGCCGTCGCGACCCCGGTGACGCTGGCGCTCGGCCTGCTGGTGCCCGGCCTGCAGGACCTCGCTCTCGTGTGGCTCATGCCGGCGTTGGGTCTGACGACCGGCACCCTGGCGTTGCTCACGTGGCTGGCGGCGCCCGCCGCCGGCGCGGTGGTCGCGCTCACCTGGGTCGCGCTCGTCGGGGTGCTGAGGTACGGCTGGGACGTCCTGGTGCTCACCTCTGCGACAGCCCAGCTCGGCTGCCTCGCACTGGCCGTGCTCTGGGTCGGCGTGCTGATGATCCGCACGTCCACCCTCCGGTTGCAAGGAGGTCAGTCATGACCACGACGGCGCTGCTCGACCAGGTCTGGAAGACCTTCGGCGGCATCACCGCGGTCCGCCGGACCACGGTGCGCCTGCAGCCGGGGATCGTGGGACTCCTCGGCCCCAACGGCGCCGGCAAGACCACCCTCCTCCGGCTGCTGTCGACGTCGCTCCCGCCCACCGGGGGCCGGATCGTGGTGGCCGGGTTCGACGTCACGCAATCGCACCTGAGCCGGGTCGAGGCACGACGCCGCATCGGCTACTGCCCACAGGAGGTGGTGTTCCCGCGCGGCATGACGGCAGCGTCCTTCCTGGACTACCTGGCCGTCCTCAAGGAGTGGAGGGACACCAGCGCCAGGAACCAGGAGGTGCGGCGGGTGCTGGACCTGGTCAATCTCGGCGACCGCGGAGCGATGAAGGTCTCCAAGCTCTCAGGTGGACAGCGCCGTCGACTGGCGATCGCCCAGGCCCTGATCGGCGGCCCGGACCTGCTCATCCTCGACGAGCCCACCACCGGACTCGACCCCGAGCAGCGCGCATCCCTGCGCGGCCTGCTGTCCGGACTGGCGGGGACGGTGCTGATCTCGACGCACCAGACCGAGGACGTGTCTGCCCTGTGCGACCGGGTGCTGGTCATCGACGAAGGGTCGATCTGCTTCGACGGCACCGTGCCCGAGCTCCTCGCCACGGCGGCGGGTCGGGTGCACCTCGGACCGACAGCCACCACCGGCGCAGTCCAGACCTGGAGGACCGGGAACGGGCTGATCCGATCCGTCGGTGGGGACCCCGTGGCCGACTCCACCGTCATCGACCCCTCGGTCGAGGACGCCTACCTGCTGCTCCGTTCCGAGGAGCGCACGACACAGGGAGCAACCTGATGAGTTCCACGACAACCGCCGGATCGACCCTGGGAGCTCTCGCTCGACAGGAGATCCGCAACTACCTGCACCACAAGCTGTTCTGGTTCGGGACTGCGCTCGTGCTTGCGGTCGACGTGGTCATGCTGTTCCACCTCGACGGCGACCCCGGGTCCAGTGGGTCCTACATGATCGCTCCGGCGGCCCTGCTCGGTGTGCTCGGACTCGTCGTGATGTTCGGTCTGACCCGGCGCTCCGACCGAGCCGCTGAGGCGGCCGGCGTCGTGGCTGTGGCGGAGCGCGACCGCACCCTCGCGCTGGCCGCAGCGATCGTCGTGCCGTTCTCGGTGGCGCTGGGTTCGTTCGTCGTGGCGGTCGCGACCTGGTATCTCCACCCACCGGCCGCCTACGTCGTCCCGCCCGGCATCCCGAGCGCCTTCGTCCACGCGCAGCAGTTCGGTGACGGCGTGGTCTGCGCCATCGGTGGACCGGTCCTCGGCCTCGTGCTCGCCCGTTACCTGCCCCGCCGCGGGGTTGCCCCGGTGGCGTCGGTGCTCCTCGTCGTGGTGACCATCCTGCTCCAGGGCAGCCTCGTGGGTGGCGAGCAGCCCTACCGGGTCCTCTGGGCCTGGACCTACTTCCTCACCCAGCGTTCCGTGGACGGCGAGTGGCACCTCGGCACCCTGCCCGGCAACCCGTTCCTGTGGGTGCTGTACCTCCTCATCCTGTGCGCGCTGGGTCTCGTCGTGGCTGTCCGTCATGATCCCGACTCCGACCGGACGATGCTGACGAAGGTCGCGGTGGGGCTGACGATCCTCGCGCTCGTGGTCGGCGTCCTCACGATGACCGTGGGCTACACCGAGGCAGTCATCAGCCCCGGCGTCTGCGCGTTCTGCTGATGATCAGGTACGCCGCCAGCGCAGTCCCGTGGACACGCGTCGCGTTGGCGGCGACCCTGGTCGTGCTGCTCATGGAGCTGGTGCGCTGGAGCCCGTGGGTGCTGTGGCCCCTCCAGGGCACGGCGGTCGGGCTGCTGGGCGCAGCCAGCGCCTGGTGCCTCGACGAGCCGGCCGCCGTCGTGGTCGACGTGGCACCACGCAGCCTCGCGTGGCGCACCGGTGCCCGCGCGCCGGCACTGCTCGGCCTGATCGTGACGTGGTGCGCAGTCGTGTGGCATGCCGGCGACGATGCGCTGTTCGACAGGGCCGGCGACGTCCTCCTGCAGGGCGTGGTCGCGGTGGCGGTCGGAGCCGGCTACGCCACCTGCCGGCGAGCCTGGGGGGAACCGGCGCCAGGCCTGATCCTCGCCACGTCCGTGGTGCCGCTGAGCGCGGCATGGGCGCTGGTGCGGCCGCTGGAGGGGCAGCTGCCGGTCTTTCCCTACGGCACCAGCTCGGCGACCGCGTGGGGGACGAGTGCGGCGGGCTGGGCGGTCCTGGGGACCGTTGCCGTCGCCTGCCTGGCCGCTGCACTCTGCGACGCCCCGTGGTGGTGGACGTCGCTCACGCCTCGAGGCCCCGGGCAGGTCGCGGGATGACCGACGGCGTCACCCACGCTCTGCGCCGGCCCTCGGGCTGGTCCGCCCGGCCGGCTTCGCACGACTGCGTCACCGCAGCCACGGTGCGGTGCGCGGGTGCCGGCGGAGGCTGGGCGCCGGTCTCGGCGCCTCACCGGTGTGACAGGCCGAACGCCGCGACGCGGCGTCCGAGCTGCGAACCGACCTCGTCGCCACTACGGAAGTGGATGCCGGCCCAGACCCGCGCATCCTCGTTCTCGTCGACGGCCTGCTGCCACGTCGTGTACGTCCTCTCGACGCCGCCCGAGCTGACGACGACCAGCGGGCGGGCCGGCTCGGGCCCGAGGAAGTCCTCGAGGACCGCCGCCGCCGCGGCGGCGTACACGGTGTGGGCGCTGGGGTACTCCGGATGCCCCGGCGTCCGGATCAGCGGGTTCCAGTCGCTGATCCGCGGCGTGCTCGGATCTCCGTCGTCGTCGACCTGCAGCGCCGTGACGGGGCGCCAGCGGACGTAGGTGTACTTCGCGTCGAACACGGCGATCTCGGCGTCGGCGGTGATGCGATGCAGCGCTGACAGCAGGCGGGCACCCTCGGCCGTCGACAGCCGGGCCGCCTGCATGGCCTGCTGGACCAGGCGCACCTGCAGGGTCACCTCGGACCCGGCCCAGAACAGCGCGACCTCGGTCTGCTCGGGTGTGCGCGCAGAACCTTCGTCACGTCCGAGCTCGCTGACCTCGACGAGGTCACGGCGGTAGGCAGGAGTGCCGGGCCCCGGTGGCGGCCCGGGACGGAACTGGTCTGCTGCGCCCAGGAGGAACGGGGTCGCATCGCGCACCCCGGCTTGCCGGGGATCCTGGAAGTCCGGGGGTGTGGGGCGCCAGATGCCCGGCGCTGCGGCTGGCACCGCGAGGGCTCGCTCGACCGACTGGTCGTCCAGCCCGTCGTCCGAACGCTCCGCCAGGACCTCGGCCGCCTGCTCCTGCCCGGCGGCCGAGCCCGCCTCGTCCGCGTCCTCGTCGAGGGCGTCGTCCAGCGCCTCCTCACGCTCCGGCACGAGGGCCAGCAGCACGTCGTGCACGGCCGACGCCACGGCGGCGTCGACGAAGGCGCCGTCCTTCCGGCCGACGATGGCGCGGTCGGCGGCCCACCAGGCCAAGGCCCAGGTCCGGGCCGCTACCGGGTCGGGTGCCCCCTGGGCCGCGACCGCGTCGTCGGTCTGCTCGTACCAGATCGACAGCACGCTCCTGTCGGCATCGTCCGCGCCGTTGCCGCAGCCGGTCAGGGTGAACGCGCTCAACACCGACACGAGCATCAGACAGACCGGTGATCGTCGTCGCACGAGCTGGACTATCCCATGCGCCGCTCGACCGCGGACCCCGCGGACGAGGCCGGGCCGTGGCCTCTCCCACCGCTGGTGGCCTCGCTGAGGCGTACGCGGCCCGGAGCCATCCCGCGATGGTCCACGACGCCGGGGTCGAGCGTGGCCACGCGCTTGCGCACGCTCAGCCGGTGGCCAGTGCTCGTCGCAGGCTCCCCACCCGGGCTCGGAGCCGGGCTGCCTGCCGGTCCGACTCAGGGTCTCCGTCGACCGCGCGGGACCACGACTCGAGCAGCACCGCGGCGTCCTCCCAGAGCACGGCTGCGCGATCGACGACCGCGCGTGACACGCGCACCGGGCCGGTCTCGCCGGAGCGCAGCGCGGCATCGAGAGCGTCCTGCAGCTCCCGCGTGGCTGCTGCCCGCGCCTCGTCGTGGTTGCGCGACAGCACCCAGGCGGCCAGGCCGGCGGCGGTCAACGAGGGCCCGACCGCGCGTGGCGGCACGGACACCTGAGGCTCACTGATCGACACGTCCTCATCCTCCCACCGGGCCGGGGTCCTGGTTGTGCTCGGCCCGCCGCAGCAGGAGGGCCTTCTCGGACTCGTTCCTCGTGCGCGCGGATGCTTCGGTGAACGCGTCGACCGCTTCCGAGTGACGCCCGGCCCGTTCGAGCAGGTCTCCGCGCACGCCGGGCACGAGAGGTGAGTCTCCGAGAGCCTGCGCGTCGAGCGCCACCAGCACGGCGAGGCCTGCGTCCGGCCCGAAGGCGCGTCCGTGCGCGACGGCCCGGTTGACCTCGACGACCGGACCGGGCGCGGATCGGGACAGCAGGTCGTAGAGGGCCGCGATCCGGACCCAGCTCGTGTCCTCGGCCGTCCTGGCTCGGGCGTGCTCGGCGGCGATCAGCGCCTGGACGACGTAGCGGCCGACCGGCTTCCCACTCGCGGCGAGCTGCTCGGCCCGGTGCAGCGCCGCCGTCCCGCGGCGGATCTGCACCCGGTCCCACCGGGTCCGGTCCTGCGCCTCGAGCAGGACCGGGACGCCGTGCAGGTCGAGTCGGGCGGTCATCCGTGACGACTGGAGCTCCAGCAGGGCCTGCAACCCGTGCACCTCGGGCTCCTCCGGGGCCAGGGAGACCAGCAGGCGGACGAGCCTGATCGCCTCCTCCACCAGCTCGGGCCGCATCCAGTCGTCGCCCGCCGTCGCGGCATAGCCCTCGTTGAAGATCAGGTAGATCACGGCCATCACGTCGTCGAGACGCCGGGTCCTCTCAGCCCCCGTGGGCAGCTCGAGGTCCAGCGCAGCGGCGGCCAGGGTCCTCTTCGCGCGCGAGAGGCGCTGACCCAGGGCGGACTCGGTCGCGAGGAACCCGCGTGCGATCTCGGCGGTGGTCAGCCCGCCGACCAGACGCAGCGTCAGCGCGGCCCGCGACTCGGCGCTCAGCGAGGGGTGGCAGCACCAGAAGATCAGTCGCAGGACGTCGTCCTCGATGTGGTCGACCTGGCTGTCGAGGTCGGGCACCGGTTGCTCCGCTCCCCCGGCTGCCTGCTCGAGCGTGGCGATCTTGGCGCGCAGGGTCTCGGCGCGCCGGAAGTGGTCGACGCCGCGGCGCTTCGCGACGGCCATCAGCCACGCCGCCGGCCTGTCGGGTACCCCGGTCGCCGGCCACTGCTCGAGTGCGGCGACCAGCGCGTCCTGCGCGAGGTCCTCGGCGAGGGCCACGTCGCGGGTCATCCGGCTCAGGGCACCGACGAGGCGCGCCGACTCGGCCCGCCACACGGCGACGACGGCCCCGGTCGGGTCCTCCACCGAGATCTGTGCCGGCACGAGGCGAGCCTAGGGGTCCCGGTCAGTCGACCGGGTCCTGCGGGGCGTCGGAGATCTGACGCAGGGTCGCGACCACGGTGACCTCGGGCCAGTGCTCGGCGTGCAGCTCGGCGAACTCCTGCTGGTCGGCGACCGCCTCCTCGAGGGTGTCGTACTGCAGGATCGACCACCCGCCGACGATCTCCTTGGCCTCGGCGTACGGCCCGTCGACGCGAGTGACCTCACCCTCGCGGACGACGAAGTTCACGGCGTCCTCGGTGCCGAAGAGCCCACCGCCGTCGAGGAACACCCCGGCCGCGGCCCGCTCGCCGATGTAGGCGCTCATCGCCTCGAACAGCGACTGCGGCGGCGTCGCGATGTTCTCCTCCATCCTCACGAGTCCCATGAAACGCGGCATCGTCATCACTCCATCTCGTTGTCCTGGACCTGCTTGCTGCCCGTACGTCGAACGGCCCGGGCCGATCTCGACATGGAGGTCGCCGTCGCCGGGAGAACTGTGCCTGCTCCCGGGCAGCCGGTCCAGTGCCGTCCGGTGTCATAGTCGCCCCATGAGCACCTGGCCCATCACCGACGGCGTACTCGAGCTGGGCGACCTGGAGGTCGAGCGCGGCGGCGTCATCCACGACGCCCGCCTCGTCTGGCAGACCCACGGGACGCTCGACGCGGCCCAGGACAACGTGATCGTCTACCCGTGCAGCTACACCGCGACCCACGACGACCTCGCCGAGCTCATCGGCCCGGACCTCGTCCTGGACCCCGAGCGGTGGTTCATCGTCGTCATCGACATGTTCTCCAACGGTGTCTCCTCCAGCGCCGCCGACGACCCGGACTTCCCGGCCGTCGTCACGGCCGGGGACAACGTGCGCGCGCAGCGGCGGCTGCTCGAGGAGCAGTGGGGCATCGACCGGGTCGCCGCGGTCTACGGGTTCTCGATGGGCGCGATCCAGGCCTATCACTGGGCTGCGCTCTATCCCGACGTCGTCGAGCGCGCGATCGTGGTCTGCGGCAGCGCACGCACCGCCCTGCACAACCAGGTCTTCCTGACCGGGCTGCTGCGGATCCTCGAGGCGGCACCCGAGCACCTCGGCGGGGGGCGGTTCTCCGCCGAGCCGGAGGCCGCGCTGCGCGCCTTCGGCCGGGTGTACGCCGGGTGGGGGCTGAGCCAGGACTACTACCGCGCTGAGCTCTTCCGCGCCGGGCCCGGCTCCCCCGACCTCGAGACCTTCCTGCGCACCGAGTGGGAGGACCGCTTCGGCACCCGCCGCGCGGCCAACCTCTACGCACAGGCCCGCACCTGGGCCGAGGCCGACATCAGCGACGGCGGTGACCTGCCGGCCGCCCTCGCCGCCATCCGGGCCCGCGTGCTGCTGATGCCCAGCGAGACCGACCTCTACTTCCGCGTCGCCGACAACGCCGCCGAGCTCGAGCACCTGACCGCGGCCGAGCTGCACCCGATCCCGTCCGTCTACGGCCACCGCGCGGGCAACCCGCTCGGACTGCCCGACGAGCTGGACTTCGTGCGGACCGCCGTCCGCCGCTGGCTCGACGGCTGACCCAGGCCGTCAGCGAGGCTGATGACACACCCGGTGGCGTGTCGCGCCGGCGCTGCGGCACCTCGTGGGCCGACCGACGACGCGCGAGCAGGCACCGTCGATGCAGCGTGATCCTGGGCGACACCCGAGCAGCGCATCACGTCGCCGATCGCTGACGACGGCCCGCCGGTCGTGACCGAACCGGGACGTGAGCGCATCGACAGCCTCATCGGTGTCGGGCTGGAGCCGGCTTCCCGGGCGGTCCTGAGCCGCCTCGGCCGGGCCGGCGTCAGGCCGCAGTACTCCCCCGTGGTTGTCGTGGTGACCTGCGGTTCTCTGCGAGCCAGGTGTCCTCCGGCTCGTCCCGGCCGAGGTCGCGGTGGTCGACGTGGAGGAAGATCCGCCTCGGCGTGCGGAGGACGGGACCCCGAGGACGTACGAAGGGCCCCGACCGCAGTGCGGTCGGGGCCCTTCGACGCTACGTCAGGAGACGCGGACGTTCTCAGCCTGGGGACCCTTGGGGCCCTGGGCGAGGTCGAACTCGACCTTCTGGTTCTCGTCGAGGGACTTGTAGCCGCTGGACTGGATCGCGGAGTAGTGGACGAAGACGTCCTCGCCGCCGCCGTCCTGGGCGATGAAGCCGAAGCCCTTCTCAGCGTTGAACCACTTGACGGTGCCCTGAGCCATGATCGATTCCTTTGTTCGGTGCCATGGGCGTCGTGCCCACGTGCTGCTGAAGACATCTACCTGTGCTGATGTCCAGCGAACCGAATACCAGGAAGTGCGAGATACGAGCCGCGACATGGGTGCGGCAAGGACGATTCCGAGGAGTCGTCCCTTCAACAGATCCAAGTCTAGGGCATGGGCATTGTTTCGCCGCAACGAGGCGCGCCCACGCACTTGCTGGACTCGTGTCGCAGCGGTCACAGTCGAACCCATGGACAGCTCACGCCCGGTCCTCTTCCTCACCGTGGGGCTCCCGGGGGCCGGCAAGACGACCCGGGCCATGGAGCTCGCCCGGCGGCACTCCATCCTGCGGCTGACGCCCGACGACTGGATGGCCCCGATGTTCGGCGACAGTCGCGCGGACGGCCGACGCGACATCCTCGAGGGCCGGATGATCTGGGTCGCGCACGAGGTCCTCGTCAGCGGCGCATCGGTGGTCCTGGACTTCGGGTGCTGGTCGCCCGAGGAGCGCTACGCGATCCGCGTCATCGCCGAGCTGGCCCGCGGGAGGTTCGCGATCGAGCACGCGCACGTCGCCGAGCAGGAGCGCCGGGCGCGCTGCGACCGCCGATGGAAGGAGGGCGCCGGCACCACGTTCGCGATGACGGGTGAGGACCAGGACCGCTTCGTGGCCTCGTTCCAGGCACCCACGCGGGGGGAGCTGGCCTACGGACCGGTCCCGCCGCCGCCCGCCGGGTTCGAGACCTGGCCGGCGTGGGCGAGCCGACGGTGGCCCACCCTCCCCCGCCTGGACCGGTGACGCGCCCGGCCGCTCCGACGGCTCAGCTCCGCAGGACCTTCTCGAGCGCCTTGCCGCGGGCGAGCTCGTCGACCAGCTTGTCGAGGTAGCGGATGCGGCGCATCAGGGGGTCCTCGACCTCCTGGACCTTCACCCCGCAGACCGAGCCGGTGATCAGCTCGGCGTTCGGGTGGAGCGTGGCGTCGGCGAAGAAGTCCTCGAACGTCGTCCCCGCGTCGAGGTGACGGCCCAGCGTCGCCTCGTCGAAGCCCGTCAGCCAGCGGACGACCTCGTCGAGCTCGGCCCGCGTCCGGCCCTTGCGCTCGACCTTCGCCAGGTAGAGCGGGTAGACCGACGCGACGGGCGCCGTGAAGATCTTGTGCACGGTCAGCAGGCTAGTCGTGGATCAGCCGCCACCGACCCTCGGAGATCACCTCGACGACGCCGTCGACCACCGTGAATGCGGTCTCGTCGTCGACGGCGTACGCCGGCCCGTCGATGCCGGCGGCCCACTCCTCGGCTTCGGCGCCGGTGTTGCCCGGCCGGTCCTCGCCGTTGACGTGCGGACAGAGGTGGAAGTCCACGAGGCCGAGCGTCTCGTCGCTGCCCGACGGCGACGGCCAGCCGACGAAGTCCGCGCCGATCCGGGGGGTGAGCACCATGCTTCCCGCGCTGAGCCCGACCCACACGGTGTCCCTCAGCTCGGGCAGCAGGTCGGCCAGTCCGGACTCGCGCAACCAGTGGCCCAGGTAGAGCGCGTCGCCGCCGCCCACGAGCAGCACGTCGGTCTCGCGCACCAGCGGCACCCAGCGCTCCGGGTCGATGCTGGGCAGCGCGGTGAGCTCCAGCAGGCCGACCGAGCGCCAGCCGAGCTCGGTCATGGGTCCCTCGGAGCGGCCGCTGACGAACTGCCAGGCCCGCTCCCCCGGCCCGACGTGGGGGTGGCCGTAGGACGCCGTCGGGATGCACAGCGCACTCGACTCCTCGATCGGCTTGCCGAGGAGGCCGACCAGCGCCCGGCGGATGCTGGCGTTCCTCACGCCGGCGGAGGTGAGCAGCAGCTTCATGGTGTGTCCTCTCGGAGCAGGACCGCGGCGGCGCCCGCCACGCCGACGAGCGGCAGGCCGGTCACCCTGACGACGCCCACGTCGAACCACGGGTGGGAGACGTCGCTGCGCACCGCCGTAGGGTCGTGGGATGAGCGATCTGGAGATGGTAGGCCGCACGGTGCTGGTGACCGGGGCGAGCGACGGGATCGGGGCCGAGACGGCCCGCGTGCTGGCCGGCAAGGGTGCGACCGTGCACGTCACGGGGCGCTCGGCGGACAAGCTCCGTCCGATCGCCGAGGCGGTCGGCACCGAGCCCCTCGTCGCGGACTTCTCCCGCCTCGACGACGTACGCCGCCTGGCCGAGGAGGTCGGCGAGCGGCTCGGGACGATCGACGTGCTGCTCAACAACGCGGGCGGCACCTTCTCCCCGTCGCGGAGGACCGCTGACGGTCACGAGCCGAACTTCCAGGTCAACCACCTGGCTCCGTTCCTGCTCACCAACCTCCTTCGCCCCCTGCTCGCCGCCGCTACGCACGGCGCGCTGGTCGTCAACACCTCCAGCGTGGGCAACCTGATCGGCAAGGTCGTGCTCGACGACCTCGACTACGAGCACCGCAGGGCCCGCGAGCTCCCGGCGTACGGCACCGGCAAGCTGATGAACATCCTGTTCACGCGTGGCATCGCCCAGCGCTGGTCCGAGGACGGGATCGCCTCGGTCGCGGTGCACCCCGGTCCGGTCGGCAGCTCCTTCGGCCGCGACTCGTGGTTCGTCGGGCTGGTCTACCGCACCCCGCTGAAGCGGCTCGCCACGATCAGCGTGGCTGACGGCGCCGCACCCCTGGTCGCGCTCGCCGAACGCGGGGCCGACGCCGGCATCGACGGCCGCTACTTCAGCCGGTTCTCGATCGACGGCCGGGAGAGCAGGCAGGCCAGCGACCAGGCGATCATCGACGGCCTCTGGGAGCGCTCAGCCGACCTCGTCGGCCTGGGCTGAGGCTCAGCTGGCTCAGCCCAGGGCGCGTACGGCTCCCACGTCGTGCTCGTCTCGACGTCAGCTCCTCGGACTCGAGGTCTCGCCCAGGGTGAGCGAGCTCGACCTGGGCTGCCGGTCCTCTCACGCTGAGCGATGAGTCCGGCAGGCCGGCGCGGTCACACCGGTGACGACCACATCGAGCCAGGAGCGCCAGTGACGCAGCAGCTGAGGGTCCACAACATGACCGTCTCGCGGGACGGGTACGCCGCCGGGGAGGGTCAGAGCCTCGAGCGTCCCTTCGGCCACGCCGACCCCGGAGCCCTCTTCGCCTGGGCCGGCTCCACTGCGAGCTGGCACCACCGGACCGACCCCGGTGGGAGCCGAGGCGTGGAGGACTACCTGGTCCGTGACTTCGACCGCAACATCGGCGCAGAGATCATGGGCCGCAACAAGTTCGGCCCCCAGCGCGGACCGTGGGAGGACGAGTCGTGGCAGGGCTGGTGGGGCGAGGAGCCGCCGTTCCACACCCCGGTCTTCGTGATGACCCATCACGCCCGCGCCTCGTTCTCGCTGTCGGACACCACCTTCCACTTCGTGGACGATGACCCGGCCAGCGTGCTGGGCCTCGCCCTCGAGGCCGCCGACGGCAAGGACGTCCGGCTCGGCGGTGGCGCGGACAGCGTGCGGCAGTTCCTCGACGCCGGGCTGGTCGACACGCTGCACATCGCCGTGGCGCCCGTGGACCTCGGCGGCGGCTCCCGGCTGTGGGACTCCCCCGACGACCTGCTCGACCGCTACCGCCGAGACGTCGTCCCCGGCTCTGCCGGTGTGGTCCATCACCTGTTCTGGCGCGACTGAGAGCAAGTCCGACGGCGCAGGGTCAGGTCGACATCAGGCCGCCCAGGACCGCGAGGACGGTCGCCGGATAGGCCAGCGCGAGCGTGAGGACTGCCAACGCGTCGGTCGTCGTGGCCGCGGCACAGAACACCGCTGGCGCAACCAGCAGCACGACGACCCAGGTCGGTGAGCCGAGCACGATCCGCGCGACGCCGGCCGCCACCATCATCAGCAACGCCGCGACCAGGACCACGAGCTGCCCCTGCCGCGCCGCCCGCAACGCCTCGCCGGTCGGCTCGAAGTACGTCGTGTCCCAGAGCCCGCGCGTCAGCAGGAACAGCGCGAGCACGACGAGCAGCACCCAGGCGGACTTCGCCAGCGCTCTCGTCGCGCCCGTGTCGTGCTCGTCCATGACCTCGCCTCCTCCCGCACCCGGTCGCTTCGCCCGAGGCTAGGTCGTCGTCGGGATGGGCGGGAGTGATCTCGCGGACTCGTACGGCGGGTGCGCCCCAACGGACCTGGACGCGACACCATGGGGCCCGGCGCTGCTTGCCACTCCAACCCTGCGCGCCGCTGCCTGAGGAAGGCAGCGGTGCCCGGCTGGCGATCGAGCGCGCACCGGACGCGGAGGGCGACGTCACGCGCGGCGTTCGCACCAACCTCCGGGCGCCTCGCTACCTCCCGCACGGGACGACGCCCGAGGCAGTCCGCCGCCCGGTGACGTACGCCGCAGCGGCGACGCCGAGCCCGACCAGACCAGCCACGACCGCGGGGGTCGTCGCCGTGAGGCCGGCCGCGAGTGCGCCGGCGGCCGCCGTACCTCCTGCGGATCCGAGGTTCGCCGCCGTGGTGACCCAGGGCTCGCCTCGGTCCGATGGTGCTCGGCCACCGCCTCGTCGGCCGCGAGGTAGGCGATCACCCACAGCGGGGCGCCCAGCGCACCGAGCAGGGCGAGAAGACCCAGGAAGCCGACCCCGAGGTCGAACAGCGAGCGCACGAGCATCAGAGCCGACCACGGCACCAGCAGCACGGCGACCGTCGCGGTCCAGGGCAAGGCTCGTTGCCAACGACCCCAGGCGAGGCCTCCGGCCACGGCTCCGGCCGCGAGGACGCCCTCCCCGATCGCGGCGAAGGCCGGCAACCCCTCGGCTGCGGCGCGAGCCGCGACCCCGGTGACCGCGAGCGAGCCGGCCAGGCCCGTCCCTGCCATGAGCGCCAGCACCGGCCACAGTCGTCGGTCGCGCAACGGACCACGTCGGGTCGAGGGCGCCACAGGGATGGTCGAGGACCTCGGTGGGCCGCCCTGCGCGGCGAGAGCCCGAGGCCCAGCGCGCCGGCCACGATGAGGACGGGCACGACCAGCAGACCGGGCCAGGCGGGGCCGACGGCCAGGACTGCGCCCGCATCACGGTCCCCAACGACAGCGCCAGAGGCACGAGCACCCGTCGCTGTCCGTGACGGTCGACAAGTCGTGACTTCAGCGGCATGGCCAGGGTGGTCAGGCCGAGCAGCGCGAGGGTCAGGGCCGCCGTACCGAAGTCGGCGGTCGCCTGCTGGACGGTGAAGAGGAGGAGCAACGGCAGCATCGCGTACCCACCCCGCCCGAGCGCCGCGAGCGCGACCGTGCGCGTGACGATCGACCCGTCGGGGTGCTGGAACAGGGCGCGATAGCTGCCGGCACCGGAGGTGCCGCGCATGGGGGTTCTCCAGGGAGTGAGGCGCGCTCGGACGAGCGCGGGCGGACGGACTCGACGACGAGGTCCGGCCTAGTCACGGGAGGAATGCCCGTCGTCTACGTGCTGGAGAAGGTGTCGTGATCATCAGAGGCGCCCGGGCCGAGGACGTGGCCGACGTCCTCGAGCTGTGGTCCACCGCGGCGGAGAACGACGCAAGACCTGCTGACACGGCGGGCGTGGTCCGCACGCTGATCCTGCGTGACCCGGAGCGCTCATCGTGGCCCACGACGACGACCGGGACCTCGTCGGATCCTTCGTCGCGGCGCTCCTCGACGCCGCCGAGGCGCGGTTGACGGCGCTCGGTGCCGGGCGCATCGATGCGAGGGTGCTCGAGGTGAACGAGGCCAGTTCAACCAGTCGTAGTGGCGTGCTCGCGGCTATACGGCCCAGGCCGACTGGCGTCGGTGGGTCAAGCCCCTGCGGTGACCGGCAGGACGGGGGGATCTCTGGAGCCCGGGGTCGGTTTATGTCCTCCGGTGGAAGGTGACCTGGTTGTCGGCGCCGATGCGCATCTCGTAGGCAGGGTCGTGGGCCCGCGCGTGGTGTCGCGGGCACAGCAGGCGGCCGTGCTCCACATCGGTGGTCCCGCCCTCGGACCACGGGGTGTCGTGGTGGGCGTGACACATCGAGGCCGGCCAGTCACAGCCCTGGGCGGTGCACCCGCCGTCGCGCAGGTCGAGGTACACGCGCTGACCGTGGGTGTAGAACCGCTGCCCACGGCCGACGTCGAGGACCTCGCTGGGCCCATCGAAGACCGCCGGGACCAGGCCCGCCTCACAGGCCACGCGTCGGGCCTCTCCGACGGAGATGATCGTCCCGTTGTCGAGGGTCGCGTGCCCGACTCCGGCCATCAGGTCGGCCAGGTCGATGCGCACCACCACCGTCGCGTTGATCCGCCCCGCCTTCGGCAGGGTGTCGGGGTCCAGGGTCTCGACCAGCTCCGCGAACGCCTCACCGAGCTTCTGCGGCGTCGACCTCTCGAACCCCGCGGCCTGGGTGGCCGACGACATGGTCGGGGACTGGTCCTTGCCCCTCGAGGCCTGGTGCTTCGGTGCCGCCAACGCGTGCAACGCCTTCTCGAGCATCGCCCCGTGCAGAGCAGGCAGGGTGAACGACCCGCGGACCGACCCGTTGCCGTCGGCGTACATGCTGAACCGCCGCTTCGCGGCCGCATCCCGCTCGGCCTTCTCCAGGCGCTTGCGGTCGCGCTCCTCCCCGACCTCCGGGGCGATCACGGTCAGGATGTGTTCCCCGAGCTTCGCCAACGCCGCCGCGTCATGCACCCCCGCCTCCGCCACCAGGGTCTTCTCGGCCAGCGCCACCAGGGCCGGGTCGAGGTCGTCGGGGAGCTCACCCAGCGCCCGGACGATGACCCGGGCCTGCTCGGCCAGGACCACCCCGGACTGCAACGCCTCCCGCACCAGGTGCCAGCGTGCCTCCAACGCGCGACCCAGGGCGACCTTCCCGATCGCCGCCGGCCTCGTCTGGCGGGTCGCGACCGCCCACCACACACCGGTCGAGGTCGCCCCCGACTCCTCCTCCACCCCCACCGCATGGGCATGGTCGGCAGCGCGCAGCTCCAGCGCCGAGACCTGCGCACCCAACGCCGACAGCTCGCCCAGCAACCGCCGCGTGGCGCCTGCATCGAGACCGATCACCGACGCCCCGATCGCATCGCTCACCCGGGCACGCAGATCGGTGACCGCACGCACCAACGGGTGCGGGTCACGCTCCTGCCTCGGGTGGTCCATACAGACAAGTCAACCACCAGCCACCGACATCGATGCAGGTCAGAACCGGGTTATCCACAAGATCGGGGCCGAGCCTAGATCATGATCCGATCACACTGTCGAGCCCTCGCAAGCATGACAGAAGCAGGGACGGATCGCTACCGGTCCTGGAAGCAGACCAGTCCCGTCGACCTGATGACCACCAACCAGTGGATCGGAAGCTAGCCCCTCCGCGTCGGGGTCAGATCGCGGCCAGCCTCACGGTCTCGGTCGCTGCCAACCTGTCGCGGCACCATTAGGAGATCCGGATCTCCGAAGCGCCAGGCGCGGTGAAGGAGCGGTGGTGCTGCTTCTCGACTCCCTGGCCCTGGCCGCCCTCGATCGTTCCGCCGACAGCCTCGACGTGAACACCGTCCAAGAGTGTGCAACTACTGGGAAGGACGACGCGGGTCTGAAGCTCGCACGCCGCAGGCTGTGTCATCTCGACACTCTGACCCCTAGCGTGGCTCCATGTACCTGGAGAACCTCGTCGTCGACGCTGTCGAGCCCCAGCAGCTCGGCCGGTTCTGGGAGGCGGCGCTCGGCGCTGAGACGCTGACGGACTCCCCCGGCATCTTCGAGACCCGGCTCACGATCGAGGGCGGACCGGCGCTCGACCTGTGCTTCCAGCCGGTCCCCGACCCACCGCCTCATCCGCGCGGCGATCCGCCCCGCCTCCACGTGGACCTCGCCGGAGGATCCGCACAGGCGGCGGTCGTCAAGCGTCTGATCGTCCTCGGCGCCCGGCACCTCGACATCGGCCAGGGCGACGGGCCCCGCGGCGCGCCGCCGTGGGTGGTGCTCGCCGATCCGGAGGGCAACCCGTTGTGCGTCATGGAGGAACGACCGTCGTACGTCGACACCGGTCCGATCGCCGCGCTGCCGCTCGACTCCGCCGACCCGGACCGCGATGCGGTCTTCTGGTCGTGGCTGACCGGCTGGACCGACGTGCCCGGCCTCTCGCCGCGGTCGCTGCGCCACCCGTCGCGCCGCGGTCCCCTGCTCGAGCTCTGCGACGAGGCGGGCCCGAAGGGGCCGACCAAGAACCGTTGGCACCTCGACGTCCGCCTCGAGACCGGGGACGACGCCGACGAGACCGCTGCGGCGATCACCGCACGCGGCGGCACCGAGCTGCACCCGGCCTGGGCCGACCAGGTTCCGTGGCGGCTCTACGCCGACCCGTCCGGCAACGAGTTCTGCGTGCTCCCGGTGTCGTCGTGACTGCGCCGTGAGCCCGGACGAGGCCGCCGCGCACGTCGAGTCGTTGCACCAGGTCAGGCGCAAGGGCACGACCGAGCAGCCGGCCTGGTACGTCCGCAACCGGCTCGTGGCCCGGCTGGTCGACCCCACCACCCTCGTCATCCGGGTCCCGATGGACCAGCGAGATCAGCTGATCGCCGACTACCCGCGGGGTTTCGGCGTTCCCCCGCGCTTCGAGGCGCACCACAAGGTCGAGGCCTACCTCCAGGAGGTCGACCCCGACGGGCTCCGCACCGCCCTCGACCTGGCCTGGGAGAGGCAACGACGCTAGGTCGGGTCCTCCACACGGACCTGCAGGTCACGATCCAGGATCTCGCCGAGACGCGCCGCCTCCTCCACGATCCCGGCGTCGGGTCGCGGGGTCTCGTCCAGCCAGGTGACCGTGAGGGCGTCGCCCGTGCGCGCCCAGGTCCCGCGGACGACTCCCCCGACCACCACCGGGTTCGCCTTGCGGGTCATCAGGTCGCGCAGCGCGGGCGGCGTGACGCGCTCGTCCGCCGTGCCGGGCCCGATCACCCACTGGTCGTGGCCGGGCAGGAGCCGGACGGCCTCCGACGGCGTGGCCTCGAGCAGCGCGTCGACGTCCTCGCGCACCACGTAGGCCGTCGTGCCCTCGACGTCGACCGCGACGACGCGGTCGCCGAGGCCGGCGAACCAGGCGTCGATCCGCCTGCGGCCGGCGCTCAACCCGCTGCCGAGCCAGTAGTGGAGGTGGTCGGTCGTCGCCGGTCCGTAGGTGCGCAGGTAGGCCGTCACCGCACGCGGCCCCGCGTCGTCGAGCTCGGGGATCCCGGCCCACCGAGGGTTGGTGTCGAGGCGCTGGAGCGTGAGCCTGCCGTCCCGGTGCGCTCCGAGGCTTGCGTCGCCCTGCCAGGTCAGTGGCTTGACGAGCGTGCCGGCGCCCGTGGCGAACTCAGCCCGCAGGTGGCGGTACCGCCGGTTCCGGGCCAGCGCCTCGCCCAGCTCGGGCATCGTCAGCGGTCCTTCGCCGAGCGCCTCCCGGACCGCGGCGCGGAAGTCGGGCCAGTCCTCGGCGCGCAGCCGGTAGTGCTCGACCCAGCTGGGCAGCTCCCACTGCCGACCGGCCGCCCGCAGGGCCAGGTAGGTCCCGCCACCCTGCGCGCTCAGGTAGTGCGCCGCGCCGCGGAACGCGAACGCCTTGACCACCTCACCACTGGCCAGGGCCGCCGCGAGCTCCCCGGCCCGGGAGGTCGTACGCCGGGTCCGCACGGCCAGCTCGGCGAGGCGTTCGTCCATCGAGGCCACAGCGCCGAGGCGGTGCACGACGGCGTGGACCGGCTCCGCGCCGACCGGTGCGAGCAGCTGACGCTCCAGGCGCCACGACAGCGCCCGGGCCCAGGTGGTCGATCCCTCGGTCACTCTCATGGATCCCACCATGGCACCGGTCGCGGTGAGGCTCCCACCCTGTGCCGAGGCGGGAGGGCCCCCACGGCTGCCGGGTCACTCCCCCGCCCAGCTCCGGGCCCGGCGGGACGGCCTCACGGCCCTGGCGCGCCGGGAGCCGGCGAAGATCGAGGACCAGCAGACCTGGAGCCCGTGCACCCGTAGGCTGCTCGGTCGGTGGTCGACGACTGGACGGGAGTGTGGTGGTGGTCCGGACGAGGCGCGTCGTGCGACGCAGCGGCCTGGTGCTGGCGGTGCTCGCGCTCACCCTGCCCACAGCGTGTGCCACCGACCGGACCGCGTTCGACGCCTCGGGCGGGCAGGCTGCGGACGCGGCGGCCCCCACCCCCCCGACCGGCAGCCCCGTCAGTCCCGACGGCGCCGACCTCCCCGCGCCACTGCGGGTCGTCGACGGCACCGCCTTCGAGAAGCTTCCGGCGAGGACGCGGCCGACCGCGCCGGCGGGTCCCGCGGGGCTGGCGGGACTCGCCGAGGATGCGGCGGCCGTCGCGGCCGTCACCGACAACCCCCTGGCCAACCGCCCGTGGGGCACCTACCTCGGTCCGTCGGAGCACGTGAGCGCCCCCTATGCCGCCTCGAGCGGTGAGACCCGCTCCGTGCTGGGCTACCTGGCGAACGCGCCGAAAGCCACCTGGTTCGGGCACTGGATCGCCGACGAGGCGATCGAGGCCGTCACCCGCGCCTACGTGACCGAGTCGCAGCACGGCGACCCCGAGACCCTGGTCCAGCTGACCGACTTCCGTGCGGTGCCGTGGGAGGCCGAGGCCTGCCGGCGGCTGCCCAGCGTGGCCGAGCAGGCGTCGTACCGCGCCTGGACCGACGCGTTCGCCCGCGGCATCGGCGACGCGCACGCGGCCGTGGTGCTCCAGCCGGACGGACCGTTCGCGCTCTGCACGCCCGGCGGCGTCGGGGTCCAGACCGCGCTGGTCAAGGACGCCGCCGAGACGCTCTCCGCCCTGCCGAACACCTCCGTCTACCTCGAGGTCGGCGCCGCGGACTGGCCCGCGCAGGGCCAGGGCGGGGTGCCGCAGGTGCTGAGGTTCCTCCTGCCGGCCGGCATCGAGTCGGTGCGGGGCATCGCGCTCAACGCCACGCACTACTCCGCGACCGAGGACGAGGTCCGCCGCGGCGCAGCCATCGTGCAGGCGCTCGCCGAGCAGGGCATCCCAGGCAAGCACGTCGTCATCAACACCTCGTCCAACGGCCACCCGTTCACCTACGGTGCCTACCGCGGAAGCGGGCGTTGGGCGCACCCCGACAACGCCCGGCCCTGCGCCTCGCGGTCCGACCCCGGCACCTGCGTCTCGCTCGGCATCCCGCCGACCTCCGACGTCGCCGACGCGCGCTGGGGGCTGTCGTCCGAGGCGGCCGCGCTGGCCTCGACGTACGTCGACGGCTACCTGTGGTTCGGACGGCCGTGGCTGTACTTCCAGAACTCGCCCTTCGAGATGGACAAGGCCCTCGCCGTCATCCGGTCGAGCCCGTACTGGCCGTGACAGGCTGACGCCGTGGTCGACGTCTTCTCCGAGCAGCTCGACGCCTGGCGGCGCTACACCGAGACCCCCTGGGCGCGGCTGCGGTACGCCGTGGTGGGCGAGATCCTGCGCCGAGAGGCAGAGCGGCTGGCCGGACCAGCGGGAGAGCCCCTGCGGGTGCTCGACGTCGGTGGCGGCGACGGCCTGGACTCGCTGCCCCTCGCGCGCGCCGGTCACGACGTGACGATCCTCGACCAGTCCCGGTCGTGGCTGGACGAGGCCGGGCGCCGCGCCGGCACGGACGGCGCGACCGTGCGCACGGTCCTCGGCGACCTCGCCGACCCCCCCGACGACCTCGGCGGCTTCGACCTGGTGCTGTGCCACTACGTCCTGCAGTACCGCCCCGTCGACGCCCCGGACCTCGCCACGCTCGTCGGCTGGGTGCGACCGGGCGGGCTGCTCTCGGTCGTCCTGCCCAACCCCGCTGCCATGGTGCTGCGCCAGCTCCTGACCGACGGTCCCGCTGCGGCGCTGAGCGAGCTCCACGCGGAGGCCAAGCACACGGTCGTCTTCGACCACGACGTCCGCAAGCTCGAGATGGCCGCTGTGGAGCAGGCGCTCGGTGGCGCCGGCCTGGAGGTCGTCGGACGGGTCGGCCTGCGGGTCGCCAACGACCTCGTGGTGTCCAACGAGCCCAAGCACGACCCGGCGTACTCCGCGCAGCTGCTCGACCTCGAGCTCGCGCTGTGTGAACGTGAGCCTTTCTGCCGCATCGGTGGCGGTTACCAGCTGCTCGCCACGAGGTCCTGAGGAGGCGCCATGACGACCGAGTTCGTCGACCGTGACCTGCGGGGCGTGCGCTTCGCCCGCTGCGACCTGTCCGGGGCGGTCCTGCGCGGCGTCGACGTGCAGGGGGCCGAGATCGACGCACCGTGGCTGCACGAGGAGGGTGGCTCGCTGATCGTCAACGGTGTCGACGTGGTGCCCCTGGTCGAGGCCGAGCTCGACCGGCGTACGCCCGGTCGGGCGCTGCGCGCGGCGCGCGACCCCGACGGCCTGCGGACCGCGTGGTCCGCCCTCGAGGAGGCCTGGGCCGACGTGCTCGCCCGCGTCGAGGGCATGCCCGCCGGCGCGGTCGAGGTCTCGGTCGCCGAGGAGTGGACCTTCGCGCAGACGCTGCGTCACCTCGTCTTCGCCACCGACCTCTGGCTGGGCCGGGCGATCCTGCGCAGCGACGAGCCGGTGCACCCGCTCGGCCTGCCTCACATCGAGCACGAGGCGGACGGCCACGACATCGCTGTCCTCGCCACCGCGCACCCGACCTACGCCGAGGTCCTCGTCGTCCGCACCGAGCGGGTCGCGAGGGTGCGCCGCTTCCTCGCCACGGTGACGGCCGAGCTGCTCGCCGAGCCCCGCGCCAGCCCGCACGACCCGGCGTACGCCGAGACGGTGCTGGCCTGCCTGCACACGATCCTCGGCGAGGAGTGGAGCCACCTGCGCTACGCCGTGCGCGACCTCGACGTCATCGAGTCGGCCGGCGAGTCCTGAGACCGTTCACGCGCGGTGCTTGCCGGCGTCCGCGTAGGACGCCACGACCGCGGTGGTCAGCGGGAAGTCGACGCCACCGCTGCCGAACAGCAGGGTCGCCGCGGTGGACGCTGCCTGCGCCGCCGCGCCGGCCACCGCCTCGGCGAGGTGGGCCGGAGTGTGCACGACCACCTCGTCGTGCAGGAACAGCACCAGGTGCGGCCGCCTGTCGAGCGGGCCGTTCCCGCCCAGGCGCCAGAGCCGGGTGCGGAGGTCGGCGATCCAGCACGACGCCCACTCCGCCGCGGTGCCCTGCACGACGAAGTTGCGGGTGAAGCGCCCGCGGGAGCGGCGCCGCCGGGCCAGGGCGTCGACGTCGGGTGCCGGGTCGTCGGGGTCCGCGTCGAGCGCGTCGCCGACCGGCGGTGAGCCACGACCGAGCAGCGTGCGCACCTCCTCACCGCGCTCCCCCGACCGCGCAGCCCGCTCGAGGTGTCCGAACGCGACGGGGTAGCGCCGCGTGAGGTCCGCGACCATCCGGCCGCTCTCCCCGCTCGTCGCGCCGTACATCGCGCCGAGCAGGCCGAGCTTGGCGTCGGCGCGTGTCGCCACGGCGCCGTCGGCGACCATCCCCTGGTAGAGGTCGGCGCCGTGGGCGGCCCCGGCCAGCGCACGGTCGCCGCTCATCGCGGCGAGCACCCGCGGCTCGAGCTGGGCGACGTCGGCCACCACCAGCCGCCAGCCCTCGTCGGCCATCGCCGCTCCACGTACAGCGGCGGGGAAGGACAGCGCGCCACCCCCGTCGGAGGCCCAGCGTCCCGTGCTCGAACCGGCCGGCTGGTAGGACGGGCGGAACCGGCCGTCGCTGACCCACGTCTCGGCCCAGGCCCACCCGTTGGTGGCGACCAGCTGGGCGAGCTGCTTGTAGCGCAGCAGCGGCGTGACGGCCGGGTGCTCCAGCGCCCTGAGCGAGGCCGCGCGGACGTCGCCCACCTCGAGGCCGCGTCGACGCAGCGCCGCGAGCAGCTCGGGCCGCGAGTCGGGATTGAGCCCCGGGGCCTCGAGGGCGACGCGCACCTCCTGGACGAGGTCGTCCAGCACCTGCGGGCGCCCTCCCCGCGGGGGCTTCGGGCCGAGCAGGTCGGCGAGCAGGCGGTCGTGCACATCGGCGCGCCACGGGACGCCGGCCCAGGTCATCTCGGCCGCGACCAGCGCCCCGGCAGACTCCGCGGCCAGGAGCAGCCCGAGCCGACCCGCCTCGGACGACGCCGCGACCGCGCGCTGCTGCAGGGTGTCCTCGACGTCGGCACGCAGGTGCTCGGCCGGGTCGTCGACCGGGAACAGCCCCTCCTCCACGCTCGCTCCCGGACGCAGCGCGTCCCAGTGGCGCGCGTCGCCACCGTCGAGCAGGCCCGCGTCGACCGCAGGGGCGCGACGCAGCACGCGGCGGGCCAGGCGCAGGTCGTGGCACCGGGAGACCCGCACCCCGGCAGCGAGCAGCGCGGGGTACCAGCGCGTGGTGTCGTCCCACACCCAGCGCGGCTGCTCGACCTCCCGCGACCCGACGTACGCCGTCACCTCCGGAGCCTCCAGCCGCCGCTCGTGGTCGCCCTCGACCACGAGCACGCCGCCCTCAGGCAGGCGGGAGAGCGCGATCCGGGTCACCGCCCCACTGTGCCAGCGACGCCGCCGGCACCGAGCCGGCCTCCGGCAGCCGGACCTTGACATGATCCCAGGCAAGTCTGACGGCGGCGGGTGTCGACTGACCGGCCGTACGCCACCGGGTCGTCGTCCAGGGAAGGGGCTGTGCCGTGCTCGAGCGGATACGCAAGGCCACGCGCGTCTTCGAGGAGGCCGAGAAGAGCCACACGTCGGCGCCACGGCGGCCCACGCCCTCCATCGCCCGGGAGGCCGTCCTCGCCATGCTCGATCCCGAGAAGGGGACGTTGCGGACCAACGCTGACTTCGTGGTCGCCGCGGCGCTCCTCCTGGAGCTGGTCCAGGACGGACGGCTGGAGGTCTCGGGCGAGGGCAGGAAGGTGCGGGTGACGGTCGTGGACCCGACCCCGCTCGGGGACCGTGTGCTCGACGACGCGTTGCTGACGATCCAGACGGGGGTGTTCGGCACCAAGGTCCGCCGGCTGATCTCCTTCCTGCCGTCGTCGGCCGACGTCCTGCGGCGACTGGGTGCGGACGGGACGACCATCGAGGAGAAGCACCGCACGTTCGGCATCTTCCCCGGGCGTCGCTACCGTGCGACCCCTGGCTCAGGACGCGACGAGATCGTGGGCCGACTGCGCGGCGCCCTGCTCGGCGAGTCGGTGCCGGACGTCCGCACGACCCTGCTCCTCTCGGCCCTCGACGTGGGCGTCCCCTGGAAGCTGTTCGTGCCGCGCGACAGGGTCGAGGAAGCCGACCGCCGTGCGCAGGAGGTGCGCGAGCGCATCGGAGAAGGCCAACGCACCGTCTTCTCGGCGGTCCAGCAGGCCCTGGTCGACTCCAGCGAGTAGAGGCCGGGCCCTGGTGAGGCCCGATCACGCCGCCACGGCGTGGGACCCAGGGGCTGTCGGCGCCGTCTCCTACGGTCCTCGTATGCGCCTGCTGCACACCTCCGACTGGCACCTGGGCCGGTCCTTGCACCGGGAGGGCATGCTCGGGCACCAGGCGGCGTTCGTCGACCACCTGCTCGCGGTGGTCGAGGCCGAGCAGGTCGACGTGGTCCTCGTTGCCGGTGACATCTACGACCGTGCCCTGCCGCCGGTCGACGCCGTGCGGCTCGCCGACGAGACGCTCGCGCGGCTCGCTGCCTCGCGGGCCCGAGTCGTGCTGACCTCCGGCAACCACGACTCCGCCCAGCGGCTCGGCTTCTCCTCTCGCCTGATCGATGCCGCGGGCGTCCACATCCGTGCCGACCTCGCGGCCGTCGGCGAGCCGGTCGTCATCTCCGACGAGCACGGCCCGGTCGCCTTCCACGGCCTGCCCTACCTCGAGCCCTGCGCCACCGCCGACGCCTGGGGCCTCGACGTGCGCCGCCACGAGGCCGCGGTCGGCGAGGCGATGCGCCGGGTCCGGGCCGACCTCACCACCCGGACCGGCACCCGTTCGGTCGTCCTCGCACACGCCTTCGTCGGCGGTTCGAGCACTCAGACCGCCGACGTCGCGAGCGACTCCGAGCGCGACATCAGCGTCGGCGGGGTCTCGATGGTGCCCACCAGCGCCT
The DNA here is from genome assembly GCA_963760555.1 of uncultured Actinomycetota bacterium. Taxonomy (GTDB): domain Bacteria; phylum Actinomycetota; class Actinomycetes; order Propionibacteriales; family Nocardioidaceae; genus Nocardioides. The sequence continues at coordinate 252,156 of CAVXDJ010000011.1, read as the reverse complement.
TCGACGGCATCGACTACACCGCGCTCGGCCACCTCCACGGACGCCGCGAGCTCACCCCGCGCGTGCGCTACTCCGGGTCCCCGCTGCCCTACTCCTTCTCGGAGGCCACCCACCTCAAGGGCTCCTGGCTGGTCGACCTCGCCGCCGACGGCACCGTGACGGCCGAGCTGGTCGAGGCTCCCGTGCCGCGCCGCCTGGCCCGCCTGCGCGGCAGCCTGGACGCACTGCTCGCCGACCCCGACCTCGCCGTCCACGAGGACGCCTGGGTCGAGGCCACCCTCACCGACACCACCCGACCGCTCCACGCGATGGAGCAGCTGCGGCGCCGCTTCCCCCACACGCTCCTGCTCGGGTTCTCCTCTCCCCCGCCGGGTCTCGGCGAGCTCGGGCTCGATCGACCGGTCGGTCGCACCCGCTCCGATCGCGACGTCGCCGGCGACTTCCTCACCGCCATGCGCGGCGAGACCCCTGACGCCGAGGAGCTCGCGCTGCTCCACGACGCGGTCGACGCGTGCTGCGAGGACCCCGAGGTCGACACCCTGGTCCGCGCCTCGTCGTCTGGTGCGAGCGGCGGTGATGTGCCGTGAGGCTCCACGAGCTCGAGATCGCAGCCTTCGGCCCGTTCACCGATCCGGTCACCGTCGACCTCGACGACCTCGCCGGCCAGGGCCTGTTCCTGCTGTCGGGGCCCACCGGCGCCGGCAAGACCAGCGTCCTCGACGCGATCTGCTTCGCGCTGTACGGCGAGGTCCCCGGAGACCGCGCGAGCGCCAAGCGGCTGCGCAGCGACCAGGCCGCTCCCCACGCCGAGCCGCGTGTGCGTCTCGTCCTGACCGTGGCGGGTCGGCGGTTCGAGGTCACGCGCTCGCCGGCGTGGCAGCGGCCCAAGAAGCGGGGCACCGGCACGACCCCGCAGCAGGCGACGGTGCGGGTGCGCGAACGGCTCGGCGGACCGGGTGGCGCCTGGACGACCCACACCACCCGCCACGACGAGGCCGGGCTCCTCGTCGGTGGCCTGCTCGGGATGAACCAGTCGCAGTTCACCCAGGTCGCCATGCTGCCCCAGGGCCGGTTCCAGGCCTTCCTGCGCGCCGACGCCGACGAACGGCAGCAGCTGCTCCAGCAGCTCTTCGGCACCGCCCGCTTCGAGCGGGTCGAGGCCTGGCTGCGTGAGCGACGTACGGCATTGCGTCGCGTCGAGGAGGCGGCTCACCGCCAGCTGGCCGAAGCGGTCAACCGCACGAGCGAGGCGGCCGACGAGCCACTGCCGGGGTGGGACTGCGACGACCTCGGCGCGCCGGCCGCGGCCGGGGACCTCGACACCTGGGCCGGTGGCCTCGCCGGGGACGCGAGCACCGCGCACCGGGCCCTCGCGGGGGTCACCGACGATGTCGAGACCGAGGAGCTCGACGCACGCCGGGCCGTCGAACGAGCCCGCGCCCTCGCTGCGAGACGCCGTCGTCTCGAGCAGGCCCGAGATGATCTCGCACGCCTGGAGGGCCGGGCCGATGCGCATGCCCGCGCGAGCGCCGACCTCGATGCGGCCCGGCGGGCCGCTGGCATCCCCCGGGTCCACGCCCTGGCCGAGGCCGCCTCGAGCGCGTGCCTGCGGGCGACGACCGCCCGCGAGTCCAGCGCGATGAGGGCAGCCGGCCTCCTCGGCCTCGACCTGGTGGAGGCCGAGCAGCTCACGGGGGGTGGGTGGGCCGCGCTGGCCGAGGCCGAACGGCGTGCTGCGACCGACGCCGAGACCCGGCTGCCCTCCGCGCGGCGGTTGCTGGTCGTCCGCGGCGACGGCGCCCGCCTGCGCGCCGAGGTGCCGGCCGCGCGCAGGCACCGCGACGAGGTCGCGCGGCGCGTCGCCGAGGCCCCCGCCCGCGTCGCGGCGTTGCGCGAGGCCTACGACGAGGCCCGCGAGGCCGCAGCCCGGGCCGAGTCCCTGCGCGGTGAGGCGACCGTCATCACCGCCCGTCTCGCGGCCTGGGCCCGGGCCGACGACCTCACGGGCGCGCTGGGCGTCGCCCGTGAGGCGCACCGCGAGGCCCAGGACCAGACCCTCGCCTGCCGCGTCGCGGTGCTCGACCTGCGGGAGGCCCGCCTCGCCGGCATGGCGGGCGAGATCGCTCACGACCTGGCGGTAGGGGACTCGTGTCCGGTCTGCGGTTCCCACGAGCACCCCGCCAAGGCGGCACCGTCACCGAGCAGCCCCCGCAAGGGTGCCGAGGGCGAGGCCCGACGCGCGGTCGACTCCGCGAGCGCCGCCGAGTTCGCCCGCGCCGAGGTCGTGCGCAACCTCGAGACCGAGCTGTCCGCCGCGCGCGCCCGCGCCACGGATGACGACGACCTGAACGCCGTCGACCTCGCACAGCGTCAGGCCCGGACCGAGGTCGCGCTGAGCACCGCCCAGGACCTGGCCTCGCTCGCACCGGCGCGCGCGACGGCGCTGGACCACGCCGAGCGGGAGCAGCGCGCCGGTGTCGAGGCCACCACCGAGGCGGTGACCCGTCTCGCGGGCCTCGAGGCCCGGCTCGAGGCGGCCGTCGTCGAGCAGCGCGACCTGGAGGACGCCCTGGCTGACCTGGCCCCCGAGGGTGGCGCCTGCGCGGGCGACCCGGCCGGCCTGGTCACCCTCCTCCGACGACGAGTCGCCGACCACGCCTGCGCTGCCGACGCGGCGACGAGCGCCGCGCGCGCCGTCGAGGCGCTCGACCGGGCCACCGCCCACCACGTCGACGTGTCCGGGCAGCTCGACGACGCCCTCGTCGACGCAGGGTTCGTGGACGCAGGGTTCGTCGACCTCGGCGCCGCCCTCGGCGCCGTCCTCGGCGACCGGGACCTCCGGGCGCTGGCCGTGCAGGTGCGCCACCACGACGAGCGGCTGGCCGCGGTCCGGGCCGTCCTCGACGACCACGCGCACGACCGTGCGAGCGACCCGACGCACGACCCCGACGACGAGCAGCCCGACCCCGCCGCGCGAGAGCGCGAGCACGCCGCCGCGCTCGTGGCGTTGCGCAGCCACCACGCCCGGCTCGACGACCTCGCCCGGCGCACGGCCCGGCTGGGCGAGCTGGCCGTGCGGGTCCAGGAGGCGGTCGCCGCCTGGGCCCCGGTCCACCACGAGCTCGAGGTCGTGACGCGGTTGTCGTCCTTCGTCGACGGCAAGAGCGGCGACAACCGCTGGAGCATGCGTCTCTCGGCCTACGTCCTCGCGTTCCGGCTCAGCCAGGTCGTCGCCGCGGCCAACGTGCGCCTGGGTCGGATGAGCGACCAGCGCTACTCCCTCGAGCACACCGCCGACCGCGGCCGCGACCGCCGCGGCGGCCTCGGCCTGCTGGTGCGCGACGACTGGTCCGGGGAGTCCCGCAACCCGGCCACCCTCTCGGGCGGCGAGACCTTCGTCGTCTCCCTCGCCCTGGCCCTGGGGCTCTCCGACGTCGTTGCCGCCGAGGCCGGCGGCGTCGAGCTGAGCACGCTGTTCGTCGACGAGGGTTTCGGGTCCCTCGACGCGCAGACCCTCGACGACGTGATGGACACCCTCGACGCCCTGCGCGAGGGAGGGCGTGTGGTCGGCGTGGTCAGCCACGTCGCCGAGATGCGCGAGCGGATCCCCACCCAGCTGATCGTCAACAAGCAGCGCAGCGGGTCCACGCTCACCATCCGCCGGTGAATCCCGAGCGCGAGCCGCCCACGAGGCCCGGTAGGTTCACCGTATGAGTGGTCCCGGGATGGATCCCACGTTCACCGCGCTGCCCTACCGCCACCTCGCGGACGTCGCGCTGGCCCGCGCGGCCGACCTGGGCGCCACGCACGCCGACTTCCGCTTCGAGCGGGTGCGCTACCAGCACCTCGGGGTGCGCGACGGAGTCCTCCAGGGCGCCAGCGACGCGGAGGACCTCGGTTTCGCCGTCCGCGTCCTCCACCGCGGAGCCTGGGGCTTCGCCTCCGGGGTGCTGCTCACCGACGACGAGGCCGTCGCGGTCGCCGGCCAGGCGGTGGCGGTCGCGCAGGTCGCGGCCACGATGACGCGCGAGCCGGTCGAGCTCGCCGCGGAGCGGGTCTACGACGACGTCAGCTGGGTCTCCGCCTACGAGGTCAACCCGCTCGAGGTGCCGCTGGCCGAGAAGGCCGCCGTGCTCATCGACTGGACGCACCGCCTGCTGGGCGGCGCGGCCGTCGAGCACGCCACGGCCTCGCTGCAGCAGGTCCAGGAGAACAAGTTCTACGCCGACCTCGCCGGCACCCGCACGACCCAGCAGCGGGTGCGGATGCAGCCGGGCTTCGAGGCGATGGGCACCGGTGCCGACACCTTCGACGCCATGGCCAGCATCGCGCCGCCCGTCGGGCGCGGCTGGGAGTACTGCACCGGAGGTCCCGCCCAGGGCGCCTGGGACTGGGACGCCGAGCTGGCCGAGGTTCCCGAGCTCCTCGCCGAGAAGCTCGCGGCTCCGCCGGTCGAGGCCGGCACCTACGACCTCGTCGTGCACCCCTCCAACCTGTGGCTGACGATCCACGAGTCCGTCGGCCATGCCACCGAGCTCGACCGGGCCCTGGGCTACGAGGCGAACTACGCCGGCACCTCCTTCGCCACGCCTGAGCACCTCGGCACCCTGCGCTACGGCAGCACGGTGATGAACGTGACCGGCGACCGCACCGTCGAGCACGGACTCTCCACGATCGGCTACGACGACGAGGGCGTGCAGACCCAGTCGTGGGACATCGTGCGGGACGGCGTGCTGGTCGGCTACCAGCTCGACCGCGCCATGGGCGCGATGTGGCCCGACCTCGCCGAGTCCGACGGTCGTGGCGAGGCCGGCCGCGCGCGCTCCAACGGCTGCGCCTACGCCGACTCCCCCGGCCACGTTCCGGTGCAGCGGATGGCCAACGTCTCGCTCCAGCCCGACGAGCACGGCCCGTCGACCGACGAGCTCGTCTCCCGCGTGGAGCGCGGCATCTACGTGGTCGGCGACAAGTCGTGGTCCATCGACATGCAGCGCTTCAACTTCCAGTTCACCGGCCAACGCTTCTACTCCATCCGGGACGGGCAGCTGGACGGCCAGCTGCGCGACGTGGCCTACCAGGCGACGACCACCGACTTCTGGGGCTCGCTGGAGGCCGTCGGCGGGCCCGCGACCTGGGTGCTCGGCGGAGCCTTCAACTGCGGCAAGGCCCAGCCCGGTCAGGTCGCCTCGGTCAGCCACGGCTGCCCGACGGCGCTGTTCCGCGACGTGACGATCCTCAACACCAGCGACGAAGGAGGCCTGGGATGAGCGTCCTGCCTCGGCACCCGTCCACCCCGCAGGACCTGGCCGAGCACGCGCTCTCGACGAGCACCGCCGACGACTGCGTCGTGGTCGTGGCCGACAAGACCAGTGCCAACCTGCGCTGGGCCAACAACACCCTGACCACCAACGGTGTGATGCACACCATCAGCGTCAGCGTGGTCTCGTTCGTGCGCGGCCCCGCCGGCGTCGGGACCGGGTCGGTCACCTCGACCGCCTCGTCGCCCGAGCAGGTCGCCGAGCTGGTCGCCGCGGCCGACGCCGCCGCCCGGGCTGCCTCGCCCGCGCAGGACGCCGCAGACCTGGTGCGTGACCGGGTCTCGGCGGACTGGGCCGACGCGCCCGTGCCCACCGACATCCAGGTCTACGACACGTTCGCCCCCGCGCTCGGCGAGGCGTGCGGGGTCGCCCGCGGCGCCGGCCGGGTCCTCTACGGCTTCGTCAACCACGAGATGACGACGACCTACCTCGCGTCCTCGACCGGACTCCGGCTGCGCCACGTGCAGCCCAACGGCCACGTCGGCTGCACCGGCAAGAGCGCAGACCTGACCCGGAGCGCCTGGGTCGGCGCTGCCACCCGCGACTTCAGCGACGTCGACGCCCTGGCCGTCGAGGCCGAGCTCGCCCAGCGCCTGGGCTGGGCCGAGCGCCGCGTCGACCTCCCCGCCGGACGGTACGACACGATCCTGCCGCCCTCCGCGGTGGCCGACCTGATGATCGACGCCTACTGGTACGCCGGCGCACGCGACGCCCACGAGGGCCAGTCCGTCTACAGCCGGCGCGGGGGCGGCACCCGTCTCGGCGAGCGGATCACCGCACCGGGGGTCAACCTCTGGTCCGACCCCACCGCCGACGCGCTGGGGTGCGCGCCGTTCGCGATCGCGACCAGCTCGGGCAACGACTCCTCGGTCTTCGACAACGGGCTGCCCCTCGGACGCACCGACTGGCTCCGCGACGGTGAGCTGACGTCGCTGATCTCGACGCGGCACTCCGCCGGCCTGGTCGAGCGACCGGTCACGCCGTACGTCGACAACCTCGTCCTCGACGTCGACGGCGCCACGGGCGGCGTCGACGACCTCGTCGCCGGCACCGAGCACGGGCTTCTCCTGACCTGCCTGTGGTACATCCGCGAGGTCGACCCCACCTCGTTGCTGCTCACCGGCCTGACCCGTGACGGGGTCTACCTCGTCGAGCACGGTGAGATCACCGGCGCGGTGACCAACTTCCGGTTCAACGAGAGCCCGGTCGACCTGCTGCGCCGCTTCAGCCACGCGGGTGCGACCACCTCGAGCTTCAGCCGCGAGTGGGGCGACGACTACTTCTCCCGCACCGCCACCCCGGCCCTGCGGGTGCCCGACTTCAACATGTCGAGCGTCTCGCAGGCCCTGTAGGCGGTGCGGGCAGAGGCCCGCGCCACGCACCACGCACCACGCACCACGCACCCCTTCAGCGGACCGGCCACGACGCCGATGAGACTCCTGCGACCTGTCCGCACCCGCTCAACGACTCGAGGTTCCGACCACATGCCCTTCCGTCTCGTCACCCGATCCGACTTCGACGGTCTCGTCTGCGCCGCGCTCCTGGAGGAGCTGGGCCTGATCGACGACATCACCTTCGTGCACCCCAAGGACATGCAGGACGGTGTCGTGGCGATCACCGAGCGCGACATCACCACGAACCTGCCCTACGTCGAGGGAGCGCATCTCGTCTTCGACCATCACCTCTCCGAGACCGTGCGCAACGGCGAGCACGAGAACCACATCATCGACCCGGGGGCCGACTCCGCGGCCCGGGTCGTCTTCGACCACTACGGCGGTGCCGAGACGTTCCCTCGGATCAGCGCCGAGATGATGACCGCCGTGGACCAGGCCGACTCGGCGCGCTACTGCCTCGAGGAGATCCTGCAGCCCGAGGGTTGGACGCTGCTGAACTACCTGATGGACGCCCGCACCGGGCTGGGTCGCTTCCGCGACTTCCGGATCAGCAACTACCAGCTGATGATGACCCTGATCCCCGCCTGCCGGGTGATGGGGATCGAGGAGATCCTGATGCTGCCCGACGTCGTCGAGCGGATCGAGCTCTACCGCGAGCAGGCCGACCTGCACGCCGCCCAGCTGCGCCGGTGCACCCGCGTCGAGGGTGAGGTCGCGATCCTGGACCTGCGCGACGAAGAGGTCATCCATGCCGGCAACCGGTTCATGATCTACGCGTTGTTCCCCGAGACGACCGTCTCGATCCACCTGATGTGGGGCCGGGCCCAGCAGAACACGGTCCTCGCCGTCGGCAAGTCGATCCTCAACCGGGCCAACGACGTCTCGATCGGTGAGCTGATGCTGGCCCACGGCGGCGGCGGTCACCGCAACGCCGGGACCTGCCAGGTCGAGCACGACGAGGCCGACGCGGTCCTGCGCGAGGTCGTGTCGCGGCTCAACGCGGCACCGGTCCCCGCCTAGCCCGGCCGGGTCACCCCTCCCGGGATCGGTGCACGCGGATCGTAGGGGGTCCGCGTCCACACGAAGGTGGCGCAGCCGAGGTGGTTGACCGACCCGTCCCCGTTGCGGACCACCCGCAGCGTCTCGCCGCTCAGGTAGCCGCGGACGCCGACGAAGACGTCCGGCTCCCCGGTCGGCGCGAACGCCATCACGCGCCCGGGGCCACCGAGCGGTGCGACGTGCAGGTGACGGCCGTCCCAGCGCAGCACGGACGGGGCGTGGCCCCAGTGCCAGGTGCCGACGACCTCCCGCACGACGTCCGGCACGGGGTCGGTGGTCGGGCACCACACGCGCGGCAGCGGCGGCTCGGCGTCGAGCACGGTCGTGAGCAGCTCCGTGACCACCGGCCCGAGGCCGTAGCCGGCGTTGCTCAGCACCATCGAGCCGGTGCCCGAGTCGACGTCGACGAGCACCCCGCAGGTGAATCCGGGCATCGAGCCGCCGTGGCCGACCAGGCAGCGACCTCCCGCCGCGCTGACCGAGAGCCCGAGACCGTACGTCGCACCGCTGCGGTCCTCGGCGCTGCCGGCCTGGGGCGTGCGCATCGCCACCAGCGACTCCTCGCGCAGCACCGAGCGCTCCGGGTCGACCAGCGCCGTCAGCCAGCGCCCGAGGTCGCCCACGGTGCTCCACAGCTGGCCGGCCGGGGCCATCGCACCGGTGTCGGGCAACGGCTCGTCGACGAGCTCGCCGGTGAGGGCATCGACCGAGAAGCCGGCCGCGGCGGGTTCCTGGCCCTGGTAGGTCGTCCGGCTCATGCCCAGGGGTGCGAGCACCTGCTCGGTCACGGCGTCGACCCAGGAGCCGCCGGTGACCTCGGCGACGACCTCGCCCAGCACGCCGTAGCCGAGGTTGGAGTAGTGGTGCTGGGATCCGGCCTCGAGCACCCGCTCGGCGCCGAGGTGCGCCGCGACCAGCGCCGCCCGGTCGCCGCCCTCGCTGCGCTCCCACCACTCGCCCTGGGGCTCGGCGGTGATCCCGGCGGAGTGCGAGAGCAACGAGCGCAGCGTCGCGTCGGCGAAGGGACCCTCCGGCAGGAACCGGCCCACCACGTCGTCGAGGGTTAGGTCGCCGCGCTCACGGGCCAGCATGACCAGCGCCGCGGTCATGGTCTTGGTGACCGAGCCGATCTTGTACTGCAGGTCGGCGGGGTCTGGGCCGGGTGCGGCGCCGCCGGGCCCGCCGGAGGCGTTGCGCAGCACCGCGCCGCCGCGCAGCGCGCTCCAGACCAGCTCGCCCCCACGCACGACGCCGCCGACGACCGAGGGCAGTCGGCCGGTGGCCTGCGACCTTGCCAGCGTCCGCAGCGCCGCCTGCGCCGTGGACGGGAGCAACGGGTCCCTCACGCCTCGGCTCCGACCGGCTCCCCACCCGGCTCGGCGAACGCCTCGAGCGGAGGGCACGAGCAGCTCAGGTTGCGATCACCGTAGGCCTGGTCGACCCGACCCACGGGTGGCCAGTACTTGTCCGGATCGATGCCGGTCGGGAAGACCGCCAGCGTCCGGTCGTAGGCGCGGTCCCACTCGCCGACGAGGTCGCGAGCGGTGTGCGGCGCGCCGCGCAGCGGGGAGCTCTCGGGCGTCCACTCCCCCGCCTCGACGCGGCGCATCTCGTCCCGGATCGCGATCATCGCGTCGCAGAACCGGTCGATCTCGGCCAGGTCCTCGGACTCCGTGGGCTCGACCATGAGCGTCCCGGCCACCGGGAACGACATCGTCGGGGCGTGGAAGCCGTAGTCCACGAGCCGCTTCGCGACGTCGTCGACCGTCACACCGGTGTCCTTGGTCAGGCCCCGCAGGTCGAGGATGCACTCGTGGGCCACCAGCCCGTTGTGCCCGCGGTAGAGCACCGGGAAGTGCTCCCCGAGCCGGGCCGCGACGTAGTTGGCGGCCAGGACGGCGACCGAGGTCGCCCTGGTGAGCCCGGGCCCGCCCATCAGGCGGACGTAGGCCCACGAGATCGGCAGGATGCCGGCGGAGCCGTACGGCGCAGCGCTGATCGGGCCGATGCCGTGACGCTTGGTCTGATCGGGGTGCATGGCGTGGGAGGGCAGGAACGGCGCGAGGTGCTCTCGCACCGCGACCGGACCGACGCCGGGGCCGCCGCCACCGTGGGGGATGCAGAAGGTCTTGTGCAGGTTCAGGTGCGACACGTCGCCCCCGAACTCTCCCGGCCTGGCGTGACCGAGCAGGGCGTTGAGGTTGGCCCCGTCGACGTAGACCTGCCCGCCGTGGGCGTGCACGGTCTCGCACAGCTCGGTGATCGAGTCCTCGTAGGCGCCGTGGGTCGAGGGGTAGGTCACCATGATGGCGGCGAGGGTGTCGGCGTGCTTCTCGCACGCGGCCCGCAGGTCGGCGAGGTCGACTCCCCCTGACTCGTCGGCGCCGACGACCACGACGCGCATCCCGGCCATCACCGCGGACGCCGCGTTCGTGCCGTGCGCCGAGGACGGGATCAGGCACACGTCGCGCTGGTCGTCGCCCCGGTCGAGGTGGTAGCCACGGATGGCCAGCAGCCCCGCCAGCTCGCCCTGCGAGCCGGCGTTGGGCTGGATCGAGACCCGGTCGTAGCCGGTGACCTCGGCCAGCCAGCCCTCGAGCTGGTCGACCAGACGGCGGTAGCCCTGCGCGTCCTCGGCCGGGGCGAAGGGGTGCAGGTCGGCGAAGCCGGGCAGCGAGACCGGCTCCATCTCGGTGGTCGCGTTGAGCTTCATGGTGCACGAGCCGAGCGGGATCATCCCGCGGTCCAGGGCGTAGTCGCGCGCGGAGAGCCGGCGCAGGTAGCGCAGCATCTGGGTCTCGCTGCGGTGGGTGGAGAACACCTCGTGGGTCAGGAAGTCCGTGCGCCGGGCCAGCTCCGCCGGCAGCGCGTCGAGAGGCTCGACGCAGGACGGCTCGACCTCGAAGACGGCGTCCAGGGCACGCAACGTCTGAGGTCCGCTGACCTCGGAGAACGACAGGCCGACGGTGTCGGCGTCGACCAGGCGCAGCTGGAGGCCCTCCGCGCGCGCGGCCCTCACCACCTCGCCGCCCCGGCCGGGCACGGCGACGGTGAAGGTGTCGAAGAACGCCTCGGTGCCGAGCTGGTAGCCGGCCCGGCGCAGCGACGCCGCGGCCTGTGCGGCGAGCCCGTGGGTACGCCGCGCGATCGCGCGCAGGCCGTCGGGGCCGTGGTAGACGGCGTACATCGACGCGACGACGGCCAGCAGCACCTGCGCGGTGCAGATGTTGGAGGTCGCCTTGTCACGGCGGATGTGCTGCTCGCGGGTCTGCAGGGCCAGGCGGTACGCCGGGCGCCCGGTGGCGTCGACGGAGACCCCGACCAGTCGTCCCGGCAGGTGACGCTCGAGCCCTCCGCGCACGGCCATGAACCCGGCGTGCGGACCGCCGTAGAACAGGGGCACGCCGAAGCGCTGCGAGGACCCCACGGCGATGTCGGCGCCGAGCTCCCCGGGGCTCTCGAGCAGGGTCAGGGCGAGCAGGTCCGCCGCCACCACGGCCAGGCCGCCGCGCTCGTGGGTCTGCTCGATGACCCGGCGCGGGTCGAGCACCCGCCCCGACGCGCCGGGGTACTGCACCAGGGCTCCGCAGAGCGACTCCACCTCGGGGGGCAGCCCGTCGCTCAGGTCGGCCACGACGACCTCGATGCCCAGCCCGCGCGCCCGGGTGCGCACCACCTCGATCGTCTGCGGCAGCGCGTCGGCGTCGACGACGAACGGACCGGTGGCCTTGCGCTGCGCACGGCGTACCAGGGTCATCGCCTCCGCCGCAGCGGTGCCCTCGTCGAGCAGGCTCGCCCCCGACGTGGTCAGTCCGGTGAGGTCGGAGACCGCGGTCTGGAAGTTGATCAGGGCCTCGAGCCGGCCCTGGGAGATCTCGGGCTGGTACGGCGTGTACGCGGTGTACCAGCTCGGGTCCTCCAGCACGTTGCGACGGATGACGGGCGGCGTGAGGGTGGCGTGGTAGCCGAGCCCGATCATCGCCTCGCCGGGCCGGTTCTGGGCGGCGAGGTCACGCAGCTCGCGCGCCGTGGTCTCCTCCGACGCAGCCGCGGGCAGGTCGAGCTCGGCTGCGGCGCGGATGCCGCCGGGGACAGCGGCCTGCATCAGCGCGTCGAGCGAGTCGTGACCGAGGCGGTCGAGCATGACCTCGATCTCGTGCTCACGCGGACCGATGTGGCGCTGGGCGAAGGTGGCGGAGACGTCGTCGGACGACGTGGACGGGAGATCGGGCACCGGGGGCTCCTCGGGGGCAGGCGACGCGGTCAGCGGTACGCCTCCCCCTCTGTCACGTCGTCGTCGACGCTCCACAGGTGCCTGCACCGCGCGGTCCGGTTGCCTGAGAGGTTCCGGGGAGGAATTGCCCCTTCGGCGCTCCGATGCCAGCACGGCCTGGGCCGTCCGGACGAAGACTCTCCCGCGCGGGATCGTCAGCAGGTCCCAACCTAGCCGATCGACGGTGGGGACCCGAGTCGCCGAGCCGGTCAGCCGATCTTGCGCGCAGCCCGGCGCGCCGCGAGCTCGTCGTTGGCCGACGGGACTGCGGCGGGCTCGGCGGCACGCTCGCCCGGCAGCTCGGCGAGGGTGCCCTCGATCTCGCGCCAGACACCGCCGATGGCGATCCCGAAGACGCCCTGACCGCCCTGGAGCAGGTCGATCACCTCGTCGTTGCTGGTGCAGTAGTAGACCGAGGCACCGTCGCTCATCAACGTGACCTGGGTCAGGTCGTCGGTGCCGCGCTCGCGCAGGTGGCTGACGGCCGTCCGGATCTGCTGGAGCGAGATGCCGGCGTCGAGCAGGCGCTTGATGACCTTGAGGATCAAGATGTCGCGGAAGGAGTAGAGCCGCTGCGAACCGGACCCGCTGGCCCCGCGCACGGTGGGCTCGATCAGGCCGGTGCGGGCCCAGTAGTCGAGCTGGCGGTAGGTGATGCCCGCAGCGCTGCAGGCGGTGGGACCGCGGTAGCCCAGGTCGCTGGGCAGGGGCGAGACGTCGTCGTCGAAGAGCAGACCCTGCTCGTGGGCGAGGCCGACGGCCTCGGTCGCCGGGTCGGTCGTGCTGGCTGCCCCGTGGTGCGGCGTGTGCTCGGTCACTACGTCCTCCGTCGGTCTGCTCCGTGCAGCCTAGCCCCGCCGCGTCGGTGCGGTGGCCCGGATGACGGGACGCACCACAACGGTGGAGTTACACGAAGAGGTTTCACCGTAGGTCGTGCGAGGGTGCCGGTCAACGAGCCCCTCCCGCGTGTCGCGGTCGGGTCTCACCCTCCACCGCAGGCTCGGAGGGGTCTCAGAGGGACTCGAAGTCCTCCGGCGTGACCTGGTCGAGGAACTCCCGGAACTTCTCGACCTCGTCCTCCTGCTCGGCGGGGACCGCGAGGCCGGCCTCGTCGAGGACCGCCTCGGCACACACGATGCGGGTGCCGGTGCGCAGCGCGAGGGCGATCGAGTCGGACGGCCGCGCGCTGACCTCGGCGCCCGACCCGAGGACGAGCAGCGCGAAGAAGACACCGTCCTTGACCTCGGTGATGCGGACCTCGCTGAGCTCGTTGCCGGTGGCCTCGAGGACGTCCTTCATCAGGTCGTGGGTCAGCGGCCGGGGCGGGACCACGCCCTGCTGGGCGAACGCGATCGCCGTTGCCTCGACCGCTCCGATCCAGATCGGCAGGTACCGCTCGCCGGAGACCTCGCGCAGCAGCACCAAGGGCTGGCTCGAGGGCATCTCGACCCGTACTCCCATCACGTCGACTTCGCGCACGTCGCCACCCTACTCGTCCGGGGTACGGACCGGAGCCGCCCGGGCGGACAGCGCCCTCGTGGCGTCAGGTACGGCCGCGGCGCAGGCCGGCCTTGACCAGGGTGGCGTGCAGTCGCACCGACAGCGCCGCGATCTCGGTCGTCGCGTCGTCGGCGCGAGCGCTGGCTGCGGCGTCCCGCCCACCGCGCAGGGGGGCCACCACCTGCTCGACCAGCCCGACCTCACGGTCGGCGGCCGCTCGGAAGGCTCGCAGGTGGCGCGGCTCGAGTCCGAAGGCGGCCAGCTCGCGCGCCGTGCGCGCCACGACCAGGGCGTCGGTGTCGTAGTGCCGGGTGCCGGGGCGGGCCGCGAGCAGCCCGTAGGCCTCGAGCTCGGTGAGGAGCTCCTCGCTCACCTCCGCCAGCTTGAGCAGCTCTCGGCGCGAGAGCCTCAGGTCGTCACGACGGCGGAACGACTCCGCGCTGGGCAGGCCGTCGGCGGCCAGGGCCACGACCGGCACCGTCGGCACCGTCGCGACGATCGGCGGTGGTTCCAGGCCCCGGTCCAGTGCGTCGAGGTGCTCGCCGATCACCTTCAGCGGCAGGTAGTGGTCGCGCTGCGCGGTGAGGATGTAGCGCAGCCGCGCGACGTCGGCGGCGTCGAACTTGCGGTAGCCGGCCGCGGTGCGCTCGGGCTTGATCAGCCCCTTGTCCTCGAGGAAGCGGATCTTGGGGATGGTCACCGAGGCGAAGTCCGGGCGCAGCAGGTCCAGGACCTGACCGATGGTCAGGCGTCCGTGCGGCTCGGGCGCGGCGGGCACCCGGTCCGTGCGCTGCATCGTGTCCGGACCCCTAGCCGCGGCCGTGACCGGAGAAGAAGACCAGGCGGTACTTGCCGATCTGGACCTCGTCACCGTCACCGAGGCGGACCTGCTCGATCCGGTCGCGGTTGACGTAGGTGCCGTTGAGGCTCCCGACGTCGCCGACGGTGAACGAGTCCTGCTCGCGGTGGAAGACAGCGTGTCGACGCGAGACCGTCACGTCGTCGAGGAAGATGTCGCTGTCGGGGTGCCGGCCTGCCTGGACCTTGTCGCTGTCGAGCAGGAACCTGCTGCCGGAACCGGGGCCCTTCTGCACCACCAGCAGGGCGTGGCCCGGGGGTAGTGCGTCGACCGCTGCGGCATCGACGGGACGCAGCTTGTCCGAGGTGTCGCTCTTGGCAGCCTCTGCGGCCGAGGGACCGGCACCGGTGCTGTTCCCCACGGCCCCCACGTTGAGGGTCGCGGTCGTCTCGCCGTCCCCCTCGCCCGACCCGGGCGCGGCGGTCTGCGGGGTCGACTCGTTCGTGGGGTCGGCGGCGCCGGCGACGCGGGTGCCGCACTGGGCGCAGAACCGGGCGTCGTCGGGGTTCTGGTGACCGCAGGCGGTGCAGAACGGCATGGGTGCTCCTGGGGCGGTCGAGACTGGTGCTGACTGGTGCGGGACCGACGGGCCGGCCGGGCCGTGCCCGGACCCCGGACGGGAGGGTCCTCGCGGGCGAGGCCCGAACCTATCAGCCGCGGGCGGTCCCGCAAGAGCCGTCCGCCGAAGGTCCGAGCCGCGTCTCAGCCCTCGGTGAGCGGCCCGTACGCCGCCGCGTCGAGCAGGTCGTCGAGCTGGGTGCGGTCGGAGGCGACGACCTCGAAGAGCCAGCCGGCGGCGTAGGGGTCGGAGTTGACCAGCTCGGGGGTGGCGTCGAGGGTCTCGTTGCGCGCGACCACCTCGCCGCTGACCGGCGCGTAGATGTCCGAGACCGACTTGGTGGACTCCAGCTCACCGCACGTGCTGCCCGACTCGATCACGTCCCCGACCTCGGGCAGCGAGACGTAGACGATGTCGCCGAGCGCCTCCTGGGCGTAGTCGGTGATCCCGACCCGCACCGAGCCCGCGTGCTCCCCGGGGTCGCGCAGCCACTCGTGCTCGGCGGTGTACTTCAGGTCCTCGGGGTTCACGTGGGCTCCTCGACTGCGGGCACGGTCTGGGTGGTGACAGGTCCCGGCGAGGTTACTGCCCTCGGTCGGGCGCCGCGAGGTCCGGTTCGTCCTGCTCCGTCACCGACTCGATGTCCACCGACGCCAGCTGCTCGACCTGCACGCTCGCACCGTCGTCCTCGAGCTGGGCGCGCGGACCGAGGGCGAACTCGATCGCGCCGGCCAGCACGCCCTGGTCACCGATGACGTCGATCACGTAGGGCGACTCGACCAGCGTGCCGCCGACGAGCAGACCGCCGTCGACGTCCTCCACCGCCGTCTGGGCCACGACCCGGACCTCGCCGTTGACCTGGATCGCCTCGGCACCCACGACGCGCAGCTCCTGGACCAGGTCGAGCATCGAGGACAACCGCACGGTGCCGGTCTCCTCGGTCACGGTGATCCGGATGCCCGGACCCGTCACGGGGACGGTGCCGGCGAGCACCGAGAGGGTGTCGACCTCGGTGCGGGCCTGCTCCAGGGCGGCGCGCCGGGCGCTGTTGGCGTTCTGCAGCTCGTCGCGGGTGCGGGTGAGGCGCGTGATCTCACCCTGGGCACGCTGGCTGGTGCCCGCGAGCCCGTTGAGGACGTCGATGAGGTCCTGCTGGCGCAACGAGTCGTACCCGGTGTCGATGTCGGCGCTGCGGACCTGGACCACGACCCCGTACCCCACGAGAGCCAGGACCAGGGCCACCACCACCTGCCGACGACTCGGCTCGATCGCGGCACGCAGCAGGCGACCACGTCCGGTGCTCGCCGGCGGTCGCTCCTGCTCGCTGTGCGTCTCGGGGCCCTCGGGTCCCGGGCTGCGCGGCTCAGGCATGGAAGAGGTGGCGGCGGATGGCAGCGACGTTGGAGAAGATCCGGATGCCGAGCACGACGATGACCCCCGTGGAGAGCTGGCCCCCGACCCCGAGCCGGTCGCCGACGTAGACGATGCCGGCGGCGATCACCACGTTGCTGGCGAACGAGACCACGAAGACCTTGTCGTCGAAGATGGTGTCGAGGTAGGCGCGGAGTCCGCCGACGACCGCGTCGAGGGCGGCGACCACGGCGATGGGGAGGTACGGCTCGAGGCCGAGCGGCACGGAGGGCTGGAAGTAGAGGCCCGTCATGACGCCGAGGAGCAGGCCGAGTGCGGCGATCACGGGGCCACCTCCTGGTTGTCGTCGCGGCCCGAGCCGGGAGCCGTCCGGGCCGATCGGAGCTGCTCGACGCGCGCGGGCGCCGAGGGCAGGCTCAGCCCGTCCGCGTTCTGCAGGTCGAAGTCGAAAGCGTAGTCGCGCGCCAGCTGGTCGAAGGCCAGGCCGCTCGAGGACTGGTAGAAGTCGGCCTGGAGGGTGGCCTGGTCGCCGATCGCCGTGATCGCGTAGGGCGGCGCGATGCCGACCTCGTTGACCTCCACGGCCTGACCCGACGCCCGGATCGCGGTGACCGCGGTGAGACGTTGGCCGTTGATCGCGACCGCCTCGGCGCCGGCGCTCCACAAGGCGTTGACCAGCAGCGCGAGGTCCTCGTCGCGGATCTGCGCGTTGGTCCCGGCGCCCGGCTTGGCGCTGAGGGTCACCCGGACACCGTCGCCCGTGACCCGCCCGACCCCGGTCAGCGACTGCAGGGTCCGCTGCTCGACCTGGACCGCGCCCTCCCGCTGGACCATGTCGGTGAGCGTCTGCTCCGCACCGGCCCCCACGCGGCGCAGTCGTGAGATCTGGTCCTGCTGCGTCGCCACGACGGCGCGCTGCGCGTCGATGCGGGAGATCAGGCCCGCACGGCTGGCGTCGCGCGCGGGTGCGTCGCGGGTGGTCTGCACGGCCGCGGTCGCGATGAGCAGCCCGAAGGCGGCGACCGCGGCGACGACCAGCCACGGGGACCGGGGGCGGACGGGCCCGGCGCCGTCGGCGGACGGACCGCGTTCCTCGCGCCGGTGGGCCGCGGCGAGGTAGTCCTCGTCGATGGCCTGGTGGGCGATCAGGCTCAGCAGCGGCATCGTCACCCGGGACGGCAGGTCGGGGTGGTCGTAGGAGCGGCCGTGCGGGTCGGAGGTCCTCGTGTCGCTCACCGTGACCCGGCCTCTGCGGTGCTCGACTCGCCGGAGCGGTCCCGTCGTGGGGTGGTGGCCAGCAGGCGGCGGACCTGCCAGGCGTAGAGGCCACCGGCCCACCAGTACAGACCGATGCCCCAGAAGGCGAAGCCCCAGCCGAGCACCCGGGCCAGGGCAGCGACGACGCCGTCCCCGTCGCCGAGCAGCAGCAGGGGGAAGGCGTAGAGCAGGTTGAACGTGGCGGCCTTGCCGAGGAAGTGCACGGGCAGCGAGCTGTACCCCCGGGTGCGCAGCAGGGGGACGAGCAGCCACATCAGGGCATCGCGCAGGGGCAGCGAGACCGCCACCCACCACGGGATGACGTCGCGCAGGGCGAGCCCGATGACGACGGCCAGGATGTAGAGGCGATCCGCCACCGGGTCGAGGACCTCGCCGAGGGCCGAGGTCTGACCCAGTCGCCGCGCCAGCCAGCCGTCGAGGTAGTCGGTGATCCCTGAGGCGACCAGCAGGGCGAGCGCCCATCCGTCGGCCTCCGGGACGAGCACCAGCCACAGGAAGACGGGCACCCCGAGCAGTCGCAGTCCGCTCAGCAGGTTGGGCAGCGTGAGCACGGCTCGCGTGGGTCGGTCCTGCTGCGCCACGGGTGGGTACCTGCGCTCCTCGCGTGCTGGTCGGTGGACTCGGCTCAGCCTAACGGGGTCCGGCCGGCGCTCCTCACGCCGAGGGCATGGCGTGGTCGTCGAGATGCACCGCGTCGCGGATCTCCCCGACGAGCTCCTCGACCATGTCCTCGAGCGTGGCCACCCCGACCGTGCGCCCGGACCCGGCGCCGACGACGCGCGCCATGTGTGCTCCGCGCCGCTGGAGGCTCTCCAGCGCGTCGTGCAGGGGCTCGTCCTCGGAGACGGTCGCGAACGGGCGGATCCACTGCTGCTGGACCACGACGTCGCGGCGCGCCTCGTCGGGCTCGAGGACGTCCTTGATGTGCAGGTAGCCCACGAGCTCGCCGGTCTCGTCGCTGACCGGGAACCGGCTGTAGCCGGTGCTCGCGCACAGTGCCTCCACGTCCGCGTTGGTCGCGCCGTGAGCCACCGTGCTGAGGCTGTCGGGGGCGAGCAGGACCGAGGTGACGGTCTTCTCGGTGAAGCCCAGTGCGCCCGCGAGGCGGTCGTACTCGTCCTTCTCGATCAGGCCCTCTCCCCGGGACTCCTCGACCAGCGCGGCGACCTCCTCGCGGGTGAAGCTGGAGCTGATCTCGTCGCGCGGCTCGACCCGCAGTGCCCGCAGGCAGGCGTTGGCCACCGCGTTGAGGGCCACGATGACCGGCCGCAGCGCCCGCACGACCAGGAGCATCGGGGGGCCGAGCACGATCGCGGCGCGGTCGGGACCGGCGAGGGCGATGTTCTTGGGCACCATCTCCCCGAGCACGACGTGCATCGCCACGACCACGCTCAGCGCCAGCACGAACGCGATCGGGTGGACCAGCGACTCGGGCAGGCCGATCGCCTCGAACGCAGGCTCGATCAGGTGCGCGAGCGCGGGCTCGGCGACGGCACCGAGCCCGAGCGAGCAGACCGTGATGCCGAGCTGGGCGCCGGCCATCATCAGCGAGACCTGCTCCATGGCGCGCAGCGTGGTGCGAGCCATCCGGGAGCCGGCCTGGGCGCGGGGCTCGATCTGGCTGCGGCGGGCCGAGACCAGGGCGAACTCCGCTCCCACGAAGAAGGCGTTGGCCGCGAGGAGCACGACCCCGACGAGCAGCGCGGTCCCGGTGCTCACGAGCGGCCCTCCCGCTCTGCGCCGGTCGCCACGGTGCCGACCGACTCCCCCTCGAGCAGGCGCAGGACGAGACGGTCGATCCGCAGCCCGTCCATCCGCTCGACCGAGAGCACGACGAGCTGCTCGCGGGGGTCGTCGGGATCGCTGAGGTCCGCGACGGCGATCTCGGCGAGGTCACCGGAGCGCGGCACCCGACCCAGCTGCTTGAGCACCAGGCCGGCCACCGTGTCGTAGTCCTCGCTCTCGGGCAGCGCCACCCCGGTGAGGTCCTCGACCTCGTCGGGACGCAGCAGCCCCGACAGCGCCCAGCTGCCGTCGCGCCGCTGGCGGGCCCGTGAGTCCGAGCGGTCGTGCTCGTCGGCGATGTCTCCGACGATCTCCTCGATCACGTCCTCCAGGGTGACGATGCCGGCCTGGCCGCCGTACTCGTCGAGGACGACCGCGAGCTGGAAGCCGTCGGCGCGCAGCAGCGCGAGCAGCGGGTCCAGCCGCAACGAGTCCGGCACCACGATGGGGCGCACCATCAGGTGCTTGACCTTCGTCGTGGCGCGCTCGTGGCGAGGCAGGGACACCGCGTGCTTGACGTGCACCGTGCCGATGACGACGTCGTCGTCGTCGAGGACGGGGAAGCGGGAGTGCCCCGTCTGACGGGTCAGCTCGATCACCGCCGCAGCCCGGTCGTTGCCCTCCAGGCTGTGCGTGCGCACGCGGGGCGTCATGATCTCGCCCGCGGTGCGGCTGCCGAACTCCACCGAGCGCTCCATGAGCTCGGCGGTGTCGGCGTCGAGGGTGCCCTCGTCGGCCGAGCGCGAGATCAGCGAGGCGAGCTCGGTCGAGCTGCGCGCCGAGCGCAGCTCCTCCTGGGGCTCGATCCCGAAGCGACGCACCACCGTGTTGGCGGAACCGTTGAGCACCCGGATGGGCGCCCGCATGACGGCGGTGAAGACCCTCATGGGCGCCTGGGTGGCCCGGGCCGTGGCCATCGGGAGTGCGATCGCGAGGTTCTTCGGGACCAGCTCGCCGAAGAGCATCGTCAGGACCGTGCTCACCACCAGCCCGAGCGTCAGCGCCGTCGGGCCCACGGCGCCGTCGGGCACACCGACGAGCGCGAGCGGGTCGCGGATGAGTGTGGCGATCGCCGGTTCCGCGAGGTAGCCGATGCCCAGGTTGGTCACGGTGATGCCCACCTGGGCGCCCGAGAGCTGGGTCGACAGCGTGGCGAGCGCCTGGCGCAGCCCGTCGGCGCCCGGCTCGCCGGCGCGCACGGCCTGATCGACCTGTCCGCGGTCGACCGTGACCATCGCGAACTCGGCGGCCACGAAGAGCCCGCACAGCGCGACGAGCGCCAGCGCCAGGACGAGCAGCAGCGCGGCGGTGATCACCCGCGACCTCGGCGGATCGGATGTCGGTGGGGGCCGTCCATCAGTGGATCGCGCTTCCTTTGCTCGGGCGAGGGGGTGCGCGGTGATCGTACCGGCCACGGCAGGGCGTCCTGACATCCCCGACCGGACCGCTGGTCCGGCCGGTGGTCGGGTCCCTGGTCCCGGTCCCTGGTCCGGTCGCTGGTCTGGTCCGCCTGGACCGATCCGCCCGCATCCCGCCCGGATTGGCGCCCGCCGCTCAAGTCGGCCTCCACCGCCACCGAAGAGCAGGTCACAGCAGTCGCGGCCTCCCCCAGCCGCGCCGGTGCCGCACCCCCACCCCCACGTCCCACTCCCCCCGCTCGTCCTCCTGTCTTCTCGGTTGGCGACTCCTCCCCCCGGAGCATCTCGATGACCCCCCTGGACACCGTGCCCGTCTCGGCGCCCCCGACGCCGTCGCGGCGCGTCGTGATCACCCGTGCGGCGGTCCTCGGTGCCGTCGCGACGGCCGGAGCCGCGACCGGCACCTCGATCGGTGCCGCCGGCGCGGCCGGGTCGACGTACCAGGCTGCTCGGTGGCGTGGGCCCCGGATGCTCGGCCAGCGCGGACGACACCTGGCCCGTCGCTTCTCCTACGGCGTCACCCCCGAGCTCGCCTCACAGGTACGCCGCAGCGGCGGTGCCCTCGCGTGGTTCGAGGCGCAGCTGGACCCGTCGTCGGTGCCGGACCCGGCCGGCGACGAGGTCGACGTGTGGTGGCCCAGCTTCCACCGCGACGTCCGCGACCTGTGGGCGCGCAACATCGCCGGCACCGAGGGCGGGTGGGAGGTGATGGGCGACCTCCAGCGCTACCAGATGGTGCGCCGCGTCGTCTCGACGCGTCAGGTCCACGAGGTGATGAGCGAGTTCTGGCAGCACCACCTCCACGTGTGCATGAACCACGACTCGGTCTTCCTCTTCCGCGCCGACTACGACCGCGCCATCCGGGCTCAGGCCCTGGGCAGCTTCCGGGACCTGCTCCACACCAGCACCACCCACCCCGCGATGGGCCTCTACCTCTCCAACGCGGTCTCCACCAAGGACCACCCCAACGAGAACCTCGGGCGCGAGCTGCTCGAGCTGCACACCGTCGGTCGTGGGGGCTACGACGAGGAGGACGTGAAGAGCTCCGCGCGCATCCTCACCGGCTGGCGGGTCGACATGTGGCGCACCTGGGCCGACTGGTACTCCCTGGCCGACCACTGGACGGGCCCGGTGCGGGTGATGGGCTTCAGCGACCCCAACACCCCACGCAGCGACGCCGACGGACAAGCGGTCGTGCGGCGCTACACCGACTACCTCGCCCGCCACCCCCGCACCGCGCAGCGCCTGGCGACCAAGCTCGCCGTGAAGTTCGTCGGCGACGCGCCCAGCTCCGCACTCGTCGACCGGCTGGCGCGGACCTACCTCGACCACGACACCGAGATCAAGCCGGTCCTGCGCGCCCTGGTGCGCAGCCCCGAGTTCCTGGCCGCGCAGGGCACGAAGATCAAGGACCCCGTCGAGGACGTCGTGGCCTCCTACCGTGCTCTGCAGGTGCAGCTCTCCCGCCCCGAGACGGACCAGGCTGCCGTCAACGCGATGCTCTGGCAGGCCGGCAACCTCGGCGTCACGCCGTTCGGCTGGCCCGCCCCGGACGGCCAGCCCACCGACAACGAGTCCTGGTCCTCCCCGTCGCGCATGCTCGCCTCGATGGACCTCCACTTCGCCCTGAGCGGCGGGTGGTGGCCCAAGGAGGGCATCGGCTACCGCAGCCCGGCCGACTGGCTGCCCCGAGCGCGGCTGCGCTTCGACGTCTTCGTCGACCACCTGTGCCAGCAGGTGCTGCACACCCGCTCGACGCCCCTGCTGCTCCAGGCCTGCTGCGAGGCGGTCGGTGTCCAGCCCGACACGGTCATGAGCGTCGACCACGCGGTGCTCAAGTGGGGCTTCGCGCGCCTCATGAGCACCCTGCTCGACTCCCCCACCCACCTGACCCGCTGAGGACCCCGTGATGACGACTGCCTCCCTGCCCGGGACCACCGGCCCGGTCACCGCGCCGTGCTGCGGTGAGTACGCCGCGATGTCGCGCCGTGGCCTGATCAAGGGCGCCGCCGCCCTGGCCGGGACCACCACGCTGCTGGGGTCCGCCGTGGTCACGGCCTCGCCGGCCTCGGCGGCGAGCGCCTCGTCGGTGCTCGTCGTGCTCTCGCTGCGCGGGGCAGCCGACGGGCTCTCCCTGGTCGTGCCGCACGGCGACCCGGTCTACTACGCCGCTCGACCCCGGATCGCCGTACCGGCCGCACAGCTGGTCAACAAGGACGACATGTTCGGCATGCACCCGAACATGGCCTCCCTGGTGCCGCTGTGGCAGTCCGGCCGGCTCGCGGCGGTGCACGCCACCGGGCTCCCGGTGCCCAACCGCTCACACTTCGCGGCGATGGAGGAGCTCGAGGACGCGGCCGCAGGGTCCAGTGCGCGCCAGGGCTGGCTCAACCGACTGATCGGGACCACCGACGGGGACAGCCCGCTCCAGGGCTTCACGATGGGGGGCGGGGTGCTGCCCACGTCGATGTACGGCGACTCCCCCGTCATGGCGGCGAGCTCGATCGACCGGACCCGGATCGCCGGCGACGACCAGTGGGACAGCATCGGCGGTCGCCGACGCTCGCTGCACACGCTCTGGGACAACGACTCCTCACCCCTCGGGGGCGCCATGCGGCGGACGTTCCGCGCCGTCGACGAGCTCGCACCCGTCACCGAGACGACCGACCGTCGGACCCGCTATCCCTCCGGTGACCTGGGCTCGGCCATGTCGCAGGTCGCCCGGATCGTGCGCGGCGACGTCGGCGTCGAGGTGATCACCCTCGACCAGGGCGACTGGGACATGCACACCGACCTGGGCACGCTCGGCTGGGGACGGATGCGCAACAACGCCGCGCAGCTCGCCCAGTCGATCGCAGCCTTCTTCGACGACCTCGGTGACCAGGCGAGCAAGGTGACGCTGGTCGCGCTCAGCGAGTTCGGGCGCCGGGTCCAGGAGAACGCCAACGCGGGCCTCGACCACGGCTACGGCAACGTCATGCTGCTCGCCGGCGCCGGGGTCAGGGGCGGCCGCTACTACGGCTCGTGGCCCGGCCTCGCGAACGAGCTGGACTCCGACCTGCTGGTCACCACCGACTACCGCAGCGTGCTCTCCGAGGTCGTCACCACGCGCTTTCGTGCCTCGATCGCCACGGTGTTCCCGGGGTTCTCCCCAGAGAGCGTCGGTGCGATGACCTCGTTGTAGTCGACCCAGAGCCGCCGCCGCGCGAGAGCGTGGCGGCACCGTTCCCCGTGTGAGGGGGACCGTCGGGGTGTGGAGCGTGGTGGCTGCCTGGCCACGGGGGCGTTGGTGGGACGCCGGTCGGGCCCAACGCTCCGCACCCCGACACTTTTTCGGCTGACCCCGCTCAGGCGAGGTACGTCGCCGCGAGGTCCTCGTCGCCGTGGCCGGCCTCGACCGCGCGCCGCAGGGCCGCTTCCACACCCGGCATCAGGGCGAGGTCGACGCCGGCCCCCCGCGCCGCGGCGAGGATCAGTGCGGCGTCCTTGACCCCACCGCTGAGCGCGAAGCTGGCCTCGACGGAGCCCTCGAGCATCGCCGAGCCCTTGACCTGGACGTACGGTGCGTCCAGCGCGCCTCCCGCGACGGCCTGCAGGAACAGCGCCGGGTCGAGGCCGAGCTCGCGGGTGAGGGTCAACGAGTCGGAGACACCCTGCACGACGCTGAGCACCCAGGCGTTGGCCGCGAGCTTGAGCCGCGAGCCCGCTCCCGCGTCCCCGACCCACATCGTGCGCTGGCCCACCGCCTCGAGCACCGGGTCGACCCGGGGGCGCAGCGACTCCTCCCCGGAGGCGAGCACGACCAGTGCGCCCTGCTCGGCCGGCTGCCTGGTGCCCAGCACGGGGGCGTCGACCAGGTCCACCCCGAGGTCGGTGGCCATGGCGGCGATCTGCTGGGATCCCTCGACCCCGACGGTCGACTGCTGGAGCCACACCGTCTCCTCGCCCCAGCTGCCGCGGGTGCGAGCGATCGCGTCGAGCACCGCGTCGGCGTCGTGGAGCATCGTGACGACGACGTCCGCGCCGCTCACGGCCCCGGCCGGCTCGTCGGCGACGGTCGCGACGTCAGCGAGCGCCTCGGCCTTGGACCGCGTGCGGTTCCAGACCCTGACGTCGTGCCCGGCCGCGGCGATGTTGCGCGCCATGGGTGCCCCCATCACGCCGGTGCCCAGGAACGCGACGACCAGACGCCGTGCGGGTTCGGCGGTGCGGTCGGGCGAGGTCGACGAGGACGTCGAGGACATGGGGGCCTCCAAGGTGGGTCCAGGGTGGGGTGCGGGGCGGTGCATCGATGATGCGCTGAACCTAGCCCGGGCGTGTCCCACGACCGGGTGACTCCCGCGGTCCAGACCGGGTCAAGGCGCCGCCGTGGGGAGCCGATGCTCCGTTCGACCTCTCCTCCCCAGACCTCACCACTCGCGCCGGAGTCGCACCCCGGTCCCCCGCCGGGCTGCTGCCGCGGGCGCCGCACCACACGACCGTCGGTCCCCCGCCGGCGGTCCGGCGTCGACGACGCCCACCACCCCCCCACACCACCTGGGACCCCCCATGCCCCTCGCTCACCCCGTCCACGAGCTGACGCCGACGCGTCGGACCACCCCGGCAGCGCTCCTCCGCGTGCGCTACGTGGCCCTCGGACTGGTCGTGCTCACGCTGTACGCGGCGTCGCTGACCTACCTGGGCGCCGCGAGCGGGGCGGTGCGCTGCTCGGCGACCGCACCACGCACAGCCGCCACCTCGACCGCCGCCCGCGGCGGCGCGGAGGGCACCGTCTACGTGCCCTCGAGCCTCCCGAGCCCGAACCCTCCGACGGACGGCCAGCGGCGCTGCCACGAGCCGGTCCCCGAGCCCTGATCGGTCGATCAGCTCCCGGCCGCGGCCAGGGCGGCCGAGGCCTCGGCGGCGACCGCCGTCACCTCGGTGGGCACCGGCCGGGCGTCCGCGACCCGTTGCTGCCAGGCTCGCAGGGCGACGACCCGGGCGGCCGCCTCCTCGACGCGGACGCGGTCGATCGCCCCGGAGCGGATCGCGTCCGTCACGGTGGCGTGGGTCGCCTCGGTGTCCGCGGGCATCAGCAGCAGGTCGGCGCCCGCGCGCAACGCGTTCACGGCCGGAGTCTCACGACCGACGACCGCACCCATGCCCAGCGAGTCGGTGATGGCGACGCCCTCGAAACCCACCTCGTCACGGAGCAGGTCGTAGGCGGCTCGCGACAGGCTGGCCGGCACACCCGGATCGAGGTCGTCGACGGCGATGTGACCCATCATGACGGCGGGGACCCCGCCCACGACCGCTGACTCGAACGGGGGGAGGTCGCGTCGACGCAGCTGCGGGAGGGTCTCGTCGAGCTCGGGCAGCGCGAGGTGGCTGTCGACGGTCACGGCTCCGTGGCCGGGGAAGTGCTTGATCGTCGTGACCAGGCCCGCCCGGTCGTAGCCGGCCAGGGCCGCCTCGACGGCGCGTGTGACCACCGCCGGGTCCGTCGAGGCCGAGCGGGTCCCGATCGTCGGGTCGGCCGGCCCGATGGTGACGTCGGCCACCGGCCCGAAGACCCAGGTGAAGCCCAGGTCGCGCAGCTCGAGGCCGGCGGCGTCGGCCGCGCGGCGCACGACCCGCGCACCCGAGTGCGGGGAGCCGACGATCGCGTCGCCGGCCTCGGCGAACGCCGGGAACGACGTGGCGACCCCCCGCAGCGCCTCGACCGTCCCGCCCTCCTGGTCGACGCCCAGCACCGGTGGGGCACCCTGCCCGTCGGCCTCGGCGGCACCTGTGACGGCCTCGGTCAGGGCCCGCAGCTGGGTCTCGTCGGTGACGTTCTCCGAGGTGACCGACAATCCGGCGAGATGCAGGCGCCGCACCATCGCGGCCGCCTCGGACGGGTCGGTCCCGCGGAAGCGCCCGACGATGACCGCCCCGGCGAGCCGGCTCGGTGACATCGCGGCCACGCTCACCCGGGCGGTCTCGAGCTCACCGATCGTGGGGCCCCAGCCGCTGGGGGCGTCGGGGTCCGGTGTCGGGCCGGCCTCGGGAGTCTCGGTCCCGGGTCCCGCCGAGGTCGTCGGGCTCGGGACCGGGCTCGGGCTCGGGCTGACCGAGGCCCCGCCAGGTGACGAGACGGCCCGGTCGACCCCGCCGCCCTCGCCGTCGGGGGCCCACCAGGCCGTGCCCGCCGCCGCGACCGCGGCGACCACGGCGAGGACGACCAGCGCCACCGTCCGACGAGCCCACCGGCGCCGCGACGTCGCACCGGTCCCGCCCGCGACGGCGCGGTGCCGCGACGCCGATGTCCCCCGCATGGACCCAGCCAACCAAACCCACCGATGCCGAAGAAATCCGAGACGGCCCCGGTTGGTCGAGTGCGACGTCGTGCGCGTCACCCGCGGCTCGTGAGGTGGTCAGGACCCGCCTCGGCGTCGCCGTCGGTGAAGGGAGCACCGCCACCCAGGGTGTCGCGCACCTGCCGGGGACCGAGCAGGCGTGCGGGCAGTGAGGCCGCACGGGCGCGTTCGCGCAGCGCGGCCTCGGGCACGGCGACGCGTGAGGCGAGCACGACCAGGTTGCCCGGCCGTCGTGCCTTGAGCGTGGCCGGCTCGGCGCTCACCACCACCTGCGGCAGGTGGGCGACCACGCCGGCGACCACCCGACGGCTGTGCGTCCACGGCGACCGGTCGCTGAGGTTCAGGCACATCACCCCGGCGGGGTCCAGCACCCGCGCGACCTCGGCGAACCACGCCGTGCTGACCAGCTCCGCGGGCAGTCGACCGTCGTCGAAGGCGTCGACGACGACCACGTCGGCGTACGCCGTGCGGACCTGGGCGAGGCCGGCACGTCCGGAGACCGCTCGCACCTTGATGCCGCTGCGTGGCGGCAGCGGCAGGGCACGGCGGACCAGCGCGGTGAGCGCCTCGTCCGGCTCGAGCACCACCTGCGGGGACCCCGGCCGGGTGTGGGCGACGTAGCGCGGCAGCGCGAGACCGGCGCCCCCGACGTGGACGACACGCTGAGGGCGGCCCGTCGGGGCGCAGACGTCGATCAGGTCCGCGATCCGGCGCATGTAGTCGAAGCGCAGGCGACCCGGGTCGTCGAGGTCGACCCACGACTGGTCGCGGCCGTCGCGGCGCACGAGCCACCCGCCCGCGTCGGCCACGACCTCGGGTTCCGGACCTGGCTGCACGTCGAGCAGCCTAGGGACGGCCCCTGCCGGGGGTGCCCGCGCCTGCGCCCGACGGGCAGACTGCGGGGAGCCGGAGCTCTCGACCCGGTGCCCTCCCCCACTGCGCTGGAGACCGCGATGACACCGATCCGCAGCAAGTCCGCGTCCGCCGACCTCGTCCTGGCCGCGCGCACCCGTCAGGGGCTCTCCTGGGCGGCGCTCGCCGAGGCGGTCGGTGCGCCGGTCGTGTGGACGACCGCTGCGCTGCTGGGCCAGCACCCGATGAGCGCCGAGCAGGCCCGTGCCGCCTGTGCGCTGCTGGGACTCGACGACACCGTCGAGGAGAGCCTGCGCCAGCAGCCGACGAGGGGGACGGACCCGTCGGCAGCCCAGGACCCGACGATCTACCGCTTCCACGAGGCGCTCGCGGTCTACGGGCCGGCGCTCAAGGAGCTGATCCACGAGGAGTTCGGGGACGGGATCATGAGTGCGATCAACTTCCGCGTCGACGTCGCACGTCGTCCCGACCCCGGCGGTGACCGGGTCGTGGTCACCTTCGACGGCAAGTTCCTGGACTACCAGTGGTGAGACACCGGTGAGCGCCGGCTACGACGCGGTCGTCATCGGGGCCGGCCCGAACGGCTTGGTGGCCGCCAACCTGCTCGCCGACGCCGGCTGGTCGGTGCTGCTGGCCGAGCAGCAGGAGAACGTCGGCGGGGCCGTGCGGAGCGACAGCGAGCTCGCCGACGGGTTCGTGCACGACACGTTCAGCGCCTTCTACCCCTTCGCTGCAGCGTCCCCCGTGCTCAAGGCCCTGGACCTCGAGCGTCACGGCCTGCTCTGGCGCGACCCGCCGGCGCCGCTGGGCCACCCCTTCCCGGACGGGCGCTGGGCGATGGTGCTGGCCGACCGCCACGACACCGCGGCGCAGCACGACGTGCTCCATCCCGGTGACGGCCCGGCGTGGCTGGAGCTGTGCGCCTGGTGGGACCGGATCGGGCCGTCCCTGCTCGGGTCGCTGCTGACCCCGTTCCCGCCGCTGCGCCACGGCCCCGGCTTGCTGCGGGCGTTGACGCGCCGTGACGTGCTCGCCCGGGTGCGCGAGCTCCTCACCCCGGCCTCCGAGCTCGGCGCAGACCGGTTCGGCGGCGACGCCGCCCGCACGCTGATCGCCGGGAGTGCGGGCCACGCCGACATCCCGCTCGACTCGCCGGGCTCCGGTGGCTTCGGGCTGATCATGACGATGATGGCCCAGACCCTCGGCTTCCCGGTCCCGGTCGGGGGCGCCGGACGTCTCAGCGACGCGTTGGCGCGTCGCTTCGAGGCCGCCGGGGGCACGCTGCGGGTCGGGACCCCCGTGACCCGGGTCGAGATCGACCGGGGCCGCGTCGTCGCGGTGCACCTCGGCGACGGAGAGCGGGTCGTCGTCCACCGGGCCGTCGTCGCCGACGTCTCGGCGCCGGTTCTCTACGGCCGCCTCGTGGACACCGCCGACCTGCCGGACCGCGTCGTCCGCGGGATGCGCAGCTTCCGCCGGGACCCGGCCACGGTGAAGGTCGACTGGGCCCTCTCCGGACCGGTCCCGTGGGCCTCGCCGCCGCCCGTGGCGCCGGGCAGCTTCCACGTGGCGGACTCCCTGCAGGACATGCAGCGCTCCCTGGCCCAGGTGGCCGCCGGCGCCGTCCCGGCGCTCCCGTTCATGCTCGCCGGCCAGATGACGACCACCGACCCCACCCGCTCCCCCGCGGGGACCGAGTCGTTGTGGGCCTACACCCACGTGCCGCAGGGCGGCGAGACCGCAACCTACGACGCGGGCGACGGGACCATCACCGGCGACTGGGGCCACGACGACCGCGAACGCATGGGTGACCGGATCCAGGCGCGTCTGGAGGCGTTGGCGCCCGGATTCTCGTCGCGGGTGGTGGCCCGGCGAGTGCTGGGTCCCCGCGAGCTCGAGGCTCGCAACGCGAGCCTGCTCGGCGGCGCCGTCAACGGAGGCACGGCGCAGCTGCACCAGATGCTGGTCTTCCGACCGGTCCCGGGACTCGGTCGGGCCGAGACCGGGATCCGCGGGTTGTACCTGGGCTCGGCCTCGGCCCACCCCGGCGGCGGAGTCCACGGCGCGCCTGGGGCCAACGCCGCCAGGGCTGCGCTTTGGCACGCGCGCCAGCCGCGGCGTTGGGCGCAGGCGCGCCCCTGAGCCTGGTCGACGACGGAGCCTGGCGCGGTCTGCGAGGAGGATGTCGTCCGGCTTGTCCGAGGTTCGGGTCCGCAGTCACGAGAGCGTGCCGGTGGCCCCGTCACGGTGGGGCGGTGGCGGGGCTGCGGCTGCTGCGGATCAGAGGGTCAGAAGGGTGGCGGTTCGTCGTCCTCCGGTGGGGACGGCGGGGGTGGTGGCGTGTCGGGTGGGTCGGGTGGTCCGACCTCGCGTCGGCTTCGCTTTGCGTCGGGGTGGGGGTGGGGGTGGTGGGGCGATGGAGTACTCCAACGGCGGCGGCTCCGGTGCCACCGGTGCCGCCTCGGACGACGTCGAAGGTCCCCTCCGGCATCCGCAACGTCTTGAGACCGTGGGGGCTGGTCCACAGGTACACCCCGGGGGTGAGGGTCTCGTAGGACCAGCCGAGGTGGGTCTTGTGCCGGTGGTGGCGCCGACACATGGGCGCCTGGTTGGCCGAGCAGGTCTGGCCTTGGGGCCAGGGCACGCAGTGCTCGTGGTCGCAGGCCCTGGCGGGGCGGGTGCACCGGGGGAAGACACAGGTCTGGTCGCGCAGGGCCGTCTGCTCGCGCAGGTCACCGGTCGACTCGTAGGAGTCGACGTGCAGGTGGTCGTTGAGGTCGATCACCGGTCGGACGGTCACGGTGCCGGCGGTGCGGCACCAGGTGCGGACCTGCTCGGCCAGGACCGGCCGGTGGGTGTTCGACCACGTGGCGACCCCGTGCTGGGCGACGTCGTAGCCGTGCCCGGTGATCGCGGCGGCAGCGACGTGGGCGTGCACGACGACCGCACGCCGGGCGGGGAGCCGGACCGTGTGACCGTCGGCGTCGACACACTCATCAGGACTCAACGTCAGCGTCGACTGGAGCCGGGCGAGGTCACCCAGGGCCGCGGCCCGGCGCACGGGCATGGTGTCGGTCGACCCGAGGAGCTTCAGCTCGTGCGCCCGGTCGGACAGCGCGGTCTCGAGGTCCAACGCGTCCGCGGCGTCCAGGCACCCGTTGATGTCGACGGTGCCGGACAGGTCACCGCCCTGCTCACGCAGGTGGATGTGCACCCCCCGCTTCTCCGCAGCCGCCGTGCGTCGGGCCTCGGCGTCCTCGGGCTGCCACCGGCGACAGGGCGGCCTCCACGACCCGGTCGAGCTGGGCGTTGGAGACGGCGTGGGTGAACCCGTTGACGTGGCGGTCGACGTGCTCGGCACCCTCCTCGCACAGGATCATGGTGGCCTCGGCGACGGTCTTGGCCCGCCACCACGCACACCGCCCCGACAACACCGCCTCCCACAACCTCGGGAGGCGGTAGCGGACCTCGAGGATCACCCCGAGGAACCGCCTCCCACCATCGGTCGACAACCCCAGGGCGACCGCCATCTCGGTGACCGCGGCCTCCCCGACCAACGGCGCCCCCGGACCCGCCAACGTCAGCCCGTGCTCACCGAACCCGGCATGGAACGACGCCTCATCCAGGCTCAGGACCTCGTGAGCGATCGCCCACTCCAGCGCGGTGCGGATCTTGCGGACCTCCGCCGCCCGGACCCAGGCCTCGTCGGAGCGCAGCGCGTCGAGCAGACCCTGGCGGGTCTCGTCGGTGGCGGCGGCAGCGGGCATGAATCAATGATACTAGAACATGTGTTCGATCGCTAGAGTTGTCCACATCAGAGTTGTCCTCGTGTCGCACGACATCGATGACCGCCGCGGCGCCTGGCGTCATGGGTGGAACGCAGACGACGAGGCGTCGAGAGTCGTCAGGCATCGTTTCTGTCATGGGGCACGGCAACCGATCGACTTTCTCTCCGCCTGGAGCTGCAGAGGTACCTGCTTGTGCTGTTCACCGGGCGTGTCCCCGAAGCGGTCACACAGCATCTCCGAGAGCCGCGGGCAAGGGCGCCGACAACCCCGAACCGCCGAGCGGCACCCGCACGCCTCAGTCACACCAACCGGTCTGTCGGCACCGGGCCGTGGTCAACGGCGCAGACGGCCGGGCAGGGTCAGGACCGAGGCGCCGGCGCCGGTGGTGACCGTGATGGTGTCGGCCAGGGTGGCGTTGTGCGAGGTCTGGTCGGTCGAGCAGAGCACCAGGCGTACCCGGTGGCCGCGGTCGAAGCGATGGGCGAAGCCGGCCAGCCGCAGGCGTACCGGCTGGTCCACGGCCCCGGCCGGGACCCGCACCGGTGAGATGAGGCGGTGGACCAGGCTCTGGGACCCGTCCGCGGCCACGTCGTAGACCTTGGCGAAGAACACCAGGTCGGAGCCGTTGGTGTGACTCATCCGCAACCGGGCCGCCGGGATCCCGACCGAGACCAGAGGACGTCGGAGCCGCCCGGTCGTGAAAGCGGCGAACTGACCCTCGACCTCCTGGGGCGGCACGTCAGCCGAGCTCGGCTCGCTGTCCGGCCCGCTGAAGTTCGACGTCTCGGAGTACGCCGCGGGCATCCCGCCCGCGGGGTTGAGGAAGTCGGCCGACCCCGCGCGTGCCCGTGCGGACCGCGCGACGAGACGGTCGGTGCCCGACAGGGCGAACCTCGTCGTGGCCCGCGGGAGGGTGCGCGCTGCGCCGTACTGCTCGTCGGCGGCGCCGCGACCGCCGTAGGACACCCAGTCGCGGTAGTAGCTGAAGCCCGGTCCAGCACCGCCGGGTCTGCCCCGCAACCAGTGGTCGAGCCAGCGGAGCGAGCGCAGCGTGAGGTAGCAGTGGTCCATCTGACGCACGGTGCGCGCCTGCCCGTCGTAGGCCTCGCACTCCCCGGGCTGAGAGAGATAACCGCCGTGGCCGCCGGAGTTCCAGATCATGGAGGTCGGTACGCCGCGTCGGCGCAGCGCGCGGTAGGTCGCGGTGGCGTCGTTGAGGTTGAACAGGGTGTCGCTCTGGCCCTGGACCAGCAGGACCGGCACGTCGACGTCGTCGATGAAGGTCGAGGCCGACGCCCGCGCCACCAGGTCGCGACCCGCCGGGTCCGCGTCCCCGGTGCTGTCGAGACGCGCATAGAGGTCGCACAGCGCGAGGTAGTAGCCCGGGCAGCCTGCAGCGCCGGCAAGCTCGGTGGGGTCGCCGGCCGCGATCTTGGCCTCGGGGCAGCCGCCGTTGCCCTGCGCGGGCTGGCTGTTGCCGAGGGCGAAGAACAGCGAGGTCCACCCCTGCTTGAAGACCCCCTGGTCGTTGAGGCCGTGGGTCAGCCCGGTGGGGTCGCCGGGCACGACGCGGTTGTTCGGGTCGAGGGAGTAGAAGAGGTCGTTCCAGGTGCGCCCGAGCAGGGCGGTCCGCACGCGGGGGTCGGCTGCGGCGAGCGGGAGCTGGCCTCCCCCGCCGTACGAACCGCCGATCGTGCCGAGCACGACGCCCTGGCGGTCGTGCAGCACGTCGGGCCGCGGGCCGAGCACCGTCGAGATCAGCTGGGAGGCGCTCGGCACGTCGTAGTCGGCCGACTGCAGGGTGACGCAGCCGCCCGAGTCACCGAAGCCCGAGGCGGAGTAGGTCAGCACGACGTAGCCGTGGGCGGCCAGGAACCGCGCCGTCGTGACGATCTCGTTGGCGTCCTTGTCCAGGCCGAAGCCGTTCGTCATCAGCACCGCCGGGCGCGGATCGCGTCGGGAGGCGGTGCGCGGCACGTAGAGCCGGGTGTCGAGGACCACCTCGATGTCGCGGTCCGGGCCGGTCACGGTCGGCACCATCCGCTCGACCGTGCGCCACCGCTGGCGCCCGTCCGCGGGCTCGACGTGGTCCGAGCGGGGGGCGACCGCCGCGACGGCGGCCGTCGCCGGGGACGACCCGACGAGACCTCCCACGGAGAGCAGCGAGAGGGCGAGGGCCAGGACGAGGGGCACGGGGAGCACCGTGCGGCGGCTGTGCATCGCGTCACACTACGCCGGGCCGGGCGTGGCAGACGACTGAGGCACGATGGGTCCATGAGCGCCTACTGGATCAGCACGTACCTCGAGATCCTCGACCACGACAAGCTCGCCGCCTACGCCGCCCTCGCGGGCCCGGCCCTGACCGAGGCAGGGGGGACGTTCCTGGCCCGGGGGATGCCCGGTGCGACCTGGGAGGCCGGGCGCGAGCAGCGCTCGGTCGTCATCGAGTTCGAGTCCGTCGAGGCCGCTGTCGCGGCCCACGACTCGCCTGCCTACCAGGAGGCGTTGGCCGCCCTGGGTGACGGCGCGGTGCGCGACCTGCGGGTCATCCCGGGGGTCTGACGCGGCACCGGGTCTGGCTCAGGCCGAGCGCCCAGCAGGTCGGGCAGCCGCGCAGCAGCACCACGGCGGGCACGGCGAGCAGCAGCGCCCACGGGGAGAGCAGCGGCACGAGGGCGAAGGCCGCGACCAGCAGCGGGATCCCGACCGCCCCGCGCAGCAGGTGCACCGGCACCGACCGGCTGGCGAAGAGGGTGTCCTCGAACGACTCCCGGGTCGGCGTCCGGCTCTGCGTCTGGCTCTTCGCCTGGCTCGGGGGCACCGCACCATCCTGCCAGGGGCCCGTCGCGCGGCCTGCGGGTCACCGGCCCCGGAAGAGCGGCGTACGCCGCTCGGCCCGCGCCGCCTGCGCCTCGCGGACGTCGTCACTGGCCCAGCACCGGTCGAAGGAGGCCGTCACCGCGTCGTCGTCGGCGCCGTTGAGCACCCCCTTGCTGTGCGCCAGCGCCAACGGGGCGAGGTCTGCGATCTCGTGGGCCCAGCCCAGGGCCGCGGCCAGATCACCGGCCCGGTCTGCGAGACCGCAGCCCAGGGCGGCCTCACGGTCGAGGGTGTCGGCGGCCAGCATCATCCTGCGGGCCGCTCCCCCGCCCGCGACGTCGCTCAGGGTGCGGATGGTCCAGGCGTCGACGGCCATGCCGTTGCGCGCGGTCGGCACCGCGAAGCGGGCGGTCTCGTCGGCCACCCGCAGGTCGCAGGCCAGGGCGAGCTGGGTCCCGGCGCCGATCGCGGGCCCGTTGACGGCCGCGAGGACGGGCACCGGGAGCGCGGCCAGACCGTGGAGCATCGCGTAGAGCGCCTGGAGGAACTCCGCGCCGTAGACGCCGTCGAGGTCGGCGCCCGCGCAGAACGCGCTGCCACGCCCGGACACGACGAGGACCCGCGCGCCCGCCGCGACCTCGGCGGTGGCCGCTGCCTCGATCGACCGGCACAGTGCGAGGTCGAGCGCGTTGCGACGCTCGGGCCGGTCGAGCTCGAGCAGGGACACCGTCGCGTCGCGTGAGGTCACCAGCACCCGCGCAGCCTAGGCAGCACCGAGAGGCTGAGAGGATCCGGGCATGGACGCGAGCGAGCCGATCGATGCCCTCGAGGAGATCCTCACGACCCGCTGGAGCTGCCGCGGCTACCGCCCCGACCCGGTCGACCCGGCCGTCGTCGAGCGTCTCCTCGAGGCGGCCCGACGTACGCCGTCGTGGTGCAACACCCAGCCCTGGTCGGTGCACGTGCTCTCCGGGCAGCCCGCCCGTGACCTGAGCGCGCGGATGCTGGGCTCCCTCGAGGACGCCGGCAGCGACATCGCCTTCCCGGAGTCCTACACCGGGGTCCACCAGGAGCGCCGCCGGGAGAGCGGCTGGCAGCTCTACGACGCCGTCGGGATCGCCCCGGGCGACCGGGAGCGGTCCTTCAAGGAGGGCCTGCGCAACTTCGAGCTCTTCGGCGCCCCGCACGTCGCGATCGTCACCGCCCCGAAGGAGCTCGGCGTCTACGGCGCCATCGACTGCGGCCTCTACGTCCAGACCTTCCTGCTCGCCGCGACCGCCCTCGGTCTCGGCGCCTGCGCGCAGGCCGCGCTGGCGGGCCTCTCCCCCGTGCTGCACGACGAGCTCGGCATCGACGGTGACCGTGACGTGGTCTGCGGCATCTCCTTCGGACACCCCGACCCCGACCACGCGACCAACTCCTACCGCACCTCCCGCGCCCCGCTCGGCGAGACCGTCACGCTCCGCTCCTGACCCACCTCAGAGGTGGTCGGGCACGACCAGCGCGTCAGGGTCGGCCCGGTGCGGCATCGCGGCGACGCCGAGGCGGGTCAGTCGCGCGGCGACGGCGACGTCGGCGGCGCGCCGGCGCGTCGAGAGCCCGTCCCGAGCCCCGGGACTGCGGTGCTCGCGGACCTGGCGGCCGCCGGCGGCGGCCGCCTCGGCGTACTCCTCGTCGCTGAAGACCGGTGCAGCACCGACGGTCGGTCGCTCGGGCAGGGCGACCAGGGCGGGCAGCACGATCTCCCCGGCGGCAGCGCGTCGGTGGTAGCGCTGCGCACGATCGAGGGCGTCGTAGGCCGCCGTGGCGCCACGGCGGCGCCACGGGGGCCGGGTCGCGACGAACAGCTCGCGCGCCACCGCGTCGACGGCCACGGTCATCTCGTGCTCGGTGAACCTCATCCGCGCGCGCTCCGCACCCGCTCCCGCACCGCGTCGGCCACGACCGCGGGCACCTGGTCCGGCGACCAGTGCCCGACGCCGGGCAGCCGGACGAAGCGGTAGTCGGCCTCGACGAAGTCGGCGCACCCGAGGGCCGCGGACTCGCTGGTCGCCCGGTCCTCCTCGCCCCACACGAAGGTGGTCGGCACCGTCACGGGCGGGGTCTCGGACAGCTCGCGGCCCATCGCGCGGTACCAGCTCAGCGCCGGGGTCAGCGCACCCTCGCGCATCAGCGCGACGTAGGCCTCGACGTCGTCGGCGGCCACCGCGCCGTCGTAGATCGCGCGCAGGGCCGTCGCGTCGTGGGCCAGCAATGCCTCCTCGGCCTCGCCCGGCTTGCGGAAGCGCCCGATGTAGGCCGAGAGCCGCTGCTGCTCGGGGTCCTCGCGCAGGGCGCGCCCGAAGGCGGCCAGGTGCGGCACCGAGAGCGCCGTCAGGGTGCGGACGCGCTCGGGGTGGGCGGCTGCGAGCGACCAGGAGACCGAGGCGCCCCAGTCGTGGCCGACCAGGTGGAAGGTCGCGGCACCCACGGCGTCGGCCACCGCCAGCACGTCGCCGACCAGGGCCTCGACGCCGTACGCCGCGACCTCCTCCGGTCGCGCGTCCGGGGAGTACCCGCGCTGGTCCGGCGCGACCAGCCGCAGGCCGTCGTCGCCGAGGTGCTCGGCGACCCGACGCCAGCTGCGCGCGTCCTGCGGGAAGCCGTGCAGCAGCAGCACCGGGTCTGCGCCCGCGTCACCGACGAGGGTCACGTCGAGGGCCAGTCCGTCGCGATCGACGCGGATCTGCTCGGCGTCCCACGGCGGGGAGGTCTCGGGCTCGGCCACTGCCCGAGCATCGCAGACCGTGGGCTGCCCCCGAGGAGGCCGGTCGGACCGACCGGGTGAACAGGCCGTGGCGCCGTGGGTGGTGGACTCGTCCTCCCCGACGAGAGGACCCCCCGATGACCCCCGATCCCACCCTGGCGCAGCGCGCCGTCGACCTCGCCCTCGACAACGTCGTGCAGGGCGGCAAGCCCTTCGCGACCGTCGTGGTCGACCGGAGCACCGGCGAGGTCCTGGTCGAGGCGACCAACCAGGTCGCCCAGTCGGGCGACGTGACCGCCCACGCCGAGATCACGGCGATCCGCGAGCTGGCCGCCACTGGTCGCACGGACCTGCGCGGCTGCGACGTCTACGTCACCGCCTACCCCTGCCCGATGTGCCTCGGCGCGCTCTACTACGCCGAGCCCGAGCACGTCGTCTTCGCCGCCAGCCGTGAGCAGGAGGGCGAGCACTACGAGGACGGTGGGCGCTACATGAGCCTCGCCACGTTCTACGGCGAGTACGCGCTCGACCCGGGCGAGCGCGCCCTGCCGGCCACCCACGCCGACCTCGACGACCCGACCGCACCCTTCCGGGAGTGGACCGCCCGGCACGCCTGAGCAGGTCTGAGCGGGCTCAGCGCAGGCCGAGCACGCGCATCGTGCGCCCAGCCATGCGCTTCTCGCCGAGGGCGTTGGGGTGCACCACGACCGCGTTGGTGCCCTGCAGGACCGGCTCGACCCAGCGGGTGCCGAGGGGCTGGCACGCGTCGTGGCCCTCGGAGACCCGGTTCAGGTTCACCAGGGTCGCGCCCGCGGCGTCGGCCGCGCGGCTCACGCTGGCGTTGAGCACCCGCTGCAGGTGGCGCAGGTAGGGCACGTCGCCCTCGGCGATGGGCATCTTGTCGAAGCAGCCCTCGGTGCGGGGCAGGATCCACGGGTAGGTGAGGATCGCGACCTCGGCGTCCGGGGCGTGGCGACGCGTCGCCCGCAGCGCACGGACGAGGTCGGGGTAGGTGGTCTCGCGCACCGTGTCGGCGAAGGACGAGCCGTACTGGTCCTTGCACGGGCTGCCCTCCCCGGCCGTCGAGGCACCCGCGACCCCGCAGGCGATGATGCTGTCGATGAACACGCCGCTGTCGTTGCCACCGATGGTCATCGTGACCAGCTCGGTGCGGCGGGAGAGGGCCTCGAGCTGCGGCGGCACGTCGTCGTACTGCGCCTCGCGGTAGTCGCCGGTGTCGGCGGCGCCGCAGGTGACGTCGACGAGCCGCGCGCCGGTGGCCTCCGCGATCACGGACGGGTAGTTGCGCGTCGAGCGCAGGCACTGCGGGGGCGCCGTGGGCACCACGGGCAGCACGCCGGAGGCGGCGCTGTAGGAGTCGCCCAGCGCGACGTAGCGCAGTGGGCGCTCGGGGGCGGGGGCGCTGGCTCCTGCGGTGCCGGCGAGCGCCGGGACGGCGAGGACCAGGGCGGTCAGGGTCGCGGTGAGGGCGGATCGACGACGCACGGGGGCTCCCGGGGTAGTGGTGGACTCCCGCTCAACGAGCGGCGAGCCGCCCCGTTACGTGACCGACCGGCTCAGCCTCCGAACGTGATCCCGCACTCGGTCTCGGCGTAGTCCGAGATGTTCTGACCGGCGGCCTGGAAGTCCGGGCTCTGCAGCTTCTTGACGTCCGACTGCAGGGTCTGCAGCTTCTGCGGGTCGACGTCCTTGGGCAGCTTGCCGGTGGAGAGGTCCTGGAGGTCGACCCCGGCCGACTCCAGCGAGGCCTGGAGCCCTCCGAAGGCGTCGTTGATGACCTTCCAGTCGTCGGCCACCTCCGGCGGCGCCGCGTCGCCGAGGTCGGAGAACGCCTGGAACGTCTTGTCGATCGACGAGGCGTCACCGCTCGCGAGCGCCTCGAAGTCACCCTGGGCGGCGTCGAGCTCGTCGCAGTAGCCGCCCCCGGCGTCGCTCGACGGGCTCGCCGAGTCCGAGGACGGCGAGGAGTCCGAGGCCGAGGTCGAGTCCGTGGACCCACCGGCGTCGCCCGAGGAGTCACCGCTGCACCCGGTGAGGGCGACGCTGATCGCCAGGGCGGAGGTGGCCAGGAGGATCTTGCTGCGTCGCATCAAAGCTCCCTGTCAGGGGTGGGGGTCAGGGGTCGGGGTCCGACCACCCGCGGCCGGCTGCTCGGTCGGTCACGGACCCCCACCGTCGGCGGGAGCCACGCCCAGCATGCCTCATCACCCACCCCCCGGTGAACCCGCAGCGCCGGGTGCAGCACGGGCCCCTGACCTACCCTGGCGCCATGAGGTACGCCGCGGTGCTGCTCCTGCTCGTGCTCTGCGGGTGCTCCGGCGCCCCCTCCGACCCGCCGGCCGGCGCCGCGTCGGCCGAGGCGACGGCCGACCCAGTCGACAGCGCGGCCTGCGAGCAGGTGCGTGCCGGCATCGCGGCCTTCAACCAGGGCGACTACGAGGAGACCGTGGCCCGCTTCGTCGGGGCGGTGCCCCTGGCCGAGGAGCAGGTGGACGGCAGCGTCGCCGCCGACGAGCTGCTCGAGGCGGTGCGGTGGTACGCCGCGCTCCCGGCGGAGCGCTACCTCGCGGCGTCCCGGGGATCGGCGGAGTTCGAGCGCTACAAGCAGGTGACCCTGGGCCAGTGCATGCCCGTCGGGGACGAGCCGTCCCCGACGGCGAGCGAGCCCGGCGTCGAGGCCTGAGCGCCGTCTCCCGGGGCCTCGGCCGGCGGTGGGGGAGGTCCCGGCCGGCGGGCTCGGCGATAGTGGGCCCATGAGCCCCGCTGACGCCCCGGCCCTGTCCGCCCCCGAGGTCGCCACCACCCACGGCCCCGTCCGCGGGGTCCTCGAGGACGGCCTCGCGGTCTTCCGTGCCGTGCCGTACGCCGCCCCGCCCTTCGGCGACCTGCGTTTCGCCCCGCCGGTCCCCCCCGCGCCGTGGTCCGAGCCCCGCGACTGCACCCGGTGGGGACCGACGGCCCCCAAGCCGCCCTACCGCGCGGTGGTGGCCGACCTGCTGCCGGAGCCCGTCGTGGAGGGCGAGGACTGCCTGCACGTCAACGTGTGGAGCCCCGACGTCACCGGGGCGGCGCCGGTGCTGGTCTGGGTGCACGGCGGCTCGTTCCAGAACGGCTCGAACGCCGTGCCGGTCTACGACGGGGCCGCCTTCGCCCGGGACGGCGTCGTGCTGGTCTCGATCAACTACCGTCTCGGGGTCGACGGCTTCGCCCACCTCGAGGGCGCTGTGGACAACCGGGGCCTGCTCGACCAGGTCGCAGCGCTGGAGTGGGTGCGCGACAACGTCGCGTCCTTCGGCGGGGACCCTGCACGGGTCACGGTCTGCGGGGAG
Source organism: uncultured Actinomycetota bacterium (assembly GCA_963760555.1). Lineage (GTDB taxonomy): Bacteria > Actinomycetota > Actinomycetes > Propionibacteriales > Nocardioidaceae > Nocardioides. The sequence continues at coordinate 211,427 of CAVXDJ010000011.1, read as the reverse complement.
TCGGCCGGCGCGATGGGGGTGACCACGCTGAGCGTGATGCCGGCTGCGCGGGGACTCTTCGGCCGGGTGATCGCCCAGAGCGGTGCCGGCCACCACGTCCTCCACCCGGCGTCCGCACGACTGATCTCGGCGGCGCTGGCCGAGCTGCTCGGCGTCGAGCCCACGGCGGAGGCGTTCGCCCGCGTGCCGGTCGAGGAGCTGCTGGAGGCGCACTCCCGGCTCGTGGTGATGGTCGGCCAGGATCCCGACCCCGCCAGGTGGGGCGAGGTCGCGGCCAACATGATGCCCTTCGAGCCCGTGGTCGACGGCGAGTCCCTGCCGGGCGTCCCGATCGCCCTGGTCGCCGCCGGCGAGGCCGCCGCGGTCGACGTGCTGGTCGGCAGCAACGACGACGAGCACGCGCTGTTCCTGCACCCGGTGCTCGACGCGATCGAGGAGGACCGCGTGCGCCTCGCGCTCGCCCTCTTCGGCGCGGCCGAGGGCGCCTACGAGACGCTGTCGGCCTCGACCGGGTCGTCCCACCCGGGCGAGCTGCTCGTGGCCGGGCTCAGCGACTGGTTCTTCCGGCTGCCGGCCCTGCGGTGGGCCGAGGCCCGCCTCGCGGCGGGGTCGCCGACGTGGGTCTACGAGTTCGGCTGGCGCTCGCCTGCGCTCGGTGGCGTGCTCGGGGCGTGCCACGCCCTCGAGATCGGCTTCGTCTTCGACACCCTCGGCGTGCCGGAGGGACGGGCGATGACCGGGGACGACCCTCCCCAGGCTCTGGCCGACGACATGCACGGTGCCTGGGTGCGCTTCGTCCGGGACGGGGACCCGGGCTGGCCGGCGTACGGCGAGCAGCGCAGCACCCGTCGCTTCGGCGGCGCCGACGACGGTGAGGTCCTCCACGACCCCCGTCCCGAACGACGCCTGCTCTGGCCCACCCGCTGACGGCCGGGGCCTACAGCGCGGCTGCCGCGGTCTCGGCCGGGACGAGCAGCCTGGTCCGCGTGGGCAGCTCGGGCTCGTCGTCGGCGGCGACGACGCGGTCGCGTCCGAGGCGCTTGGCGTCGTAGAGAGCCCCGTCGGCGCGGGCGAGGAGGTCGGAGTGGTGGGCCATGCGCGTGTGGCGGGTCGCCACGCCGGCCGACACGGTGATCGAGAGGTCCGGCGCCGCACTGAACCGCAGCGCGGCGACGGCGAGCCGCATCCGCTCCGCGCACCGCACCCCGTCGTCGAGGGCGCTCTCGCGCAGCAGCACCACGATCTCCTCGCCGCCGTAGCGGTAGGCGGTGTCGGTGCTGCGCAGCGTGGACGCGATCGCCGCGGTGGCCTCGCGCAGCACCAGGTCGCCCACCTGGTGCCCGCGCTGGTCGTTGACGGTCTTGAAGTGGTCGAGGTCGAGCATGACCAGGGTGACCGGGCGTCCGTAGCGCCGGCACCGCTCCCACTCCTCGTCGATGTCGAGCTCGAGGCGGCGGCGGTTCGGCAGCCGGGTCAGTGCGTCGTGGTCGGCGAGCTCGCGCGCCGAGCTGTGCAGGTGCGCCGACTCCAGCGCGGAGGCGGCCGCGGAGAGGAGTGCGTCGAGCACCTGCTCGGTGTCGGGGTCGACGACGTCGGTCGCGACCTCGAGCACCCCGGTGACGATGCCGGCGAGCACCAGCGGGTAGGCCCGCGATCCGCCTCGGTCCTCCCCCCGGGCCGCGACGACGACCGGGCGTGCCTCCCCTGCCGCCTGTGTCACGACCTCGGGCGCCACGAGCGTGGCCGGTGGCAGCACGCCGTGTGCGTCCTCGCTGCGGTTCGCGACGTGGAAGGACTGGTCCTCGCCCCGCACCCACAACGTGGCCGCGTGGTCGACCAGGTCGGCCGCGGCCGTGGTCACCGTGGCGGACACGTAGCGCACCGACAGGCTGCCGGAGATCTCGCGACCCACCCGGACGACCGTCTCCAGACGCTGGGCCATCAGCGCGAGGCGCTGCTCGCGCTGGTCGGCGTGGGACCGTTCGCTCTCGAGGTCGGCGGCGAGCTGGTCGACCTGGGTGCCGATCTCGTGCAGCTCGGGCACCTCGGTGGGCCGGGTACGGGCGCTGAGGTCACCCTCGCGCAAGGCCTCGATGGTGTCCAGCAGGCTGCTCACGGGTTCCAGGATGCGTCGGCGTGCCCGTCGGCGGCGCTGCGAGAAGAGGGTGATCGCGGCCAGGAGCAGGACCAGGTAGCAGCCGAACACCACGACCAGGGCGGTGCGCTGGCTCTGCAGTGCTCCGTCGCGCAGACCCTGGACCTGGCGCAGCCCGGCTCCTTCGGCGTCCCGGTAGTCGTCGAAGAGCCGCTTGCCCTCCAGCAGGAACCGGGTCAGCGTCCCGTCGGTCCGCTCGGTCGCGCTGAACTGCGTCTGGGCGGCCCGGGTCGCCCAGCCCTGCCAGCGTTCACGCGCGACCAGGGTGTCGATCACCGGCCCGGTGGTGCCGGGCGTCGACGCGGACCCCGCGACCATGTCCTCGAAGTTCACGTCGGCCACCCGTCGCCCGGCGTCGTACGGCTCGAGGAACGTGTCGTCCCCGGTCGCCAGCCATCCGCGCAGACCGGTCTCCTGGTCCAGCATGGCCTCGTGACCGTCGCGAGCCAACCGGGTCATCATGATGGTCTCCTCCAGCCGTGGCTGGCTGAGGAGGATCAGGTAGGCCGACGACACCGTGCTCAGCAGCAGCATCGCGGCGAGCGCGAACGCCGTGAGGCGATAGCTGCTGAGGAGCTCGTGGATGAGTCCTCGAGAGCGGCGCGGGGTCGTGGTGGCCACAACACTCCTCGGGTCGACAGCTCGGACGCCTCAGCGTAGGTCTGGTCCACACCGCGGCGCAGACGAATGCGCGAAGTCCCGGCACGGCCGCCGCGTCAGCCTCGGGCAGCAGGGGCGATGCTCAGCTGAGCACGTCCTTGCGCGCGAACGCCGCGAACGCGGCGCCGAGCAGCACGGTCGAGTAGAGCAGCGACCACAACGCGCCCGTGACGATGCCGCTGAGGTCGACCTGGGCGGCCAGGGCGTCGGCCCAGGCGAACTGGTAGTGCGTCGGGAGCCCGTTGCGCACGGCGCCGAGCGCGCTGATGCTGTCGAGGATGCTCGAGACGATCGCGACCAGCACCGCGGTCCCGACCGCGCCCAACGGGGCGTCGGTGAGCACGCCGATGAGGAAGGCCAGGGCGCTGACGAAGACGAGGACGGCGAAGAGCGCCGCGACGATGAGCAGCAGTCGCGGCGTCAGCTCGGCCCAGGCGAGGCGCTCACCGGTCGGCGAGCGGTAGGAGGCGGGACCGTAGGCGACCAGCCCGACCAGCAGCGACCACACCACGAGCAGCAGCAGCGCGCCGAGGCTGGTCAGGAGCGCGGCGGCCAGCTTGACCCGCAGCAGCCTGGCGCGCGGCACCGGAGCCGCGAGCAGGTAGCGCAGGCTCGCCCAGCTCGCCTCCGACGGCACGGCGTCACCGGCGTAGAGGGCGAAGAGGACCACCAGCAGGAAGCCGGTGCTGGCGAACAGCGCGAACACCGTGAAGTTGGCCGCCCCGACCTGAGCGAGGTCGACGAAGGACTGCGCCCCCTCGTCGTCACCGCCGTCGCCGAGCGAGAAGGCGGCGACGAGCAGGAGGGGAAGCGCGATCAGCAGGGCCAGCGACACCTGGGTGCGGCGCCGGCCCAGCTGGCGCCCGAGCTCGGCGCGCAGCGGCAGGGGGGTACGCCGCCGCGCGGTGCCGGTCGTCGTGCTCATCGCATCTCCTCCGGTGCACGTTGTGCCGCCGAGTCGTCGCCGACCAGTCCCATGAAGACCTCCTCGAGGTGACGCCGTGCGTCCAGCGAGGTGACCCCGAAGCCCCCGTCGACCAGGGTCGCCACCACGGCGGAGCGCGCGGGCGAGCCCTCGATGCGCAGCCGGTCGTCCTCGACGGTGATGGCCTCGATCCCGGGGACCGCCCGCAGCGCCGCCGCGGCGCGCCCCGCGTCGCCCTCCACCCCGACCAGGACCGAGGCGGACTCGGCGAGCAGGTCGGCGACGGCGCCCGTGAGCAGGACCCGACCGCGATGCATCACCACGACGTGGCTGCAGGTCTGCTCGACCTCGGCCAGCAGGTGGCTGGAGACGACCACGGTGCGCCCGGCTGCCGCATAGTCGGCGAGAACGCGACGCAGGTTGCGGATCTGTGGCGGGTCGAGGCCGTTCGTGGGCTCGTCCAGCAGCAGCACCTCGGGCAGCCCGAGCATGGCCTGGGCGATGCCGAGACGCTGGCGCATGCCCTGGCTGTAGGAGCGCACCGGGCGGTCGATGCCGACGCCCAGGTCGGCGACGCCCAGGGCCTCGTCGAGGTGGGCCTCCTCGCGGGGCCGACCGGTCGCGGCCCACCACGCCTCGAGGTTCGCCCGCCCGCTCAGGTGCGGCAGGAAGCCCGGTCCCTCGATCAGGGCACCGACCCGGCCCAGGACCGACGAGCCGGGGCTGACCCGCTCCCCCAGCACGTGGACCTCGCCCGCGTCGGCGTGGATCAGACCGACGAGCATCCGCATCGTGGTGGTCTTGCCTGCGCCGTTGGGTCCCAGGAGGCCGACCACCTGGCCCTGCTCGGCGCGCCACCCGACGTCGTCGACGGCGCGGAAGCCGTCGGCGTACTCCTTCACCAGGCCCTCGACGACCAGCGGCACCGCCGTGAGCTCCGCGACGCGGTCCTGCTCCCCGCGGCGTCGACGGCGCAGGGCGGAGGAGCAGACCCAGCCGACGGCCAGCAGCAGCACCAGGACGACCACCGCGACGAGGGGCCACGGCGCGAGTGCTCCGCCACCGACCCGGGTCGCCTCGATCGTGGGCAGCACGACCTGGGCGTCGGCGATCCCGACGCGGTAGAGCCGCTGGTCGGTGGGCACGGCGTAGGACTGGTCGGTGCTCGAGACGACGACCCGCAGGCGCTCGCCGGGCTGGACCTCGTAGGCCGACGACGGCAGGGTGACGTCGACGTCGACCGGTGTGCCCGGCCTCAGCGAGTCCAGTCGCAACGGCGAGACCAGCTGACGCGGCAGCGAGGCGACGCCGTCGGCGTCGACGACCCAGGCGGAGGCGAACAGCGTCGCGTCCGTCGCGCTCGAGGTCACGCTCAGGCGCACCCGGGGTGCGCCGGCGACGGTGAGCGCCCGGCTCAGGGGAGCACTGGTGAACACCGCGCTCTGCCCGGGCAGCGCGGCCAGCCCGAAGGCCGCGCCGCTGGCCGAGACGGCCTGCCCCAGGAGGGCGCCCGCGCCGGGGAGCGAGGTCAGGGCGGCCGGCTGGCCCCCCGCCGGCGACAGGACGGGCCGGGGGTCTCCTTCGAGGTCGAGCGTGGCCGTGTCGGTCGCGCCGTACGACGGGGCTCGCAGCTGCGGGGGACTTCCTCCGCCCAGCAGTGCCGCCGGGAGGGCGAAGTCGAAGGACGTGCCAGGATCGGGGCCACCTCGCAGGTGGTGGTCGAACCACCCGAGGACGGGCGTGGTGAGGGCGTCGCCGCTCAGGTCGGCCCCCCCGGCGTCGTGGCCGCCGTCGATCCAGCGCACCGCCACCTCGGTGCCCGCGTCGGCGATGCCCCGGGCGTTGGCGTCGGCCTGGTCGAGACCGAAGAGTGAGTCCTGCTCCCCCTGGACGATCAGGGTCGGCGCGGTGATCTGGTCCAGCACGGTGGCGGGCGAGGAGCGCTCGAGCAGGGCGAGACCCTGCCGGCTCGGTCGGCCGACGGTCGCCGCGCGGGTGAAGATCCTGCAGACGTCGGGGGCGAACCGTCCACACACCAGTGGCGACGACCCACCGGCGCCGGGTGCGCTGAGGCCGAGGTCCGTGGCGTCCGCCGTCCCGGCGTCCTCCGACCCGGCGTCGCCGATCGAGGCGGCCAGGACGCCGGAGAAGAACAGCGAGGCCCACCGCTGCTTGAAGACCCCGACGTCCGCGGCCGGTCCGTCGGAGGCGTTCTGGCCGGAGACGTTCTGGCCGGAGACGTTCTGGCCGGAGACGTTCTGGGGGAAGAACGACGTACCGAGGTCGTTCCACGTGATCGCGGGCACGATGGCGTCGACGCGGTCGTCGGTCCCGGCGGCCAGCAGGGCCAGAGCACCTCCGTAGGACCCGCCGGCGATCCCGACACGCGGGTCGCCCTCGGCATCGAGCAGCACGTCGTCGCGGCTCGCGAGCAGGTCGATCAGGCGCGAGGCGTCGGCGACCTCGTAGTCGGGGCTGTCGAGGTGCACCAGGCCGCCGGAGCTCCCGAAGCCGCGCGCGGTGTAGGTCAGGACGACGTAGCCCTCGGCCGCGAGCTCACGGGCCTGGTCCGCGACGTCGTCCTTGGATCCGCCGAAGCCGTGGGCGAGCACGACCGCGGCGCGACGGCCCTGCGCGTCGGCGCCAGCGGTGCCGGGCTCGGGGGTGAGGACGGAGACGTCGAGGGCGACCCTCGATCCGTCCGCCTCGGGGCCGACCGGCACCCTCAGGACCTGCTCCCCTGCGCGGGCCGCCGCGTCGGGTCGGGCCTGGACCGCGGAGACGACCACCGCGGCGACCACGGCGAGCAGCACCACCACCCCGAGCGCGACGAGCCCGCGGGCCCGGCGCGAGAGGCGACTGAGCATGCGAGCAGTCTGCTGCACCGCCGGAAACCGGCCGCCCACCCCCGCCGGGCTGCGGCGGGCGCGGCTCAGCGGTCGTGGAAGCCGGTCTCGGCGTGGCTGCCGTCGCACCAGGGCTTGTTGTCGGACGCACCGCACCGGCACAGCGTCATCCGCGAGCGGTTGACCCGGGTCCCGTCGACACGCACCACCGTGACGGAGCCGCCGGGGCCCCCGGTCACCGCCAGCGGACCGTCGTCGACGACGCCGATCGCGGGCCGCAGGTCGGGCTCGACGTCCTGCTCACCCACGCGAAGGCTCAGCGCGCCGGAGGGGCAGCGGTCGACCATCGCCATCATCTCCGCGCGGACGCGGGCGTCGCCGGTGGAACCGGTCATCTTCCACACGTTGGTCTGCTTGTTGGCGCAGAACCCCGCGTGCTCGCACAGGCCGCGGTCGTCGCGCAGCGTCACCCCGGTGCCCTCGTAGGACCTCGCGCGCTCCTCGTAGCTCGTCGTCGGCGCCGTCTCGGCCCCCTCGAACCCCTCCGCGTGGCTGCCGTCGCAGAACGGCTTGTCGTCCGACCTGCCGCAACGGCACAGCGAGTAGGAGGACGCGGACCCGAGCTCCTCAGTGCTCTGCCAGGTCAGCGGGGTGCCGTCGTCGGCGACCACGCGGCGACGACGGGTGAGCGGGACCCCGCCGGTGACCACGTACGGCCCGTCCTCGGTGACCTCGATCTCCCACGCCTGCTCGGTGGCCTCCTGCTGGCTCATGGCGCTCCCTCGTCGTGGTCGTGCGGGTCGTGCGGTGCACCCAGCATCCCCGAGTCGGGCCGCGCGCGGAAGGTCTGAGGTGGGTGAGGCGACGGTGAGGCAGGGTGGACGTCGTGAGCGAGCAACCCGACACCCGCGCCGAACGCCTGGCATCGTGGCTCGAGGACCTCGGCCTGGTCGAGCACCTCGGCTCCGCCGGCCTGCCGACCCTGGAGCGCGACGAGGGCGGCCGCGCGCGGTGGAGCGACCCCCGCACGGGTGCCCCGCTGAGCGAGGACCAGCTCACCGAGCTCGACGAGCTGCTGCACCACGAGGGCTCCGAGCCGCGGCACGCGGTGCCCGTGCCGCTCGTGCAGGTCGCCCGCGACGCCCGACAGCGCGCGCGGCTCCTGGAGGGGTCGTGGTTCACCTACGAGACCCTCGCCGCGGTGCGCTCCCAGAGCGTGGACGCGACCCGGTTCGCGGTGCACCGCGCCGCCGCCGACCGTCGGCTCCTCGTCGTGGCGCCCCAGGCGCGCACGGTCGTGCCCGCCTTCCAGCTCGACGTCGACGGTCAGCCGCGCGACGACCTCGCGGCGGTGCTCGACCCGCTGCTGGCGGCACGGATGGATCCGTGGCGGGCCTGGGCGTGGCTGACCCAGCCGGCCGCGCTGCTGGGCGGGCTGGTGCCCGAGCGGGTGGTGGGTGACGGCTCGGACGACGCCGAGCTGGTCCTGCACGCCGCGGTCCGGCTGGCCGAGCGGGTCACCGCGACCTGACGCGCCTGGGTAGGTTGAACGCCATGGACCGACTCCCCACCGCCCCCGTGGTCGCCGCCGGACTCGTCGGTGGGTTCGCCGCCGCCCGCTACAGCGGCCACCGCTCGTTCGGCGGGGTCCTGCTCGCGACGGCCGGAGGTCTCAGTGCCCGGTCGTGGAGCGCGAGCTCGGGTCCCGCCGTCACCGGGGCCCTGCTCGCGACGTACGTCGCCGCCTTCGTCGGCTCGCACCCCCTCGCCCGCCGGCTCGGGCCGTGGGGCTCGGTGCTGACCGTGACCGCGGCGGCCTCCGCCGTCACCTGGGCCGTCGCCGACCGCTAGCTCAGCCCGCGCGACGGCGCCTGATCTCCTCGTTGACCGCCGGGAGCACCTCGTGCATGTCGCCCACGACGGCGTACGTCGCGCGCGACATCATCGGCGACTCGGGGTCGGTGTTGACCGCGACGATCACCTTGGAGCTCGCGCAGCCGGCCCAGTGCTGGATCGCCCCGGAGATCCCGCACGGGATGTAGAGGTCGGGGCTGATCCGGCTGCCGGTCTGGCCGACCTGCTCGTGGTGGGGGCGCCAGCCGAGGCTGGTCACGACCCGCGAGACGCCGACGACGCCGCCGAGGACCTCGGCGAGCTCGTCGACCCCGGTGAACCCCTCCGGGCTTCCCGCTCCGCGCCCGGCGCCGACGACGATCGAGGCCGACTTCAAGGAGCCGGACTCGTCCCTCTCCTTCACCCCGGTCGAGGCGACCCGCGCGACGAGGTCAGCCTCGGAGACCTCCGGCATCACCTCGCGCCAGGCTGCTGCCGGACCCCCGACGGCCTCGGGTGCCCAGGAGTGCCCGGCGACGCTGAGGACCGCGGGACGGCCCGAGAGGGTCATGTCCTCCAGCGCGGACCCGCCGACGACCTGACGGGTCACGGTGAAGGGCGACAGGCTCGAGAAGGACAGCGCGTTGGCCGCCATCGGCACGTCGAGCCGTGCGGCGAGGTGGGCGAGCACCTCGTTGCCGCGCGGAGTCCCGGCGGCGACGACGACCACCGATCCGGTCTCCGTGCGCACGGCCTGGAGCGCCGCGGCCCAGCTCGCTCCGCCGAAGGTGTCGAAGGCCGGACCCACCGCGTGCAGCACCTCGGCGGCACCATGGTCGCCGAGCTCGGCCGCCAGGGCCTGGCGGGACTCCTCGTCGATCTCGCCGATCACCACGGCACGCACCGCGATGCCACCGCCGGCCTGCGACAGCGACCGGGCGAAGGCGAGGGTCTCCAGCGACACCTCGCTGGCGCCGGACCCGGTGCCGGGTGCTGCCCTGTTCTCGGTCTCGACGAGGACGAGGATCATCGCAGTGCTCCCAGCTGCTCGAAGAGGTCGACCAGGGCCGGCGCGGCTTCGGGGCCCTCCCCGATGATCTCCACCGAGCTCGGGCGTGCGGTGGGCACGCGCAGGCGCACCCGGCCGGACCCCACCGCCTCGACGGACGACGCACGGGTCTCGATCGTGATCTTCTTCGAGGCCATCCGGCCCTTGAGGGTCGGGTAGCGCGGCTCGACGCCACCCTCGAGCACCGTGACCACCGCGGGCAGGGGCAGGGAGTAGACCTCTTCTCCGTGCGTGCTGTCGTGGCGGGTCGTCACCCGGTCTCCGTCAGGATCGACGGTCGCGGCACCCACGACGACCGGCCAGTCCAGGGCGTAGGCGAGCCGGATGCCGACCTGGAAGTCGCCCGAGTCGGCGGCGTCGTTGCCGAGCAGCACGAGGTCGTACGGCGCTCCCGCGGCGGCGTGGGCCTCGACGACGCCGGCGATCTCACGGGCCACGTCGGCGGGTCCCAGGGTGAGCGGGTCGGCCTCGACGAGGGTCGCCGCGTGGGCACCGAGGCCCAGCAGGTTGCGCAGCTGCTCGGCGGCCTCCGGCGGTCCGACGCTGAGCAGCGTCACCGTGCCGCCGGTCGACTCCGCGGCGCGGATCGCCAGCTCGACGGCGCTGTGCTCGTGGTTGCTCACCGTGAAGCCGACGTGGCGGGCGTCGACGGCCTGCTCGTCGTCGGTCAGCGCGATCTCGCCGGCGACGTCGGGCACCCTCTTGACGCAGACGAGGACCCTCATCGCAGCCTCGCGTTGTCAGGGTCGAACGCCGGGGTCGCGTCGATCGAGACGACGCTCACCGGGTAGAGCTCCTCCATGTAGGACACCGCGAGCTCGCGGCCGATCTGCGCGTCCGCGACCGGCAGGTAGGCCAGCAGCAGGTGCTGGCCCAACGAGGGCGCGGAACCGGCCGTCGTGGCGTACGGGTGGTGCCCGTGCGCGTCGGTCAGGGTCGCTCCGTCCCGGGTCAGGATCGGCTCACCGCCGAGCATGTAGCGCTTCACCCCGGAGGCCGAGGTGTGGTCCTCCACCGCGAGCGTGCACAGCACGGCGGCCGGGTCGGACGCCCGCTGCTCGAGGTAGGCCTCCTTGCCGACGAAGTCGGCGGCCTTGACCTTCGGGCGCGCCATGCCGGCCTCGATGATGGTGCGCTCGGCGTCGAGCTCCATGCCGAAGGCGCGGTAGCCCTTCTCCAGCCGACCGGTCGTGCCGTAGACGCCGATCCCGACGGGCACCCCGCCGTGCGGCGCGGCGGCGTCGAGGAGTGCGTCCCACAGCTGCGCGGCCCGGTCCATGGCGACGTAGAGCTCCCATCCCAGCTCGCCGACGTAGGAGATCCGCGAGGCCAGCACCGCGATGCCGTCGACCTCGAGCTCGCGGCAGGTCAGGAAGGCGAAGCCCTCGTCGGAGAGGTCGTCGTCGGTCAGCCCCGAGACGATGTCACGGGCGCGGGGACCCCACACCCCGATCGTGGAGACCTCGTCGGTCCGGTCGCTGAGGGTGGCGTCGACGAGGTGTCCCCCGAACCAGGCCCGGTCGGCCATGCCGTGCGCGCCGCCGGTGACGACGCGGAAGTGGTCCTCGCCCAGGCGCATCACCGTGAGGTCGGAGCGGAAGCCGCCCTTGGCGTCGAGGACCGGGGTGTAGACGACCTTGCCGACGGCGACGTCGCACTGCGCGACGCAGGTCTGCTGGACCGAGGCCAGCGCGCCGGGTCCCTCGATGTCGAAGACGCAGAAGGCCGAGAGGTCGATGACGCCGGCGGCCTCGCGCATGCGCAGGTGCTCGGCGTTGATGATGGGGCTCCACCAGCGGGAGTCCCACTCGTGCTCACGGGGCATCACGGCGTCGCCGTACTCCGCGACGAGGGGGGCGTTGGCCTCGTACCAGAACGGGCGCTCCCACCCGGCGGCCTCGAAGAAGACCGCGTCGAGCTTGCGCTGCGACTCGTGCATCGGGGCCAGGCGCTGGTCGCGGTCCGAGGCGTACTGCTCGCCGGGGTGGACGATGCCGTAGGTCTTGATGAAGGACTCGGTCGTGCGCAGCCGGGTGTGCTCGCGGCGCAGCTGGTGGGGGTGGAAGCGCGCGATGTCGCTGTGGTGGATGTCGATCTCGGGCTGCCCGTGGGTCATCCACTCCGCCATCGCCCGACCGACGCCGGGTCCCTCCTTGATCCAGACCGCGGCCGCGGTCCACAGACCCTGGACGTGGCTCTCGCCGAGGATGGGGTTGCCGTCGCAGGTCAGCGAGAGCAGGCCGTTGATCGCGTAGCGCATCTCGGCGCCCTCGGCGCCGAGGAGGTCCGGCATCAGCTCGAAGGCCTGCTCGAGCTGGGTGTCGAAGTCGTCGCTGGTGAACGGCATCTCGGTCGGCGAGAGCTTGGCCTGCTCGATCGTGGGGATGTCCTCCGGCTCGTGCAGGATCGCGCGGTGGGCGTAGGACCCGACCTCCATGTCGGCGCCGTGCTGGCGCTCGTAGCAGAAGGTGTCCATGTCGCGGATGATCGGGAAGGAGATCTCGCCCTCCAGTCCGGCCAGCTGGGGGCAGGGTCCGACCGAGATCATCTGGTGCACCGCGGGCGTCAGCGGGATGCTCACCCCGGCCATGTCTCCGATCTTCGGGCTCCAGACACCGCAGGCGATGACGACGGTGGAGGCCTCGATGTCGCCCTTGTCGGTGCGGACCCGCACGATCTTGCCGTCCTCGACGTCGAGGTCGAGGACCTCGCAGTTCGGCACGGTCGTCAGCGCGCCGCTGGCCAGGGCGGACTCGCGCATGATCGTGCCGGCCCGCAGGGAGTCGACCACCCCGACGCCGGGCTGCCAGAAGGCGCCGACCAGCTCGTCGATCTCGATGAACGGGACCTTCTCCTTGACCGCCTCGGGGCTCACCAGCTCGGCCTCGATGCCCCACGCACGGGCCGAGGACATCCGCCGACGCAGCTCCTCCATGCGCTCCTCGGTGCGCGCGACCTCGTAGCCACCGCTCTGGGTGAACACGCCCATCTCCTGGTACTGGCGCACCGAGTCGAGGGTGAGGTCGGTGATCTCACGGGAGTGGTCGGTCAGGAAGATGAAGTTCGACGCGTGCCCGGTCGACCCGCCGGGGTTGGGCAGCGGGCCCTGGTCGATCTGGACGATGTCGCGCCACCCGAGCTCGGCAAGGTGGTGGACGAGGCTGTTGCCGACGATGCCGGCGCCGATGACGACGCAGCCGGCCGAGCTGGGGACCGATGACATGGGGAAAGCCTCCGCGAGCGCAGTGTTGCGTATGATGCACCCTGATGCGCACATCGCAACAACTGAATCGTCCGCCGTGGAGCGCCCGGTGTCAAGCGACCCGCCGTCGCGACCTCAGCGACTACCCCAGCCGAGGCGGTGCGAGACCTCGCTCGCCCCGGCGACGACGCGCCCCACGACGTCGTCGAGGTCGTCGTCGTCGAGGCGGAAGGTCGGCCCCGACACGCTCATCGAGGCCACGACGTCGCCGTGGACGTCGCGGATCGGCGCGGCCACCGCGGTGAGGCCGACCTCGAGCTCGTCGACCGCCACGGCGTACCCCTGCTCGCGTACCTGCTCGACCTGGCGCACGAGCACCGACCTCGTCGTGACGGTGCCCGGCGTGTAGCGGGGCAGGTCGAGGAGCACCTCGGCGAGCCGGGCCTCGTCGAGGCCGCTGAGCAGCACCTTGCCGTTGCTGGTCGCGTGCAGCGGGATGTGCTGTCCGACCCAGTTGTGCGACTGCAGTGACGACGAGCCCGCGACCTGGTCGAGGTAGAGCGCACCGCTGTCCGAGATCACCGCGATGTTGACGGTCTCACCCGTCTCGGCGGCGAGCCGGCGACAGATCGGTCGCGCCTCCTGGACCAGGTCCAGGCGTGCGGTCGTCGCTCCGGCCAGGCGCAGGACGCCGACCCCGAGACGGTACTTGCCCCGATCGCCGGACTGCTCCACGAGGCGGTGGGCCTCGAGGGTGGCCACCAGCCGGAAGGCGGTGCTCTTGTGGACGCCGAGCTCGCCGGCGACCTCGGTCACCCCGGCCTCGCCGACCCGGGCGAGGATCTGCAGGATGCTCAGCGCGCGGTCGACGGACTGCACGGTGGACGGGCCGGCGATGCCTGCCTCGGGAGCGTCCGAACTGTTGCTCATGACGCAACCCTAGCGCGAATGCCGTTGCGTATCGCACACTGCGTTTCGTGCAGCGCAACACAGCGCTGGTCACTGCCCCTGAAGGAGGCCGACCGTGCAGTCGGACATCGAGATCGCCACCGCCGCCACCCTGCGTCCGATCGCGGACGTCGCCGCCGAGACGCTCGGCATCCCCAGCGAGCACCTGGTGCCCTACGGCCACCACAAGGCCAAGGTCGACCTCGGCTACCTGGCCTCGCTGGCCGACCGCCCGTTGGGCAAGCTCGTGCTGGTCACCGCCATCTCCCCCACCCCTGCCGGGGAGGGGAAGACCACCACGACCGTGGGGCTCACCGACGCCCTGCACCGACTCGGCCACCGGTCCCTGGCCGCGCTGCGTGAGCCCTCGATGGGTCCCGTCTTCGGCATGAAGGGCGGAGCGGCCGGCGGGGGCTACAGCCAGGTGGTGCCGATGACCGACATCAACCTGCACTTCAACGGCGACTTCGCGGCGATCGCCGCGGCGAACAACCTGCTCGCCGCGCTCATCGACAACCACGTGCACCACGGCAACGAGCTCGGCATCGACACCCGCACGATCACCTGGAAGCGGGTGCTCGACATGAACGACCGGGCGTTGCGTGACGTGGTCGTGGGTCTCGGGGGCGTCGGCAACGGGTTCTCCCGCGAGGACGGGTTCGACATCGTGGTCGCCTCCGAGCTGATGGCGATCTTCTGCCTCACCGAGTCGTGGGCCGACCTCAAGAAGCGCATCGGCGACATCGTCGTGGCATCGACGCGCGACAAGCGCCCGGTCACCGCGCGCGACCTGGGCGCCGAGGGGGCGATGGCCGTGCTCCTGCGTGACGCCCTGGCCCCGAACCTGGTCCAGACCCTGGAGGGTGCACCGGCGATGGTGCACGGCGGGCCGTTCGCGAACATCGCCCACGGCTGCAGCTCGGTGGTGGCCACCCGTGCCGGGCTCCGCCTGGCCGACATCGTGGTCACGGAGGCCGGCTTCGGCGCCGACCTCGGCGCGGAGAAGTTCGTCGACATCAAGTGCCGCAAGTCCGGGCTGCGCCCCGACGTGGCGGTCATCGTGGCCACCGTGCGAGCCCTGAAGTACCACGGCGGCGTCGCGGTGGCCGACCTGGCCTCCGAGGACCTCGGCGCGCTCGAGGCCGGCATGGTCAACCTGCGTCGGCACCTGCACAACGTGCGCGAGGTCTACGGGATCTCCTGCGTGGTGGCGCTCAACCGGTTCCCGACCGACACCGATGCGGAGGTCGCCGCGGTCGTCGACCTCGTGGCTGCGGAGGGCGTCGCGACCTACCCCGCGACCCACTTCGTCGACGGCGCGACGGGAGCCAAGGACCTCGCCGAGGGGGTGCTCGAGATCCTGGCCGCGCCCACGCCCGACACGTTCTCCTTCACCTACCCCGACGAGGCCAGCCTCACCGAGAAGGTCGAGGCGATCGCCAACCGGCTCTACGGCGCGGCCACGGTGACCTGGGACGCCAAGGCCCGCCGCCGCCTGGAGCGCATCGAGGCCGACGGGTACGGGGGCCTGCCGGTCTGCGTGGCCAAGACCCAGTACTCCTTCTCCACCGACGCGACCAGCATCGGGGCGCCGTCCGGCCACGACCTGCACGTGCGCGAGGTCCGCCTCTCGGCCGGCGCCGGGTTCGTGGTCCTCGTCTGCGGAGACGTCATGACGATGCCCGGGTTGCCGAAGAACCCCGCCTCCTCCCGCATCGACCTGCTCGACGACGGGACGATCGCCGGCCTGTCCTGAGGCCGCGCGCCTCCGGCCACTGCGGTTTCCCAAGGGATGCCGGCAGTTCCGCGCTCCCCGGCGCAGATCTGCCACGGGATGCGATCAGTCGGCGTCATCCCTTGGGAAACCGCGACCACAGTCACCCCAGCCGCGGCGCGGCCTCAGTCGCCGAGCTCGGCGCGGCGGCGGACGACGTACTCCTCGAGCTCCTGACGGACGGCGTCGTCGAGCGGCGGCTGCTCGTAGGACTCGAGCCGCTCGCGCCAGATCTCACCGGCGCGGGTGGCCGTGTCGCGGGCACCGTTGCGCAGCCAGCGCTCGTAGTTGTCCGAGGACGACAGCAGCGGCCGGTAGAAGCAGGTGCGGAAGCGCTCCATGGTGTGGGCGGCGCCGAGGAAGTGCCCGCCGTGGCCGACCTCGACGTGGGCGTCGAAGGCCAGCGAGCCCTCGTCGATCTCGAGCGGCGTGAACTCGTGCTGGAGCATCTGGACGAGCTCGCAGTCGACGATGAACTTCTCGTAGCTCGCGACGAGCCCGCCCTCGAGCCAGCCGGCCGTGTGCATGACCCAGTTGGTGCCGGAGAGGAACGTCGGCATCAGCGTCATCAGCGCCTCGTAGCCGGCCTGCGCGTCGGGCACCTGCGAGGACGTCAGGCCTCCCCCACCGCGGAACGGCAGTCCGAAGCGCCGCGCGACCTGGCCGGTGCACAGCAGACCCATGCCGGACTCCGGCGTGCCGAAGGTCGGCGAGCCCGACTGCATGCTGATCGTGGACAGGAACGAGCCGAAGATGACCGGCGTGCCCGGGCGGATCAGCTGGGCCAGGGCGATGCCCGAGAGCGCCTCGGTGATCTGCTGGACCAGCGCCGCCGGGATCGTCACCGGCGACATGGCGCCCATCAGGATGAACGGGGTGAGCACGACGGGCTGCCCGGCTCCGGCGTACTCGAAGAGCGCCTCGAGCATCCGGTCGTCCCAGCGCAGGGGCGAGTTGCAGTTGATCAACGAGATCGTCGCCGGCGCCTGCTCGATCGCCTCGCGCGAGCCGAAGAGGATCGAGGTCATGGCCAGGGTGTCGGCGGCGTTGACGCCCGACACGACGTTGCCCATGTAGACCTTGTCGGTCAGCGTCTGCAGGGCCAGCGTCATGTCGAGGTGGCGGCTGTCCAGGGGCGTGTCGTTGGGCTCGCAGATGATGCCGCCGGCCGAGTCGAGGACCGCGAAGGACTGGGCGAGCTTGGCGAAGGAGGTGAAGTCCTCCATGGTCGCGTCACGCCGGACCTCACCCTCGCGCACGAACGGCGGGCCGTAGACGGCGCCGAAGGCCATCGCGTCACCACCGAGATGGATGCTGTGCTCGGGGTTGCGCGCCTGGACGTCGAACTCGTGGGGCGCCTTCGCGACCTGCTCGAGCACGAAGTCGGGGTCGAGGAACACCGTCTCGTCCTCGACCCGCTGGCCGTGGGCGGCGAAGAGGTCACGCGCGCGCTGGTCGGCGAACTGGACGCCGACCTCGCTGATCAGCCGCCGCCAGCCGGCCTCGAGCTTGGCCATCGCGTCCTCGGAGAGCACCTCGTAGCGGGGCATCGTGTTGCGGAACATGGGTCGCCTTCCTCCTGCTCTGTCGTCGCGCCGGCGGAAGCCGCCACCTGGCCGAGTGTGCTTGACCTCACTCTGATGGGGTCCTAACCTCACATCGTGAGGTCAAGGTTCCACATGATGGGACTTCTTGGGAACCCTCGACCAGGAGGCGGCAGGCGTGGCGAGCAGCGAGACCGGCGGTCGTGCCGTGCACGGCACGCAGGCCCTCGACCGCGCCGCCGAGCTCGTCGACACCGTGGTGCGTGCGGACGCCCCGGTGGGCTCGGCCGAGCTGCAGGAGGTGTGTGGGCTGGCCAAGTCGACCGCGTCCCGGATGCTGACGGCGCTGGAACGTCACGGGCTCGTCGCCCGTGACGACACCGGCGGGTACGTCGCCGGCTCGCTGTTCTGGCTCTACGCAGCGCGCCACGACCCGTGGGAGGAGACCATCCGCATCGCGCGACCGGAGATGGAGCGGCTCGGCGAGCTGACCCGCGAGACGGTCCACCTCAGCGTGGTGCTCAACGACCAGGTGGCCCAGGTCGCCCAGGTCGACGCGCAGTACCTGCTCGGCTCCCGCGACTGGACCGAGGTGCGCCTGCCGATGCACGCCTCGGCGATGGGCAAGGTCTTCCACGCCTGGGGTGCGGTCGCGATCGCCGACGAGACGTTGGAACCGCTCACGAGCAGCACCATCACGCTGCCGGCGACCCTGCTGCGCGACGCGGAGCTCTCGCGCCGCCGGGGCTGGGCGCTGAGCCGCGACGAGCTCGAGGTCGGCCTGACCGGCCTCGCGGTGCCGGTCCGCGGCAACCACGGCAACGTCGTGGCCGCGCTGGGCATCTCCGGGCCGACACCGCGCCTCGAGCACGGCCTGGTCGAGCTGGCACGACACCTGTCCACCCACGCCGACCGGCTCAGCGCCCTGCTGCGTCGGTCGTCGGGCCGAGCACCCAAGGAGGGTGTGGCATGACACCAGAAGAGATCCTGCGTGGCCTCTACGACGAGACCATGGTGGGCAACGCCCCGGAGGTCCTCGCGCTCACCGAGTCGGGTCTCGGCGTCGGCATGGAGCCGCAGACCCTGCTCTTCGAGGCGCTGATCCCCTCGCTCGAGGAGGTGGGTGCCCGCTTCGAGCGGGGAGACTTCTTCGTCCCCGAGATGCTCATCGCCGGCCGGGCCATGGCCGGGGCGATGGAGCGGCTGCGGCCCCTGCTCGCCGAGACCGGGGTGCAGACGGTCGGGAAGTTCCTGATGGGCACGGTCAAGGGCGACGTCCACGACATCGGCAAGAACCTCGTCAACATCATGCTCGAGGGGGCCGGCTTCGAGGTGATCGACCTCGGAGTGCAGGTCGCCCCGGAGAAGTTCGTCGCCGCCATCGAGGAGCACCAGCCCGACATCGTCGGCTTCTCGGCGTTCCTGACGACCACGATGCCGATGTTCAAGGCCAACATGAACGCCCTGGACAAGGCGGGCCTGCGCGACGAGGTCATCGTCATGGTGGGCGGCGCCCCCGTCACCCAGGAGTACGCCGACGCCGTCGGGGCCGACGGCTACGCCTCGGACGCCTCGGCCTGCGTCAAGCGCGCCAAGGCGCTCATGCAGGAGCGTCGCGCGAAGGTCGGCGCATGAGCAGCGCCGAGCCGGCGCCCCTGCTGGCCACCCACCTGCGCTCGGCGACGCGGGAGGCCGTGATCAGTCACGAGTCGGCGTTCACGATCATCGGGGAGCGGATCAACCCGACGGGGCGCCGCATCTTCCAGGAGCAGCTGCGTGCCGGGGACCTGAGCGCCGTGGAGCGCGACGTCAAGGCCCAGGTCGAGGGCGGGGCCGACGTGCTCGACATCAACATGGGGGTGCCGCTGACCGACGAGGCCGACCTGCTCGCGCGCACGATCATCCTGGCCCAGCAGCTCACCGACCTGCCGATCTGCATCGACTCCTCCGTCGTGGAGGCCCTCGAGGCCGGGCTCTCGGTCTACCAGGGCCGCGCCCTGGTCAACTCGGTCACGGCCGAGGACGAGCGGCTGGAGCAGATCCTTCCCCTGGTCAAGAAGTACGACGCCGCGGTGATCGCGCTGCCCAACGACGAGGAGGAGATCCCGATGGAGGCCGACAAGCGCCTCGAGCTCGTCGCCAAGATCGTCCGCGTCGCGACCGAGGAGTACGGCATCGCGCTGGCCGACATCGTCATCGACCCGCTCGCGATGCCGATCGGCGCCGACCAGCAGGTCGCGCGGACGTTCTACGAGGTGGTCGGTCGGATCCGTCACGACTACGGGATGAACATGACCTGTGGCGCCTCCAACACCTCCTTCGGCATGCCCGGGCGGGACCAGATCGGGGCGGCGTTCCTGCCCATGGCGATGACCGCCGGACTGACCTCGGCGATCATGGACGCACGCAGTCCGGAGATCGTGACGGCGGTGAAGGCCGCCGACCTCCTGCTGGGCCACGACGAGTGGGGGGGCTCCTGGATCGCGGCTCACCGCAAGCGCCAGGCCGCCGTCGAGTCTGCGACCGCGTGAGGCGTCATGAGGAGCCGGGGAGCAGGCGATGAGTGCGGCAGGTCCTGACTTCTCGGTCGACGACCTCCGCCGGGAGGGTCTGCTCGAGGCGGCCCCCGTGGTCGACGGCGTGGAGCCCGAGGACGTCACCCAGGGTCGGGTCGACCTCACCCTGACCGTCCTCGCCCGGGAGGCCGACTCGCCGCCGACCGTGCGCCGCGTGCGGGTGCCGCCCGGCGTCACCGTCTTCGACGCGGCCTCGTGGAACGGCGTCGCGATCGACTCCACGTGCGGGGGTCACGGCACCTGCCACCAGTGCAAGGTGCGGGTCGAGGGCGGTGTCGTGCCGATCACCCGGCACGACGTCAAGACGTTCAACACCGAGCAGATCGCCGACGGGTGGCGCCTGGCCTGCCTGATCCGGGCCTACCGCAACCTCGCGGTCGACGTACCTCCGCTGGTGACCCGGCCGAAGGCCGCGACGGTGGGGGTCGGGCGGCAGGTCATCCTGCGTCCCGCCTGCCAGAAGCGCTACGTCGAGCTCGACGAGCCGAGCCTGACCGACCAGCGCCCCGACCTGCTGCGCCTGACCGATGCCATCCCCGACCTCGAGCTGGTCTCGGGTCTGCCGGTGCTGCGCCGCCTGCCGGTCGTGCTGCGCCAGGCTGACTTCAAGGTGACGGCGGTGATCGTCGGCGAGGACCTCATCGACGTGGAGCCCGGCGACACCACCGCGGTGCGTTACGCGATCGGCTTCGACCTCGGGACGACGACGGTGGTGGCGACGCTGCTCGACCTCGGCACCGGGACACCGGTGGCGGTCGCCTCGATGCTCAACCGCCAGCAGCCCTTCGGCGCCGACGTCATCACCCGGATCAGCGCGACCATGATGGACCCGGACGCAGCCGGCCGGTTGCGCACGGCGGCCGCCGAGACCCTCGACGAGCTCGCGACCCAGGTCTGCGCCGAGGGCGGCGTAGACCCGGCCTGCGTCTACGAGGTCGCGCTCGCCGGGAACGCGACGATGACGGCGCTGGCCCTCGGCATCGACCCCGAGCCGCTGGGCGTCGCACCGTTCGTGATGTCGACCGCGAGCCCGCCGACGGTCCTGGCCAGCGAGCTCGGGCTCTCGCTGCACCCGCAGGCCCGCGCGGTGGTCATGCCGGCGCTGGGCGCCTACGTCGGCGGCGACATCGTGGCCGGGATGCTGGCCAGCGGCATGGACCGCGACAAGCGCACCCGCCTGTTCATCGACGTCGGCACCAACTGCGAGATCGTGCTCAGCGACGGCGACACGATCCTGGCCACCGCCGCGCCGGCCGGACCGGCCTTCGAGGGCGGGGCGATCCGCTGCGGGATGCGCGCGGCCGACGGCGCCATCGAGACGGTGGCTCTCGGCGACGGCACCGTGGCCGAGGTGAGGCTCGGCGTGATCGGCGAGACCGAGCCACGGGGTCTGTGCGGCTCGGGCCTGGTCGACATCGTCTCGGAGATGGTGCGTCTCGGGCTGCTCGACGCCACGGGACGCTTCGTGACCCGCGACGTCGCGGACTCGCTCACGCCGGCTCTGGCCGACCGCCTCGACATGATCGACCAGGAGCGGATCTTCGTGCTCCACCGCCCGACCCCCGACACCCCGCCCGCCGAGTGCGTCTACCTCTCCCAGCGTGACGTGCGTGAGCTGCAGTTCGCGAAGGCCGCGATCTCGACCGGGTGGAGCCTGCTGCTCGACGAGCTGGGGCTGGAGCCGGGCGACATCGCCCAGGTGCTCCTCGCCGGGTCCTTCGGCAGCTACCTGTCCGCGGCCGCCGCCGTGCGCATCGGCCTCGTGCCGCGACTGCCGCTGCTGCGGATCGTGGCCGCGGGCAACGTCGCGGGCGAGGGCGCACGGATGGTGCTGCTCTCCCGGCGCGAGCGCAACGGCGCCGAGACGCTGCTCGAGGAGGTGAGGTATGTCGAGCTCTCCGACCGCGCCGACTTCAACGACCGCTTCGTCGACCAGCTCGGGTTCGCCCCGTAGCGGCACCGGCGGGCGCGTCGCGCTGATCGCGTGCGGCGCCCTGGCCCGTCCGGCGGCCGAGGTCGTGACGAGGCGCGGGTGGCCGGTCGACGTGCACCCGCTGCCGCCGCTGCTGCACAACCAGCCGCAGCGGATCGCCGGGGAGGTGCGCGACCTCGCCGTCGAGCTGGGGACGACGTACGCCTCGGTGGTGGTGGGCTACGCCGACTGCGGGACCTACGGCGCCCTCGATGCCGTCTGCGCCGAGCTCGGCCTGCGGCGGTTGCCGGGTCTGCACTGCTACGACCTCTTCGCGGGGCCGGAGTCGGTGGAGACCATGTTCACCGACCAGCCCGGCACCTACCTGCTGACCGACTTCCTGGTCCGCTCGTTCGCACGCAGCGTCGTCCAGGAGCTCGGCCTGGACCGGTGGCCCGAGCTGCGCGAGGCCTACTTCGCCCACTACACCAGGGTGGTGTGGCTGGCCCAGGAGCCGACCGAGGAGCTGCGCGCGCTCGCCGAGGACGCCGCCGAGCGGCTCGGTCTGCCGCTGGAGGTCATCGAGACCGGCACCAGCGGCTTGGAGCGCGCCCTGGCCGACCTCGTCGCGCACGAGCGCGAGGCGCGCTAGCCCCGCAACCGGTCCAGCTGCTCGGTGCGCCACGCCTCGGTGGCGGCGATCTGGTTGAAGGTGAAGACGTGGAGTCCCTCGACGAGGGCGCCCGGCTCGCCGAGAGCGGGGGCGCACTGCTCGAGGAAGCGTTGCCCCGTGAAGCCGCCCGGGGCGGCCAGGCGAGCGAAGACACCCTTGTTCTTGGCCAGGAACCGGGTCGACTCCCCCACGCCGATCCGCGTCGCCATCGCGAGCAGCTTGGTCCGCTCGACCGGGCCGGGCAGACCGAGCAGCAGCGGTGTGGTCACGCCGCGTGATCGCATCCGACGGACCCAGTCGCGCACGGCACCGGGGTCGAAGGTCAGGTTGCTGACCAGGTGGGTGGCGTGGCTGCGCTTGTCCCACATCGCCTGCACCGTGAGGTCGTCGGAGACCGTCGGGTGCGACTCGGGATAACCGGCGACCCCGACATGCTCGAAGGGCGCGCCGAGCGCGGTCAGGTCGACCAGCAGGCTGAGCGCGTCGGCGTAGTCGCCGGCGGGCTCGGCATCACCGCCGGGCACGAAGATCCGGGTGATGCCCTTGCCGGTCAGCCGGTCGGCGATCTCGCCGAGCTCGGCGCGGCCCGAGATCATCCGGGCCGCGACGTGGGGCACGACGGCGTACCCGTGCCCCGCCAGTCGCTCGGCGAGGTCGAAGGTCGCCTCCAGGCCCTTCGAGGGCGAGGCGGTGATCGTGACCACCCGGTCCCGCGGCACGTGCTCGAGCATCGTCTCCTCGGTCGCCGCCGTGGGCAGGACCTCGTAGCGTGCGTTCTCGAGGAGGCGGACCAGCGTACTGCGGGCAGTTTTGTTGCGCATGATGCATCTCGTTTCTTGATGCGCACTGGGCGAGCCGAGTCTAGTGCTACACCCGCATGATGACCAGCACTGCTGACGGGACCCGACCGTGGATCGACGAGGCCACGGCTCGGTGGCAGGGGCCGAGCCCGCATGCTCGCGTCGCCGGGGTCGAGCACGCCTAGCCGGGTGGTGGCGCCGGACTGGTTCCCCCGGTGGCTCTCGTCTCGGGCGGTCGACCGGGTTCGCCGGCCACGGGGCCTGGCTCATCCTCCCGCTGCGCGCCCCGGAGGGGCCGCACTGGGGGTGCCCCTGGCCTGCGCGGGGGCCGCGCGGTGGTTGGTCGACGTCACAGGTGTGGCATGAGCCGAGCGTCCGACCTGCCGCCGGTACCGACGACCGCCGCGGCCGTGCTGGAAGCGGGTTCGGGTAGCCGCAGGTTCCGTGGCGTACCCGGAACGACCGCTGCCCCCGTGTGCCGGTGCCACGGCCGGGTCCGCGCTGTCGCAGCCGTGGGCGGCGTGACTCGCGTCAACCACCCGTGAGGTCGGGCGTCGCCGCTAGCTGTCCCGACGGTAGACCTCGGACCCGCGCGCCCAGGCCGTGAACGGGTCGGCGGAGCCGATGTCGTCCTCGTGGAGGTCGAAGGGGTCCCGGTCCAGCACGACGATGTCCGCCGAGGACCCCACCCGGAGGTTGCCCGAGTCCTCCTGGTGGTTCGCGTGGGCGGCGCCGCTGGTGTAGGCCTGCAGCGCCTGCGCCAGGGTGAGGCCCTGGTCGTCACGCATCGGTGGCTCCTCGTCGCGCTCGTCGGTGCGGCGCGAGGAGCGGTTGACGAGCACGTGGATCCCCTCCATCGGCTCGGGCGGGTTGATCGGCCAGTCCGAGCCCCCCGCCACCAGGGCGCCGCTGCCGACGATGTCGGCGAAGGGGTACTGCCAGTCGAGACGTTCCTGGTCGAGGTGGTCCTTCACCATCTGGACGGCCGGCGTGTTGTAGCGGGCCCACATCCCCTCGACGTTCGCGATCGCACCGAGGTGGCGGAACCGGGCTCGGTCGCGGGGCGCCACCAGCTGCAGGTGCGCCAGCTGGTGACGCTGCGCGCTCCACCCGTTCTGTCGCCGCGCCGCGGCGATGGCGTCGAGGGAGGTCCGCACCGCACGATCACCGAGAGCGTGGAAGTGCGCCTGGAACCCCGCGGCGTCCAGCGCGACGACGGCCGCGTCGAGCTGGTCCGGCGGGAGGAAGGTGATCCCTCGTTCACCACCGTCGCAGGGACAGCGCGCGCCGCCCAGGTAGGGCTCGTCGACCGCCATCGTGAAGGTCTCCGAGACCCCGTCGACCATCAGCTTCACCGAGCCGGCGTCCAGTCCGGCGTCCGCGAGGCGCGCGCGCTCGGCCACGAGGTCCTCCACCTGCTCGACGCCCCGGTGGCGGTCCCACCACAGCGCCAGCCGGACCCGCGCGGTGAGCTCCCCCGCATCGACGAGGTCGAGGTAGGCCTGCGTGGGGTCGTCGATCGCCGCGTACCCGCCGACCAGCGCGTCCTGCCAGCCCACGATCCCCCACGACTGCAGGTGCGCCTGCGCCTCGCGCAGCGCGTCGAGCTTCTCCGCCCGCGTGGTGTCGACGAGCCGGTGCACCAGGAGCGCGGCCGCCTCGCGCAGCGTGCCCGTCGGGTTCCCGTCACGGTCGCGCTCTATCCAGCCGTCCGGCGGGTCGGGGGTGGAGCGGTCGATGCCGGCGAGCTCCAGCGCACGGGTGTTCACCCACGCGTTGTGGTGGTCGTTGCTGGGCAGGAAGGCCGGGCGGTGGGCGACGACCTTGTCCAGGGTCGCTGCCATCGGTCCCGTTGCCTGGTCGAAGTGCTCCAGGGACCACCCGCCGGCGCGGAACCAGGCTCGGTCGTCCCGCCCGTTGCGCTCGTCCTGCGCGGCCACGGCGGAGGCGATGGCCTCCAGGCACTCCTCCGCGTCTCCACAGGAGGTGAGCAGGCCGTTGCGCATCTCCAGGCCGCCGATGAGCGGGTGGATGTGGGCGTCGTGGAAGGCCGGCATCACCAGACCACCCTGGGCGTCGAGCTCCTCGGCCCGCGCACCGCCGGCCGACATCTCCTCACGGACCTGAGCGAGGGTGCCGACCGAGTAGATCATCCGCCCACGCACCCCCACCGCACCGTCACGGTGGTACTGGAGACCGTCGAAGACTCGTCCGTTGGCGAAAATCGTGTCAGTCACTGCTGCCCTCTTCGTGGTCCGGATGTGTGGTCGCGACAACGTACGGCACCGGAAGGGCCCGATGGGTCGTCGTTGGACCCGACCGGGCTGCGGAAGCTCCGGACCGGGACCTGGTCGACACCACGGGCGACGACGAGACGCCCCGGGCGCACGCAGTCACAGCGCGCGCAGGATGTCCTCGACCCGCTCCTTGGCGTCGCCGAAGAGCATCGCTGCGTTCTCCCGGAAGAACAGCGGGTTCTGGACGCCTGCGTAGCCGGCGGCCATCGAGCGCTTGAACACGATGACGTCGTCGGCGTTCCACACCGTCAGCACCGGCATCCCGGCGATCGGGCTGGTGGGGTCGTCGGTCGCGGCAGGGTTGACGGTGTCGTTGGCCCCGATCACCAGGACGACCGCGGTGTCGTCGAAGTCGGCGTTGATCTCGTCCATCTCCAGCACGATGTCGTAGGGCACCCTGGCCTCGGCGAGCAGCA
This sequence comes from uncultured Actinomycetota bacterium, assembly GCA_963760555.1. Taxonomy (GTDB): domain Bacteria; phylum Actinomycetota; class Actinomycetes; order Propionibacteriales; family Nocardioidaceae; genus Nocardioides. The sequence continues at coordinate 185,797 of CAVXDJ010000011.1, read as the reverse complement.
CGTTCATGTGGCCCGGGAGGCGCCCGGCGACCGGGTGGATGCCGAAGCGGACCGTGACCCCGCGATCGCGGAGCTTGCGCGTCAGCTCCGCGACACCGTGCTGCGCCTGCGCCACCGCCATCCCGTAGCCCGGGGTGATCACGACGGAGTCGGCGGCGGCGAGCAGCTCGGCGACACCCTCCGCGGTGATCTCGCGGTGCTCGCCGTAGTCGGTGTCCTGCGCCGGGCCCGCAGGGATGCCGAAGCCGCCGGCGATGACGGAGAGGAACGAGCGGTTCATCGCCTTGCACATGATGTACGACAGGTACGCACCCGAGGACCCGACCAGTGCGCCGGTGATGATCAGGAGGTCGTTCTCCAGCAGGAAGCCGGAGGCGGCCGCCGCCCACCCGGAGTAGCTGTTCAGCATCGAGACCACGACCGGCATGTCGCCGCCACCGATGGAGGCCACGAGGTGCCAGCCGAGGAGCAGCGCGACGACGGTCACCACGACCAGGAGCCACAGCTGCGGCTCGATGACGAACCACGCCGTGAGCGCGGCGAAGACGACCAGGGCGCCGATGTTCAACGCGTTCTTGCCGGGCAGGACGAGCGGCCGGGACGCGATCCGCGCCGACAGCTTGAGGTAGGCCACGATCGAGCCGGTGAACGTGACCGCGCCGATGAACACGCCCACGAGCACCTCGGCACTGTGGATCCCCAGCAGGTCCTCGAGACCGAGCACGCGGGCCTCGGCCCCGCCGGGGTCCGCCTCGACGAGCAGGTAGCCGTTCCAGCCGACCAGCACGGCGGCGAGACCCACGAAGCTGTGCAGCAGGGCGATCAGCTCGGGCATCCCGGTCATCTCGACCACACGCGCGCGGTACAGCCCGATCGTGGCACCGACCCCCATCGCGGCGACCAGCGCGCCGAGCCCCGCGCTGGAGAGGTCGCGCTCGATGGCCAGGGCGATGGTCGCGACCAGCGCGACGGCCATGCCGGCCATCCCGAAGGTGTTGCCCGCCTTGGCCGTCTCGTGACGCGACAGCCCGGCCAGCGCCAGGATGAACAGCAGCGCAGCGACGATGTAGGCGGACTGGGCCACCGTCTCGATCGGCACGGGTCAGCTCCTCGAGAACATGGCGAGCATCCGTCGGGTGACTGCGAAGCCACCGAAGACGTTGATGCTGGCGAGCAGGATGGCCAGGGTGGCCAGGACGGTGATGGTGACGTCACCCTGGCCGACCTGGAGCAGGGCCCCGACCACGATGATGCCGGAGATCGCGTTCGTCACCGACATCAACGGGGTGTGCAGGGCGTGGTGCACGTGCCCGATCACGTAGTAGCCGATGACGATCGCGAGCGAGAAGACGGTCAGGTGCCCCAGCAGGGCGGGCGGCGAGAGCGCTCCGAGGACGAAGAGCAGCGCGGCGGCGATGCCGACGACCTGGAAGCGTCGCGCCGGGGGCGCAGGCGCCTTCACCGGCGAGGCGGCCGGCTCCGGTGCGGGCGCCGCGGCTGCAGGGGCGGCGGAGACCTGGACGGGAGGAGGTGGCCAGGTCAGCTCACCGTCGTGGACCACCGTGATGGTCCGCTGCACGACGTCGTCGAGGTCGAGGACCAGCCGACCGTCCTTGGCCGGTGTCAGCAGCCGCAACAGGTTCACCAGGTTCGTGCCGTACATCTGCGAGGCCTGAGCCGGTAGTCGGCCCGCGAGGTCGGTGTAGCCGATGATCGTCACGCCGTTCGCGCTCACGACCGCCTCACCGGCCACGGAGCCCTCGACGTTGCCGCCGTTGGCCGCGGCCATGTCCACGATCACGCTGCCCGACCTCATGGAGGCCACCATCGCGGCGGTGATCAGCCGCGGTGCCGGGCGCCCCGGGATCAGTGCGGTGGTGATCAGGATGTCGGTGTCGGGGCACTGCTCGGCGTACAGCGCCGCCGCCCGGGCGTTGTAGTCCTCCGACATCTCCTTCGCGTACCCGGTCGCGCTGACCTCGACGTCGGCCGCGGCGACCGGCAGGTACTGCCCGCCCAGGGACTGGACCTGGTCGGCGACCTCGGGCCGCGGGTCGGTGGCCCGCACGATGGCGCCCAGGCTGCCGGCCGCACCGATGGCCGCCAGACCAGCCACCCCGACGCCGGCGACCAGGACCGTCGCCGGGGGCACCTTCCCGGCGGCGGTGACCTGGCCGGTGAAGAACCGGCCGAAGACGTGCGCAGCCTCCACGACGGCCCGGTAGCCGGCGATGTTGGCCATCGAGGAGAGCACGTCGAGGGACTGGGCACGCGAGATCCTCGGTACGGCGTCCATCGCCAGGGCCGTGATCGGGCGTCGCCCGAGGTCCGCGACCAGCTCCGGGTCGAGCGCCGGGGAGAGGATGCCGATCACGGTGCAACCGGGGCGCAGTGCGTCGAGCTGTGCGCGCGAGGGCGCCTCGACCGCCAGCACGACGTCCGCGGCGAGGGGGTCCCCCACCACGGCACCGGCCGCCACGTAGGCCTCGTCGGGGAAGCTCGACGCCTCACCGGCTCCCGCTTCGACGACGACCTCGTAGCCGAGCTGGCCCAGCTGACCCACGGTCGTGGGCGTGGCCGACACCCGGGTCTCCCCCGGGCGTGCCTCCTTGAGGACTCCGATGATCACGATCTTCCTCTCGTGGTCCTGCACGTGCTGCCGGAGGCAGCGTCCCACTGTGCCCGCGGGATCCGGTCGGGCACCCCCGGATCTGGTGTGATCTGGACCACGTCACCCTACGATGGCCTCCCGATCTCGAACCCGGAGGAACCCACGTGAGCAACCCCAGCAGCCAGTCCGCCACGACGAGCACGGTGCTGGCAGGTGACAAGCTCGCAGGCCGGGTCGCCCTGGTGACCGGCGGGACCCGCGGCATCGGGGCTGCCATCGCGCGCAGCCTGGCCAGCCAGGGCGCGTCGGTGGCCGTCGGCTACAGCGGCAACACCGAGCGCGCGACGAGCTTCCTGGCCGACTTCGAGCGCGACTTCGCCGACCAGGGACGCGCCACCATCCACCAGGGCAACGTCTCGGTGCCCGAGGACTGCCGCCGCACCGTCGACGAGGTCCTCGAGCAGCACGGCCGCCTGGACATCCTGGTCAACAACGCCGGCATCACCATCGACAAGATGGCCATGAAGATGTCCGTCGAGGACTGGGACACCGTGCTCGGGGTCAACCTGTCGGGCTCGTTCTACATGGCCCAGCCGGCGCTCGAGCACATGACCGAGCGTGGCACCGGACGGATCATCTTCGTCTCCTCCGTGATCGGGGAGACCGGCAACATCGGCCAGGCCAACTACGCGGCGTCGAAGGCCGGGATGCTGGGCCTGACCAAGACCCTCGCCCGGGAGGCGGCGTTCGTCCTCGCGCGGGCGGGCAAGCTCGAGGAGCACGGTCTCGGGATCACCGTCAACACGGTCACGCCCGGCTTCGTGGCGACCGAGATGCTGGACGGGATCCCGGAGAAGACGCTCGCCAAGATCACTTCGCAGATCCCGCTCGGTCGGTTGTGCCGACCCGAGGAGATCGCCCGCGTGGTGCACTTCCTGGCCGCGGACGCGTCGGCGTACATCACCGGCCAGGTCTGGGGCGTCAACGGCGGCATGGACATGTGACCGCCCCCTGCATCGAGCAGGGGGCGGTCTGGGTGCTCGCCCGCCCCGTCAGGGCGCCACGTCACCGATCAGAGGCGGAGGATCGCGACGATGGAGTTCAGGATCTGGGAGATCGCACCCAGGAGCCTCTTCAGTTGTCGCAACCGTGCGGTTGCGACAACGTAGGCCACGGCGCACGCCCTGTGACCGGGTGACCGGGTGGCCGAGGTCGGGCGACCCGGTCGGGTTGCCCGCGTGGGACGTCATCACGTCCGCGCCCGACCGGTGTCCGCTCCGGATGTCGGCGTGCGGATGGGCGCCGGCCCTGCAGCGGGCGACGAGCAGCCCGAAGTCCTCCCCACGGATGAGGGTCGAGCTCCCCGTCAGTCCCTAGCGTCGAGGCACGATCCGCGGACCACAGGCCGCGCTCGTACCGAGCCCCGCCAGCTGCCCCATGGGCTGGCGGGGCTTCTTCGTCGTCCTCGGCCGGCCCTGGACCAGCCCCGGACCAGCCCCGGCTCCCCGAGCCGACCCGTCACCGTCCTCGGCACCGACCTTGGTGCCGCGTCGAGTCGTCCCCCGCCCGGAGGCAGACCGGGAACGACGGCCCCGTTCGGATCAGGCTTCTAGCCTCCCGGCGTCTGCGCGGAGTCGCGACGCGTTCCTTCCGGGTCGTCCGTGCGCTCCTGCGACTCCTCGAGGATGGCCTCAGCCTGCGCCTGGGGGTCGTCCACCGGACCCGCCGCGTGCTCCTCAGGCAGACCGTTCGCGCGCTGCTCGACGTTCTTCTCGCTCGGCCCGTCAGTCATGGGTCCAATCTAGAGCCCGCCTGCCAGCGACTGACGATGCCCGGGCCCCTCAGCTGCTCACGACCGTGATGCGCGGGCTGCAACAGCAGGCCATCGGTCAGCCGCTCTCGAGGCATGGCGTCACTCGGAACCCGTCGCCTTCTCGGTACATTGCCAGCTCAGTCAGCCGCGGCCCGGCGGTACAGGCGGCGGCCGGGGGCTGCGCTCACGCCGTGCGCGAGCGTGCTGGCCGCGACGATGAGGGTGCCGACGGCCCACAGACGCGGGTCCATCACGCCTTCCTCCTCGCTGAACGACAGGTAGAACAGCGCGCTCACGCCGATGGGGCCGAACCAGCCGAGGAAGACCGCGTCCCGCAGCCGGAGCCCCAGTGGCCGCGCCAGCGCCAGGAGGACCGGTGGTCGTCGCAGCAGGAGCACCGCGACGGGAAGCACCATGGCAGCCCAGCCCAGTTCGCGCCACTGTGCCCAGGGGAGCTGGGTGCCGAGCAGGAGGAACAGTGGAAGGACGAGGTAGCGGTTGACTGCCTCGTCGATGGTGTTCTGTGGTCCGACCTCGTCGTTGGCGACGGCGTGGTTGTAGGCAAGGCTCGCGACGAAGACCGACAGCACGCCGTCGGCGTTAGCGACGCGGGCCAGGCCCAGCACGGCGATCGCGAGGACGAGGGTGAAGACGAGCGTGGAACCCTGGTCCACGTCGGAGTGGCGGGCGGCGTAGCTGACTACCCGACCTGCGACCCATCCGGCGACCAGGCCGATCACCACGCCGACACCGACCTGGTAGAGGCCCTCGATGGCGGCGTTTCCCCACGACTCCCCTAGTACCAGCGCGATCCCGACCAGCACGAGCGGCAGCGCGAGGCCGTCGTTGGTGCCGGACTCCGCCGACAGGAGCTGACGGGTGCTGAGCGGGAGATGCTCCTCCGCGGGCTTTCCGGTCACCACGCTGGAGGCGAGCACCGGGTCGGTGGGGGTGATGCAGGCGCCGAGGAGCAGCGCAAGGGCGACCGGTACGCCGAGCACGATCCACATGAGACCTGCGGACAGGGCGGCCATGCCGACCATCCCGACCGTCACGAGCAAGGCGGTTGGGTTGAGTATGCCCCGCATCCTCCTTACGGGGTAGCGCAGGCCCACGCCCATCAAGGAGACCGCGAGCAGGACACGTGCAGCTTCGGTCATCAGCTGGGGCCGCTGGGCCTCGGGGACGTGGATCAGTCCCAGCACCTCCGGTCCGACCACCACCCCGAGGACAAGGGCGAGGAGCGGCTCGCTGAACGGGAGGTCGCGCACGTTGGTGGACATCGCCGCGAGAACGACCGCGAGCGATCCGACCAGTGCGTATCCCAGGTGCAGCTCGTCCATCAGGTCCTCTCCCCGGTGTTCATCGACCCGTCCCGGCCGGTCGACCTCCTCGACCTCTCGCGCTGGGCCCGGTGAGACACCGCCCACCAGCACCAGTCAGCACCCCGACCTCGACGAGCGCGACGTCGCAGGCACGGTTGTTGCTCATCATGCTGCGCATGAACACGCGAACACCACCGGCGCCATGACACCCGCCGTTAGCAGCGTCGCGGAGCAGCGCTGCTTGCTCCACCGCACGTGCAGGTCTACCCGCCCAGAGTGCGTGTCAACCGGACCCTGCCGGTGGTGATGCCGTGTGCTCGGAGAACCGTGGAGATGTCGCCGCACAGGTCGGCCCCTTCGTCGTTGGTCAGGCCCATCTCATCGAGATTGAGGCCGACGGTCAGCGTGGGGCGCAGTGGAGTCCAGCAGAGTGGTGTTGGCCGCGTGTTGGAGCGCCCGCATCACCCGAACTCTGGAATGCAGAAACTCTGCCGCGTGTTGCGCACGTGTTGCAATCGGCCCGACAACGCATCAAAGACACTTTCCAAAACTTCTGAAAAGTGCCTCTGACCTGCGGTTCTCTTCGGTCGGGCTGACAGGATTTGAACCTGCGACCCCTTGACCCCCAGTCAAGTGCGCTACCAAGCTGCGCCACAGCCCGAACTTCCGTCACCTCACCCGGGGGTGCCGACGGAACGGACGGGACACTACCTCAGCGCACAGCCTCGGCCGGAGCCGGGTGAGCCACCGCGCCACGGTCGTGTGGTCCGGCGGGTCCCGTGGGCACACCGACGTACCGTCCTGCGACCGTGCGTCATCGGAAGTCACGCGAGCGCTGGCGGTCCTCCAAGGCCCTGGCGGCGGTGGGGGCGACGTCGGACAGCGAGACCACCTTGTCGGCGACCAGGTTGACGACGCCGTCCTTGCGCTCGAGGATCCCCCGCACGACGACGGCGATCCGGTGCCGGGCCGCCGTACGGTGCGCGCGCATCACCCCCACCGAGCACACCACGTTGAGCATCCCGGTCTCGTCCTCGACGTTGAGGAAGGTGACCCCGCCCGCGGTGCCCGGTCGTTGGCGATGGGTGATCAGACCCCCCACGTGGACCCGCCGACCGTGCTCGACCCCGGTGAGGTCGGCCACCGAGCGGATGCCGGCCGCGCTCAGCTCGGCGCGCAGGTGCTCGACGGGGTGCCGCTGGGTCGAGACGCCGGTGGCCCACAGGTCGGCCAGGGTGGTCTCGACCTCGTCCATCACCGGGAGCGTCGGCGCGGCCGGCGCCGGGGTGGAGCCCGCGACGTGGTCGGCCTTCTCCGCGAACCCCGCCCCCCACAGCGCTGCACGTCGGTCCAGGCCGAAGGAGGAGAACGCGCCGGCCGTGGCCAGGGCCTCGAGCTGGGCGGGGCTGAGGTCGGCGCGCCTCGACAGGTCGGGTACGCCGTCGAAGTCACCCTCGGCGCGGGCCGCGACGATGCGGCGGGCCACCTCGGTGCCGATGCCCCGCACCGAGTCGAGCCCGAGCCGGCAGGCCAGCCGCCCGTCGCGGCGGTGGGTCCGGGTCGGGTCGGGGGCGTCGTCGCGGAACTCCTGGCGGGGGAAGGAGGCCTGGCAGCACCCGTCGAGCCCGGTCGGAGCGAGGGTGGTGGCCGGCGCCGAGCCCTCCTCCTCGAGCGGCTCCAGCCCGGCCTGGACCCCCGAGCGCAGCAGGTCGGGACGGCGTACCTGCACCCCGTGACGACGGGCGTCGGCGACCAGCGACTGCGGCGAGTAGAAGCCCATCGGCTGGTTGCGCAGCAGCCCGGCCAGGAACGCCGCGGGGTAGTGCAGCTTGAACCACGACGAGGCGTAGACCAGCAGCGCGAAGCTCAGCGCGTGGGACTCGGCGAAGCCGAAGTTGGCGAAGGAGAGGATCTGGACGTAGATCGCGTCGGCTCGTGGGCCGCTCAGGCCGCGCCGTTCCATCCCGGCGTAGAGCTTCTCCTTGATGCTCTCGATGCGCTCCACGCCCCGCTTGGAGCCCATCGCACGGCGCAGCAGGTCGGCGTCGTCGCGGGTGCAGTCGCCCAGCGCGACCGCCATCGCCATCAGCTGCTCCTGGAACAGCGGCACCCCCCGGGTGCGCTCGAGGACGGGTACGAGGTCGGGGTGCTCGTAGGTGACCTCCTCCCGCCCGGTCACCCGACGGATGTAGGGATGGACCGCGCCGCCCTGGATCGGGCCGGGTCGGATCAGGGCGATGTCGATGGCCAGGTCGTAGAACTCGCGGGGCCGCAGCCGGGGCAGGGTGCCGATCTGGGCTCGGCTCTCGACCTGGAAGGTCCCGATCGAGTCGGCCCGGCACAGCATGTCGTAGACCTCGGGCTCCTCCTTGGGCATCGTGGCGAGCGTCCACGACTCCCCCAGGTGCTCCTCGCTCAGCCGCATCATGTGGTCCAGCGCCCCGAGCATCCCGAGGCCGAGCAGGTCGAACTTGACCAGGCCCATCGTCTCGCAGCCGTCCTTGTCCCACTGCAGGACGGTGCGCCGGTCCATCCGGGCCCGCTCGATCGGGCAGACCTCACCGATCGGGCGCTCGGTGAGCACCATCCCGCCCGAGTGGATCCCGAGGTGTCGCGGTGCCCCGAGGAGCTGCTCGGCCAGGTCGACCACCGGTGCTGGGATCCGGTGCTCGGGGCCGGCCGGGCTCGCCCCGCTCCCCTGGTCCGGACCCGACTCGGCCGCGGTGATCACCGAGGTCCACCCGTCGATCTGCTTGGACCACGCGTCCTGCTGGCCCGCGGAGTAGCCCAGCGCCTTGGCGGCGTCGCGCACCGCCGAGCGGGGGCGGTAGGTGATCACGTTGGCCACCTGGGCGGCGTTGTGGCGCCCGTAGGTGTCGTAGACCCACTGGATCACCTCCTCGCGCCGGTCGGAGTCGAAGTCGACGTCGATGTCGGGCTCCTCGTCACGGTGCGCGGAGATGAACCGCTCGAAGGGCAGGCGGAAGAAGACCGCGTCGACCGCGGTGATCCCCAGGGCGTAGCAGAGCGCCGAGCTCGCCGCCGATCCCCGGCCCTGGCACAGGATCCCCCGTTCGCGGGCGAAGGCGACGATGTCGTGGACGATCACGAAGTAGCCCGCGAAGTCCTTGGCCTCGATCATGGCCAGCTCGTGCTCGATGCGCTCGCGGGCGGTCGCGGCGTGCGGGGTGTGGGCGTAACGCTCCTCGAAGCCACGCCAGGCCAGCACCCGCAGCCAGCTCGCCGCCGTGTGCTCGGGCGGGATGCGGTGCTTGGGCAGCCGGGGCGAGGCCGCGGTGAGGTCGAAGGCCAGCTCGCGGGCCAGCCTCACCGAGTGGGTGACCGCCGCGGGGTGGCGTGCCATCCGCTGCGCCACCTCGGCCCCGCTGCGCAGGTGGGCGCCGCCCGCGGTGTCGAGCCAGCCGTCCATCTCGGCCAGGCTGCGTCGGGCCCGGACCGCGGCCATCGTCATGGCCAGGCGCCGCTGGGCCGGGGTGGCGTGGTGCACGTTGCCGGTCGCGACCACCGGGAGCCCGTGGTCGGCCGCGATCCGCGCCAGCAGGTCGTCGTCGTCCTCGGCCCCCGGCGCCGGGGCCGCCGCGAGCTCGACCACCACGTGGTCGAGGCCGAACCGGGCGGTCAGCGCGTCGAGCGCCTCCGCGGCCGCTCGCGGACCACCGGCGGCGAGGGCCTGGCGTACGCCGCCCTTGCGGCAGCCGGTCAGCACCACCCAGTGCCCGCGCCCGCGCTCGGCGAGCTCGTCGAGGTCGTGGACCGGTCGACCCTTCTCGTCACCGCGCAGGTGCGCCTCGGTCATCGCCCCTGCGAGTCGGTGGTAGCCCTCGACGCCGCGGGCGAGGACCAGCAGGTGGCTGCCCCCGGGGTCGGGCACGCCGTTCTGCGGACCGCTCAGCCCCAGCGACAGCTCGGCGCCGTAGACGGTCGGCAGGGCGTGCACCGCGGCCGCCTCGGCCAGCATCGGGGCACCGTGGAACCCGTCGTGGTCGGTCAGCGCCAGCCCCGAGAGACCGAGCCGGACCGCCTCGGCGACCAGCTCGCCCGGCGAGCTCGCCCCGTCGAGGAAGCTGTAGTGGCTGTGGCAGTGCAGCTCGGCGTACGGCGTGGCCTCGTGCGGGCGCTCGATCGGGGCCCGGCTGGCCCGACGTCGGGGCCGTGAGATCGGGGCGTCGTCGACCCCGGGGCGCGCCGAGAGACGTCGCTCGAGCTCGTTCCACGGCACGGCCGGGTTGTTCCAGCCCATCAGTCGTCCCGGCCCATCAGTCGTCCCTCATCAGTCGTAGCCCGCCTCGACGCGCCAGCCGTCGGCGTCACGGACCAGCAGCCAGGCCCGGCCGTCGACCCCGACGACCTGGAAGCGCGAGCAGGGGCCTGATCGGGCACCCGTGGTCGCGGGGGTCTCGCTCCACCACGACTCGTCGACCGGCCACGGCCCGGCCCAGGCCGAGACCGGCTGCCAGGGCAGCCGGTCACCTCCGAGCCGGAAGCGCGACGGCTCGCTCGAGACGGCACCACGCTCGGTGACCGCGACCAGGTGTCCGCCCTCGTCGACGACCTCGGCGGCGAGCGGCTCGGCGAAGACGCGGACCGGGGCCGGGCCGGGCACCCGGCCGGGCCAGGGTCGCTCGGCCGGGGGCAGGCCGACGGCCCGCTCGCCCCACACGACGCTGGACTGCCGGCTGGCCGGCGACCGCCCGCCGTGCAGCACCGGACGGCGTACGGCGTCGAAGCCGAGCATCGCCTGCACCCGGGCCACCCCCCGCTCGACCTGGTCGTCGACGCTGCCGCCCCACAGGCCCTCGGCGTGGGCGGCGGCGGGCTCGACGGTCTCGGGCACGAAGCGGACCAGGCCGACCGGCGCGGTGACCGAGCCCGCCACCCGCTTGGAGCGCAGCGCGCTGCCGAGCGAGGACTGCAGCTGCCAGTGCACCCGGTCGACCAGGTCACGGGAGGAGAAGTGCCGCGGGTGCAGCCAGACGCGCGCCGAGGCGACCTCCCCGTCCTGCTCGGCCTCGACGCGCACCCCGGTCGCGACCAGCGAGCGGTCGGCCAGCTGGGCCACGAAGCGCTCGGCGGTGGTGCGCACGCTGAAGCAGATCGCCTCGACGGAGTCCAGGGGCGGCTCGAAGACGACCTCGGTCTCGAGCTCGGGCGGCGGGGTCCGCGAGGCCGCGACGCTGGGATCGGCACCACGTGCCCGGCGCCACACCTGCGCGCCGTAGCGACCGAAGCGCTGCCCGACCGCCTCGCCCGGCAGCGCGGCGAGGTCGCCGAGCGTGCCGAGCCCGAGACGGCGCAGCAGGCTGACCACCTCGCGTCCCTGCGGCCCGTCGGCCTCCAGGACCCCGACCGGGAGCTCGCGCAGGAACGTCGCCGACTCCCCCGGGGCCACGACCCGGCAGCCCTGGACCTCGGCGAGGCGGGCGGCCTGCTCGGCGGCGAACAGGTCGTCGGCCACCCCGACCCGGCAGTCACGCACACCCTGCTCGACGACCCGCTCGGCCAGCAGGGCCGCGGCGTTCTCCTCGCTGCCGAAGAAGCGGCCCGGGGAGCGCACGGCCAGCAGGCCCGGCCGGATCGCGGCGACGCCGGGTCGCAGCTGCTCGACCGCGGCCAGCACCGGCTCGAAGACCCGGACGTCACGCTCGGGGCTGGCCTCGAGCAGCACCAGGTCGGGGCAGCGGGCCTGGGCGTCGCGTCGCCGCTGGCCCCGGCGCACCGCCTCGGCGCGGGCCGCGGCGTTGCAGACCTCGACCTGGCCCGCGTGCAGCACCGCCGCGGGCACGCTCGCGGAACGCTCCTGCTCGACCAGGGCGGCCACCACCGGCCAGTCGGGGCACCAGAGCACCAGGAACCGGGTCGCTCGGGGGGCGCTCATCCCGAGGCCTGCCACAGCGTCGCAGCCGGCACGGCAGCGACCTCGGGCAGCACCGGCTCCAGGGCGGCGTGCTCACCGGGGAACCAGACCTCGGCCCGGGTCGGCGGGGCCGCGCCACGGCGTACGGCGAGCACGGCCCGGCGGCGCCGCAGCCGTCCGTGGCCGGCCTCGGGCCCCGACCAGCGGGAGTGCTCCAGGCTGACCCGGGCCTCGCAGCGCGGCCAGGCCCCCCACACCACCAGTGCCGCGGAGCGGGTGCGCAGCCTGGCGTCGAGGACCCCGGCGGCGCGGGCGTCGACGCCGGCCGGTGCGCGCAGGACGACCACGCGCAGCACGTCGACGAGGGCGGCCGCGACCTCGAGCCAGTCCTCGCCCGGGTCGGGCACCAGCACGGTGCGCTCGAGGTCGACGCCGAGGTCGCGCGCGGCCTCGGCGCCGAAGTCGCCCCAGCCGGCGAAGCCCACCCACTCCCCCGCCCGGGACGCCCCGGCGGCCAGCGCGAGGGCGAGCGAGGCCGAGTCGACGCCGTAGCTGCCGCCCGCCCGCAGCTGCACGAGGTCGGCGATGGTGTCCAGGGTCGGCACCGGCGTGCGGGCCGGACCGTTCTCCAGCGCCGTGACGCGCTCGCGCAGCTGGTCGAGGACCGAGCGCGAGGGATCGAGGACGACGGGTGCGGACACCCCTAGATCATCGAACACATGTTCGAACGGGTCAAGCGGGAGGTCCCACCTGACCGGTCACTGAGATCGTACGCCGCCCCGCCGACGAGGTCAGCGGCGCTTGCGCTTCTCGCGCACCCGCTGCTGCAGGATGATCGGGGTCCCGACGAAGCCGAAGTCCTCGCGCAGGCGACGCTCCACGAAGCGCTCGTAGCCGTCGTCGAGACGCCCGCTGGTGAACAGCACGAACGTGGGCGGTGCCGTGGTGGCCTGGGTGGCGAAGAGGATCTTGGGCTGCTTGCCCCCCCGCACCGGGTGCGGGTGCTCGGCGACCAGACGCCCCAGGAACCCGTTGAGCGCCCCGGTCGTGATCCTGGTCTCCCAGCCCTCCAGGGCCTTGTCGAGGGCCGGCACCAGCTTGTCGACGTGCCAGCCGGTGCGCGCGGTCACGTTGACCCGCGGCGCCCACTGGACCTGGACGAGGTCCCGCTCGATCTCACGCTTGAGGAAGTGGCGGCGCTCCTCGTCGACGAGGTCCCACTTGTTGAAGGCCAGCACCAGGGCGCGTCCGGCCTCGCGGACCGTCTGCAGGATCCGCAGGTCCTGCTCGGAGAGCGACTGCGAGGCGTCGACGACCAGCACGGCCACCTCGGCGCGGTCGATGGCGGTGCTGGTGCGCAGGGAGGCGTAGTACTCGTGGCCGGAGGCCTCGCGCACCCGCTTGCGGATCCCGGCGGTGTCGATGAAGCGCCAGGTGCGCCCGCCGAGCTCGACGAGCTCGTCGACGGGGTCGACGGTGGTGCCGGCGACGTCGTCGACGACGACGCGGTCCTCGTGGGCGAGCTGGTTGAGCAGCGAGGACTTGCCCACGTTGGGCTTGCCGACGATCGCGATCCGGCGCGGTCCGCCCGGCTCGGGGTCCTGCTCGGGCGGGGGCTCGGGGAGCGCCTCGAGGATCGCGTCGAGCAGGTCGCCCGATCCGCGGCCGTGCAGTGCGGAGACGACCTGGGGCTCACCGAGCCCGAGGTTCCACAGGCCGTAGGCCTCGGCCTCGGCGCGCTGGTCGTCGACCTTGTTGGCCGCGAGCACCACGGGCTTGCCGGAGCGGCGCAGCACCTTGACCACGGCCTCGTCGGCGTCGGTGATGCCGACGCCGGCGTCGACGACGAACATCACGGCATCGGCCAGTCCGACCGCGATCTCGGCCTGGGCGGCGATCCGCTCGGCCAGCCCGCGCGCATCGGGGTCCCAGCCGCCGGTGTCGACCAGGGTGAAGGCACGCCCGTTCCAGGTCGCGTCGTAGGAGACCCGGTCGCGCGTGACTCCGGGGACGTCCTCGACCACGGCGGCGCGTCGGCCCAGGATCCGGTTGACCAGGGTGGACTTGCCGACGTTGGGACGACCGACGACCGCGAGCACCGGCACCGGGCCGCGAGAGGTCTCGGGACCGCCGCCGGGCTCGTCGTCGGGTTCGGTCGCGGGCTCGGGTGCTGCGTCGTTGCTCATCAGGGGTGCTGCCTCACTCCGCCGCCCGGGGCGGGGTCGGGCTGCCCGGCGGGCAGCAGCCCGGGCAGGAGGGACACGACGAGGTCGACGACCTCGTCGAGGGTGTACGTCGTGGTGTCGACCTCGACCGCGCCGTCGGCGCGCACCAGCGGTGCCGTGGTGCGTCCGGAGTCGATCCGGTCGCGCTCACGCAGGGAGGCCTCGACGCCACCGGCGTCCGAGCCGCCCTCCTCGGCCGCACGACGGGCGGCGCGGGCGGCGGGGTCGGCGGTGAGGAAGACCTTGAGCGCGGCGTCGGGCCACACGACCGAGCCGATGTCGCGGCCCTCGACCACGATGCTGCGACCCTCACCGAGGGCGTCCTCGATGATGCGGCGCTGCTCGAGCAGCAGGCGCGCCCGCACGGCGGGCACGGTGCTGACCGGGGAGACTGCGGCGGTCACGTCGGCGAGGCGGACCGCCCGCGCGACGTCGTGGCCGTCGACGACGATCGTGGGACCGGCCGGATCGGTGCCCGAGACCAGCCCCGGCTCCTCGCTGCGCCGCGCGACGGCCTCGCCGTCGGCGACGTCGACACCCTCGCGCAGCATCCACCAGGCGATCGCCCGGAACTGTGCTCCGGTGTCGAGGTAGCGCGCACCCAGCCGGCTCGCGACGAGCCTCGACGTGCTCGACTTGCCCGAGCCGCTCGTGCCGTCGACCGCGACCACGACGGCGTACGTCGTGGCGGCGTCGGTCGTCGCGGGGGCGGGCGGGGGGCTGGCGGTCACGGCGAGCGAGCCTACCGGTGCGTAGCCCATCCTCTCGACTCCAAGGACACCAGCAGGTGCTCGGCCCGCGACTCCTCGACCAGCAGCTCGACCAGACCGACGGGTCGGCCGGGGTCGTGGTCGATGCGCACGTCCTCGATGTTGACCTCGCTGCGACCGGCGTCCGCGAAGAGCCGGGCCAGCTCGCCGGGGTGGTCGGGCACCGAGACGAAGACGGTGCGCGTCGGCCGGGCCGGGCCCCCGTGCTTGCCGGGGATGGCCCGGGTGCCGTCGACCCCGCGGGCCAGGAGGGCCTCGAGACCGGGGCGGTCGGCGCCGGAGACCGCACCGATGACCTCGTCGAGGTCGGCGCGCACCTCCGCGAGCAGGCCCAGCACGGCCTCGGCGTTGGCGGAGACGATCTGGCCGTAGAGGACGGGGTCACCGGCCGCGACACGGGTGACGTCGCGCACACCCTGACCGGACAGCGCGAGGTGGTCCGCCGGGGCGCCGGCGAGGCGGGCGGCGACCAGGGACGACAGGAGGTGCGGCACGTGCGAGGTGCGGGCCACCGCCCGGTCGTGCTCGGCCGGCGAGAGCCGCACCGGGACCGCCCCGCACAGCAGCGCCAGCGCCTCGACCGCCTCGACGGCGTCGGCCGCGGAGCCCGTGTGGGGGGTGACCGCCCACGGCCGGCCGTCGAAGAGACCGGCCGTCGCGGCCAGCGGTCCCGACCGCTCGCTGCCCGCCATCGGGTGGCTGCCGACGTAGCGGCTCGCGCCGGGGTGGTCGGCGACCTCGGAGAGCGGGCCGGACTTGATGCTGCCGACGTCGGTGACGACGGCCGTGCCGCCCCCCGGTGCGCCCGCGACGCGGTCCAGCGCGCGCCCGATCTCGGTGGCGAGGTGGTCGGGCGGCACGGCGACGACGACCAGGGCCGCGACGTCGTGCGCCGTCACCGCCCGCCCGGCGCCGAGGCCGGAGGCCGTGCGCAGGTGGTCGTCCGAGACGTCGCGCAGCAGCACCTCGAGGCCGGCACGGCGGCAGGCGAGGCCGAGCGAGGTGCCGAGGAGACCGGTCCCGACGACCTCGACGGGCCCCCTCACCGCGGCTGGAGGCACCTCACTCATCGGGGACCGAGCGCACCCGGGTGAGGTCGCTGCGCAGCGCCGCAGCGCCGTGGAGGTAGACGTGGGTCAGGTCGGCGCGCGGCAGCTCGGTCTCGACATGGGCCATCATCCGCACCACCCGCGGCATCGAGCGCTCGATCTCCAGCTCGCGGGCGCACAGCAGCGGCACGTCGCCGAACCCGAGGCGGCGGGCGGCGTACGCCGGGAACTCGCTGACCAGGTCCGAGGTCGCGGTGAAGATCACCGAGATGAAGTCGTCGACGACCAGGCCGTTCGAGCCCATGACGTCGAGGACCATCTCCGCCACGCGCTCGAGCATGTGGTCGCGGTCGTCCGCGTCGAGCTGCGTCGCCCCTCGTACCGCCCTGACCGCCACCGTGTCGCTCCCCAGCTCGCCTGTCCGTCACCTGCCGCGGGACAGGCTAGCGAGCCGGGGACGGGCAGCGGCGCGGCGACCTCAGGCCGGCTGGTAGGTGCCGAAGGACCAGTGGTTGCCCTCGGGGTCGGCGACGCTGCTCCCGCGCCCGCCGTAGTCCTCGTCGCGCGGCGCCCGCAGCTCGGTGGCCCCCGCGGCCAGGGCCCGGGCGTGCACGTCGTCGGGGTCGGGACAGACCAGGTAGACCGCTGAGCCGCCGACGTTGCGCACCGCGCCGTCGGGCCGCAGCGAGCCGGCCATCAGGCCGCCTCCGTGCGGCCACAGCAGCTCGGCGTGGTTCAGCACCGTCGGGTCGGTCTGGTCGTAGTAGGCGGCGTGCTCGGTGAAGCCGATCGCTCCCAGCCAGGTCAGCATCACCCGCGCGTCGGTGAAGCTCAGGGCCGGCCAGGTCGCCACGGTGCTCGCATCAGTCATGGCGCCCATCCTGCCCCTGGTCGGCGGCGGCGTCGTGGCCGCGCTCGAGACGGGCCAGCCGGGCCCAGGTCTTGGGTGCGACCCCGATCTCGGCCTGCACCAGGGTCGCGAGACGACGCCGGCTGTATCCGACGTCACGGGCGACGTCGGCCACCGCCCGGCCGCGGTGCAGCAGCTCGAGCGCCCGGGCGACCGGGGCCCGCAGCGTCGGCGAGGTCTCGTGCCGGACCCGCGCGACCTGCCCGAGGTCGAGGAGGCGGCCGCGCAGCGCGGCTGCAGGCACGCCCAGCAGAGCTCGCGCGCCGCGGGGCGTCAGCGAGAGCTGGGCGCCCCGTTGCTGCCCGTCGTGGTGGATCCGGGCCGGGCCGTCGTGCAGCCCGGACGCGCTGGCCCAGGACCGCTGCGCCGGGCCCGGTACGTCGTCCGCGACCGTCGTGGTGCGACGCTAGTGCTCCTCAACGGGACCGTCGAGGGCGTCGAGGTCGCGCAGGGCCGACTCCCAGCGCTCGCGACGCTCGTCGTCGTCCTGCTCCCACCACGGCGTGCCCCGCTCGCCGAGGCCGTGCTTGGCCAGGCCGACCCTCTGCCGCGCCGCGGCGACCGCGTCGTCGTCGCCTCGCCTCTTCGCCGCGCCCACCCCGCTGCGGCCACGACCCAGGTGCGAGCGAAGCCGGGTGGCGACGTCCTCGGGCAGGCCGGGGTCCTCCCGACGCCAGCGGCGCCCGTCGACGACCAGCCACCGGTCGTCGTCCACCGGCCCGTCATTCATCGGCCCCCCGCTCATCGCAGGATCGTAGGTCGCGATGAGTCCGGGCGGCCCAGCCGGTCGTCACCCCCATGGACCGACTCCACTACATCTCGAGCTGCTCGCTCGACGGCTACGTCGAGGACAGCACCGGGTCGTTCGACTTCAGCGTGCCCGACGACGAGGTGCACGCCGCGTTCAACGACCTCGTGCGCGACGTGCCCACCCACGTCTACGGCCGTCGCATGCACGAGACGATGTCGTGGTGGCACGAGCCGCCCGAGGACGCCCTGGCCTCACCGGTGATCGCCGAGTTCGCGCAGATCTGGCAGGGCGCCGACAAGGTGGTGGTCTCCAGGACCCTCGGTGAGATCGACCGGCCACGCACCCGCCTGGTCGGCGACCTCACCGCGGACCTGGTCGAGCAGGTCACGGCGGCGGGGCCGGCCACCATCGGGGGCGCCGACCTCGCCGGCCAGGCGCTGGCTGCCGGACTGGTCGGCCAGGTCAGCCTGGTGGTGCACCCGGTCAGCGTCGGGGGCGGCAAGCCCGTGCTGCCGCTCGGGACCCGGGTCGACCTCCGTCTGGGCGCGGAGCGTCGCTTTCCCACCGGTGCGGTGCTGCTGCGCTACACGGTCCGCTGAGACCCACGCCGGATCACAGACCGGATCACAGACCGACTCACAGCTCGGTGCGGTCCAGCAGGGCGCCGAGCTCGTCGAGGGTCAGGTCCCGGATCGCACCGGCCGGCATCGCGCCCAGGCTGACCGGGCCGACCACGGTGCGGGTCAAGCGGCGCACGGGGTGGCCGACGTGGGCCAGCAGCCGCCGCACGATCCGGTTGCGGCCCTCGTGGATCGTCAGCTCGACGATCGACTTTCCCTGCGCGTCCTTGCGCGGGTCGCCGCCGAGGACCCGGGCCGCGCTGACCGTCACCGGACCGTCGTCGAGCTCGACGCCGTCGAGCAGACCGAGCATCGTGCGGCGGTGGACCTCGCCCTCGACCTCGGCCACGTAGGTCTTGTCGACCTCGTAGGAGGGGTGCGCGAGCCGCTGGGCGAAGTCGCCGTCGTTGGTGAGGATCAGCAGGCCGGAGGTGTCGGTGTCGAGGCGTCCGACGTGGAAGAGCCGCTCGGGCCGGTCGGCCACGAGGTCGGAGATCGTGCGCCGGCCCTGGGGGTCCGACATCGTCGAGACCACGCCCGTCGGCTTGTTGAGCACCAGGTAGACGTGCGGTGAGATCGGTGGCAGTCGCTTGCCCGAGACCCGGATGACGGCGGTCGTCGGGTCGACCTTGGTGCCCAGGCGCGTGACGACCTCGCCGTCGACGACCACCTCGCCGCCCAGCATCAGCTCCTCGCACTTGCGCCGCGAGGCGATCCCCGACTGCGCGAGCAGCTTGTGCAACCGGACCAGCCCGTCCTCGTCCGCCTCGGTCACGACGTCTCCTCGGTCACGGACGTCTCCTCGGTCACGGACGTCTGCTCGGTCACGGGAGGCTCCTCGGTCGTGGGCTCGGGACGGGGCGAGCTCATCAGGTCGCTGAGGTCGTCGGTGAGGTCGTCCACGTCGGGCAGGTAGGGCGCCAGCTCCGGCAGGTCCTCGACGGAGGTGACCCCGATCCGCTCCAGGAAGTACGCCGTGGTGGCGAACAGCGCGGCTCCGGTCTCGGCGTCCGCGCCGGACTCCGCGACGAGCCCGCGGTTGAGCAGGGTGCGCATCACACCGTCGACGTTGACGCCCCGGACCGCCGAGACCCGGGCCCGCGAGATCGGCTGCTTGTAGGCCACGACGGCGAGCGTCTCGAGCGCGGCCTGGGTCAGGCGGGCCTGCTGGCCCTCGAGCACGAACGACTCCACGACGGGCGCGTAGGCCTCGCGGGTGTAGTAGCGCCAGCCCCCGGCGACGTTGCGCAGCTCGAAACCGCGCCCCGACACGTCGTAGTCGTGGGCGAGCGCGACGAGCGCGTCGGCCACCTGGCCCGGGGGGTAGCCGACCGCGGCCGCCAGCACCGGCTCCGGCAGGGGCTGGTCGGCGACCATCAGCAGCGCCTCCAGGCTCGGGGCCAGCGCCGCCACCGCTACGTCGAGGGCGGGCTCGGTCTGCTCAGTCATCGGGTGCATCCTCCCCCGTCGTCGGTCCCGGTGTCGGGGTGGGCTCCTGGCCCGGCTCGGGGGGAGCGCCCTCGAACTCGTCGATGCCCCGCAACGCGCCCTCGAGGGCCTCGAGGTCGTCGGCCTCGCCACCGACCCAGCGCACACCGAGCTCGCCCAGCGCGGTGGCCTGCTCGAAGGCCAGCGCCCCCTCCCGGAACAGCTCCAGCAGCGAGAGGAAGCGAGCGACGGTCGTCAGGGTGTCCGGGGAGTCGCCGCACAGCGCACGGAAGGTCGTGGTCCCGGCACGGCGCACCCGGTCGAGGACCAGCGTGGCCTGCTCCCGCACGCTCACCGTGCTGGTGTGGATGTGGGCCAGCGACAGCTCGACGACCGGCCTGGGCGCCAGCGCCCGGGCGGCCAGGGCGGCGAGCTGCTCGAGCCCGATCCCGATGAGGACCTCGGGCAGGAGCGTCGCGAACCGGTCCTCGAGGCCGACCGAGCGCGGGTGGCGCCGGGCCTCGACGGCCAGGCGGGCCTCGAGGAAGCCGGCGACCTGCTTGAACGCCTTGTACTGCAGCAGCCGCGCGAAGAGCAGGTCTCGCGCCTCGAGCAGGGCGAGGTCCTCCTCGTCCTCGACGTCGCCCTGAGGGAGCAGCCGCGCCGCCTTCAGGTCGAGCAGCGTCGAGGCCACCAGCAGGAACGACGTCGTCTGCTCCAGGTCCCAGACCGGCCCGCCGGCCTTGACGTGGGCGATGAACTCGTCGGTGACCCGCGAGAGCGAGATCTCGGTGATGTCGAGCTTGTGCTTGGAGATCAGGCTCAGCAGGAGGTCGAAAGGACCCTCGAAGTTCTCCAGCCGTACGGCGAAGGCCGGCGCCGGCGGCGAGCCCGGTCCGCTCGCGGTGCCGTCCTGATCGGTCATCCCCGCCCGAGACGGCGGACGAGCGCGCTCTCGGCGCCGTTCTCGTCGTACTCCTCGAGGACCAGGGCGAGCGCCTCACGCACCAGCCGACCACGGTCCACGGCCAGACCGTGACCCGCGCGCAGGCTCAGTCGGGTCGTCTCGATGCCGACGAGCTCCTCGGCGGTGACGTAGACGGTCATCTTCTCGTCGTGGCGGACCCGACCGCTCGGGCGCCGCTGGGTGGCGGTCTCGGCGGGGTCGGGGACCGCGTGCACGGTGCGGGTCCTGCCGGCCGTGGTGCCGGCCTCGTCGTCCTCGGTCGGACGGAACAGGTCCTCGGCCGAGGGCAGGCTCACGCGCCGTGGCATCGGGCGAGCACCTCCTTGGCCAGCTGGCGGTAGGCCGCCGCGCCACCCGAGGAGCTGGCGTAGGAGGTGATCGGCTCGCCGGCCACGGTGGAGTCGGAGAACTTCACGGTGCGGCGGATGACGGTGTGGAAGACCGTGTCGCCCCAGGCCTGCACCAGTCGCTCCATGACCTCGCGACCGTGCAGGGTGCGACCGTCGAACATGGTGCCGAGCACGCCGTCGATCTGCAGGCGCGGGTTGAGTCGCTCCTTGACCTTGTCGATGGTGGTCTTGAGCAGCGCGACGCCGCGCAGCGCGAAGTACTCGCACTCCAGGGGCACGATGACACCGTCGGAGGCGGTCAGGGCGTTGACGGTGAGCAGCCCGAGCGAGGGCTGGCAGTCGATGAGGACGACGTCGTAGTGAGCCAGGGCGGGGGCGAGCACGCGCTGCAGGGTCTGCTCGCGCCCGACCTCGTGGACGAGCTGGACCTCGGCGGCGGCGAGGTCGATGTTGGAGGGCAGCAGGTCCATGCCGGGCACGCCGGACGGGACGACGACCTCCTCGAGGGTGACGTCGGACTGCATCAGCAGGTTGTAGACCGTCAGGTCCATCTCGTGGGGGTTCAGGCCGAGCCCGACCGAGAGCGAGCCCTGGGGGTCGAAGTCGACGAGCAGGACCCGGCGGCCGTACTCGGCCAGCGAGGCGCCCAGGTTGATCGTGGTCGTGGTCTTGCCCACCCCGCCCTTCTGGTTGCACATCGACACGACGCGCGCCGGAGCAGCGTGGTCGACGGGCGGGGGCTCGGGCAGGTGCGGCAACGGGCGGCCGGTGGGGCCGAGCTCGACGTCGGCGGCCGGCTTCGGGGCCGACGCAGGGCGCTCGAAGGGCAGCGGCTCCGCGGTCTCCCGCGCGGCCTGGTCCTGCGCGCTCTCGTGCTGGCCGCGCGCGGTCGGCACCGGGGTGCGCACCAGCGGCGGCATCGAGGCGGCGGTCGCGCCACCGGCCCATCGCGAACCTGAGAGTCGTGCGTCGTCCATCGGCCTGCCCCTGTCTCCCGCGCCGCCCCGGAGGGCCTGACGGGACCAGCATGGATTGTCGACACGACGACATTGCGCAGGCGCGCCGGACCGACTCAGACGGCGAGCAGGTCGGCGTACTCCTCGTGGCGCTCGATCCACTCGGCGACGAACGGACACTGGGCGACGACGCGGTGTCGGCCTGCGGTCCGGACGTCGTCCAGCGCGCCCCGGGCGAGCTCGGAGCCGAGACCCTGGCCCTCGAACCGGTCGCCGATCTCGGTGTGGGTGAAGACGATCACCTCGACGCCCCCGTCGTCGGCGAGGGCGTACGCCGCGAAGCCGGCCCGCTCCCCCGCAGCCCAGACCTCGTAGCGCTTGTCCTCGGGGACGTGTCGGACCTCGATCGCGTCGCGACCGGGTCCCGACGGTGTGGGCTCTGTCATGACCACCAGCCTAGGCAGCAGGAATGCACGCGCGCGGGTGAGGGTTGAGGAGTAGTTGAAACATCATCGACGGCACCTGCCGGCGGTGCCCCCCAGATCGAGAGGTCGTGCTCGTGTCCCGAGCCTTCGAGTCCGTGAACGTCGGGTCCTGGACCCTCCCCCAGCGCTTCGTGATGGCGCCCCTGACCCGTAACCGCGCGGGCGAGGGCATGGTCCCCTCCGACCTCGCCGCCACCTACTACGGTCAGCGGGCCGGCGCGGGGCTGATCATCAGCGAGGGCACCCAGCCCAGTGCGGTCGGCCAGGGCTACCTGAACACCCCCGGCATCCACAGCCCCGAGCAGGTCGAGGGCTGGCGCAGGGTCGGCGAGTCCGTGCACGCCGGAGGCGGGCGGATCGTCGTGCAGCTGATGCACGTCGGACGCATCGCGCACCCCGACAACAAGGCCGGTCTCGAGAGCGTCGCCCCCAGCGCCATCGCGGCGCCGGGGCAGATGATCACCGCCGAGGGCAGCTTCGATCACGTCGTGCCCCGTGCGCTCGAGACCGACGAGATCCCCGGCCTGGTCGAGGAGTTCGTCTCCGCCGCCCGCAACGCGGTCGAGGCCGGCCTCGACGGCGTCGAGGTGCACGCCGCGAACGGCTACGTCCTCCACCAGTTCCTCGCGCCGTCGTCGAACCAGCGCACCGACCAGTACGGCGGCTCCCCGGCCAACCGTGCGCGCCTCGTCGTCGAGGTCACCCGCGCCGTCGCCGCGGCGATCGGCGCCGACAAGGTCGGCATCCGGATCTCGCCCTCGCACAACATCCAGGGCTGCCTGGAGGAGGACGAGCACGAGACCCGCGAGGCCTACGAGGCCCTCGTCGGCGGCATCGCCGACCTCGGGCTGGCCTACCTGAGCATCCTGGCCGACCCGACCGCCGACCTGACCCACGACCTGCGCAAGACCTTCTCCGGCCCGACGATCGTCAACTCCGGCTTCGCCGACGTCACCCAGCTCGAGGACGTCGAGCGGATCATCACCGAGGACCAGGGCGACCTCGTCGCCGTGGGCCGCGAGTACATCGCGAACCCGGACCTCGCTGAGCGTTGGCGCACCGGTGCGGAGCTGAACGAGCCGAACTCCGACACGTTCTACGGCGGCGGGGCCGAGGGTTACACCGACTACCCGTTCCTCGAGAACGCCTGAGACACCTCACACGCGATGAGCGTCATGGGAGCCCTCCGACAGGGTCCCGGACGCTTGCCCGTGCCGGTAGCCCCGTCACGGTGATGTGGCGGGGCTGCGGCTGCTGCGGCTCAAAGGGTCAGAACGGTGGCGGGTCGTCGACCGTTGGTACGGGCGGAGGTGCTTCGGCGTCGGGTGGGCCGGGTGGTCCGACCTTCGTCGACGTGGCTCTGCGTCGGGGTGGGCGTGGGGGTGGGGGGCGATGGAGTACTCCAACGGCGGCGGCTCCGGTGCCACCGGTGGTGCCTGGGTGACGTCGAAGGTCCCTTCGGGCATCCGCAGCGTCTTCAGCCCGTGGGGGCTGGTCCACAGGTACACCCCGGGGGTGAGGGTCTCGTAGGACCAGCCGAGGTGGGTCTTGTGCCGGTGGTGACCCCGACACATCGGCGCCTGGTTGGCCGAGCAGGTCTGGCCCTGGGGCCAGGGCACGCAGTGCTCGTGGTCGCAGCCCCTTGCTGGGCGGGTGCACCGGGGGAAGACACAGGTCTGGTCCCGCAGGGCCGTCTGCTCGCGCAGGTCACCGGTCGACTCGTAGGAGTCGACGTGCAGGTGGTCGTTCAGGTCGATCACCGGTCGGACGGTCACGGTGCCGGCGGTGCGGCACCAGTCGCGGACCTGCTCGGCGAGCACCGGCCGGTGGGTGTTCGACCACGTGGCGACCCCGTGCTGGGCGACGTCGTAGCCGTACCCGGTGATCGCCGCGACGGCGACGTGGGCGTGCACGATCACCGCACGCCTCGCGGGCAGGTTGACGGTGCTGGCCGTCGGCGTCGACACGCTCAGCGTCGCTCAACGTCAGCGTCGACTGGAGCCGGGCGAGGTCACCCAGGGCCGCGGCCCGGCGCACGGTCATGGTGTCGGTCGAGCCGAGGAGCTTCAGCTCGTGGGCCCGGTCGGACAGCGCGGTCTCGAGGTCCAACGCGTCCGCGGCGTCCAGGCACCCGTTGATGTCGACGGTGCCGGACAGGTCGCCGCCCTGCTCGCGCAGGTGGATGTGCACCCCCCGCTTCTCCGCAGCCGCCGTGCGGTCGGGCCTCGGCGTCCTCGGGCTGCCACCGCGCCAGGGCGGCCTGCACGACCCGGTCGAGCTGGGCGTTGGACACGGCGTGGGTGAACCCGTTGACGTGGCGGTCGACGTGCTCGGCACCCTCCTCACACAAGATCATCGTGGCCTCGGCGACGATCTTCGCCCGCCACCACGCACACCGCCCCGACAACACCGCCTCCCACAACCTCGGGAGGCGGTAGCGGACCTCCAGGATCACCCCGAGGAACCGCCTGCCACCGTCGGTCGACAACCCCAGGGCGACCGCCAGCTCGGTGACCGCGGCCTCCCCGATCAGCGGCGCCCCCGGACCCGCCAACGTCAGCCCGTGCTCACCGAACCCGGCATGGAACGACGCCTCATCCAGGCTCATGACCTCGTGAGCGATCGCCCACTCCAGCGCGGTGCGGATCTTGCGGACCTCCGCGGCCCGGACCCAGGCCTCGTCGGAGCGCAGCGTGTCGAGCAGACCCTGGCGGGTCTCGTCGGTGGCGGCGGCAGCGGACATAGATCGATCATACTAGAACATGTGTTCGAGCGCTAGGCGTATCCACACGGATACGCGTCGGTGGAGGCGGTCGATCCGCGTCAGAGCCGGCGGAAGCCGGTGGTGGTGAGGACGAGCTCACCCTGCTCGTCGGTGGCGTCGAGGTCGGCGGTGGCCTCGACGACCCAGTCGTGGTGGCCCTCGGGGTCGTGCAGGGTCTGGGTGACCCGCAGCAGCCGAGCGGTGACACCCTCGGGAGCCCCGGCCGGCTCGCCCGTCCCACGCTCGACCCGGAGCAGGTCCGGCCCACGGGCGTCGGCGTCGAGCAGGACCCGGTCGTGCTCGGCGAAGTAGGCCTCGATGCCCTCGTCCCACCTCCTCCGCGTCGTCACCACCTCGCGCGGCGGGTCGAACCGATCGGCCGCGGTGCGCTCCATCGCCATCAGCGCGTCGAGGTCGTCCCGCGCGACCAGCTCGACGCGTCGCCACATCGCGTTGCGCACCATCACCTCGAAGGCGCGCCCCTGGGCCGACAGCGGGCGCGGCGGGCGGACGGCGGTGCCGTCGGTGACGGTCCGCGCGACGGCGTCGGGGTCGCTCATCGCCTCCCACTCGTCGAGCAGCGAGGAGTCGGTCTGGCGCACCGTCTCGCCGAGCCACTGCTCGAGGTCCTCGAGCTCGGGCGTGCGGTGCGCGTCGGGCAGCGTCTGGCGCAGGAAGCGGTAGGCGTCGGTGAGGTAGCGCAGCACCAGTCCCTCTCCCCGGGCAAGGTTGTAGCGCCCGACGAAGTCGGTGAAGCCCATCCCCTGCTCGAACATCTCGCGCACGATCGAGGCAGGCTCGAGCGCCTCCTCCGGCAGCCAGGGGTGCACGCCGCGGTAGACCTCGTACGTCGCCTCGAGCAGCTCGGCGAGCGGGCGGGGCCAGGTGACCTGGTCGAGCAGCGCCATCCGCTCGTCGTACTCCAGGCCGTCGGCCTTCATCTCCGCGACCGCCTCGCCGCGGGCCTGGTGCTGCTGGGCGAAGAGGATCTGTCGCGGCTTCTCCAGCACGGCCTCGACCACCGAGAGCAGGTCGAGGCTGTAGGTCTCCGACTCGGGGTCCAGCACCTCGAAGGCCTCGAGCGCGAAGTGTGAGAGGGGCTGGTTCAGTGCGAAGTCCCGCGGGAGGTCCACGGTCAGCACGTAGCGCCGGCCGTGCTCGTCGGGCTCGTCGAGGCGGGTCAGCACCTCGGTCTCGACGAGGCTGTGGGCCAGCTGCAACGCACGGCGGGCGAGCCTCAGCTGGCTGCGGCGGTCCTCGTGGTTGTCGGTGAGCAGGCGTCGCAGCACGGGGAAGGCGTCCTCCTCGCGCGCGACGACGTTGATCAGCATCGCGTTGTCGACCTTCATCCGCGAGACCAGCGTCTCGGGAACCCCGGCGACGAGCTTGTCGAAGGTCTGCTCGGTCCACACCACGGTGCCCTCGGGCGGCTTCTTGAGCTGGGCCTTGCTCTTGCGCTTGGCCTGCTTCTCCTCGCTCATGGCGGCGTTCTTGGCGGCCGCCTTCGCCTTGGCCTTCTCGTTGTCGATGATGTGCTCGGGAGCCTGGACGACGACCGTGCCCGCGGTGTCGAAGCCGGCCCGACCGGCCCGACCGGCGATCTGGAGGAACTCGCGCGTGCGCAAGGTGCGCGAGCGGCGACCGTCGTACTTGGCCAGGGCGGTGAACAGCACCGTGCGGATGGGCACGTTGATCCCGACACCGAGGGTGTCGGTGCCGCAGATGACGTGCAGCAGCCCGGCCTGGGCGAGCTGCTCGACCAGGCGCCGGTAGCGCGGCAGCATCCCCGCGTGGTGCACGCCGACCCCGCGGCGCAGCAGCTTGGAGAGGTTCTTGCCGAAGCCCGCGCCGAAGCGGAAGTCGGCCAGCCGCTCCGCCCTCGTCTCGGCGAGCGCCTTGGCCGCCTCGGAGGTCGGCTTGAGCCAGGGGACGGTGAGCAGCGAGGTCGCCTGCTCGACGGCCGCGGCCTGGGTGAAGTGCACGACGTAGACCGGCGACTGATGGGTGGAGACGAGCTCCTCGAGGGTCTCGGCCAGGGGCGTGAGCGCCCAGTGGAAGGCCAGCGGCACCGGACGCTCGGCGTCGGCGACGACCGCGGTCGGCCGACCGCTGCGCCGCTCGAGGTCGGCGGCGAGGTACGTCGTGTCACCGAGCGTCGCCGACATCAGCAGCACCTGCGCCGCGGGCAGCTCGAGCAGCGGCACCTGCCAGGCCCAGCCGCGGTCGGGCTCGGCGTAGTAGTGGAACTCGTCCATCACGATGAGACCGACGTCGGCCTCCGCCCCCTCACGCAGGGCGATGTTGGCCAGCACCTCCGCGGTGCAGCAGATGATCGGGGCGTCGGTGTTGACCGCCGCGTCGCCGGTCAGCAGCCCGACGTCGTCGGCGCCGAAGATGGCGCACAGCTCGAAGAACTTCTCGCTGACCAGGGCCTTGATCGGCGCGGTGTAGAAGCCGACCCTGCCCTCGGCGACCGCTCCCATGAGGGCACCGACGGCCACGAGGGACTTGCCGGACCCGGTCGGGGTGGCCAGGACGACGTTGCTGCCCGAGAGCAGCTCGATGAGCGCCTCCTCCTGGTGCGGGTAGAGCTCGAGCCCCCGCCCGGCCGCCCAGTCGACGACCTCGGCGAAGACCCGGTCGGGGTCGCTGGCCGCTCCGGCGTGGCTCATCAACGCGCCCGCGGGTGCGCGGTCGCGAAGACCTCACGCAGGTTGTCGACCGTGACCAGGGTGTAGACCTGCGTCGTCGTCACCGAGGCATGCCCCAGCAGCTCCTGGACGACCCGGACGTCGGCGCCTCCGTCGAGCAGGTGGGTGGCGAAGGAGTGTCGCAGCGTGTGGGGCGAGACGTCGCGCTCCACCCCGGCCCGCTCGGCCGCCTTGACCAGCACCGCCCAGGCCGACTGCCGCGAGAGCCGGCCCCCACGCGCGTTGAGGAACAGCGCGGGGGTGCCGCGTCCCTCACCGACCAGCACCGGACGGGACCGGGTGAGGTAGTCACGCAGCGCGTCGCGCGCGTAGGACCCGACCGGGACCAGCCGCTCCTTGCCACCCTTGCCGCGCAGCAGCAGGGCGCCCTCGCCGGGCTCGGCGTCGACGACCTCGGCCACGTCGTCGACGTCGAGGCCGACCGCCTCCGAGATCCGCGAGCCCGTGCCGTAGAGCACCTCGAGCAGGGAGCGGTCGCGCAGCGCCAGCGGGGTGCCGGGCGACCCGGCCGCCTCGAGGATGGCCTCGACGTCGCCCAGGGGCAGGGCCTTCGGGAGCCGCTTGGCCGGCGCCGGCGGGCGTACGCCGTGCGCCGGGTCCGTCGCGCTGAGCCCGTCGGCCAGCGCGAAACGGTGGAAGCCGCGCACCGCGACGACCGTGCGTGCCGCCGAGGACGCACCCAGGGGCGGGTGGTCGGTGTCTCCCTCGCGCAGGCGGGCCAGGAACTCGCTCACCGTCTGCTCCGCGACCTCGTCGAGCCCGACGATCCCGACCTGGTCGAGGTAGGAGAGGTAGCGGCGCAGGTCACGGCGGTAGGAGCTCAGCGTGTTGACGGCCAGACCCTTCTCGACCGTGAGGTGGTCGAGGTAGGTGCGGACCGATCGACCCAGGTCCGTGCCGGCTCGCTCAGGCAAGGGCCTCGTCCACGCCCACCACGGCGAGCCCGGTGGCCTCGGCGACGGGCGCGTTGGTCAGCGACCCCGCGTGCGCGTTGAGCCCGAGGGCCAGGCTGGCGTCGGCGCGCAGCGCCTCGCGCCAGCCGCGCTGGGCGAGGGCCACGACGTAGGGCAGCGTGGCGTTGGTCAGGGCGAAGGTGGAGGTCCGCGGGACCGCGCCGGGCATGTTGGCCACGCAGTAGAAGACCGAGTCGTGCACGAGGTACGTCGGGTCGGCGTGGGTGGTCGCGTGGGTGTCCTCGAAGCAGCCGCCCTGGTCGACGGCGATGTCGACGAGCACCGAGCCGGGCTTCATCTGGGAGACCAGCTCGTTGGTGACGAGCTTGGGTGCCTTGGCGCCGGGGATGAGGACCGCTCCGATGACCATGTCGGCCTCGCGGACCTGCTGGGCGATGGTCAGCGTCGAGGAGGCCAGGCCGTGCACGCGGTTGCCGTAGCGCCAGAACGACATGCGCAGCTTGTCGAGGTCGGTGTCGAGCAACGTGACGTCGGCGCCCATGCCGAGAGCGATGTTGGCGGCGTTCTGGCCCGCGACCCCGGCGCCGATGACGACGACCTTGGCGTTGGCCACGCCGCCGACACCCCCCATCAGCACGCCGCGCCCGCCCTGGGCCTTGAGCAGGGACTGGGCGCCGACCTGGGGCGCCAGGCAGCCGGCGACCTCCGACATCGGGTAGAGCAGCGGCAGCGAGCCGGAGGGCAGCTGGACGGTCTCGTAGGCGATCGCGGTGACCCGGCGCGCGACCAGCTCCTCGCTCAGCGCCTGGTCGGCGGCGAGGTGGAGGTAGGTGAAGAGGGTCTGGCCCTCGCGCAGCCGGTGGTACTCCTCGGCGACCGGCTCCTTGACCTTGAGCACGGTCTCGGCCTCGCCCCACACCTCGTCGGCGTCGTCGACGATGCGCGCACCCTGGTCGGCGTACTCCTCGTCGGTGATCGAGGAGCCGGTGCCCGCGCCGGACTGGACGAGGACCTCGTGGCCGTGGGTGACGAGCTCGTGCACGCCGATCGGCGTGATGGCTACGCGGTACTCGTGGTTCTTGACCTCGGTGGGGACGCCGATCTTCATGGTCTGCCTCCTGTGCTCGTGCCTGCTGCTGTGACCGCTCGGACCCTACCGCTCGGCGCCGACGAGCCCGCGCGCCTGGGCGGCCAGCACCGCCACCACCAGCGGGCCGTCGCCGACCCGGGAGTCGAGCACCGCGTCGACCAGGTCGGTGAACGGCACCCACCCGGTGCGCATCTCCGCCTCCTCGTGCTCGGGCTCGAAGTCGCCGCGCCCGACGTCGTGCAGCCCTCGCGCCACGAAGTGGTGCATCACCTCCTCGGAGATGCCGGGCGAGGACCACGTCGTGGTCAGGTGCGTCCAGGTCGCAGCCTCGAGCCCGGCCTCCTCGCGCAGCTCGCGGCGCGCGACGTCCTCGGGCGACTCCCCCGCGTCCCCGTCCATCAGCCCGGCGGGGAGCTCGAGGAAGACACGGCGCGCAGCGTGGCGGTACTGCCACAGGCACAGCACCCGCTCGTCGTCGTCGACGGCGAGCACGATGACCGCTCCGGGGTGCTCCAGCACCAGGCGTCGGAAGGGCTCCTCCTCCGGGTGCTCCGGACGGGTGATCCGGTCCTCACGCAGGGCCACGACCCAGCCGTCGCGGTGCAGGTCGCGGGTCGCGGTGACCGGCCAGGTCTCGGCGACGTCCTCGAGCGGGCCGCCGGGCTGGTCGGAGGGGGTCGTCGCCATGCCCGTCACGCTAGCGACCCGGGCAGCCTCAGTCCGCGTCGAGGGCGGGCTCGCGGCGCAGCCCGGACTCGTCGAGCGGGAAGCGCAGCTCACGCTGCCTGGCGATGGCCGCCCCGACGAGCCCGGCGAACAGCGGGTGCGGTCGCGTCGGACGCGAGCGCAGCTCGGGGTGGGCCTGGGTCGCGACGTAGTAGGGGTGCACCGAGCGCGGCAGCTCGACGAACTCGACGAGGTCGAGGTCCGGGTTGAGCCCGGAGAAGACCAGTCCCGCCTCCTCGAGCTGCTCGCGGTAGGCGTTGTTGACCTCGTAACGGTGACGGTGACGCTCCTCGACCCGGCTCTGGCCGTACGCCGCGCGGACCACGCTGCCCGCTCGCAGCTCCGCGGGATAGAGCCCGAGGCGCATCGTGCCGCCGAGGTCGCCCTCGCCCTCGACGACGCTCTTCTGCTCCTCCATCGTCGCGATGACCGGTTCGGGGCAGTCCGGGTCGAACTCGGTCGAGGCCGCCTTCGCCAGGCCGGCCACGGAGCGGGCGTACTCGATGACCAGGCACTGCAGGCCCAGGCACAGGCCGAGCGTCGGGATGCCGTGCGTGCGCGCGTAGCCCAGCGCACCGACCTTGCCCTCGATGCCGCGCACGCCGAACCCGCCCGGCACGCAGACCGCGTCGACGTCCTGGAGCTGCTTGGCGGCCCCTGCCGGCGTGTCGCAGGTGTCGGAGGCGACCCAGCGCAGGTTGACCTTCGCCTCGTGGGCGAACCCGCCCGCCCGCAGCGCCTCGGCGACCGAGAGGTAGGCGTCCGGCAGGTCGACGTACTTGCCGACGAGCGCGACCGTGACCTCCTCGCTGGGGTGGTGCACCCGGCGCAGCAGGTCGTCCCACAGCGTCCAGTCGACGTCGCGGAAGGGCAGGTCGAGACGGCGCACGAGGTAGGCGTCGAGACCTTCGCGGTGCAGGACCTTGGGGATGTCGTAGATCGACGGCGCGTCGGCTGCGCACACCACCGCGTCCTGGTCGACGTCGCACATCAGCGAGATCTTGTTCTTGATCGACTCGGGGATCTCGCGGTCGGCCCGGCAGACGACGGCGTCGGGCTGGATGCCGACCTGGCGCAGCGCGGCCACGGAGTGCTGGGTCGGCTTGGTCTTCAGCTCCCCCGACGGTCCGATGAACGGCACGAGCGAGACGTGGAGGAAGAAGCAGTTGGCCCGACCGATGTCGTGGCGGACCTGACGAGCCGCCTCGAGGAACGGCAGCGACTCGATGTCGCCGACCGTGCCGCCGATCTCGGTGATCACCACGTCGACGGGATCGGCCGGCGGACCGTCGGGCGCGTGCCCGCCCATGGCGAGGATGCGCTCCTTGATCTCGTTGGTGATGTGCGGGATGACCTGGACGGTGTCCCCGAGGTAGTCGCCGCGCCGCTCCTTGGCGATCACGCTGGAGTAGACCTGCCCGGTCGTCACGTTGGCGATCTGGGACAGCTCGGTGTCCAGGAACCGTTCGTAGTGCCCGATGTCGAGGTCGGTCTCGGCGCCGTCGTCGGTGACGAAGACCTCCCCGTGCTGGAAGGGGTTCATCGTGCCGGGGTCGACGTTGAGGTAGGGGTCGAGCTTCTGCATCGTGACGCGCAGACCTCGCGACCGCAGCAGTCGACCGAGGCTGGAGGCGGTCAACCCCTTGCCCAGCGAGGAGGCGACCCCGCCGGTGACGAACACGTGCTTGGTGGGCTCGGCTCCGTGGACCTTCACGGGACTCCACCCTAGCCCAGGTGCCGTGCGCCTGCCGCCACGACCGCGCCTCAGCCAGCCAGCGCCCGCGCCGGCTGCGCGACCGCCAGCAGCTCGCGGGCGTGGGCGAGGCCGGTGTCGGACTCGGCGAGGCCGGCCAGCATCCTCGAGAGCTCCCGCTCCCGGCCCGACTCGTCGAGCAGGCTCAGGCCCGAGGTGGTCACGGTGCCGTCGCTGCTCTTGAGGACCAGCACGTGGCGGTCGGCGTACGCCGCGACCTGCGGCAGGTGCGTCACCACGAGCACCTGGGCGGTGCGCGCCAGCGCGGCCAGCCGGCGTCCGATCTCGACCGCCGAGGCGCCGCCGACGCCCGCGTCGACCTCGTCGAAGACGAACGTGGGCACCGGGCTGGTGCCGGCCAGCGAGACCTCGAGGGCCAGCATGACGCGGGACAGCTCGCCCCCGGAGGCCCCCTTGGCCAGGGGTCGAGGCTCTGCTCCGGTGTTCGCGGCGAGCAGCAGCTCGACCTCGTCGACACCGTGGGCGCCGGCGCGCAGGTGGGTGCCGTCGACGGGCAGGGTGGTCTCGCCGTCCGGCTCACCCGGCGTGCGCCGCAGGGCCACCTCGATGCGCGCGTGCGGCATGGCGAGCGCGGTCAGCTCCCCGGTGACCGTCGTGGCCAGGCGGGCCGCCGCGTCCCGTCTGGCGGCCGAGAGCCGACCCGCGAGCGCGCCGAGGTCCTCGCGTGCCTGGTCCCGCTCCGCGCGCAGCTGCTCGATCCGCTCGTCGGTGCCGTCGAGGTCGAGCAGGCGCTGCGCCGCCCGCTCGGACCAGGCGAGCACCTCCTCGACGGTGTCGCCGTACTTGCGGGTGAGCGCGCTCAGCGCCGCCCGCCGCTCGGAGACCGCGGCGAGCCGTGCGGGGTCGGTCTCGACGCGGCTCGCGTAGGACGCGACGTCACCGGCGACGTCGGAGAGCAGGTAGGTCACCTCGGCCAGGCGGTCGGCCAGGCCGCCGGCCTCGGGATCGAGGTCGCGCACGCCCTCGAGCCCGGTGCGAGCGGCCGAGGCGGCCGCGAGGGCGTCGGCCCCACCGGTGTCGCTGGAGAGGGCCTCGCGCGCGAGCTCCGCGGCCTCGCGCAGGGTGTCGGCCGAGCCGAGGCGGGCCTCGTCGGCGGCCAGGGTGACGTCCTCGCCGGGCTCGGGGGACAGGGCCTCGACCTCGGCCAGCCCGAACCGCAGCAGGTCGGCCTCCCTGGCTCGTTCGCGCGCGGTGGTCACGATCTCGTCGAGCTCGGCACCCAGCTCGAGGAGGTGCTGCCAGCCCGCGGCGTAGGTCGTGGCGAGCTCACCGACCTCCGACCCGCCGAAGCGGTCCAGTGCCTCGCGCTGGGTGCGCGCCCGCAGGAGCCGGTGCTGGTCGGACTGGCCGTGCACGGCGACCAGCGGCTGGGCGATCTCGGCGAGCGTGGCCACCGGCACCGAGGCCCCGCCCGCGAAGGCCCGGGAGCGTCCCTCCGCGGAGACGTTGCGCGCCAGGACGACGCGACCGTCCTCGACCTCGCCGCCCGCCTCGTCGACGGCACGCGCCACGTCGGGCAGCGCACGGGTGTCCACGACGCCCTCGACCCGCGCCTGCCGGGCGCCGGTGCGGACCGCGCCGGTGTCGGCCCGTCCGCCGAGCAGCAGGCCGAGGGCGGTGACCACCATCGTCTTGCCCGCCCCGGTCTCACCGGTGACGACGGTCAGGCCCGGCCCCAGCTCGAGGCTGGTGGCGTCGATGACGCCGAGCGAGCTGATCCGGATCTCCTCGATCACGGGTCGTCCTCGGCGGCGACCGTCCCGACGCCGCCGCGGGCGAGCCGTCCACGACGCTCGGCGGCGCCGCGCCAGCCCTCCACCGGAAGGCCGAACTTGGCCACCAGGCGGTCGGTGAACGGGGAGTCGGTCAGTCGCACCAGTCGCAGCGGCACGTCACTGCGGCGCACCTCGATGCGCGCGCCGACCGGGAGGTCGGCCGCACGGCGGCCGTCGCACCACAGCACCCCGGCGCCCGGGGCCGGGGCGAGCACCTCGACCGCGAGCACCGAGGTCGGCGCGGCGACCAGGGGCCGCGCGAAGAGGGCGTGGGCACTGATCGGCACCATCAGCAGGGCCTCGACACCGGGCCACACGACGGGGCCCCCGGCGCTGAAGTTGTAGGCGGTCGAGCCCGTCGGGGTCGCGCAGACCACACCGTCGCAGCCCCACCGCGACAGCGGCCGTCCGTCGATCTCGATGACGACCTCGAGCATCCGCTCCCGTGCGGCCTTCTCGACGCTGGCCTCGTTGACCGCGAAGGTCGATGCGACCACCTCGCCGTCGCGCAGCACGCGCACGTCGAGGGTGAGCCGGTCCTCGATCGCGTAGCGCCGCTCGACGATCGCGGCGATGGTCGAGGCGACGTCGTCCTGCTCGGCCTCGGCGAGGAACCCGACGTGGCCCAGGTTGACCCCGAGGATGGGCGTGCCACTGCCGCGGGTGATCTCGGCGGCACGCAGGATCGTGCCGTCCCCGCCGATGACCAGGGTCAGCTCGCAGCCCTGGCTCGCCCGGGCCTCGCCGTCGTCGCCGATCAGCTCGACCAGCGGACCCGGCTCGATCGCCAGGTCGTCGGCCTCCGTCGCGACCAGCCGGACCATGACGCCGGCGGCCGTCAGCGCCTCCAACGACTCCCGGGCCACCTCGCACGCGGCCCGCCGACCCGTGTGCGCCAGCAGCAGGACGCGGCGTACGTCGGGCGTCGTGCCGGGGCGTGGGCTCACAGTGGCACTCTCTCACCCGGTGCCGAGGGCGGGCCGACCTGCACCTCCTGAGAGGTCACGGCCCGCTCGACGTCCTCGGAGGTGACCCCACCCGGGCCCTGACGGAGCCAGAGGAAGAACTCCACGTTGCCCGACGGTCCGGGCAGCGGGCTCGTCGCCACGCCGCGCAGTCCCCAGCCGAGCGCGTCGGCCGCCGCGGCGACTCCTCGCACCGCCTCGGTCCGCAGGACCGGGGAGCGGACCACGCCACCCTTGCCGACGCGGTCCTTGCCCACCTCGAACTGTGGCTTGACCATCAGCACGAGGTCCGCGTCCGCCCGCGCGCACCCGGTCAGCGCGGGGAGCACGAGCCGCAGCGAGATGAACGACAGGTCTCCGACGACGAGGTCGACGGCTCCCCCGAGCAGGTCGACGGTGAGGTCGCGGATGTTGGTCCGGTCGTGGACCAGCACCCGGTCGTCCTGGCGCAGTCGCCAGACGAGCTGCCCGTAGCCCACGTCGACGGCACACACCTGCGACGCTCCGGCCCGCAGCAGCACGTCGGTGAAGCCACCCGTCGAGGCTCCCGCGTCGAGAGCACGCCGACCCTCGACCACCAGCCCGTGCGGGACGAACGCCTCGAGCGCCCCGGCCAGCTTGTGGCCTCCCCGCGAGGCGTAGTCCGGCCGGTCGGCATCCTCGAGCACGAGCAGTGCCACGTCGGTGGTGACGCCGGTCGCCGCCTTGGTGGCCACCGCGCCGCCGACCTTGACCCGCCCGTCGGCGACGAGCGTGGCAGCGTGCTCCCGTGATCGGGCCAGCCCGCGACGCACCAGCTCGGCGTCGAGACGCAGGCGGCGTGGTGGCACCTCGGTTCCCTTCTCGTCCGGGCTCGTCCGGTTGGTCGCAGCAGTCGCGGTGCAGGTCCACCGCCGTACGCCGGCGTCCAGGTGCGTCGACGACCTAGCGCGCCGGAGCGGCCGGGTGGCCGCCGCCGGTCGCGCTGTCGAGGGCTGCGCGCAGCCGGGCGTGCGCGTCGTCGATCGCCGCCACCTGGTCCTCGGCCGGGCGCTCGAAGACGTCGACGAGCTCGCGCAGCACCGCGTCGACCTCACCCTGCCCCGTGTGCGGCGGAGGCTCGCCGTGCTCGCTCATCGCGCCAGGCTACCGGCCGGTGACCGGGGCGTCCGGCACCTGCGACGCGTCGGCACCGACCGGCTCACCGTGCTCGTCGAGATGCTGCCACCCCGCACACGCGACGACTCGCCACCAGTCCCCCGGGTCGCCGCTACCGCTGACCTCGAGCCGGCCGTCGCGGACCCGGGCGACCCAGCCGCCGAGCTCCCAGGCTCCGTCGTGCTCCCGGGGGGCCTGGTGGGGCTGGTGCAGGGCGCCGAGGTCGGGCGCCAGGTAGGTCGGGCGCGACGCGGGCGCGGCTCCGAGCACCTCCCCCAGTCCCGTGACGCCCGTCAGCACCAGCAACGTGTCGACCCCGCTGTTGCGTCCGCCCTCGATGTCGGTGTCGAGACGGTCACCGACCATCAGCGGGCGGGCACCACCCACGCGGGAGATCGTCTCGTCGAGCAGCGGGCGCGCCGGCTTGCCGGCCACCGCGGGCTCGACCTGGCTGAACCGCCGCAGCGTGTCGACCAGCACGCCGTGCCCCGGGGCGACGCCGTACGCCGTCGGGATCGTCATGTCGGTGTTGCTGGCGACCCAGGGCAGGCCGTCGCGCACCAGCACCGCCGCCCGCATCACCTCGCTCCACCGCACGTCGGGGCCGTAGCCCGTCACGAGTGCCGCCGGCTCGTCGTCGTGGGGCCGCGAGCCGGGCTCGTCGACCACCGGCACCGGTCGCAGGCCCGCGTCGGCGAAGGACTGCCAGAGCCCCTCACCACCCAGGAGGCGGACGACGGCCCCCTCCCCGTGGCGCTCGCGGACCAGGCTCGCTGCGGCCTGGGCCGAGGTCACGACGTCGTCGACGGACGCCTCGACCCCCAGCTCGCGCAGGTGCTCGGCGACGGCGCTCGCCGGTCTCGAGGCGTTGTTGGTGACGAAGGCGCACCGGGCCCCGGCCTCGGTCGCGCGGCGCAGGTGGTCGGCCGCTCCGGGGACCGCGTCGCGACCGACGTAGACCACGCCGTCCAGGTCGAGCATGACCAGGTCGTAGGCCTCCTCCAGGGGTTGCTCGCTGCTGCCCAGCACCAGGACTCCCTCCGCGACGAGTCGGACGTCGTCGCGTGGGCACCCTACGATGCGCGGATGCTCGCCGACCGCCCGGCCGCAGCGCCCCTGTCCCTGCCCGCGCTGCCCGGGCCGCTGTCCCTGACCACGCTGCGGCCCCGCCACCTCGACGTCGCGCTGATCGGTGGGCCGCCGGGACGGGCCGACCGCGCCGTCGTCGCCGCGCTGGCCCGCGCGAGCCGTCCTGAGGCCGACCCGCACGGGCTCGTCGTCCACGAGCTGACCAGCGGGACGCGTCGGGTGCGGGGCGTCGTGGGCCTGCTCGGGATCGCCGGCCCCCGTGGCAGCGCGGCGGCCGATCGGAGCCGGTCCGCGCTCCTGCCCCACGAGGGAGCGATCGCCGAGCGCGTCGCCCGACTGGCCGACCGGATGGCCGACCTCGCGCTGGACCCCGCACCGATCCTGCTCGTCGCCCGGTCCGCGGACGGCGTCGGGCTCGCCGACGTCCTGGACACCCTGGTCGCGGGACCACCGGACGTGACGGCCGTCGACGCTCGCCACGACCTGCACCGGTGGTGGGCCGTGCAGGACGAGCCGAGCATCCGGAGGGTCGCTGAGGTCGTCGCCGCGACGCAGCTGCTGATCGCGGACGGCCACCATCGCTATGCCGCGCACCTGGACCTGGCCACCCGCGACCCCCGGGTCGGTGACGGTCGCGCCCTGGTGATGATCACCGACGCGGACCGGGACGCCCCGACGCTCTCGCCCATCCACCGCGTCTGGAGGTCCACGAGCTCAGCCGACGTCGTGCGTCGTCTCGGCGCGGCGGGGCACCGGGTCTGCCCGGAGGGCTCCGCTGGGTCCCGGGGATCCGTTGCGATGGCCCACGACCCGGACGTCGTGCTCGTCGAGGACGCAACCCGGGTGACGGCGGTCCGCATCCACGACCGTGCCGGTGACACGGTCGTGGAGTGTGTGCACCGAGCCCTGTCGTCGCCTGCTGGCCGCGGCTCGGCGAGCCGGTGGAGCACCCATCACGAGGCCGCGCAGGCGCGGGCCGCCGTGCGTCGCGGACCAGGCCGCGTGGCCCTGATCCTGCCGGCACCGACCATGGACGAGGTCTGGGCCGCCGCACGCCAGGGTCGACTTCTCCCGGCAAAGGCGACGTCCTTCACCCCGAAGCCTCCGCTCGGCCTGGTGTTCCGGTCGTGGCGCGACGCCTGAGCCGCGCACGTGACACCTCGACCTCGACGCGGGAGACCCGCCGGACACCGTGGGCGTAGAACCGCCGACGCAGGCTCCCCTCGACCACCACCCGGTCGCCGGCGCGCCACGTCGACACCGACCGCTGCAGTCGCGCGGACCAGACCGCGCAGTCCACGGCGTCGACCCGGCGCCGGCCATCCGCCGCCGGAGCTCGATCCACCACGACGGCCAACGTCCAGAGCACGTCTCCACTGGGGAGCTCGCGGCGCTCCGGGTCGTGCGACACCCGACCCGCGAGCACCACCTCGTTGACGCTGACCTGCCCCGTGCTGGCTCCCCCATCGCTCCTGCTCATCGTCCAGTGCCTCCTGCCGGCGTTCGAGAGAGCCGACCATCGCGCGGCGTCTCCCGTCGCTGCAACGACGGAGGTCGCGAGCGGTGGACGGACTCGCAGGGCTGAGCGCTGTGGACACCACCTGGCGCACCGACTGCGGGCCGAAATGCACGAAGGGCCATTCTCCAGGAGAATGGCCCTTCGGCTAATGATTGTCCGGCGGCGTCCTAGTCTCCCACAACCTCGCGGTTGCAGTACCATCGGCGCTGAGAGGCTTAACTTCCGGGTTCGGGATGGGACCGGGTGTTTCCCTCTCGCTATGGCCGCCGTAACTCTATGACCCCCGAGCACACGCACCTGTGTGGTGGTGTGGGGGGTGGATCTGGTGTGGACGCGTACACGGATGCGCGGGTGTGTCGTTGTTGGTTTGGTTGAGGGTTTGTGAGGCAAGCCCTCGGCCTATTAGTACCGGTCGGCTAGGCATCACTGCTGTACACCTCCGGCCTATCAACCCCATGGTCTGTGGGGGGCCTTACCCCATAACGGGTGGGAAACCTCATCTTGAAACGTGCTTCCCGCTTAGATGCATTCAGCGGTTATCACTCCCGAACGTAGCCAACCAGCCCTGCCCCTGGCGGGACAACTGGCACACCAGAGGTTCGTCCATCCCGGTCCTCTCGTACTAGGGACAGCCTTTCTCAAGTTTCCTACGCGCGCGGCGGATAGGGACCGAACTGTCTCACGACGTTCTAAACCCAGCTCGCGTGCCGCTTTAATGGGCGAACAGCCCAACCCTTGGGACCTACTCCAGCCCCAGGATGCGACGAGCCGACATCGAGGTGCCAAACCATCCCGTCGATATGGACTCTTGGGGAAGATCAGCCTGTTATCCCCGGGGTACCTTTTATCCGTTGAGCGACACCCCATCCACATGGTGGTGCCGGATCACTAGTTCCGACTTTCGTCCCTGCTCGACATGTCTGTCTCACAGTCAAGCTCCCTTGTGCACTTACACTCGCCACCTGATTGCCAACCAGGCTGAGGGAACCTTTGAGCGCCTCCGTTACTCTTTAGGAGGCAACCGCCCCAGTTAAACTACCCATCAGGCACTGTCCCTGATCCAGATCATGGACCTAGGTTAGACATCTAGTACGACCAGAGTGGTATTTCAACGTCGACTCCACCCACACTGGCGTGTGGACTTCACAGTCTCCCACCTATCCTACACAAGCCGAACCAAACACCAATACCAAACTATAGTAAAGGTCCCGGGGTCTTTCCGTCCTGCCGCGCGTAACGAGCATCTTTACTCGTAGTGCAATTTCGCCGAGTCCATGGTCGAGACAGCGCCCAAGTCGTTACTCCATTCGTGCAGGTCGGAACTTACCCGACAAGGAATTTCGCTACCTTAGGATGGTTATAGTTACCACCGCCGTTTACTGGGGCTTAAGTTCTGCGCTTCACACTTGCGTGCTAACACGTCCCCTTAACCTTCCAGCACCGGGCAGGAGTCAGTCCGTATACATCGTCTTACAACTTCGCACGGACCTGTGTTTTTAGTAAACAGTCGCTTGGGCCTGGTCTCTGCGGCCCTCACCGCTGCCCACCGCTAGGGTGTTCACGGATCGGGCCCCCCTTCTCCCGAAGTTACGGGGGCATTTTGCCGAGTTCCTTAACCATGGTTCACTCGATCGCCTCGGTATTCTCTACCTGATCACCTGAGTCGGTTTGGGGTACGGGCGGCGCATAGCTCGCTAGAGGTTTTTCTTGACAGCATAGGATCACCCACTTCGCCCTACGGGCTCGGCATCACATCTCAGGCACGTCATCAAAGACAGCATCCCGGATTTCCCTAGGACACACCCTACGTGCTTACCCACAGACAACCATCGCTGTGGCTGGGCTACCTTCCTGCGTCACCCCATCGCTTGGCTACTACCGGATCGGTTCATGCGCTCCACCAACACGCCACCCACCCGAAGGTGGACAGTCACGTGGCTTCGGACACTTAGCATCACCGGGCTCGCCATGGGCGCTACTTTGCCGGTACGGGAATATCAACCCGTTGTCCATCGACTACGCCTGTCGGCCTCGCCTTAGGTCCCGACTTACCCAGGGCAGATTAGCTTGACCCTGGAACCCTTGATCAATCGGCGCACGGGTTTCTCACCCGTGATTCGCTACTCATGCCTGCATTCTCACTCGTGTCGCATCCACCACTGGATCACTCCGCGGCTTCACCCGCGACACGACGCTCCCCTACCCATCCACACACCCGTTAAGGTCCGACACCTAAGTCAGTGCGAATGCCATAGCTTCGGCGGATGACTTGAGCCCCGCTACATTGTCGGCGCGGAATCACTTGACCAGTGAGCTATTACGCACTCTTTCAAGGGTGGCTGCTTCCAAGCCAACCTCCTGGTTGTCACTGCGACTCCACATCCTTTTCCACTTAGTCACCACTTAGGGGCCTTAGCTGATGGTCTGGGCTGTTTCCCTCTCGACTACGAACCTTATCGCCCGCAGTCTCACTGCTGCGCTTCACTTACCGGCATTCGGAGTTTGGCTAACGTCAGTAACCTGGTCGGGCCCATCGGCTATCCAGTGCTCTACCTCCGGCAAGAAACACACAACGCTGCACCTAAATGCATTTCGGGGAGAACCAGCTATCACGAAGTTTGATTGGCCTTTCACCCCTATCCACAGGTCATCCCCTCAGTTTTCAACCTAAGTGGGTTCGGTCCTCCACGCGGTCTTACCCGCGCTTCAACCTGCCCATGGATAGATCACTTCGCTTCGGGTCTTGATCGTGCTACTGGACCGCCCTATTAGGACTCGCTTTCGCTACGGCTTCCCCACCCGGGTTAACCTCGCAACACAACGCAAACTCGCAGGCTCATTCTTCAAAAGGCACGCCATCACCTCACCACAAGGGCTCAGCTCTGACGGATTGTAGGCACATGGTTTCAGGTACTATTTCACTCCCCGCCAGGGGTACTTTTCACCTTTCCCTCACGGTACTTGTCCGCTATCGGTCATCGAGAAGTATTTAGGCTTAACGGGTGGTCCCGCCAGATTCACACAGAATTTCAGGAGTTCCGTGTTACTTGGGAATAGGTATACACAGGTACACGCTTACGTCCACGGGACTCTCACCCTCTACGGTGCTGCTTTCCAACAGACTCAGACCTCACGACATACTTTCTTACTGCGCGCCACGTCAACAGCCACGGCACAACCCATCCCACAACCCCGTAGCCGCAACCCCTGTCAGGTATCACACGACCACGGTTTGGCCTCATCCGATTTCGCTCGCCACTACTCTCGGAATCACTATTGTTTTCTCTTCCTATGGGTACTGAGATGTTTCACTTCCCCACGTTCCCTCCACACACCCTATACATTCAGGTGCAGGTGACTGGACATAACTCCAACCAGGTTTCCCCATTCGGACACCCCCGGATCAACGCTCGGTTGCCAACTCCCCAGGGCTTATCGCAGGCTCCAACGTCCTTCATCGGCTCTCGATGCCAAGGCATCCACCATGTGCCCTTTGCAGCTTGCCAACACAAACACTCAACAAAACAAACAAAGAAACACTACATACATTCACAACACCCCACACCCACACCAGCCCACCCAACGGCGGACCCCGGGGCACGAGGCGATGCTCGCGTCCACTATCCAGATCTCAAACACCACGAAGACGAACCCCCACCAACCCCATCCGGGACCAACGGGCAGCAAGCTCCACCAAGGACACACGCGAACGTGATGCCTCAGAACCCCAACAGCGTGCCATGTAAGAAACCTCAGCCGACGTCCACTAGTGAGCACCACCATGCGCGGACCAGACACTCGCCGGCCCACTGGTGTGCGTGCTCCTTAGAAAGGAGGTGATCCAGCCGCACCTTCCGGTACGGCTACCTTGTTACGACTTCGTCCCAATCGCCAGCCCCACCTTCGACGGCTCCCCCCACAAGGGTTGGGCCACCGGCTTCGGGTGTTGCCGACTTTCGTGACGTGACGGGCGGTGTGTACAAGGCCCGGGAACGTATTCACCGCAGCGTTGCTGATCTGCGATTACTAGCGACTCCGACTTCATGGGGTCGAGTTGCAGACCCCAATCCGAACTGAGACCGGCTTTTTGGGATTCGCTCCGCCTTACAGCATCGCAGCCCTTTGTACCGGCCATTGTAGCATGCGTGAAGCCCTGGACATAAGGGGCATGATGACTTGACGTCATCCCCACCTTCCTCCGAGTTGACCCCGGCAGTCTCCTATGAGTCCCCAACACCACAAGGGCTTGCTGGCAACATAGGACAAGGGTTGCGCTCGTTGCGGGACTTAACCCAACATCTCACGACACGAGCTGACGACAGCCATGCACCACCTGTACACCGACAAAAAGGGGCACCATCTCTGATGCTTTCCGGCGTATGTCAAACCCAGGTAAGGTTCTTCGCGTTGCATCGAATTAATCCGCATGCTCCGCCGCTTGTGCGGGCCCCCGTCAATTCCTTTGAGTTTTAGCCTTGCGGCCGTACTCCCCAGGCGGGGCGCTTAATGCGTTAGCTGCGGCACGGAATCCGTGGACGGACCCCACACCTAGCGCCCAACGTTTACGGTGTGGACTACCAGGGTATCTAATCCTGTTCGCTCCCCACACTTTCGCTCCTCAGCGTCAGGACATGCCCAGAGAACCGCCTTCGCCACCGGTGTTCCTCCTGATATC
Organism: uncultured Actinomycetota bacterium; assembly: GCA_963760555.1. Classification (GTDB taxonomy): domain Bacteria; phylum Actinomycetota; class Actinomycetes; order Propionibacteriales; family Nocardioidaceae; genus Nocardioides. Next base: position 142,523 of record CAVXDJ010000011.1, on the reverse strand, counting down.
TGCGCATTTCACCGCTACACCAGGAATTCCGTTCTCCCCTGCATGCCTCTAGTCTGCCCGTATCGGAAGCCAGCACCGAGTTAAGCCCGGTGTTTTCACTCCCGACGCGACAAACCGCCTACGAGCCCTTTACGCCCAATAATTCCGGACAACGCTCGCACCCTACGTATTACCGCGGCTGCTGGCACGTAGTTGGCCGGTGCTTCTTCTGTACCTACCGTCACCACCAAAAGGCGCTTCGTCGGTACTGAAAGAGGTTTACAACCCGAAGGCCGTCATCCCTCACGCGGCGTTGCTGGATCAGGCTTCCGCCCATTGTCCAATATTCCCCACTGCTGCCTCCCGTAGGAGTCTGGGCCGTGTCTCAGTCCCAGTGTGACCGGTCACCCTCTCAGGCCGGCTACCCGTCGAAGCCTTGGTGAGCCATTACCTCACCAACAAGCTGATAGGCCGCGAGCACATCCCCCACCGAAAAAACTTTCCAACACCCCACATGCGCGGAGCGCTCATATCCGGTATTAGACCCCGTTTCCAAGGCTTATCCCAAAGTGGAGGGCAGATTACTCACGTGTTACTCACCCGTTCGCCGCTCGTGTACCCCGAAAGGCCTTACCGCTCGACTTGCATGTGTTAAGCACGCCGCCAGCGTTCGTCCTGAGCCAGGATCAAACTCTCCATCGAAAAAACAATGAAAAACAAAACCCCGACAAACAAACCCTGACAAAAACTGTCAAGAATCATTGCCGAAAAAACAACCCCAACCAAAAAGATCAGGGCAAACAAACCAATCATCGACTATCACATGACACACTGTTGAGTTCTCAAACATCACGCGCACCCGCCGCGCACCCTCTCGGGATGTTGCCGCGGGGCAACCCGATCAAACTTACCGGTGTGCAGCGTCCAGGTCAACTCGAGGTTCCGAGTCGCTCCGGATCGTGCCGCTCCGGTGCTGCGGCGCACCGACGGACTCCGATCATCGGCCTTGCGGCCCGGAGTCGCGAGGTCGTTCACCGCAACGAGGAAGAACCTAGCAGGGGCTCGACGGCGACACCAAACGGGGGCTGCGTCGGTAGGTGGAGACGGTCGGGTCCCCCGTCGCCCAGAATCGCCACGGGCGGTGGCCCTCGTGGGTCAGGCCCACCCGTGGACCCGTCGAGATCGCGGTCACCGGCCCTGCCGGGAGCCGGATCCGCGGCGCGTCGCCAGCCGCGTCGGCGTCGCCGTCGTCGAGGAGCCCGACGCCGTCGAGGTCGAGGCCCAGGCCGAGCGCGCGGGCGAGGTTGCCCGGACCTCGGGCCAGGTCGCGGTCTGCGACACCGCGCCGACGTTCCCGGGCCCGCGGCAGACCGGTGACGACCTCGCCGCCTCGCAGCAGCACCGCCGCGCCCACCCCCGGTGGCCCCGTGACGACGTTGGCGCACACGTGGGTGCCGTAGGACAGGTAGCAGTACAGGGTCCCGGCGGGTCCGAACATCGAGGCGTTGCGCGTCGTCGGCCCCCGGAACGCGTGGGACCCCCGGTCGTCGGTGCCGCCGTACGCCTCCACCTCGCTGAGACGGACCGCGACCTCGCCGTGCACGACGTACGCACCGAGCAGCCGCCGCGCCACCTCCTCGACCGGGCCGTCGAGGAGGGCCCCCAGGTCAGGCGAGCCGGCCACGCAGGTCCGCCGCACGCGCTTCGAGCTCGACGACCTGCTCCCGCACGCGCACCGGCGCGGTGCCGCCGCGACCGGAGCGCGAGGCCACCGAACCGCCCACGCTCAGCACCTCACGCACCGCCGGCGTGAGGTCGGGCGAGATCTCCTGGAGCTGGCCGTCGTCAAGGTCCTCGAGCCCGATCCCGAGCTCCTCGCAGCGGCGCACGCATGCCCCGGCGACCTCGTGGGCGACCCGGAACGGAACCCCCTCGCGCACGAGCCACTCGGCGACGTCGGTCGCCAACGAGAAGCCCTGCGGGGCGAGCTCAGCCATCCGGTCGCGATCGAAGACCAGCGTCGCCACCATGCCGGTGAACGCCGGCAGCAGGACCTCGAGGGTGTCGACGGAGTCCATCACCGGCTCCTTGTCCTCCTGCAGGTCACGGTTGTAGGCCAGGGGCAGCGCCTTGAGGGTGGTCAGCAGCCCCGTCAGGTTGCCGACCAGCCGGCCCGACTTGCCGCGGGCGAGCTCGGCGATGTCGGGGTTCTTCTTCTGCGGCATGATGCTCGACCCGGTCGACCACGAGTCGTGCAGCCGGGCGAAGCCGAACTCCCGGGTGGACCAGAGCACGATCTCCTCGGCGAACCGGCTCACGTCGATGCCGACCTGAGCCGCCACGAAGGCGAGCTCGGCGACGAAGTCGCGGGCCGCGGTGCCGTCGATCGAGTTGGCGCTCGAGCCGGTGAAGCCGAGCTCCTCGGCCACGCCCTCGGGATCCAGGCCGAGGCTGGAGCCCGCCAGGGCCCCCGAGCCGTACGGCGAGTCCGCCGCCACCCGCCGGTCCCAGTCGAGGAGCCGGTCGACGTCGCGCAGCAGCGGCCAGGCGTGGGCCAGCAGGTGGTGCGAGAGCAGGACCGGCTGGGCGTGCTGCAGGTGGGTGCGCCCCGGCATCACCGTAGGGGTCGGGTCGAGGTGGTCCCGCGCCTGCGCGGCCAGCACCTCGACGAGGTCGAGCACCAGGCCCGCGACCGATCTGGCGTGCTCGCGCAGGAACACCTTGAACAGGGTGGCGATCTGGTCGTTGCGCGACCGTCCCGCGCGCAGTCGACCACCGACCTCCGCGCCGACCTCCGCCAGCAGCAGCCGCTCGAGCGCCCCGTGGACGTCCTCGTCCGAGGGGTCGGGTGAGAGGTCGCCGGTCGAGAACCGCTCCCCCAGCCGGTCGAGCCCGTCCAGGAGGACGACGAGGTCCCCCTCGGCCAGCAGCCCGGCGCGACCCAGCGCCCTGGCGTGGGCCCGGGATCCTGCCAGGTCGTACGGCGCCAGCCGCCAGTCGAAGTGGGTCGAGCGGGACAGCGCCTCGAGCTCGGGGCTGGGACCGGAGGCGAAGCGCCCACCCCACAGGGCGCCGCGGACGGTGGGGCTGCTCACGCGGTGAAGGATGTCAGTCCAGCGCCCGGCCCACCGCGCGGGCCCGGATCTCCGGGGCGGCCAGCCGGTCGGCGTTCGCACCCTGGTCGTCCATCTCGGCCTGGGACTCGCGCTCGGCCTCGACCCGCGCCTCGTAGGCGGCGAGCTCGTCGTCGGTGCGCTCGCCGTCCCAGCCCAGGACCGGTCCCACCAGTGCGGCCGCGGCACGGGCCGCCCGCACGCCGCGGTCCGGTGTCTCGATGGAGATCCGGGTGCGCCGCGCCAGCAGGTCGTCGAGGTGCAGCGCGCCCTCGTGCGTCGCGGCGTAGACGATCTCGGCGCGCAGGTACTCCTCCGCCCCCTCGAGCGGTTCGAGCAGCGACGCGTCGTCGTCGGCCAGGGCGAGCACCTCGGTGAGCAGGGACCCGTAGCGATCCAGCAGGTGCCGCACGCGCCACGCCGGGATCGACCGCTCGGCCGCCAGCGGCTCGACACGGTTGCTCAGGGCCTCGAAGCCCTCCGCGCCGACGAGCGGCACGTGCTCGGTGACGCACTCCGGCACCCCGGCGCGCAGGTCCTCGCGCGCCGCGTCGACCGCGTCCTTGGCCATCACGCGGTACGTCGTGTACTTGCCTCCGGCGACCGAGATCAGGCCGGGTTGGGGACGAGCGACCGCGTGCTCGCGCGAGAGCTGGGAGGTGGCGTCGGACTCGCCGGCCAGCAGGGGTCGCAGCCCGGCGTACACGCCCTCGATGTCGTCGTGCGTCAGCGGGGTCGCGAGGACGGTGTTGACGTGGTCGAGGAGGTAGTCGATGTCCTCGCGGCTCGCCGCGGGGTGGGCCTTGTCGAGGTCCCAGTCGGTGTCGGTGGTGCCGATGATCCAGTGCGTCCCCCACGGGATCACGAAGAGCACGGACTTCTCGGTGCGCAGGATCATCCCGACCTCGGAGTTGATCCGGTCGCGCGAGACGACGATGTGCACGCCCTTGGACGCCCGGACCCGGAACCGCCCGCGGCCGCCCGCCATCTCCTGGACCTCGTCGGTCCAGACCCCGGTGCAGTTGACGATCACGCTCGCCGACACCGCGATCTGGTCACCGGTCTCGATGTCGGTCACCTTGGCGCCGACGACCCGCTCACCGGCCTGCACCAGCTCCTCGACCTTGGCCGAGGTGACCACGACCGCGCCGTAGGAGGCAGCGGTGCGGGCCACCATCATCGTGTGCCGGGCATCGTCGGCCTGGGCGTCGTAGTAGAGCAGCGCGCCGGTCAGGGCGTCCTTGCGCAGACCCGGGGCGAGCTTGCGGGCACCGCCGCGGGTGAGCTGGCGGTGGCCGGGCACCGATCGGGCCCCGCCCATCCGGTCGTAGAGCGTCAGGCCGGCGGTGACGTAGGGCCGTTCCCAGACCCGGTGCTGGAGGGGGTAGAGGAACGAGACCGGCTTGACCAGGTGCGGGGCGAGGCGGGTCAGCATCAGCTCGCGCTCCTTGAGCGCCTCGCGGACCAGCACGAAGTTGAGCTGCTCGAGGTAGCGCAGTCCCCCGTGGAAGAGCTTCGAGGAGCGCGAGGAGGTCCCCGAGGCGAGGTCGCGCTGCTCGACCAGGGCCACCTTGAGCCCGCGCGTCGCCGCGTCCAGCGCGACGCCGGCCCCGGTCACCCCTCCCCCGACGACGAGCATGTCGAAGTCGCCTGCACCCAGCGCCTGCCAGTCCTGGCGGCGCTTGTCGGGTCCGAGCTCGGCGGCGTGCACCACGGTCCTCACCTCTTCATCGGTCGGGGTCGCCCACCCTACGACGGCGTTGCCACTAGCGGTCCCCCGCCAGGGTGTCTAACGTGGCGCGGGTCACATCGGCGTCGATGTGACCCGCCAGTACCGGGCGGTCCGACTGCGAGAGGTTGACCCGCTTTGTTCACCGACATCTTCCTGCCCGAGCTCTTGGGCACGGCGACACTGCTGCTGCTCGGGTGCGGCGTGGTGGCCAACGCTGTGCTGCCCAAGACCAACGGCAACGCCGGCGGCTTCCTGATGATCAACTTCGGCTGGGGGATCGCGGTCCTCGCCGGGGTCTACGTCGCCGTACGGTCGGGCGCACACATCAATCCTGCCGTCACCCTGGGCCTGCTCGCCGCCGGTGACTCCGGGCTCTCCTTCGCCGATGTGGTGACCTACATCAGCGCGCAGCTGATCGGAGCCTTCCTCGGTGCGTGCCTGTGCTTCCTGGCCTACAAGAAGCACTTCGACGACGACGAGGGGCTCCCCGAGAACCGCCTCGGCGTCTTCAGCACGATGCCCGGGATCGCCTCGCCGCTGTGGAACGTCGTGACCGAGGTCATCGGCACCTTCGTCCTCGTCTTCGTCATCCTCGCCTTCGGCGGGACCCCCTCGGGCCTCGGCCCGCTCGCGGTCGCCCTGCTCGTCGTCGGCATCGGCGCGAGCCTCGGTGGTCCCACGGGCTACGCGATCAACCCCGCCCGTGACCTCGGCCCCCGTATCGCGCACGCCATCCTGCCGATCACGAACAAGGGCCCCAGCGGCTGGTGGTACGCCTGGGTGCCCGTCGTGGGCCCCATCATCGGCGGAGTCCTGGCCGGCGTGACCTTCCACCTCCTGGGCTCGGTGGTCCTCCCTCTGTGAGCACCCCGCGCCTCACCTGTCCAGCACGCCCCGCACGTCCAAGGAGAACCCATGGCTGACAAGACCTACATCCTCGCCATCGACCAGGGCACGACCAGCACCCGCGCGATGATCTTCGACCACGCCGGTCAGGTGGTCGCCAGCGACCAGGTCGAGCACGAGCAGATCTTCCCGAGGGCGGGCTGGGTCGAGCACGACGGCCTCGAGATCTGGGAGAACACCCGCAAGGTGATCGGCGGCGCCCTGTCCAAGGCGAACCTGAACTCCGGCAACATCGCCGCGGTGGGCATCACCAACCAGCGCGAGACCGCGATGGTCTGGGACAAGTCCACCGGCCAGCCGGTCTACAACGCGATCGTCTGGCAGGACACGCGCACCCAGAAGATCGTCGACGGCCTCGCCGGCGACGTGGGCACCGACCGCTACAAGGAGACCTGCGGGCTGCCGCTCGCGACGTACTTCTCGGGACCGAAGATCACCTGGATCCTCGACAACGTCGAGGGCGCGCGGGAGAAGGCCGAGGCCGGTGACCTGATCTTCGGCAACACCGACACCTGGGTGCTGTGGAACCTCACCGGCGGCGCCGAGAACGACGGGGTGCACGTCACCGACGTCACCAACGCCAGCCGCACGATGCTGATGGACCTGAAGACCCTCACCTGGGACTCCTCGATCGCCGAGGACATGGGCATCCCGCTCTCCATGCTGCCCGAGATCAAGTCCTCCTCGGAGGTCTACGGCGAGTGCAAGCCCGGCGTGCTCAAGGGCGTGCCGGTGGCGGGGATCCTGGGCGACCAGCAGGCCGCCACCTTCGGCCAGGCGTGCCTGGAGAAGGGCATGGCCAAGAACACCTACGGCACCGGCAACTTCATGCTCCTCAACACCGGCACCGAGCAGGTCCCCAGCGAGAACGGCCTGCTCACCACGATCTGCTACAAGATCGGTGAGGCCGACGTGGTCTACGCCCTCGAGGGCTCCATCGCGGTCACCGGCTCGCTGGTGCAGTGGGTGCGCGACAACCTCGGCATGATCTCCTCGGCTCCCGAGATCGAGGAGCTCGCCAAGGGCGTCGAGGACAACGGTGGCGCGTACTTCGTGCCGGCGTTCTCCGGGCTCTTCGCCCCGCACTGGCGCTCCGACGCCCGGGGGGCGCTGGTCGGGCTGACCCGCTACGTCAACAAGGGCCACATCGCCCGGGCCGTGCTGGAGTCGACCGCCTTCCAGACCCGCGAGGTCCTCGACGCGATGGACGCCGACTCCGGGGTCCCGCTGACCGAGCTCAAGGTCGACGGCGGCATGGTCGTCAACGAGACCCTCATGCAGTTCCAGGCCGACATCCTCGGCGTGGACGTCGTCCGCCCGAAGGTCGCCGAGACCACCGCGCTCGGGGCGGCGTACGCCGCCGGCCTCGCGGTGGGCTACTGGGAGAACACCGACGACATCACCACCAACTGGGGCGAGGACAAGCGCTGGACCCCGCAGATGGACGACGCCGAGCGTGAGCGTCTGTACCGCAACTGGAAGAAGGCCGTCACCAAGACCCTCGACTGGGTCGACGACGACGTGGAGCAGTAGCCCAGCTCCGAGGTGATGCCTCACAGCAGCGGATCACTGCCACCAGGTGGCAGTGATCCGCTGCTGTCGTCTCCGAGGGCGGTGTTCGTCCACAGGTCCGTCGATCCCGCTGGTGCGGGGCGCGCACCCGGCGCAGGCTGTCGTGGATGGACCTGTCCCCCGCCGCTCGTCAGCTGCTGGCCCGTCAGGACGGCGTGATCGCCCGCCGTCAGGCGTTGGCGTCGGGTGTGACCGAGCCAGGGCTACGGCGGCTGCTGCGGACCCGGACCTGGGTCGCCCTCCACCCGGGCGTGTACGTCGACCACACCGGGTCACCGAGCTGGGCGCAGCGCGCCTGGGCGGCGGTGCTGCACGCCTGGCCCGCGGCCCTGCACGGCGAGTCCGCGCTGCGCGCCTTCGACGGGCCGGCGCCGCATCTGCGCGGCGTCGGCGACCGGACCATCCAGGTGGCCGTGGACCGGCGCCGGTGCAGGCCGGCTCCGGTGGACGGCGTCCGCATCTGGCAGGTGTCCCGCTTCGAGGAGACGGTGCTGTGGAACCTCGGACCGCCCCGCCGTCGGTACGCCGAAGCGGTGCTCGACGCGGCCAGCGCCGCCCGCGGCGACCTGGACCGGGTCGCCGTCATCGCCCGTGCGTGCGGCACCCGGCGCACCACCGCCGATCAGCTCCTCGCCACGCTGGCGGCCCGGACCCGGGCATCGGACCGGCGGCGCACCGAGGCCGTCCTGCGCGACGTCGCCCAGGGCACGTGCTCGGTGCTCGAGCACGGCTACCTCACGCTCGTCGAGCGTCCGCACGGCCTGCCGCGGCCGCAACGCCAGCATCGCGAGGTGCTCCTGACCGGCGTCGTCTACCGGGACGCCGCCTACGCGAGCGCCGTGGTGGAGCTCGACGGCCGGGTGCACCACGACGACGTCGAGCTGCGCGACGACGACCTCGAGCGCGACCTGGACGTCGCGGCCGACGGCCGGGCCACCGTGCGGCTCGGATGGGGACAGGTTCTCGGCCGGCCGTGCGCCACGGCCGTGAAGGTAGCCGCCTTCCTGCACCACCACGGCGTCGAGGCCTCGGCGAGCCCGTGCGGGCGCGCCTGCGCCGCACGCTTGCGCCGGCCGGCGTGACAGCAGCGGATCACTGTCGCCAGACGGCAGCGATCCGCTGCTGTCAGGGCAGGACGACGATCTTGCCCACGTGGGAGCGCCGCTCGAGCTCGGCGTGGGCGGCGTGGATCTGCTCCAGCGGGTAGCGGGCGGCGATCCGGGGCGAGACCGCGCCGGTGCGGGCCTGGTCGGCGAGCACCGCGAAGTGCTCCGGGGTGTGCATGGTGGAGCCGATCAGGCGGCGGTCGTGCAGGTAGAGCCGGCGCAGGTCGAGCTGCACGACAGGCCCGGCGACGGCACCGGCCACGACCCACCGGCCACCGGGCCGCAGCGCGTCGACGAGCCGGGGCAGCTGGGCACCGCCGACGACGTCGATCACCGCGTCGAGCCCGTACGCCGTGAGGTCGCCGAGGCCGGTGGCGTCGCGGTCGACGACCTCGCTCGCCCCGGACTCGCGCACCAGGTCGGCCTTGTCCGGCTTGGTCTGGGCGATCACCCGGCAGCCGAGCGCCGCGGCGAGCTGGACAGCGGCGAGGCCGACACCTCCAGACGACCCGGTCACCAGCACCGTCTCCCCCGCCGCGACCGCGCCGCGCCCGAGCATGCCCGCGGCGGTGCCGTAGGCGATCGGCAGGCAGGCCAGCTGCTCGTCGCTCAGCGGCGAGCCGGTCATGTCGTGCAGGCGGTCCGCGCGGACCGCGACGAGCTCGGCGAAGCCGCCGTCGAACTCGCTGCCCATGATGGCCGAGATCCGCCGCGCCACCCCGGCGCCGGTGACGGTCGCCGGGTCGACCAGGACCCGGCGACCGAGCAGCCCGGGATCGACGCCGAGGCCGACCCTCTCCACCGTGCCGGCGACGTCGGCGCCCTGGATGCGGGGGAAGTCGATCGGGCCGAGCCAGCCCGCCTTGGCGTCCGGGTCGCCCGGGAGCCCGTAGGCGCCCTCGCGGGTCCACACGTCGGTGTTGTTGGTCGCGGCCGCGGTGACCCGCACCACGGCCTCGCCGTCGGCCGGCTCGGGGTCGGGCACGTCGCGCAGCTCCACGGCCTCGGGCCCACCGAACCTGGTCAGCACCGCTGCTCTCATGGCTGCGAACCTAGCCGCCGCTCCGCTCCCTCAGTCGGTGCCGGCCTCCATCGCGGCGTCGTCGAGCCAGCGCTCGCCGTCGTCGCCCTCGGCGCGCGGGTTGCTCGTGATGCGGTCGGCCCCCCCGGACTCGAGCTCGCCGTAGAGCGTGCCGTTCTCGACCAGCACCTGGCCCTGGTCGAGCGGCTGCGCGGCGTACAGCTCGAGCTTGGCGCGCGAGTCGGCGATGTCGAGGTTGCGCATGGTGAGCTGGCCGATCCGGTCGACCGGGCCGAAGGCGGCGTTCTCGGTGCGCTCCATCGACAGCTTGTCGGGATGGTAGGAGAACGACGGGCCCTCGGTGCGCAGGATCGTGTAGTCGTCGCCGCGGCGCAGCCGCAGCGTCACCTCGCCGGTGACGAGGGAGGCGATCCAACGCTGGATCGACTCGCGGATCATCAGCGCCTGCGGGTCCAGCCAGCGGCCCTCGTAGAGCAGCCGCCCGAGCTGACGGCCCTGGGCGTGGTAGCCCGCGATCGTGTCCTCGTTGTGGATGGCGTTGAGCAGCCGCTCGTAGGCGATGTGCAGCAGCGCCATCGCGGGCGCCTCGTAGATGCCGCGGGACTTGGCCTCGATGATCCGGTTCTCGATCTGGTCGGACATGCCCAGGCCGTGACGTCCACCGATGTCGTTGGCCGCCATCACCAGCTCGACCGCGTCACCGAAGCGCTTGCCGTCGATGGCCACCGGCCGGCCGGCCTCGAACGCGATCGTGACGTCCTCGGTCTCGATCGGCACGGACGGGTCCCAGAACTTCACGCCCATGATCGGCTCGACGGTCTCGAGCGAGACGTCCAGGTGCTCGAGGGTCTTCGCCTCGTGGGTGGCGCCCCAGATGTTGGCGTCGGTCGAGTACGCCTTCTCCTGGCTGTCGCGGTAGGGCAGGTCGCGCTCGGTGAGCCACTGGCTCATCTCGGCGCGCCCGCCGAGCTCGCTGACGAAGTCGGCGTCGAGCCACGGCTTGTAGATGCGCAGCTCGGGGTTGGCCAGCAGCCCGTAGCGGTAGAACCGCTCGATGTCGTTGCCCTTGAACGTGGAGCCGTCGCCCCAGATGTCGACCCCGTCGGCGTGCATCGCGCGCACCAGCATCGTGCCGGTCACGGCCCGCCCGATCGGTGTGGTGTTGAAGTAGGCGCGGCTGCCCGAGCGGATGTGGAAGGCCCCGCACGCGATCGCGGCCAGGCCCTCCTCGACCAGCTGGGTGCGGCAGTCGACGTGGCGGGCGATCTCGGCGCCGTAGCGCTTCGCACGGTCCGGCACCCCGGAGATGTCGGCCTCGTCGTACTGACCGATGTCGGCGGTGTAGGTGCACGGGACGGCACCCTTCTCGCGCATCCAGGCCACGGCGACGGAGGTGTCGAGGCCGCCGGAGAACGCGATGCCCACGCGCTCACCGGTGGGGAGGGAGGTCAGGACCTTGCTCACGGTGATGTCGTCCTCTGCTGGTGGGGGTCGGGGGTGGGGAGGGAGGTCAGGGTGGCCTGCTCGGCGTGGGCGAGCTCGAGGAATCGGCGCGCCAGGTCCTCGCCGCCGGTGGGCTCGCGACCGATGACGAGCACGGTGTCGTCGCCGGCGATCGTGCCGAGCACCTCGGGCAGCTCGCTGCGGTCGAAGGCCGAGGCGAGGTACTGCGCGGCGCCCGGCGGCGTGCGGAGCACGACCAGGTTGGCGCTGGCCTCGGCCGAGACGAGGAGCTCCCCGCACAGCCGCGCCAGCCGGTGCGCGGAGGCGGCGGTCTCGGTCGGAGCGACCGGCCGGCGGTCGCCACCCTCGGCGGGAACGGCGTAGACGAGGGCGCCGCCCGGGGTGCGCACCTTGAGGGCGTCGAGCTCGACGAGGTCGCGCGAGAGCGTGGCCTGCGCGACATGGACGCCGGAGCCGGACAGCAGCGCGGCCAGGTCGGCCTGCGAACGCACCTCGTGGTGCGTGACGAGGTCGACGATGAGGCGGTGCCGGGCGCTCTTGGTGCTCGGTCGGAGGGCGGACTCGCTCACGAGGCCGCCCCGGTCAGGCCCGCGCGTACGCCGGCCTCGGCGTTGCGGTCGCCGAGCCAGGCCAGGACGGCCTTCTGGGCGTGCCGACGGTTCTCGGCCTCGTCCCAGACCACGCTGCGGGGGCCGTCGAGGACGTCGGCGGCGATCTCCTTGCCGCGGTAGGCCGGCAGGCAGTGCAGCACGGGCGCGTGCGGTGCGGCGTGGGCCAGCAGCCCGGCGGTCAGCGAGTGGGCCGCGAAGACCCGCTCGCGCGCGGCCGTCTCGGACTCCTTGCCCATCGAGATCCAGGTGTCGGTGACGACCACGTCGGCGTCGCGGACCGCCTCGACGGGGTCGGGCACGTCGGCGACCGACCCGCCCGTGGACTCGGCGATCGCCGCGGCTCGGGCGAACATCTCGTGGGTCGGCACGTAGCCCTGCGGGGCCGAGACCCGCACGTGCATCCCGGCCGTGGCACCGGCCAGCAACCAGGAGTTGCCCATGTTGCAGGCGCCGTCGCCGAGGAAGGTCACGGTGCGACCGGCCAGGCTGCCCAGGCGCTCGCGCACGGTGAGCAGGTCGGCGACCAGCTGGCAGGGGTGGAACTGGTCGGTGAGCGCGTTGACCACAGGGACGCCGGCGTGCTCGGCCATCAGCTCGAGGTCGCGCTGCTCGTAGGTGCGCCAGACGATGGCGGCGACCTGGCGACCGAGGACCCGGGCCACGTCGGCGACCGACTCACGCAGCCCGATCCCGGCCAACGCCCCGTCGATGAGCATCGGGTGGCCGCCGAGCTCGGCGATCGCCGGCCCCGAAGGACACCTGGGTGCGCAGGGTCGGCTTGTCGAAGATCATCGCGACCGACTGCGGGCCGGCGAGGGGCTGCTCGGCGTACGGAGCGGCCTTCATCGCGGCTGCGAGGTCGAGCACCTCGGCCTGCTCGGCCGGGCTCAGGTCGTCGTCGCGCAGGAAGTGGCGCAGTCCGCTCCCCCAGCCTGCCCCGGCCCTCACGGGGCAGCACCGTCCAGGATCCCCGGCCAGGCGTCGAGGAACGCGGTGATGTCGTCCTCGGTGAGCACCAGCGGCGGGGCCAGCCGGATCCGCTGCGGGGTCGGGGCGTTGATGATCCACCCTCGCTCCTGCGCGCTCGCGACCACCTCCACGGCGTTCTCGGAGGCCAGGCTCAGCCCGATCAGCAGGCCCTCGCCCCGCACCTGTGTGACCCGGGCGTCGGCACCGAGCCCCTCGCGCAGGCGTACGCCGGACGCGTGCGCGGCCTCCATCAGGCCGGCGGTCTCGATGACGGAGATCACCGCCAGCGCGGCGGCGCAGGCCACGGGGTTGCCGCCGAACGTGGTGCCGTGGTTGCCGGGGTCGAAGAGGTCGGCCGCCGCACCCGTGGCCAGGCACGCGCCGATCGGGAACCCTCCGGCGAGGCCCTTGGCCAGGGTGACGATGTCGGGGCGCACGTGCGGCTCGCCGCCGATGGCGGGCAGGTGGTGGGCGAACCACGCACCGGGCCGGCCCATGCCGCTCTGGATCTCGTCGAGCCACAGCAGCGCGCCGTGCTCGTCGGCGATCTCCCGGGCCCGGGCCAGGTAGCCCTCCGGAGCGACGTTGACGCCGGCCTCGCCCTGGATCGGCTCGAGCAGGATCGCCGCGGTCTCCTCGGTGACCGCGGCGGCGAGGGCGTCGGCGTCCCCGAAGGGCACGAACTCGACCTGGCCCGGCAGTGGCTCGAAGGGTTCGCGGTAGGCCTGCTTGGAGGTCAGGGCGAGCGCGCCCATGGTCCGACCGTGGAAGCCCTCCTGGGCGACCACGACACGGGTCCGTCCGGTACGGCGGGTCAGCTTGAACGCCGCCTCGACCGCCTCGGCGCCGGAGTTGACGAAGAACGCCTTGCCCGGCCCGGCGTCGAGCAGGTCGAGGAGCTTCTCGGCCAGCTCGACCTGGGGCACGCTGGTGAAGAAGTTCGAGATGTGGCCCAGGGTGGACAGCTGGGTGTGCACCGCCTCGACCAGGGCCGGGTGGGCGTGACCCAGGGCGTTGACGGCGATACCGCCGAGCAGGTCGACGTACTCACGCCCCTCGGCGTCCCAGACGTGGGCACCCTCGCCGCGCACGAGCACGAGCTTGGGCGGGCCGAAGGTGTTCATCAGCGCGGCGCCGTAGCGCTGCTTGACCTCGTCCTGGTCCGGCCCGTCCTGGTGGGGATGGCTCATCTCAGGACTCCTTCGGCTGCGGCTGGTGGCGGGCCTTGCGGTACTTCGTCTCGACGCCGGGCAGCACCTGGGTGCCCACGCCCTCGTCGGTGAACAGCTCGAGCAGCACGGCGTGCGCCTCGCGGCCGTCGACCACGGTCGCGCGGGGCACCCCGTCGCGGACGGCCTGCAGGCAGGCGGCCATCTTGGGCACCATGCCGCTGGCCAGCGTGGGGAGCAGCTCGGTGAGCGTCTCGGGGCTGACCTCGTAGATCAGGTCGTCGCTCGTGGGCCAGTCGCGGTACAGGCCCTCCACGTCGGTGAGCACCATCAGCTTCTCGGCGCCCAGTGCGAGCGCGAGCGCCGAGGCCGCGGTGTCGGCGTTGACGTTGTGGACCTGACCGGCGACGTCGGGCGCGACGCTGGAGACCACGGGGATGCGGCCGGCCTCGATCAGGTCCTGGACCGCCTCGGGACGCACGGAGGCGACCTCGCCGACCAGGCCGAGGTCGACCTCCTCGCCGTCGACGATGGTGTTGGTGGCCTTCGCGGTGAACAGCCCGGCGTCCTCGCCGGAGAGCCCGACCGCCAGGGGTCCGTGCTCGTTGATCAGGCCGACCAGCTCGCGCTGCACCTGGCCGACGAGCACCATGCGGACGACGTCCATCGCCTCGGGCGTCGTGACGCGCAGGCCGCCGCGGAACTCCGACTCGATGCCGAGCCGGTCGAGCATCGCGGAGATCTGCGGCCCACCGCCGTGGACGACGACGGGGCGGAAGCCGACGAAGCGCAGGAAGGCGATGTCCTCGGCGAACGCGCGCTTGAGCGTGTCGTCGGTCATCGCGTTGCCGCCGTACTTCACCACGATGATCTGGCCGTGGTAGCGCTTGAGCCACGGCAGGGCCGCGGCCAGCGTGGTGGCCTTGTCGGGGTCGGCGGGCCGGACCTCGGAGAAGACCATGTTGGCCGGGTCGAGGTGCGGGTTGTCGGGGCTGCTGTCCGGGTTGGGCTGCTGGTCGCTCATGAGGAGTAGGCGCTGTTCTCGTGGACGTAGGCGTGGGTGAGGTCGTTGGTCCAGACCGTGGCTCTCTCGGTGCCGGACTTCAGGTCGATGGTCACGGTGACCTCGCGGGGCTCGAGGTCGACCCCGGCGGGGTCGGCGGCCGGGGTCGAGCTGCGGCAGACCCACACCCCGTTCATGGCGACGTCGAGGTCGAGCGGGTCGAAGGTGGCCTGCGTGGTGCCGAGGCTGGCCAGCACCCGGCCCCAGTTGGGGTCCTTGCCGAAGACGGCGGCCTTGAACAGGTTCGAGCGCGCCACGCTGCGGCCCACCTCGACGGCCTCGTCCTCGCTGGCCGCCCCGAGGGTGGTGATCGCGATGTCGTGCTCGGAGCCCTCGGCGTCGCGCAGGAGCTGCATGGCGAGGTCGGTGCAGGCCTGGGTGAGAGCCTCGGTGAGGTCGGGCAGGCTCGGGGTGATCGCGCTGGCGCCGCTGGCCAGCACCGTGACGGTGTCGTTGGTCGACATGCACCCGTCGGAGTCGAGCCGGTCGAAGCTGACCCGGGTGGCCGCCCGCAGCGCCTGGTCGAGGTCGGCCGCGGGCACGACGGCGTCGGTGGTGAGCACCACGAGCATGGTCGCCAGCTGCGGCGCGAGCATGCCGGCGCCCTTGGCCATGCCGCCGACCGACCATCCGGCGCCCTCGACGACGACCTGCTTGCTGACCGAGTCGGTGGTCATGATCGCGGTCGCCGCAGCGTCCCCGCCCCCCGGGCTCAGGGCGCCGTACGCCGCGTCGGCGCCGGCGAGCACGAGGTCGCGGTCGTTGCTCAGCCCGATCAGGCCGGTCGAGCACACCACGACGTCGCCGGCGGCGACGTCGAGGTGGCCCGCGACCCGTTCGGCGACGGCGTGCGTCGTGGCGAACCCCTCGGGACCGGTGTAGCAGTTGGCCCCACCGGAGTTCAGGAACACCGCGCGCACGACGCCGTCCTTGACGACCTCCTGGCTCCACAGCACCGGGTTGGCCTTGCAGCGGTTGGCGGTGAAGACGCTGGCGCTGTCGTGGCGCGGGCCGTCGTTGACCACGAGGGCGACGTCGTCGGCGCCGGTGCTCTTCAGCCCGGCGGCGACGCCCGCGGCGCGGAAGCCGGCGGGGTGGGTGATGCTCACAGGGGGCTCCTCTGCGGGGCGGGTGCGGGGGCGGCCTCGACGCCGTGCCCGGCGGCCGTCCAGGCCTCGGTGGCCGCGTCGGCCACCTCGGCGCGCACCAGCAGCCAGGTGGTGTCGTGGGTCGAGACGACGAAGACGTCGAGGTCGGCGGCGACGAGGGGGGCCAGGAGGTCGGCGATCACGCCGGTCTCGGAGAACGCGAGCAGCCCGCCGACCTCGAACGCCGCGAACGGTCCCTCGGGCCGTGCCTTGCGGGGCACGGCCTGGGCCGTGCACACGACCGAGGTCTCGTTGGCGGTGACCGTGATCGACATCAGCGTGGCCGAGGAGACCCAGGCGGGCAGGTCCGCCCCGACGGGCAGCCGCACCACGGCGAGCTGCTCGGCGTGCCGCAGGATCGTGCGGCCCACGGTCGCACCCTGCTCGGCGCTCACGGGGCGATCCCGACGGTGGTCAGGCCGGTGGTCTCGGGCAGGCCGAGGGCGAGGTTCATGCACTGCACGGCGGCGCCGGCGGTGCCCTTGGCCAGGTTGTCCAGGGCCGCGACGGCGACCAGGCGCCCCGCCGTCGCGTCGACGGTGACCTGGAGGTGGACGGCGTTCGAGCCCAGGACCGACTGGGTCTGGGGCCACCGGCCCTCGGGGAGCAGGTGCAGGAAGGGCTCGTCGGCGCAGGCCTTCGCGTAGACGGCGTAGGCGTCGTCGGCCGTGACGCCGTCGCGCACCGGGGCCGAGGCGGTGGCCAGGATGCCGCGGGCCATCGGCACCAGCATCGGGGTGAAGCTCACCGACACCGCCGCGGCGGTCAGGGCGGAGAGGTTCTGGGTGATCTCCGGGGTGTGCCGGTGCACGCCGCCGACGCCGTACGCCGAGGCGTTGCCCATCGTCTCGCTGCCCAGCAGGTGCGGCTGGGGCGACTTCCCGGCTCCGCTGGTGCCCGAGGCGGCCACGACGACGACGTCGGGCGTGACCAGGTCCGCGGCCACCGCGGGCGCCAGCGCGAGGGTGGACACCGTCGGGTAGCAGCCCGGGACCGCGACGCGGCGCGCCGTGCGGAGCTCGTCGCGGCGGCCAGGCAGCTCGGGGAGGCCGTAGGGCCAGGTCCCGGCGTGCGTGCCGCCGTAGAACGTCTCCCACTCCCCCGCGTCCTCGAGGCGGAAGTCCGCACCGCAGTCGACGACGAGCACGTCGTCGGGCAGCTGCGCCGCGACCGGGCCGGACTGGCCGTGCGGGAGACCGAGGAAGACCACGTCGTGGCCGCCGAGGTTCTCCACCGTCGTCTCCAGCAGCACGCGGTCGGCCAGGGGCACGAGGTGGGGCTGGAGGGTGCCGAGGCGCTCCCCCGCGTTGGAGCCGGCGGTGAGGGCGCCGATCTCGACGTCGGGGTGGCCGAGCAGCAGCCGAAGGATCTCGCCCCCGGCGTACCCGGAGGCGCCGGCGACGGCGATGCGTAGGGTCATGACGCATGACCATACAAGACTCTGCATGACTATGCGAAACCCACCCCCAGTCCCCGCCGAGGTGCCACCAATTCTCAGCCGAGGTGCCACTCTTTGCGCGCCGAGGGGTCGATCATCGTCCTGTGACCGTGCCGTTCCCCTCCCCCACGAACCCAGCCCCGGACCGACGCGAGGTGCTCCTGGGCTACCTCGCCTTCTTCCGCTCGGTCGTGACCGGCAAGCTGGCCGGCCTGCCCGACGACGTGCTGCGCACGAGCGTGCTGCCCTCGGGATGGTCACCGCTCGAGCTGGTCCACCATCTCGCCCACGTCGAGCACCGGTGGCTCGAGTGGGGGTTCCTCGGCCATCAGGTGGCCGACCCCTGGGCCGATGACGTCGGCGGCCGCTGGCAGGTGGCCGCCGAGGACACCGCCGCCGACGTCGTACGCCGCCTCGCCGAGCAGGCCGAGCGCAGCGACGCGATCGTGCGCGGCCACGATCTCGACGAGGTCGGGGCGCCGGGCGAGCGGTGGGACGGCGCCGCCCCGGCGACGCTGGAGCGGGTGCTGCTGCACCTGGTGCAGGAGTACGCACGCCACGCCGGACACCTCGACGTGGTGCGCGAGCTCATCGACGCCTCGACCGGCGAGGACGGGTCGCTCGAGGCCGGTTCGACGGAGCCTGACTAGCGCTGCACGGCTCCACACCGGGCGACGGCGACCGCGACCGCGGCGTCGCGCGCGGCACCGGTCTCCTCCTCGGTCAGCGTCCGGTCCGGGGCGCGGAAGCGCAGGGCGAAGGCCAGCGACTTGCGCCCCTCACCCACCTGCTCGCCGGTGTAGAGGTCGAAGAGCCTGATCGACTCCAGCAGCTCCCCGGCGCCCTCTCGCAGCGCCGCCTCGACGTCGGCCGCCGCCACGTCGGCGTCGACCACGAGCGCGACGTCCTCCTTGGCGAGCGGGAAGTCGGAGAACGACGCGGCGCGCTGCACCGCAGGGGCGTGCACGATCAGCAGCCCGAGGTCGATCTCGGCCACCGCGGTCCGCGCGGGGACGCCGTACGCGCGGCACACCGTGGGGTGCAGCTCCCCGGCGTGACCGAGCAGGGCCTCGCCGACGCGCAGCTCGGCACACCGGCCGGGGTGCCACGGAGCGCGCTGGGCGGGGACGACGTCGACGCTCACGCCGAGCGCGTCGGCGAGCGAGCGACAGGCCTCGACCGCGTCGGACCAGGAGGCCGGGCGGGCCGGACCCCACCAGCCCGTCTGCTCACGGTCACCGCTGACGCTCAGCGCGAGGTGCAGCGGCTGGTCGGGCAGGGCCTTGTCGAGGTCGTCGAGCTCACCCTCGCTCGGCCTGGTCCTGACGCCGAACAGCGGTGTCGCGCCCTGGCCCGCGGGCAGCGTCACGGTGGCCGTCTCGAACAGCGACGAGCTCGTCGCACCGCGGCCGGCGTTGCGCGCCACCGTGGTCAACAGGCCCGGCAGCAGTGTCGTGGTCATGCAGGGCGCCTCGGCGGAGAGCGGGTTGGCCAGGCGCAGCATCGAGCGCCGCTCGTCGTCGGCGGGCAGCCCCAGCCGGTCGAGGTCGCCCACCCCGACGAAGGGGAAGCTGATCACCTCGACGTAGCCCGCGCCCGCGAGCGTCCGGCCCGCCCGACGGCGCAGCTGCTGGGACCGGGTCAGGCCGCGCCCGGCGGGTGGCGTCGGCAGCACCGAGGGCACCTGGTCGTAGCCGACGACGCGTACGACCTCCTCGACGAGGTCGTAGGGGTCGGTGAGGTCCGGGCGCCACGGCGGCGGCACGACACTGAGCACGCCGGCGCCGTCGGCGACCTCGCACCCGACGGCGCGCAGGTGGCTCGCTGCCGTCGTCTCGTCGACGTCCATCCCGCTGATCCGGGCCGCGAGGTCGCGTGGCATCGCGATGGGCGGGGCCTCGGGCGGGGTCCCGACGACGGTCACGCCCGCGTCGGCGACGCCGCCGCCGTAGGTCACGAGCAGCTCGACCACGCGGTCGGCCGCGGCCTCGCAGATCCTCGGGTCGACCCCGCGCTCGTTGCGGCGCCCGGCCTCGGAGCCGATCTTGTGCCGGCGACCGGTGCGGAACATCGCGGTCGGGTCCCAGTGCGCCGACTCGACGAGCACGCGGGTCGTCGTGGCCGAGGTCTCGGTCGTCTCCCCACCCATGACGCCGCCGAGCCCGATCAGTCCGGACTCGTCGACGACGACGAGGTCCTCGACCGACAGGGTCCGCACGACGCCGTCGAGGGTGGTCAGCCGCTCCCCGTCGCGCGCACGACGTACGCCGAGGGCGCCGGTGAGCTTGTCGGCGTCGTAGCCGTGGATCGGGCGGCCGGTCTCGAGCATCACGTAGTTCGTGACGTCGACGGCCAGCGAGATCGAGCGCATCCCGGCCAGCTGGAGGCGCCGGGCCATGAACGCCGGTGTCGGGGCGTCAGGGTCGAGGCCGGAGACGGTGCGCGCCACGAAGACCGGGCAGCCGGTCGCGTCCTCCACGTGCACGGGGTGGCCGGCGTCGTCGGCCGGCGGCACCGCACGGTCGCACGGGTCGTGGAAGGCCGCGTCGGGCAGGTCGTAGGCCAGGGCGGCGTCGCGGGCGATGCCGCGCACCGAGAGGGCGTACGCGCGGTCGGGGTTGATCTCGAGGTCGACGACCTCCTCGTCCAGACCGAGCACCCCTCGCGCGTCCGCACCCGGCTCGCCCGCGTCGGGCGCCAGCACGATGATGCCGTCGGCCGAGCCGTGGGCATCGGCGGCGAGGCCGAGCTCGGCTGCGGAGCAGATCATCCCGGCCGAGACGTGGCCGTAGGTCCTGCGCGCCGAGATGGCGACCCCACCGGGCAGCACCCCGCCGGGCAGCACCACGACGACGAGGTCGCCGACCGCGAAGTTGTGGGCGCCGCAGACGATGCCCTGTGGCTCACCGGTCCCGTTGGCCTCCGCGACGTCGACGGTGCACCAGTTGATGGTCCTGCCGTTCTTCTGCGGCTCGGGCTCCACAGTGAGCACCCGGCCGAGCACGAGCGGTCCGCTGATCTCCTCACCGGGGCGCTCGATGGCCTCGAGCTTGAGCCCGAGCGCGGTCAGGCGTCGGGCGAGGTCGTCGGTGGAGACGTCGGCCGGGAGGTCGACGTGCTCACGGATCCAGGACACGGGGGCTTTCACGGGCTTAGAGCTCCGTCCCGAGCGAGGCGGAGAACCGCACGTCGCCCTCGAAGATGTCACGCAGGTCGGCCGCGCCGTGGCGGAACATGAACGAGCGGTCGATGCCCATGCCGAAGGCGAAACCGGTGTAGACGTCGCTGTCGACGCCGCAGGCGGCGAGGACCCGGGGGTTGACCACCCCGCAGCCGCCCCACTCGATCCAGCCCTCGCCCTTGCAGGTGCGGCACGTCGCCACCTCGGGCTCACGACCACGACACACGAAGCAGACCAGGTCGACCTCGGCCGAGGGCTCGGTGAAGGGGAAGTACGACGGGCGGAAACGGGTGGTGATGCCGTCGCCGAAGAGCTGCGTCGCGAAGTGGTCCAGGGTGCCCTTGAGGTGGGCCAGGGTGATCCCGCGGTCGACGACGAGTCCCTCGACCTGGTGGAACATCGGGCTGTGGGTGGCGTCGTACTCGTCGGTGCGGAAGACCCGACCGGGGCAGATCACGTAGATCGGCGGCTCGCGGGTCAGCATGGTGCGGGCCTGGACCGGTGAGGTGTGGGTGCGCAGGACGACGTGGGCGTCGGCCGGCTCGGTCCAGAAGGTGTCCTGCATGGTGCGTGCTGGGTGGTCCGGGCCGAGGTTGAGCGCGTCGAAGTTCAGCCACTCCGCCTCGACGACCGGGCCCTCGGCGACCTCCCAGCCCATGGCCACGAACAGGTCGGCGATGTGGTCGCTCATCAGCGTGATCGGGTGCCGGCCGCCGCGGGGCGCGCGGGTCGTGGGCAGGGTGACGTCGACGGTCTCCTCGAGCAGCATCCGCGCCTCGTGCTCGACCTCGAGCTCACCCTGGCGGACGGCGAGCGCCGCGGTGACGTCCTGGCGGGCCCTGCCGACGCGCGCGCCGGCGTCCTTGCGGGCCTGCGGCGGCAGGGCGCCGATCTCCCGGTTGGCCAGCGCCAGCGGCGAGCGGTCCCCGACGTGCTGGGTGCGGACGACCTTCAGCGCCTCGAGGTCCGCGGCGGCCTCGATCGCGGCGACGGCGTCGGCGCGCATCGCCTCCACCTGCACCGCGCCGAGCGGGGTCACCTCGACGGGGTCGTAGTCGCTGTTGGGTCCGGACATGGGGGTGAGTCTAGGAAGCCCGCGACCCGCCACGCGACCCGGTTGTCCCCGCGGGCCCGTCGCGGCCACCTAGCCGCGGGTCGATGACCGGCGACCCCGTGCACGGCGTAGGCCAGCTGGTGCGGTTCGCCGTGGCCGAGGCGCTCGTGCGTGTTCGCGGTCGTGGTCTTCGCCGGGCTCGCGGTCACGTTCGTGGTGCCGCTGCCGGTCGCGGCGTACGACGCCATGCTGATCTGGTGCGTCGCCGCCACGCTGGTGCTGTGGGCGCTGCGGGTCGAGACCGGGTGCGAGGTGCTCGTCATCGGTGGCTTCCACCTGCTGGGGCTCGGCCCGGAGCTGTTCAAGGTCCACGTGGGCTCGCGGTCCTACCCCGGTGACGCGGTGACCAGGGTCGCCGGCGTGCCGCTCTTCAGCGGGTTCATGTACGCCGCGGTCGGCTCCTGCATCTGCCAGGCCTGGCGCCGCCTCGACCTGCGGGTTCACCCACTACCCCGGTGACGAGCACGGTGGTGGCGGTGGCGATCTGCGCCAACTTCTTCACCCACCACGTCCTGCCCGACCTGCGCGTGCCGCTGGCGCTGGTCGGCCTGTTCCTGTGGCTCGCCGAGAACCTCGCCACCCTGCTCGACGCCTGGGCCCACCCGGGCCGGGAGCAGGTGTGGCAGGCGGTGCACGCCTCGAAGATCGGCGCCTGGTCACTGCTGGTGACGATGAGCTTCGTGCTCGTGGTGACCTGCAACGCGACCGAGGGCCGGTTGCACCTGGGCCCGACGTACGGCGTGGTCGAGCAGCGTCTGGCACTTCGACTCGCAAAGAGTGGCACCTCGGCTCGCAAAGGCTGGCACCTCGGCGGGTCAGGGGGTGGGGGGTGGAGCGGCGGGCCAGGAGACGACGACGCGGGCTCCGCCGCCGGGGGCGTCGTCGATCGTGACGGTGCCGCCGTGGGCGCGCGTCAGGCCGCTGACGATGTAGAGACCGAGCCCGGAGCCGCCTCCGGAGCCGGCGGTCCAGAACTTCGTGAAGACCCGGCGGCGGGCCTCGGGCGGGATCCCGTCGCCCTCGTCGTCGACCCGCAGCACGATGCCGTCGGCGGCCTGGCTCTCGGGCCCGGCCGGACCGGTGCCGAGGTGCACCCGCACGGCGCCGGACCCGTGGCGGACGGCGTTCTCGACGACGTTCGTCACGACCTGGGTGAGCTTGTCGGGGTCCGCGAGGGCCCGGGGGACGTCGACGTCGACCTCGAGGGCCAGCGGCCTGGACGTGCCGGCGGCGACGGAGTCCACGGCGCGGCGGACGAGGATCTCGGCGTCGCACGGGCGCGGGTAGAGCTGGAGGCGCCCGGTGTCGATCCGGGCGACGTCGAGCAGCTCGGCGATCAGCCGGCTGAGCCGGTCGGAGTCGGCGCTGACCGTGGTCAGCATCAGCTTCTTCTGCTCGTCGTTGAGCTTGTCCCACCGGCTGAGCAACGCCTGGACGAAGCCCTTCACCCCGGTCAGCGGCGAGCGGAGCTCGTGCGCGACCGTGGCGACGAGGTCGGAGCGCTCGCGGTCCAGCCGCGCCCGGCCGCGTCCCGAGCGCAGGACCAGGGCCACCTGCGCGACGGGGGCGCCCGGCGCCGGGCGGTGCAGACGTGCCGCGACGAGGACCTCGGTGCCGTCGGGCAGCACCCAGGGCTGCTCGGGCACACCGCTGCGGGTGCCGAGGCCGCCGTAGGGGCAGTTCGCGGCGCACCACCCCGTCCCGTGCTGGTCGGTGAGGGTCAGCACCTCCGGCAGGCTGCGCCCCGTCGGGTCCTCGCCGTGACGGAGACCGAGCATGCGCGCCGCCGTGGCGTTGACCAGGCAGACCCGACCCTCGGCGTCGGCGACCACGACGCCGTCGGGCAGCAGGTCGGCCCAGGACGGGTCCGGGCCGGTGGCCCCGTTCATCGGGCTCGCTGCGCCCGCGCGCTCGCGTAGAGGCACAGGGCGGCGGCGGTGGCCAGGTTGAGGCTCTCCGCCCGGCCGTGGATCGGGATCCGGACCCGGTGGTCGGCGCTCGCCGCGAGGACGGCCGGCAGCCCGTGCGCCTCGTTGCCCAGGAGCCAGGCCGTCGGGCGCTCGAGCAGGCCCGGACCCGGGTCCTCGAGGTCGACCTCGCCGTCGCCGGCCGCGGCGAGCACCTGCAGGCCGGCGCCGCGCAGGGTCGCGAGCGCGACCTCCGCCTCGCGCTCGAGGGCCACCGGCAGGTGGAACGCGCTGCCGGCGCTGGCGCGCAGCGTCTTGGTGTTGTGCAGGTCGACCGCGTCACCGACCAGGACGACGGCGTCGGCGCCGGCCGCGTCCGCCGTACGCACGATGGTGCCGGCGTTGCCGGGGTCGCGGACCTCGACGCAGGCGGCCACGAGCCGGGGCGACCCGTCGAGCACGTCGACCAGCGGGCGGTCCAGGGACCGGCAGAGTGCCACGAGGCCGGGCGGGGTCACCGCGTCGGTCAGCGAGGCGAGGGCCCGCTCCTCGAGGAGCGTCACCTCGGGCGCGGCGTCGAGCAGGTCGGCGTGGCGCGCGGCGGCCGCGGGCGTCGCGAAGACCTCGACGACGCAACCGGGCCGGCCCAGGGCACCCTCGACGCCCTGCGGCCCGTCGACGAGGAACAGCCGCCGCTCGGTTCGTTCCGAGCGACGGCTGAGCCGTCGTGCCTGCTTGACCCGGCTGTTCTGGACGCTCAGCGGGGTCACGGCGTGGTCGTGCTCAGGCGGTCGCGTCGGCGCGAGGCGCGTTGACGTCCTCGGGCAGCGCCGCCTTGGCCGTGGCGACGAGGGCCGAGAACGCGGCCGGGTCGTTGACGGCGAGGTCGGCGAGGATCTTGCGGTCGACCTCGACACCGGCCAGCCCGAGACCCTGGATGAAGCGGTTGTAGGTCATGCCCTCGGCGCGGGCCGCGGCGTTGATGCGCTGGATCCACAGACGACGGAAGTTGCCCTTGTTCTTGCGGCGGTCGTTGTAGCTGTAGACCAGGGAGTGGGTGACCTGCTCCTTGGCCTTGCGGTAGAGCCGCGAGCGCTGGCCGCGGTAGCCGCTGGCGCGCTCGAGTGTGACGCGGCGCTTCTTCTGGGCGTTGACTGCGCGCTTGACGCGTGCCATGGGTACTCCTCGGTGTGGTTCTGGGTCCGGTCACGAGCAGGCTCGACCGGCGATGACGGTCGGGGTCAGAGACCCAGCAGCTTCTTCGCGCGCTTGACGTCGGCCTTGGCGACCTCGGTCGTGCCGGACAGGCGACGCGTCACGTTGGAGGGCTTCTTCTCCAGGTTGTGGCGCATCCCGGCCTTCTGGCGGCGGATCTTGCCCGAGCCGGTGACCCGGAAGCGCTTGCTGGCGCCCGAGTGCGTCTTGTTCTTCGGCATGCTGATCTCCTATCGGTGCTGCGTGGGCGGGTGCCCGGCGCTGCGCGGACGTGCGGTCGTGCGGGGTGTCTGAGGTGGTCGGGCCCGGACTCAGGCCTCGATCTCGGGGTCGAGGTTCTCCGAGCGGCCGCGCTCCTTGGCCACGGTGCTGCGACCGGCGTTGGCTGCGGTGCGCTCGGCCTTGTCCTCGGCCAGGTCGGCGGCCCGCTCCGCCATCTGGGCCTCCTTCTCGGCCTTGAGCTGGTTCTTGGCCTCGGCCTTCTTGCGGTGGGGGCCCAGGACCATGACCATGTTGCGCCCGTCCTGCTTGGGCGAGGACTCCACGAAGCCCAGCTCGTCGACGTCCTCGGCGAGGCGCTGCAGCAACCGGAACCCGAGCTCGGGACGGTGCTGCTCACGACCGCGGAACATGATCGTGATCTTGACCTTGTCGCCGGCCGAGAGGAACCGGACGACGTGGCCCTTCTTGGTGTCGTAGTCGTGGGCGTCGATCTTGGGACGAAGCTTCATCTCCTTGATGATCACGTTCGTCTGGTTCCGGCGCGCCTCACGGGCCTTCTGGGCGTTCTCGTA
Organism: uncultured Actinomycetota bacterium; assembly: GCA_963760555.1. GTDB lineage: Bacteria > Actinomycetota > Actinomycetes > Propionibacteriales > Nocardioidaceae > Nocardioides. The sequence continues at coordinate 117,000 of CAVXDJ010000011.1, read as the reverse complement.
CTTGAACTTCCCGTAGTCCATGAGCTTGCAGACCGGCGGGCGAGCGGTCGGCGCGACCTCGACGAGGTCGAGGTCGGCCTCCTGGGCCAGGCGCAGTGCCTGGTCGGTCGGCACGATGCCGACGGTCTCGCCGTTGGGTCCGACGAGTCGGACCTCGGAGACCCGGATCCGGTCGTTGATACGAAGCTCGGTGCTGATGAGTCCTCCAGTGGGTCAGGGGCACGGAGGTCTCCGGGTCCCCGCCATCGTGGCCGGGAACGACAAAGGCTTCCGCTCGGACCAAGCGGAAGCCAGCCACCCTCGACGCCCGGAGGCCGTCGCCGCCCCCGCCGTACGTCCGTGGGACGCGTGCTCGGTGGGAGCCTGGGACCGGACCCGACGACCTGTGCGGTGGTGTGCCGCGACGGCCGCTGCGGGTGGGAGTCGATGGAGCCGGACCCCGCTTGAAGATCGGTGAGCCCGGACTGCTCCAGCCTCACTGATCGGTCAACAGGAGACCTTAGCGGATCATTCCGGGACCACCGAATCGTCCGCGGCACGGCCGGACGGACCGGCGGTGATCCAGACGGCGGAGCCCTCGACGCTGGCCAGTCGCCACCCGGCGGCGAGCGCGGTGAGGTCCTGACCACTCACGACGTACGTCGCCGGGCCGGCGAGGTCGACCACGACGGCGGCCGCGCCCTCCTGGACCGCCGCCTGTGCAGCGAGCCGGCTCGCGACCGGCACGGGACGCGCGCCGGGGTCCCACGCGGTGAGGCTGTCGGTCCCGGTGAAGGCCAGCAGCGCCCGGCGGCCGTCGGCGCCGGTGAGCAGGACGGCGGCCATGTCGCTGGACTTGTCCCGGGCCAGCCCGTGCTCGTCGGTCTCGACCTCGCCCAGGACGGCGACGACCGGAACCAGCAGGCGGGCGTCCTGCAGGAGCGAGAGCGCCTGCGGGCCCGCACCCGGCACGTCGGCCGCGGCCGCGGCCAGGGCCGCGCGCAGCGTCTCGTCCGCCTCTCCGTCGTCGTCGGGGAACGAGGTGCCGAGCAGACGGGTGCCGCTCGGGGGCGGTGCGCCGGTCGGTCCGTCGTGGGGGTCCATCGCCGCCATCATCGCCCACGGCCCGTGCCTGGCGCCGTGTGCCACCCTGAGGAGATGGACACCGCGACCTGGCTGGCCGTCACGATCGCCCTCACCGCGGTCTGCGCCGTGCTGACCTGGTTCGCCTTCCGGCGCCGGGGCCTGCCGGCCGGGATGCTCGGCGCCGGGATCACCCTGCTGTTCCCGGCGGCGTACCTCACCGACACGCTCCGGATGCTCACCCGGATCACCGCCGCGATCGCCGACTGGGGCACCTCGTTGGTCCTCTCGCCCGTCGTCTGGGCCGGGATCGTGTGCGGCGGGCTGGGCGTGCTGCTGATCCTGGTCTCGCGCTCGATGGCCTCCCGCGGCATCGGCGCCGGGATCGGTCGTCGCGGCGCCACCCCCGCGGCCGTCTCCTCCCCGCGTCGCGAGAGCCTGCCCTCCGCGCCGCCCGCGGCTGCCCGGGGCGGAAGGGCAGGGGCGGCGCCGTCGTCGACGACGACGACGGCCTCGCCGACGTCGAGGCCATCCTGCGCAAGCGCGGGATCAGCTGAGTCGGTCCTCCCGGCCTGCGCGCAGCCCCCGCCGTCTCAGCACCGGGCCAGCTCGCGCAGCTCGCGGACGGCGCTGCGCGCCCGGACGCCGTCGCTGCCCTGGATGCCCATGACCGGGACGCTGCGCCCGTCGGAGAGGTCGATCGTGGCCCACGGCGCACCGGTGCCGAGGTGGACGGCCAGGACCTGCTCCCAGGCGTACTCGTGGCGGCGGTAGCCGTTGACGACCACGAGCCGGTCGCGCTCGGCGACCACGCGGGAGCGCACCAGCGCCCACATCACCGAGCCCGCGAGGATGATCATCGCCGCGAGGGTGCCGCGCTGGAAGGGTGTGAAGGAGGCCCTTGTGGCGTCGTCGAAGGTGAACCAGGTGGCCGCGCCGACGGCGACGAGCGCACCCATGGCCACCAGGCCCGCGACGCGCGGACCGAGCGGGCGATAGGTCCGCGGCAGGCCGAGGTCCCCGCTGCGGGGCGAGCCGGGCTCAGAGTCGGCAGGCATGGATGTCCGTGAGCAGGATGCCGCGGGCCCCGAGACGCCACAGCTCGTCCATCAGCCGCTGGGCGCCGCTGCGCGGCACCATGGCACGGACGGCGACCCAGCCCGCACGCTGGAGCGGCGAGACCGTCGGACTCTCGACGCCCGGGGTCAGGGCGACCGCGCCGGGCAGGTCGGACTCCTCGATGTCGTAGTCCATCATCACGTAGCTGCGGGCCAGCAGGACGCCCTCGAGACGTCGGCGGAAGATCTCCAGGCCGTCCGGCTCATGTCCCGCGCGGGTGACCAGGACCGCCTCGGAGGTCAGGATCGTCTCCCCGAACACCTCGAGCCCGGCCTGGCGCAACGTGCTGCCGGTCTCCACGACGTCGGCGATCGCGTCGGCGACCCCGAGCGCGATGCTGCTCTCGACCGCGCCGTCGAGCCGGACCACCCCGGCCTGGATCCCCCGCTCGGCGAGGAACGCACCGACCACCCCGGTGTAGGACGTCGCGATCCGGGTGCCGGCGAGGTCCTCCACGGACAGGAAGCGGCCGGCCGGGCCGGCGAACCGGAACCGGCTGCGCCCGAACCCGAGCGAGATCACCTCGCGCGCGCTGGCGCCGGAGTCCAGCAGCAGGTCGCGCCCGGTGATGCCGATGTCCAGGGTGCCCTCGCCGACGTACAGCGCGATGTCGCGGGGGCGCAGGTAGAAGAACTCCACCCCGTTCTCCGCGTCGGTGAGCGTGAGCTGCTTGGCGTCGTCGCGCTGGCGGTAGCCGCACTCGCGCAGGATCTCGATCGCAGACTGCGAGAGGGAACCCTTGTTGGGCACCGCGATGCGCAGCAGGGGCGTGCTCGCGCCCTCGGCCGTCGGGGTCGTCATCTGGTCTGGTCTGCTCCGCTCAGAGGTGGGCGTAGACGTCGTCGGGCTCGAGTCCGAGAGCGAGCATCATCACCTGCGCGTGGTAGAGCAGCTGGCTGATCTCCTCGGCCGCGCGCTCGCGGCCCTCGTGCTCGGCGGCCATCCAGGACTCGGCGGCCTCCTCGACGAGCTTCTTGCCGATGGCGTGGACCCCGGCGTCGAGCTCGGCCACGGTGCCCGATCCGGCCGGACGGGTCCGGGCCTTGTCGCTGAGCTCGGCCCAGAGGCCGTCGAACGTCTTCACGGGCAGTGAGCCTACGGCGTGGGGACGGGTGATCCCGACCTGGGCGAGGATGCTCGCGCGGACCTGAGCCTCTCGACCTCGCGTGGCCGCGACGCGGTGCACGGCTACCGCCGCCGACCCGAGGTCGTGTGGCTCGGCGGCGCCCCGCAGAGCCGGGACGCGTTCGCGTCGTGGTTCCTGCGACCGGCCCGGCGTCCGGCGGGCGGTCCTGCGCCGCCGCCCGCGGCTCAGGCCAGGTCGCGCAGCGTGAGTGCGGTCTGGAGCGCCGCGATGGTCGCCTCGTAGCCCTTGTCCTCGACCGAGCCCTCCAGGCCGGCTCGGTCGAGGGCCTGCTGCTCGGTGTCGCAGGTCAGCACCCCGAAGCCGATCGGCACCGTGTGGTCGAGAGCGACCCGGGTCAGACCGTCGGTGGCCGCGGAGCAGACGTAGTCGAAGTGGGGCGTGCCGCCCCGGATGACGACGCCGAGCGCGACCACGGCGTCGTAGCCCCGAGAGGCCAGTGCGCCGGCGAGCACGGGCAGCTCGAAGGTGCCGGGCGCCCGGACGATCGTCGGCTCGACCGAGGAGTCGGCGCACGCCCGGGCGGCGCCGGCGAGCAGGCCGCCCATCACCTCGTCGTGCCAGCTCGCGGCGACGACCGCGACCCGCAGGCCGGTGGCGTCGACGGGCTCGGGGGTGGGTGCTCCGTGCCCGCTCATCGTGCCGCCTCCTCGAGGTCGTCGGGGTCACCGGCGCCGGGCCTGACGCCACCGCCGCCACCCAGACCGGGCAGGTCGTGACCCATCCGGTCACGCTTGGTGAGCAGGTAGGCGAGGTTGTGGTCGTTGGGGCGCGGGGTCAGCGGGACCCGTTCGGCGACGTGGATGCCGTACTCCTCGAGGTTCGTGACCTTGTCGGGGTTGTTGGTCATCAGCCGCACGGAGCCGACCTCGAGGTCCTTGAGGACCTGGGTGGCCGTCCCGTAGTGGCGTGCGTCGGCCGGCAGGCCGAGGTCGAGGTTGGCGTCGACGGTGTCACGTCCGCCGTCCTGGAGCTGGTAGGCCTGCAGCTTGGCGACCAGGCCGATCCCCCGGCCCTCGTGGCCGCGCAGGTAGACCACGACCCCGCGCCCCTCGGCGACGATGCGCTCGAGCGCCTCGTCCAGCTGGGGCCCGCAGTCGCAGCGGTCGGAGCCGAACACGTCGCCGGTCAGGCACTCCGAGTGCACCCGGGTCAGCACCGGCTCGGGCCCACCGAGGTCACCGTGGACCAGGGCGACGTGCTCGGAGCCGTCGATGGTGATGGTGTAGCCGTAGGCCGTGAACTCGCCGTGCCGCGTCGGCAGGCGGGTCTCGGCGACCCGTTCGACGAGGTTCTCGTGGCGGCGCCGGTAGCGCACCAGGGCGTCGATGGAGATCATCGCGAGACCGTGCTCGTCGGCGAAGGCGCGCAGCTCGGGCCCGCGCTTCATGGTCCCGTCGTCGTTGACGACCTCGACCAGCACGCCGGCCGGCGTCAGCCCGGCCAGGCGGGCGAGGTCGACGGCCGCCTCGGTGTGGCCACGGCGGACCAGCACGCCGCCCGCACGGGGCCGCAGCGGGAAGACGTGCCCGGGTCGGGTCAGCTCCCAGGGCTCGGTCGCGGAGTCGGCCAGCACCCGCACGGTGTGCGCCCGGTCGGCCGCTGAGATGCCGGTGCTGACGCCGTCGCGCGCGTCGACGGAGATCGTGTACGCCGTGCGCAGCCGGTCGCGGTTGTGCGGGGTCATCAGCGGGATCTCGAGCCGGTCGAGCTCGGAGGCCGGCAGCGGGGCGCAGATCACCCCGCTGGAGTAGCGGATGGTGAAGGCCATCAGCTCGGGGGTCGCCTTGCTGGCCGCGAAGATCAGGTCGCCCTCGTTCTCACGGTCCTCGTCGTCGACGACGACGACGGCCTTGCCGTCGGCGATGTCGGCGATGGCGCGCTCGACGGAGTCGAGTCGCACCCCGTCGTGCTGCGCGGCCGGGTGGGCGTGGCTCATGCGGTGGCTCCTTGCTGGGTCTGCGGCGGGGGATCCGGGGTGGCCTCGAGGCGGGCCGCGAGCAGCTTCTCGACGTGCTTGGCGAGGATGTCGACCTCGAGGTTGACCTGGTCGCCCACACCGCGGGTGCCGAGGGTCGTGCGGGCCAGCGTCTCGGGGATCAGGCTGATCGTGAAGGACTCGGCGCGTGCCTCGACGACCGTCAGGCTGATCCCGTCGACGGTGATCGAGCCCTTGTCGACGAGGTAGCGGGTCAGGCCGTGCGGCAGGGAGATCTCGACGACGTCCCAGTGCTCGCTGGGGCTGCGGGAGAGCACGGTGCCGACCGCGTCGACGTGACCCTGCACGACGTGGCCGCCGAGGCGCTTCTCGGCGGTGACCGCACGCTCGAGGTTGACCGCGTCGCCGACATGGACCGTGCCCATCGCGGTCTTGTCGAGCGACTCCTTCATCACGTCGGCGCTCCAGGTGCCGTCGGCGATGGTGACGACGGTCAGGCAGCAGCCGTTGACGCTGATCGAGTCACCGAGCCCGGTGCCCTCCAGGACGGTGGTCGCGGCGATGCGCAGCCGCAGCGCGTCGGTGAGGTCCTCGACGCCGGCGACGGTGCCGAGCTCCTCCACGATTCCGGTGAACATCAGTGGCCCTCCTGGTCGTTGGTGCGGGGGTGGGGTGCGAGCGTGAGTCGGACGTCGGGCTCCTCGCCGTCGAGGCCGTCGATGACGACGACGTCGACCACCCGGGGACGCAACGCGTCGCCGATCGTGGCGATTCCGAGGTCGCCCACCGCACGCAGACCCGCCCCGAGCAGCACGGGGGCGACGTAGCAGACGATCTCGTCGACGAGCCCGGCGCGCAGGAACGCGGCAGCCAGCGTGGGCCCTCCCTCGAGGAGGACGTGCTGGCGGTCGCGAGCCCACAGCTCGGCGAGCGCGCGGTGGGGATCGCGGGTCCGCAGGTGGACCGAGCCACCCGGCACCCGCTCGTCGAGGACCCGGCTGCTCGCGTCGAGGTCGCGCTCCCCCATCACCGCACGCAACGGCTGCACCGCGAGCGGCTCGTCGTCGTCCCCGCGGACCGTCAGGCGCGGGTCGTCGGCGGCCACCGTGCCGGTTCCGACGAGCATCGCGTCGCAGACGGCGCGCAGCCGCTGGACGTCGCGCCGTGCGGCTCGTCCGGAGATCCACCGCGACGACCCGTCGGCGGCTGCGCTGCGACCGTCGAGGGTGGTCGCGAGCTTCCAGGTGACGAAGGGACGCTGCTGCTCCTGGGCCCGGCGATAGACGTCGGCCAGGGACGCCGCCTGCTGCGCCAGCAGGCCGGACTCGACCTCGAGACCCGCCTGCTCCAGACGCGCCCGTCCGCCGGCGGCCACCGGGTTGGCGTCGACCTCGGCGAAGACGACCCGGTGCACGCCGGCCGCGATGAGGGCCTCGGTGCAGGGGCCCGTGCGGCCCGTGTGGTGGCACGGCTCGAGCGTCACCACCGCCGTCGCGCCCCGCGCGGCGTCACCGGCCCGGGTCAGGGCGTCCGCCTCGGCGTGCGGTGTGCCCGGTCCGCGGTGGTACCCCTCGGCCACCGTGCTCCCGTCGGCGTCGACCAGCACGCAGCCCACCCGGCGGGTGTCGGCGACCATCGGCACACCCGGGGTGGCGGCGAGCACCAGGGCGCGCCGCATCGCGGCCCGCTCCGTCTCGGTGCTGCCCATCTCGGCCCCTCGTGTCCTGTGCTGCGGACTCCGGGGTCGTGGGACGCATGCTCGGTCCGGACGCCCACCCGTGGCGGGTGGGGTCGTCGACCGACCACGCCTGCGTGCACTTCTCATCCGGACTTTCACCGTCGGTCCAGGACTTCCACCTGGTCCACCGTCCACAGGTTCATGGCCGGGTCGCGGACTGTCACCGCCGGTTCGGAATTGCACCGACCCCAGAGCACGCGAGCATCGTCTGCTCGTGAGCCCCGAGTCTGGCACAGCGATGCCTGCGAGTCTCCGTGAGGTGCGCCACCGGGGCGACGAGGCGTCGGGCGTGCTGCACCGCGGCTGGGTCGCCCCCGAGGAGCGCGCCCGCGGCTCACGGCATCTGGCGAGCAGTCTGTGCGAGCTCGACGGCGGACCCTGCGGCACCCTCCGCGGCGGCCCTCAGCCGAGCCACCATCGCGTCCGGGTCGTCGGCTCCGAAGACCGCGGAGCCGGCGACGAAGACGTCGGCGCCGGCCTCGGCGCAGCGCTCGATCGTCTCCAGCGAGACCCCGCCGTCGACCTGGAGCCACGTCTCGACCCCGTGCTTGTCCATCAGGGCCCGGGCTCGCCGGACCTTGGGCAGCACGAGGTCCAGGAACGACTGGCCCCCGAAGCCCGGCTCCACCGTCATCAGCAGCAGCATGTCGAGCTCACCGAGCAGGTCCTCGTAGGGCTCGACAGGCGTCGCGGGCCGCAGGGCCATGCTCGCCCGTGCCCCCGCCGCCCGGATCTCGCGTGCGAGGCGTACGGGCGCAGCGGCGGCCTCGACGTGGAAGGTCACCGAGCCGGCGCCCGCCTCGACGTACGTCGGGGCGTGCCGGTCGACGTCGGCGATCATCAGGTGCGCGTCGAGCGGCACGTCGGTGGAACGGGCGAGGGCCTCGACCATCGTCGCTCCGAAGCTCAGGTTGGGCACGAAGTGGTTGTCCATCACGTCGACGTGCACCCAGTCCGCACCGGGGATGCGCCCGACCTCGGCGCCCAGCGCGGCGAAGTCGGCGTTCAGGATGCTCGGAGTGATCTGGATGCCCACGACGAGCGATCCTAGGAGACCTCGTCCGGCGGCTCCTCCGACGGCTCGGCGGCCGGCTCCACGCCCGCCGCCTCGTCGCGGTCGGCCCACTCGATCAGCGGCGTGAGGTCGAAGACGTGGTCGTCGATGTCGGCGTGCAGATCGCCGATCTCGGCGAACCGCGCCGGCATGGTGGACATGGTGAAGTCGTGCGGGTCGCAGGCGTCGACCTCGTCCCAGCGCAGGGGCGCCGAGACGCGGGCGTCAGGGAAGCCGCGCACCGAGTACGCCGCGGCGATGGTGTGGTCGCGCGCGTTCTGGTTGTAGTCGACGAACAGGTGACCCGGGTCGCGGTCCTTGCGCCACCAGGCGGTCGTGACGTCGTGCGGGGCACGCCGTTCGACCTCGCGGGCGAAGGCCAGGGCGGCCCGGCGCACGACGGGGTGTCCGTGCTCGGGGGCCACCCGGACGTAGACGTGCATCCCGGAGCCACCGCTGGTCTTGGGGAAGCCGACCGCGCCGAGCTCGTCGAGGACCTCGTGGACCACGCCGGCCACCCGCTGGACCTGGGCGAAGTCCGACTCCGGCCCCGGGTCGAGGTCGATGCGCCACTCGTCGGGCTTCTCGGGGTCCTCACGTCGGCTGTTCCACGGGTGGAACTCGACGGTCGACATCTGCACCGCCCACACGATGCTGGCCAGCTCGGTCACGCACAGCTCGTCGGCGTAGCGGTCCCACCGCGGGAAGTGCAGCCGGACCGTCTCGACCCACCCCGGCGCGCCGCGGGGCAGCCGCTTCTGGTGCACCTTCTCCCCCGCCAGCCCCTTCGGGAAGCGGTGCAGCATGCAGGGCCGCTCCCACAGCGCGTTGACGATGCCGGGGCCGACCGCGAGGTAGTAGTCGACGAGGTCGCGCTTGGTCGCCCCGGACTCGGGGAAGTAGACGCGGTCGGGGTTGCTGAGCCGTACGACGCGGCCCTCGACCTCGATCTCCACCGCCGGTGAGCCTGTCATCGTCCTCCCTCAGCCCTTGCGCAGGAGCGCCATGTACATCGCGTCGGTGCCGTGCACGTGGGGCCACAGCTGCACGGTGCCGGGGATCCGCGACCCGGCGCCCCCGAGACCGGCGGGCAGGAGCGGGACCGCGTCCTCCGCGGTCACGTCGGGGCGGTGCAGCAGCGAGCCGACCACCTCGTCGGTCTCGGTCACGACCGGCGAGCACGTCGCGTAGACCGCGACCCCACCGGGACGCAACAGGTCCAGGGCCGCGCCGAGCAGGCGTCGCTGGAGCAGGACGAGCGTCAGGATGTCGTCGGGCTTGCGCCGCCAGCGCGCCTCCGGTCGGCGTCGCAGCGCCCCGAGGCCCGTGCAGGGCGCGTCGACCAGGACCCGGTCGACGGAGCCGGGCAGCAGCGGCGGGGCCGTGCCGTCGGCGACGACGACCCCGGTCCGCGCGCCCCGGGAGACCGACGGAGCCAGTGTCCGGGCCACCAGGCCCGCGCGGTGCGGGGCCCGCTCGATCGCGAGCAGGCAGGCGTCGCGCTCGGCGGCCAGGGCGGCGAGCAGGGCGGCCTTGCCGCCCGGGCCGGCGCACAGGTCGACCCAGAGTCCGTCGCGTCCCTCCACGGGGGCCGACGCGAGCAGGTGCGCGACCAGCTGCGACCCCTCGTCCTGGACCCCGGCGCGACCCTGGGCCACCGCGGCGACGGCACCGGGCGAGCCGGCCTCGAGCACGACCCCGTACGGCGAGAAGCGGGTGGGCTCGCCGGGCAGCTCCTCGCGGCTCGAGAGCCCGGGCCGCGCGACCAGGGTGACCCGTGGCGCCACGTTGTCGGCGGCGAGCAGCGCGTGCAGCCCCTCGGTGTCCTCCGGGCCCAGGGCCCGCCGCAGCTCCTCGACGATCCACCGGGGGTGGCTGAAGGCGATCTCCTCGTAGCGGGTCGACGACCCGCTCGCCGCGGGGGCCAGCTCCGCGATCCAGGACTCCAGGTCGCGCGACGCGACGCCGCGCAGGACGGCGTTGGAGAAGTTCGCGGCCCCCGTGCTGCCCTTGGCGCGCACCAGGTCGACGGTCGTGCTGATCGCGGCGTGCGCGGGCACCCGCATCGAGAGCAGCTGGTGGGCGCCCAGGCGGAGGGCGTCGAGCACCTTGTCCTCCACCTTGCGCAGGGGTCGGTCGACGCAGGCCGCGAGGATGGCGTCGTAGGTCCCGCGCATCCGCAGCGTCCCCGAGGCCAGCTCCGTGGCGAAGGCGGCGTCGCGGCCCTCGAGACCCAGACCGGCCAGCACCGAGGGCAGGACCAGGTTGGCGTAGGCGTCGTCGACCCGCACCGCCTTGAGCACCTCCAGCGCCGCGAGCCGGGCCGGGTCCCGCGGCCGCGCGGCCGCGCTGCGCCGCGGCGCGCCCGCGGGCGGACGGCGGAGCGGGTTCCCGGTGCCGGCGTGGGGCCGCTCAGTCGCCACGCTGCGCCTCCGCCGCGCCGAGGCGGCTGCCGGGCGCGGGCCGGGCCCCGCGCGCCCAGTCGGCGGCGTCCATCCAGGCCTTGCCCACCGCCTTGACCCGACCGAGCCGGACCGGGGTGGTCGCGGTGCCGACGTGCACCGCGCGTCGCCCGACGTGCAGCTGCCCGGGGGCGAGCGCAGGGGGCGTGGCGTCCGGGCCCTCGGGCGTCCCGGCCAGGCTCAACGGCCCCAGCTTGAGGCGGCCCCCGGCGTACGTCGTCCAGGCGCCGGGCGCCGGGTCGCAGGCCCGCACCACGCGGTCGATGCCCAGCGCAGGGTCGGTCCAGTCGACCCGGGCGTGCCGGGTCTCGATCTTCGGCGCGAGGCTGACGCCGTCGGCGGGCTGGGGGCGGGCCTCGACCCCGCCCTCCTCGATCGCGTCGAGCGTCGCCACGAGCAGCTGCGCCCCACCCTCGGCGAGGCGGCCCAGCAGGCTCCCTGCGGTGTCGTCGGGACGGATCCGCTCGGTCATCACCCCGAAGGTCGGACCGGCGTCGAGCTCGCGGACGATGCGGAAGGTGGTCGCCCCGGTGACCTCGTCGCCGGCGAGCAGCGCGTGCTGGACCGGAGCTGCTCCCCGCCAGGCCGGCAGGCACGAGAAGTGCAGGTTGATCCACCCCAGCGGCGCCACGTCGAGCGCGCTCTGCGGCAGCATCGCCCCGTAGGCCACGACGGGGCAGCAGTGCGGGCGCAGCGTGGCGAGCTCGGCGAGGAACTCCGGCTCGCGGGGGTGGGCCGGCGCGAGGACGGGCAGCCCGAGCTCGACGGCGCGCCGAGCCACCGGGCTCGCCTCGAGCCGCCGACCGCGACCCGTCGGCGCGTCGGGACGGGTGACGACACCGACGAGCTCGTGCCGGGAGGCCACGAGCGCCTCGAGCGTGGGCAGGGCCGCGACGGGCGTGCCGGCCAGGACGACCCGCACGACCTCAGAGACCCAGTCCGCGCGTGGCGTGCGGGGAGAGCCTGACCTGCGGCCGCTCGGCGCCGAACCAGTCGGACTCGCGGATCTCGCGCATCGCCGCCTTGCGCGACTCGGTGTCGAGGCGGTCGAGGAAGAGCACCCCGTCGAGGTGGTCGGTCTCGTGCTGGATGGCGCGGGCCAGCAGCTGCGTGCCCTCGATGCGCAGCGGCTCCCCGTGCTGGTCGAAGCCCGTGGCGACCACCGAGAACGCCCGGGAGCAGGGCAGGTAGAGCCCGGGCAGCGACAGACAGCCCTCGGGTCCGTCCTGGAGCTCCTCGGACAGGTCGAGCGAGGGGTTCACGAGGTGGCCGACCTCGCCGTCGACGTACCAGGTGAAGACCCGCAGCCCGACCCCGATCTGCGGTGCGGCGAGCCCCGCCCCGGGCGCCTGGAGCATCGTGTCGGTCAGGTCCGAGACGAGCGTGCGGAGCTCCTTGTCGAAGTCCGTCACGGGAGCCGCGGCCCGTCTCAGGACCGGGTCGCCGAACAGGCGGATCGACTGGATGGCCATCGTCGCGTCGTTCCTCCTCGCCCCGGGACGTCTCGGCCCGCCGGGCGGGGTGGGCCGACGACAGTCTAGGGAGGGGGTGCTCGCCCCCTGGTCGGGCCCCGGAGCACCGGACGACTGCCGGGCCGCTCACAGTCGGGTCGGGTCGACCTGCACCCGGACCGGGTCGAGCTTGCGTGCCGAGCGCACCCGTTGGAGCTCCACCAGCGCCCGCGACAGCGCCGGTCCCTGGGCCCGGGGCACCCGCAGCACCACCCGGTCACTGGCCTCACCCCGCGGGGAGGCTCCGACGGGGGCGGCCAGCGCGGCAGGGACCGGCCCGAGCACCTCGGCGCCCTCAGGGAGGTCGAGCAGCGTCACCGCGTCGTCGATCGCCCCGGGTGACCCGGTGAGGGTGGCCATCCGCGAGGCCGGCGGCAGGTGGGCCTGCTGGCGCTCCCCCGCCTCCCGCGCCGCCCACCCGGGCTGGTCCCAGCGCACCAGGGCCTGGACCGCGGGGTGCGCGGGGTCCGCGACGAGGACGACCCGGCCGCCGGGGCGCACCAGCCCGGCGGCGTTGCTCCAGCGCCGCAACGCCTCCTCCTCGGCCCGCAGGTCGACGCGGTCGAGCAGCAGCCAGCCGTCGAGCAGCAGCACGGCGGCGTAGCCACCGGCCGCCACGGGCTCCGCGCCCGGGGTGGCCACCACGATCTGGGGTGCCGCGTCGACGTCGACCAGCACCCGGTCGGCCGACGACGAGCGGACCAGCGCGCGGGGGAAGGCCCGGCCGAGCTCCTCCGCGGTGCGGGCCTGGCCCACCACGGGCGCGCGAAGCCCGCGCGCGCCGCAGACCGGGCACGCCCAGTGCGGCGCGGGGGTGGCGCACCAGCGACAGGCCGGAGGGTCCTGGGGCGTGGTCTGCGCCAGCGGACCGGTGCACACGGGGCAACGGCACGGGGTCCGGCAGCGCTCGCACGCCAGGGCGACGGCGTACCCGCGTCGGGGGGTCGAGACGAGCACCGGGCCGGACTCGAGGCCGCCCCGCAGCGCGTCGCGGACCTGGGTCGGCACCCGCGCCCCGCGCCCGTGCGGGTCGCGGGAACGCTCGACGTCTCCCGCGCCGGCCACCTCGACGACCGCACGCTCACGCACCACGGTGCGCGGTGCACGCAGCGCGCTGGCCCACCCGGTGCGCAGCAGGTAGCCGGACTCGACGCTGGGCGAGAACCCTCCGACCAGCGCCGCGGCGCTCTCCTGCTCGGCGCGCAGCAGCAGCGTCTCCCGCACGTGCGGGTAGGGCGCACGTGGCTCGGCGTGCAGGTCGTCGCCGTCGTCCCACACCGCGACCAGCCCGAGGCCCCGCACCGGCGCGTACGCCGCCGCGCGGGTGCCGACCGCGACCCGCCGGGCCCCGCGCGAGAGAGCCAGGAAGTCGCGGTAGCGAGCCGCCGGTCCGGCGTCGGCGCGCAGCGCGACGTGGTGCCCGCGTCCGAGGAGGCGCGTCAGCGCCTCGTCGACCCGGTCGACGTCGCGCCCGTCCGGCACGCACAGCACCGCACCGCGGTCTCCGGCCAGTGCCGCCGCTGCGGCATGGGCGAGCAGGTCCGGCCAGGCGGTGCCGGGCGCCGCGTGCCAGACCGCGCGGGGTGAGGCACCCTCGGCGAGGTGGCGCACGAACGCGGCTCCGGGCTCGTGCCCGGCCCAGGCCTGCGTGGCGGCGACCGGGTCCCACGCCGCTCGAGCGGACGGGGCGTCGCTGGGTTGCTTCTCGGTCGTGGCGTGGCGGGGTGGCACCGCGAGACGCAGCACGTCGGAGCGGGTGCCGGCGTAGCGCGCCGCGAGGTCGGCGGCCAGGAGGGACACCGCGGGCGAGAGCACCGCCTCGGCGCTCACCACCCGGCGCAGCGGCGTCAGCGCCCCGTCGTGGTCGCTGGCCTCGGCCCGCTCGGTGATGAACCCGTCGGCCTCGTGACCGGCGAAACGGACCTTGACCCGCGCACCGGGAACGGCGTCCGCGTCCATCGACGCCGGCACCGCGTAGTCGAAGTCGCGGTCGAGGTGGGCCAGCGCGGAGTCGACGACCACCCGGGCGACCGGGGCGTGCTCGCTGATGGCCGCACCGGCGACCCGGCGTGCACGGGTCTCCCGGGCCCGGGCCTGCGAGGCACGGACCTGCTGGCGCACCAGGCCGGGCAGCAGCTCGGGGTCGCTCGCGCTGGCCTGGCTCATGGCCCGTTGTCTACCAGCGCGCTCCGACGCCTGCCCCGCGACGCCGTCGCGGGGCAGGCCGGAGCAGTCTCAGGCCCCGACGGCGCTCCGGAGCGCCTCGGCGCGGTCGGTGCGCTCCCAGGTGAAGTCCGCGAGCTCACGGCCGAAGTGGCCGTAGGCGGCCGACTGGGCGTAGATGGGCCGCAGCAGGTCCAGGTCGGCGATGATCGCGGCCGGGCGGAGGTCGAAGACCTCGAGCACGGCGGCCTGGATGTCCTCGTCGGGCACCGTGCCGGTGCCGAAGGTCTCGATGAAGACCCCGACCGGCTGGGCCTTGCCGATCGCGTAGGCGACCTGGGCCTCGCAGCGACGCGCCAGGCCGGCCGCGACGACGTTCTTGGCCACCCAGCGCATGGCGTACGCCGCGGACCGGTCGACCTTGGAGGGGTCCTTGCCCGAGAAGGCGCCCCCACCGTGGCGGGCCATGCCGCCGTAGGTGTCGACGATGATCTTGCGGCCGGTCAGGCCCGCATCGCCCATCGGGCCGCCGACGACGAAGCGGCCGGTGGGGTTGACCAGCACGCGGTAGCCCGCGGAGTCGATGTCGAACTCGGCGAGGACGGGGTCGATGACGTGCTTCTTGATGTCGGGCTCGAGGGTGTCGAGCTCGACCTCCTCGGCGTGCTGGGTCGAGAGCACGACGGTGTCGACGCGCACCGGCCGGTTGTCGGCGTCGTACTCGATGGTCACCTGGGTCTTCCCGTCGGGGCGCAGGTAGGACAGCGTGCCGTCCTTGCGCACCGCGGAGAGCCGCTCGGAGAGCGTCTGGGCGATCTTGATCGGCAGCGGCATCAGCTCGGGGGTGTCGTCGCAGGCGTAGCCGAACATCAGGCCCTGGTCGCCTGCTCCCTGCTTGTCCAGCGCGTCGCTGGACCCGGTGCGGCTCTCGTGGCCGGTGTCGACGCCCTGGGCGATGTCACCGGACTGGCCGCCGATCGCGACCATGACCCCGCAGCTGGCGCCGTCGAAGCCCTTGTCGGAGTGGTCGTAGCCGATGGCGAGCACCCGGTCGCGCACGACCTGCTTGATGTCGACGTAGCCGGTGGTGCTGACCTCGCCGGCCACGACGACCAGGCCGGTGGTCAGCAGCGTCTCCACGGCGACCCGGCTGTGCGGGTCCTGCTCGAGCATCGCGTCGAGGATCGAGTCGCTGATCTGGTCAGCGATCTTGTCCGGGTGACCCTCGGTCACCGACTCCGAGGTGAAGAGACGTCCAGGCACGGGTTGCTCCGTTCAGAAGTGCGCGAGTCAGGTGCGCGGTCCAGGGCTGAAATCGTGGACGAGGCTAGACCCGGACCGGCCCGGATCCCGAATCGCGGACGTCTGTCTCACACGGCGACACGCTCGAGGCTCACCAGCGGTCGCGGACCGCGTCCCAGACCACGTGCGCCAGGGCCGTCTTGGAGCCGAGCGGGACCTCGGTGGACGAGCCGTCGGCGCCGAGCACGGTGGCTGCGTTGTCCGGGCTGCCGAAGACCGCTCCCCCGCTGACGTCGTTGACCACGAGCAGGTCGCAGCCCTTGCGCGCCAGCTTGGCGCGGGCCAGCTCGAGGACCGAGGCGCCCTGCTCGCCGGTCTCGGCCGCGAAGCCGACCAGCACCGCACCGGGCTCGCGGCCGGCGACCAGCTCGGCGAGCACGTCGGGGTTCACGACCAGCTCGATCACCGGCACCTCCCCGTCCTGGGTCTTCTTGATCTTGTGCGCCGAGGTCGTGACCGGGCGGAAGTCGGCGGGCGCCGCGGCCATCACGACGGCGTCGGCGCCCGCCGCGGCGGCGACCACGGCGTCGCGCAGCTGCGCGGTCGAGCCGACGCGCACGATGTCGACGCCGGCGGGATCGGGCAGCGCGGTGTTGGCGGCGACCAGGGTGACCTGCGCGCCGCGTGCGAGTGCGGTACGGGCCAGCGCGTAGCCCTGCAGGCCCGAGGAGCTGTTGCCCAGGAACCGCACGGGATCGAGGTGCTCGCGGGTGCCGCCCGCCGAGACGACGACCCGCCGGCCGTGGAGGTCAGGCTCGGTCCGGCCGCGGCCGAGGACGTCGAGGACGACGTCGGCCAGCGCCTCGGGCTCGGGCAGGCGGCCCTTGCCGGTGTCGGCGCCGGTGAGGCGACCCACCGCAGGCTCGACCACGAGCACGCCACGCTCGCGCAGGGTGGCGACGTTGGCCCGGGTGGCGGCGTGCTCCCACATCTCGGTGTGCATGGCCGGGGCGAGGACCACCGGGCAGGTCGCGGTCAGCAGCGTGCTGGTGAGCAGGTCGTCGGCCAGCCCGTGGGCAGCCCGGGCGAGCAGGTCGGCGGTGGCCGGTGCGACCACCACGAGGTCGGCGGAGCGGCCCAGCCGCACGTGGGGCACCTCGTGGACGCCGGTCCACACGTCGCTGGCCACCGGTCGCCCTGAGAGCGCAGCCCAGGTGGCCTCGCCGACGAACTCGAGCGCAGCCCGGGTGGGGACCACGGTCACGTCGTGGCCCGACTCGGTGAGCCGTCGCAGCAGCTCGCAGGCCTTGTACGCCGCGATCCCGCCCGCCACGCCGAGCACGACGTGGGGACGGGCGTCGTTCACGCGGGGGGTCCTACTCGCCGGTGCCGGCGTCGATCGCGGCCTGGGCGGCAGCGGCCTCCTCGGCGGCCAGCTCGGCCGGGTCGACGGCCTCGCAGGTCAGCAGGTCCTCGCTGATCTCGCGCAGGGCGATCGAGAGAGGCTTCTCCTGCACGTGGGTGTCGACGAGCGGGCCGACGTACTCCAGCAGGCCCTCGCCGAGCTGGGAGTAGTAGGCGTTGATCTGGCGGGCCCGCTTGGCGCTGTAGAGCACCAGCTGGTACTTGCTGTCGGTCTTGGTGAGCAGGTCGTCGATGGAGGGGTTGGTGACACCCTCGGCGGCAATGTTGGGCGCAGACACGCGTGAGCCTCGCTAGGTTCGGGTTCGGTGGCCTGGGACCGGTCGACGGCCAGGGCGGTGCTGGCCGCACGGGGCGACCGGGGCCTGGTCGGCGGCTCAGTCCGGCCGACCCGCCGGGCCCTCGACCATCAAGGCTACCAACTCGTCGGCCGCAGCGTGAATCTCGTGGTTGACCACCGTGACGTCGAACTCCCCCTCCGCGGCGAGCTCGTCGCGCGCGGTGGCCAGGCGTCGCTCACGCTCCGCGCCGCTCTCGGTGCCGCGACCGACGAGCCGGCGCACCAGCTCGTCCCAGGACGGGGGCTTGAGGAAGACGAAGAGGGCCTCGGGCATCGTGCGGCGCACCTGGCGCGCTCCCTGCAGGTCGATCTCGAGCATCGCCGGCCGCCCGGCGCGCAGGGCGTCGGCGACGGGACCGCGCGGGGTGCCGTAGCGGTGACGCCCGTGGACCACGGCCCACTCGAGCAGCTCGCCGGCGGCGACCAGCTCGTCGAAGGCCGCCTCGCTCACGAAGCGGTAGTGGACGCCGTCGACCTCCCCAGGACGAGGGAGCCGGGTGGTGGCCGAGATGGACAGCCACACGCCGGGGTGCCGCTCGCGCACCGCCGCGGAGACGGTGCCCTTGCCGACGGCGGTCGGACCGGCGAGGACCAGGAGCCGGGCGGTGCGACCGGTCCCCGCCTCACTCACCCGAGCCGAACTCCCGGCGCAGTGCGGCGACCTGCTTGGTCCCGAGCCCCCGCACCCGGCGGGACTCGGCGATGCCGAGACGCTCCATGGTCTGGCGGGCCCGGACCTTGCCCAGTCCGGGCATCGACTGGAGCAGGTCCACGACCTTCATCTTGCCGACGACCTCGTTGGTCTGGCCCTCGGCCAGCACGTCGCTCATCGAGGCCCCGGCGTTCTTCAGGCGGTTCTTGATCTCGGCTCGCTCGCGCCGTGAGGCGGCGGCCTTCTGCAGGGCTGCTTGTCGCTGTTCGGGCGTGAGCGGGGGCAGGGCCACGAGGCGAGTTCCTTTTCATCGACGAGCGGTGGGAGGCCACCGCAGCGAGGTCTGCAATCTAGTCAGCGCCGCGCCTACGGGCAATCGGGGGGCCGATCGGGTTCGCGGACGCGCCCGCCCCCGGGGTGCTCACCGCACCAGCGGCGTCCTGCAGACGTCGCGCGCCTGCTGCTGCACGGCGCCGAGCGCGGCCACCATCTCGGGGGTCGCGAGCTGGCGCGCCGCGGACTCGATGTCGCCGCGCTGGTCGTCGCTCACGCTCGGAGGCGGGCTCGTGCGGTCGTAGGTGCCGGGGTCGACCCCGGCGGCCTCGAGGGCGTCCGCGAGCCGACCGAGCCGGCCGACCACGACGTCCCAGTCGCCGCGGATGTCGTCGGGTGCGGCGTCCTGCAGCGAGCGCAGCGCGGGGAGCACGCTCAGGAGCGCGGTCGGGCCGCCCGCCCCGGCCGCCTCCGACAGCGCCGGCTGCTGCTCGGAGACGACCGCGCAGTAGCGCTCCGTCGGCGTCGAGCAGCCGGCCAGGGCCCCGACCCCGAGACAGAGGACGACCGCACCTGCGACACCGCGGGCCGCACGCAGGGGGACTGCCCTCCCGCGGGGTGCTCTCACGCGGGCAGGCCCGGTGCGAGCACGCGGGCGAGGTCGTCGTTGCCGCGGCGTACGGCGTCTCGCAGCGCGACGGGGTCGGGACCGTGACGCAGCAGCTCGCGGGAGGTGGCGGCGAGCACACCGACGGCCGAGGCCCCGAAGATGCGGCGCAGGTCGGCGGCGGTGCCGCCCTGGGCGCCGTAGCCCGGGGCGAGCACGGGCCCGTTGAGGACGAGGTCCTCCTCGCTCTCGCCGATGGTCGCACCGATGACGGCGCCGAAGGAGCCCAGCGGCTCGACGCCCGCGTTCAGCGCGCGCAGGTGGTCGAGGATGACGCCGGCGACGCTCCGTCCCTCCTCCGCACCGGGCTCCGGACCGGCCGCCCGGGCGTGCTGGACCTCGGGACCCTCCTTGTTGGAGGTGAGGGCGAGCACGAACACCCCGGCACCGTGGCGCTGGGCGCTCTCGATCATCGGGCCGAGCGACCCGAAGCCGAGGAAGGGGCTGGCCGTGATCGCGTCGCTGGCCAGCGGCGAGGCGGGGTCGAGGTAGGCGTCGGCGTAGGCCTGGGAGGTCGAGCCGATGTCGCCGCGCTTGACGTCGAGCAGCACCAGCGCTCCGGCCTCGCGCGCCGTCGCGACGACGCGCTCGAGGACGGCGACCCCACGGCTGCCGAACCGCTCGTAGAAGGCCGACTGCGGCTTGACCACGCCGGCCTCGGGCGCGAGGGCCTCGACCGCGGTCATCGCGAAGCGCTCCAGCCCGTCGACGTCGTCGGCCAGGCCCCACTCGGCCAGCAGCGAGGCGTGCGGGTCGATCCCGGCGCAGAGCTGGCCGCGCTCGCCCAGCGCCCGGTGCAGGCGGGCCCCGAAGGGGTCCGGGTCGACCGGGCCGGGCCGGTCGGCGGGGGTGGCGTGGCTCATCAGGGGTCCCTCTCGGTGGACGCGGCCAGGCGGGCCGTGGTGGTCGGGTCGTGCAGCAGGGCGGTCCCGACGGCGACGGCCCGGGCGCCGGCGTCGAGGAAGGCGCGCAGGTCCGAGGGCGTCGCCACACCCCCGCAGCCGACCACGTCGACGTGCGGCAGCGCGGCGGCCACGGCCCGTACGCAGGCCAGGGCCACGGGCCGGACGGCGGGTCCGGCCAGGGTCCCCGGTCGCCCGTCGGGGAGCACGGCGGCCAGACCGCCCCCGACGACGACGGCGCCGGCGCCGGCGTCGCTGACGGCGCGGGCCATCTCCACGACCCGGGCGGGGTCGCTGCGGATCTTGGCCCAGACCGGCAGGCCCGGTGGCAGCTCGCGGCGTACGGCGGCCACGACGCCGGCCGCCTCGAACGGTTCCAGGGCGCCGAGCAGCCCGGGGGCCGCCGGGTCGAGCCAGACCTCGATCGCGGCGAGCCCGGGCGCACGACCGAGACGACGGCCCAGCCGGCTCGCGTCGAGCACCGAGGTGACGGCGACGGAGACGACGACGCGGGCGCCGCGGGAGACCAGCCAGGGCAGCTCGGTGGCAAGGACGTGGTCGAGGCCCGGGTTGGGCAGGTCGGTCGCGTGCACCAGCCCGGACGGCGCCTCCACGACGCAGCCCGCCGGTGCCCCCGAGCGCGCCTCACTGGTCACCGTGCGGGTGGTGAAGGCACCCAGGCGCGCGGCGGGGTCCAGGGCCCCGTACGCCGCGAGCTCGCGGCCGCTGCCGCCGCACCCGGCCGCCACGACGACCGGCGAGGCGAGCTGCTGACCGGCGACCACGGCGCCCGGCGTGCTCACGGGAGGTCCGCCCAGCGCACCCGGTCGCCGCGCAGCACCGGACCGTCGGCGCAGGCCCGCACCCACCGCGGCGCCCCGGCCTCGTCGACGACGGGGACCTGGCAGCCGTGGCACAGCCCGGTCGCGCAGGGCGAGGGCACCTCGAGGGCCGTCTGGGACCAGGCGCCCGCCTCCTCGGCCGCGACCGCGACGGCGTGGAGGACCTCGGTCGAGCCGGCGGCGTAGACGACGTCGGCCCCGGCCGAGGCCAGCGTCGGCGCGATCGAGGCCACCACGTCGCCCGCCAGGCCGACCGAGCCGTCACCGGTCACGACGGTGACGGCGCGGGCCGAGCGTCGCGCCTCGAGCGCCGACATCAGGTGGGCCTCGTCGCGCGCCGAGAGCAGGAGGGTGACCGTGCAGCCGCGCTCCCGCAGGCGCAGTGCGAGCGGGAAGATCGGCGCGGCGGCGTACTCGTGCCCGACGAGCAGGCACGACACGGGCGCCTTGGGCAGCGCGAAGGGCCGTCCCAGCGGCCCGGTGAGCTCCAGCGGGGTGCCGACCGCGGCGCCGGCCAGCCACTCCGAGCCCGCGCCGCGCCGCTCGACGACGAGGCCGAGAGCGAGGCCGCGACCCCCGACCGGCTTGACCTCGTGGATCCAGAAGCTGCGGCGCGCCAGGCGGCTGCGGGCCACCGGGTGGCCCACCGAGACCGCGACGACGTTGCCCGGCCGGAACCGCTCCGCGATCGTCGGGGCGAGCACCGAGAGGTGGGTGAAGGCCCCGCTCGTGCGGGTGGCGAGCACCTCGCCGCCCAGGTGCACGGGCCGACGCTCCGGCTGGGTCACGACCGGGCCGGGGTCGCGGTGGGGGCGGGAGCGAGGCCGGCGACGACCCGGCGCGGCCAGCGGGGTCCCTCGTAGACGAACGCGGTGTAGGCCTGCAGCAGGTCGGCTCCCGCCGCGAGCCGCTCGCGTGCGTCGTCGACGGTGGTGATGCCGCCGACGCCGATCACGCAGGGGCCGGGACCGAGACGCTCCCGCAGCAACCGGGTCACCGCGAGCGCGCGCTCGCGCAGCGGGGGGCCGGACAGCCCGCCCGCCCCGGCCGCCCCGACCGCGGCGGCCGCGGTGACCAGGCCGGTGCGGGCGATCGTGGTGTTGGTGGCCACGACGCCGTCCAGGTCGAGGGCGCCCACCAGGTCGGCCACCGCCAGCACGTCGTCGTCGGCGAGGTCGGGGGCGAGCTTGACCAGCAGGGGGACCCGGCCCCGACCGGACAGCTCGCTCGCGCGGTCCGCGGCCCGGCGTACGGCGTGCAGGAGCGGCTCGAGCCGTTCGACGGCCTGCAGGCTCCGCAGGCCGGGGGTGTTGGGCGAGGAGACGTTGACGACGAGGTAGTCCGCCCACGGGGCGAGCAGCAGCGCGGTCGTCTCGTGGTCGGCGCGCACGGCGCCGGCGTCGGCCTCGTCCACGACGCGGGACTTGCCGATGTTGACCCCGAGCACGGGGCGCGCGACCCCGGGGCCCTCGGCGTCGCCGCGGGCCAGGCGCGCGGCCCGGGCGCCGAGGCGGGCGGCGACGACGACGGCGCCGTCGTTGTTGAAGCCCATCCGGTTGACCACGGCCCGGTCGGCGGCGAGCCGGAACAGACGTGGACGGGGGTTGCCGGGCTGGGCCCGGGCGGTCACGGTGCCGACCTCGACGGAGGCGAAGCCGAGCCCGCCGAGCGCGTCGACGCCGACGCCGTTCTTGTCGAACCCGGCCGCGAGCCCCACCGGGTGGGCGAAGTGCAGACCGAGCGCGTCGACCGGAGCCGCCGGCGGAGCGGGGACCCGGGCCAGGACGGGACCGGCGGCACGGAGCGCCGCGAAGCCCGCGCGGTGGGCCCGCTCGGGGTCGACGCGGGTCAGGGCGTGGTCGAAGAGCAGGCGGTAGGTCACCGGACGGTGCCCTCCGCGACGGTCCTCGAGCGGGCCCAGTCCTGCAGGCTGCGCACCCCGATGTCGCCCCGGCGCATCGCCTCGATGCCCTGCACGGCGGCGCCGAGGCCCTGCACGGTGGTGATGCAGGGGACGTTGGCCATCACCGCCGCGGTGCGGATCTCGTAGCCGTCCAGCCGGGCCCGGCCGCCGAGGCCGGCGCCGTACGGCGTGTTCACGATCAGCTGGATCTCGCCGTCGGTGATCAGCTGGACGGTGGTCTTCTCACCGTCCGGGCCCGGGCCCTCGTAGTGCTTGCGCACGACGCGGGTCGCGACACCGTTGCGGCGCAGCACCTCCGCGGTGCCCTGGGTGGCGAGGATCTCGAAGCCGAGGTCGGCGAGGACCTTGACCGGGAAGATCATCGAGCGCTTGTCGCGGTTGGCCATGGAGACGAACACGCAGCCGGAGGTCGGCAGCGGGCCGAACGCGGCGGTCTGGGACTTGGCGAAAGCGGTGCCGAAGTCGGCGTCGAGGCCCATCACCTCGCCGGTCGACTTCATCTCGGGACCGAGGATGGTGTCGACCTGGGCACCGTCGGGGGTGCGGAAGCGGTTGAAGGGCATCACCGCCTCCTTGACCGCGATCGGCTGGTCGGGCGGCAGGCTGCCGCCGTCACCGGTGGCCGGCAGCAGGCCCGCGGCGCGGAGGTCGACGATCGACTCCCCCAGCATCACCCGCGCCGCCGCCTTGGCCAGCGGGGTCGCGGTGGCCTTGGAGACGAACGGGACGGTGCGGCTCGCGCGCGGGTTGGCCTCGAGCACGTAGAGGATGTCCGAGCCGAGCGCGAACTGGATGTTGAGCAGGCCCAGCACGCCGACGCCGCGCGCGACGGCCTCGGTCGCCTCCCGGATCCGGGCCACCTCACGCTCGCCGAGCGTGATCGGCGGCAGCGCGCACGAGGAGTCCCCGGAGTGGATGCCGGCCTCCTCGATGTGCTCCATCACCCCGCCGAGGAAGAGCTCCTCACCGTCGAAGAGGGCGTCGACGTCGATCTCGACCGCGTCGTCGAGGAACCGGTCGACCAGCACGGGGGCCTCGCGGCTGATCATGCCCTCGGCGACGTAGCGCTCGAGGTAGGCCTCCAGGGCGGTGTCGTCGTAGACGATCTCCATGCCGCGCCCGCCCAGCACGTAGGAGGGCCGCACGAGCACCGGGTAGCCGATCTCGTGGGCGATGCGCTGCGCCTCGGGGTAGGAGTCGGCGGTGCCGTGCTTGGGCGCGACGAGGCCGGCCTCGGCGAGCACGCGACCGAAGGCCCCGCGCTCCTCGGCGAGGTCGATCGCGTCGGGGCTGGTGCCCACGATCGGCACCCCGGCGCGGGCCAGCCCCTGGGCCAGACCGAGCGGGGTCTGGCCACCGAGCTGGCAGATCACCCCGGCCAACGGCCCGGCGGCCATCTCGGCGTGGACCACCTCGAGCACGTCCTCGAGCGTCAGCGGCTCGAAGTAGAGCCGGTCGGAGGTGTCGTAGTCGGTCGAGACCGTCTCGGGGTTGCAGTTGAGCATGACCGTCTCGTAGCCGGCCTCGGAGAGCGCCAGGGAGGCGTGCACGCAGGAGTAGTCGAACTCGATGCCCTGCCCGATCCGGTTGGGGCCGGAGCCCAGGATCAGCACCGCCGGTCGCTCGCGGGGCTCGACCTCGGACTCCTCGTCGTAGGTCGAGTAGTGGTAGGGCGTCGCGGCGGCGAACTCGGCGGCGCACGTGTCGACGGTCTTGAACACCGGCCGGATGCCCAGGGCGTGGCGCACCCCGCGGACGACGTCGGCGCTCATCCCCCGGATCTTGCCCACCTGGACGTCGGAGAAGCCGTGCCGCTTGGCCCGGCGCAGCAGCGCCGGCGTGAGCTCGGGCGCGGCGGTGACCTCGGCCGCGACCTCGTTGATCAGGGCCAGCTGGTCGACGAACCAGGGGTCGATCCCGGTGGCGTCGTGGACCTCCTCGACCGACGCTCCGGCGCGCAGCGCGTCCATGACGACCTTGAGCCGCCCGTCGTGGGGCACCGCGGCGCGGGCCAGGAGGTCGTCCTTGTCGAGCTCGACCCACTCCTGGTGCCAGTCGAAGACCGCGGAGCGGCTCTCCAGGCTGCGCAGCGCCTTCTGCAGCGCCTCGGTGAAGCTGCGCCCGATGGCCATCGCCTCGCCGACCGACTTCATGTGGGTGGTCAGCACCGGGTCGGCCCCGGGGAACTTCTCGAAGGCGAACCGCGGGACCTTGACCACGACGTAGTCCAGCGTGGGCTCGAAGGCGGCCGGCGTCGCCGAGCCGTCGGGGCGCACGGTGATGTCGTTGTCGATCTCGTCGAGGGTGTAGCCGATCGCGACCTTGGCCGCGATCTTGGCGATCGGGAACCCGGTCGCCTTCGAGGCCAGCGCGCTGGAGCGTGAGACGCGGGGGTTCATCTCGATCACGACCAGGCGCCCGTCGCGCGGGTTGACGGCGTACTGGATGTTGCAGCCCCCGGTGTCCACGCCCACCGCGCGGATGATGCCGATCGCGAGGTCGCGCATCGCCTGGTACTCGCGGTCGGTCAGCGTCATCGCGGGCGCCACCGTGATCGAGTCGCCGGTGTGGACGCCCATCGGGTCGACGTTCTCGATCGAGCAGACGATCACCACGTTGTCGGCGGTGTCGCGCATGACCTCGAGCTCGTACTCCTTCCACCCGAGGATGGACTCCTCGAGGAGCACCTCGGTGGTGGGGCTCAGGGCCAGGCCGGTGCCGGCGATGCGGCGCAGGTCGTCCTCGGAGTGGGCCATCCCGGACCCGGCCCCGCCCATGGTGAAGCTCGGGCGCACGACGACCGGGTAGCCGAGCTCGCCGGCGCCGGCCAGGCAGTCGTCCATGGAGTGGCAGATGACGCTGCGGGCGGACTCGCCGCCCAGCTCGTCGACGATCTTCTTGAACACCTGGCGGTTCTCACCACGGTCGATGGCCTCGATCGAGGCCCCGATCAGCTCGACGCCGTACTTCTCCAGCACGCCCGCCTCGGCCAGCGCCATGGCGGCGTTGAGCGCGGTCTGCCCGCCGAGGGTGGCCAGCAGGGCGTCGGGGCGCTCCTTGGCGATCACCTTCTCGACGTACTCCGCGGTGATCGGCTCGACGTAGGTCGCGTCGGCGAACTCGGGGTCGGTCATGATCGTGGCCGGGTTGGAGTTGACCAGGACCACGCGCAGGCCCTCGTCCTTGAGCACCCGGCACGCCTGGGTGCCGGAGTAGTCGAACTCGCAGGCCTGGCCGATGACGATCGGCCCGGAGCCGATCACCATGACGGACTCGATGTCGGTGCGCCGGGGCATCAGCGGCCGCCTTCCATGAGGTCGCAGAACCGGTCGAAGAGGTACGCCGCGTCGTGCGGGCCGGCGGCGGCCTCGGGGTGGTACTGCACGGAGAACGCCGTCAGCTCACCGGCGTCGTCGCGCAGCTCGAGGCCCTCGACGACGTCGTCGTTGAGGCACACGTGGCTGACGTGGGCTGCGCCGTAGGGGGTGTCGACCGGCTCGTCGAGCGGGCGGCCCTCGGGCCAGGCGACCGCGAAGCCGTGGTTGTGGGCGGTGACCTCGACCTTGCCCGTGGTGCGGTCCATGACGGGCTGGTTGATCCCCCGGTGGCCGTAGCCGAGCTTGAAGGTGCCCAGACCGAGCGCGCGACCGAACAGCTGGTTGCCGAAGCAGATCCCGAAGTAGGGCAGGCCCCGGTCGAGCGCCTGCCCGAGCAGGGCGACCTGCGCGGTCGTCGCCGCCGGGTCGCCGGGGCCGTTGGAGAAGAACAGGCCGTCCGGTCCGTCGTCACCGACCGCGAGGACGTCGTCGATCGTGCTCGTCGCGGGCAGCACGTGGACCTCGATGCCCCGCTCGGCCATGCGGTGCGGGGTCATCGTCTTGATGCCGAGGTCGAGGGCGGCGACCGTGGCGCGCTTCTCGCCCCAGGGACCGGGCTGCGCGGGAACGACGTAGGCCTCGGTGGTGCTGACCTCGGCGGCGAGCTCGCGGCCCGCCATCGGGCTCGACTCCAGCACCCGGGCCAGCAGCCGTGCCGGGTCGGGCTCGACGGTGGAGATCGCGACGCGCATCGCGCCGCGCTCGCGCAGGTGTCGGGTCAGGGCGCGGGTGTCGACCCCGGAGATCCCGACGACGCCCTGCTCGCGCAGCGCGTCCTCGAGCGTGCCGGTGGCGCGCCACGACGAGGCCCTGCGGGCGGGGTCGCGCACGACGTAGCCCGCGACCCAGATCCGGGAGGACTCGTCGTCCTCGTCGTTGACGCCGGTGTTGCCGATGTGCGGCGCGGTCATCACGACCACCTGGCGGTGGTACGAGGGGTCGCTCAGCGTCTCCTGGTAGCCGGTCATCGCGGTGTTGAACACCGCCTCGCCGAAGGTCTCCCCCTCGGCACCGTAGGCGTCGCCGTGGAAGGTGCGGCCGTCCTCGAGGACGAGCATCGCTGAGCGGGCGTGCGAGGGCACCGCGTTCCTCCTTCTCCGCCTCACGGGACGGATCGTTAAAGGATGTCGAACGGGCGCGAGCCTAGCAGCGACCCGACCTCCGCTCCCCCAGGACCGGGGCCGTCGACCGCCCCGCTGGCGTGGGGCCTCAGGAGGTCGCGCCGAGCCGGTGCCGCACGACCCGGCGGCGCAGGGTCGGGGAGTCGACGACCTCGTAGCCGGCGTCGAGGAAGACCTGCAGGAGCCCGACCGAGGCCTCGTCCCAGATCACGGTCTTCCCGGGCACCGGCTCGGTGGGGTACCCCTCCAGGACGTGGGCACCGACCCGCCGTCCGTACGCGACGGTGGCGGCGGCCAGCTCGTACATCAGTCCCTCCTTGCGGAAGCCCTTGCGCACCACGAAGCACGTCACCGACCAGACGCCCTCGAGCTCGGGGTCCTGTCGCATCCAGGGCTTCTTGCGGGCCCAGATGCGCGGGTAGCTCTCCCGCGGCTCGACCGCGACCCACCCGGCGGGCTCGCCGTCGACGTAGCCGATCAGGCCGGAGGTCGGCCCGTCGGTGCCGCACCCGGTCTGCTCGACCAAGGAGGCCTCGCGCTGCTCCTGGGTGGTGTCGCGCCAGATCCACCCGGGGGCCTTCAGCGCCTGGCAGCGGCACCTGCCGGCGCCGCCGGTGTCGAAGACCGCCTCGACGTCCTCGGTCGTGGCCTCGTTGGCCGGCCGCCAGGTGAAGTCGGGCATCCCGCAGACTAGCGTGCGCCGCACCGCACGTCAGGTCGCTCCACGTCGCTTGGTGCGTGCACTGGCGGGCGCCGTCCAGGGGTCCTCGGGCCAGGGGTGGCGGGGGTAGCGTCCGCGCATCTCGGAGCGCACCTGCGGGTAGGTGGTGTCCCAGAACGACGCCAGGTCCGCGGTCACCGCGAGCGGTCGGCGCGCCGGGGAGAGCAGGTGCAGCAGCAGCGGGACACGACCGTCGGCGAGCCGCGGGGTCTGCGCCCACCCGAAGGCCTCCTGCAGCTTGACCGCGAGCACCGGCTGGTCGGCGCCGTAGTCGACGGCGACCGAGGAGCCGCTGGGCACGACGACCCGCTCCGGGGCCAGCTCGTCCAGGCGACCGGCCTGCGGCCAGGGCAGCAGCCGGCGCAGCGCAGCGGTGACGTCGATGCGGCCGAGGTCGCGGACGCCACGGATGCGCGCGATCTCGGGGCCCAGCCAGGTCTCGACGCTGGAGGCGAGGGCCTCGTCGTCCATGTCGGGCCACGGTTCGCCCAGGGCCCGGTGGCAGAAGTCCAGGCGCCGGCGCAGCGCCCGGGCCGGCACGCTCCAGGGCAACGCGTCGAGGCCCTCCTGCCGCAGGCCGTCGCGGACGGCCGCGCCGACGAGCTCCGCCGGCGGCTCGGCCAGTGGTGACGCGGTGAGCTCGATCCCGCCCAGGCGGGTCACGCGTCGTGCGACCACCCGTCCCGCACGCCAGGTCACCTCGTCGCCCTCGACGCGGCGACCCGCGGCCGCCTCGAGCGCGAGACCCTCGTCCAGGGGCGCGGCGGAGCGCACCAGGGCCTCCCGCTCCCCCGGCCTGCGCTCGACGTCGGCCACGGCCAGCCACTCCAGCCCGGCGAGCGCGCTCTCGCCACGCGGGAGCACGGCGCCGGTCCCGCCCACCATCAGGTACGCCGACCCGCCCGGGCGTCGACGGGCGACCCGCTCGGGGTGGGCCAGGGCCACGACGAGCCCCACGGCCAGGTCGTCGGTCAGGCCTGCGTCGCGATCGCGGGCGATCCGCCGCCGGCGCCGGTCGACGGCAGCGAGCGCTCCAGCCGTCGTACGGCCGAGCGCCAGGCCGGCGTACCGAGCGCACCGCGGCGCAGGGACCGCAGCGCGGCCACCAGGTCGCCGCCGGGGGCGCGGACGTCCTCGGAGAGCAGCGCGACGACCTCGGCCGCCCGCCGGGCGCCGACCAGGGCGGCGCCGTCGAGCAGGGCCCGCGCCAGCCGCGGGTCGGTGGGCACGGCCGCCATCCGCCGGCCACGCTCGGTCACGTGACCGGTGTCGTCGACCGCGCCGAGGTCGCGCAGCGTCGCGCGGGCCGCGTCCATGGCCGGCGCCGGTGGCGGGTCGAGCAGCCTCAGCCCGACCCCGCCCGGGGTGCCCCAGACGGCGAGCTCGAGGGCGAGGCCGGTGAGGTCGGCCACCGCGATCTCGGGCTCGGGGTGGGCCGCGAGATGGGCGTGCTCGGCCTGCGACCAGCAGGCGTGGACCTGGCCGGGGCCCTCGCGCCCGGCCCGGCCGGCGCGCTGCTCGGCAGCCGCACGGCTGACCCGCACCGTGACCAGCCCGGCCAGTCCGCGCCGGTGGTCGGTGCGCGGCTCGCGCGACAGCCCCGCGTCCACGACGGCCCGCACGCCGGGGACCGTCAGCGACGACTCCGCGACGGCGGTCGAGACGACCACCCGGCGGCCCGGGCCCGCACCGAGCGCGAGGTCCTGCTCCTGGGTGGGCAGTCGCCCGTGCAGGGGCACGGCCCGCGCCCCCAGGTCGGCCCCGCCGAGGCGACGGAGCACCCCGTCGACCTCGGCCACGCCGGGCACGAAGACCAGCACGTCGCCGGGCCGGCCGGCCAGGGCGCGACGCGTCGTGGCCGCGACGTGGTCGAGGAACGCGGGCGTCACGCCGCGGTCGTCGAGACGCAGCACGCCCGGCGGCAGCGCCGCCCAGTGCTGCTCGACCGGGTGCAGGACCCCGGGCACGGCGACCACCGGCACGGCGGGTCCGTCACCGGCGAGGAGCGTGGCCACCCGCTCGGCCTCGACCGTGGCCGACATGGCCACCAGTGGCAGGTCCTCGCGCAGCGCGGAGCGCACGTCGAGCAGCAGCGCGAGGAGGAGGTCCGCGTCCAGACCACGCTCGTGGACCTCGTCGAGCACCACCGCGCCCACGCCGGGCAGGTCGGGCTCGTGCTGGAGGCGGCGCAGGAGCAGCCCGGTGGTCACGAACTCGACCCGGGTGGCCGCCGAGACCTCGCGCTCGCCGCGCACCGCGTACCCGACGGTGCGGCCGACGGGCTCGCCGAGCAGCCCGGCCAGGCGCCGGGCGGCCGCGCGTGCCGCGATCCGCCGGGGCTGGGTGACCACGACGCGGGACTGCGTCGCTGCGGGGCCGACCAGGTCGGCGACCGCAGGTGGCACCAGCGTCGTCTTGCCGGTCCCGGGCGGGGCCTGCACCACGACCACCCCACGGGACCGCAGGGCCGCGGTCACCTCGCCCAGGCCGGCGACGACCGGCAGGTCCGGCGGCGCGGCCAGCAGCCGCGCCAGCCGGTCCGCGCTCACGAGCCGACCAGGACCCCGTCGCGCACGGTGGCCCGCCCCCGCAGGAACGTCGCCACGACGCGGACGTCGAAGGTGCGCCCGTGCCAGGGGTTGTTGCGCGAGCGCGACACCGACGCGTCGCGGTCGACGGTCACGTCGGCCGCGGGGTCGACGAGCACCAGGTTCGCCGGTGAGCCGACCTCGAGCCCGCGACCCTGGGAATCGAGCCCGGCGATCGCGGCCGGCTTCGTCGACATCACCCGCGCCAGGTCGGCCCACCCCATGGCACCGCTCGCGACCATCACCTGGGCCACCACGGGCAGCGCCGTCTCGAGCCCGAGCATCCCGAACGCCGCGTCGACGAAGGCGTGCTCCTTGTCGTGGCGCGCGTGCGGGGCGTGGTCGGTGGCCACGGCGTCGATCGTGCCGTCGGCCAGCGCGACGCGCAGGGCCTCGACGTCCTCGGCGGGGCGCAGCGGCGGGTTGACCTTGTACGTCGGGTCGTAGCCGGTGAGCAGGTCGGTGGTCAGCAGCAGGTGGTGCGGCGTGACCTCCGCGGTGACGTCGATGCCCTGGGCCTTGGCCCAGCGCAGCACCTCGACGGTGCCGGCGCTCGAGACGTGGGCCACGTGCAGGCGTGAGCCGGTGTGTCGCGCGAGCATGACGTCGCGCGCGACGACGACCTCCTCGGCGATCCCGGGCCAGCCGGGCAGGCCGAGCCGTCCGGACAGCTCGCCCTCGTGGCAGCAGGCGCTCGGTCCTGCCAGGTCGGGGTCCTGGGAGTGCTGGCTGACCACCCCGCCGTAGGTGCGCACGTACTCGAGGGCCCGCCGCATGACCCGGGCGTCGGACACGCACCGACCGTCGTCGGAGAAGACCCGGACCCGCGCCCGTGACCGCGCCATCAGACCGAGCTCGGCGAGCTCCTCGCCACCGAGGCCGCGGGTGACCGCGCCCACGGGCTGGACGTCGACCAGCCCGGCGGCACGACCGAGGTCGAGGACCCGCTCCGCGGCCTCGGCGGTGTCGGTCACCGGGGTGGTGTTGGCCATGGCGAGCACGGCGGTGAAGCCACCGACGGCTGCGGCCCGCGAGCCGGTGAGCACCGTCTCGGCGTCCTCCCGGCCGGGCTCGCGCAGGTGCGTGTGCAGGTCGACCAGTCCGGGCAGCGCGATCAGCCCGTCGGCCTCGAGGACCTCGGCCCCGTCGGCCTGCACGCTGCCGGGTCGTCCGACCTCGCCGACGACCCCGTCGGCCATCAGCACGTCGGCGGCCTCACCCCCGAGCAGCCGGGCCCCTCGCACGATCGTCCGGCTCATCAGGCGTCCTCTCCGGCGAGCAGGTGGTAGAGGATCGCCATCCGGACGGCGACCCCGGCCGAGACCTGGTCGAGCACCAGGGACTGCGCGGCGTCGGCCGCGTCGGCGGCGATCTCCAGGCCCCGGTTCATCGGCCCCGGGTGGCAGATCGGCACGTCGGGGCCGAGCGTGTCCAGCCGGTCGCGCGTCAGGCCGTAGGTCACGGCGTACTCCCGGGCGCTGGGGAAGAACCCGCCGGCCATCCGCTCGCGCTGAACCCGGAGCATCATCAGCGCGTCGGCCCTCGGCAGCACCTCGTCGAGGTCGTCGGAGATCGCGAAGCCCGCGGCAGCCGACCAGGCGACGACGCCGCTGGGCATCAGCGTCGGCGGAGCGACGACGGTGACCTCGGCGCCGAGCTTGGTCAGGCAGGCCACGTTGGAGCGGAAGACCCGGCTGTGGGTGAGGTCGCCGACGAGCACGACGTGACGCCCCTGGAGCGGGCCCAGGCGCCGCTGCAGCGTGTAGGCGTCGAGGAGGGCCTGGGAGGGGTGCTCGTGGGTGCCGTCGCCGGCATTGATCACGCACGCCTCGACCCACTGCGAGACCTGCAGCGCCGCGCCGCTCGCCCCGTGGCGCATGACGATCGCGTCGACGCCCATCGCGGCGATGGTCATCACGGTGTCGCGCAGGCTCTCACCCTTCGAGGCCGAGCTCCCCTTGCCGGTGATGTTGACGGTGTCGGCCGAGAGCCACTTGCCGGCCAGCTCGAAGCTCGAGCGGGTGCGGGTGGAGTCCTCGAAGAAGAGGTTGATCACGGTCCGACCGCGCAGCGCCGGCAGCTTCTTGACCTGGCGGTGCTGCACGTCGTGCATCTCCGCCGCGGTGGCGAAGAGGGTCGCGATGTCGTCGGGCGTGACGTCGTCGATGCTGAGCAGGTGCCGCTTCACGCGTCCGGCTCCAGGCCGGTCTCGCCGGGCCCCCCGGCGATGCGGACCTCCTCGAGGCCGTCGAGCTCCTCGAGTCGCACCATGACCCGCTCGGTGCGCGAGCTGGGGAGGTTCTTGCCGACGTGGTCGGCCCGGATGGGCAGCTCGCGGTGGCCGCGGTCGACCAGGACCGCGAGGCGGACGGCGTCGGGGCGACCGAGGTCGTTCATCGCGTCCAGCGCTGCACGCACGGTGCGACCGGAGTAGAGGACGTCGTCGACGAGGACGACGGTCTTGTGCTCGATGCCCCCGGGTGGGACCTGCGTGTGCTGCGGGCCCCGCGCGGGATGGCGGCGCAGGTCGTCGCGGTACATCGTCACGTCGATCGACCCGACCGGCACCTCGACGCCCTCGGTGGTCGCGATGCGCTGCGCGATCCGGTGCGCGACGCCGACGCCCCGGGTGGGGATCCCGAGCAGCACGAGGTCGTCGGCACCCTTGTTGCGCTCGAGGATCTCGTGGGAGATCCGGGTCAGCGCCCGCGCGATGTCGCGGGCGTCGAGGACCACGCGGCCCCCCACGTCGGAACCAGGCTCGGGCTGGGACACCAGCCGGACCTCCTTCTCCGCCTCACGGGACGGCTCGTTAAAGGATGTCGACGCCGGTGACGATAGCAGCGCCTGACGGGCCACGTGTGGGGCCACCTGAGGGGCCACCGGGACCTCTAGGCTCGGCCCATGAGGAGCCGGGTCGCCGTCGCGGCGACCGGCGTGCAGGCCCGGGACGCGGGGCTCGGGGTGGCCGAGCACGGGGGCAACGCCGTCGACGCGGCCGTGGCCGCCGCCCTGGTCGCGATGTCGACGGAGCCGGGCATCGTCAGCCTCGCCGGCGGCGGCTTCGTCGCCCTCTGGCCGGTCGACGGCGACCCGGTGGTCCTCGACGGTGGTGTCGCCATGCCGGGGCTCGCGGACCCGGGGTCCCGGCGCGGCAGCGGGGTGCGCGAGGTCGTCACCGACTACGGCGGCGGGGTCACCCTCCACGCCGGCGCCGGGTCCGTGGCCGTGCCGGGCGCGGTGCAGGCGCTCGCGCTCGCGAGCGAGCGGTACGGCGTCCTGCCGTGGTCGCGCCTGGTCGCACCGGCCGAGGCCGCCGCGCGCGAGGGCTACCCGACCAGCCACGCCGGGGCGCTCTACCTCGGGTTCGTCGCCGAGTCGCTCTTCGGCGAGGACCCCGACGCCCGTGCGCTGGTCACGCGGCCGGACGGGCGACGGCTCGCGGCCGGCGAGCTCGCGGTCAACACCGACCTCGCCGACACGCTCGCGGCCCTGGCCGAGCAGGGCCCTGCGCTGATGACGACCGGGGAGGTCGGACGCCGCCTGGTCACCCAGATGGCCGAGCTCGGCGGCCTGCTCGGGCCCGAGGACCTGGCCGCCTACGCGGTGCGGGTCCGCCCGGCCCTCGTCCGCGGGCTCGGGGAGTGGCAGGTCGCGCTCAACCCGCCGCCGGCGGTCGGCGGCACCGTGCTGGCGGTGATGCTCGCCGAGCTCGCTCGCCGGACCCCGACGGGCGCGGAGGTCGCCCTGGCGGACGTGATCGAGGTCCAGCGCGCCGTGCTCGGGCACCGTCTCGACGTGCTGGACACCGCCGCCGACCTCGAGACCGCGGGCGTGGCGATGCTCGCGGCCGTGGACCGGGGCGGACTGGCCTCCCTGCCGACGTCGCCGTCGACGGCGCACGTCTCGGCGGTCGACCGCGAGGGCCTGGCGTGCGCCGTCACGGTCTCCAGCGGGTACGGCGCCGGCCTCTGCGTGCCCGGCACCGGCGTGCTGCTCAACAACTGTCTCGGTGAGCGTGAGCTCAACCGTCGCGGCCTGCACGCGGGCGAGGCGGGCCGCCGCATCGCGACCAACATGGCGCCCACCGTCGCGCGCACCGCGGACGGACGCGCCCTGGCGATCGGCTCACCCGGGGCGGACCGGATCACCACGGCCCTGCTGCAGGTGCTCGCCCCGGCGATGCTGTCGGGCCTCGACCTCGCCGAGGCGGTGGCGCGGCCCCGCCTGCACCTGCGCCGCGCGCCCACGTGGACGGTCGAGCACGAGCCGGACCCGGCGATCGCGGCCGCGGTCGCCGCCTCGGGGCTGCCCGGACGCCCCTACCCCGGCCCGCACATGTACTTCGGCGGCGTCGGCGCCGCCCTGCGGCGCGCGGACGGCACCCTCGAGGCCGCCGGCGACGTACGCCGTGAGGCTGCGGTCGGCGTCAGCGCGCCTCCGCGATCGTCTTGATCGCGGCCAGGGTGACCGGGATGCCCGCGTGCGCCGCGGCCGTGCGTTCGTCGATCTCGCGCTGCGCGTCGTCGCCGTAGCGCTCGCGGAACATGGCCAGCCCGCCGGGCAGGAACGTCCAGTGCTCGACGAGCTCGGTCGGGCCGGCCTCGCCGGCCCCCTCGACGGGGTGGAGCGTGTAGCCCCACCGCACGAGGTCGCCTCCGACCTGCCAGGCGAACTCGTGACCCGGTTCGGCCGCGACGACCTGCGACCGGGTCTCCCAGGTGCGCTCGGCGGTCTGGTTGCGGCCGGTGAACCACGCACCGACCTCGGGCCCGGCGCCGTCGTCCCACCAGCACTCCTGGCAGATCGGGCTCCACTCGCCGGTGCGGGTGACGTCGCTGAGCAGGGCGTAGAGCGCCGCGGGTGCGGCGTCGACGACCACGGAGGCGGAGTACGGGGCGGGGTCGCCGGACGACTCGGTCATCTCAGGCCTCGCTCACGTCGAGCAGCACCTTGCCGACGGCGCCGCCCTCGACGGCGTCCTGCGCGGCAGCGGTCTCGGCGAGCGGGTAGTGGTGCAGGGGCAGTCCGGCCTCCTCGCCCACACGCAGCGCCCCGTCGTCGAGGGCGGCGCTGAGGTCGGTGACCGCGAGGGAGAGCAGGGCCGGGTCGAGGGTGTAGAGGATGATGAACTGGTAGCGCAGGTTGCGGCTGAAGGTCTCCCGCAGCGGCAGCGTGAGCTGTTCCCCGCCGTTGTTGGCGTAGACCGCGATCGTGCCGTGGACCCGGGTGACGGCCAGGTCGAGCGCGGCGTTGGGCGCCGGCGCGACCTCGACGACGAGGTCGACCCCGTCGGGGGCGACCTCGAGGATCGCCCGGGCCGGGTCGCCGGTGGTGTAGTCGACGACGTGGTGGGCACCGGCCGCGCGGGCGAGGCCCGCCTTCGTCTCGCTGCTGACCGTGGTCACGACGGTGGCGCCGGCCCATCGCGCGAGCTGGATGGCGGCGTTGCCGACGGCCCCCGCCCCGCCCGCGACGAGGACCACGTGGTCGTCGAGGCTGCCCGGCCCGAGCCGGTTGACCTCCCCCGAGGTCAGGGCCCGGTGGGCGGTGACGGCAGGGACGCCGAGGCTGGCGCCGAGGTCGTAGGAGGCACCACCGGGCAGGTGGACGACGCGGTCGGCGGGCTGCACCGTGAGGTCGGCGGCGGTGCCGAAGGGGCGCTGGTGCTGGCCCAGCAGCACCCAGACCCGGTCGCCGACGCTGACGTGGTCGACCTCGGACCCGACGGCCTCCACGACCCCGGCGCCGTCCTGGCCCGGGGTGACCTCCGCGTGCCCGGACATCATCCCGGCGCGGAACTTCCAGTCCGTCGGGTTGACGCCGGAGCGCACCACGCGCACGAGCACCTCGCGCTCGCCGGGCGTCCCCGGCTCGCGCTCGACGGTCCTCAGCACCGAGGACGGGCCGGTCTCGGAGTACACCACTGCTCGCATGGCCGCGACGCTAGCGCGCCGGGTCCACCCCCAGCACCCCCACCCGTCCAGGGACCCCGAGCGCTAGAGCGCCTCGCTCATCGCCGCGCACGCGCGCAGCCAGGAGCGGCGCGTGGACTCGGACAGGTCGGCGTAGGGCACCACCGCGCCGGAGACCAGCACCGGGTCGTAGGGCACCCGGAAGACGGCCCGCGTGCGCTGCTCGTAGACGTCGACGAGGTCCTGGGCGAGGCGGTCGTCGACCTGCGGCGAGGGGTCGGAGAGCACGGTGACGGTCCGCCGCCGGAGGTCGGCGTAGCCGGCGTCCTGCAGCGCGTCGAGCATCCACAGCCCGCTGTAGCCGGTGTCGACGCGCACCGTGCTCGTGACCACCAGCAGGTCCGCGGCCTCGGCGGCGGCCAGCCAGTTCTCGGCCCGCATGTTGTTGCCCGTGTCGACCAGGAGCACGCGGTAGAACCGCTCGAGCAGCGCGTGCACCGAGGCGAAGTCGTCGGCGCGGATCGTCCCCGTCACGTCGGGTCTCTCGTCGGAGGCGAGGACGTCGAAGTGGGCGTCGCCCTGGGAGCGCACGAACGCCCCCAGGTCGCCGATGCGGGACTGGTAGACGTCGCTGAACCTGCCCAGGTCCTCGAGCAGCTCGCGCGTGGTGTTGCGGTGCGAGCCGCGTGTGCCCCGGATCCCGAGGGTGCCCCGGGTCTCGTTGTTGTCCCACGCCACGACCCCGCCGCCCCGCACTGTCCCGAACGTGTAGCCGGCGGCCAGCACCCCGGTGGTCTTCGCCGCACCGCCCTTGGGGTTGATGAAGGCGATGGTGCGCGGACCGTCGAAGTCACGCTGCACCAGGGAGCGCTGTCGCTCGTGCTCGACCTCCGCCTCACCCATCCGCGGCCGCAGGGTCCCCCCGCTCCAGCGGTTGACGCGGCCCCGCCAGCCCCAGGTCGCCGGGCCCGGCTCGCGGTCCTGGGCGCGACGCTCCAGGAAGTCCGTGGCCGTCACGAAGCGCCGGGGCTCGCCGCCACCACCGGCGGTCGACGCCACGTCACGCGAGGCGGCGAGGACGACCTCCGACCCGGGGACGTCGTCGGCGACGGCGCGACGCCGTCCCCCGGCCGGCCGGGCGCCCGACGGCTGCGCCGGCTGGGGAGCGCCCTGGGGTGCAGGATCCTGCTGAGGGTCGGGCCCACCGGTCTCGTGCTCGGCCGCGCTGCTCATGGGATCTCCGATCGTGCCGGGGTCTTCAGGTCCAGGTGGTGGGGGTCGTGGGGAGGGTGGGACTCCTGAGAACCTACGGCGTGCGCGCCACGCGGCGAAAGCCCGGGGCGCCGGGGCGTGCACGGGCGACCGGTCGCGACGGCGGTCCGCCGGTGCGGGCCTCAGCGAGAGAGGTGGCGGGCGCGCGCGAAGCAGAACACGCCGTAGGCCCCGATGCCGAGCGCGACCAGGACGAGCAGGAAGGGACCGAAGGGCTGCTCGAGCACCTGCTGCAGGGCCTGGTCGAGCCCACCGGACTTCTGGGCGTCGTGCGTGATCGCGGCGTAGCCGAAGAGCACGCCGATGATGGCGACGGCGAGCCCCTTCGCGGCGTACCCGGCCTTGCCGAGCAGCACGTAGACCCGGCCCACGTCACCGCTCCTGCCCTGTGCGTCGAGGTTCTCGCGGAACTTCTCGGTCACGGCCTGCCGGATCTCGAAGCCGGCGTAGGTCAGGACGCCCAGGGCGACGAGCCCCACGAGGACCTGGCCTCCGGGCAGGTTCATGATGGTCGCCGTCGTGCCGTCCGTGCCGCCCTTGCCCTGCGACCCGCCCCCGAGGGCGACCTGGAGCGCCGACACGCCGAGCGAGCCGTAGAGCACGGCCTTGAGCAGCGAGACCGCCCGCTTGCCGAGCAGCTCACGACCCTCGGCACCGTCGTGGCCACCGATCGCCTCGAGCACCCGCCACGCGACGAGCAGCAGCATCCCGATCGCGACCAGCCACAGCGCCACCTTGCCGAACGGCTGCTCGGCCAGCTGGTGCAGCGCACCGGAGCCGCTGGCGACGCCCTCGCGGTCGCCGACGGCCAGCTGGATGGCCAACCACATGACGAGCAGGTGCACCACCCCGTAGGTGACCAGGCCGAACCGCACGGCGTGGTCGACCCACGGGTGGTCCTCGGCCTCGCTCACGCTGCGCGGCGCGCCGCCGGGCTGGGTCACGACAGGTCACCCAGCGCGGTCTCGATCGCGCGGTGGAAGGTCGGGTAGGCGTAGATCATGGACGTCAGGGTGGACACCGGGACGGCGGCGTGGACGGCCACCGCCAGGAAGCCGAGGATCTCGCCCCCGGCGGGGCCGACGACGCTCGCGCCCACCAGCACGCCCCGGTCGGCGTCCTCGACGACCTTGACCAGGCCTCGTGCCCCGGGCCCGTGGGTGAAGCCGCGCGAGGAGGACTCCAGCGCCGTCATGCCGGTGCGGACCACGAGGCCGGCGTCCCTCGCCTGCTGCTCGCTCATCCCGACGCCGCCGACCTCGGGATCGGTGAACGTCGTGTGCGGCACGGCGTGGTACTGCGCGCCCGGACCGTCCTGGCCGAGGACGTCGCGCAGGGCGACCGCCGACTGGTACATCGAGACGTGGGTGAAGGCGCCCTTGCCGGTCACGTCGCCGACGACCCACAGGTCCGCCTCCGTGCCGACGGCGCGCAGGCGCTCGTCGACCTCGATCGTGCGCGAGGCCGGGTCGAGACCGACCGTCTCCAGACCGAGGTCGTCGAGGTTCGGCGTACGCCCCGCCGCCACGAGCAGCTGGTCCGCGCGCAGGGTCTCGGTGGCGCCGCCGTCCTCGGAGACGCTGAGCGTGAACGTGCCCTCGGCGTAGGAGACCTCGGACAGCGCGGCGCCCGTGAGCACCCGGATGCCCTCACCGGCGAAGACCTCGCCGAGCAGGTCGCCGGCCTCCGGCTCGTCGCCGGGCAGGAGCCGGGGACCGTGCTGCACGACGGTGACGCGCACCCCGAAGCGGGAGAAGACCTGGGCCAGCTCGCACCCGATCGGGCCGCCGCCGACGACGACGAGCGTCGCGGGCAGCGAGGTCTGCTGCACGGCCTCGCGGTTGGTCCAGTACGGCGTGCCCTCCAGGCCCGGCACGGGCAGCGCCGCGGGCCGGGTGCCCGGGTTGAGCACGACGCCGCGGCGGGCGGCGTAGGCCACCGTCCCCCCGGCGGCCAGCTCGACCTCGACCCGGCCCGGTCCGGCCAGCCGCGCGACGCCGTGGTGGACCGTCGCGCCCGCGTCCTCGAGCCGCTGCACGGCGATCGTGTCGTCCCAGCCCGAGGTCGCCTCGTCGCGGATGCGCGCCGCGACCGGCGCCCAGGACGGCGTGAGCGCGACGTCACCGGCGAGCCGCGAGACCCGCGAGGCCTCCGCGAGCGCGTCCGAGGCGCGCACCATCATCTTGCTCGGGATGCACCCGTAGTAGGGGCACTCACCGCCGACGAGGTGCTTGTCCACGACGACGACCTCGAGGCCGGCCTGCGCCGCGCCGGTCGCCAGGGACTCACCGCCCGGGCCTGCCCCGACGAGGACGAGGTCCACCTCACGGGTCTCGGTCTCCTGCGCGCTGTGGTTGCTCATCCGCTCACGATGTCAGAGGGAGCCCTCACCCGCGGCGGTGGCCTGGGAGGGGCCGCGCGATCAGCCGGTGCGACCGGGCCGCTCACGCTGGATCGTGCCGAGGATGCCGTTGACGAACTGCGGCGAGTCGTCGGTCGACAGCTCGCGCACCAACGCCATGGCCTCGCTCAGGGCGACGGCGTCGGGGACGTCGTCGGCCCACAGCATCTCCCACACCCCGAGCCGCAGGACGTTGCGGTCGACGGCCGGCATCCGCTCCAGGCTCCAGCCGGTGGAGTACGCCGCCAGCAGCTCGTCGATCCTCGCCCGGTGCTCCACGACGCCCCGCACGAGGATCGCGGTGTAGGGGTTCGGCGGAGCCTCGCCCGCGTCCTCCGCGCGGGTCAGCGCGACGGAGGCGTCCTCACCGCGCAGGTCGGAGGCGAAGAGCACGTCCAGGGCGCGCTTGCGGGCCTTGGAGCGGGCTCCCCCGCCGCCGGACCGGCCGGTCGGGGCCGACTCGCTCAGCTCTTCACCCGGCCGAGGTAGGAGGAGTCCCGGGTGTCGACCTTGACCGTCTCGTCCTGGGCGATGAACAGCGGCACCTGGATCTCGTGCCCGGTCTCGAGCGTGGCGGGCTTGGTGCGCCCCGTCGCGCTGTCCCCGGCGACACCGGGCTCGGTGAAGGTGATCTTCAGCTCGACCGAGGCCGGCAGCTCGATGTAGAGCACGCGTCCCTCGTTGGTGGCCACGACGGCCTCGCCGTTCTCGAGCAGGAAGTTCGCGGCGTCGCCGACGATCTCGGGCGGGACCTCGAGCTGCTCGTAGTCACCGGTGTCCATGAAGATGTAGGACACGCCGTCGTTGTAGAGGTAGGTCATCGTCCGCTTGTCGACCGAGGCGACCTCGACCTTGACGTCGGCGTTGAAGGTCTTGTCGACCGTCTTGCCCGACTCCACGTTGCGCAGCTTGGAGCGCACGACCGCGCCGCCCTTGCCGGGCTTGTGGTGCTGGAACCACATGACCTGCCAGAGCTGGCCGTCGAGGTTGAGCACCATGCCGTTCTTCAGGTCGTTCGTCGTTGCCATGCGCGCAGGTCAGCCTTCTCGTTCGGGGGCAGGTCGCGGGACGGGTCCCGTCGTGCGGTCGGCGCCGTCCGGACCGGTCGGTCGACCGCGGGGCGCCAGCGGTCGAGTCTAGGCCATCCTCCGGGCGTCCCCGGCCAGGTGCTGCAGCGCCTCGTGGTAGCCCTGGACGCCCCGCCCCGCGACGACGAGCACCGCGTGCGGGGTGACGACGGAGGTGTGGCGGAACACCTCGGGTCGCTGCGAGGGGTCGGAGAGGTGCACCTCGACGAGGGGGGCGCTGAGCATGGCGCAGGCGTCGTGGAGGGCGTAGGAGTAGTGCGTCCAGGCGCCGGCGTTGAGCACCACCGGCACGCGGTCGTCGGCCGCCTCGCCCAGCCAGTCGAGCAGGGCGCCCTCGTGGTTGGTCTGGCGCACCTCCACCTCGAGACCGAGGTCGTCACCCCAGGTCACGCAGGCCCGGGCCAGCTCGGCGTGGGTGGTCGTGCCGTAGATCTCGGGCTGGCGTCGACCCAGCCGGCCGAGGTTGGGACCGTTGAGCACGAGCACGCGCCGCGCCCCGCCCGCGGCCGGGGCGCTCATCGGCCGGACACCGACGCGAGCGAGGCGTACGCCGCCTCGAGGTCGGCCCGGTCGGGTCCCTCGAGCACCCGTGGGCGAGCGACGTCGGTGAGGACCACGAACCGCAGCCGCGAGCCGCGGGACTTCTTGTCGACGGCCATGGTGGCCAGCAGGTCCTCGAAGGGCGCACGGTCGTAGGTGACCGGCAGACCGACCCGGGCGAAGGCCGTGCGGTGCCGCTCGGCGACGTCGTCGGCCAGCAGCCCGGTGCGGCGCGCGAGCTCGGCGACGAAGACGCACCCGATCGCGACGGCCTCGCCGTGGCGCACGGCGTAGGACTCGGCCTTCTCGACCGCGTGGGCGAGCGTGTGGCCGTAGTTGAGGGCCTCGCGCCCGGGATGGGCCCCGACGGCGGCGGACTCCGCCCGCGGTCTCGCGCAGGTCGGCCTGGACGACCTCGACCTTGACCGTGATGGCCCGCTCGACCAGCTCGCGCAGCTGCGGCGAGGACGCCACGAGGTCGGCGGGGTCGGTGCGCTCGACGAGGGCGAGGATCTCGGGGTCGGCGATGAAGCCGCACTTGAGGATCTCGCCGAGCCCCGCGACGAGCTCCTCGCGGGGCAGCGTCTCGAGCAGGGCCAGGTCGCAGACGACCCCGGCGGGCTCGTGGAAGGAGCCGACGAGGTTCTTGCCGGCGCCGGTGTTGATCCCGGTCTTGCCGCCGACCGCGGCGTCGACCATGGCCAGCAGCGTGGTCGGCACGTGGACGACGCGGATGCCGCGGGTCCAGGTGGCCGCCACGAAGCCGCCGAGGTCGGTGGTGGCACCGCCGCCGACGGTGACGACCGCGTCGGAACGGGTGAAGCCGCGCTCGCCGAGGGCCTCCCAGCAGTCGGCGGCCACGGCCGCGGTCTTGGCGAGCTCACCGTCGGGCAGGCCGAGGGCGAGCACGTCGTAGTGCTCGACGAGCCGTTCGGCGACCGCCTGCGCGATCTCGCCGAGCTCGGCGGCGAAGAGCACCGCCACCCGTTCGGGGCGGGTGCCGAGCAGGTCGACGACGCGGTCGAGGACGTCGTGGCCGACCACGACGTCGTAGGGCGACGCGCCCCGCACGGCGAGCACCGTCGGCTCCGGGCCGCGGCTCACGCGAGCTCCCGGACGATCTCGGCGGCGACGTCCTCGGGGGTGCGGCCGTCGGTCTCGACGACCAGGGTGGCCACCGACTCGTAGACCGGGGTGCGCTCGTCGAGCAGCGCCTTGATCCGCGAGCGCACGTTGCCGAGCAGCAGCGGTCGGCTCACGCCCAGGCCGACGCGCTTGACCGCGTCGGTGAGGCCGACGCGCAGGAAGACCACCGGCGGGCCGGCCAGGCTCGCGCGGGTGTCGGGGTCGAGCACCGCACCGCCGCCGAGCGCGAGCACGCCGTCGTGCTCGTGCAGCGCGCGGGCGACCGCCTCGCGCTCGAGTCCCCGGAAGGCCGCCTCGCCGTCGTCGACGAAGATCTCGGACACGCTGCGCCCGGAGCGCTGCTCGACGTCGGCGTCGGTGTCGCGGGCCGCGACGCCCCAGGCCTCGGCCAGCAGGGCGGCCACGGTGGTCTTGCCCGCGCCCATCGGGCCGACCAGCACCGCGCGCGGCCCGTCGCCGGGGCGAGGGCTGTTCGGCGTGCCGCTCATCGGTACCTCAGGGCGTCGAGGTAGCCCTGCACGTTGCGCCGGGTCTCCCCCACCGAGTCCCCCCGAACTTCTCCAGCACCGCGTCGGCCAGCACCAGTGCCACCATCGCCTCGGCGACGATGCCGGCGGCCGGGACGGCGCAGACGTCCGAGCGCTGGTGGTGGGCCCGGGTCTGCTCGCCGGTGGCGACGTCGACGGTGCGCAGGGCCCGCGGCACGGTCGCGATCGGCTTCATCGCAGCACGCACCCGGAGCACCTCGCCGGTGCTCATGCCGCCCTCGGTGCCGCCCGCGCGTCCGGTCGCGCGGCGGATGCCGTCGTCGCCGGTGAGGATCTCGTCGTGGGCGAGCGACCCCGGGGTCGCGGCGAGCGCGAACCCGTCGCCGACCTCGACCCCCTTGATCGCCTGGATGCCCATCAGCGCCCCGGCCAGGCGCGAGTCGAGCCGGCGGTCCCAGTGCACGTGCGAGCCGAGGCCGGGGGGCAGCCCGTGCACCACGACCTCGACGACCCCGCCGAGGGTGTCACCGTCCTGGTGGGCCTGGTCGATCCGCTCCACCATCGCCGCGCCCGCGGTGACGTCCAGGCAGCGCACCGGGTGCTCGTCGAGGGTCGCGACGTCGTCCGGGTCGGGCACGGAGCCCGCCGGGGCGGCCACCCCGCCCAGCTCGACGACGTGGGAGAGCACCCGCGCACCGACGGCCTGCTCGAGGAACGCCGTGGCGACCCGACCGAGCGCCACCCGCGCGGCGGTCTCGCGGGCCGAGGCCCGCTCGAGGATCGGGCGGGCGTCGTCGAAGTCGTACTTCTGCATGCCGACCAGGTCGGCGTGGCCCGGGCGGGGACGGGTCAGCGGGGCGTTGCGGCCCAGTCCGGCCAGCTCCTCGGCGTCGACCGGGTCGGCGGCCATCACCTTCTCCCACTTGGGCCACTCGGTGTTGGCCACCTCGATGGCGACCGGACCCCCCTGGGTCAGACCGTGGCGGACGCCGCCGACCAGGCTCACCTGGTCCTGCTCGAACTTCATCCGGGCCCCGCGGCCGTAGCCGAGACGTCGACGGGCCAGGGCGTCCGCGATGTCGTCGCTGGTCACCGCCACCTGGGCGGGCAGACCTTCGAGGATCGCGGTGAGGGACGGTCCGTGGGACTCGCCCGCGGTGAGCCAGCGCAGCATGGGTCAAGTGTCCCACCCGGCCGGCCACCCGTGCTCCTAGCCCCAGCCCAGGCCCCGCGCCACCGGTCCACCGAGGACGATGCCGAGCAGCGCCCCGACCAGCAGGGCCGGGCCGAAGGCGCTCGGGCGCCGCAGCGCCGCCCGGTCGCGGCGTGCGAGCGCGAGGACCAGGCCGGGGACGCCGAAGACGACCAGCCCGGCGTACAGCCCGACGACCACCTCGGCCCACCCGAGGTGACCCAGCGCCAGTCCGAGCAGGGCCGCCAGCCGCACGTCGCCGAAGCCGAGCCCGGCGGACCGGACGAACCACAGCAGCCAGAAGGACGACCGGGCCACGACCAGGGCGAGCACCGAGCGGACGAGCTCGGGGCCCTCCCCGGCCAGCGGCCACAGCACGAGGGCCCACACCGCCAGCGCCGCCGTCGCCGGGAGGACCAGACGACGGGGCAGCAG
Source organism: uncultured Actinomycetota bacterium (assembly GCA_963760555.1). Lineage (GTDB taxonomy): Bacteria > Actinomycetota > Actinomycetes > Propionibacteriales > Nocardioidaceae > Nocardioides. The sequence goes on along the minus strand of CAVXDJ010000011.1, from coordinate 72,260 downwards.
CCGGGTGCGGGCGTCGACGACCGCGAGGGCGACCCCGACCGGCACGAGGCCGAGCAGTCCGACGAGCCAGCCCTGCGCCCCGACCGCCCAGGCGAGGACGCCGCCGGCCAGCGCGCCGAGGCCCGCTGAGGCGATGCCCAGGTGCGGCAGGCCGGCGACCTCGGCGTACGTCGGCCGCGGGTCGTCGCGGTCGTGCGGATGCTCGGGCAGCGCCCGCACCAGCCGGGGTACGCCGAGCCCGGCCAGGCCCGTGAGACCGGCCGCGGCGACGACCAGCAGCGTCGCCCCCGGACCCACGGCTCAACCCCTGGCGCGGGTCTGCACGCGCGCCGCGAGCGCGGCGGCGCCGGCGGCGCGCATCGTGGCGAGCGGGGCCGGGAGGCCCGTGAAGGCGCTCAGCTGCAGCCCGGCCTGGTGCACGAGCAGGTCGAGCCCCCCGACCAGGACCCGGCCCGCCGCAGAGGCCGCCGCGGCCAACGGAGTGGGCCACGGGTCGTAGAGCACCTCGAAGACGGCGGCCACACCGGTGCAGCACTCCACCAGTGACGGGCTCTGGGCGCCGGCCGGCACCGTCGAGACGAGGAGGTCGTCCTCGAGCCCCCCACCCGCGCCGAGCTCGATGAGCGGGCGCACCCGCACCCGCGGCGCCGTCGGGTGGGTGCGGATCGTCGCGGCGGTGCCCACCGCCCGCGCCGGCTCCCGGGCCCACACGGTGACCTCCACGGCACCGAGGTCGCAGACCGCCAGCCCGACCGACGCCGCGGTCGCCCCCGCCCCGAGCACGGCGACGCGGCGTACGTCACCCACCCCGGCCTCGAGAAGGGCCGCGGCGGCTCCGGGCAGGTCGGTGTTGTCGGCGTGCACGCCCGCGTCGCTGAGCACCAGGGTGTTGGCGCCCCCGGCCAGGCGGGCCCGCTCGCTCACGACGTCGGCCAGGGCGAGCGCCTCCCGCTTCAGCGGGGCGGTCACCGACAGCCCGCGCCAGGTGGCGTCCAACGCCCCCACGTGCGCGGCGAGTGCCCCCTCGACCACCTGGTCGGCGCCGTAGGCCCACCCCAGCCCGAGCTCGGCGTAGGCCGCGGCGTGCAGCACCGGCGACAGGGAGTGCGCCACCGGATCGCCGACGACGGCGCAACGACGGGGCGGCACGGCCATCAGCGCACCACCCCTCAGCAGCGGTCGGACTGGGTGGCGCAGTACTGGTCGAGCTCGGCCCGGAAACCGAGGAACTCGTCGTAGGAGTCGGTGAACTTCGTCTCACCCGTGCGCAGGTCGACCGTGACGTAGAAGAACCACGGACCGTCGGCAGGGTCCGCCGCCGCGGCGATGGCGTCGTCCCCCGGCGCCTCGATCGGGCCCGGCGGGAGGCCCTTCTGCGTGTAGGTGTTGTACGGCGAGCCGGCCACCGAGTCGATCTCCTCGGTGGTGAGTCGCGCGATCGGCTCCCGGCCCAGCGCGAAGTTGACCGCCGCGTCGATCTGGAGGAAGCCGGCCGAGGGGTTGGGCTCGATCTCGAGGCGGTTGTAGATCACCCGGGCGACCTTGGCCATGTCGTCGCCGCGGCCCTCGGCCTGGACCAGGCTGGCCACCGTCATCAGCTCGGCCGGGGTGTAGCCGAGCCGCGCCGCCGCGGCCTCGAGGTCGGCGTCCTGCGCCGCCTGGCGCCAGCGGTCGACCATCGCGGTCAGGATCGTGGCCGGCTTGTCGGAGGGGTTCACGTCGTAGGTCGAGGGGAACAGGTAGCCCTCCGGGTCGCCGTCGGCGAAGTCGGGCAGACCGATCGTGTCGGGCTCGGCGAGCACCTGGGCGTAGGCCCTGCGGGAGAAGTCGGTCTCCTCACCCAGGATGTCGAGGATGTCGGCGACGCGCAGACCCTCCGGGATCGTCACCGTGGTGTTGACCAGGTTGGCCGGGTCGACGAGCACGTCGAGGGCTCCGGCGGCGCTCATCTTGTGGGCCAGCGTGTAGAAGCCGACCTGGATCCCCCGGGCCTGCGAGCTGCCCCCGGCGACGTCGACGAAGGCGTCGACCGACGCGACGACCCCCTCGTCCTTGAGGTTGCGCCCGATCTCGGCGACGGTGTCGCCCTCGGAGACCTCGAAGGAGACCTTCCCCTTGCCGGGACCGCTGTAGTCGGCGGGGTCGGCGAAGTAGCTCTCGACCGCGGCTTGTCCCTTGGTGACCGCCAGATAGCCGAGACCGGCGAGCACGGCGAGCACGAGCAGCACGGGCAGGCACCCCGAGATGCGGGTCTTCTTGCGCCGTCGGCTGCCGGCACGGGTGAGCTGGTCGAGCGTCGCGGGCTCGACCGGCGCCCCGGCCGGCGGTGGTGCCTCAGTCATCGATCTCCTCCGCGGTCTGCTCCGAGGCCCCCGCGTGGTCCGGTGGAGGTCCGAGGACCTCGCCGGGCGGCCTGCCGGTGGAACGTTCGGTGTCGAGCGCGTGCTGCAGGATGAGCACGGCCGCCGCCTGGTCGACGACAGCGCGACGAGAGGCACCCTTGCGGCCCCGGTCGCGGAGCATAGCCTCCGCGCTCACCGTGGTCAGACGCTCGTCGACCAGACGCACCGGGACCGGGTCGACCCGCGCCGAGAGCCGGGCCGCGAAGTCACGGCTCTTGACCGCGGCCGGCCCCTCCCGGCCGGACAGTGAGCGGGGCAGCCCCACGACGACCTCGACGGCGTCGCACTCGCGCACCAGACGCCCCAGGCGCGCGAGGTCGCCCTTGCCCCGACGCACGGTCTCGACCGGTGAGGCCAGGAAGCCCGAGGGGTCGCTGCGCGCGACCCCGATCCGCGCGTCGCCCGGGTCGATGCCGACCCGCACCCCGACCCGCACCGCGCTCAACGGTCCCGGTGCGACACGACGCCGCTGACGCTGCGCGAGACCTCGGCGAGCGCCGCCCCGACCCCGGAGGCGTCGGTGCCGCCTCCCTGCGCCACGTCGTCCTTGCCGCCGCCGCGACCGCCGACGTGGGGTCCGAGCGCGCGCACCAGGTCGTTGGCCGACAGCCCCAGCCCACGGGCCTCCGCGTTGGTGGCCGCCACCACCGCGACCTTGCCCTCGGTGACGCCGAGCACGACCACCACCCCCGGCCGGCCGGGCGCGAGGCGCCCCCGCACGTCGAGCGCGAGGGTGCGCGCATCGCCGGTCGCGGCCCCGTCGGCCCGGTGCGCCACGACGGCGACACCGTCGACGTCGACGGCGGCGTCGGCGAGCTCGCCGCCCGCGGCGAGGAGCTGGGCGAGGCGCACCTTCTCGATCTCCTTCTCGGCGCCGCGCAGGCGCTCGAGGAGGTCGGAGACCCGCTCGGGCAGCTGTTCGCGGCGCACCTTCAGCACCTCGGAGAGCTGGTTGACCAGCACGTTCTCGCGCGCCAGGAACCGGTAGGCGTCACCGCCCACCAGGGCCTCGACCCGGCGTACGCCGGAGCCGATCGAGCTCTCCCCGAGCAGCTTGACCACGCCGAGCTGGCCGGAGCGGCCGGCGTGGGTGCCGCCGCACAGCTCGCGGGCCCAGTCGCCGACCGAGACGACCCGCACCTGGTCGCCGTACTTCTCGCCGAACAGCGCCATCGCGCCCGAGGCGACCGCCTCGGCCTGGGTCATCACCTCGGCCTCGACGGCGAGGTCGTCGAGCACGACGGCGTTGACGCGCGCCTCGACGTCGGCCAGTACCGAGGTCGGCACCGCGCCGGTCGCGGAGAAGTCGAAGCGGAAGCGGCCCGGCGCGTTCTCGGAGCCGGCCTGGGTCGCCGTCTCCCCGAGGGCCTCGCGGAAGGCCTTGTGCACCATGTGGGTCGCGGTGTGGGCGCGCGAGATCGCCCGGCGGCGCTCGACGTCGACGAGGGCGTGGGCTCCCATGCCGAGCGTCACCTCGCCCTCGAGCACGGTCGCCCGGTGCACCACCAGACCGGAGATCGGGCTCTGCACGTCGCGCACCGCGAGGCGGGTGCCGTTCTCGAGCTCGATGACGCCCTCGTCGGCGAGCTGCCCGCCGCCCTCGGCGTAGAACGGGGTCCGGTCGAGGACCAGCTCGACCTCGTCGCCGGTGGAGGCCGACTCGACCGCACCGTCGGCGCCGACCAGGCCTCGCACCACGCCCTCGGCGACGACGTCGGTGTAGCCGGTGAACTCGACGGGGCGACCCAGCGAGTCCGCCACGGCGCGGTACGCCGACCCGTCGCGCTGGGCGCCCTTCTTGGCGCGCGCATCGGCCTTGGCCCGGTCCCGCTGCTCGCCCATCAGCCGGCGGAACCCCGCCTCGTCGACGCTCAGGCCCTGCTCGGAGGCCATCTCGAGGGTGAGGTCGATCGGGAAGCCGTAGGTGTCGTGCAGCGCGAAGGCCTCGTCGCCCGGCAGCTGGGTGGCGCCGGAGGAGCGCACCCGGGTGGCGGCGGTCTCGAAGATCGTCGTACCCGAGCGCAGCGTGGTGCGGAAGGCCTCCTCCTCGGCGTAGGCGATCGTCGAGATCCGTTCCCAGTCGCGGTGCAGCACGTCGTAGGTCTCGCCCATCTTGTCGCGGCTGACCGGCATCAGCTCCGGCAGCACCCGGTCCTCGACGCCGAGCAGGCGCATCGAGCGCACCGCGCGGCGCAGCAGCCGGCGCAGCACGTAGCCGCGGCCCTCGTTGCCGGGCACGACGCCGTCGCCGATGAGCATCATCGAGGAGCGCACGTGGTCGGCGACCACCCGCAGCCACACGTCGTCCTGCCGGGCCTGGTCGCCCCCCGCGCCGTAACGACGACCGCTGAGCTCCTCGGCCCGCGCGATGACCGGGAACATGCCGTCGGTCTCGTAGATGTTGGCCTTGTCCTGGAGCAGCATCGCGACCCGCTCGAGACCCATGCCCGTGTCGATGTTGCGCTGCGGCAGGGAGCCGACGATGTCGAAGTCGGCCTTCGAGCGAACCGCCGAGAGCTCGTCCTGCATGAAGACGAGGTTCCAGATCTCGACGTAGCGGTCCTCGAGCTCGGCGGGCATGTCCGGCCCGATCGTGCTCAGGTCGGCCTCGGGGCCGAAGGCGGGGCCGCGGTCGTAGAGGATCTCCGAGCAGGGACCGCCGGGTCCGGGCACGCCCATCGACCAGTAGTTCTCCTTGCGGCCCAGGCGCACCACCCGCTCGTCGGGCAGCCCGGTGACCGTGCGCCACAGCCCCACCGCCTCGGTGTCCTCGCTCAGCACGCTGGGGTGGAGCCGGCTCTCCTCGAGGCCCCAGCCGCCGTCGGAGACAGGTTTCGTGACCAGGTCCCAGGCCAGCTCGATGGCGCCGGCCTTGAAGTAGTCGCCGAAGGAGAAGTTGCCGCACATCTCGAAGAAGGTGCCGTGGCGCGTGGTCTTGCCGACGTCGTCGATGTCGGGGGTGCGCACACACTTCTGCACGCTGGTGGCGCGCTGGTACGGCGGCGTCTCCTGACCCAGGAAGTAGGGCTTGAACGGCACCATGCCGGCCGGCACGAAGAGCAGGGTGGGGTCGGCCACGAGCAACGACGCCGACGGCACCACCGTGTGCCCGGCGGCCTCGAAGTGGGCCAGGAACCTCGCCCGGATCGTCGCTGCGTCCATCAGTGCTCGTCCTCTCGTGGGCCCGTGAGCCGGGCGGGTGCAGCCTCGGGCCGCCGGTCGGTCCGGGGGTCGATCTGCTGGCTCATCTGCTGGCGCAGCTGCTGCTCGCGCTCGGCGTGGCCGGCGACGGCCTCGTCGCGCAGCATCCGCGCCCCGACCAGGGCCGCGTCGACCCGGTCCCGCAGGCCGTCGAGGCTCAGCGCCTCGGCCACCCGCCGGGCCCGGGCCACGGCGTACATCCCGGCCCCGGCCCCGGCGGCGAACCAGAGCCCGCGGCTCATGCCGCGCTGCCCTCGCCCGTCCGGTCGACGGCCTGGGCCGCTCGCTGGTGGGCCTGCCAGTCCCGGCGGACCGACCGGAGCTCGGCTCGTCGCTGCTTGCGCGCCCGCTTGACCTCGCGGCGCATCTCCAGGCGCACCCGCTGGCGGTGCTCGGGGGAGAGGGCGCGGCGTACGCCGGCGGTCCACGAGGCGGCCTGCACGACGGACTCCTGCAGCACCAGGTCGGCGAAGAGCGGGGCCGGCACCACGCGCGCGGGGACCACGACCCGCTCGTCGGTGGCGTCCACCCCCTCACCTGCGGTGGTGATCAGCAGCTGCGAGGTGGCCGACTCTGCCGCCGGCCGGACCAGTGACCGCTCGAGCCGGTCGACCCGGGCCCGGAGAGCGTGGAGGTCACCCTCGTGCCGTGCCTGCTCCCGCGCGGCGCCGCGGCGCGCGCGACGCGAGACGACGAGGGCGCTCACCTGCACCGCAGCGAGGAGCACCAGGGCGGCGACGACGGCGGCCACGAGCAGGCCCGAGCCCGTGACGCTCCACTGCTGGCTCATGGTGCCCGACCCTACCGTCCGCCACGCACGAGGCGCCGGACCCGTTGCCAGCGCTCCCGCACCGCGGCCTCGGCGCCCAGCGAGGTGGGCTGGTAGTACTCCGCGTCGGCGACGACGTCGGGGGCGTAGACCTGCTCGGCCACGCCGTACGGGGAGTCGTGGCTGTAGAGGTAGCCCGAGCCGTGACCGAGGTCCTGGGCGCCCCCGTAGTGCGCGTCACGCAGGTGGGGCGGGACGGGTCCGACCTTGCCGGCCCGCACGTCGGCGGTGGCGGCCCCGACCGCGGTGGTCACGGCGTTCGACTTCGGGGCCACGGCGAGAGCGATCGTGGCCTGCGCCAGCGTCAGCCGACCCTCCGGCATCCCGATCAGGGCGACCGCCTGCGCCGCGGCCACCGCCGTCGTGAGGGCCGTGGGGTCGGCCAGGCCGATGTCCTCGCTGGCCAGGATGATCAGCCGTCGGGCGATGAAGCGCGGGTCCTCGCCGGCCTCCATCATCCGGGCCAGGTAGTGCAGCGCCGCGTCGACGTCCGAGCCGCGCACGGACTTGATGAAGGCGCTGGTCACGTCGTAGTGCTGGTCACCCTGCCGGTCGTAGCGCACCGCGGCCCGGTCGACGGCGACCTCCGCGGTCTCGAGGTCGACGACGTCGCGTCCCTGGCTCGTCGCGGCACCGGCGGCCGCCTCGAGGTAGGTCAGCGACCGGCGGGCGTCGCCACCGGCGAGCCGGACGAGGTGCTCGAGGGCGTCGTCGTCGACGGAGATCGCACCGGCCAGGCCTCGCTCGTCGCTCACGGCGTCGCGCACGACCCGGCGTACGTCGTCGTCGGTGAGGCTCTCCAGTCGCAGCAGCAGGCTGCGGGAGAGCAGCGGGCTGATCACGGAGAAGAACGGGTTCTCGGTGGTCGCGGCGACCAGCGTGACCCAACGGTTCTCGACGCCGGGGAGCAGGGCGTCCTGCTGGGCCTTGGAGAAGCGGTGCACCTCGTCGACGAACAGCACGGTCTCGCGCCCCTGCGAGACCAGCAGACGCCGCGCGGCGTCGATCGCCGCCCGCACCTCCTTGACCCCGGCCGCGACGGCCGAGACCTCGACGAAGACCCGGTCGGTCTGCGCCGAGACGATCGCCGCGATCGTCGTCTTGCCCGTGCCCGGGGGGCCCCACAGCAGCAGCGACATCGACTGGTCACCCTCGACGAGGCGACGCAGCGGCGACCCGGCCGCGCGCAGCTGGCCCTGCCCGACGAGCTCGTCGAGGGTGCGCGGGCGCATCCGCACCGCCAGCGGGGCCGAGTCACGCACGGACCCCGCGAGGCTGCCCCCGCCGACCAGCGCCGCCGACCTCGGCCCAGGTGCGGCGTCGGGTGCGGCGAACAGCCCGTCGTCGGCGTCGTCGGGGTCCACGGGGCACACGGACGGCGAGGTTACGCCCCCCAGCCTGTCGGCGCTCAGGCGTGGGTGATCGTGCGTGCCTTCAGGTCGTACCAGCTGTCGCCGAAGCCGGGCTCGTGGCTGATCGCCGTCGGGGTCGCCCCGGGGTCGGGTGCGCCGACGTCGTCGGTGCCGAGCAGGCGCGCGGTCACCGGGCGGTCCGGGGCCTGGTGGAGCTCGCCCGGGAAGTGGCAGGCGACCTTGTGCCGGGGGCCGATCTGCAGCAGGGGCGGCTCCACGCGCGAGCAGATCTCCTGCGCAAGCCGGCACCGGGTCCGGAACGAGCACCCGGAGGGCGGGTTGATCGGGCTCGGCACGTCGCCCTCGAGCCGGATCCGCTCGCGGCGGGTGCCCGACGCGGCCTGGGACACCTCCGGCACGGCGGAGAGCAGCGCCTGGGTGTAGGGGTGGTGGGCGTGGTGGTAGAGCGACTCGCGGTCGGTGATCTCGACGATCCGCCCGAGGTACATCACCGCGACGTCGGGGCAGAAGTGACGCACGATGGCCAGGTCGTGGGCGATGAAGAGGAACGCGATCCCGAACTCCCTCTGCACGTCCTGGAGCAGGTTGACGACCTGCGCCTGGATCGAGACGTCGAGGGCGGAGACGGGCTCGTCGGCCACGAGGAGCTTGGGCTGCAGCGCGAGCGCGCGGGCCAGCCCGATGCGCTGGCGCTGTCCGCCGGAGAACTCGTTGGGGTAGCGGTTGTAGTGCTCGGGGTTGAGCCCGACGACCTCGAGCAGCTCCTGGACCCGCGGCAGGATCTTGTCCTTCGCGACCACCTTGTGCACCTCGAGCGGCGTGCCGACGATCGTGCCCACGGTGTGACGGGGGTTCAGCGAGGAGTAAGGATCTTGGAAGATCATCTGGATCTCGCGCCGGATCGGCAGCATCTGCTTGGAGCTCAGGGCGTCGATGCGCTGGCCCTCGAACTCGATGCTGCCGGCGGTGGGGTCGTAGAGCCGGGTGATCAGGCGACCGAGCGTGGACTTGCCGCACCCGGACTCCCCCACGAGCCCCAGGGCCTGGCCCGTCTCGAGCGCGAAGGAGACCCCGTCGACGGCCTGGACGTTGCCCACGCCGCGCCGGATCAGTCCGGACGACTTCACCGGGAAGTACTTCTTGAGGTCGCGGACCTCGAGCAGCGCCTTGCCGCGGGCCGGGCCGCCCCCCGTGGTGGACACCTGCCCGATCGACTCCTCACTCGGGTCCGTGCTCGCGTTCGTGCTCGTGTCGCGGGTCGTGTCGCTCAACGCACGCTCTCCTCACCGGTGATCTGCGGCGCCACGTGCTGGCTGAACACCGCGTCGGGGTCGGGCAGGTGGCAGCGCTTCTCGTGGCCGGGGCCGCGACCACCGGGCAGCAGCTCGGGCAGCGTCGTCGTGCACAGGTCACCCGGCACGTGGTCGCGGAAGGTGCAGCGCGGGTTGAACGCGCACCCCGTCGGCGGGTTGAGCAGGCTGGGCGGGGTGCCCGGGATCGGGATCAGCGGCTTGTCGACGTCGCCGGTCACCTCGGGGATGCTGGCCAGCAGGCCCCAGGTGTAGGGCATCTCGGGGTGGACCAGGATCTCCTTGCACGGACCCTTCTCCACCGCGCGACCGCCGTACATGACCAGCACGTCGTCGGCCATCTCCGCGATCACACCGAGGTCGTGGGTGATCATCACGATGGCGGAGTTGAACTCGCGCTGCAGGTCCTGCAGCAGGTCCAGGATCTGCGCCTGCACCGTCACGTCGAGCGCGGTCGTCGGCTCGTCGGCGATCAGCAGGGTGGGGTCGTTGACCAGGGCCATGGCGATCATGGCGCGCTGGCGCATGCCCCCGGAGAACTGGTGGGGGAAGTCGTCGACGCGCGAGCGCGGCTGCGGGATGCCCACGCGGTCGAGCACCTCGATCGCCCGGGCGCGCGCCTTGGACTTCGACACGTCGTGGTGGACCCGGTAGGCCTCGACGATCTGACGCCCGACGGTGTAGAAGGGGTGCAGCGCGGTGAGCGGGTCCTGGAAGATCATCGCCACGTCGTTGCCCCGCAGCTTGCGCATCGAGGACTCCGAGGCGCCGATGATCTCGCGGCCGTCGATGCGGATCGAGCCCTCGATCTGGGCCTGCTTGGGGTTGTGCAGCCCCAGCACGGCCATCGACGAGACGCTCTTGCCCGAGCCGGACTCGCCGACGATGCCGAGGGTCTGCCCGCGCCGCACCGTGTAGCTCAGGCCGGTCACGGCCTGGACCAGGCCGTCGTGGGTCGGGAAGCGCACCGTGAGGTTGTCGACCTCGAGCAGCGGGGTGTCCGCGGTCGAGGCAGCGGTCGGCGACGTGGTCACGAGATCCTCACCCGCGGATCCAGGAAGCCGTAGACGACGTCGACGATCAGGTTGGCCACGGTCACGAAGACCGCCACCACCAGCACGGTCGCGATCACGACCGGGAAGTCCAGCGGCGGTCTGGTGATGGCGTCGAGGGCCCACAGTCCGATGCCGTCGATGGAGAAGATCTTCTCGGTGAAGATGGTGCCGGCCAGGAGTGCGGCGAAGTTGAGCCCGAAGATGGTCACCACGGGCACGATCGCCGCGCGCAGCGCGTGGCCGAAGACGACCTTCGAGGACTTCACGCCCTTGGCCGAGGCGGTCCGGATGTAGTCCTCGCCCAGGGTCTCGACCATCTGGCCACGGGTGAACCGGGCGTAGTCGGAGGAGCTGTAGAGGCCGAGCACCAGCCAGGGCAACAGCATCGCACCGAAGAACCCGGCCGGGTCCTCGGTGATGGGCACGTAGCCGGTCTTGGCGAAGACGCCGCTCTTGAGGACCAGGAAGATGAAGGCCAGCAGGCAGACCAGGTAGTAGGGGACGGAGGAGAGCACGAGGCTGGTGCTGACCAGGATCCGGTCGGCGGCGGTGCCGCGCACGCGTGCGGCGAGGACGCCGAGACCGACCCCGACGACGATGTAGATGACCGAGCCCCCGATGGCGAGGGCGACCGTGGCCGGGAACCGTTGGAGGAACTCGTCGGTGACCAGGCTGCGGGTGCCGAAGGAGATGCCCAGGCACGGCGCCGGGCAGTCGTAGGACGCGGCGCCGTAGGTGATCTCGCGACCGGTGAAGAACCCACCCGCGAACTGGGCGTACTGCGTCGTGATCGGCTCGTCGAGACCCATCGACTCCTCGATCAGCGCGAGCCGCTCCGCGGTGCAGCGGCCCTGGGCCTCGCAGACCGGGCCGGCCGGGTTGCTGATGCCCTTGTAGAAGAGCACGAAGACGAACATCGAGGTGATCACGACCACGAGGACGGCCGCGAGGACCCTGCGCACGATGAAGCCCAGCATCAGCTCACCTTTCGGTTCGACGGGCAGTGGTGGACCCGCCTCGTGGCGGGCGGGTGGTGCTGGCTGACGGGGCAGGCCAGGAGGCCTGCCCCGTCAGCGTGGTGCGCACGGACGTCAGTGCTCAGCGAGACTCACGAGGAGCCGCTGGTCACTGGGCGACGTACATGTCCTTCCAGGTGGGCATGCCGAGGTTCTGGTCGACGTTGAAGCCCTCGATCTTCGAGCCCCGGGCCATCGCCGCCGCCGTGTAGGCGTAGGGGATGACCGGCAGGTAGGTCTCGGCGATGTACTGGTCCAGCTCGTTCCACAGGGTGGGCTGGTCCTCGATCGGGGCCGACTGGACGGCGGCGATGCGGTCGTCGACGTCCTTCTCGCTGAAGGCCGCGTAGTTCGAGCCGAGGCCCTCGGCCTTCAGGTTGGTCGACTGCAGCACCGGCGGGAACCAGGATCCGCCCGAGGGCCAGTCCGAGCACCAGCCGGCCGTGCGGACGTTGATCTTCGCGTCCGGGTCGGCACGCACCGTGGAGAGCTCGGCGAGCGTGGTCGCGACCGGCTTCGGGGTGAAGCCACCCGCCTTGAAGGCCTTCACCAGGACGTCCTTGGCCGCGACGGCGTTGGGGTCGTCGTTGGCGAACAGGAAGCTGATCTCGTAGCCGGTCTCGCCGGCCGCGTCGAGGATCTCCGCCGCCTTGGTGGCGTCCGTCGTGCCGGCCTCGTGCTCGGGCACCGGGTTGTACTCCTCGCGACCGGGGATGCCCGGGGGCATCAGGTTGGTCGCCGTGGTGATCCGGTTGACGCCCACGATGTTGCCCGCCGCGATCTGCGCGTCCTCGTAGGGGTAGGCCCACAGCAGCGCCTCGCGGACCTCCTTGCTCTTGATCTTGCGGTAGTCCGGCGCCACGAAGTACGTGCAGGGCGATCCGCCGGTGACCAGTCGGTCGGGCGAGTCGGACTTGAACGTCGGGTAGTTCGCGGCCTGGACGTCGTCGTAGGTGATCGTCGTCTGACCGTCACCGGTGTCGGCGAGCATGATCTCGTCGATCTGGGCGCTCTCGGTCTGGAAGTCCATCTCGTAGGAGTCCGGGTAGGCCGTGCGGCCCGGGTCGGAGTCCGGGTCCCACTCGGGGTTGCGGACCAGGGTCAGCGACTTCTCGGGCTCGTACTTGTCGAACATGTACGGGCCGGTGGCCAGCGGCCGCTGCGCGTACTTCTCCGGGCTGGACTGGGCGCCCTGCGGGATCGGGCCCATGGCCGGGAAGGTGCCCCAGTAGGGCATGTCGGGGAACGGCTTGGACATCGAGATGGTGATGTCCTGGCCGTCGACGGTGATCCCGGCGAAGTCGGTGGAACCACCGGTGTAGGGACCCTCGTAGGTGTCGCCACCCTCGAAGTAGTCGTTGGAGAAGGCAGCACCCTCGGGGAAGGCGGTGCGGTCCATCGAGCGGAGCATCCCGAACTTGATGTCCTCGGGGGTGACCGGGTCGCCGTTCTCGTAGGTGACGCCGTCGCGGATCGTGAAGGTCCACTCCGTGAAGTCGTCGTTGGAGGTGCCCAGGTCGGTGGCGAGGTCGGGCACGAGCACCTGGTCGCCGGTCTCCGGGTCGTAGACCAGCTGGGTCAGCGAGCGCGTGACGAGGCCCTGCAGGATCGAGGAGGTGTTGGTGTAGTAGGCCTCCGTCGGGTCCATCGAGTTCAGGCCGTTGACCGAGATCACGGTCACCGTCCCGCCCTCGGTGGCACCGTCGATGGTGACGGGACCCTCCCGGGTCGGATCGGTCGCGTCACCGGTGTTGCCGCCCTCGGTGTTGACCGAGTCGCTGCCCGAGGGGCTTCCGGGGCCCTGGCCGTTGCCGCCACAGGCCGCCAGCGAGAGCAGGCCGACCGTGGTGAGCGCCAAGAACGGTTTTCTGAACCGCATGGTGTTTCCACCCTTCCTAGATGGGTTGAGCTGTCCGACGGTGGTGTTCACCGACGGGTCCGGGGGTCGAAGGCGTCTCGCACCGAGTCGCCGAGGAGGTTGAGGGCGAGCACCAGGACGGCGACGATGCCGACCGGGACCCACAGGTAGAGCGGGTAGGAGTTGTAGTACGGCGTGGCCGCGAGGATGGTCCTGCCCAGCGACGGCTGACCGGTCAGGCCGATCCCGAGGTAGGACAGCCCGGCCTCGGCGGCCACGAACGCAGGCAGCATCAACGAGGTCGCCACCACGATCGGGGCCACCATGTTGGGCAGCAGCTCCTTGAACAGGATCCGTCGCGTGGGCACGCCGATCACCTGGGCGCTCTGGATGAACTCTCGCTCACGCAACGAGAGCACCTGCCCGCGGATGAGGCGCGCCAACGACATCCAGCCGAAGATCACCAGCACCCCGATGAGGCCGAAGAGCTGGGCGCGGTTCAGCGCGTCGAGGTCGTCGGAGAAGCGCGAGGTCAGGATCGGTGCCAGGGTCAGCGCACCGAGCAGGAAAGGGAAGGAGAGGAACAGGTCGATCACGAAGGACAGCACCCGGTCGAGCCAGCCCCGCGAGAAGCCGGCGATCAGGCCGATCGTGATCCCCACGACCGTGGACAGGATCGTCGAGAGCGTCGCCACGATCAGCGACGTCTTGAGCCCGTAGAGCAGGCTGGCGAAGTTGTCGACGCCGCTCCTGGGCTCGATGCCCAGCGGATGGGCCCAGGTGAAGGCGAAGTAGGGCGGTCCCGTCTCGGGGAACCCGAACTGGTCGAGCACCTCGGACTGGCTCGGCGCGCCGGGGAAGGAGATCGTCGGGTAGATGTTGAAGACCCGCACGATCACCGGACCCAGCGCGGCCAGGACCACCAGCAGCAGCAGGATCACCCCGCACACCACCGCGACCTTGTCGTGGCGCAGCCGCTGCATCGCGATCTGCGTCGGCGACTTGCCCGCGACCTGGCCGGTGCGGGCCGGCGGTTCCTGCGCCGTCTCCTGGGTGCCCTCGCTGAGCGCCTCGGTGCCGGTCTGCAGGGTCATGCGCACCTCGATCGTGACGGGGACAGGGTCTGTGGTGCCGGTGTGGCAGGTGGTGGAGAGAAAACCGGTTGCTCCGGCAGCCGATTGCTGCTGGCGACGCAGGGGAGCCTATGTCAGCGCGGGCTCGGATCGCGCGAGCGCAGCGTAACGATCTGATTGCGACACGGACGCGGCACGGCGCAACCGTCCGCGCCGCAGGGCTCAGGCCCGGAGATCCTTGACCGGACGCCCGTCGACACCGGCATCCTTGCGCTGCTCGGCCGTGATCGGGGCCGGGGCCGAGGTGAGCGGGTCGAACCCGCCGCCGCTCTTGGGGAAGGCGATCACGTCGCGGATGGACTCGGTGCCCGACAGCAGCGCACAGATCCGGTCCATGCCGACGGCGATCCCACCGTGGGGCGGAGCACCGTAGGAGAAGGCGTCCAGGAGGAACCCGAACTTCTCCTCGGCCTCGGCCTCGGAGAGCCCCATGACCGCGAACACGCGCTTCTGCACGTCCTCGCGGTGGATCCGGATCGACCCACCACCGAGCTCGTTGCCGTTGCAGACGATGTCGTAGGCGTAGGCCAGGGCGCTGCCGGGGTCGGTGTCGAAGGTGTCGGCGTACTCGGGCTTGGGACCGGTGAAGGCGTGGTGCACCGCGGTCCAGGCCCCGCTGCCCACCGCGACGTCACCGCTGGCGACCGCGTCCGAGGCCGGCTCGAACATCGGCGCGTCGACGACCCAGGTGAAGGCGAACGCGGACTCGTCGATCAGGCCGCCCCGGCGGCCGATCTCCAGGCGGGCCGCACCCAGCAGGGCACGGCTGGGCTTGGTGGCGCCGGCGGCGAAGAAGACGCAGTCGCCCGGCTCGGCGCCGACCTGGGCGGCCAGGCCGGCTCGCTCGTCCTCGGAGAGGTTCTTGGCGACCGGTCCGCCGAGCTCGCCGTCCTCGCCGACGAGCACGTAGGCCAGGCCGCGCGCCCCGCGCTGCTTGGCCCACTCCTGCCACGCGTCGAGCTGGCGGCGAGGCTGGCTGCCGCCGCCGGGCATGACGACGGCCCCGACGTACTCGGCCTGGAAGACGCGGAAGGGGGTCTGGCTGAAGTAGTCGGTGCACTCGACGAGCTCGAGGCCCATCCGCAGGTCGGGCTTGTCGCTGCCGTACCTGCGCATCGCCTCGGCGTAGGTCATCCGCGGGATCGGGCGCGCTATCTCGACGTCGATCAGGGCCCACATCGCCGCCAGGACGTCCTCCATCACCGCGACGACGTCCTCCTGGTCGACGAAGCTCATCTCGATGTCGAGCTGGGTGAACTCCGGCTGCCTGTCGGCGCGGAAGTCCTCGTCGCGGTAGCAGCGCGCGATCTGGTAGTAGCGCTCCATCCCCGCGACCATCAGCAGCTGCTTGAACAGCTGGGGGCTCTGCGGCAGCGCGTACCAGCTGCCGGGCTGCAGGCGCGCCGGCACCAGGAAGTCGCGGGCGCCCTCCGGGGTGCTGCGCGTCAGCGTGGGGGTCTCGACCTCCACGAAGTCGTGGGTGTCGAGGACGTCGCGGGCCGCCTTGTTGACCTTGCTGCGCAGTCGCAGGGCGGCGTTGGGGCCGCTGCGACGCAGGTCGAGGTAGCGGTGGCGCAGTCTCGCCTCCTCCCCCACCTCGCCGGCCCCGTGCTGGCCGCCGTCGTCGATCGGGAAGGGCAGCGTCGCACTCGGGTTCAGCACCTCGACCTCGGTCGCGATCACCTCGATGTCCCCGGACGCCAGCGCGGGGTTGGCGTTGCCGTCCGGGCGCAGTGCGACCTCGCCGGTGATGCGCAGGCAGAACTCGTTGCGCAGCGTGTGGGCCACCGCCTCGTCGCGCACGACGACCTGGCACACGCCGCTGGCCTCGCGCAG
Organism: uncultured Actinomycetota bacterium; assembly: GCA_963760555.1. Lineage (GTDB taxonomy): Bacteria > Actinomycetota > Actinomycetes > Propionibacteriales > Nocardioidaceae > Nocardioides. The sequence continues at coordinate 56,247 of CAVXDJ010000011.1, read as the reverse complement.
GTCGAGGAAGGCGACCCCGCCGTGGTCACGGCGACGCGCGACCCATCCGGCGAGGATCACGCTCTGGCCGACGTGCTCGGCGCGCAGGGCGCCGGCGTCATGGGTACGGATCACTTAGCTCTCCTCGGTCAGGACGCGCGGGCGCAGGTCCTCGGTGGGGGGTGTCCAGGAGGACGGGTCCGCGGCGACCTGGTCGCCGGACCGGATGTCCTTGACCTCGTGGGCGCCCTCGCGGTTGCGGAACCACACGAACGGGATGCCGCGCCGCTCGGCGTGGCGGATCTGCTTGCCGAACTTGGTGGCGCCGGGTGCGACCTCGCAGGCGATGCCGCGGGCGCGCAGCGCGGCGGCGACGGCGTCGCTGTCGTCGCGCGACTCCTCGTCCGCGACGGCCACGAGCACCGCGCTCGGCACCGACCGGCTGCCGACGAGCACCCCGTCGGCCATCAGCGGCAGCAGCGTGCGGGAGACGCCGAAGGAGACGCCGACCCCGGGGTACGTCGTACGCCCGTCGCTGGCGAGCGCGTCGTAGCGACCACCGCCACCGACCGACTTGAGCCGCTCGTAGCCGGCCATGAAGATCTCGAGCACCGTGCCGGTGTAGTAGTCCAGGCCGCGGGCGATGCGCAGGTTCGCCTCGAGGGTGACCCGCTGCCCCAGCACCGCCTGGCACCCGTCGACCACGGCGGCGAGCTCGGCGAGCCCGGTCTCGAGCAGGTCGTCGGTGACCCCGAGGGCTCGTACACGCTCGACGAAGGAGGTGTCCGCGACGCGGATGGTGGCCAGCTCCAGGCAGCGCCGGGCCTGCTCCGGGGTGGCTCCGGCCTGCTCGACCAGCAGCGCGGCGACCCTGTCCTCGGGCAGCTTGTCGAGCTTGTCGATGACCCGGATCGCCGTGGTGACGTCGTCGATGCCGAGGCCGCGGTAGAAGCCCTGGATCAGCTTGCGGTTGTTGACCTGGAACGACAGCGGCGGCAGCGACAGCGCTCCGAGCGCCTCCACCATGACACGCACGACCTCGACGTCGTGGTGGAAGGCCAGCTCGTCGCGCCCGACCACGTCGATGTCGGCCTGGGTGAACTGGCGGTAGCGACCCTCCTGCGGGCGCTCGCCGCGCCAGGCCGGTTGGATCTGGAAGCGGCGGAAGGGGAACTCGAGGTGCCCGGCGTGCTCGAGCACGTAGCGGGAGAACGGCACGGTCAGGTCGAAGTGCATGCCGAGGCCGGAGTCGCCCTCCGCCTCCGCGGCCTGGAGTCGACGCAGGACGTAGATCTCCTTGTCGATCTCGCCGCCCTTGGCCAGGCGGTCGAGGGGCTCGACCACCCGCGTCTCGATGTTGGCGAACCCGTGCAGCTCGAAGGTGCGCGAGAGCGAGGCGATGGCCTCACGCTCGACCACCCGCTGGGCGGGCAGCAGCTCGGGGAACCCGCTCAGCGGGGTGGGCTTGCTCATCGGTTCACAGCCCCCGGGTGACCGGCGCGGTGGTGCCGCCCGCGACCAGGTCGGCCAGGAACGGGTTGGTGGCGCGCTCGCGTCCGATCGAGGTCTGCTCGCCGTGTCCGGGCAGGACCACGATGTCGTCGGGCAGCGTCAGCACCTTGGTCGCCAGGCTGCGCAGCATGGTGGGGTGGTCGCCGCCGGGCAGGTCGGTGCGCCCGATCGAGCCCGCGAAGAGCAGGTCGCCGGCGAACATGACCTCGGAGACGTCGGCGACGTCGGTGTAGGGCGTGCGGAACGTGACCGACCCCTCCGTGTGGCCGGGGGTGTGGTCGACGACGAAGCGGAGCCCGGCCAGCTCGAGGTCGACCCCGTCGGCGAGCTCGCGCACGTCGTCGGGCTCGGCCCAGGAGTGGTCCCCGCCGAGGAGCATCTGCGTGGTCTCGCGCGACATCCCCGCCATCGGGTCGGTGAGCAGGTGGCGGTCCGCGGGGTGGATCCAGGCCGTGGCGTCGTAGGTGCCGGCCACCGGGGCGACGCACCACATGTGGTCGACGTGACCGTGGGTGACCAGCACCGCGACCGGCTTCAGCCCGTGCTCGCGCACCACCTCGGCCACGCCGGGCGCGGCGTCCTTGCCCGGGTCGATGACGACGCACTCCGCGCCCGGAGCGCTCGCAGCGACGTAGCAGTTGGTGCCCCAGGGACCTGCGGGAAAGCCGGCGATCAACACCTGAGCAGGGTAGCGACCACGGTGGGTGGCGCACCGGTCGGCGGGGGGTCCTCGACGGGGTGGGCGACGGTGAAGCGGGGCGACGAACGGCGCGGCACTAGCATGGCGGCGTGTCCGAGGAGCGTGCTGAGGAATCTGCCGTGAGCAGCAACCCGACCATCGACCCGGCTGAGCAGGGCGAACAGCCCGGGCCGGTCGATCCACCCGAGCCGTCCGACCCGGCGGCCTCGCCCGCACCTCGGCCCGGCCCGCGGGCGGTGCCCCGGCCCGGACCGCGGCCCGGCCCGCGACCGCCCAGGCCGACGAGTGCCACCGCCTCCGCCGTGCCCGCGCCGAGCGCCACGCCCGCGCTGTCCGCCGAGGCCGCGGCGGAGGCCGCTCGGTGGGGCCGCGTCGACGAGGACGGCACCGTCTACGTGCGCAGCGCCGAGGGTGAGGAGCGCGCGGTCGGGCAGTACCCCACGGGCACCGCCGAGGAGGCGATGGCGTTCTACGTCGACCGCTTCGTCGCGCTCGAGACCGAGGTGGTCCTGCTCGACCAGCGGGTCCGCTCCGCCGTGCTCAGCCCCGAGGACGCCGGGCAGCGCGTCAAGGCCCTCCGCTCGCAGGTCGCCGAGGCGAGCGCGGTGGGCGACCTCGCCGCGCTGACCGCCCGCCTCGCCGACCTCGCCCCGGTCATGGCCGAGCAGCGCACCGTGCGCCAGGCCGAGCGGGCCGAGCGCAACGCCGAGACGATGCAGGCCAAGGAGGCGGTCGTCGCCAAGGCCGAGAAGATCGCCGAGGGCAGCGACTGGCGACACGGGTCGCAGCGCCTGCGCGAGCTCGTCGAGCAGTGGAAGGTGCTCCCCCGCCTCGACCGTGCGAGCGACGACGCGCTGTGGAAGCGGTTCGCGGCCGCCCGCTCGGCGCACGCCAAGCGGCGCAAGGCCCACTACGCGGAGCAGGACAAGCTGCGCGAGGGCGCCCGGGGCGTCAAGCAGCGCCTCGCCGGAGAGGCCGAGGCCCTGGCGACCAGCACCGACTGGGGCCCCACCGCCGGCCGCTACCGCGACCTCATGCGCGACTGGAAGGCCGCCGGTCCGGCACCCAAGGACGTCGACGACGAGCTCTGGGCCCGCTTCCGCGGCGCCCAGGACCAGTTCTTCGCCGCTCGCGACGCCGCCAACGCCGAGCTCGACCAGGAGTTCGTCGCCAACGCCGTGGTCAAGGACGCGCTGCTCGTCGAGGCCGAGGCCCTCCTGCCGGTCAAGGACGTCGATGCGGCCAAGCGGACCTTCCGTGACATCGCGGACCGTTGGGACGCCGCCGGCAAGGTCCCGCGCGACCGGATGCAGGAGCTCGAGGCCCGCATCCGCAAGGTCGAGCAGGCCATCCGCTCCCTCGAGGACGACAGGTGGAAGCGCTCCGACCCCGAGAAGTCGGCCCGCGCCGACGACATGGTCGGCAAGCTCGAGGCCGCGATCGCCGGCGTCGAGCGCGACCTCGAGGCGGCGCGTACGGCCGGTGACGAGCGCAAGGTCAAGGACCTCGAGGCCAACCTCGCCTCCCGCCAGGCCTTCCTCGACATGGCCCGCAAGGCCTCCGCGGACTACGCGTAGGCCGCGGACCGCGAGCGCAGCGAAGCCGCTGGACGCCGTCGGCGGCGACGCCGCGTCGATGCCCTCCGGGGGTTACTGCGTGACCCGGTAGGCGTCGAAGACGCCGGGTACGCCGCGGACGCCGCGTAGGACGGTGTCGAGGTGCTTGGCCTCGGCCATCTCGAAGCTGAACCGCGAGGTGGCGACCCGGTCGCGGGTGGTGCTCAGCTGCGCCGAGAGGATGTTCACGTGGGCGTCGGAGAGCGCCATCGTGATGTCGGAGAGGAGCCGGGCACGGTCGAGGGCCTCGACCTGGATGTTGACCAGGAACATCGACTGGCCCGTCGGTGCCCACTCCACCTCGAGCACCTTCTGCGGCTGCAGCCGCAGCGAGGCCGCGTTGGGACAGTCCTCCCGGTGCACCGAGACACCCCGGTCCTTGGTGACGAAGCCGAGGATCTCGTCGGGCGGCACGGGCGTGCAGCACTTGGCGAGCTTGACCCACACGTCGGGCGCGCCCTTGACCATGACCCCGGCGTCGCCGACGGTCGGCGCCTTCGCGCGGCCGCGCCGGCCGGTGATCGTCACGGCCTCGGCGAGGTCCTCCTGGGCGCCGTCGTTTCCCCCGTGCAGGTCGAGGACCCAGCGCACCACGGACTTGGCCGCGATGTTGTGCTCGCCGACGGCGGCGTACAGGGCGGAGACGTCGGCGGTGTTGAAGTGCGCGGCCGCCATCTGCAGCGACTCGTGGGTCAGCAGCCGCTTGAGGGGCAGCCCCTCCTTGCGCATCTGACGGGTGATCTGGTCCTTGCCCCGGTCGATGGCCTCCTCGCGGCGCTCCTTGGTGAACCACTGCCGGATCTTGGAGCGCGCGCGCTGCGACTTCACGAAGCCCAGCCAGTCGCGCGAGGGGCCGGCGTCGGCGGACTTGGAGGTGAAGACCTCGACCACGTCGCCGTTCTCGAGCGTCGACTCCAGCGGCACCAGCCGTCCGTTGACCCGGGCGCCGATGGTGTGGTGACCGACCTCGGTGTGGACGGCGTAGGCGAAGTCGACCGGGGTCGCGCCCGCGACGATGGCCAGGACGTCGCCGCGCGGGGTGAAGACGTAGGTCTCGGCGCGGTTGATCTCGAAGCGCAGCGACTCCAGGAACTCGCCCGGGTCGTCGACCTCGCTCTGCCAGTCGAGCAGCTGACGCACCCACGACATGTCATCGAGCTCGCCGCGCTGGTCGGTGTCGACCCCGGCGCGGCCGTTCTCCTTGTACTTCCAGTGCGCCGCGACGCCGTACTCCGCACGGCGGTGCATCCCGAAGGTGCGGATCTGCATCTCGACGGGCTTGCCCTGCGGTCCGATGACCGTGGTGTGCAGCGACTGGTACATGTTGAACTTCGGCATCGCGACGTAGTCCTTGAACCGGCCGAGCACCGGGTTCCACCGCGAGTGCAGCACGCCGAGGACCGAGTAGCACTCGCGGTCCTCCTCGACGAGGATGCGGATGCCGACCAGGTCGTAGATGTCGGAGAAGTCTCGGCCTCCCACGATCATCTTCTGGTAGATCGAGTAGTAGTGCTTGGGTCGGCCGGTGACGGTCGCCTTGACCTTGCCCTCGCGCAGGTCCTGCTCGACCTGGTTGATCACCTCGGCCAGGAACTGGTCGCGCGAGGGTGCGCGCACGGCGACCATCCGCACGATCTCGTCGTAGATCTTCGGGTTCAGCGTGGCGAAGGCGAGGTCCTCGAGCTCCCACTTGATCGTGTTCATGCCCAGGCGGTGGGCGAGCGGGGCGTAGATGTCGAGCGTCTCGCGGGCGACCCGCTCCTGGGTCTCCTGCTTGACGTAGCGCAGCGTGCGCATGTTGTGCAGCCGGTCGGCGAGCTTGATCACCAGCACCCGGATGTCGCGCGACATCGCGACGATCATCTTGCGGATGGTCTCGGCCTGCGCGGAGTCGCCGTACTTGACCTTGTCGAGCTTGGTGACGCCGTCGACGAGACGGGCGACCTCCTCGCCGAAGTCCTTGGTCACCTGCTCCAGGGTGTAGGGCGTGTCCTCGACGGTGTCGTGGAGCAGGGCGGCGCACAGGGTCGACTCGGTCATGCCGATCTCGGCCAGGATCGTGGTCACCGCGAGCGGGTGCGTGATGTAGGGGTCGCCGCTCTTGCGGGTCTGGGTGCGGTGCAGCTCCTCGGCGGTGGTGTAGGCGCGCTCGATCAGCGCCAGGTCGGCCTTGGGGTGGTTGGCCCGCACCACCCGCAGCAGCGGCTCGAGCACCGGGTTGCCGGGCTGGGTGCGCGCCCCCATCCGGGCCAGGCGCGCCCGCATGCCCCGCGCGGAGACGGGCGGGGTGGTGACCTGGGTGCGGCCCCCCGACTGGTCGGCGACCTCGCCGAGCGGTTCGGTCAGCGGCTCGGTCAGCGGCTCGGGCCGGTCACGCTCGACGGTGCGCTCCTCGGCCATGAGAAGAGTCTAGACGCCTGCGGGCGACCCCGGTCCGGGGCGAGGATCAGACCGCGCAGAGCGCGGTGAGCCCGACGCCACCGAGCGCGTCGCGACCGGGCAGGAAGGTCAGCTCCATCAGCACCGCGACGCCGGCGACCACACCCCCGCAGCGCTCGACCAGCTCGCGGGTCGCCGCGATCGTCCCGCCGGTGGCCAGGACGTCGTCGACGAGCAGCACCCGCTGACCGGGCCGTACGGCGTCGGTGTGCAGCGCGAGCGTGGCCTCGCCGTACTCCAGGGAGTAGGTGACCTCGTGCGTCTCGCGAGGCAGCTTGCCGACCTTGCGGACGGGCACGAACCCGACCCCCAGGTCGAGGGCGACCGACGGCCCGAACAGGAAGCCGCGCGCCTCCATGCCCACGACCACGTCGACGACGACCTCGCCGTGCTGGCCTCGTCCGGCCGTCGCGAGGGCGTCGACGACGGCGCCGAGGCCGTCCGGGTCGGCGAGGAGGGGGGTGATGTCCTTGAACACGATGCCGGGCTCGGGGAAGTCGGCCACGTCGACGACGAGGCGCTCGATCGCCTCTCGTCCGCGCTCGAGCGCCTGCTGCTGGTCCACCTCGCGGCTCACTTGTCGCGCTTCGAGCGCGGCCGGCGCGAGGGCTGTTGGCGCCCCGACGCGCCGCTCTCGCGCACGGGACCGCGCGGCCCCGGTGCGGTGCGTCCCTTGCCGATCGCCTCGGGGCGGCGCGGAGGCGCACTCAGGGGTGCCGACCGCGGCGCGACCGGCTCCCCGTCGGCGTCGACCTCGTCGGGCGCAAGGCCCGGCTCGTCGGTCTCCGGCATGCCCTCGGCGTACGACGGCACCGCGGCGTAGCGGTCGGCGCGTGACTTCACGCGCGCCTTGGCCCGCTTCTCGGCGAGCACGACCTCGGTCTCGTTGGCCTTGAGCTGCACCGCGAGCGGGGTCGCGATGAAGATCGAGGAGTAGGCACCGGCCGCCATGCCGATGAACAGCGCCAGGGCGAGGTCCTTCAGCGAGCCCGCGCCGAGCTGGACCGCCCCGACGTAGAGGATCGCGCCGACGGGCAGCAGGGCCACGATCGAGGTGTTGATCGAGCGCACGACGGTCTGGTTGACGGCGAGGTTGGCGGCCTGTGCGTAGGTCATCCGCGACTGGCGCAGGTTCGCGGTGTTCTCACGGACCTTGTCGAAGACGACCACCGTGTCGTAGAGCGAGAACCCGAGGATCGTCAGGAGGCCGGTCACGCTGGCCGGCGTGACCTCGAAGCCGACCAGGGCGTAGATGCCGACGGTGATCACGATGTCGTGGGCCAGGGCCACCAGGGCCGCGACCGACATCTTCCACTCGCGGAAGTAGGCCCAGATCATCAGCGAGACGAGCACCAGGAAGACGACGAGCCCGATCAGCGAGCTGCGGGCGATGTCCTTGCCCCAGCTGGGGCCGATGTCCTGCTCGGAGACGTCGGCGCGCGAGGTGCCGGTGGTGGCGATGATCGTGTCGATCACCTCGGTGCTCTCGGCGCTGCTCAGCGTCTCGGTCTGCACGAGGACCGCGCGGTCGCCGGACGTGCTCACGACCGGCGACGACGCACCGTCGATGCCGGTCGCCGCGACGTCCGCGCGCAGCTGGTCGGCAGTGGCCTGGTTGGCCTGCGACGAGGGCACCGAGACGGTGTACTGCGCCCCCCCGGTGAACTCGATGCCGAGGTTGAGGCCCCTGAAGGCGAGCCCGCCGACGGCGACCAGCACGATGACCGCGGAGACGGCGTACCAGAGCCAGCGGCGACCGACGAAGTCGAAGGACCGGCGACCCGAGTAGAGGTCGTTGCCCAGACGTGAGTAGCGACCCATCAGGCCCTCCCTCCGATCTTGTCGCGACGCCCCGAGGGCTTCTCGCGCGGCGAGTCCGAACGGCTGGCGGTGATCTCGTCCACGCCGAGGGTGGAGGCCGAGAGACCTGAGAAGCGGTGTCCGGAGCTGAAGAAACGGTAGCGCGCGAGCACGCTCACCGTCGGCTTGGTGAACCAGAAGAACACCGCGAGGTCGATCAACGTCGACAGGCCCAGCGCGAAGGCGAACCCGCGCACGACCCCGGCGGCGAAGATGTAGAGCACCACGGCCGCGAGCAGCGAGACCGCGTCGGCGGCCAGGCAGGTGTTGCGGGCCCGGGCCCAGCCGGCCTCGACGGCGACGCGCATCGACTTGCCCTCGCGCATCTCGTCGCGGATGCGCTCGAAGAACACGATGAACGAGTCGGCCGTGATCCCGACCGCGACGATCAGTCCTGCGATGCCGGGCAGCGTGAGCGTGAACCCGGCCGCCTCGGAGAGCAGGAGCACCATCGAGTACGTCACGCCCGCGGCGACGACGAGCGAGGTGAGGATCACCAGGCCCAGGCCGCGGTAGTAGAACAGGCAGTAGATCATCACCAGCAGGAGACCGACCAGGCCGGCGCTGACGCCCGCCGAGAGCTGGTTGCCGGCCAGGGTGGGGCCGATGTCGATGACCTGCGGGTCGTTGCCGAACGCGATCGGCAGCGCGCCGTAGCGCAGGCTCGTCGACAGCGCGGTGGCGCTGGACTCGGTGAAGTTGCCCGAGATCTGGGCGGTGCCGTCCGGGATCACGCCCTGCATGGTGGGCGCGGAGATCACGGAGCCGTCCAGGACGATCGCGAACTGCTGCTGGCTCCCCACGAGCTGGCGTGAGATCTCGGCGAACACGTCGGTCGCTGCGCCGCCGATCTGGAGCTGCACGACCCACTGCAGCGAGCCCTGCGGCAGGCCCGGCGATGCCGAGTCCAGCGAGGTGCCCTGGATCACGGCCGGCGAGAGCAGGTAGAGGCCCGCCGGCTGGTACTGCGGGTCGTCGGGGTTGCCCTCCGGCTCGGAGCAGGCGACCAGCGGCTGGAGCGAGTCGTCGGGCAGCCGCGTGGGGTTGCCGTCGGCGTCGAGCAGCACCCCGTCGGGGCGGCAGGAGTACTGGTCGAACTCGGCGACGGCGTCGGCGGGCGGGTCGTTCTGGAAGGCGAGCGCCTCCTCGACGTCGACCACCCCGTTGGGGTCGCTCGAGGCGGGCGCCTGGCTGGCGTCGCCGGAGGGCGACGCGCTGGCCGAGTCCGACGGCGAGGCGCTCGCGGCCTCGGACGGGGAGGCGCTGCCGCGGGGAGCAGCCGGCTGGGAGTCCGAGAAGCCGACGGGAGGCCGGTTGGCCGAGCTGTCGCCGCTGCCGGAGCCGCCGCTGCCGGTCCCCGCGCCCTTGCCCTTCCCGTTGCCTCCCGTGCCGTTGTCGTTGCCACCGTCGCCGCCGTTGCCGGCGGTGGGGGGCTCGACCGGGCTCGGCGCGGTCGGCTGCTGCCCGGCGGTGCTGCCGGCGCACGGCTGGAAGTCCGAGCAGGCCACGAGCCGGAAGCGCAGCTGGGCCTGACGCTTGACCGTCTCCTCCAGCGAGCGCTGGTTGTCACCGGGGATCTCGACGACGACCTGGTCACCGCCCTGCGTGGTGACCTCGGCCTCCGACACACCGGAGCCGTTGACCCGCTGGTCGATGATCGCCCGGGCCTCGTTGAGGCTCTCCGCACCCGGGTTGCCCTCGGCCTGCAGCGTGATCTGGGTGCCGCCCTGCAGGTCGAGGCCCAGGGTGGGCTTCCAGCTCGCGGTGAACGCGACCAGGACGTAGGAGAGGACCACGACGGCGAAGAAGACGATCAGGGTGCGGCCGGGCCGGTTGGTGCGGCGTGCCATCTCAGCTCTCCTCGGGGGGGGTGTCGCGCGTCGCGTCGACGTCGCTGCGGGAGACGAGCACCTGACCGATGGCACCGCGGGCGACCTTGATCTGCACGCCCGGTGCGACCTCGACGTGGACGTTGTCCTCGTCGAGGTGGTGCACGGAGGCGAAGACGCCCGAGGTCAGCATGACCTCGTCCCCTACCTCCAACGCGGACTGCATGCGTGAGAGTTCCCGCTGGCGCCGTTGGGCCGGGCGGACGAGGAGCAGCCAGAAGATGAGGGCGATCCCCACCAGCGGCAGCAACGAGACGAGATCCACGAACACAACCTTCCGAGTCTGGGCGGCTCCGGCCGGAGCACGAGTCGAGGGCGCGCCCTCGAGCCGCGAGCGGTGGCTGGGCCGCGTCGGCTCCGGGGCCGACTGGGGAGTCTAGCCCGCGCCCCCCGCACACCGCCGAATCACGGCTCGAAGAGCGAGGGGCCCTCCCCGAGGCTGCCCGGCACGTCCTCGTCGACACCCGCGGGGGATCCGGCCGCCACGCGCGGCGGGAGACCGAGGTGGCGCCAGGCGGCCGGCGTGGCGACCCGGCCGCGCGGCGTACGGGCCAGGAAGCCGATCCGCACCAGGAACGGCTCGGCGACCTCCTCGACGGTCTCGCGCTCCTCACCGACCGCCACCGCGAGCGTCGACACGCCGACCGGTCCGCCGCCGAAGCGTCGGCACAGGACGTCGATGACCGACAGGTCGAGGCGGTCGAGCCCGAGCTCGTCGACCTCGTAGAGGTCCAGCGCGCGGCGCGCGACGTCGAGGGTGACGGTGCCGTCGGCGCGCACCTGGGCGAAGTCGCGCACCCGCCGCAGGAGGCGGTTGGCGATGCGCGGCGTGCCCCGCGAGCGCGAGGCGATCTCCGCGGAGCCGTCGGCCGTGAGCTCGACGCCGAGCAGGCCGGCGGAGCGGTGCACGATGGTGTCGAGCTCGTGCGGCTCGTAGAACTCCAGCCGGGCGGTGAACCCGAACCGGTCCCGCAACGGCCCTGGCAGGAGCCCCGCCCGGGTGGTGGCCCCCACGAGGGTGAACGGCGGGATCTCCAGCGGGATCGCGGTCGCACCCGGGCCCTTGCCGATGACGACGTCGACCCGGAAGTCCTCCATCGCCATGTAGAGCATCTCCTCCGCCGGGCGCGACATCCGGTGGATCTCGTCGACGAAGAGGACGTCACCCTCGTTCATGCCCGAGAGGATCGCTGCGAGGTCGCCGGCGTGCGTGATCGCCGGACCGCTGGTCAGGCGCAGCGGCGCCGACAGCTCGTGCGCGATGATCATCGCCAGCGTCGTCTTGCCCAGACCGGGCGGTCCGGAGAGCAGGACGTGGTCCGGCGGACGGTCCCGCATCCGGGCGGCCTCGAGGACCAGGCCGAGCTGCTCGCGCACCCGCACCTGCCCGACGACCTCGCCCAGGGAGCGGGGCCTCAGGGCGGCGTCGACGGCACTCTCGTCACCCTCGGCCTCGGCTGCGGTCAGGGAGACGGCCCCACCGTCGTCGCCCCGGGCCGCGAGCCGGGTCAGCTCGTGGGCCTCGAGGTCGTCGAGGTCGTCGGGATGCACCTCAGGTCCTGCTCAGCGTGCGCAGCGCGGCACGGAGCAGTGCGCCGACGTCGGGCGGGTCACCGGCGGTGGGGGCGACCCGGTCGACGGCGCCGTCGGCGTCCCGCGTCGACCAGCCGAGGCCGACCAGACCCTGGGTGACCTGCTCGCGCCACGCCTCGACGGCAGGGGCGCCGGACAGGGGCCGGGCGCCGCTCGGCGCGCCGATGCGGTCCTTGAGCTCGAGGATGATCCGCTGCGCCCCCTTCTGACCGACCCCGGGGACCCGGGTCAGGGTCTTGACGTCCTCGGCGGTGACGGCGCGGCGTACGTCGTCGGGGCCGAGGACCGCGAGGATGGCCTGGGCCAGCTTCGGGCCGACGCCGGAGGCGGTCTGGACGAGCTCGAAGACCTGCTTCTCGTCGTCGTCGGCGAACCCGAACAGGGTCAGCGAGTCCTCCCGCACGACCATCGACGTGGGCAGCATCGCCGCCTGCCCGACCCGGAGGCCGGCCAGGGTGGCGGGGGTGCACATCAGCTCCAGGCCCACGCCGCCCACGTCGAGGACGGCGCTGGACAGGGTGACGTCGGCGACCTGGCCGCGGACGTAGGCGATCATCGGGTCCTCCCGGGGACGCGGGTGCTGGTGCTGCTGGGGCCAGAGGTCGCGCTCGTGCGCTGCGCCGCGACGGCGGCCTCGAGGCGTGACTGCGCTCCCCCGCGCCAGATGTGGGTGATGGCCAGGGCCAGCGCATCGGCGGCGTCGGCGGGCTTGGGCATGGTCTCGAGTCGCAGGATCCGGGCCACCATGGCGCCGACCTGGGCCTTCGTGGCGCGCCCGTTGCCGGACACGGCGGCCTTGACCTCGCTGGGGGTGTGCAGTGCGACCGGCAGCCCGAGCCGGGCGGCGACGACCATCGCCACGCCGCTGGCCTGGGCGGTGCCCATGACGGTGCTGACGTCGGAGCGGGCGAAGACGCGCTCGATGGCCACCGCGTCGGGGCGGTGCTCCTCGATCCAGGCCTCGACCCCGCGCTCGATCGTCACCAGCCGCTGGGGGACCGGGAGGTCGGCGGAGGTGCGCAGGACGTTGACGTCGACCAGGGTGAGCGGGCGACCCGTGGAGCCCTCGACCACGCCCATGCCCATCCGGGTCAGGCCGGGGTCGATCCCGAGCACACGCATCTGCAACCCTCTCGTCCGAACAGGTGTTCGCACGACACGCTATCCGCGGCCGCCGACGACGACGCGCAGGACACGCGGGACGACCGGCGGCTCACTCCTCCTCGAGGGCGTCCATGACCGAGTCGGGGATGTCGAAGTTGGCGTAGAGGTTCTGCACGTCGTCGAGGTCCTCGAGCACGTCGACGAGGTGGAGGACCTTGCCCGCACCGTCGGCGTCCAGCTCGACCTGCATGTCGGGACGGAACGAGGCCTCCGCGGAGTCGTAGTCGACCCCGGCGGCCTGCAGCGCCGTGCGCACCGCGACGAGGTCGGTCGGCTCGGAGACGACCTCGAAGACCTCGCCGAGTGCGGCGACGTCCTCCGCGCCCGCCTCGAGCGCCGCCTCGAGGACGTCGTCCTCGGTCACCGTGTGCCCGTCCTCCTGGGTCACCGGGACCACGACGACGCCCTTGCGGTTGAACAGGAACGACACCGAGCCGGGGTCGGCGAGCGAGCCGCCGTTGCGGTTCATCGCGGTGCGGACCTCCATCGCGGCCCGGTTCTTGTTGTCGGTCAGGCACTCGATGAGCATCGCGACGCCACCGGGGCCGTAGCCCTCGTACATGATCGTCTGGTACTCCGCCCCGCCGGTCTCGGCACCCGACCCGCGCTGCACGGCGCGGTCGATGTTGTCCTTGGTGACCGAGGACTTCTTGGCCTTCTGGATCGCGTCGTAGAGCGTGGGGTTGCCGGTCGGGTCACCGCCGCCCATGCGGGCGGCGACCTCGATGTTCTTGATCAGCTTGGTGTTCAGCTTGCTGCGCTTGGCGTCGACGACGGCCTTCTTGTGCTTCGTCGTCGCCCACTTGGAGTGGCCAGACATGCGGTCCCTCTTCAGCTCTGGTCGTGCGGACGGAGGTCGGACTGGTGCTGGTCGAACGGGTGCTGGTCGAGCAGGTGCCGGTCGGTCCGTGCGGGACCGGTGCGGACGACGAGGTCGACGAACATCTGGTGGATGCGGGTGTCGGTGCCGACCTCGGGGTGGAACGACGTCGCCATCAGCGGGCCCTGCCGGACCGCGACGATCCTACCCATCGCGCCGGGCTCGGCCGCCGGGTCCTCGACGCGGGCGAGCACCTCCACCTCCGCGCCGACCTGCTCGACCCACGGCGCCCGGATGAAGGTGGCGTGGACCGGCGCGTCGAGCCCGTGGAAGTCCAGCAGGGTCTCGAAGGAGTCGACCTGGCGCCCGAAGGCGTTGCGCCGCACGGTGACGTCGAGGCCGCCCAGGGTGACCTGGTCGCGCTCGCCGTCGAGGACGCGCTCGGCGAGCAGGATCATCCCGGCGCAGGTGCCGAGCGCCGGCAGGCCCGCGCGCAGTCGCTCGCGCAACGGCGCGAGCAGGCCGAACGTCGTCGCGAGCCGGGCGATGGTGGTCGACTCCCCCCCGGGCAGCACGAGCCCGTCGCAGCGGGCCAGCTCGGACTCACGTCGTACGGCGAGAGGCTCCACACCCAAGGCGGCCAGGGCCACCAGGTGCTCGCGGACGTCGCCCTGGAGCGCCAGCACGCCGATGACCGGTCGGGCGCCCGGCGGGGCGGTGGGGTGCGGCACGTGGTGATCGTAGGAGAGGCTGGTGCGATGCGGACCCCGCCCACCCCCCTCGCCCGCAGGACACGGGGTCTCGCCGGCCTGGTGGGTCTGGTGGTCCTGGCGCCCCTGGTCGGCGCGTGCGGCGGGTCGCCCGACCCGCTCGCCGAGGCGGGCAGCTCGGCGCAGGTCCGGCCCACCTCGGCGGCCTCGGCCCGCGTCGACGCGACCGGACCAGGCGGTGCCGACCCGCGCGGCGTGGTGGCGACCTACCGGGACTGGCTCGCCGCCCTCGCCGGCCAGGACGCCACCGAGGCCTGTCGGATCCAGGCCCCCGAGCTGACCATCGAGCTGCGCTACCGCGCGATCGCCGAGGACCGGGCCGAGCTCGGGGACCCGTGCGTCGACTTCGAGGCGGTCCTGTGGGAGGACCCGACCCGCGAGCTCGAGCCGATCGGGATCGAGGTGACCCAGGTGAGCGGGGAGAAGGCGACCCTGGCCGTCGACTTCGCGACGACCGACCTCACCGTGGCGCTGGTGGTCGACCGGGCCGGGTGGCGGGTCCTCGACGAGACCCCCCGCGCCGACCCCGCGGCGTTGGCGGGTGCCGACCCGGACCGCTGGATGACGGCCTGGTGCGACCTGGCGACGGGCCAGCCTCGGGCGGAGGTCGTCGAGGCGATGGGTGAGCCCTCCGGCGTCTACACGGTGGCCGACGGTGGGGAGCCTCAGCTGTGGTGGGCACTGCGTCAGTACGACTTCCGCGCCTACCTCGACGGTGACGGCGCCGGCGCCCGGGTGCTCGACCTCGTCGGCGACTACGACGCCCTCTCGGCCGCCGACCGCGGACGACTCCGCTGCCCCGAGCTGCGCTGACGCGACGGGCCCCAGAGGCCCCGGAGGCCCGGCGGGGGGTGGCGCCTACCAGCCGCGCTGGGCCAGGCGGTGCGGCTCGGGGAGGTCGTCGACGTTGATGCCGACCATCGCCTCGCCGAGCCCGCGGGAGACCTTGGCGACCACGTCGGGGTCGTCGAAGAACGTCGTGGCCTTGACGATCGCCTCGGCACGCTCGGCCGGGTTGCCGGACTTGAAGATGCCGGAGCCGACGAAGACGCCCTGTGCGCCGAGCTGCATCATCATCGCCGCGTCGGCCGGGGTGGCGATGCCGCCGGCGGTGAACAGCACGACCGGCAGGCTGCCGCGCTCGGCCACCTCGCGCACGAGCTCGTACGGCGCCTGGAGCTCCTTGGCGGCCACGTACAGCTCGTCGGTGCCGAGCGAGGCGAGTCGGCGGATCTCGCCGCCGATGGTGCGCATGTGCATGACCGCGTTGGACACGTCACCGGTGCCGGCCTCGCCCTTGGAGCGGATCATGGCGGCACCCTCGTTGATCCGGCGCAGCGCCTCGCCCAGGTTGGTCGCCCCACACACGAACGGTGCGGTGAAGTCCCACTTGTCGATGTGGTGGGCGTAGTCGGCCGGGGTCAGCACCTCGGACTCGTCGATGTAGTCCACCCCGAGGCTCTGCAGGACCTGCGCCTCGACGAAGTGGCCGATGCGTGCCTTGGCCATCACCGGGATCGACACCGTCGCGATGATGCCCTCGACCATGTCGGGGTCGCTCATCCGTGCCACGCCGCCCTGGGCGCGGATGTCGGCGGGGACCCGCTCGAGCGCCATCACCGCGACCGCGCCGGCGTCCTCGGCGATCTTGGCCTGCTCGGGGGTGACGACGTCCATGATGACGCCACCCTTGAGCATCTCGGCCATCCCGCGCTTGACCCGGCTGCTGCCGGTCTGGGACGTCGAGGGGGCGGACGTGGAGCTGTTCTGCGCGGTCTCGGACATGGTCCCGAGTCTACGGCGGGGGCACGCTCACCCCGCCGTCGCCTGCCGGTGCACCTTGCGGACCCGGAAGACGACGGTGAAGGTGCTGGCGACGGCGAGGATCCACAGGGCGGCGTACAGCAGGAGCGACGTCCCGACGATCGCCCCCAGGCCGGTCGCGACCAGGATCAGCACCAGCCGGTCGGCTCGCTCCGCGATGCCGCCCCGGGCGTCCATGCCGAGCGACTCGGCGCGCGCGCGGGCGTAGGAGGTCACCGAGCCCATCACCACGCAGTACAGCGCCAGGCACAGGTAGAGGTAGCTGTCCCCGGGCCCGGCGAAGTAGAGGACCAGCCCTCCGAAGATGGCGCCGTCGCCGATCCGGTCGAGGGTGGAGTCCCAGAACGCACCGAAGGGCGACGACCGCTGCGAGAGGCGCGCCATCTGCCCGTCGACGAGGTCGGAGAAGACGAAGGCGGTGATGACCAGCACCCCGACCAGCAGGTGCCCGGTCGGGAAGAACACCAGTGCGCCGCCCGCGACTCCGAGGGTGCCGACCAGGGTCACGGTGTCCGGGCTGATCCCCCAGCCGAGGAAGAGCCGGACGACGGGCATCAGCACGACGCCCTGCCAGAAGTCCTTGAACCTGTCCAACATGGTGGACGCAGGCTATCGGGCGGCTGCGAGCGTAGTGTCGGTGGACGGGGCCATCCAGGCCCTAGACCGTGAGGACCCGCCATGAACGACAAGTCACCGCGCCAGTCGATGTCCAAGAAGTCCGGCAAGTCCCTCAAGGAGAAGCGCGAGGCCAAGCGGGGCAAGGCCGACGCCGCGGGTCAGGCGATCAGCACCGTCGAGAAGGCGGTCGGCAAGAAGCGCTGACCACGACCGACGCCGCGACCCGGCTCAGTCCCACGCGTCGGCCAGCAGGATCCGCGTGTCGTCGAGCAGCTCGGGCAGGGTCTTGGTGCGCCCGATGATCGGCATGAAGTTCTGGTCGCCGGGCCAGCGGGGTACGACGTGCTGGTGCAGGTGGGCGGCGATCCCGGCGCCGGCCACCGAGCCCTGGTTCATGCCGAGGTTGAAGCCGGCCGCCTGCGAGACCGCCCGCAGGGTGCGCATCGCGGCACGGGTCAGGTCGGCGATCTCGGCCGCCTCGGCGTCGGTGGTCTCGGTGTAGTCGGCGATGTGGCGGTAGGGGCAGACCATCAGGTGCCCCGGCGCGTAGGGGTACAGGTTGAGCACGCAGAACGCCAGGTCCCCGCGGCGCACCACCAGGCCGTCGGCGTCCTCCCGCTTCGGGGCGCGGCAGAACGGGCAGGTCTCCGCCGTGGCGTCGTCCGGCTTGTTCTCCCCCCGGATGTAGGCCATCCGGTGCGGGGTCCAGAGCCGGTCGAGCCCGTCGGGACGACCGACACCACCCTGCACCTTGACCTCACCGGCGGCCCTGCCGTCGTCGTCGCTCACTCGACGTCCTCGACGGCCGCGAGGAGCAGCCGCTCGACGGGCAGGTCGGGGTCGAGCACGATCCCGCCGCGCATCGCGGCCAGACCGCTGATCTGGCTGAACAGCGCCTGGGTGAGCATGTCGACGAACTCCGGGGCGGGCGGCTCGAGGACGGGCCTGGTGAGCCAGCGGCGCACGGAGGTGAACACCGAGCCGACGAAGCCGAAGACCAACGGGTCGAGCGCGACCCGGTCGTGCTCGTCGAGGTCGATGCCGAGCAGCAGCACCGCAGCGTTGATGAGGTCCTCGACCTGCCGGGCGATCCCGACGACGAGCTCCTCGAGCTGGCTCGTGCCGTCGGTCGGCACCTCCCGCTCGACGAAGCGGTGCAGGGCAGGGTGCGCGGCGGCCCAGCCGGTGTAGGCCGCGACGATGCGCCGGATGATCTGGATCGGGGTGCCCTCGAGCTGGAGCACCGGGACCACCGCGGCACGCATCTGGTCCAGCACCTGCCCCCGCACGGCCGTGTCGAGGTCGGCGCGGTCGGCGAAGTGGCGGTAGAGGACCGTGCGGCTCAGACCGGCCGCGTCGGCGACCTGCTGGACGTGGAACTCCCCCCCGGGCCCGACCTCCTCGAGCACGCCGACGGCGGCACCGATGATCGCCTCGCGGCGCACGACGTTGTGGCTGTCCCAGCGCGAGTGGCGTCCGTCGGTGACACGGGGTCCCCGCACCGCCATCGTCGACCTCGATTCCACGCTCGCGCCCCTCCCCCGCTCCCGTGATCCACCCCGGGGGACCCCCCAACCCTAGTCCCACCCGCCGAGGTGCCAGGAACTGCGAGCCGAGGTTCCAGCAATTGCGATCCGAGGTTCCAAGGATTGCGACCCGAGGTGTCGGTCTCGGTCGCACAAGGACCCGCTGGTCACCCGCCGCCCGCCAGCGCGGCATCGACCACCACGCCCGCGGTCAGCCGCGCCTGCCCGACCCGGTCGGCCCCGGGCTCGCGCAGCCGCATCGCCAGGCACCCGGTCACGACCAGCACCAGGTGGTCGGCCAACGCCTCCGCCCGGGCACCGAGGGCGGGTCGGGCCAGCTCGACCAGCCGGCCGCGCATCAGCGCAGAGTCACGCCGTACGGCGTCCGCCACCGCCTCCTCGCCGTCCGAGCCCTCGGCGGCAGCACCGAGGAAGGCGCACCAGCGGGCGGGCACGTGGTCGACGTCGAAGTCCTCCAGCGCGTCGAAGACCGCCAGGAGCCGACCCCGGTCGTCGACGGCGGCGGCGACGGCCCGGGCCCAGACCTCGTCCCAGCGGTCGAGGCGCCGGTCGAGCACCGCGGCGAGCAGCTTGTCCTTGCTGCCGAAGTGCGCGTAGAGCGTGGCGGGCGCCACCGCGGCCTGCGCCAGCACCGCATCGACCGGCGTAGCCGCCCAGCCGCGCGTGGAGAGCGCGACGTCGGCTGCGTCGAGAAGGCGTTCTCGGGCGGGGGGTCGTGGGCTCACCCCCTTACTGTAACGTCCGTTATGTGAAACGTTCGTTTCAATCCCTCGCGCTGGTCCTGCCCGGCACCGCCCTCGTCGCCGCCCTCTACGGGCTCGTGCGCGGCGCCTACGGGCTGGTGCTGCCGTCGGTCCAGCACGACCTCGGCCTGAGCTCGCCGGACGCCGGCGTCGTCTCGGGCCTGACCTCGCTCGCCTACTGCGTCGGCGCCGTGGCCTCGCTGGTCGTCTGCCAGAAGCGCCCGCGAGCCGTCGTGGGCGCCGCGGGCACCCTGGGCACCCTCGGTGCGGGCGTCGTCGCGTCGGCGACGAGCGTCCCGTGGTTCGCCGCGGGGGTCGTCCTGGGCAGCGCCGGGGCCGGCGCCGCCTCGCCCGCCCTGGTCGTGCTCGTCGCCCGGGCGGTCAGTGGCGCCCGGTCCGCGTCCGCCCAGGCCACGGTCAACGCCGGCCCGGGCCCCGGGTTGGTCCTCGCCGGCGTGCTCGCGCTCGCGGTCGGCCCCGACTGGCGTACGGCGTGGTGGGTCGCGGCCGCCGTCACGGGCGCCGCGACCCTCGGGACCCTGCGCGGCTCACGCAGCCGGCGCCGGTCGGACGACCCGGTCGAGCCGACCGCACGGGAGGCCATCGACGTCTCGCTCGCCTGGGTGCCCCCGGCCCTGGGCGCCGTCGCGTTCGGGGCCGGCAGCGCAGCGGTGTGGACCTACGGCCGTACCGCGCTCGAGCGCTCGGGCGTGACCGCCACCGACGCGATCTGGGCGTGGGTCGCCCTCGGGGTCGGTGCGGCCCTCTCCGCGCCGGCGGCTCCGCTGCTGCTGCGCCGCGGGCCGCACCGCGGATGGGTCGCCTGCCTGGTCACGATGTCCGCGGCGACGATGCTCCTCCCGCACGCCACCGACCGGTGGACCGGCTGGGCGGCGGCCCTGCTCTTCGGTCTCGGCTTCAACGCCGGCACCACCGTGCTGATCGCCTACGCCGTGCAGGTCTCGCGTACGCCGGGCCCGGCGGCCTCGGCGTTCTTCGTCGCGGCACTGCTCGGCCAGGCCGCCGGGGCACCCGTGGTCGGACGACTGATCGAGCAGCACGCCGACCCGCTCGCCTTCGGCGCCGCCGCCGTGACCGGGCTGCTCGGGACCGTCTCCGTGCTCAGCCCACGCCGGAGAACCAGCGCCCGAGCTCGCCCGAGATCCCCGGGCACGTCACGTTCTGGTCGCGCGAGTCCTCGACCCACTGCCCCAGCACGGCCTGCCCACCCTGGATGGACGACGCGTCGCCGCAGCGGGCGAGCGCCTCGGCCCGCGACGTCTGCCCCGCCGCGCGCCACTCGGGCACCCCGAGCCTCAACCCTCCGACGACGCCCTGCCACAGGTACGCCGTGGAGTAGACCCCGACCCGGTACCCGGCGTCCTGGTAGCCCTTGACCGCACCCTGCACGACCGCCGCGTTCGCCTCGGTGTCACTGGTCCAGTCGAAGTCACGGACCGGTTCGACGTCGACCCACACGACCGGGGTGACCAGGCCGGTGCGCCTCATCGAGGCCACCCCGAACTCGGCCTGGGCGTAGCCGACGTTGCGCAGCGCGTCGAGGGCGGAGCCACCCTCGTACGGGCCGCCCACCCCCTCACGCGAGAGCGTGCGCTGGTCGGGATAGCTGACCACGGCGTACGCCGCCAGCCCGAGGCCCTGCGCCCGGACGGAGGCGACCTGGTCGGCCAGGCACGGGTTCTCGACGAAGCCGGGACCGTTGGTCAGGCCGACGACGACGTACTGCGCGGTGGGCAGCGGCGGCGGGAGCCCGAGGGTCCGCCGCTCGGGGATGCCGAGGCCCGTCGGGCACTGCGGCCACGAGATGTCCCCGCCGAGCACGGGTCCGCGACGTGCTGCCTCCCGGCGCTGCTGCCCGGACTGCTGCTCCGCGAGCGCCGCGAGGTCGCCCAGCTCGTCGGAGTCCTGCGGGGCTGGGGCCGCCCTCGGTCGGTCGCGCTTGGGCGCGGCCACCGTCGGCGACGCGCCCGGAGGCGTCGGGCTGGTGGTGGTCGTCGTGGTCGACGCCGCGCTGTCGGAGGGCTCCGCCGGCGTCACGTCCTGCCCGCAGCCGGCGACCACCAGGAGGGTCAGCACGAACGACGATGCGAGGGCCCGGCGAGTCACGGCCTCAGCCTAGGTGAGGTATCCGGCCACGCCCGGGTCCTCAGACCTGCTCGCGCGACGCGACCGCCGCCGCAACCCGCGCGATCGCCTCCTCGATGGGCACCCCGTTGTCCTGGTGGCCGTCGCGGTAGCGGAACGAGACGGCCCCGGCCTCGACGTCGTCGTCGCCGGCGATGACCATGAAGGGGACCTTCTGCAGCTGCGCGTTGCGGATCTTCTTCTGCATCCGGTCGTCGGAGTCGTCGACCTCCACGCGCAGTCCCTGCGCCTTCAGCCGGCGCGCGACGTCCCACAGGTAGTCGGCGTGCCGCTCGGCGATCGGGATGCCCTGCACCTGCACCGGAGCCAGCCACGGGGGGAACGCGCCCGCGTAGTGCTCGACGAGCACGCCGATGAACCGCTCGATGGAGCCGAACTTGGCGGAGTGGATCATCACCGGCTGCTGACGGGTCCCGTCGGCGGCCTGGTAGGTCAGCTCGAAGCCGGCCGGCTGGTTGAAGTCGACCTGGATGGTCGACATCTGCCAGGTGCGCCCGATGGCGTCGCGGGCCTGCACCGAGATCTTGGGTCCGTAGTACGCCGCCCCGCCCGGGTCGGGGACGAGCTCCAGACCGGTCCCGGTGGCGACCTCCTCGAGGATCGCGGTCGCCGAGGCCCACTCCTCCTCGGAGCCGACGAACTTGTCGGGCTTGGAGTCGTCGCGGGTCGACAGCTCGAGGTAGTAGTCGTCGAGGCCGAAGTCGCGCAGCAGGCTGAGCACGAAGTCGAGCAGGTGCTGGATCTCGCCGGGTACCTGCTCGGCGGTGACGTAGGAGTGCGAGTCGTCCTGGGCGAACCCGCGCACGCGGGTCAGGCCGTGGATCACGCCGGACTTCTCGTAGCGGTAGACGTGGCCGAACTCGAAGAGCCGCAGCGGCAGCTCACGGTAGGAGCGACCGCGCGAGCGGAAGATCAGGTTGTGCATGGGGCAGTTCATCGCCTTGAGGCGGTACTCGTTGCCGTCGAGGCCGAACGGCGGGAACATCCCCTCGGCGTAGTAGGGCAGGTGCCCGGAGGTGTGGAAGAGCCCCTCCTTGGAGATGTGGGGCGTGCCGACGTACTCGAAGCCCTCCTCGATGTGGCGCCGACGGACGTAGTCCTCCATCTCCCGCTTGATCACCCCGCCCCTGGGGTGGAAGACGGGCAGGCCGGAGCCGATCTCGTCGGGGAAGCTGAACAGGTCCAGGTCACGCCCGAGGCGGCGGTGGTCGCGGCGCTCGGCCTCCTCGAGGCGGTGCAGGTGGGCGTCGAGGTCCTCCTTGGAGGCCCAGGCGGTGCCGTAGAGGCGTTGGAGCTGCTTGTTCTTCTCGTCCCCGCGCCAGTACGCCGCGGCGGAGCGCATCAGCTTGAAGGCCGGGATCCGCTTGGTGGTGGGCAGGTGGGGGCCGCGGCACAGGTCGGACCAGGCGGTCTCGCCCCGGCGGTCGACGTTGTCGTAGATGCTCAGCTCGCCGGCGCCGACCTCGACGCTCGCACCCTCGGCGGCGTCCTCGACACCGGTGCCGCCCTTGAGGCCGATCAGCTCGACCTTGTACGGCTCGTGGGCCAGCTCGGCGAGGGCGTCGGCGTCGGTGGTGACCCGCCGGGAGAACCGTTGCCCGTCCTTGATGATCTTGCGCATCCGGGTCTCGATCTTCGCGAGGTCTTCGGGCACGAACGGCGTCTCGACGTCGAAGTCGTAGTAGAACCCGTCGCGGATCGGCGGGCCGATGCCGAGCTTGGCGTCGGGGAACAGGTCCTGGACGGCCTGGGCCATCACGTGGGCGCACGAGTGGCGCAGGATGTCGAGCCCGTCGGCGCTGTCGAGGGCGACCGACTCCACGACGTCACCCTCGGCGAGGTCGTAGGAGAGGTCCTTCAGCGCTCCGTCGACCCGGGCCGCGATCACCTCGGTGTCGTCGCGGAACAGCTCCCACGCCCTGGTGCCCGCCGTCACCGTCTGGTCCTGACGCACGTCGGCGTGGACTCGGACGATCGAGAGGTCGGGCACAGTGGCTCCTGGGGGTTCGGGTCTCGCTGAGGTGGGCCGCACGATCGTATCGACCGCCCCAGCTCCCCCGCGCCCCGGTTTCTCCGTCGATCTGCGCAAGGCTCAGCGGGGTGCGCGCCTGGCACGGGATCCTCACATGTCGCGGTAGCGCTTCGCCGCCGCGAGCTTCTCGCGGATCCGGTCGACGTCGGCCGCGACCGGCTTGGCCCAGTCGTCGCCGTCGACGTAGAGGCCGGCGTACGCCGCCGTGTCGCGCTGGAAGCGCCAGGACTCCTCGAGCGTGCCGCCGTCGAAGGCGTCGTAGCCGATCGAGTCGAGGAACGCCGCCACCTCGCGCTTGGCGCCGACGGTGTCGCCGGCGATGATCAGCGTCGCGCGGTCCTCGGCACCGCTGGGGCGCGCCAGCGCCGCGAGGTGCTCGAAGTAGATGTTGTTGAAGGTCTTGACCACGAGCGACTCGGCGAGGTGGGCCTGCACCATCTCGCTGGTCGTGGTGGTCTCGGCGTCGAGCTCGCCGACGCGGCCGTCGCGCTCGGGGTAGTAGTTCAGCGTGTCCATGACGACCTTGCCGGCCAGCGGCGCGGCGGGGAGGTCGCCCAGGGCCTTGAGCGGCACGGTGACGACCGCGAGCTCGGCGGCCTCGGCCGCCTCCGTGGCGGTGGCGGCGCCAGCACGGGGGCCGAGCTCGGCGACGAGGTCACCGAGCGTCTCCGGCCCGCGCGAGTTGGCGATCACGACCTCGTGACCTCCGGCGATCGCGAGCCGCGCGACCGTGCTGCCGATGTTGCCTGCTCCGATGATCCCGATGACTGACATGTCCGGCGCAACCTCGGTGGTCGCCGCGGCATTCCTGCCACGCGGCCGGCGCTCAGTCCAGCGCGCTGGCGTCGGGAGGTACGTCGACCGCGTGCTCGCGCAGCGCGGCGAGCGGCACGACCTCCAGGGCGGCCTCGCTCGTGCTGGCCAGCACCACCGGCGCCGCCACGCCCTCCTCGTAGGCCTGCAACCACCGCGCCGCCACCACGCACCACCGGTCGCCCGGCACCAGCCCGGCGAAGCCCCACTGTGGCCGGGGGGTGCTCAGGTCGTTGCCGACGCGTCGCTGGTGGGTGAGGAACTCCGTCGTCATCACCGCGCAGACCGCGTGCACGCCGACGTCCTGCGGCCCGACGCGGCAGGTGGAGTCGCGGTAGAAACCCGTGACCGGGTCGGCACCGCACGGCTCCAGCTCGCCACCCAGGACGTTGCGCTCGCTCACCGGCTCAGGGTGTCACGCCGTGTCGAGACTGGACTCCTTGTGGGCCGCCTTCGAGCCGCTCTTGGCCGACTCCACGATCCAGTACGGCTCGTCGTCGCTGGCCTTGAACGTCTGCTTGTCGTGCTGGAACTCCTTGGTCCTCTTCTCGACCGCCGTGCCCTCGGTCGTGCCCTGCGGGGTGTTCCAGGTGACCTTGTCGCCCTTGCTGATAGCCATCACGCGACGCTAGGCGCCCGGACACGCCGACACCGCCCCCGTCCGGGTGGCAGCTGGTGCGGGAGCCCGGGCGAGCCAGCGGGCAGGCCAGCCCTCACTCACACATCTCGCACACGCCGTCGACGGACTTCTCCATGAAGTGCACCTCGCACAGGTCACCGCGGACGTCCTCCTTCAACGATCCTGCACCGGCGCGCGGCTGCGGCGACGGCAGCTCGACGAGCGGTCGGCCCTTGACCCGGACATAACCCTTGCCGACCCAGGCGAGTGCCTCGCCCTCGGCGGCGAGGGCGACGTAGGAGTCGCTGGCCGGGAGCCAGACGGTGTCGTGGTCGACGCCGTCGAGAGCGGTCCGGATGCGACCCAGCGCGTCGTGGCCGTGCTGGCCGTAGGTCTTCAGGGCGACCTCGAGGTCGTCGAAGTACGTGCGCCCGACCCCGTTGATCTCCTTCTCGCAGTGCGTGCACAGCCCGTTGCTCTCGACCTGCTCGGGGGTCGCCTCGGTGAGGACGGACCTCTTGCTCAGGTGCGGGCAGGTCCCGATGTGGACCTTGCTGGTGGGGTTGGCGACGTACGTGGTCTCGCGCGGGCTGGAGTCGGTCACCTGCTGAACCTACGCGCGTCCGAGCCCGGCGCCGACCGCCGCGGGTCGTCGGCCCTCCCCGGTGGGTCAGATCGAGGCGGCTGCCAGAGGCACGTCCTGGCGTCGCGCGTCGTCCGCCCGCCGTGGCGCGCCGCGCCGCAGGAGCACGGCGGCGACGCCGAGCAGGCCGGTCACGACGAGCATCACCGGGGTCAGCCCCACCGCGTCGACGGCCGCGGGCAGGAGCGCCACGGCGGCCGCGGACCCGAGCGCGCGACCCGCGGTGGCCCGGGCGAGGGCACCGGTGACCTCGTCGGCCGACCGAGCCGCGATGCTGGTGTCGAGCAGCCCCTCCAGCGCGGTCATGCACAACCCGGAGGCCGCCTGGGCGAGCATCATGAGGGCCACGCTCCAGGGCGCGAGCACCCAGCCCACGCTCATCCCCACCGCGCAGAGCACCCACACCAGGGGCCCGTTGGCCCGTCGACGCTGGACGTGCCAGGAGATGGCCGGGGCGGCCAGGGCACCCAGGGTGAAGGCCGCCGCGACGAGGGCGACCGTGGCCGAACCGTGCAGCTCGGCCGCGAGGCCGACGGAGAGCAGGGTGGGACCGGAGGCCGCGAACATCAGCAGCACCCCGCCCGCGACGGGCAACGAGGCCCGGGACCGCCACGACACGGACCGCCACGAGACGGACCGCCACGACACGGGTCGCCGCGGACCGGGGACCCGTGCCCGGATGGACCGCTGGACCGGTGATCCGCCGGCCACGAGGACGGTGGGCAGCAGGCCCAGGAGGTAGATCCCGGCGACCACCACGAGCACCCGGGTGCTGGCGATGTCGGCGACGAGCGTCACCAGGGCCGCCAGCCCGGCACCGACCGCCTCGATCGACGCGACCCCCGTGCCGTACCAGGTCAGCGCCGAGGTCTCGGGACGGATCGCGGCCACCTCGGCGCGCATGCCGGCGTAGCCGGTCCACGCCGTGATGTTCATGACGCCGACACAGACGGCGACCAGGACCAGGGGCGCACCGACCACGAGCAGGGCGAACACCCCGACGCGGAGCACGCCCTCGAGCGCCGCGACCGAGCGCAGCAGGCGACGCCCGTCGAGCAGGCACGCCAGCCGGCCGGCCACCGGCGCCGACAGGGCCACCCCCACCAGCATGGCCGCGCTGAGGAGTCCCGCCGCACCGAGCCCGTGCTCCTCCACCACGAGCAGCAGCAGCACGGTCCAGGCGAACGACAGGCACAACGAGTCGACCAGCCCGGCCAGCATCAGCTGGACGAACCGACCTCGGGTCGGCACCCCGGCCTACTCGGACAGGAAGTAGGTCTGCGGCGGCGGGAAGCCGTTGAAGTGGGAGGCGTAGCTCAGCGTGTAGGCACCGGCGGAGGCGATGTAGATCCGGTCCCCCTCGCCGAGGGTGGCGGGCAGCGAGACGCCGTAGAACATCGTGTCGGCGCTGTCGCAGGTGGGTCCGGTCACGGTGTAGGGGATCTGGCGGGAGAAGCCGTGGTCCGAGCGCGAGGACCACAACGGGAACCGCCACTGTCCGACCGCCTGCTGGGTCTCCATCATGCCGTTGTAGGCCCCGATGTCGAGGTAGATCCACTCCTCGCCCGCGCGCACCTCGCGCCCGAGGACGGTGGAGACCATGACCGCCGTCTCCGCGACCATGTGCCGGCCGGGCTCGGCCGCCACGAGCGCGGGACGGTACGGGAGGAGCTCGTCCATCGCCCGGGTGACCACAGGCCCGATCTGCTCGATGGAGGGGACCACGTCGCCGTAGCGGGCGGGGAAGCCCCCGCCGATGTCGAGCATCTCGATCGTGACGTCGTCGCTCTGCAGCTGGCGCATGAGCCGGCCGACGGAGGCGATGGCCTGGACCCAGGCGGTGGTCGAGGCGCACTGGGAGCCGACGTGGAAGGTGATGCCGTAGGGCCGCAGGCCGAGGCTCCGGGCCCGGTGCATCAGCGCGCGTGCCTCGTGCGCCTCCGTGCCGAACTTGCGCGACAGCGGGAAGACGCTGCGGCTGTCGTCGACGCGGACCCGGACGTAGACCGCGCTGCCCGGCGCGTGGCGCGCGATCTTGTGCAGCTCGCTCTCGGAGTCGAAGGCGAAGCGCCACAGCCCGGCCGCGGCCGCCTCGGCGATGTGGGAGGAGGGCTTGACGGTGTTGCTGTAGAGCACCTCGGCCGGATCGACCCCGATGTCCTGGAGCAGCCGCAGCTCTCCGAGCGAGGCCACCTCGAAGCCGGCCGAGGTCTGCTGGGCCGCCCTGAGCACCTGCGGTGTGGAGTTGCACTTGACCGCGAAGAACGGGTGCACCCCGGGAAGGGCCGCACGGAAGCTGCGGAAGCGGTCGCGGAACATCGCCAGGTCGCCGACGAGGAACGGTGTCGGGTAGTCCAGGCCGGCCAGCACCTGAGGGGACAGACTCAGGGGCCAGCTGGCGGGCAGCTCCAGCGTCGTCGTGAGGTCTGTCGTGGTCATCGTCATGTCGCACCGTTCTGTCAGCGAGGAATTCCCGGCGACCATGACAGCGGCATGCGCGGCCGCTCCGCAGCCGAATGATGAAATTCATGGTTCTGCTCCGCGAGCGGGTGGTCGACCCGACCATGGAGTCCATGTCGATCCGATCCCCCCACCCCCCTCCGGGCGCACGACTGCCCGTGAGCCTCGTCGGTGTCGTCACGCTCGGCTGGGTCGCCCTGCTCCTGACCTCCACCGGCGATGACGAGCAGGCCCAGCTGGTCTCGAACCTGGGCCTGATCGCCTCCGCGCTCACCGCCAGCGTCGCGTCGATCCTCCGGTCCCAGCGGTGCTCCGGCGCCGTACGTCGGTTCTGGCTCCTGCTCGGCGCCGCGGCCGGGTCGTGGGGCGCGGGGCAGGTGGTCTGGACCTGGTACGAGTCGGTCCTCGGTCAGGACGTCCCCTTCCCGTCGGCGGCGGACCTCGGCTACCTGGGCATGCCGGTGCTGGCCACGGCGGCCCTGCTCTCGCTGCCGCTCGCCGCTCCGACGATGGCCGGGCGCGCACGGACCATCCTGGACGGGCTCACGGTCGCCGCCTCGTTGCTGGTCTGCAGCTGGGTGCTGGTCCTCGAACCGGTCTTCCGGGCGGGCAGCGGTGGCCGGGTGCTGGAGCAGACCATCCTGCTGGCCTACCCGATCGGTGACGTGGTCGTGATCACGATCGTGATGTACACCGCGCTCCAGGTGCGCCACCGCGACTCGGTGCAGTCGGTCTCACTTCCCCTGGTGGGCACCGGGCTGGTGGCCTTCGCGGTGGCGGACTCCGGGTTCAGCTACCTGACGGCCGTGGGGGCCTACAGCTCGGGCAGCGGCATCGACATCGGGTGGTTCATCGGCTACGCCCTGATCCTGGTCGCCGCCCTCGGTCCGGTGAAGCCTGGGGACCGGGCCGCGAACGGGCAGGACGACCCGGAGGCCGACGACCGGCTCTCCTCCCGTCCCCAGGGTTCCCTGCTGCCGGCCTCCGCGGTCGCGCTGGCCCTCTTGACGACCACGATCGACATCGCCCGGGTCGGCTACGCCGACGTGTTCCTGTCCCTGGTGCGGACCACGATCATGGTGCTGCTCGTCGCGCGGCAGGTGCTCGCGCTGCGCGAGAACGAGTACCTCACCCGCCACCTCGAGCACCGGGTCAGCGAGCGCACCACCGAGCTGGCCGCGAGTCGGGAGAGGTTCGAGGCGCTCGTCCAGCACAGCTCGGACCTGGTCACCGTGGTCGACTCCGACGCCCGGGTCCAGTACCAGAGCGCGTCCTCCCTGGGGATCCTCGGACTCGCGCCGGAGGAGGTCGAGGGGATGTGGCTGTGCGACCTGATGACACCGGGCGGAGCGGCGAGGTTCACCGTGGCCCTGACCCAGGTGGCCGGCGCGCCGCTCGGCGCACAGACCCTGGTCGCCGCCTTCCGGCACGCCGACGGTGGCACCCGCGACATGGAGCTGACGATCACCAACCTGCTCGACACCCCGCACGTCCAGGGCTTCGTGCTGAACAGCCGTGACGTCACCGACCGGTCCGCCCTCGAGGCGGAGCTGCTGCACCAGGCCTTCCACGACTCGCTGACCGGTCTGGCCAACCGGGCCCTGTTCCGGGACCGGTTGACGCACGCCCTGGCGCGTGAGGGTGACGCCGGCAGTGCCGTCGCGATCATGTTCCTGGACCTCGACGGCTTCAAGGAGGTCAACGACACCCTCGGGCACAGCACCGGCGACGAGCTGCTGGTGCTGGTCGCGGAGCGTCTCAAGCACGAGCTGCGGCCCGGCGACACCGTCGCCCGCTTCGGCGGCGACGAGTTCGCGGTCCTGCTCGACGACGCCGACCAGGCCTCGCCGTTGGCCACGAGGATCGGCCTGGCCCTGAGCCCGGCGTTCACCATCGGTTCGCACCAGGTGCCGGTGTCGGCCAGCATCGGGATCGCGACCAGCGACCCCGCCGAGGGCACGACCGCCGAGCAGCTGCTGCGCAACGCCGACCTGGCGATGTACGAGGCCAAGGCGGCGACGACCTCGAGCTTCGTGACCTTCCACCCCGCCATGCACGCGAGCCTGGTCGAACGTCTCCAGATGGAGTCCGACCTGAGGGCGGCGCTGCGCGACCACGAGCTCGTCGTCCACTACCAGCCGCTGGTCGACCTGAAGAGCGGTCAGATCAGGAGCTCGGAGGCCCTGGTGCGGTGGATGCACCCGACCAAGGGTCTGATCGGACCGGACCGGTTCATCGCGCTGGCGGAGTCCACCGGGTTGATCCAGCAGCTCGGGCTGTGGGTCCTGCGCGAGTCCTGCGAGCAGACGGTCCGCTGGCAGCAGTCGACCCCGGAGCTGGCGGACCTGAAGATCAGCGTGAACCTCTCGGCGCGTCAGCTCCCGGACCCCGGCTTGTTCGCCGCGGTGCAGGACATCCTCACCGAGACCGGGCTGCGGCCCTCCTGCCTGACCCTGGAGATGACCGAGAGCGTGCTGATGGACGACGGCGACGTCGTCCGCTCGAACCTGGTCGCCCTGCGCGAGATCGGCGTGCGGCTCGCCATCGACGACTTCGGCACGGGCTACTCCTCGCTCAGCTATCTGCACCGGTTCCCGGTGGACGTCCTGAAGATCGACCGCAGCTTCATCGAGCGGCTGGGGGTCTCGGGTGAGGCAGCCCTGGTCAGCACCATCATCCGGCTCGGGCAGACGATGCAGCTCGAGGTCGTCGCGGAGGGCATCGAGCACGCCGAGGAGCTCTTGATGCTGATCCGCCAGGGGTGCAACACCGGCCAGGGGTACCACTTCTCGCGACCGGTCGAGGCCGGGCGGCTGACCGCGCTCCTCGACGAGCAGAACCTGCTGGTGCGGATGCTGGCCGAGGAGCTGCCGGCCTAGCGCGCGGCCTGTCCCGGACGCAGGTCCCCGAGGCCCGCCGTCGCCTCGGCCAGGCCGACCACGTCGGCGTACTTCGCGTCGAGGTCGGCGAGGTTGTTGCGGTGCAGCCCGTCGGTGCGATCGGCGCAGGCCTCGGCCACGACGATGGGTCTCAGGCCGACGGCGACGGCGTCGGTCGCGGTGGCACGGACGCACCCCGACGTCGACACCCCGCTGATCACGACGGTGTCCACCCCCAGCGCGGCCAACCGGTCCCCCAGGTCGGTGCCGGCGAAGCCGGAGGCGTGCTGCTTGACCACGACCTGCTCCCCCGGCGCCGGCGGCAGGGTCAGCTCGCCCCACCCGCCGCTGGCGTCGGCGGCGAAGGCGCGCAGGGCGGGCACCTTGACGCCGAACCAACCGGCGTCGGACAGGTCGGCGCGGTAGCGCACCGCGGTCCACAGCACCGGACGGCCGGCCGAGCGCGCCGCCGCGAGCAGCTGCTCGTTCGCGGCCACCGCGGCGTCGGCACCGGGCAGCGCGAACGGTCCGTCCGGGTCGGTGTAGGCCCGGCACAGGTCGATGACCAGCAGCGCCGGGGTCGACCCCCACCCGATCCGGCCCGAGAACGCCGTGCCGTGCGGACCCGGCGCGGACCCTGCGCTCACGTCCAGACCGGGCGGGTCGGGGCGGGCAGGCCGGTCTCCTCCTCGCAGCGCTCCAGCAGCTCCTCGATCGAGGGGCCCATGTCGAAGACCGGCAGCTCGTCGGGACGCTCAGCCCGCATCCGGGTCCGCAGCTCCTCGGTGGCGGCCACGTCGACGGCGTCGGCGTCGCCGAGCACGACGCCGTACCGCCTCGCGCCCTCGGTGGTGACGAGCCCCCGGCGTACCTCCAGCGACACGAGCCCGGGGTCGCGCTCGAGCGGGTCGCCCCACCCGCCGCCGCCCCAGGTGACGAAGTGCAGGACGTCACCGACCGCGACCGGCACGTCGTGGCACTTCGAGGGCAGCACCTGCCGGGTGCCGTCGGCCCGCTCGACCCACTTGGTGCCCCGGGTGCCGGGATGGCCCCCGTTGACGCCCCACGGGTAGGTCAGCCACCGGTCGTCGTGGATCGCGATCGCGCCGGGCTCCTCGAAGACGTAGACGACGTCCACACCGTTGCCGCCGCGGTGCAGGCCGGCCCCGCCGGTGTCGGCGACGGTCTCCCACTTCTCGATCCGCAGCGGGTAGTAGGACTCGAGGTACTCGCACGGGATGTTCACGAAGCTCGGCCACAGCGAGTGGCCGTCCGGCCCGTCGCCGAGCGGGCGGCCGGGGATGCCGCCGAACCCGATGGAGTACAGCTGGAACCACTCCCCCTCCCGCTCGCCCTCGGAGTAGTGCCCGGAGAACATGAAGTGCGGGCTGGAGGAGAAGCCCGCCGCGTTCAGCAGCGCCGGGTTGGTCTGCCCGAGCAGCCCGCCGAACAGGTCGAAGACCCGCCCGATGCCGTGGTTGCGGCCCGACAGCGCGGCCGGGTGCTTGGGCCGCCAGTAGGACCCCTCGGGGATGGTGACGTCGACCAGCGGGTAGAAGCCGTCGTTCCAGAGGATCTGGGGGTCGGCGACGGTGATCATGTAGATCCCGAAGAACATCCGGGTCAGGTTCTCGTTGATGTAGTAGTTGATCGGCCCGACCGCCTGCGGGCTGGAGCCGGTGAAGTCGATGTGCACCTTCTCCCCGGTGCGGGTCAGCGAGATCTTCAGCTCGTACGGCCCGTAGCCCACGCCGTCGTCGCAGATGTAGTCGGTGAAGGACAACGTGCGGCCGTCCTCGAAGACCATCGCCAGCAGCGCCTTCATCGCGTCGTAGTTGCGCTGCAGCAGGGCGTCGAGGGTCGAGAGGTACGTCGCGGTGCCGAACCGCTCGCACATCTCGACGACCCGGCGGCTCGCGGTGCGGCAGGCGGCGACCAGGCCGTTGAGGTCGGCGCGGTTCCAGTCCGGGACCCGCACCTGGTTGAGCACGATCCGCAGCGCGTCCTCGTTGAGCACACCCTGGGCGTAGAGCTTGAAGGGAGGGATGACCACGCCCTCCTCGTAGATCGTGGTCGCGTCCGTCGGCATCGAGGAGGGCGTCTTGCCACCCACGTCGGACATGTGCCCGAACATCGCGGCCCAGCCGACCACACGGCCCTCGTGGAAGATCGGCACCACGACCAGCCAGTCGTTGGCGTGGCTGATCGCCGCACCACAGGCGTACGGGTCGGAGGTGAGCAGCACGTCGCCCTCCTCGATGGTGCCGTCGAAGCCGTCGAGGAAGTCGGGGATGGACAGGCCGAACTGGCCGACCACCATCTTCCCGTCGAGATCGGCGATCAGCGGGAACTCGTCGTGCTGCTCGCGGATGCCCGGCGACAGGGCGGTCCGGAAGAGCACCTCGTCCATCTCGTAGCGGGCGTTGCGCAACGAGTTCTCGATGAGGTCCACGGTGACCGGGTCGACGGGACCCTTCTCGACGGGTCCGGTCGCGGTCTCCACGATGGTTGCCATGGCTCAGGCCTCCGTGCTCTGGGTCGAGTGCTCGGGTCGACGTGCTCGGGGTCGATGTCTCGGACGGGGTGATCAGCAGGCTCCCGGACGGGTGGACCAGGGCCTCGTGCCCGGGCAGCACGAGCGTGGTGGAGTCCATCTCGGTGATGACCGCCGGCCCGACGACGACGTCGCCGGCACGCAGCGAGGCGCGCTCGTGGAGCCGCGCCTCGACGGTGCGGCCGTCGGCGTAGATCTGGTGCGGTGCACCCTCGGGCGCGCCGGTGGTCTGCTCGAGCGTCACGGCCGCGACCTCGGGGCGGGGCCCGCTGACGGTGGCCCGGGCGTTGACCAGCTCGTGGTCGACGGTGAGCAGGAAGGAGAACAGGCGCTCGTGCTCGCGGTCGAAGGCCTCGCTCAGCCGCTCGAGCGCGGTGTCCGGGTCGTCCAGCCAGGCCGCGTCGACGGCGATCGGGATCTCGAAGCCCTGGCCGTGGAAGCGGACGTCGACCTGGTAGCCGACCTGCTGGTCGTCGCTGGCGAGCCCCTGCTCGACCAGCCGGGCGCCGGCGTCGTCGGCGAGCTCGCCGAGCAGCGAGACCAGCTCGGGTCCGGACAGGTCGCTGAAGCGACGCAGGACGGTGCGGGCCGACTCGTCGCGCAGGCTGGTCGTGGCGTCGCCGAGGGCGCAGAGCACCCCGGGCGAGGGCGGCACGATCACCGGCCAGGCGCCGGTGAGGATCCCGAGCGCGTTGGCGTGCAGCGGACCGGCACCGCCGAAGGCGACCAGGGCGAAGTCGCGGGGGTCGAAGCCCTGCTGCACCGAGACCAGCCGCAGGCCGCCGAGCATGTTCTCGTTGACGATCGCGACGACGCCCGCGGCCGCCGCCTCGGGCGAGTCGAGCCCCATCGCCTCGGCCACCTGGGACACCGCCGTGCGGGCGGCCTCGACGTCGAGGGTGATCTCGCCGCCGGCGAGGTCGGCGGGCAGGTAGCCGAGCACGACGTTCGCGTCGGTCACCGTGGGCTCCTCGCCGCCCTTGCCGTACGCCGCCGGCCCGGGCGCGGCGCCCGCCGACTGGGGCCCGACGCGCAGCGCCCTGGTCAGCTGCGGCACGTGGGCGATCGAGCCGCCGCCGGCCCCGACGGTGCGCACGTCGACGGAGGAGGCCCGCACGGTGAGGTCGCCGATCTTGGTCTCCCGCCCGATCCGGGGCGCGAGGTCCTGGACCAGCGCGACGTCGGTCGAGGTGCCGCCCATGTCGAAGGTGATCAGGTCGCGGTAGCCGCACTGCTCGGCGGTCCACACCGCGCCGGTGACGCCGCCGGCGGGACCGGAGAGCAGCATGGTGACCGGGGACTCGGTGGCCAGCGCGGCGGCCGAGAGACCGCCGTCGCTGCGCAGGATGGCCAGCTCGCCGGCGACACCGCTCTCGCGCAGCTGGTCGATCAGGGTGGAGACGTACTTCTTGACCTGGGGCTGGACGTAGCCGTTGACCACGGTGGTGATGGAGCGCTCGTACTCCCGCATCTCGGGCAGCACGTCGGAGGACAGCGAGACCGGGACGCCGGGCAGCACCTCGGCGGCGATCTCGGCGACCCGGCGCTCGTGGTCGGCGTTGGCGAAGGAGTTGATCAGCGACACCGCCAGGGCCTCGACGCCGCCGAGCCGGGCGAGCTGGGTGCGGACGTCGTCCTCGTCGAGGTCGCGGATGACGGTGCCGTCGCTGGCCAGGCGGCCGGCGACCTCGACGGTGTCCTCGAGCGCGGCGAGGGGCTCGGGCTTGGGCCAGATGATCCAGCCGGCCAGGCCGCCGGGGACGAAGGAGCGGGCGATCTGGAGCACCTGGCGGAAGCCGTGGGTGGTCACCAGCCCGACCCGGGCGCCCTTGCCCTCGAGGATCGCGTTGGTCGCGACGGTGGTGCCGTGCAGGACCTGGGCGACCTCGCCGAGCGAGATGCCGGCCGCCTCGCAGACCTGGCTGATGCCGTGCAGGACGCCGACGGACTGGTCGGCGGGGGTCGAGGCGGTCTTGGCCCGCCAGGTCTCCCCGCTGTCCTCCTCCATCAGCAGCACGTCGGTGAACGTGCCACCCACGTCCACTCCGAGTCGGTAGGTCATCGGGTCTCCTCCTGGTCGCTCGCCGCGCGCACCATGACGGCGCGGGCGTTGTGGATGTGTGCGGTCATCACGGCGTGGGCCCACACCGGGTCGCCGGCCTCGAGGGCGTCGACGATCTCGACGTGGTGGGCCAGGCTGCGGCGCATCGTGGGCTCGTCGTACGCCGCGAAGTTGCGGCGCTGCATCGGTGCCTGCACGGCGGTGGCGAGGGCGCCGGAGAGGGCGGTGTGGTCGGCGAGCCGCGCGAGGTGGTCGTGGAAGGCACGGTTCAGGGGGACCACGGCGTCGAGGTCGCGCCGCGGTCCCGGCAGTCCGACCTCGAGCATCCGCTCGGCGAGGTCGGCGAGGATCGTGATGTCCTGCGCGGTGGCGGCCGGGACGGCGAGCGCGGCGAGCCGCGGCTCGAGGGCCGAGCGGAGCTCGAAGACCGACTCGACCTCGGCCACGGTCCAGGTGGCGACGCGGGCGCCGCGGTTGGCCACGTGCTCGACCAGGCCCTCGGCCCCGAGCCGGCTCAGGGCCTCCCGGACCGGCGTACGGCTGACGCCGAGGTGGCCGGCCAGGTCGACCTCGCCGAGCCGGGCGCCCGGGGCCAGCCGGCCGTCGAGGATCATCTCGCGGACGCGGGTCGCCACCCGCTCGCTGGAGGTCACGCTGGTCGGCACCAGGGTCCTCCGCTCGACTGCACCCGCGCCGGTCGTGATCGGCGATTGTGTGCAACCTAGGTGTCGACGTGCGGCGACCACAAGGGATTCGGCGTACATTCCGGGGCACTGCATGCAAGACCCGAGGAACAGGAGTCACGATGGGTGCGATGCTCACCGGCCCAGCCAGCCCGAGGAGGCGGCTCCGCGAGCTGCTGGCCGCCCCCGGCCCCGTCGTCGCGCCGGGGGCCTACGACGCGCTGTCGGCCCGGCTGGTGGAGCAGGCCGGCTTCGACGTCGTCTACATGACGGGCTTCGGCACCAGCGCCTCCCTGCTCGGTCGCCCTGACGTCGGGCTGCTGGGGGGCGCGGAGATGGTCGACAACGTGCGCCGCATCGTCGACGCCGTCGAGCGGCCGGTGATCGCGGACGCCGACACCGGCTACGGCAACGCGATCAACGTGGTGCGCACGGTGCGCATCTACGAGCAGGCCGGCGTCGCGGGGCTCCACCTCGAGGACCAGGTGATGCCGAAGAAGTGCGGCCACATGAGCGGCAAGGCCGTCATCCCCACCGCCGAGATGGTCGGCAAGATCCGCGCCGCCGCCGACGCCCGGCGCGACCCCGACCTGGTGCTGATCGCGCGCACCGACGCCGCCGCCGTGCACGGCCTGGACGAGGCCATCGCGCGCGCCCGGGCCTTCGCCGAGGCGGGGGCCGACGTGCTGTTCGTGGAGGCCCCGACCAGCGAGGACGACATCGCCCGGGTGGCCGACGAGCTGCGCGGCGTGGCTCCCCTGGTCTTCAACTGGGCCGAGGGCGGACGCACCCCGCCCCTGTCGCTGGACCGCATCACCGAGCTCGGGTTCTCGCTGGTCCTCTTCCCCATCGCCACCCTCCTGGCCGCGACCGCCGGCGTCCGCTCGGTGCTGGAGAGCATCAAGCGTGACGGCACCCCGTTGGCCGCGATGGACAGCCTGCCCACCTTCGACGGGTTCACCGACCTGATCGGTCTGCCCGAGGTGCACGACCTGGAGCAGCGCTACGCCCCTTGAGCCTCCGCTCTCACGCAGCGACGAGCGAGACCGACGCCAGCCACGCCACGACGATCAGCACGAAGGCTCGCTGCGCGTAGCCTCCCCAGTCGGCCTCCTGGGGGGCTGCGCCCACCACGAAGAAGGCGACCGTGGCCACGATCGAGGTCAGGATCGACGCCTTCGACCACCGCTCCCAGACCGGATTGGTACGGAAGGCGAACGAGGCGAACCACATGGCCGCGAGCAGCGCCGCGAACGCGATCAGCGCCGACCACAGGTGGATCGCGGCCGCTGTGGTCTCACCTCTCGCCCCCGCGTCGACGGGGAAGATGCCGCACAGGATGACGGCGACTCCCCACACCGCGATCAGGACCGGTGCCAGCGCACCACTGATCCCGGTCCAGGCGCCTCGCAGCGCCACGGCGAGCATCAGCGACGCGACCCCCAGGACGATGAAAGCGGAGACCTGCAGCCATCCGAGGCGGCCGAGCGCACCTTCGCTGATGGAGTCGGCGCCGGCTGAGTAGTCACTGCCCTGGATCAGGGGCATCGCGAGCATGACCGCGACGAAGTACACACACGCCAGGGCGGTCGACCTCGCCATCTCGGCAGAATAGGACCGCAGAAGGAGCCGTTGTCAAGACCTGCGACGACGGGCTGTCAGGCTGCGCTGGACGGAAACGGGCGCTGACGGGCACGCGGGATCTGAGCCTGGGTGCTCAGGCGTGCGGGCGCCGGTCGGGAACAGAGTGGCGATCGACGACGAGGGAGTCCACGATGACCATGGCCACGCAGGAGACAGCACCGCATCCGACCCGAGCGCGGGGCGTGGCTGCACTCCTCGTCCCTGGCGTTCTTGCCTTCACCGTTCCGTTCGTCGGCTTCGTGGCGTCGCTGCTGCTGCCGTTCCTCGCGGCTCGATCCCGGTCCCTGCTCTGGCCCCGGACCTCCCCGAGGACGGGCCACCTCGCGGCGGTGCTCGCCGTCACCGGGCTCTGGCTGCCTGCGGTGCTGGCCGTGGCGTCGTACGGCGAGCTGGGCTCGGCCGCCACCACGTGGCTGATCCTCCCGCTGTGTGCCCCCGCGGGAGCAGCGCTGGTGGTGCCCGCGGTGCTGGCCGTCGCCGCCTACCTCATCGGCACCACGGTCGGCGTCATCCTCCGCACGCCGTGGGCGTGGGTCATCGGCGCGTGGGCAGCGCCGCTGGTCTATACGGCCGCCAGCCGTTGGCTGGTCGACTTCGCGTGCGTCGCCTGACCCACTGCCCGGCCGCTAGTCCCGTCGTACGAGACCTCGGGCCCGCGACCCCGGGGCGGCCCCTCAGCCGTCGAAGTGGGCGCGGCCCTGGGTGGCCGAGGTGCCCAGGTCGCTCTTCGGGAGCCGCGTCCCCCCGCGTGCGGCCTCGACCCACGCGTCGGTGTCGCCCACCGCCGCGAAGTTCGAGTGCAGGAGCACCATCAGGGTCGTGTGCAGCTGCTCGGCCGAGACGCTGCCCGCCTCGTTGGAGAGGTGGATGGCCCCGGTCGCGTCCGAGAGGACCTCCGCGGCGATGCCACGGGCCTCGGCGTCCGCCGCCGTGGCGATGTCGCAGTTGTTGGTCATGTAGCCGACGATCGTGATGGTGTCGACCTGCTTCGCCTCCAGCCACTGCGCCACCCCGTCGCCGGTGAACGCGCTCCCGTAGACCTTGGAGGCCCGCTTGAACTCGGGTCGGAGGCGGCGCTCGACCTCGGGGTGCAGGGCCCAGCTCGACGAGCCGACCGCGAACACCGGCGCCCCCTCGGCAAGCTCGTGCTGCAGCACGACCACAGGAATGTCGAGCTCGACGGCGACGTCCATCGCGCGGGTGATGTCCTCGGGGTGGGTGCGCCCCCATCTTCTCGGAAGAAGTGGTGCACGCAGCTCCGAGGGGACGGATCGCGCGGCTGATCCTGACGAGGACTTCTGGCGACGGGGCCGGCGGCCGTTCTCGTACGCCGACAGGTTCGGCTGTGACACAGCGGCAGCCCGGGCCAGCTCCGACTGACTGACTCGTGCCGCTCGCGCGGCGGACCTCGGGGAGGTGCGCTCCTTCACGTCACCCGGCCGAGGGCCATCCACAGGTTCTGATCATTGCGCTCCGTGGGGATCGCCTGGCCAGAGCAAGCGTGCCTCTCACTTGTAGGCCTCAGAAGCCGAACAGCTTGCCGAGCGCCGAGAAGATCGCGTCGAACGTCCTCGCGATCGGGTTGCTGGGGCCGTCGGCGGTCGACTTCTGCCAGAAGAGCGGGTGGTCCCCCATGAACTCGTCGTCGACCAGCGGCGTCCGACGCCACAGGTACGGCCAGAACACCTCGGTCCGGTTGACGCCGACGCTCAGGCGGGAGTCGAAACCCATCACCAGGTTCTGCTCCATCCGGGTGGACCGGCCGCCGGGGTTCGTCGCCACGACGTCGCCGCTGCCCTCGACGATCAGGCTCCCCGTGCCGGCGAACATGATGTAGCGCACCTGCCACGTCGCGAAGGACTGGATGCCCCACCGCCAGCGCGTGGTCAGCTCGGGCTCCCCGATCACGCCCACGACGTGCTTCGGGTGCATGACCAGTCCCGGGTGCTCGGTGAAGTCGATGCGCATCAGGTACGCGTTGGGGTCGTCAGGCGTCGACAGCGTCGCCGAGCTCCCGGCCTCGTCCCCGGTGACCCGACTCAGCCCGTACAGCCCGGCCGCGAAGCTGATGAAGGGCGAGCCCCAGTCGTAGAGGAGTCGGCTGCGGATCGTGCCCTGCACCGGACGTACGTGCTCCGAGCGCGCGGACAGCACCTCGCCGGCGCCCAGCTCGATCGGCAGGGTCCGTTGCGCATCGGACGTACGCAGGGCCGCCGTCGTGCTGTCGTAGCCCTCCGACAGGTGGATCGGCTTGTGCACCCGGTGCACCCAGGGCATCAGCAGGAAGTAGCTGACGATGCGCATCGCTCCGGGCAGCAGGAGCGCGACCAGGGCGATGAGGGCCAACCACCGCCACGTCTTGGCCCACTGGTTGACCACCCACCCCGCCGTGGAGTCCTGGGCCTCCTCCAGGGCGTTCTGCTCGGCCTTCGCCTGAGCCAGCTCCGCCTCCTGGTTGTCGATCTCCCGCTCGACGACGGGGTCGCCGCCCTGTCCGAGTCGATCCAGCTTCTCCTGCGTGGTCAGCGAGGGATCGCCGAGGACCGCGGCGTCGTCCTGCGCCTGGCCGAGGTTCTGCTCGAGGGTGGCCAGGGCCTCGTCCGACGCCTCGACCGCCGCCCGGGCGGCCTCGCAGGGGTCCCCCGGTACGACGGCCGCGACCAGCCTGTCCACGAGGCTGCACTCCTCTGCTGCCTTGTCGCGCAGGCGCTCGATCTCTATCTGCTTCTCGGCGACGTTGCGGGTCCCCTCCTCGACCGCGGCGGCGACTGCCGTGGTCTGGGCCTCGGCGGCAGCAGTCCGGAGCTCCTCGAGGTTCGATTCGAGAGCTCGTCGGTCCTCGGTGACCTCCTGCAGCCGCCCCCGGTCCACGACGGCTTCGCGCAGCGCGGGGACCAACGCCTGGACCAGCAGGTAGCCGATGAACAGTACGAGGATCGTTGCCCCGAGCAGCCCCAGCTTCCTCAGCGCGAAGCCGAGGACAGCCGACGTCAGACGCATGGGCGCGATCCTAAGGCGCGGCGCGCCAGCGTCCTCGTCGCCTTTAGGGTGTTAGATCGAGCCATGAATCACAGCGCTTAGCGCTCGATCAACGCTGTCGAAGGCATAGCCAGCCGATCTGGCACAGAGATGCCGCAGGACGGTGGCCGCCACCTCGCGGTGAGTCTGACCGGGGGTCACGCTCGGTGGGCGATACTGGGTTCGAACCCCAACGGAGCGTGCGGTCGATCTGACCGCTTCTGACCTGTCCATGAGCGCGAATCGCCCGTAGAATAAGGGATCTGAGCATCGCGGTGGTCGAGACAGCTGTCGACATCCGCGGACAACTTTGATCGCCGTTGTTCCTTTTTTGTTCCCTCCCAGTCCACTTCCAGTATCGCCGGGGGAACAACGGGAACAGTGGCGGCAGTCGAGACAGGATGACTTCCAGTGGCGCCTTCGAGGACGGGGAACAGGAAGACCCGACGCAGCTTCGGCAGGGTCGAGCTGCGACCGTCGGGACGCTACCGCGCTGGGTACATCGGACCCGACGGCAAGCTTCACCGACCGCCGTCGACCTTCGATTCGAAGGACGACGCCATCGCGTGGCTGGCAGCGCGACGTGCCGAGATCCAGCTGAACGCCTGGGCGCCCGACCTGGTCGACCGCAACGAGGCCAAGAAGGCAGTACCGACCTTCGAGGAGTACGCGCAGCGCTGGCTAAGAACCCGTAAGACGAGGGGACAATCGTTGCGTCCGACGACGCGGGATCACTACCAGTACATCCTCGAGCGGGTCGCTGTATCCGACGTTCGGCACCACGCCGATCGATGAGATCTCGGTCGACGACGTCAACGACTGGTACGAGAAGGTCTCGCCAGGTCGAGAGTCCCAACGAGGGCACGCCTACAGCCTGCTCCGCACCATCCTTGGCACGGCGGCGTCGACGCGACCCAAGCCGCTGATCGCTTTCAACCCCGCGCACATCCGAGGCGCGGGCAGCGTGAAGCCCGCCCACAAGACGCGCCCGGCCAGCCTGCGAGAGCTCGAAGTGCTGGTGCAGAACCTTCCGGACAAGTACCGACTGATGGCCCTCCTGGCGGCCTGGTGCGCAATGAGGTTCGGCGAGCTCGCCGAGCTACGACGCGGCGACATCGACCTGAAGCACAAACGGATCGAGATCCGGCGTGGGGTGGTCCGGGTGCGCGGCGAGATGATCGTCGGGCCACCGAAGACCGACGCCGGCATCCGCGACGTATCGATTCCGCCCCACCTGATGCCCGCGGTCGAGGACCATCTGGACCGGCTCGTCGGCCCCTCGACAGACGCTCTTGTCTTCCCGTCTTCGAGCCAGACCAACCGGCACATGCAGCCCTCGACGCTCTACAAGGTCTACTACCCAGCTCGCGAGGCCGCCGGTCGCAAAGATCTCCGCTGGCACGATCTTCGCCACACGGGCGCTGTCTTGGCCGCGCAGACCGGAGCGACGCTCGCGGAGCTCATGGGCCGCCTTGGCCACTCGACGCCCGGAGCTGCGATGCGCTACCAGCACGCGGCGGCGGACCGCGATGCTGAGATTGCTCGGCGCCTGTCACAGCTTGCCGGATCGTAGGCACGACGACGGCGTGGCCCAAATGTACAGTTCAGCGGTTTAAGCGGTACATTCTGCGCATGAGCGAGACCACCGTGAGCGAGGCCCGAGCCCGACTGGCCGATGTGGTCGATGCTGCCCGCGTCGACCACGCTCCGGTCTACCTGACGCGTCGCGGCCAGCGGGTGGCTGCAGTGATCGATGCCGACGACCTCGACAGCCTCATCGCGGCTGCAGAAGACCTGGCCGATCTCAAGGCGGCCAGGGCCGCGCGAGCCGAGCTCGACGACGGTGAGTCCGCGATCCCGTGGGAACAGGTCAAGGCTGATCTCGGACTGGCGTGACCTATCGCATCGAGGTCGCGCCGGGGGCAGCGCGTCAGCTTCGCAAGCTTGACCCGGCCGCTCGTCGCCGAGTGCAGGCAGCCGTCGAACTCTTAGCCGACCAGCCTCGACCGAGCGGCGCCAAGAAGCTGGTCGGCGGCGACGGAGAGTGGCGGGTCCGCACCGGTGACTTCCGCATCGTGTACGAGATCCACGACGAGGTCCTTCTCGTCCTGGTCGTTGCGGTGGGCCACCGCCGAGACGTCTACCAACGACGCTGACCCGAAGATCGAACACTCCCCGCCGGTAGTGCATCGCGTCGGCAGGGCGTGGCCGATAGGCGGCGGAATGACGCGCTCATCGCGTTTCCTCCTGAAGTCTGACACCAGCGCGGCCCCAACCGCTGGGCGTGCTTCGGTAAGTCGGGGCGTCACGGTGAAGCGACGACCGATGCCGCAGGTGCGTCCTAGCCGATTACGCCCGCCACAGCAGCGAGTGTCGGCCGGCAGCCGCCTTGGCAAGGGCGGATCCCGCACCGGTGGTGGCGCCACCTGCGACCTTCTTCGCCATCTCGACCAGGAACTCTGCGACGTCGGCCTTCGTCGCGTCCTTCTTCGCCTTCTTCACCGCCGCAGCGATCTGCTTGCCTTCTACGCCGAAGACCTTCTCGCATGCGGTCATGAAGTCCTTCGCATCGAGCGTGAGGCGCTCTCTTGTTGAACGAGCCGTCACTGAATACCCGGTGATTCTTCATTCTCATCGATCAGGACCTCGCGCCAGAACTTCTGCTCCACGTTCAGGATCACCCGGCCCTGTTTCGCTGCCCCTTCGTCCTTCACTACGTGGATCACCTGTATCAATTCGGCCTTCGTCCTCTCCGTAGAGGTGTTGCGAAGCCGGTAGTTGAAGACCAAAGAGGTGGCGCGTGCCGGAGTGCAACGCAGCGTCTTCGCAAGATGGAAAGAACGATCGTCCGGATCTACAATCCCGGCTTCGACCAGCGCAGTGAAGATCGCGAATTCTAACTCCGATTTGGACAACGATCCGAAAGGTGCCGTTACGGTCAGGCTGTCGTAGACGGCCTTGCCGAAATTGTAAACTTTGACGACTCAGACGTCTTGGAGGTCACGTCCCCAAACTAACGCGCGCGCACTGCAGACCGCCGCTTCATGGCTGCCGTGTCCAGACGAAAAAGGCGGGGGTGTTGGCTCAACGCGTCGCCGTCTGATCCTGCCCTGTTCGCGGCGTAAGTGGGGCAGGTCCAAGAACTGGCACCCGCTCGTGCAGCAGACCCACCACCACGGCGTGGGTCCAGATCAGACGGTCACCCCAACCAACACGTCGGACAAGTGAGGTCAACCCGGTCCGTCACGCGGAGGCCAGGTCGGGCTGCCAGGTGCGTGGGACTACTCTCCACCAAGCGAACTATTAGCCTCGTGTCAGGAAGGGTCGACGTGCGAGTAGTTGTCACGGGCATTGCCGGGTTCATCGGGACCAACCTTGCTAACGCACTCACGCGCCGCGGCCACCAGGTCACGGGAGTCGACGTTCGGCGGCCGCGCTTCTTGGCCGATGGAGTCCCCTGCCACCAAATGGATCTACGGGAGCGACCCCCTGCTGACCTCTTCCAGTCCGCGGATGTCGTCGTTGCACTAGCGGCCGACATGGGAGGAATGGGGAGGATCTCGCGGAACAAGGGAACGCTGATGAGGAACAACAGTCTCATCGACGTAAACACGTTCGACGCGGCACGTGTCGCAGGTGTTAAAACAGTGGTGTTTGCATCGTCCGCATGCGTCTACCCCGAATCTCTTCAGGCGGCAGCTGGCCACAGCCTGCGCGAGTGATGCTGGTGGGCCGATCCCGGAGACGCCTACGGTTTTGCCAAGTTGTACAGCGAGCGACTCCTGTCCGAGCTCGCCTCTGAATACGGGTTCCGAGCCCAGATATGTCGCCTCCACAACGTGTATGGTCCTTTCGGCGACTATGACGGAGGACGGAGAAAGCGCCGGCGGCTTTATGTCGAAAAGTTGCGCTAGCGCCGACGGGTGGCGAGGTCGAAGTGTGGGGAGATGGCATGAAACGCGCACCTTTCTCTACATAG
The DNA here is from genome assembly GCA_963760555.1 of uncultured Actinomycetota bacterium. GTDB lineage: Bacteria > Actinomycetota > Actinomycetes > Propionibacteriales > Nocardioidaceae > Nocardioides. Next base: position 11,621 of record CAVXDJ010000011.1, on the reverse strand, counting down.
ATGACTGCATCGAAGCCATGATCAAACTGCTTGATTCTCCGGTTAGCGAACCGCTGAATGTCGGGTTTACCGAGTTGATCACTCTCAATTCCCTGGCGAACCTGATCATTAGCGAATCGGGCGAGGTTGGGCTGACTATTAAGCAGGTGCCCGGACCGCAGGGGGTACGAAGCCGCGGGTGTGACCATTCAAAGGCCGCAAAAGAAATTGATTGGCGTCCAATCACGCCCCTGAGTCACGGGGTGAGCTCGACGTACAGATGGATCGAGCATCAACTACGACTGACTGGGCCTTTGCCTGAACGAAGGGAACACTAATGGCGGTGGCCATCACGATTGGGTCTGACGAGGAGTTCCTGGCACAGTACAGCGACTATGTCACTGGGGTTCTCAGGCCCGCTAAGGCCTACGTGGATGACCTGCTGACTGGTTGGAAGTCGGCGCCTGAAAACGGTGACGGCGATGGGATCGTTTCGCGGTCGCCAGTTGCGCTGATCGAGTCGCGAATAAAGGCTCCGGATAGTGTGTCGGACAAGATACGGCGCGAGTCGGAGACATTTCCGCGGGGACTGAGCCGGCAGAGCCTTGAGTCGATGCCGGATATGCTTGGATGCAGGGTCGTCGTCTACTTCCCGAGCGACCTCGCGGCCATTCATCAACTAGTCGAAACGAATCCTGATCTCGAGTTCCTTGAAACTCCATCGGCGTACTACCCAGAGGATCGGCTCCACGCCGTCGGGCTCGACGAAGACGTAGAAATGATCGGGGAAAATGAGCGGATATCGCTCGATTCATTACATTCTTCGCCTCCGCGAAAAGAACGGGTCGCCTGCGGGGCCTTCCTTCGAACTACAAGTTCGGACGCTGACTGACAACGTCTGGGCGGCAATCTCGCACTTTCTCGCCTACAAACCTACGGCTAACATCCCTGAGTCCGTTCACCGTCAGTTCGAACTCTTGGCGGCTCACATGAACGTTATCGATTCACATTTCGACGTCCTAAACGATGAAATTAAGCGGCTTCAGAGTCAGAAGAAGCTGCAGAAGCGAGACCCCCTTAGCCTGTCCACGCTCCCCTTGGTTCTAAAGGAGTTGCGAGTTGGGCGAGCCAGAGAGACCTGGACAGGATGCTCAAAGTTCTGACGAGCAATGAAATTGCCACGGTTGCGGACCTCCGCAGGATCGGAGCGAGCTCTCTGCCGAGCAGGTGATCAACACATATCGATTAATCTTCAAGAGAGTCCAAACATTTTCACAGTTGTGGCGATATGGGCTTTGTATGCCGTCAATCAGCGATCGGGGGGGCCCGTGGACGCTGCGGCACTCATAACCCTCGCCGATCGGTATGCCCAAGCCAAGCGGTCGGGAATATAGACCCGAAACCCAGCTATGACCAATCAGAGAAGGCCGTCTCCAGAACGGCAAGCTTAATGTCGGCGAGGATCGAAAGAGGCGGAGCGTCGGGGCTGAGTGATGAGGAATCGATGGTGGCCGCACAACGATCGACCTGGCGATCTCAGACAGCGTTCGGCCACGGCTGCTGTTCGCGTAGACTTTGCAATATCTCGGGCGAGGCGGTCGCGACCCTCAACTGAACCCTCAAACAATTCGCGGACCATCTCGAAGTCCGTCGGATCGCCCTCGCAAAGCTTCAGCAACAACGGCAGCGTGACGATCCCGGAATGTATGTCTTCGGCTATATCCCGCGCCTCGTCAGAGACCTGGCGGAGACGTCTCACGTACCGAATGTATGCAGTCAGGTCTTCCGGGTGTTGTGATTCACCGGCAACGAAGGCAGCCCGAGTCATAGCCTCCCAGTAGCCGGACGCAAGAAGACGGCTCGTGGAAGCGGCAACATAGGTACTCACGAGCGCTTCGGCCTCGAAAAGGCTTTGAAGAAGCTTATACCTGAATAGCCAGTCCTCGTGCATCCGCTCAACCACGAAGCCAGAGATTGGATCCAGAACCTCCGCGAACAACGGTTGCGCCCATTCTTTGAGCTAACCGTCCCGCGACGTACACCATCCTTACGGCATAGGCGACTGCCGTTTGAGGCTTTAACTTCACGGCCGACTGAAGCCACCGACGGGTCCGGGTCTACGCCGTCTAGGTGGTAGTCGAGATGGGTCAACGCAAGTGTGTGTCCTGCCAAGGTGGCCGCGAGAACCGAAGCATTCGGCGCTCGATCGGGGAAGTATGCCTCATGAGCAATGAAGTACGGCAGCGCATGACGCGATAGAAGCGACCTTCGTAATTGGATCCCGTGTGCCCTCTCGATTGAATCGAAGTAGAAATGGGTCGCCTTGAGAAGGGAGATCGCCTCGTCCAGACTGGATTCATAGCGCGCTTCGAGGAGAGTTAGAACCCTCCGGTCAAACTGGTCGAGGGACTCATCAGGGGTCCTGGGTATCTACCAGATGCGCCAGTTGTCGTTAGGTCGTCGTAAATGGATCGGCGCTTGTTGTGGGGTGTCATCACAGATCAATGGCAAGCTTAAGGAGGAAATGAGCAGAACGATCGCCCGGACTGGTACGTAGTCTACTAAGTCCGATTACAACAGAGCACGACGCACACCATTGTTGCAGGCGGTCAGAGTCGAGACCGGGGACAAGGCGACACAGGCGAAGCACGTTGGCAGATAGCTGGGACCGCGAGGTCGTACGATAGACCGCACTATCGATGGCATCGAATGTCCGGTCTCCAGCATGGGGCATCGGGTCGATTACTACGGGTAGGTCCGCGTGCGCTGCCTTGCGAATAAGGACGTTGCCATGATGTAGGTCTCCGTGGACCAGGCCGAATATTCCAGGTTCTCGCGCTAAGCCGATCGCTCGCTCGCGCTGCTCGTGGAGCGCCTCGTCGAGTCCCCTGAACTCCTGCCGTACTTCCGCATCGAGTGCAACTGCAGTCGACGCGAAACTTTCTTCGATGCGCTGGACGAGCGGTGGAAAGTCAGTCGCGGCAGTGTCTGCGCTCAGCATCGACTCAAGAACGGTCGCCATGTCAGTCAGGTCAGGGAGGCGGCCCTGGTTCGACTCCACATAGGCCAGAAGCATAGCCCCCGCGTCCGGTAGGTAGCCGAGCAGGTCGACTACCGCAGGCAGTTCGCTCCATGTGTGGATCGCTCGCGCCTGGCGAGCAAGCGCGTCTCGATCACGAGAGAACTTCAGCACCACTACCGCGCCGGTGCCTGCGCGGCACAGATGGACCTCTGACCTGGCGGACGTCGCCACAGTCCAATGATCGTCAGTCCCCACTCCTGCACAGCAGCACCCCGCTGTTCGTCCGTCGAGCGGAAGGTGGGGTTCACCTGGCTGGGTCACACGCTGACCTCCTTTGCAGTGGCAACCTCGCTCGATCGCGCTGTGACGTTCTCTTAACATCCTCCCGCCGCGTCCGCTGGAATACGACCCGCCATCGCGGCTGGCTGGTCGTGCCGTCGGTGTTCACGAGGAGGTTGGGGTCGCTGCTGCACGTTGCAGACGGCGCGGTTTGAGTCACGGTGCTCCTCGGGGAAGGCGCAAGTCTCGGGTGGAGGTCGAAAAAGAGGCTCAAGTGTCGCACAAGGGGCATTTCGTCGTGCCCCGCCGTCTCTTACCGGTCAGGCTCCTCAATGCGAAGGGAGCCACCGTGGACCATCTGGCTGTGGAATGGGACGTTAATGCGTGCAGGCGAATCGCTCCGCCACTTCCCCGCTGCGGGCAGTGCCGAAGGTGCGCGTCAGCGTTCGCGCGATCTAGGCGAACTCAGGAAACGCCTGCGTGATCAACTGCCACGCCATCTCAGAATACTCCGCGTCTGATTCTGTGAAATCTTTGAGCGCTTTCGCCTCTGTCAACAATGCGTCCAACAATTCGGCGTCGTCGGGTGACTGGGCGTGCCGTCGGCGGAACCAAAGGTATCGCGTAATCTGTGCCATGACCCGCAGTGCCATGGCCCCTCAGTCCAGAGTCAGATCTACGCGATCCAGGCCTAGGACCTTAATCGTTTCCAAACCCATTCAAGCTTGGCGTTCCACCTACGTGTTGCGCGACAATCGTACCGTCCTCGTTGAACCTCAGGTGTTCCCGAGGGTCATCCACGCATGGGTCGAGCAGCAGCGCCACCTCGTACTTTTCCGACCCGGGTCATGTGGCCCGCGTGGTATCGTCCGCCAAGGGAAAGAGCTCCCATTTACCGCTCTTCCTCCCGTCCCAATGTGTTCGTACCCGATTACAGTCGATGCAACTGTGAAAGAGATTTCCCCACGACGCGGCCAGCCAGTAGTACCCCGGAGTCCGGCGGCCCGCGGCGTCGGACGGCACCTTTCGGCCGGAAGTGCTCGTGCTCCGGTGGAGCCGTGGCGGACATCCGCGATTCGCAATAGGCGCATTTGCCCAAGAACATCGAACGAAGCGATGCTCGAACTGTAGGTAGTTTATAGGCTGCAAACTCAAATGACTTGCTCTGGTTCTTTGGATCCGAAGTAGGAACGAGGAAGCGGCCAGCACCTCTACCGCCCCGGCAGATCCGGGTCCGTCCAAGTCGGAGGGACACAGTCCTCTGCTGACGTACCTCAATCCAGGCCCCCCTTCCACACGGCCCGTAGGGCAGCGCCCTGTGCGTCAGGCTGAGGTGAGACACCGCTACTGAGTTCAATCCCTCTGCACGGGGCGAGAAGCGAGACACCTGATGACGATGACTCTGGCCGATGCCGGCCTCAATGATGGTGCGGTGAGCCCACGAGCTGATCGACCCAAGCGACGCACCTTCACCGCTGAGTACAAGGCGCAGATCCTGGCCGAGTACGACGCCGCTGACCACGGCGAGCGAGGCGCGATCTTGCGTCGCGAGCACCTGTATTCCTCTCACATCTCCGAGTGGCGCAAGGCTGCTGAGGCGGGCACCGTGTCGGCGCTCGGGTCCAAAGCGGGCAGAGGCCGGGACCGTCGCGATCGTGAAGTTGAGGCGCTGCGGTCGCGGGCGGAGAAGGCTGAGGCCGAGCTCGAGCGGACGAAGGCGGTGTTGGACATCGTGGGAAAAACGCACGCGCTCTTGGAGACGCTCTCCGAGAGCAAGGGCATCCAGAAGCCGCCGCAGCGGTGATCAACCCCGGCGTCGATGACATCGCCGAGCACACCTCGATCAAGCACGCGTGCGAACTGCTGGGGCGTGCTCGGGGCAGCCACTACCGCGCCAAGCAACCCCGGGTGCATGGGCCGGCGCCACAGCGTCCGAGTCCGCCGAACGCGCTCACCGACGCCGAGCACGAGGAAGTGATCGCTGTCTTGACCAGCGACCGGTTCGCCGACAAGTCCGTGGCCCAGACCTGGGCCACGCTGCTCGACGAGGGCACCTACCTGTGCTCGATGTCCACCATGCACCGGCTCTTGCGCGCCCACGGTGCCGCGGGTGAGCGGCGCCGCCAGGCCACCCACCCAGCGAGGAAGAAGCCCGAGCTGCTGGCCACCGGACCGGGACAGGTGTGGTCGTGGGACATCACCAAGCTCCGCGGCCCCGGCCGTGGGGTCTGGTTCCAGCTCTACGTCGTGCTCGACATCTTCTCCCGCTACGTCGTGGCCTGGACCGTGCAGAACGCTGAGGACTCCGAGATCGCCAAGACCATGCTCGAGGAAGCCATGGGTGTGCATGGCATCCCCGAGGCGGTCCACGCTGATCGGGGCACCTCGATGACCTCCAAACCCGTCGCCCAACTCCTGCTCGATCTCGGGGTCGACCGCAGCCATTCCCGCCCGAGGGTGAGGAACGACAACCCGTTCAGCGAGGCGGCATTCAAGACGCTTGAAGTACGCACCAGTCTTCCCCGAGGCGTTCGGATCCCTGGCCGACGCGAGGTCGTTCTGCGAAGCGTTCTTCGGCTACTACAACCACGAGCACCGCCATTCCGGGATCGGGCTGCACACCCCGGCGTCGGTCCACCACGGCACCGCGACCGAGATCCGCGCCCAGCGCCAGACCACGCTCGACGCCGCCCACGCCGCTCACCCCGAACGGTTCGGCAACCACCGCCCTACCCCACCCCAGCTGCCCGAGGCAGCCTGGATCAACCAGCCCTCACCGGAGGCCCTCATACAGACCGCGTAACGAGACGTGTCTCAGACTGCTTGACATCTTCCGGCGTGCGCGTCATCTCGCAATGACTCAAGTGGTGTGTCACCCAAGACAGCGCCTTCGGCAGCTATGAAGGCGTCTGCAGTCTCGAGCAGGAGTCGCTCTCGGCGTGTCTGACCCATCAGGTGCCGCGAGTCAAGTTCCTGGCGGATGACCCTCACTCGGTGCGACTGTTCAGAATTCGGTTTAGTTATCGACAACGGCCGTAGTACTCCTGGAAGAGTGCGTCTAGCCTAGGGTTGACGGTGCTATTCAGCCCGAAATGTTCACTCGTAAGCAATTGATCCACCGTTAGACCCTCAACTGATGGCAGGTCGCTATGAGCCCTGACGTTCCCAGCGGCTGTCGTTGTCAGAACACGCACCTCACCGTCGCGAAGTCCACGCAGGCAAAGCGGATCGTGGGTCGTGGCGATCTGGATGCGCCGGCATCGCGCCCCGGATGGCGTCGACGATTCGCATCTGCCATCGGGGATGCAGGTGAGCGCCTGATTCCGTCAATCAGGACGACACCTTCGGCCGATTCCAAAGAATCCCACTCTGCCAAATGCAGCGCATTAGGTCTCAGGCGAGCGCGGCAAGCGTCTGGTTCCCGGCGCTCATGGCCCCGAGCCGTAAGGTCTGCCCGTTCTTCGCTCGCAAGATCTGGCTCGTTCCTATCACGCACGAAGTATGTCTTCGAATCTTCAATGAAAAGGAACCGCCGCAATGCCGGGCAACTGCATTGAACTGTTCTTCGGAAAGCGCCGGAATCCATGTGCGGGTGCCGGGCAAACTCAGCCGTGGATTGAACAGGTTCCCAATGCCACGAATGAGGCCCTGAGAACCTCTACACTGTGGCTTGGCAGCAGGCGAGTGGCTCCATAGGCGGCAACCCTGGCACGCGGCGTAATACCTTCATGCTCGAAAGCGGCGCTTCCTCGGGCAAAGCTCCGACCTAGGACGCCCTCCCCTGCCGCGAGCTCAACAGTGACGAATCCACCGCTGGTATCATTCCGGAAGACCGATGCTGGCCTGATGTTCGCCTTTCTCAGCTCGTCATCCGTAGACAATGCAACGGCTATGGCTTTCAGAACGGACGTCTTGCCCGTGCCGTTCTCACCTAGGAGCATTGTCCATGACCCAGGCGTGTAGCTATCTGCCAAACTGAACTTCATGTCGGTGATGCCTAGGAAATTGCGCACGTCGATAGTTCGGATTCCGGTCGACTTCAAGCGGTAGTCCGTGGCGTCACGTTCGGCGGACATTGACCCTGATTCAGGTTGCACCGCTAGGGCCCAGGTGCGAGCGGAATAGTGATTGTTCACGGGAAGCTCAAGCTCGTTCCTTCCCAAGTGATCGGCAGAAATACATCGCAGGTCGCTATTGGTAAGCCGTCGCCGCCCGGCTGTCAGGCTAGCCAGCGATGGACCGTCCCGATACTCATCGACAACCTTCTCGAACTGTCGCCACCGAAGATGGACTCGGGAGCTGGCGAACTGTCTACGGACGGCTGCCAGCGAAGCAGAGGTGTCGAAGAGGGCGGTCAGTTCATTCCGGCAGGCATCGAAGTCGCCGCGTTCTATGAGCGCTACGGCGCGTTGCATCACATTGATAGTGTCAGCGGCGACCCGTCGTCGCTCTCGACACAAGTCGGTCCTATTCAGAGCGAGGACGTCGATGGTTTGTATCCCGCGTGGGTGGTCAGAAACCACTTGGCCACTGGGGAGGTAGGCGAAGAACTCCTCGGGCTGATCCTACACGGGTCACCAAACCGGGCAGCTCGAACGCTAGGGATGCGTCGAAAACTCCCTGGGCTGCCCGCTCGCCGAACACCGGGAACTTGTTGCCTTTAGCGATGTTGCATGCTCGGCACGCGAGATAGAGGTTCCGCCAACTGAAGGCCAACCAGTAGTAGTGTGGGCGACTGCTGATGCCGTCGGCGCCAACCGCGCCCTGCATTGGTCGAAAGTGGTCAATGTTCAGTTGCGAAGTGGGCCAAGATATCGAACAGTAGGCGCATCGACCCTGGAAGACTTGGTCCAGTTGGAGCGCACTGCACCCAGCCACCCCTCGGGCGCGCTGAAGTTGAACGTTTGCTGTCGCGCAGTCGGGACGTCTGAGGCGAAGAACTCATCGGCTTCTAGGTCAGCTGCAAGCACCTCGAGCGAAAGAGAAGCTTCGGTGGCGTCGTCGCGTTTATCACGGATCACGAGGAAACATCTACGTCGCACTTGTCGTTCATCGTCTGAATTCGAAGACCGACACCTTCACGATCAGCAGCGCACGAGGGCAATAGGTATGGACGAAGCTCTCATCGGGACACTCCCGAAGGCTGCCCTTGACGATGGCAAAGTGAAGAGGACGGTGTTCGGCAGTACGAAGAACACGATCAGCGCCATCATGGCGATCTCCGTACGGGCCTCGGTCTCGATCAGCACCCGGCTTCGCGTAGATCGGCGGCCTAGGCGTGCAGGACGTCGGAAAGCAGGGGTGCCACGGTGAATTGCGGCGGTGATGTCGCTCGCGAAGCGTGCGACGACCGGCAGCCCGGTCTCAGAGTCTAAGCAAAATGTTCCAAGCCCGTCGCCTTCACGACAATCGGCGCACAGCGGCCAGATCGGGCTGGAGGCAGACGATGCGTCCAGAAGCCTGACCTGATGTTTACTGGGCCGACGACCGGTCGGCGCGGTCTGCGTCTATCTGGGCGAAGCGGGCTACCTGATGCGTCCCAAATCGCAACCGGCGCTTGATGGGTGAGCCGTTCATATGATCGCCACGCCGGTCATGCCCTAGGCTCGGATGCATGTACTTCAACCAGCCCTTCGGAGGCCTGATGCCTGGGGCTCGCGGAGTGGTACTCGCGGTCCTGCTGCGCACCGGCGAGCCGCTGACCGGCCGGCAGATTCATAGGATGGTCAGCGACGAGCACAGCCTGTGGTCGGTTCAGGAGGCGCTGAAGGCACTCACGGGCCTCGGGTTGGTCACGTCCCGCACGGTGGGCAGGGCCGGCATTCACCAGGTCAACGAGGCGCACGCGTCGATCGCGCCATTGCGGGCTCTGCTCGATCCGATGGCGGCGTTGCGAGCGGCGGTTTCCGAGGTGGTCGATCCGGACGTGGATGCAGTGCTGCTCTTCGGGTCCATCGCCCGTGGGGAAGCAACGGAGGCGAGCGACGTCGACCTCGCGGTGATCGCCGCAGCCGGTTGGAGCGGGCGCGTCGAGCTCGAGGACGTCGTGAGAGCGCGACTCGGCAATGACTGCGACGTCCTCGTGTTCACCCCGTCCGAGTTCGCCGAGAGCGCCCGGGCGGGCGAACCGGTGGTGGCCGAGATCGTCCGCGACGGGCTTGCCCTGATGGGCCGCAAGCCGGTCGTCGGCAAGGGCGCCGCCTGATGGCGACCGCTGAGCAGCGCAATCATGCGCGCAGCTACCTGAAGAAGGCGGAGGAGTACGCCGCGTCTGCGGCGGCCAATCTCGCGGCCGAGCGGTTCACGCCAGCGGCCGGTGACTCGATCCACGCGGGCATCTGCGCGAAGGACGCCATCGTCACCGTGCTGACCGGGTCGACCCGCAAGGGCACCGATCACGCCACTGCAGCCAAGGAGCTGCGGCGAGCCTTGGGTGCCCGCCCGACGGCTGCGACCGCTGAGCGGGCGCTTCGTGAGCTGCTCGCGGTCAAGGGTGACGTCGAGTACGGCACCAACCTCATCACCGGGCCGAAGGCAGAGCCGCTGGTGCGGCGGGCCGAGACGTTGGTCGAGCTGGCGACCGAGGTCGTCCGGCTCGGCGGATAGGGAGCTCATGGTGACCAGGCTGGCCGACGAGGTACTCCCCCTCATCCGCACGCGCATCGACCTCCACCGACGCAGTGCGTCCAACGCACATGGACGACAGATGCATGAGGCCATCGACGTACTGGAGGCAAGCGCGACGGCCGCTGACGCGGCGGATGTGTACGCCGTGACCCACAAGGCCCTGGCCAGCGCGCTCAAGGTCATCGCGCGAGCCGACGACTCCGACGGCATCATCGGCGACGCGTGCCGACGGCTGCTTGCACTCCACCCGAAGGCCGCGTCGCGGGCCGGCGTCGCTCCCCCGAAGCTCGTCGACTGGATGATCACGTTCCAGTTCGACGGCGAGGTCGACTACTTCGAGCTCGACCCCGTCGCCTATGCACCGGCGCTTGGTGCGGCCGGGCTGGCTCGCTACCGAGCTCAGCTCGAGGAGAAGGCTTCGGAACTGGGCTCGTTGCCACCCGGCGTGAAGCGATGGTCGACGCCCGACTCGCACGCTCGATTCGTGCTGGACTGGAACGAGCAACGGCTGGCCGTCCTGGACCGCGATGTCGACGCCATCATCCGTACCCACGCACGAGACCGACGGGTCGCTGCCTGGTTGGAGGACACGGCGGAGGCCCTGGAGGAGATCGGCGAGATCGACCTCGCCCTCGACTGGGCCAAGCAGGCCGTGGACTTCGACCGTGGCCACCAGTCGCTGAAGGCGTCTGACCGCTGGTGCCGACTCTTGGCCGAGCACCGACCCGAGGACGTCACCGACGCACGCCTCCATGTGTTCCGCACCTGGCCGTCGTCCACGTCGGCGGCCCGTCTGCTCGCCGATACCGGGCGGCATGGCCGGCGTACCGCGACGAGGTCATGGCGAAGCTGGCCGCCAGCCCTCGCGACGCCGTGCTGTTCGCGCTGCTCCACCTCGACGAGGTGCGCTATGCGTGGGACCTCGCGCACACTCTCGAACTCCGCGACGCCGACGTGTGGCTGCGCCTGGTGCAGGCGTACGAGGAGATCGAGCCCCTCGCCGTGCTGCCGATCCTCACCGAGCTGGCGGAGAACGCGCTCACCCAAGCCGGCGCGCAGCACTACCGGACCGCCGCGCGCCACCTGAAGAAGATGCGCGAGCTGGCGACCGGGACGAGCAAGGCGCCCGAGGTCGACGACCTGGTCGCGCAGCTGCGCGAGACCCACCGTCGTCGACCGCGCCTGCAGCAGGAGTTCGACCGCGCCGGGCTGCCCTGAGCTCAGCGCGAGGGGCCGGGTCGGGGCGGGCCGCCGCTCTGCGGTGGTTGACGGTGCTCGGGCCGCCTGGCGCGCGGTGTCGGCTCCGGCGCCTGCACGTCGAGCGGGTCGGCGGCAGCGATGTGCGCGGTGTCTTGATGGGCGGCATCGAAGTGGCGATAGACCTCGACAGCGGGTCGGCGTACCGCGTCGAGGTGGAGGCGGGCGGTGTCGATCGCGATGCTCGGGTCACGGGTCGTGCTCATCGTGTCCGTGGTGAGGTGCCAGTCGTCCTGCGCACGATCGAGCATGTCGCCGAGCTGGCTGGCTGCTTGCGGAAGGGCAGCGACCGCCTCAGCGAGGCTGGCGATCGCGGCGTCGATGTCGGCGGGAGTGAGGCTCGGTCGGTCGATGGTGATGCGGGCGAGCCGGCGGATGGCGTCTTCTGCCTGCCGTGCGCAGTCCACGATGCTGTCGTCCATCTCGGTCACCGCCGGGCCGAGGGGATGCGGCGCAG
>CAVXDJ010000010.1:0-435979 GCA_963760555.1 uncultured Actinomycetota bacterium | reverse complement strand
TCTCGACGCCCGGTACCCCGGCGAGGACCTCGCGATAGCGAGCCCGGATCTCGCGACGGCGGCCGATCATGGTGTCGAGTCGCTCCAGCTGGGCGCGTCCGAGCGCGGCCAGGATGTTCGACATCCGGTAGTTGTAGCCGATGTGGCGGTGCTCGTAGTGCGCGACCGGCTCGCGGGCCTGGGTCGAGAGGAACCGGGCGTGGTCGGCCAGTGTCTGGTCGTCGGTGACGAGCATGCCCCCGCCGGAGGTGGTCATGATCTTGTTGCCGTTGAAGCTCAGCGCCGCGGCGCGGCCGAAGCAGCCGGCCGGCCGGCCGGCGTACGTCGCCCCGAGCGCCTCGGCGGCGTCCTCGAGCAGCGGCACCTCGTGGCGATCGCAGACGGCCGCGATGGCGTCGTAGTCGGCGACCCGGCCGAGGAGGTCGACGGACATGACGGCGCTGACCCGGCGGCCCTGCGCGCGCTGCTCGGTGATGGCGCGGTCGAGGAGGTCGGGGTCGAGGTTGCCGTCGGCGCGGGCGTCGACGAAGCACGGCTCCGCGCCGGTGTAGGCGACCGCGTTGGCCGAGGCCACGAACGTCATCGAGGAGACCATGACGAGGTCGCCGGGCTGCACGCCCACCCCGAGCATGGCCAGGTGCAGCGCGGCGGTGCCCGAGGAGAGCGCGACCGCGTGGGCGGTGCCGGCGCGGGCGGCGATCTCGCCCTCGAAGGCGGTCACCTCGGGCCCGGTGGGAGCGACCCAGCCCGAGCGCAGCGCCCGCAGGACGTACTCCTCCTCGAGGGTGCCCACGTCGGGCGGTGACATCAGCAGACGGTCGGTCATGCGGGCTCCTCCTCGCGAGCGAAGACGCTCCGCACGGTCTCGGCCAGGCAGCGCACGTCGGCGCCCAGCGTCCAGGTCTCGACGTAGTGGCGGTTGATGCGCGACCTTGGCCGGCCACAGCACGTCGCGGTTGTAGGTCTCGGGGTCCTCGGCGCGTGCGAGGAGCTCCTCCTCGTGACGGTAGGTCACCGCCGCGGGGCTGGTGATGCCCGGGCGCACGCTGAGCACGACCCGGTCGGCGCCGACGAGCTCGTCGGCGAAGCCCGGGACGTCGGGGCGCGGGCCGACCAGGCTCATCTCGCCTCGCAGCACGTTGACCAGCTGGGGCAGCTCGTCGATCTTGAGCCGGCGCATCCACGCACCGGCCGTGGTGATCCGGGCGTCGCCGGCCGCGGTGACCGTCGAGCCACCCGAGGAACGCATCGTGCGGACCTTCATCACCTCGAACAGCTCGCCGTCGAGGCCGACGCGCTCCTGGCGGAAGATGCCGCTCTGACGCGTCGTGAGCGCGGCGACGACCCACGCCACGACGACGATCGGCGAGAGCACGACCAGCGCCGCGGCCGCGACGACGACGTCGAAGGCGCGCTTGACCACGCGCTGGCGTGCACCGAGCGCACCGTGCGCGGCGCGCGCTCACGCGTCGTACCCCAGGCGGTCGAGCGTGGGTCCGGCGATCACGGCGAACCGCTGCGTGCTGCTCGGGCGAGAGCGCGGCGCGGCCCTTGCCCACGCTCGAGGCGCGTACGCCGGCCACGGCGGCCGCGTCGAAGGAGTCGGCGGCGTCGAGCGCGGCGAGCAGGTCGCGCAGGCCCGCGGTCGGGTCGGCGACGAACTCCTCGTAGCGCACCCGGTGAACCTGCTCGGCCGGGATGCCGGCGAGGCCCTGCTCGGCGAGGTCGACGCAGCGCACCCACTGGGTCAGCGAGATCTCGTCGAGCGGCAGGGTCCGGGTCAGCTCCCGCCAGTCGTGCGGCTTGGGGCCCCACCATCCCTGCCCGGTGCCGGCCTCGCGGTCGCGGCGCTTGCGCCAGCGGTCTCGGACGAACCGCACGCCCTGGTGGGCGACGTCGCCGGGCGGGGCGTAGCGCAGCTTCTTGCCGCGGTGTACCTAGCGTCGAACGGCGCGTGCCAACGCTCCACCGCGCTGGGCGCTGCGTCGTAGCCGTCGCGCACGATCTGCACGTAGTGCGCGGCCGGGCGGACGGCGTGGACGAACTCGACGCGCAGCGAGTTGGCGCAGGTCTTCTCCACGACCCGGCCACCGCCCGAGCCCCGTACCCGCTCGAACTGCGAGTCGACGTAGCGCCGGACCCGCGGCGTCGCGTGCGCGGGTGTGAGCTCGTCGTCGGGGTGGTCACGGTTGCCGTGGCGCCAGGTCAGGTTGATCTCGTCGCAGTCCCAGGTGGTGAAGCCGCGGAGGCTGGTCAGCACGTCGCGCAGCATGTTGGTGCCCGAGCGGGGCGCGCCGATCACCACGACGTCACGGCCGGCCATCAGGCGACCCGCGGGTCGTCGAGGAGGTTGGCCCAGCGCGTCAGCAGGACCTCGGAGGAGAACTCGCGGTCGAACAGGTCGGTGGCCGCCTCGCGCTGGGCTGCGACGAGGTCGCGCTCGTCGACCAGCCGTGCCAGCGTGGCGTGCACGCCCTCGGTGTGGCGCGGGAGGACGTGGCCGACCTGCTCGCGCGCCACCATCAGGGCCAGCTCGCTGTCCGGCTCGACCATGACCAGCAGCGGCAGACCCTCGGCGAGGTAGGTCGCGGTCTTGGAGGGGTAGGCGTAGGCGATGACGCCGGGGGTCAGGCTGACCAGCCCGAGGTCGGCGGTGCGCAGCAGGGCACGCGCCTGGCTGACGCTCCCGTGGGGCAGGAGAGTCACCCGATGCCGCCGCTCGGCCGGCGGCGCCGGCGACCTGCCGCTCGATCTCGGCCTTGAGCCCGCCCTCCCCCATCAGCACCAGCTCGACCTGGTCGAGGCGGGCGTCGTCGGCGAGGACCGCGCCGACCACGGTCTCGAGGCCCTGGAACCGTCCGAGGTTGCCGGTGAACACGACCCGCAGCCGGCCGTCGTCGCCGCGTCGGGAGCGGGCTGTCGACCTGCTCGCCGGCGCCTCGTGGTCGGCGACCTCGAAGTTGGTCAGCACCTCGATCCGGTCGGCCAGTGCCGGGTCGCGGGCGAGCACGGCGCGACGCATGTCCTCGGAGAGCACCACGATCACCGACGCTCGGCGGCAGGTGGCCAGCTCGATCCGGGCCAGGAAGCGGCGGACGACGGGGTGGGCGAACTCGCCCGAGAGCACACCGATCTCGGGGTGCAGGTCCATGCAGTGGTAGACGAAGTGCGCTCCGCGTCGACGGGCCGCGAGGCTGACAGCCGCGCCCAGCAGCACCGGCGGGACGGTCGAGCACATCACCACGTCGTAGCGCGGGCCCCGGAGCACGGCCCACGCGATCCGCAGGGGAAACCACAGCAGGTTGAGCAGGCGCCGTCCCGACGAGGCCCGGTCGGGGCGCAGGCGAGACGGCGTACGGATGCCTGATCGACCTGCTCGCGCGCGGGACGGGCGGCGAGGCCGAGCTCGGGCTTGTACGACGGCTGGGTGCTGAGCACGTCGACCCGATGGCCCCCGGCCGACCAGCGCGCCACGATCGAGCGCAGCAGCGAGGCGTACGGCGGGGTGTCGGGCCAGTAGTAGCGGTGGATGGCGAGGACCCGCACGTCAGCTCGCGCCCGTCGCGGCCACCAGCCGCTGCCACTGGCCCATCGAGCCGATCAGCTCCACGACGGCGTCGACGCCGAGCCGCTCGGTGTTGTGGGAGTGGTAGTCGTCCGCGTGACTCTCGGCGACGCTGCCCTCGTCGAAGTACTCGCCGTAGTTGAGGTCGCGGGCGTCGACGGCGACCCGGAAGTAGTCGCCCTGGTCCTCGGAGCGGGCCAGCTCCTCGCGGGTGGCGAGGGTCTCGTAGAGCTTCTCGCCGTGGCGGGTGCCGATCACCTCGACCTGCGGCTCGACGCCGAGCAGCCGGGAGACGGCGTGGGCGAGGACCTCGACCGTGCAGGCCGGTGCCTTGCGGATGAAGAGGTCGCCCGGCCGGGCCCGGTCGAAGGCGTGCTCGACGAGCAGGACCGCCTCGTCGAGCGACATCAGGAATCGGGTCATGTCGGGGTCGGTGACCGTCATCGGCCGACCGGCGCGGGCCTGCTCGACGAAGAGCGGGATCACCGAGCCACGCGACATCATCACGTTGCCGTAGCGCACGGTGCTGACCGTGGTGGCCGCCGTGGGGTTGTTGCGGGCGAAGGCCTGGGCGACCTTCTCCATCAGCGCCTTGCTCATGCCCATGGCGTTGACGGGGTACGCCGCCTTGTCGGTGCCCAGGCAGACCAGCGAGCGGACCTCGTTGGCGTTGCAGGCCTCGACGACGTTGGCGCTGCCGAGCACGTTGGTGCGCACCGCCTCGAGCGGGAAGAACTCGCACGAGGGCACCTGCTTGAGCGCCGCGGCGTGGAAGACGAAGTCGACCCCGCGGGTGGCCCGGTGCACGGAGTCGTAGTCGCGGACGTCGCCGATGTAGAAGCGCAGCCGCGGGTCGGCGAACCGGCGGCGCATGTCGTCCTGCTTGAGCTCGTCGCGGGACAGGATCCGGATCTCGCCGACGTCGGCGTCGAGGAGCCGACGCACCATGGTGGAGCCGAAGGAACCCGTGCCTCCGGTCACCAGGACCGTGGCTCCCTGCGTCGCTGACACCGTCACCGTTCTCTCATCCCCCGTGAGGTCGCTTCGGACCCGCTGACCGTACACGGGAGCGGTCTCGCGCGGCGATGAGGCTCTGCAGCACCAGAGCCCCGACCACCGCACCGGTCGTGTTCGCGGCCACGTCCACCAGGGACGGCGTCCGACCGGCGAGCAGCACGCGCTGGGTCAGCTCGATCAGCCCGGAAGCCGCCGCGCCCAGGACGAGCCACACCGGCACGGACCTGGGCCCGCCGAGCAGTCCGACCAGGACGGGGATCGGCACGAAGAGCACGACGTTGGATCCGAGCTCAGCCGCATCGACGAGCCGGGGTGGTGCGTCGAGCCGCTCGAGCACCTCGCGCACGAGACCCACCGACGTGCTGGCCGCGTCGGCCGACGGGTTGAGCACGGCGTACGCGACGAGGAGCAGGTAGAGCGCGAGGGCGGCTCCGGCGGCGTACTGGCGGTGACTCACCGACCGCACGCGGAGGTGAAGGTCGAGCTCTGGTCGCCGGCCACGACGCTCGGAGTGACGCCGACGACGCCGTCGGCGTCCTGGCCCTCCCCCGTGGTCATCGACCAGGTGATGCGGACGTTGCTCCGCGAGCTCGGCACCACGTTGAGGGACACCACCTGACGACCGGAGTCGTCGGTGTAGAGCGGCAGGTTGGCCCCCACGGCCTTGCCGTCGATGCGGAAGTCGGTCATCTGGCCCCCGGCCGGGCCGTAGACCTGCACCGCGACCTGCTGCGCGCCGCGCTCGGGGGCCGTCGGGTTCGCGCCCGTCACCGAGTCCGGCAGGGCCGCGGCCTGCGCAGGCGAGATCGACTGACGCAGGGTCATCGACCCGGCGAGGTCCTGGCGACCGCCCTGGCAGGAGACGGACTGCACCTCGGTGTCGTAGCGCAGGTAGTAGGACATCTTCGAGGCCGTGTTGTCGTTGATCCCGACGTCGACGTGCGGCACGTGGCCGTCGGTGGTGCTGAGCGCACCGAGCACCGCGGCCCCCTCGAGCATCGTGGCGTCCTGCTGGTCGAACGGTGCGACCAGGAACCGCCCCTCGGTCGCGGAGCGTCGTAGTCCCTCGACGAACGCGAGCGGCGAGCGCAGCCTGCTGGTCGAGGCGTCGAAGACCTCCGCCGCGGCGTCCTGGAAGAACGCGTCCTGGGCCGCCGGATCGAGGTCGATGTAGGTCTGGTTGAGCAAGGTCGGCACCAGGTTGCTCGCGGTCAACGTGCGACCGTCGACGGTCACCGGGCCGGTGCCGCCGACGAGGTAGGACAGCGCGACCGGGTCGAGGGCGATCACGCCGTCGATCGGGGTCTGGGGGAACTTGCGCTGCCAGTGCTGGTCGAAGAGCGCGGCGGCGCGCGGGAAGTCCGGGGTGAAGCCCGGGTCCTGGAAGTAGGTGCCGAGGACGTCGCCGTAGATCCCCTGCTCGGTCGGCGTCAACGGCAGCACCGGGGTCTCGGCACGGGGGAAGTCGGTGGCGCTGCCCTGCCGGTCCAGGGAGAGCCGACCGTCCTCGGCGTGCAGCAGCGCCCACGACCCGGGAAGCCCGCCGGTCGCTCGGATCTCGGCGTTGTTCTGGAAGATCAGGAAGTAGTCGCGCGGCCCGTCACCACCCGCCATCGACGGCAGCACCTGGACGGCCTCGGACGCGGCACGCAGCCCGCCCGCGACGTCGGCCAGGTCGTCGCTGAGCAGGTCGTAGCGCACCCGGAGCAGACCCACGAAGCCGCTGGAGTCGACCTCGCTGGTCATCGTCTCGGCGCGGGTGAAGGCGGCCTGCGCCTGGTCGAGGGGCTTCTGGAGCGAGCGGACGACCTCGAGATCGATGCGGCCGTCGCCCACGACCTTGTCGACGTCGTCGACCACCGGGAGCACCGGGTCGAGGCCGTCGGTGGCCACGACGTCGAGCGCCCCGGTGAGCGCGCGGACCCCCTGGACGTCGTCACCGACCGCCGGCACGTGGCTCAGCAGCGCCCACCACCACCCGGACGTGCGGTCCTGCGCGGCGGTGGCGGAGTCCTGGAGGTCGCTCACCGCCTGGTCCCGACTCGCGTCGTCGCCGGTGTCGATCGAGCGTTGGATCGCACGCACGCTCGACTCCGCTGTCCTCAGGTCACCCGCGACCTTCCAGGCCGACCACGCCGTGTACGCCGCCGCCGCGACGAGCAGCAGGACGAGCACGCCCAGGACGCGGAACACGCGAGCGCGAGTCGACACCGATGCTCCTCACTCTGCGCGGGCGCTGGCTGGCCCGTGGACGGGGTGACGGTAGCAAGGCTGAGTCGCGGCTTCGGCGCACCTGAACTGCGTGTGGGCGGTCGCGCCGGTGCGCCGCTGCCTCGTCCGGCAGCGTCGGTCGCCGGGAGTGCGGGCTGAGTGTGCCCGTGGGGTCCCGCCTCAGTCTGACCACGAGTCCCCCGCGGATCGACCGTGGCTTGAGCACGGTCCTACGCTTTCCATGATCGTTACCTGGGGAGACGTCATCGTGAGCAAGCAGAGCAGCAACCATGTCCGAGCACGACGAGCAGGCCTGTTGGCGATGCCGTTGTTGCTGGCCGGCGCACTCGCCGCCGCTCCGGCGCACGCCGCCGACCGCGACCCCCTGCCGACCAGCATCCCGTCCAGCTGCGAGACCCTCGAGGGCGTCGCGCACCGGGGTCTGCACCTCGCCGCCGACATCGACGAGAACACGGTGGCCGCCTTCGAGGCCGCTGCTGCCCTCGGTGACTCCGTCGAGCTCGACGTGTGGCCCGACAGCGAGAACACGCTCTGGGTCTTCCACGACCAGAACATCGCGCGGGCCACGGGCCTGCCGGACCGGCTGATCGACTCGATGACGAGCGCGGAGGTGGCCGAGCTGACCTACGCCAAGGCCGGCACACCGCTGCTGCTGCTCAGTGACGCGCTGGCCTGGCTCCAGGCGCATCCCGAGGTCCCCGCCTACATCGAGCCCAAGAGGCGGTTGCACCGAGCCGCGGGCGCCGAGCAGACCACCCACATCCCGGCTGTGATCGCGCAGGGGATCCTGGATGTCGGGCGGGAGCCGAACACCTGGATCACCGCCTACAACGACGACCTGCGCGAGGACCGGCCGCTGCACCCGGCCTACCCCACCGTCCGACTCTTCGACAAGACCCGCGTCGACGACCCCCGCGACCCCGTGCCGGACCCCGCGGCGATCGCAGCAGCCGGCTTCGACACGGTGGGCCTGCGTGCCCGGGACATGACCCCGGAGCTCGTCGCGCGCTTCCACGAGGTGGGTCTGCGGGTGCAGGGGTCCAACGCGCGACACCGGCGCGCCTGGCGGGCCACCATCCTCGGCGGCGCCGACGGCCAGCTCACCGACGACCCGAGCGGTGTGGACCGCTACTGCCGCAACCGGTTCACCGCGCCCACGATCACGCGCTTCTGGCCCCGCCGCGCTGCGGCCCCGGCCAGCGTGGTCGTGCGAGGCACCGGCCTGGCGAGCACCACCGAGGTCCGGATGCGGGGCAGGTCGGTGCGGTTCACCGTCCGGTCCAACCGGGTCCTGCGCGTCGTCGTCGGGGCGAGGGTGCCGCGACGCAGCCGGATCATGGTCACGAACAGGTGGGGATCGACCGTGAGCGAGGACGTCTTCCGCAGGCAGTCGCGACGCTAGACGGTCCCGGGCCCGGCCTCACCGGCCCTGTGGACGACCGGCACGCGCGGGCACGAGCTCCTCCTAGTGTCTCGATCCTGCCGATCGACACGGGGGAACCGCCATGCGCTCACGACCATGCACCGCCTGGACGACGATCGGCGCGAGCGCCGTGGTCTCGATGCTGGTCCAGGTCCCCGCCGCGCACGCCGGGCGGCCGGAGGCCTCCTGTGCACGGTTGGAGGTGGTGGCCCACCGCGGCACGCACCCCCGGGGCGTGGACGAGAACACCCTGGCGGCCTTCGACCGCGCGGCCGGCTCCGGCCACGCCGTCGAGACCGACGTGTGGCCCGACGCCGAGGGCCGGCTGTGGCTGATGCACGACCGTGACCTCACCCGCACCACGGGCCGCCACGCCGACATCGACTCGCTGAGCAGTGCCGAGGTCGCCCGGTTGCGCTACGTGGGTGCCGGCTCGGCCGTCCTCGGCCTGCGCGCCTTCGTCCGCTGGCTGGGCGAGCATCACCGAGTCCGCGCCTACGTCGAGCCGAAGAAGCGGCTGCTGAGCGTCGCCGGGCGGGGCGCGGTCAACGTCCCCCGACGGATCGCCGCCGTGCTCAGCCAGGCCGGGGTCGCCGACCGCAGCTGGATCACGCACTTCAACGATCCCGGCCAGGCGCCCGGCCTGCGGCAGCGCTACCCGGAGGTGCACCTGCTGCACAAGGTCGAGGGGGCCGACCCGGCGCCGCGCACGGTGCGGGCCTTGGGGTTCGACACCGTGGCGATCCGCGCCGGGCACCTCACCCACGACCTCGTCGACGCCTTCCACGCAGTCGGCGTGAGCGTGCACGCCCGCAACAGCGACCGGAACCGCGACTGGAGACGCACGATCCGTTCCGGTGCCGACGGGCTGCTCACCGACCACCCCAGCGCCTTCGACGCCACCTGCGCCGACCTCATCACCCCGGACGGCCCGTGAGCACGGCTAGCCCACCGCCCCGGCCCACCGCGGACCACTCCTAGAGTGGAGGCACTCGATCATCATGGGGGATGCATGAGAGCCGGATCTTCATCACGTCGCCGCGCGCCGCTCGCCGCGGTGCTCGCCGCGACGGCACTCGCTGCGGGCGTGCTGCCCGCGACGACGACGACCGCCGTCGCCGCCGCGTCGACCTCGCCGTGCGCGACCTTCCAGTCGATCGCCCACCGCGGCCTGCACCCCGAGGGCGTCGACGAGAACACGCTGGAGGCCTTCGACCGGGCCAGCGCGGCGTCCTACCCGATCGAGACCGACGTGTGGCCGGACGCCGACGGCAAGCTCTGGGTCTTCCACGACCGGGACCCCTTCCGAGCGACGGGCGTCCACGCCCGGATGGACCAGCTCAGCAGTGCCCAGGTGGCCGAGCTGCGCTACACCGAGGCCGGCTCCGCGATCCTGCCCTTCGACGACCTCGTCCCCTGGTTGGGCGCCCACCCGCGGACGCAGGCCTACATCGAGCCCAAGAAGCGGCTCCTGCGCACCTCCGACGGTGAGCTGATCAACGTCCCGGAGACGATCGCGGCCACCCTCACCGAGGCCGGCGTCGCAGAGCAGAGCTGGCTCACGCACTACAACACGCCGCAGCAGGCCCCGCTGCTGCGCACCGACTACCCGCAGGTGCACCTGCTGCTGAAGGCGGGCCGTACGACGCCCGACCCCGCCAGCCTTGCCGTCGACGGCTACGACACGGTCGGCCTCGTCGCCGGTCGGATCACCCCCGGCGTCGTCGATGCCCACCACGACGCGGGGATCGCCGTGCAGGCGCAGAACGTCAACCGGTCACCGGCGTGGCGCCGCACGATCAGGGCCGGGGCCGACGGACTGCTGACCAACGCTCCCGAGGCAGTCACCGCCCTGTGCCGTGCCGTCTTCCGCGCGCCCGTCATCCGGCGACTGCCGTCGCACGCAGCGGCCGGACGTTGGGTGAGCATCCTGGGGAAGAACTTCCGCTACCTCCAGCAGGTGCGCTTCGGGCACCGCGCCGCGACCTACCACGTACGCAGCCCGCGCCGGATCATGGTCCGCGTGCCGCGGGGCAGGCTCCCGCGGCTCAGCCGGGTGCGGGTGACGAACGACTACGGCACGGCGGTCAGCGCGCGACGGTTCCGCCGCACCGTGTGAACGGAGGGACGGAGCCTCACGACCGGTGACCACGCCAGGGATGTGGGCCCGCGACGGCAGATCGCCTACGGTCTGCGGGTTCGTCCACTCGTCCCGGGAGAGCTCCATGAAGATGTTCGTCGTCAGGCTCGCCACCACCTGCCTGCTGGCCCCGCTGGTGGTCCTGGTCGCCCTCGCGGGAGCAGGTCCGGCCGCCGCCGAGGCCACCTCCTGCGACCAGCTCGAGGTGCTCGCCCACCGTGGCGTGCACACCGACGACGTCGACGAGAACTCGCTGGCCGGCTTCGACGCGACCGCGTCGGGCGGCTGGAGCGTCGAGACCGACATCCGGGCCGATGCCGAGGGCCGGCTCTGGGTCTTCCACGACCGCGACCCGTCGCGTGCGACCGGGACCTCCGGCCTGCTCGACGAGATGAGCAGCGCGCAGGTCGGCGAGCTGCGCTACACCCGGGCCGGGACCGCGGTCGTGCCCTTCAACGCGCTGCTGGACTGGATGGTCGCCCACCCCGGGGTGCCGACCTACCTCGAGCCCAAGGTCAGGCTGGCCACCGGGCCGGGTGGAGCGTCGTTCAACGTCCCCCGCCGGATCGTGCGCCGCCTGTCCGACCTCGGCCTGACCGACCGGTCCTGGATCACCAGCTTTCGCCAGGCCCTCCCGGCCGCCCCGGGCGTGGGCCTGGTCAGCAAGCCGCGCCGCGCGCCCCTCGAGCCCCAGCAGCTCGCGGAGTCGGGCTTCGACGCCGTCACCCTCAGGCCGGTCGACATGACCTCGGCGAACGTCGAGGCCTACCACCAGGTCGGCATCAGCGTGCAGGCCGACAAGTCCGAGGACCGGACGATCTGGCGGCGGGCCATCCGCGCGGGCGCGGACGCCGTGCTGACCGACGCGCCGGGGGCCGTGCGGTCGGACTGCCAGGCGACGTTCGGCGGCTGAGGACGCTCCTCGGGCTGGTCGGTACGCCGCGGAGCAGTGCCGTACGCTCGACCCGCTCGTCCGCGACCGAAGGAGACCGGTGGACCAGGACTACACGCGCGTGGGTGACCACGTCGCGGTGCTGCGGCGCCACTGGTGGATCGTCGCCCTGTGCTGCCTGCTCGGCGCCGGCGCCGGCGCGGTGCTCGCACCGCTAGGAGCCACGACCTACACCGCCACCGCGATCGTGCTCGCCCCCGAGGGCGTCGACCCCGCCGACGAGGTCGACGTCGGCACCCAGTCGGCGCTGGTCACCTCCGACCGCGTCGTGCAGTCGGTCATCGCGGACCTCGGGCTGTCACTGACCCCGCGCGACCTCGAGGACGCCCTCGCGGTCGAGGTGGTGCCCGACACCACGACCCTGTCGATCGCCGTCACCCTCGCCGAGCGTTCCCTGGTGGCCAACGTGGCCAACGCGGTCGCGGAGACCTACCTCGCGACCCAGGAGGAGCTGCTGCGTCGTCAGCAGACGGCCACCCGCGACGAGCTCGAGCAGCAGCTCGCCGGGATCAACGAGGAGCTCCTCGCGGCGCGCGAGGACGCCGCCGGTCAGACCGGGGCCGAGCTGATCGGCGCCCAGCAGAAGATCGGCCGGATCCAGCAGCGCCAGCGAGCCGTCAACAGCGACCTCAGCGACGTCGAGGCAGCGGCCGAGGCCGCGGGGCAGACCCCGCAGAGCCAGATCCCCCTGCAACGGGCCGTCACCCCGAAGTCGCAGGCGGTGGCGCCCGCACGCGGCGTCCTGCTCGGGCTCCCCGTCGGGTTCATCGTCGGGCTCGCGCTCGCCTACTGGCGCTTCCGCCGCGACGACGCCGTCCGCGGTGACGCTCAGCTGACGCGTCTGATCGGCGGCGCTCCCGTGCTCGGCCGCATCCCCACCGACCCCCGAGCCAAGAAGCAGCCCCTGCTGGGGCGCGCCGGCGCTGATCCGATGGTCACCGAGGGCTACCGGTCGCTGGCGGGCAACGTGAGGCTCTGGGCCGATCGCACCGTCACGACCGGTGCGTCCGCGGTCGAGGCGACCGGCGCGCGAGGCACGCGCCGTGCCACGGTGGTGGCGGTGACCTCGCCGGACCCCGGAGCCGGGAAGACCACGGTCGCCTGCAACCTCGCCCTCGGTGCGGCGGCCACCGGCCTGACGGTGCTCCTCGTCGACGCCGACCTGCACCGCCCACGTGTCGCCGCCCTGTTCGGGGTCGCGGCGGACGCCCACGGCCTCTCCGACGTGCTCCGGCACCAGGCGGACGCGGCGACCACGGTCGTCGAGGTCAACGACACCCTCGGCGTGCTGCCCGCGGGCACCACGGTCGACGACCCGTTCTCGACGCTCGTCTCGTCGCGGACCAGCGAGGTGTGGGAGGCCCTGCGCGGCGAGGCCGACCTCGTCATCGTCGACACCGCCCCCCTGCTCTACGCCTCGGAGAGCGTGGGCACCGCAGCGCGCTGCGACCAGGTCCTGCTCGTCGTGGAGCCCGGTCGCACGAAGGCCGCGGACGTCGCGGCGTCGCTGGAGCGGCTGCAGATCGCCGGGACCGGCGTGGCGGGCGCCGTGCTGAACCGGGTGCGGGCCCGGGACCTCGCCGGCGGCTACTACGGCACCGACGGCGCCTCGCGGCGCAGCTAGCGCGGCCTCGTGGTCTAGACCCAGGGAGGCCGCCCCACGCTGGAGGACGGCGAAGATTTTGCCTTGATGTTCCAACGTTTTGCGGTGGGCTCACGGCACGGTCATGATCGACTAACCAACGTCAGGCTGGCACCGTGGAGGTCTGCAGCCAGGGAGGCTACCCGCATCATGACCGTCACGAGCGACGCGACCGGCCGTCTCCTGCGCTCCAGGCCACGGACGGCGTCGCACTACGTCCCCGTCCTCGTGGCTCTCGTCGACGTCATGCTCCTCGTCGCGGTCACCGCCCTCGCCGTCCTCTGCCGAGAGCGGCTGTCGCTGCTCGAGGGATCGGTCCAGGTGAACCTCGGCTCCGTGGTCGCGCCGATGATCGTCCTCGGGTGGGCCGCGTGCCTGACGGCCTTCGGCTGCTACCAGATCGGGGTGCTCGGTCAGGGCACCGAGGAGTACCGCCGCGTCCTCAACGCCTCGCTGGTCGCCGCCAGCGTGGTGGGGGTGGGGTGCTACCTGGCCCAGGAGGAGCTCTCGCGGGGGTTCTTCATCCTGCTCTTCGGGATCGGGACCCCGACCCTGGTGCTCGGGCGGGTCGCAGCACGACGAGCGCTGTACGCCGCACGACGTCGCGGTGCCTTGCGCCAGCGTGTGCTCGTCATCGGCTCGGTGTCGCGCATCGACGAGGTGGCCAACGTGCTCCGACGAGAGCGCTGGCTCGGGTACGACATCTCGGGCGCCCTGACGCCGCGAGACGACCGCGCGCCCGAGACGCCCGGGGGCGTGCCCGTGCTCGGCGACGCCGAGAACGCGTCCTCCCTGGTCTCCGGGGGAGACGTCGACGTCGTGTTCTTCGCCGGTGGCGCAGACGAGCGGGCAGCCGACGTCCGCAAGGTCGTGTGGGACCTCGAGCACGACGACGTCCAGGTCGTCATCGCCCCGAGCGTGTCCGACATCTCCGCCGAACGGGTCAACGTGCGCCCGGTCGGCGGGCTGCCGCTGATGCACATCGAGGCGCCGCGATGGATCGCGGCATCACGCTGGGGCAAGCGCGTCTTCGACATCCTCGGCTCGCTGGCCGTCATCGTGGCGCTGGCCCCCGTGCTGGTCTGCGTCGCGGCGTGGGTGCGCCTCCACGACGGTGGCCCGGTGCTGTTCCGACAGACCCGCACGGGCCGGCGGGGCCGGGAGTTCGGGTGCTACAAGTTCCGCACGATGGTCGTCGACGCCGAGGACCGGCTCCCCGAGCTCCAGTCCGACGCGGGGTACGCCGGCGTCGGCCTGTTCAAGGTCCGCGACGATCCCCGCGTCACCGGACCCGGCACCTTGTTGCGCCCGTTCTCCCTCGACGAGCTCCCGCAGCTGTTCAACGTCCTGCGCGGGGACATGAGCCTGGTGGGGCCCCGGCCCCCGCTGCCCTCCGAGGTCGCGCGCTACGAGGAGGAGACGTTCAGGCGTCTCCACGTGCGCCCGGGGATGACCGGGCTGTGGCAGGTCTCGGGACGCTCCGACCTGTCGTGGGAGGAAGCGGTGCGGCTCGACCTCTACTACGTCGACAACTGGTCGATGATCCAGGACCTCACGATCCTGGTGCGCACGGTGCGGGCCGTCCTCGGCAGGCGCGGGGCCTACTAGACCGACAGGGTCCACCCGTCACCAGGGCAGCGGGCGTCCGAGCAGCTGCTGCAGGTCCGCGTTGTGCGCAGCGAAGTGCTCGCGCAGGCGGTCACGGGTGTCGGCCCGGATCGGCGGGTAGTCGGAGCGCACGTTGTAGGCCGCGAGCCCGTCGACCAGGTCGTGACCGTCCAACCCCAGGTGCGACTGCACCGCGGCCCACACCCGTTCACGTTCGTCGCGCAGCTCCTCGAAGGTCAGCACCAGCAGCTGCTCGCGCGGGAACAGCTCGAAGTAGCGGCGCAGCTGGGGGGCGTAGACGCCGCGCTGCAGGTAGGAGTGGTGATCGTGGTCGTAGCTGTAGGAGCGCGGGTCCTCCAGGGCGGCCTCCGCCGTCGCCAGCCGCGCCGGCTCCGCGGCCACGGCCTCCTCGAAGGTGCTCATCGTCTCGTGCCCCGTCGCCCGGCGGTCCCAGTAGTGGGAGTAGGCCCGGGACACCGGCTCACGCACGATGGCGATCATCGCGATGTCCGGCGTGGTGCGGAGGATCCGCTGGGCCGCGTAGGGATGGAACAGGTAGTAGGGCGACCCGTCACCGACGCGCGGCGACGACCCGGTGCGACCGGCGCGTCGTGACCGTGCCGCGGCGCTCGGGAAGTGGGAGAGGTACCAGTCGCGACCACGCCAGAAGTTGATGTCGAAGTAGTGCGGGCTCTTGGCGCTCTGGGCGGAGGGAATCATCCCCATCACCTGCGGGTGCTGCAGCAACCAGTTGACGATCGAGGTGGTGCCGCCCTTCTTGGCCCCGATCACCAGGTAGTCCGGCAACGGGCGCCTGGCGGCGGTAGCGCTCCCGTAGGCGCGGACCAGGGAGCGCACCTGCCCCACGACCGGGTCGGGCACCAGGGCCCGGACCTTGGTCAGGGTCGGCGAACGGCGCACACCGCCGATGCCTTGCCCCAGCTGCCTCATCTGATCCTCCCGGCGAGCGGGCGCCACCGACCTGGCTGACCGAGGGCTCGTCTCGTCATGGTGGCACACCCGCAGGCCGCGGCCGGAGCAGTGGACCGGAGCTGTGCGGTCAGGATCCCGGTGCGCCGGCCAGCCGCTCCAGCAGCAACCGCGACCACCCGGCCCGCGTCGGAGCGCCGTCCTCGTGCTGACGGTCCCGCACGAAGCGCAGGTTGACCTCCAGCAGATAGGCGCGGAGCACCGCGCGCCGTTGGTCGGCCGACATCGCCCACCCCTCGGCCAGAGCGCGATCGGCACGGACCATCCAGGTGTCCTCGGCGCGGGCGTCGGTCCCGCGGTCGCGCTGCTCCTGGGCCAGGAAGTGCACGTGGTCGAACCCGGCCAGGGCTGCGGTCGAGTAGTGCTCCCAGTCCCACAGCAGCACGTCGTCCCCGAGGACCACCTGGTTCCACGAGACCCAGTCCCCGTGCGAGGCGCCGGTGCGCACGACGGTGCCGCCGAGGTCTGCGAGCATGCGCCCCAGCGCATCGCCGAGCCAGACGCGGTCGTCGTCGCCGACCAGGGCGGCGATCCCGGACGTGAGCCGGGAGACGAAGGCGGTGGCGTGCAACGGCTCGTCCCGCCCGCCTGCGGAGGCGGCCAGGGCCCGCATCTGCGCCAGCGCGGGCAGGTGGCTGGGACGGGCGTCCGGCGCGGTCAGGGCGGAGATCACCAGGACGTCGCTGCCCCGCCAGCGCACGTAGCCCAGCACGCTCGGCGCGACCAGCCCGGGCACGCCGGCGGCCGGCGCCGTCGCCAGGGCGGCGAACTCGGTCTCCAGCGCCTCCTGCGACGGCGCACCCCGAGCGACCTTGGCGATCGCGACCGGCACGTCGTGGGAGTCGAAGGCCCACACCACCAGGGTGCGGTGGGCGCGGGGCCGGCCGAGGCGGACCACGAGGTACGAGACGTCGCCGAGCACCGAGGTCAGCACGTCGTCGATCCCTGCACCAGCGGGGCCGTCGACGACGTGCAGGTGACTGCGCGACAACCGGTGCAGGACCGACCACCGCTGCAGCGTCGACACCGCCTGCAGGCCGAGACCGCTCAGTCCCCCCTTCGACGGCCGTAGCGCCACGGCCGCGCCGGGACGGGCCGGCACCAGGAAGCGCGGCCGTCGCAAGGACGGGACGATCGCGTAGCTCGTGCCCGGCGCATCGCTGGCCGGTGAGCTCATCGACGCCGATCCCGAGGTGGGCCACAGGGCCTCGGCCGCCGCGGCCACCCTGCGTCGGCCCTGCTCCCGACCACTGGACCGGGCCCGCCACCGGCTCGTACCCACCACTGGCCGACCGTATCCCAGACGAGGTGGCCCGTGCGTCCGCGCTCTTGGCGATCGCCCACGGCCAGGCTACCGTCGAGCGATGATCGATCAGTGGTCCGAGGACCGTCGCGAGGCCCGTGAGCCTGCCAGCCGCACGCCGTCCGCCTCACGCCGCGGCCTGCTGGTCGGCGTCGCCTCCGGCGTCGGCGTCCTGGGCACCTCCTCCGGAGCGCAGGCTGCGCTCCCCCTGGTCCGCCCGCGACAGTCCCAGGTGGTGCTGAACTCCCTCAGCGTCAACGCCAAGCCCAACTTCCTCGACACCGGGTACCGCTTCTACCGGGAGTGGCTGCGCTCGCTGGCCGACCTGGGCGTCACGTCGTTCCGCGGGAGCTACGCCCCGGGTCTGCCCCAGACGTTGGACGTGGTGAGGGAAGCGCGACGGTTGGGCCTGCGTTGGCACGTCGTCGTGGGGGCCGACAAGAACACCCCGGCGCGCGAGATCAAGGACACGCTGCGCCACATCGCCGTTCACGCGGCCGACGTGTGCCTGTCCGTCAAAGGACTCAACGAGCCGAACTACGAGCGTGGTCGCGGACCCGTGACCGGCGACTGGGAGACCGACACCCTGCGGGTGCAGCGCGTCATCTGGGACACCGTCCAGGCCGATCGCCGACTGCGCCGGGTCAAGGTGGTCGGGCCGACGCTGCAGGACAGCACCGCGACCGAGTCGGACTACCGGAACCTGGCTCGACGGGGGCTGCTCGAGACGATGGACGTCGGCGCCATCCACCGCTACCCGGGCGGGCACTTCCCGGACTACCTGATGGACGAGCGGCTCGAGATGCTGCACCGGGCCTGGCCGCGCAAGCCGATCTGGATCGCCGAGACCGGCTACAACAACGCCGTGGCCAGCACCTCCGGTCACCGCGCGGTCCCCGAGTGGGTGGCCGCCGCCTACGGGCCCTCGGTGCTCCTCGAAGCCGTCGACCGGCGGTGCCGCACCGCCTTCTTCGAGCTCCTCGACGACCCGGACCCCGGCGCGAAGGACAACCCCGAGGCCAACTTCGGGCTGCTCGCCGTGCGCACGGGGAGCGGGCCGCCGTGGCGGGCCAAGCCGATCGTGGCCACGGTGCGCGACCTCCTCACCTTGCTCCGCGACCCCGGGCCGCAGTTCACGCCGCCCCGCATCCGCTTCCGGGCCACCGGACCCGCCGACCTGCGCACGACGCTGACCGCCAAGCGCAACGGGGCCGTGACCGCCCACCTCAGGCGCGCCACGGACTGCTGGGACCCGGTCGAGGAGCGCCGCATCGAGGTCGCGGCCTCCCGCGTCAAGATCGAGACCAGCTCGGGCACCCGCTACGTCGACGTCGACCACGAAGTGACCTCGATCCGCCTGTAGTCCGCGCCCGCACGAAGCCGGCCTAGACCGGCCCTACGCGGCGAGCCGTCGCGCACGGCCGGCCCCCCGACGACCGCCCTGAGCAGGGCGAACCGCCTCGGGGCGCTTCGGCGCGCCCTCTCCAGGTCGGCTCCGAGACGGTGCTGGAGCGCCGGTCCGGAACTTCTTCGAGCGCGCGCTCACGTCGGCGATCCGCGCCACCGATAAGAGAAGTCAGACGCCCGCGTGGCGCCTGATCCCCCCTCCCCCTCCCCCCTTCCCCCCGGAACACAGAAGGTCACCCCCCCATGACCAACGTCCTCACCCCTGTCCCCAGCCGTGTCCCCACCGCCGACCAGGTCCCGTCCCTCTCGCGTCGTGGAGCGGTGCTCGCCGTGGTCGGCGGGCTCGGCCTCAGCTCGGTCGCCGCGTCCGCCACGGCGGGCACCGGCCACCGCGCCCGACTCCGCCGGCGGCCCGTGTCCACCCCGGCACGCCCGACCACCACGACGGCCAGCACCGCGCGCAACCCGATGGCCGCCATGGTCGCGGTTCGCGTCTTCCCCTCCTACCGCACCTCGGTCTACCAGCACCACGACGCGGTCCTCGCCCAGCTCGCCGACCTCGGTGTGAAGCGGATCAGCCACAAGCTGACCCCCGAGATCGCGTCGAACGCCGCCGTCATCTCCTTCACCCGCCGTGCCTACCTCGAGCACGGCATCAAGTCCTGGCTGACCGTCGGTGAGCCGCACGAGGTGCTCGGCGCCGCTGACTGGGACAAGATCGTGGGCGTGCTCACCGGCCCGCTGGCCGGGATGGTGGAACGCGTCTACGGCTGGAACGAGCCCAACCACATCCGCAACGGCGGCGCGCTCCCCCGCGACTGGCACCTCCAGACCGCCGCCCACCAGCAGTCCCTGTGGGATCGCGTCTCGCCGCTGGGCATCAAGGTCGGCACTCCCCCGCTGTGGTCGGGCGACTTCGCCAAGCACGACGCCGACCTGGCCACGCTGGCCCCCCTGCTGCGCGGCACGTTCGACCACATCGGCTGGCACCTCTACCCCCGCGGCGGGGTGGGGGCCGAGCTCGTCGACCGCTTCGACGCGACCTACCGCCGCGCCCTGGGCACGTTCCCCGTCGTGTGCACCGAGGCCGGCCACTTCACGGCGCCGCGCTACGTGGGACGAGCCGTCAACATCACCGAGGCCGAGCAGTCGGTCTACGTGCCCCAGCTGGTCGACGAGTACGTGAAGCGGGGCTACGGCATCTCCTACTTCGAGCTCCTCGACGACCCGGACCCCTCCGGGGCCAACCGGGAGGCCCACCTCGGGCTGTGCCGCACCCCGAGCCTCGACCCGGCCACGTGGCAGCCCAAGCCGGCGTACGCCGCGCTGCAGTCGCACCTCGCGACACCCGCACCGCGCGACCCCGCCCGCCGCCAGGAGCGTCGACTCGCGTACCACTACTCGAGGATGAGCGCCTACCGGTCGCTGTGATCACGACGTCGACGAGCTACCAGTCGACGTCGCGCACGCCCGGTGCCGGGCTCTCCTGGGCCCAGAGGTCGGCCCAGGAGAGCCCCCGCCGCGCGTCCTGGTGCGCCAGGTGCCGGGCGACCTCGTCCCGGGCGGCGGCGTAGAGGTCCCGCAGGCGCTCGCGCTGGTCCTCGTCGCAGGACTCCAGCGCGGTCGGCAGCGACTCGGTCACCGCGGGCCTGGTGCTCCAGTCGCGGACCTTGCGCAGACGATCGGCGCCCAGCACCCGACGCACGGACGGGTAGAGCCCCGACCGACGGACGAGGCGGCGACCCACGAGGATGCCGCGACCCCTGAACTCCACGACCTGGTTGCGATGCTGGGAGGCTGCACCGGCAGCATCGAGCAACGGCCCGGGTGTGAGGCCCGTCGCCGTGGACAGCACCTCGACCAGCTCCTCGCGGCGCCCGGTGACCACCGGGAACGGGACCACGAGCAGGCGTTCGGGTCCGTAGAGCTCCGCCAGACGCGGGAGCCACCGGTCGTACTCGCTGGCGCCCGCGTAGACCTCGTTGCGGCGCAGGGCCTCGCCCAGGGTGCGCGCGGGCTCGTTGCGGAAGTAGTCGCGGTGCAGCTGCAGGTGCGAGAGCAGGCGGGCCACCGGATGGCGCACGGCGTAGATGACGACGGCGTCCGGGGCGTCCCGGGCGAGCGTGGTCAGGGCGTCGGGGAAGTGGGCGAAGGTGTAGGACATGCTTCCGTCGAGGCGCAGCAGTCCGGGTTCGCGCGCCCCGAACAGGCCGTCGTACCAGTCGGGCCCCCGATGGAGCTCGCGGCTGAAGTAGTTCGGCTCCTTGACCGCGCAGGCGTCGACCTGGGGGTGCTGACCCAGCATCGCGGCGAGGTAGGAGGTGCCGGAGCGGGCCGAGCCCGCGATGACCAGGTCCGGGCCTACGCCCCGCGCTTCGGACACCTCGTCCCACCCCCCGCCACCACGACCGCGCCCGGCCGGCGGGCACTGACCGCGAGCCTAGGCGTTGCGCGAGCACGGCCGGCACCGGGTGGAGCCAGGTCGTCACGGCTCAGGTCGTCACGGCTCAGGTCCGAGCCGGTCTCGTGAGCGCACCGGGGACGTCCATACTGGACACCGACCGTGACCCGCACCCGGTCGCGTCGTGCCGAGGACCCCAGGAGGTGGCTGCCGCGTGAAGTGGATGCTGTGGGTGCTGCTGGTGACGCTCCCGCTCCAGTGGTTCGTCGTCGTCGGCGGACTGCGGCTGCACATCCTGGTCATGTTCGCCTTCCTCGGCGCCTCGCTGGTGCTCGCACCGCTGCGCGCTGCTGCGTCGGTGCTCGGCCTCACCTGGGCCTTCGTGGCGGCCAACACCGCGCTGAGCGTCATCTGGGCCTCGACGAACCTCTTCCACGGCCTCGGCCTGCGACCGCCCGCCCAGCAGGTGCTCTACCTCGGGGTCTTCGTCGCGGTCGCCACGGTGGTGCACCAGGGTCTGCTGGATCCGCGGACGGCCTGGGTCGACACCCTGCGCTGGTCTGCCCTGGTCGTCTCGCTCAGCCTGGTGGCCGCCCTCGCGGTCTCGATGGCGGTCAACCACGTCGACGCCGCCACGGTGCTCAGCGACAGCGTGGCGGCGGCCGACCCCGAGATCCTGCAGAAGGAGCTGTTCCGCGCCGCCTTCTCCGGGTTCGGCTTCGACGAGGCCACCGCCAACGGCAACTTCCGCCACGAGGTGTTCGGATCGCTCCTCGTCGCGATGACCGTCTCCGCGGCGTGCGTGGGGTTGCGCCCCTTCGCCTCGGTGGCCGCCCGGTCCCTCTACGTCGTCTCGATGACGCTGGCCGCCGTCCTGATCGTGATCTCCCTGTCGCGCTCGGTCGCGATCGCACTGGTGGTCTGGCCCCTCCTGCTCATCACGCGGGCGGTCATGGTGCGACGGGTCGGCCGTGGCCTGGTCGCGGGCGCCCTGCTGACCGTCGCCGGCGGCGCGGTCCTGGCCAGGACGGGTCTGCTCTCCGTGCTGTGGGTCCGCTTCACCGAGGACACCAGCTCCTACGAGGCGCGCGACGACCTGCTCGGCCTGGCCTTCTCCAACCTCCGGGCGAACCCCGTCACCGGGGGGGTGAGCACGGCGAGCGCGAGCTCGCACAACTTCGTGATCGACAGCTGGTTGCGGGGTGGGGTCTTCACGGGCCTGGCCGCCGCGGTGGTGACCGTCCTGCTCGTGGGGCTGTTCGTCTGCCTGGTGGCCAGGCTGGGTCGCGAGCCCGCCTGGGTGCTGCCCGTCACCATCATGTTCGCCCTCCCACTGGTGCGGCTCTTCACCGCCGGGGGCGGTGAGATCCCCCCCGTGTCCTGGGTCGGACTGGGCATCGCGGCCGGGTTCCTGGCCCACCGTCGGAGCCTGCTGGCTCAGGCGCGCGCCAGACGCTCCTTGAGCGCGGCGAACGCCGGCTTGTCGACCCAGGTCGACGGATCCGTCGTCGGGCACTCGACGAGCCCCAGACCGGCCTCCCGGCTGGAGGCGGACTGGTCGGGGTCGTCGAGCAGCTCGAAGTAGGACAGCCCGAGGCCACGCGCGTAGTAGGCGTCGACGAGCTGGGGGACCAGGTCGGCCTTCGCGGCCGCGGTGAGGTTCGCGGCTCCGCCCTCGTAGTTGACCGCGTCGAGGAAGCCGGCCTCGGTGCAGACGGCAGGGAAGTCGCCCAGCTGCTGCTGGTAGACGGCCTCGAACCGGTCGATCAGCTCGGTCCCGACATCACCGCGCGGGTACAGGTGCCAGCCGATGTGATCGAAGCTCCCCTCGATCAGCGGGGCCAGCGTCGCCAGGTCGGCGTCGTGGACGTCCAGGGAGCCGGACCACAGCTGCGGCGTGCCGATCTTGATGCCGAGCGGCCTCACGCGCGCCCAGAGCTGCTCCTGGTGTGCCGCGGTGAGCTCAGGCCACCGCGGGCTCACCGGCCCGCCCCCGCGATCGTGGTTGGGCTCGTTCCAGCCGAAGCAGCGCTCGACCGTGCCGGCCAGCGGGCCGCGCAGCAGGGCGACCACCTGCTCCCACTGGGCCGCACCGAGCGGTGACCGGGGCTGGCCCACCGTCAACCACGACATGATTCCCAGCTCGCGGAAGGCCCGCCGGGTGAAGTCGATGGTCGCGGCGTCCAGGCCGGGGGTGATCTTGTGCGAGATCCGCTTGACCCCGAGGTCCTCGAGCCGGGCGAGCACGGCGTCGTGGCGCCCGTAGACCGAGGTCCGGTACGTCGGGAACACGCGCACGGCGAGCAGGGTCTCGAGCGGTCCCCCCATCGGCGGCAGCACCGCGGACGGGTCCTGTCGCCCCTCCCCGAGGACCGAGCAGGCGCCGAGCGCCGTCGCGGATCCCAGTGCGCCGAAGGCGCCGACGGCACCCAGGGCGAGGCCTCGTCGGGTCACAGCAGGAGACGGCACGATGGGGCCGATGATAGTCCTGGCGCGGGGGTGCACCGCGCGCTCGGGGGTGACCTCGCCGGACTAGTCCGAGCCGTGGCGGCTGTTAGCCTGGGCACCCTCGGGATCCAGATCTCTAGTGCATGGGGGAATGATGACGCTGGTCTCGAAGAGGCTGTCGGCGCTGGCCGGGACTGCGGTGCTGGCCACCAGTCTGTTGGCCGGCGCGGCCCACGGCTCGGACTACCACCACCCCGGGGTGGTGACGGACCAGGCCGTGCGCTGGGTGCCGACCATCACCGAGACCCCGGGCGAGCGGCTCAAGCCGGTGGCGTACGCCATCGCCGAGGCGGGTGACCAGATGGTCGTGGGCGGTCGCTTCGGGACCGTCGAGGAAGGCTCGCGCGGGGCGGAGCTGACCCGGCACAACGTGTTCGCCTTCGACGCCACCACCGGCGCCATCAGCGACGGCTTCGCCCCCGACGTCGACGACCTCGTGTGGTCGGCGGTCTCGGACGGCACGTCGGTCTGGATCGGCGGCGCGTTCCGCACCGTCGACGGTCAGTCCCGCCCGACGCTGGCCAAGCTCGACCTCGCCACCGGTGCGCTGGACCCCTCCTTCCAGCCCCCGTTCACGGGGGGCCGGGTCACCGACCTCGAGCTGCACGACGGCCAGCTCGTCGCGGCGGGGACCTTCCAGCGCAAGCTGATGTCGCTGGACCCGAGCACCGGCAGGCCGACCGGCTACATCCGCAACGCGATCCAGGGTCGGCTGCCCAACAGCGACTCCTCGCAGGTCTTCAAGTTCGACATCAGCGGTGACGGCCAGCACCTGGCCGCCGTGGGCAACTTCACCGGGGTCGACGACCAGAGCCGTCCGCGGATGTTCCTGCTCGACCTGCACGACACCGGCTCGACGCTGTCGGCGTGGAACTACGAGCCGAACGCGATCAGCTGCACCTCCAGCCGCACGGTGGCGCAGTCCTACCTCCAGGACGTCGACTTCGCGCCGGACAGCAGCTGGTTCGCGGTCGCGGCCTTCGGCTACATGTACCAGAACGGCCAGCGCGGCCTGCAGCTGTGCGACTCGGTCTCCCGCTTCGAGACCGCGAACCTGGACCCGCAGCGCCCGACCTGGATCAACTACACCGGCGGTGACTCCCTGAAGTCCGTGGCCATCACCGATGCCGCGGTCTACGTGCAGGGCCACAGCCGGTGGCTGGACAACCCGTACGGGAAGGACTACGCCGCCCAGGGTGCCGTCGACCGGCTCGGTGGGGGCGCGGTCGACCCGCAGAGCGGCGCAGCCCTGCCGTGGAACCCGGTGATGCCCCAGCAGTCGGGCGGCTACCAGATCCTGTCCACCTCGGCAGGCGTCTGGTTCGTCACGGACGGGATCCGCTTCGGTGGTCGCTACCAGCGTGGGATCCGCTTCGCCCCGTTGCCCTGAGGCCCGCCGCAGGGCAACGGAGGCGCGGTCGAGACCGCTCAGGGGATCGGCAGCGCGGCGTACTGGAGCCCGCGCCGCGGCTGACCACCCAAGGTGGACGCGTCGTTGCCGATCCAGAGGCCTCCGGCGTCGGCGAGGAAGGCCTTCCCGCCGATACGGGTCTGCCCCAGGCTGGGTCGCCACGCGAGCGCGAGCCCCGTCTGCGGGTCGATGGCGCCGAGCGCACGACGGCTGACGGCGGGCTCCCCGGACGCCTTGTCGCCGACGCCGATGCTGGCGTACCCGTCGGGGTTGTCCAGCCACTTGAAGTGGCCGGCCACGTAGACGGCCACGCCGGTGTCGTTGACCGACCAGACGCTGTCGCCGCCGGTGTAGTTGATCCACTGGGGCTTGCTGGGGTCGTCGAGGGCGAACCGTCCGACGCCGTCGCACACGGTCGTGTCGGGTGGGTTCGCGTCGCCGAGCGCGTGGTGCCAGACGTCCGTCTTCTCCTTCGGGATCTGCCCGGTCGCCGTGACCGTGAGCGCGGCGCCGTCGGGTGAGAAGTCCACCCCCTGCAGGTTGGCGATCCTGCGGGGGTGCTGCGAGGCGCAGGGCTTGGCGAACCCGGGGTAGTACCACGGGGAGAGCGACGTCGCCTCGGGCGTCAGGTCGAGCATGAAGAACTTGCTGCGGGCCTGACCGTCGACCCGCAGGAAGTTGCCGGTCACGGCGAGGTGCGTGGAGCTGGGGTCGACCGCCGCGCTGTAGCCCGAGACCCTCCCCCAGGACCCGGGGAGCTGCTCGGTCACCGAGGAGGTGATCCAGCCGTCGCTCCGCCCGGTGGTCGGGTCCAGCGACATGACCTTCTGGCCCGCGCTGCCGACGACGACCAGGTGCTCGACGCCACCGACGTCGACGAGCTCCAGGTCGTTGACCTGTCCCCCGCGGAACCGGGGCCAGAAGCCGGTGTCGACTGCCCCGGTGGTGGCGTCGAGCTTGACCAGTGCTGCGCGGGCGAGCCCGTCGACCTTGGTGAACCTCCCACCGACGTAGACCGACGCGGTCTCGGGGTCCGCGGTCAGGGCCCACACCTGGCCGCCGGTGATCGCCGGGGCGAACTGGTCGGAGAGCTCGCCGGTCTCGCGGTCGAAGGCCATCAGGTTGGCCCGCTGCGCCCCGGCGTCTCCCTGCTCGACGCGCGCGAACGACCCTCCCGCGTAGGTCACGTCGCCGATGGCGGCGAGCGCGTCCACGTGCGGTCGGGACACGCTGCTGTCGGAGACCAGGCGGGGCAGGACACCGCTCGACGTCGTCCCGACCACCGCAGGTTGCGGCTCAGCGCTGCTCGCCGGCCCGGCGGCGAGCAGCACGGTCGACGCCACGACGCCGGCGGCGGCGACAGCGATCGAGGTGCGTGCGTGCGGTGTGGATCCGACGATGCCCATGACTTCTCCCTGCGTCGGACCGGCGGAGCACCGGTCCTCGGACGAGGATACTCCGGTTCTCAGCTCCTACCCACGCCTCGAACGGAGCACGGCGAGGGGGCGACGCCGGGTGCGGACGTCACCCGAGCTTGCAAGCCCACTCGTAGGCGCCGGCCAGGCGCTCGGCCACCGACACCGGGTCGAAGAGCTCCTCGGCCCGGGCGCATCCGGCGTTCGCCATCGCGGCGGACCCGACGGGGTCCTCCACCATGGCCAGCGCCGCGTCGAGCAGGTCGTCCATCGCGCCCCGCGCCACCACCGTGCCGGCGGCGGGACCCGGCCCCTCGAGCAGGACCTCGCGGGCCCCGTTGACGGCGGTGGCCACGACCGGCCGGCCGCACGCCATCGACTCCGCGATCACCAGGGCGACGGTCTCGTAGCGCGAGGACAGCACGAGTGCGTCGGCGGCCCACATCCACGGGCGCACGTCAGGATGCTCGCCCACGGCACGGATGGTCCTACCCCACTCCCGGGGAGCGGCCGCAGCGAGGGGCTCGACGTCCCCGGGACCGACCAGCACGAGCTCGGTGTCGGGGAGCGGCCTGCGCTCCCAGGCACGCACCAGCTCGTCCTGGCCCTTCTGGCGGACCAACCGCCCGATGCAGACGAGCACCCGCGGCCGGGTGACGCCGCACTGGTCGCGGTGCCGGGCGCGCTCGTCGTCGGTGACCGGATAGAAGTGGGACGGGTCGATCGCGACGCCGATGTTGACCGCCTCCGCGAAGACCCCGGCGCGGCGGCCCTCGTCGATCTCGTCCTGGCAGTTCGTGACCAGGACCTGGGTGCGGCGTCCGGCCAGGCGCTCCCAGGCCCGCACCGACGCGCCGAAGAGACGCTCCTCGCGCAGGTCGAAGGACCACGCGTGCGGCTGGTAGACCACCGGGACCCCGCAGACCGCGCCGGGCAGGCGCCCGAGCACCCCCGCGACGAAGGAGTGGAGGTGCACCACGTCCGGGCGGAACTGCTGGACCGTCGCGCGCAGCTGGCGCAGGGCGCGCAGGTAGGTCCTCGGGTCGCCTCGCTCCAGGTCCCACCGCTCGATCGGGACGTCCGACGGTGCCGGGAACCTGTGCGGCGCGAGCACCATGGCGACGTCGCCCCGGGCCTGCTGCGCCGCGGTGAACTCGTGGACGAGGTTCACCACCCCGCCCCAGGAGACCTCGGAG
The DNA here is from genome assembly GCA_963760555.1 of uncultured Actinomycetota bacterium. Lineage (GTDB taxonomy): Bacteria > Actinomycetota > Actinomycetes > Propionibacteriales > Nocardioidaceae > Nocardioides. Next base: position 408,769 of record CAVXDJ010000010.1, on the reverse strand, counting down.
ACATGCAGGATGCGCACGTCGTGTCCTCCCTTGCCTCCGGTGTGCCCGGTCTGAGCCTGCGGCTCCCGATACGGGGGCTGGTGTGCGAGTTTAGTCGTTTCCGTGCCTCTACCGTGCATTGGTCTGGCCCACCCCTCAGCGTCGAGCTCGCACCCCGGCACCGGTAGGTTGCTCCGGTCCGAGCACACCCGAGTCCGTCGAGCACCATCAGGGGAGAGCCATGCCGGAGACTGGTGCGGGAGCGCTGGGCCCGACGTTCCTGGTCGCGGGCGCCGGCCGCAGCGGTACGACGGGCCTGGTCGAGGGGCTGCGCACCCACCCCGCGGTGTTCGTGACGCACCCGAAGGAGCCGCAGTTCTTCGCCCTGCACGGCACCCGCGTGGCCTTCCAGGCGCCGGGTGACGACGCGACGATCAACCGGGTCGCCGTGACCGACGAGGACGCCTACCTGGACCTGTTCGCGGGCACGACGAGCCCGTGCCGGGGCGACGGCTCCGTGTCGACGCTGTACTACCACGACCGGGCCATCCCGAAGATCCTCGCGCTGAACCCCGGGATGCGCATCGCGATCATCCTGCGGGAGCCGGTCGACCGGGCCTACTCCGCCTACCAGTACATGCGGGCGCGCGGGTTCGAGCCCGAGGAGCAGTTCCGGACCGCCTTCGAGCTCGAGGCGCAGCGGCGGGCCGCGAACTGGCACCACCTGTGGCACTACGAGTCGATGAGCAGGTACGCCGACGCCGTCGGCGCCTTCCTCGCCGCGTTCCCCCCCGAGCAGGTCGGCGTCTGGTTCTACGACGACCTCCAGGCCGACTACGAGGCCACGGTGGCGCAGGTGCTGCGCTTCGTGGGTGCCCCCCCGGTGGAGGGCGAGGCGGCGGGGGTGCCGCGCGTCAACATCTCCGGCACCCCGCGCTCGGCGACGGCCCACCGGATCATCTGGGCCGCGACGCGCAACGAACGGGTCCGCTCCGCGCTCAAGCGGATGACCTCCTACCGGATGCGGGAGCTGGTGCGCCGGGCGACGCTGCGTGCGGACTCCGTCGACGCCGCGACGCGCGCCCAGCTCGCGCCGCTGTACGCCGACGACCTGCGTCGCCTGGCCGCGCTGCTCGAGGACCGGGTCGAGGCCCTACCGCCCTGGCTGGCCGCCGCCCGCTGACCGACCCGCTGACCGGCCCGCGGCCGTCTCGGCGACGACCTCGGCGTAGATCCGCTCCAGGGTCGCGACCGTCGCCTGCGGTGTGTGCCGCGCCAGGTAGGAGGCCCGCGCGGCCGTCCCCCGCGCGCTCCACACCGCCGGGTCGGCGAGCAGGTCCCGCAGCACCGCGGCCAGCGACGCCGGGTCGCCGGTCGCGAAGGAGACGCCGGCCTCGTCCGTGAGCACGTCCTCGGCGAGGTTCTCCAGGTCCGAGACGATCAGGGGGGTGCCGACCGACAGGGCCCGCAGGCACACCAGCGGCTGCCCCTCGTACCACTCGGAGGGCACGACGACGCTGTGCGCCTCACCGAGGAACCGCGCCATGTCCGCCTCGGGCAACCACCCGACGTACTCGATCGAGGGGTCCTCGGCACAGCGTTGCTCCACCAGCGGGCGCAGCTCGCCGTCGCCCGCGATCCGCAGCCGCAGGCCGGGGCGCGCCTCCCGCCACGCGTCGAGGAGCGTGCGGATGCCCTTGACGTCGATCAGACGGCCCGCGAAGGCGACGTAGGGATCAGCGGTCCGGGCCGGCACGGACCCGCCGGGGTCGGCGACGCTGTTGGCCTTGACGGTGACGTGCGCCGCCGGGATGCCGTCGCGGACCAGCAGCCGCTGGGAGAACGGGGTCAGCGCGATGAACCGGGTCACCGAGTGCGAGAAGGTGCCGATCGAGCGGTGCAGCAGCAGGCTCGCGGTCAGGGCGCCGCTGGCGCCCAGGCTGCCGTGGTAGCAGCGGTGTCGCAGGCCCGCGAGCTTGAAGGTGCTCCCGACGCAGTCCTCGCAGACCGAGCCCGCGCGGTGGCAGGTGCCGGCGATGCAGGAGTAGCGGTAGCTGTGCAGCGTGGTCACCGCCGGTACGCCGTGCCGCGCGGCGACCCGGAACACCGCCGGCGAGAGCAGCGGGAACGGGGTGTGGACGTGGACGACGTCGGGCCGGAAGTCCTCGCAGCACCGAGGCCATCTCGCGGGCGGTCTCGAGGTTCCACACCGCCTTGAGGCCGGCGCGGGCGGCCGAGAGCCCGAGGTCCTCGGCCGCAGCCAGGGTCAGCTGACGCACGTCGTGCCCGGCTTCGCGGAGCAGGGCCATCTCGTCGGCCAGCACCTCCATCGCGCCGCCCAGCGAGGCGTGGTGGTTGTGCATCAGCAGGACACGCACCGTGCTCCCCCTCGGGTTCTCAGATGGTCGGCCTGCGCGATCGTAGTCACCCGGTGCGGGCGGTGCTCAGCGGCGGTAGCGGGTCGGGTGGTCCAGGAACGTGGCGACCAGCTGCCCCCACACGTAGCCGAGCGCGCGGTGGGTGGGGCCGATCGGCTCGTCGGGGGTCGCCCGGGCCAGGAAGCACGCGGTGTCCAGCATGCCCGCCGGCGGTTCGCTGACCAGGATCTGTCGGGACAGCTCGGTGACGATCGCGCGCATCGTGGTCGGGACCTGCCCGCCCAGCCACTGCTGCGGCGTGCGGTAGGTGATGTCGGCGTCGTTCGGGGAGTAGCCGTTGCCCAGCGCCCAGTGCACCCGCGTCGAGGCCATCGCCCGGGCCGGCGTGGCCCAGGACTCGCCGTGCAGCGGTGCGCCGTCGGGGCTGGTCCAGTCGTAGGGCTGCATCCCGATGAAGTTCGCCTGCTGCCGCATCACGACGGCCGCCGACCGGGCGCCGACGGGCTGGCCGATCCGGGCACCGAGGACCCGGTAGGTGGCGACGACGTCCTGACCGGGGTCGCGCAGCTTGTCGCCGATCGAGGCCACCAGCTCGGGGCTCGCGACGAGGGCACGCAGCACGGGCAGGACCTGGGTGTCGTGGTCGAGGTAGACCTGGGCCAGCCGCTCCACGAGCGCCTCCGAGGGGTGGTCGGCCACGAACCAGGTGGCGAGCTTGCGCGCCACCCGGTGGGCCGTCAGCGGGTGGCGAGCCAGGTAGGAGAGCAGACCAGCCGCGACCTGCTGCCCGTCCGCGGCGGCGTTGGGGTCGGTGAAGTCGACCACCTGGACCGGGCCGGTCCAGTGGTCGCCCGGGACGTAGGACTTCGCGAAGGTGCGGCCCATGTCGATGCGGTAGCCGGTGAGGATGCGGGCGGCGTTCTTCACGTCGTCCTCGCTGTAGCCCCCGACGCCGAGGGTGTGCAGCTCGAGCAGCTCCCGGCCGAGGTTCTCGTTGGGGTGCTCCTTGGTGGAGATGCCGGCGTTGAGGTAGAGCAGCATCGCCGGGTGCAGGGCCGCCTCGGCCAGCAGGTCCTCGAAGCGGCCGAGCGCGTGGCGGCGTACGACGTCGCCGTAGTCGACGCGCCACTGGAAGTAGTTGTCGCCCTGGGCGCGCACGTGCAGGTGGTTGGTCCAGAACTCGACCATCGACTCGAGGACCTGGGCCGGCGACTCGATGCGGCGCAGCAGCTCACGGCTGGCCATGGCGTTCATCACCTCGCTGCCGGGCATCGCTCCGCTGAGCTGGTCGGCCCACAGCTGCTGCGGGCTGCGGTGCAGCTCGGGGAACCAGTCGGCGATGCCGTACGCCGGGTCGCCCTGCGTGGCGAGCTCGACCTGGCGCTCGAACCACGCGGCGCCCCCGCCCGCCGCGACCACCTCCTGCGCGAGCGACGGGGTCAGGCCGTAGGAGAAGCGACTGGCCACGACCCGGTCCTGGGCGGTCAGTCCGAGGGAGTCCGCGGCGTCGGGGTCCGGGGTGGGGTCCGGGGTGGGGTCCGGGGTGGGGTCGGGCGGGGGTCGGGGTCGCCCTTGCCGCCGCCGTCGTCGCCCTGACCGCCGTTGCCGTGCGGGTGGTGGTGCTTGCGGTGGTGACGACGGCGGCGCCGTGGGTGGAGGCGCGACGGGTGGGCCTCGGCCACGGCCGGCGCGACGAGGTCGGTCACGGATCCGCCGATCCCGGCGACGGCGGCAGCGCCGAGGAGACCGAACGACGCGCGCCGGGTCACGGCGGGTCGCTCGGTCGGTGGGGGGACGACGGGGGTGGGGGGCTGGGACATCGGTGACTCCGGGGGGCTCATGGGGGATGAGGGAGGTCGTGCCGGGTGGGATGGTGCGGGGTGGGATGGTGCGGGTCGCGCTCCGGGCGGGGGGTCCCGGTCGTGCGGGTGGTGGTGCGGGGCTCACTGGCCTTGCATGAACCCGACCCGTTCGCGGGTGAACTGCGGGAACACCGCGCTGGTCGACGCGCCGGGGAAGCGCGCCGCGACGATCTCGGCGAGCACGCTGCGGTAGTCGGTGGTGACCCGCAGGTCCGCGTCGAGGGCGTTCTCCAGCCCGGGCCAGCGTCCGTAGTAGCGCCCGCCGCTGACGCCGGCGCCCGCGACGAGCATGGCGTTGCCCCACCCGTGGTCGAGACCCCACGAGGAGTTCTCCACCACGCGGCGCCCGAACTCGCTGATGGTCACCAGCGTGACCCGGGGGCGCACGTCGCCGAGGTCGTCGAAGAAGGCCGCCAGCGACGTCGCCAGGTCGTCGATGCAGCCCAGGAAGCGACCGGCGGCGGGCGTGCCGATGTTGTTGTGGTGGTCCCAGGAGCCGGAGTCGATCGTGACGAGCCGGGCGTCGACTCCCCCACGCAGGGTCTGGGCGAGGTCGGCCAGGGACCGGCCGAGGTCGGAGCTGGGATAGCGGGCCGCGTTGTTGGCCGCCCGTGAGGCGGGGGCGAGGTCGTCGATCGCCGTGAGCGCCCCGCGCAGCGCCCGGCCCATCCGGGAGTCGTCGGAGGCCCACATCTGCTCCAGGCTGACCCGGCGGGACCGGCGCAGGTCGCTGGGGTTGTCACCGGCGAGCGTCGCGGTGTCGAGACTGCCGAACGAGATGGCCGGGTTGTCGCCGTACATCGAGGTCGGCGACGTCCCGGAGCCGATGCACAGACCCTCGACCGGGTTGTTCGACGCGCTCTCCCCCAGCAGGCGGTTGAGCCAGCCCGTGCGCTGGGTGGAGCCGGGGTCGGCGTCCTCGAGCTCCTCCATGGCCGCGAAGTGCGACCGGTTGGCCACCGGCAGGCCCGTCGCGTGGATCGCGCCCAGCTCGCCTGCGGTCCACATCGGCAGCAGGGGCTGCATCGCCGGGTGCAGCCCGAAGAACGCGTCGCGGCCGACGAGCTGGTCGGCGGGGACGGCGATGCGGGGCCGCGCCTGGTAGTACACCGGGTCCCCGTGCGGGACGACCATCGAGAGCCCGTCGGCGGCGCCGCGCAGCGAGACGACCACCAGGATGGAGTCGTCACCGGGTGCTGCGTCGCCCGCGAAGGCGGAGCCTCCCGCCATGGTGGTCACGGCTGAGCCGGTCACGGTGGTCACGCCGCCGACGGCCAGGCCGCGCAGCACGCTGCGTCGTGACGCGCTGAAACCCGCGCATCCCGCGTCGGGGCACTCGGTGTCCGGCGTGCTCGGGGCGCGGGAGGTGGATCGGGTGGGGAATGTGAGCATGGTGGGGGGTCCTCGGTGCCGGGGGACGCCGCAGGTGTGAGCTACGGCTGCAGGGGCACCTGTGTCTTCGGATCGCCGGGACCCGATCTCAAGGGCGAGCCCACCCCGAGCCTGCCCGAGCCCCGCACCGGTCTGGACCACCGCCGACGTTCCACCTTTCACACGCCGAAGTTCCACCTTCCGCACGCCGAGGTTCCACTTTCCGCATGCCGAGGTTCCACTTTCGGCGAGCTCGGCCGTGGTGACCTCAGGGGACGGTGATGACCAGCTTGCCGCGCACGTGGCCCTCCATGCTGCGCGCCCACGCCGCCGCGGTCTCGGCCAGCGGGAACGTCTCGGCGACCTCGACACGCAGGTCACCGGCGTCGAAGAGTCGCGCGAGCTCGGCGAGGCCGTCGACGCTGGGCCGGACGAAGACGTAGCGGCCGCCGTGCTCGGCCACGGCGGGGTCGGCGATCGACGCGATCCGTCCCGTCGAGCCCTCGCCGAGCAGCGCGACGCTGGCGGCGAGGACGTCGCCGCCCTGCGTGTCGAGCACGGCGCTGACCCCGCCGGGCACGAGCGCGCGCACGGCCTCGCCCAGCCCGTCGCCGTACGCCACCGCCTCGGCGCCGAGGGAGCGGACGAAGTCGTGGTTGTCCTCCGAGGCGGTGCCGATCACGCGCGCACCGCGCGCGACGGCGAGCTGGCAGGCCAGCGACCCGACCCCGCCGGCGGCGGCGTGCACGAGGAGCGTGTCCTCGGCGCGCACCCCGATCGTCTCGAGGCACTGGTGCGCGGTGAGCCCGGCCAGCGGCAGGGCGGCGGACTCCTCGAAGGAGGCACGGGCCGGCTTGTGCGTGACGCAGCGCTGCGGGGCGGCGACCTTCTCGGCGTACGTCCCGGCGTGCACGGAGTCGCGCCGGACGTAGCCGAAGACCTCGTCGCCCACGGCGAGGCCCGTGACCGCCGGACCGACCTGGGTCACCACCCCGGCCACGTCCCAGCCCGGGACGACCGGGAAGAAGGTGTCGAGCATCGCGTCGAGCCCTCCGGTCGCGATCTTCCAGTCGACGGGGTTGACCGAGCTGGCCCGTACGTCGATGGCGACGGAGTCGGGCCCGACCTTGGGGTCGTCGACGTCGCTGAGCGTCAGGCTGGTGGAGGGGTCGTCGGAGTACGCCGTGTAGGTGATCGCCTTCATGGGCCGAACCTACGGCCACACCCCGGCCGGGTGGGCCACCTGCCGGATGGGGCGGCGGTCGCGACGAGGGCGAGGTACGCCGGATCGTGCGCGCCGCGGCGGCGCGCACGGAGGTCAGCCGCCGTTCGGCGCGCTCCGGCGAGCGCGCGCCCTCATGGGGCCACGGCCGGCATCCGCAGCAGCGCCCGCGCCTCGACCGGGTCGTACGCCGTGCGCCCGGCCTCGCCGGCCAGGCGGACGGCGCGCTCGACGAGCTGGGCGTTGGACTCGACCGGGACCCCCGGTCGCAGGGTCAGGGTGTCCTCCATCCCGACGCGCAGGTGGCCGCCCATGGCCAAGGAGGTCAGCGCGACCGGGACCGCCGTACGCCCGACGCCGGTGGCCGACCACGAGCTGACCTCCCCCGGCAGCGCGGCGTGCGCGGCGACCAGGGCCTGGGCGGTGCCGGGCATGCCGCCGGGCACGCCCATCACGAAGTCGCAGTGCACCGCTCCCCCGGCCGGCAGGCCGTAGCGGTCGAGCAGCCGGCGCAGCGTCGCGACCTGGCCGAGGTCGAAGATCTCGAACTCCGGCACCACGCCACGCTCCTGCGTGGCCTGGTAGAGCTCGGTGACGAACCCCCAGGGGTTGGAGAACACGTCGTCGCCGAAGTTGACCGTGCCCAGGGTCAGGCTGCACGAGTCGGGACCGGCCTCGAGCACCCGGAGCCGCTGGTCGAGGGGGTCGTGCACCGATCCGCCGGTGGAGAGCTGCACCACCAGGCGGGTCTGCTCGCGCAGGGCGTGGACGGTCTCGGTGAGCCGTGCGATCTCCAGCGTCGGGGCGTGCTCGTCGTCGCGGACGTGGACGTGGACCATCGCGGCGCCGGCGGCCTCTGCGTCCTGGGCGGCGCGGACGAGCTCGTCGAGCGTCGTGGGCAGGTGCGGGCAGTCGGCCTTGGCCGTCTCGGCCCCGGTGGGGGCCACGGTGATCAGGATCCCGTCTGGTCGCGGGGCGGTGCTCAGGGCGGCGTGGCTCACCGGACGCACTCTGGCACAGCGCTCCGACACCCGCCCATGACAGGCTCGGCTCGTGCGAGCAGTGGTGCAGCGGGTGACGTCGGCCTCGGTCACGGTCGCCGGCGAGGTCGTCGGCGCCATCGACGAGCCCGGCCTGCTGGTCTACGTCGGCATCACCCACGACGACGGCCCCGACGAGATCGCGTGGCTGGCCCGCAAGGTCTGGGGCGTGCGGGTGCTGCGCGAGGAGCAGTCCGCCTCCGACGTGAGCGCGCCGGTCCTGGTCGTCAGCCAGTTCACGCTGTACGGCGACGCGCGCAAGGGCCGCCGACCGACCTGGCAGGCGGCCGCGCCGAGCGAGGTCAGCGAGCCGGCGTACGAACGGTTCTGTGACGAGCTGGTCTCCCTCGGGGCCCGGGTGGAGCGGGGCGTCTTCGGCGCCGACATGCAGGTCGCGAGCGTCAACGACGGCCCGGTCACGTTGCTGCTCGAGCGCTGAGCCCGACGGGGAGGGCGTCGACGACGTCGCCGGAGAGCTCCAGCTCGCCGTCCCCGGTCGTCCACAGGCGAGCGGTCGGGGCCAGCGCGCGGACCGCCGTACGCCGCATGCTGGGCGCACGCCCGCGGGAGCCGTACCGGCGGGCCCGACTCGGAGGATCGCGATGGGTGTCGAGGTAGACCAGGTGCGCCTCGCTGGCGCCGCCGCCGTGCTCGCCGGCGCCGGCCTGGCGTTCGGTGCCGCCGGCGCGGACGCCCCGGTCGGGATCGACGCCGGGCGGGCGACGGGCGCGCTCGAGACGGTGCTCGCCGGACTGAGCGAGGCGGGCGCGCGGCTCACCGCCTCGACCGTGCAGCTGGCCGAGGCCGCTCACCGCTGTGCGGAGGCCTATGCCGCGGCCGACCAGGCCGTCGCCCGGGCCCTGCTGACGGGCGGGAGCGGGTCGCGATGACGCGCGACACCCGCCTCGACGGCGACCCGGCGTCGATCGAGGCCGGCGCGACCTGGATCCGGTCGACGGTCGCCGCGAGCACGAGCGCGCTGGCCGACGTCGCCGCGCAGGTCCGCGGCGAGAGCGGTGCGGCGTGGGACTCGACCGCCGGGGCGGCGTACGTCGCCGAGCTGGGCGTCCTGGCCCGCGCCGCCGACGACACGTCCGCGGTCGCCGAGCGCGTCGCCGGCGACGTCGAGGTCCTCGCCGGCCGGCTGCGCGCCGCCCAGGGGCTGATGGAGCTGGCCCGCAGCGCGGCCCGGGCCGGTGGCCTGCGGGTCAGGGGCACGCTGATCGACCCCCCGGAGGCGGGTGTCGCCGGTCAGCCGTTCCTCCCGGTCGAGGACGCCGCCGAGCGGGCCTGGCAGCGCGCGATGATGCTCGCGGACGAGGCCGAGGCGGACTGGGACGCCGCCGTGGAGGCCGTCAGGCCCGCGGCCGCCAAGGTCGAGGCGCTGCACACCCTGCTGCTGACCGTCTTCGTCGGGCTGAGCGAGCTGCCCGCCCACGTCGGCGTGCGGGCGTGGGAGCGGTCAGGCCTGCGCGCCTGGGAGCACTCGAAGACCCACTGGGGTCGCCTGCTGGGTGGGCTCATCGACGAGGGCGGTCACCTGCGGGTGGGCCCTGCGGACCTCGACCTCGCGGTGGACAGGCTGCGGGCCGCCGAGCGCGGGGTCGAGGCGGCGAAGGGTCGCTCGCGCCTGGGGGCCTCGGCGGCCACGCCCACGGTGCGGGCCGGGTTCGGTGCACTGAACACCCTCGTGGTGGCCTACAGCACCTACGACGACCTCCAGCACGGCGAGTCTGTCGGGCAGGCCGTCGCCTCGAACGGCGGCGGGCTGCTCGGCTCGATCGCGGCCGGTGCGGGCGCGGGCGCCCTCGGCACGAGCTGGGCGGGACCACCCGGCACGGTCGTCGGCGGGATCCTGGGTGGGCTCGCCGGCGGGATCGGCACGTCGTGGGTGATCGACCGGGCCTACGACTCCCAGGATCGGCGCAAGGAACGCCCGGTCACGCAGGGCGACGTCGACGACCTCCTCGCGCCGGAGCCGTTCGAGGGCACGATCAACACGCCCGCGATGGCTGATGCCCGATGAGTCGGGCGAGGGCACGGTCATGAGGGACGACCTGGAGCTCACCGACTCGGTGGAGGAGTACGTCGCGAGGGTGCGCAGGAGGACCGGATGGATGCAGGTGTTCACCGTCGCGATGCTGGCCGCGCTGCTCGCGGTGGCCACGACGTGGGGCGGCGTCTTGTGGATGCTCCTGCCCGCACCCGTGGTCTTCACGCTGCTCGCCTTCCTCGACGGCCGCACGCACCGCCCCCGTGACCCCGCGCCGCAACGACATCGGGTCCGCTCCGAGGTGGTCAACGGCCAGCCGGTCACCCGCGTCGACTACGACCGACCCATGATGTGGGGGCGCAAGCTGGCCTGGGCCGCGATGCTGCTCACGTCGTACACCCTGCTGCCCCTGGTCGCGATCATGAACGCCGTGCAGGTGGCGGTCGTGGTCCTGCTCGCGCTCGCCTCCACGGTGCTGCTGCCGCTCGTGCTCCGGCGTCACCGCACCCACGGCTACCTGCTCGTCGGTGCCTGGGGGATCTACGTCGAGGGGCCGACGTCGACGTGCTCGATGGCCTGGGCCGACGTCCGCTCGATCAGGCTCGCCACCCGGCGCGACCATCCGCCGATGCTCGAGATCAGCAGCTGCGGAGCCGGCGGATCGTGGACCGGGACGACGGTCACCCGGCTGACCTCGATCCCCGTGACCTCGGGGGAGATCATGATCGAGACGGGCCTGCTGAACCCGTTCATCACGCCGGTGCTGCAGGCGCTGCGATCCTCGATCGCCAGTCCAGCCGCGCAGGCGAGGTTCGCCACCGACGAGGGCGTCCGCCTCCTGCGCGGTGAGGCGGCGGTGGGCGAGCGCCAGCTGTGACCGAGGCCCCGCCTCGAGCCTCAGATCGAGACGGTCACCTCGGCGACCGAGCCGCGCTGGGCACGCACCGCGCGGTCGACCGGGTCGGCCTTCGGCGCCAGGGTGCGCAGCGTCCAGTCGCCGTCGCCGGCGAAGAAGCGGAAGTGGCCGCTGGCCGAGGTCGGCACCTCGGCGGTGAACTCACCGGTGCGGTCGAGCAGACGGACGTAGGCGCCCGAGACCGGCTCGCCCGCGCGCAGGACCTGGCCCTGGACGACGGCCTCCTTGGCCACGTTGACGCCCTCGAGGGAGAGACCGCCCTGGGTCGCGCCGCACATCAGGCGTCACCCTTGTCGTCGCCGAGCGCGACCGGGACGCCGACGAGGGAGCCGTACTCGGTCCAGGACCCGTCGTAGTTCTTCACGTTCTCCTGGCCCAGGAGCTCCTTGAACACGAACCACGTGTGGCTCGAGCGCTCGCCGATGCGGCAGTAGGCGATGGTGTCCTTGCTCCAGTCGACGCCCGCGTCGGAGTAGATCTTCTTCAGGTCCTCGTCGGACTTGAAGGTGCCGTCGTCGTTGGCCGCCTTGCTCCACGGGACGCTGGCCGCGGTCGGGATGTGCCCGGCGCGCTGGGCCTGCTCCTGCGGCAGGTGGGCCGGGGCCAGGAGCCGGCCGGCGTACTCGTCGGGGCTGCGCACGTCGATGAGGTTCTGCGTGCCGATGGCCGCGACGACCTCGTCGCGGAAGGCGCGGATCGAGGAGTCCTGGGCCGAGGCCTCGTACGTCGTGGCCTCACGGGTGGGCAGCTCGTCGGTGAGCTCGCGGGAGTCGAGCTCCCACTTCTTGCGACCGCCGTCCATCAGCCGGACGTCGCGGTGGCCGTAGAGCTTGAAGTACCAGTAGGCGTAGGCGGCGAACCAGTTGTTGTTGCCGCCGTAGAGCACGACGGTGTCGTCGTTGCCGACGCCGCGCTCGGAGAGCAGGGCGGAGAAGCGCTGCTGGTCGACGAAGTCCCGACGCACCTGGTCCTGGAGGTCCGTGGTCCAGTCGAGCTTGATGGCGCCCTGGATGTGGCCCTTGTCGTAGGACGAGGTGTCCTCGTCGACCTCGACGAGCACCACCTTGGGGTCGTCGAGGTGCTCCTCGACCCACTGGGTCGAGACGAGGGTGTTCTCGCGGGACATGGTGCTCCTTGGGTTGCGGGACGGGCGGGAGAGGCGGGTCAGCCGGCGGAGGGGCTGAGCCGCTTGAGGGTCAGGTAGAGCTCGCAGCCCAGGCACAGGCCGAAGACCGCGTTGAGCAGGGCCGCGGCGAGGGCGAACCCGACGGCCACGAGACCGACCACGGTCGCCCCGCTGAGCAGACCGAGCAGACCGATGACGGCGAAGACGAGCCCGACCGCCTGGGCGAAGCGCGGCGGGCCGGGGTCCTCGGTCTCGGCGGGGGGCGCGAGGCGCGGGCGGACGAAGCGCTTGAACGCCCACGCGTGGGGCGTGCGCTGGACCCCGAGGCCGACCCCGAGCGCGAACAGGACCGTCTGGACCGCCAGCAGCACGTTGGCGGTCGGGGACGGGGCCGTGACGAGGACGGCGGCGAGCACGACGCTGGTGACGGCGGCTGCGAACTGGGGGCCGCGGGGATCGATGCGGGACGACATGGTGCTCCTGGCGTGGCTGACCGGACGAAGAAGGGCAGACGTGGGCCGAGGTGCCCTCGACAGGGCGGGGATCTCCTCGACGCTCAGGGGCGACGACAGAGCGCGGAGCTGACCCGGCAGTGGTCCACGGCGCGGCGCTTGGTCAGCCAGGTCGTGGACATGACTCCAATCTAGGTCGAGGGGGTTGGGCGGCCCAATCCAGATCTCATATCATGGACGCGCGTCTCATCATGCGGGATTCGGTGGGCTCAGCCGACCAGGACCGGGCGGGCGGTCACGACCTCGAGCGCCTCGGCCGGTCCCGCCACGGTCACCGAGCCCGGCACCGGAGCCCACGGCCCGCCGCCGACCCGGTAGTCCGCGACGTAGACCGTGTCCACGCTCGGCGCCACCTCGCCCCTGCTCACGTAGCGGTGGGTGACGTCGAGCGAGGGGTACGGCGCCCCCGCGCTCGCCGTGCTCAGCTCGGCGCCGTCACCGAACCGCCACACGTAGGCCGCGGCCGAGATCCGCAGGTCCACCTGCTGGCCCAACAGGTTGACCGTGCGCACGAAGTCGCCGCGCTCGGTGTAGAAGTTCGTCTCGAAGTTCACCAGGGTCCGCCCGTTCGGCGGCTGCACCACCAGCTGCGAGGCTGGCAGCTCCACCTGCCGCATGGCCTGGCTCACCATCCCCACCGTCACGACGGGCGCCGGCGGCGGGGCCGGTGCTCCCGGAACCGGTGCCGGCACGGCGACCGGGGCGGGATCGGCGGCGGGCGGGTTGCACAAGGCATCCGGCGCCACCCCCACCGAGATCGGCACGGCGTTGCACTCCCACGGTGTCGCCATCGGAGGAGGTGTGTACGTCGCCGGGGTGCCGGTGGGGGGTGGGGCGGCGGGTGCGGCCGCCGGTGCGGCCGGGGCGGCTGGGACGCCTGGGCAGGCGCTGGCCGCGTCGCCGTGAGCAGACGCTTGCCTCCGATGACTTGATGTCACCGTCTGACGCGATCGACCGTCGAGTGATCGACCTGATCGCAGTCCGCCGCGGCAGGCGCGGCAGACAGGCCGAGCAGCAAGGACACGGCGACCAGCAAGCACGACCAAAGACAGTGATGAATGCGATCGCGCCATCGCCTCCTCCTCCCTCTTGACAGTGAAGCGCGATTCGCTCATCGCCCCGCTCATACACGAACTGGCTGGGCGCCTGCGGACTGGCACCGTCGTCCCCGCGCTGCGACAGCGGCTCGCGACGACCTGCGACATCGCTGCTTCAGATTCTCGGTCGCAGATCAAGCTTCGACGGTCCATCCGTCGGTGTCGAACGAGCCGCCAGCGTCGTATACGTCCGTCGATCGACCGTTCATGAAAGGCTCGACAGCCTGCGGCAGTTCTCCAGCTGGCGAAGCTCCATCAGACTCGCGTGTGTCTCCGGATGCGAGCGCTGCGTTTCTTGCTTCGACCCACGCACGCACGGTGTCCTCTCGGGACAGAGGCTTCGCGGTCGGTTCGGCGCTCGCCGACGCCGACGCGCTCGCCGACGCCGACTCACTCGGCTCGAACTGCGGCTCGGGGTCTCCCCCGCACCCCGCAAGCGCAGGCACCAGCGCGAGCGTGGCGGCGTACATCGCGAGTCGTCGCACCAGTGGACCTCCCGAGCCCTGCGCCATCCTCGGCGTACCGGCAGGCTAGCCCGATCCGACGATCCTGGGGAGCCCCGCGACCACGCCTGTGGACGACCACGTCCCGGGCGGGTCAGGCCGAGGTGGCGGCGAGGGCCTGGAGGACCTGTTCCTTCTTGGGGGCGCCGACCGCGCGGGTGGTCTCGGCGCCGGCGGCGTCGAGGACGAGGGTGGTCGGGGTACGCAGGATGCCGAGCTCGCGGACCAGCTCGAGGTGGTGCTCGGCGTCGATCTCGACGTGGACGACACCGGGGACGACCCCGGCGACGTCGGTCAGGATCCGGCGGGTCGCGCGGCAGGGCGCGCAGAACGCGGAGGAGAACTGGACCAGGGTCGCCTTCTCACCGAGCGCGACCTCGGCGGCCGGTGCGACGGAGTCCCAGACGCTCGCCGGGACCTGCTCCTCGACCTCCGTACGGTCGGCTCCGGCACCCGACGACAGGTCGCGCGTCCCGCGGAAACGACCGTCGGTGGCGGCGCGGTAGACGCCGAAGGCGGCGGCGAGCCCGACCGCGACCAGCAGGACGACCAGCCCGGCGCTCATCGGAACCCCTGGGGACGCACGTGCAGGCCCACCTCGGGATCGACGATCATCTCCTGGGCTGCGGGCAGGCCGTCGGCGAGGAGGGGTGACTCCATCGCCACGTTGCGCTTGACCATGGCCAGCGCGATCGGGCCGAGCTCGTGGTGGCGAGCGGACGTGCCGACGAACCCGACCACCCTGGCGCGCTCGTCGCCGTCGACGACGAGCGGGGCACCGGGGGTGGGCAGACGGTTCTCGGAGCCGTCGAGGTGCAGCAGCGTGAGACGGCGTGGGGGGCGGCCCAGCGTGTGGACCCGCGCGACCGTCTCCTGGCCGCGGTAGCACCCCTTGTCGAGGTGCACCGCCGGGCCGATGAAACCGGCCTCGTTGGGGATGGTCCGCTCATCGGTGTCCAGCCCGACCCGGGGCTCGCCGCGGGCGATCCGCAGCGCCTCGAAGGCCCACAGGCCGGCGGCCGGGCCGGCCGCGTCGGCGTACGCCGCCAGCTGGTCGCGGGGGACGAGCTCGTAGCCGGAGTACGCCGCGTCGTCGATCCTGGCCGGGCGCCAGCACACGGCCAGCTCGGTGGTGACGTCACGGACCTCGACGCGCGACATGAAGCGCATCCGGTCCAGCCACCCGACGAGCGGCTCCGCCGCCCCGGGCTCGAGGTGCGCGGTGAACGCGGTGCCGTCGTCGCTGCCGTAGAACGCGTGCTCGAGGTGTCCCTGCGGGCTGAGGACCAGCACCCCGGTCGTCACCCCCGGCGGCAGGGCCTCGAGGTGCTGGGTGGTGAGCGCGTGCAGCCAGGTGAGCCGGTCGGGTCCCTCGATGCGGACGACGTCGCGGTGCGAGAGGTCGACGAACCCCTCGCCGGCCTCGAGATGACGCTGCTCGGTGTTGAACGAGCCGTAGTGGGCGGCGACGCTCGCGTCGACGTCGTTGCCGGCCACGGCGCCGGGCAGCGCCAACAGCGGGCTCGGGGACTTCGTGTGGCTCATGCCGGCCCAACGCGGCGGACCCGCGGCTGATTCCACGACCGGGCCGCGTCACGGGGGCGAGGACCCGGGCGTGCCGACTCCCCTGCGGTTTCCCAAGGGATGAGGGGAGCTGCTCGCTTCCCTCGGTGGATCCACGCCGGGGAGCGATGACGTAGGTGCATCCCTTGGGAAACCGCACCGCCGGCCGTCACCGGGGCTGGTCGGCGGGCTGGTCGGCGCAGGAGGCGCACTCGCCGAACACGGTCAGGTGGCCCACGTCGGCGACGAAGTCCTGCTCGAGGCGCAGCCGCTCGACCAGGGGCGCGACCACGGAGGCCTCGATCGCGGTCACCCGCTGGCAGCGGCGGCACACCAGGTGGACGTGCTCGTGGCCGCTGACCGAGTGGTACGTCGGGGCGCGGTCGGAGAGGTGCGCGTGCCGGACCAGGCCGAGCTCCTCGAGGACCTCGAGCGCGCGGTAGACGGTGGAGACGTTGACGGCGGAGGCGTGGCGGCGTACCTCCGCGTGCACCTCGTCGGGGGTGGCGTGGCCCAGGGTGTTGACCGCGTCGAGGACCAGCTCGCGCTGGGGGGTCAGCCGGTAGCCGCGCCCCCGCAGCTCGCTGCGCCAGTCCTCGCTCATCCCGGGCCCATCGGTCTGCTCAGGCCCGCTGCAGGCGCGCCCACAGGTGGGGCTGGAGGCCCTGACCCATGGCGGCCATGTCGTAGGCGTAGAGCAGGTCGCCCTCGACGTTGCCGTAGAGGCGCTGGCCGGCGACGTACTCCTTGGCGGTCTCGGTGCGCGCGACGGCGTCGGTGGTGAGCTCGAGCTTGCCGTTCGCGGCCGTGCCGTACCAGATCTCGACGAACCCGGTGTGGTGGGCGAGGACCAGCTCGACGCGGCCCTCGGGCCTGCAGCGCACGAAGCCGGTCTCCAGCGCGGCGTCGCGGACCTTCTCGCCGTCCTCGTCGACGATCCAGCTGCGCGCGAGGTAGTGGAAGAAGGGGCGCCCGTCGTGGGTGAAGATCAGCTCCTGGCCGAACGAGAAGCCCTCGATCGTCGGGTAGTCGCCGTGTCCGTTGCCGGCCCAGGTGCCGAGCATCCAGGCCAGCGGGCCGCAGTCGGGGTGCAGGTTGTCGGGGATCTCGAAAGGCACGGTCGCGAGTCTAGGGTCGATCCATGTCGACCACCCCGCCCGTGCCCGGCCGCCGCCCGCTGTGCGTCAAGCTCACCTGCGGCGCCGACGACGCCGAGCGCAGCAACCAGGGGCTCACCGTCGCGGCGACCGCGGTCGCCGCCGGGGCGACGGTCTCGCTGTGGTTGACCGGGGAGGCGACGTGGCTGGCGGTGGCCGGGCGGGAGGCGGCGTACGCCCTCGAGGGCGCCGCGCCGGTCGCCGACCTGCTGGCCGCGGTGCTCGCCGCGGGCACGGTGACGGTGTGCACGCAGTGCGCCGGGCGGCGCGGCATCGAGCAGGACCAGCTCGTCGGGGGCGCCCGGATCGCCGGCGCCGCGGTGTGGGTCGAGGAGATCCTGGGCGACGGCGTGCAGGCGCTCGTCTACTGACGCCTCCCTGAGCCCCCGGCCGAGCCCCCGGCCCCGGCCCCGCCCGGGCGGGCGAGCCGGTCGGCGACGACCCGCCACACGTCGGGGTCCAGGCCCATCCCCAGGTGGGTGGAGCCGACCTCGAGGTGCTCGACGTCGCCGGAGGTCCGGTCCAGGCACGACTCCCAGGCCACGATCCCGTCACGGCGGCTGAACAGGGCCGTGACCGGCACCCGGAGCGGGTCGTCGCGCTCGATGCGTGCGCTGAGCTCCTCGACGCGGGCCGAGGTCTCGGCGCCGTACACGCGGGCGCCGACCGTGTACGTCGGCCCGCCGACGACCGGCGTCCCGTAGGTGATCACCCGGGTGACCAGGTCCGGTCGACGCCGGGCGACCTCGCGGGCGATCACCCCGCCGAGGCTCCAGCCGACCAGGGCGACCGGCCCGTGCTCGGTGGCGACCCGCTCGACCTGGCCGAGCAGGCGGGTGGCATCGGCCATCGGGTCGCCCCGGTTGGTGCCGAAGCCCCAGCCGCGGGCGTCCCAGCCGAGCCGGCGCAGGAACAGCCGCAGCGCCAGCCCGGTGACGTCGGAGGCCAGCCAGCCCGGTACGTCGATCACGACCCGGCCCGGCTCGGGCGCGCGGGGCGCGCGACGCAGGGAGGGCGAGGCCAGCAGCAGCCGCGGGACCTGGACGGCGGCCCGCGCCTCGGCCAGGCCGGCCAGCGCGGACGGCGGGCCGGCCGGGGCGGGGGCGTCGGCCAGGGCGGTGAAGGGGCGTGCGCTCACGACGCGATCCTGCCCCAGCGCGCGGGGTGGGGCGGCGGACCCCGCCGTACGGCCCGCCGGACCGGGGAGGTCCACCCCCGGCCGCCGCGGGTCAGGCGGAGGCGCCGAGCTCCTCGGCGAGCGCGTCGAGGGTGCGCTGCCAGGCCAGGGCGGCGGCCTCGGGGTCGTAGGTGCCCAGCAGGTTCTCGTCGTTGAAGAACGCGTGACCGGCCTCGTAGGTGTGGATCGTGGCCCGACCACCCGCGGGGGCCTGGTCCTTGATCGTGGCCTCGAGCGTCTGCAGGTCCTCGGTCGGGATCATCTGGTCGCTGGTGCCGAAGTGACCCACCAGGCGGGCGGTGAGGTTCGCGTAGTCCGGCTCGCCCTGCACGATGCCGTAGAACGGCACCGCCACGCCGATCTTGTCGCCGAGCTGCGCGGCCATCGTGATCACGAAGCCGCCGCCCATGCAGAAGCCGACCGAGCCCACCTTGTCGCCGGTGACGGCGTCGTGGCCCAGCAGGAAGTCGACCGCGCCGGCGAGGTCCCGGGCGGCCTGCTCGACGGGCAGCTTCTGCATCAGCTCGCCGGCCTCGTCGGAGTCGTGCGTGGTGGCGCCGCCGTAGAGGTCGGGGGCCAGCGCGACGTACCCGGCCGCGGCGAGGCGGTCGGTGACGTCCTTGATGTGGGTGGTCAGGCCCCACCACTCCTGGATGACGATGACGCCCGGGCCGGTCCCGGACTCCGGCGTCGCGAGGTAGCCGTGCGCGGTGCCGCCGTTGCTGGGGAAGGTGACGTTCTGGACTGGGTTCTCGTTCTCAGACATGGTCCGAGACTGCCACCCGCCGCCTCATCCCCGGCTCACCGTCCCCTCCTCACCCGCCCGCGAAGGGCGGCAGGAACTCCACCGAGTCACCGGGGCGTACGACGACCTGCGCCGGGTCGCGGGTGCCGACCGGGTCCTCGCCGACCAGGACCGAGCAGACGCCCAGGACCCGCTCGAGGCGGTCCGCGGACGGCGTACCGGCGCGCAGGTCGAGCGCGCGGGCGACGACCGCGGCCAGGCTCAGCTCGCCCGCGACGGCCAGCTCGTCGCAGGCGGTCCCGGCGGCGGCGCGCGCCGAGGCCCAGTAGCGGACCGTGATGAGGCTGGTCTCACTACCCGCCGGTAGCGGGGTGGTTTCGGTCATGTGTCGGTATTGTGCCCCGGGTTACCTCCTGTGCCGGAGCCCACCGTCGTGTTTCGGTCTCGTCCGACCGGGGAGACCTCCATGAGCACCTTGCTGTTGCTGACCAACGCACTGCAGCCTTCCACCGAGGTGATGCCGGCGCTGTCGCTGCTGGGCCACCAGGTGCGGATCCTGCCCGCCGAGGGCAGCGCGCTGCTCGAGGCACCCGACGCCGACCTGCTCCTCGTCGACGGCCGCCAGGACCTCGTCTCCGCGCGCGACCTGTGCCGCCTCATCCGCACGACCGGCTCCGACGCGCCCGTCCTGCTCGTGGCCACCGAGGGTGGGCTCTCGGTGGTCGCCCACGACTGGGGCATGGACGACGTGGTGCTGTGCACCTGCGGCCCCGCCGAGCTCGAGGCCCGCATCAAGCTGGCCATCGGCCGGCTCCGCGCCGTGCACGACGCCACCGACCCCGAGGCGCACGTGATCCGCTCCGGTGAGGTGGTCGTCGACGACGCGACGTACACCGCCCGGGTCGGCCAGCGCTCGCTCGACCTGACCTTCAAGGAGTTCGAGCTGCTGAAGTTCCTCGCCCAGCACCCCGGTCGGGTCTTCAGCCGCCAGCTGCTGCTCCAGGAGGTGTGGGGCTACGACTACTTCGGCGGCACCCGCACCGTCGACGTGCACGTACGTCGACTGCGCGCCAAGCTCGGTCCCGAGCACGAGACCCTGATCGGCACGGTGCGCAACGTCGGCTACCGCTTCGTGCTGCCCGCCAAGCGTGGCCAGGACGAGCCGACGGGGTCCCCCGCCGCGGCGTCCGCGGAGCAGACCGTGGACAGTGCCCGCTGAGTCGGACGCCCGGCTCGACCTCGTCGAGGCCGTACGCCGGGCCGCGGAGCGCGCCGACGGCCACGACCCCCTCGACGAGGCCGTCACCCTGCGCCTGAAGCACCACGGGCTCGACGGGTCGCAGCTGTGGGTCGAGGGCGACCCGGCCGACCCCGCCACGACCGGGTTCGCGCTGCGGCGCGGCGCGGAGCTCGACGTCGTGGTGCACCCCGGGACACGCGGCACCGGGGTCGGTACGCGCCTGGTCGAGCAGGGCCTGGCGGAGCCGGGAGAGGTGCTCGCGTGGTCGCACGGCAACCACCCCGCCGCGCAGCGGCTCGCCGCGGCGTACGGCCTCGAGCGCGTGCGCGACCTGTGGGTGATGCGCCGACCGGTCGGGGCGGACGCCGAGCCCCTGCCGCCGCTGGGCGTGCCCGACGGGGTCACCCTGCGCGGCTTCGACCCGTCCCGTGCTCAGGACGCCGACGACGTGCTGCGCGTCAACGCCGCCGCGTTCGCCCACCACCCCGAGCAGGGCGGCATGGACGCCGGCGACCTCGCCGCACGGATGGGCGAGGACTGGTTCGACCCGGACGGGCTGATCCTGGCCCACGACCGGGCCGGCGGTGGTGGCGGTGGCGGCGGTGGCGGTGGCGGTGAGGACGGTGAGCTGCTCGGGTTCCACTGGACCAAGCGCCACTCCCCCGACCTCGGCGAGGTCTACGTCGTCGGCATCGCGCCCGCCGCGCAGGGGCGGGGGCTGGGCAAGACGCTCACCCTGGCCGGGCTGCACCACCTCGCGGGGACGTCCGGGGGGGCCGGCGGGGGTGGGGTCGGTGGTGGGGCCCGTGGTGGGGTCGGGGAGGTCCTGCTCTACGTCGAGTCCGACAACGATCCGGCCGTGGCGGTCTACGCCGGGCTCGGGTTCACCCACGCCGACGTCGACACCCACGTGATGTACCGCCGGAGCGAGTGAGAGACCTCACCCGCCCCGACGGCCCGAGCGACTGGCGGGTCGGCCTCCCCAGCGGCGACACTGACGTCAGGGACCCCGAAGCGGGTTCTCCGACGACCCGGGGGTCAGCGCGATGGCGACGACGAAGCGCTCACCCGGCTCGGGCTCACGCAGCGATCCGGCCCGCGAGCGGCGCCGGGTCCTGCTGATGACCTGGCTCGTCCTGCCGCTGGTCCTGCTGGTCACGCTGCTGCTGGTCTACCGCGCGCTGACCTTCGAGTGACCCGTCCCGCTCGCTGGCATCGAGCGCACGGCCGACGAGTCCGCTCCCGACGAGGTCGTCCGACTCACCGCCGAGCCGACGAGTGGCGCCGCCGCTGCACGGAGGCCGAGCAGGTCGCCGAGGAGCTCGCCGGTGAGCTCGCGTCGGCTCGCGGGATGGCCCAGGACGCCGCCCGCGACGCCGCGCAGGCCACCGCCGACCGCGACGGGACGGCGTACGGCTCCGTGCTCGACCAGGACCTCGTCGCCGAGCCGACCCTGGCCGCCGACGGCAGCGACCCGGGCATCGTGCCCCTGCTCCTCGCCAGCTTCTCGCTGGTCGGCCTGCTCGTGGTCGCGCTCGCGGCGTTCAACGGGCGACTGCTCCCGGTCTTCGCGGTGTTCACGCTGGTCGTCGGGGGTCGCTGCTCGTCGGGGTCGCTGCTCGTCGGGGTCGCTGCTTGTCGGCTGTTTCCCGAGCCTGTCGCCCGTTGCAAAGGCCGACAGGCTCGGCAATCACCGGCTGGCCGGGTATTCCTGAGGCGGATGGTGCGAGTGATGCGATCGCAACGACCTCGCCCCACGCGTGACGGGCAAGGCTGCCGCTGGCGGCCGAGATCTCGTGTGGCAGCGACGAGCTCCCCGGCGGGCCGGGGATGTCGATCTGCGGCTGGTCCCCGCCGTTCACCTGGGGGTGGGATGATCCGCCCATGGCGCTGGACAACGTGACGCACCAGACCGGCACCCCCGAGGACCTCGAAGGGAAGATCGGCGAGGTCGAGGAGTACGACGGCGGCGAGCCGACCGAGCTGCGCGACGTCGCGGTGCAGGACGAGGGCTACGTGCCCGACGACGCGCTGCTCGAGCGCATCCAGTCCGACAGCACCCGCTTCCTCGACCGTGAGCTGTCCTGGCTGCGGTTCAACCAGCGGGTCCTCGAGCTGGCCGAGAACACCGACCTGCCCCTGCTGGAGCGCACCCGGTTCCTGGCCATCTTCACCAGCAACCTCGACGAGTTCTTCATGGTCCGCGTGGCCGGCCTCAAGCGCCGCATCGCCGCCGGCCTGGCCGTCAAGGCCGCGTCCGGGATGCAGCCGCGGGAGGTGCTGGAGTCGATCTGGACCGTCGCCCGCGAGCTCAGCGAGCGCCACGCCCGCTGCTTCTCCGAGCAGGTCGTGCCGGCCCTCGCCGAGCACGACGTCGAGCTGGTCCGCTGGGACGACCTGGGCCGTGAGGAGCAGAAGGAGTGCAAGCGGCTCTTCCGCGACCGGATCTTCCCGGTCCTCACCCCGCTCGCCGTCGACCCCGCGCACCCGTTCCCCTACATCTCCGGGCTCTCGCTGAACATCGCGGTGGTCCTGCGCAACCCCAAGGCCGACAAGCAGCACTTCGCCCGGGTCAAGGTCCCGCCGATCTTCGACCGCTTCATCCCGCTCGGCAACGCCCGGTTCGTGCCGCTCGAGGACGTCATCGGCGCGCACCTCAAGCGGCTCTTCCCCGGCATGGAGGTCCTCGAGACCCACACCTTCCGGGTCACCCGCAACGAGGACCTCGAGGTCGAGGAGGACGACGCCGAGAACCTCCTCGCCGCCCTCGAGAAGGAGCTGCTGCGCCGTCGTTTCGGACCCCCCGTGCGCCTCGAGGTCGAGGCCTCGATCAGCCCGGCCGTGCTCGAGCTGCTGATGGAGGAGCTCGAGGTCACCGAGCACGAGGTCTTCGGCCTGCCCGGCCCGCTCGACCTGCGCGGGCTGCACGGCATCGCCGACCTCGCCCACGAGGAGCTGAAGTACCCCGCGTTCGTGCCCACCACGCACTCGCTCCTCGCCGAGGTCGAGTCCGCCGCGCCCGTCGACGTCTTCAAGGCCGCACGTCGCCACGACGTCCTGCTGCACCACCCCTACGACTCCTTCGCCACCAGCGTGCAGCGCTTCATCGAGCAGGCGGCGGCCGACCCGCACGTGCTGGCCATCAAGCAGACGCTCTACCGCACCTCGGGCGACTCCCCGCTCATCGACGCCCTCATCGACGCCGCCGAGGTCGGCAAGCAGGTGCTGGTGATCGTCGAGATCAAGGCGCGCTTCGACGAGCAGGCCAACATCCGCTGGGCGCGCAAGCTCGAGCAGGCCGGCTGCCACGTCGTCTACGGACTGGTCGGGCTCAAGACCCACTGCAAGCTCGCGATGGTCGTGCGCGACGAGCCCGACGGCATCCGCCGCTACACCCACATCGGGACCGGCAACTACAACCCCAAGACCTCGCGGATGTACGAGGACCTCGGCCTGATCACCACCGACGAGGCGATCAGCGAGGACGTCGCGCACCTGTTCAACAACCTGTCCGGCTGGTCGCGCAACGCCAGGTACGACGAGCTGCTGGTCGCCCCCGACTCGGTGCGCAGCGGCCTCGTCGAGGCGATCTACCGCGAGATCGAGCACCACCGCGCCGGACGGCCCGCCGGGATCCGGATGAAGGCCAACTCCGTCGTCGACGAGGCCATCATCGACGCGCTCTACCTGGCCTCCGCCGAGGGCGTCGGCGTCGAGCTGCTGGTGCGCGGCACCTGTGCCCTGCGCCCCGGCCTGGCCGAGCTCTCGGAGAACATCCGGGTCCGCTCGGTGCTCGGCCGCTTCCTCGAGCACAGCCGGATCTTCTGGTTCGCCAACGGTGGCGACCCCGACGCCTGGATCGGCTCGGCCGACATGATGCACCGCAACCTCGACCGTCGCGTCGAGGTCCTCGTGCGCCTGCCCGGCGAGGAGTCGAACGCGGCCATCGTGGGCCTGCTCGACCTCGCCTTCGACGACGACACCTTCGCCTGGGAGCTCGAGCCGGACGGCACGTGGACGCCGAACGGCGGCTCGGTGCACCTGCACGAGCGCCTGATCGAGCGCCAGCGCCGACGCCGCGCCTGAACCCCGGACGGGCACCCGTACGACACCCCCGTACGACACCGCGTGGGAGACCAGTCGACGTGCTGGGTTAGCCGTGCCGGACCCCGACCCCTACGCTGTTCGGCGTTTGCCACCCCGTCGTCAGGAGCTCACCGTGGGTCTGCGTCTTCGTCCGGTCAACACGGAGTTCTACGACCTCTTCGTCGAGGCCGCCGACCACCTGGTGGGCGGGGTCGCCCTCGTCGCCGAGATGCTCGCCGAGTCCGCCGACGTCGAGGGGGTCGCGGAGCGGATGCGCACCGCGGAGCACGCTGCGGACGAGACGACCCACGCGATCGTGCGCAAGGTCAACAGCACCTTCGTGACGCCCTTCGACCGCGAGGACATCTACGCCCTGGCCTCCGGGCTCGACGACGTGATGGACGAGATGGAGGAGGCCGTCGACATGATCCTGCTCTACCAGCCGAAGGTGATGCCCCCCGAGATGCTCAGCCAGGTCGAGGTGCTCCAGCAGTGCGCCGAGCTGACGACCGCGGCGATGCCCCGGCTGCGCTCCATGCAGTCCCTCGAGGACTACTGGATCGAGATCAACCGGCTGGAGAACACCGGCGACAAGAACCACCGGCGGATCATGGCGCTGCTGTTCTCGGGCGAGTACAAGGCGGTCGAGCTGCTCAAGCTCAAGGACATCGCCGAGGCGTTGGAGTCGGCGGTCGACGCCTTCGAGACGGTCGCCAACACCGTGGAGCAGATCGCCGTCAAGGAGGGCTGAGGTGGTCCTCGGGATCGTCATCGCCGTCGTCCTGGTCGCCCTGGCCTTCGACTACACCAACGGCTTCCACGACGCGGCCAACGCGATCGCCACCTCGGTCTCGACCCGCGCGCTGACCCCGCGGGTCGCCCTGGCGATGGCGGCGGTGATGAACTTCGTCGGCGCCTTCCTGGGCCAGAAGATCGCGCAGACCGTGGCGGAGGTCATCACCTTCCCCGCCGACATGCTCTCCAGCGACCCCGTGCACGCCCTGGTGATCGTGATGGCCGGCCTGCTCGGGGCGATCACGTGGAACATGATCACCTGGTACTACGGCCTCCCGTCGTCCTCCTCGCACGCGCTGATCGGTGGCCTCGGCGGCGCCGCGCTCGCCGGCGGGGTGGGCGTGAACTGGAGCACGGTGATCGACAAGGTGCTCATCCCGATGGTGCTCTCGCCGTTCTTCGCCTTCGGCGTCGGCTTCGTCGTGATGCTCGCGATCATGTGGCTCTTCCGGCGGGCGAACCCGCACCGGGCGCAGCGCGGCTTCCGGCTCGCCCAGACCGTCTCGGCCGCCGCGATGGCCCTGGGCCACGGGCTGCAGGACGCGCAGAAGACGATGGGCGTCATCTTCCTGGCCCTGCTCGCCGGCGGCTACGTCAGCGCCGGGGACGACCTCCCGGTCTGGGTGATCTTCTCCGCCGCAGCCGCCATCTCCCTGGGCACCTACTCCGGCGGCTGGCGGGTCATGCGCACCCTCGGGCGCCGGATCATCGCCCTGGACCCGGCCCGCGGGTTCGCCGCCGAGTCCGTCGCGGCGTCGGTGCTCTACACCACGGCGTACGTCTTCGAGGCGCCCATCTCGACCACCCACACCATCACCTCCGCGGTCATGGGCGTGGGCGCCACCAAGCGCTTCTCGGCCGTGCGGTGGGGCGTGGCCCGCTCGATCCTGGCCGGCTGGGTGCTGACCTTCCCGATGGCCGCCACCGCCGCCGCGCTGTGCTACTACGTGGCCCACTTCGTCGTCGAGGTGCTGTAGCTGATCGGCCTGCCCTCGGGATAGTCCCTGGCGAAACGGTCGAGGATCGGCCCGGATGACGACCCGTACGTCGGGGACTGTGCAGCTTGGCGGTCGGGGCTGTGGATGACCGCCGCGACATCGAAGGCGTGGGCGCGACCATGCGTCCATGGATGATCGGGCACGGGCCGGGCTGGTACGACCGGTACGCATCGACCCCGCCGGCGTCGCGGGACCGACCCGTGGCCAGGCGCGCGGCCGGGCCTGGAGGCGGGCCCACCGAGGCTTGTACGTCCCGAGCTCGGTCGCCCTGTCTGCGGAACAGAGGATCCTCGAGGCTGCGGTCGCCGCGGGCGACGCCGGCACCGTCACCGGTTGGGCCGCCCTGCGGTGGAGCTCCGGCAGCCGGTGGCTCGACGGGACGGATGCTCGAGGCGGGCTGCGCGACGTGCCCCTGCTCACCCGCACCCACGGTGCGCGTCGCCAGGCCGGTCTCCTGCTGAGCGAGGAGCGGGTGGATCACGCCGATCGGATCCTGTCCGGTGGCATCGAGACGACGAGCGCGTGGTCTGCTCTGTCGTGGCAGGTGCGCTACGCAGACAGCCTCCGAGCAGCGGTGACGTGGATCGACATGGCAGCGCACGCTGATCTGGTGTCCCTCGCGGAGCAGCGCGGCTTCGTGGAGCGACAGTCCGGGTGGACCGGCGTTCCGCGGCATCGCACGGCGCTCGACCTCGCCGCGGAGAACAGCTGGTCCCCGGCAGAGACTCGGATGCGCCTGGCATGGGTGCTCGACGCCGAGCTGCCCACCCCCCGATGCAACACACCGATCTTCGACCGTTCCGGACGACACCTGGCCACGCCCGACCTGGTCGACGTGACCGTCGGACTCGTGTGCGAGTACGACGGGTCACATCACCTCGATGGACCCCGTCGCCTGCTCGACGTACGTCGTGAGGAGCGGCTGATCGCCCACGGACTCGAGTACGTCACGACCCTCGCAGGCGACACGCAGGGCCGGGACTCGTTCGTGCACCGTCTCCGCCGCCGGTGGTACGAGGCGAGGCGGCGCACGAGCAGCGTGCCGGAGTCGCGTCGCCCCTGGACCGTCGACCAACCCCCGTGGTGGACCGACACCAGCACCGTCGAGGCGCGCCGCAGCCTCAGTCCGAGGGACCGGGCGCGCCTCCTGCGTTACCGCGCCGCCTGAGGCGACGTAGTCCCTGACGTAGTGGTCGTCAATCCGGCGGATTTGCCACCGTTTCGCCAGGGACTATCCGTGGGGGCCGCGACATGGGCCGCGACAGTCAGCCGAAGCGACCCGAGATGTAGGCCTCGGTGGCGGCCTCGTCGGGGTTGGAGAACATCTTGGTGGTGGCGTTGAACTCCACGAGGTGGCCGGGCTCGCCGGTGGCCTTGAGGTTGAAGAACCCGGTCTCGTCGGAGACGCGGGCGGCCTGCTGCATGTTGTGGGTGACGATGACGATCGTGTAGTCGCTCTTCAGCTCGTGGATCAGGTCCTCGATGGCCGAGGTCGAGATCGGGTCGAGCGCCGAGCACGGCTCGTCCATCAGCAGCACCTGGGGCTCGACGGCGATCGCGCGGGCGATGCAGAGCCGCTGCTGCTGGCCGCCGGAGAGACCCATCCCGGGCTTGGTGAGGCGGTCCTTGACCTCGGTCCACAGGTTGGCGCCCCTGAGCGAGCGCTCGACGATCGAGTCGGCCTCGTCCTTCTTCATCTTCTTGGCGTTGAGCTTGTTGCCGGCCAGGACGTTGTCGTAGATCGACATCGTCGGGAACGGGTTGGCCTTCTGGAAGACCATGCCGATCTGGCGGCGTACGGCGACCGGGTCGACCGAGGGGTCGTAGAGCGACTGCCCGTCGACGACGACCTTGCCCTCGACGCGGGCGCCGGGGATGACCTCGTGCATCCGGTTCAGGGTGCGCAGCACGGTCGACTTGCCGCACCCCGACGGCCCGATGAAGGCGGTCACCTGACGCGCCTTGACCGTCATGTTGACGCCCTCGACGGCGAGGAAGTCGCCGTAGTAGATGTCGAGGTCGGAGATGTCGATGCTCTTGGCCATGGTGGCTGGTCCTTTCAGAACCCGGTCAGCGCCCGGTCTTGGGGGCGAAGATACTGCCGACGAGCCGCGCGAGCAGATTGAGCGCCATCACGATGATGATCAGCACCAGGGCCGCACCCCAGGCCCGCTCGAGCTGGAACGGCACGTACGCCGCGAGGCCGCCGCGGGTGGCCTCGGAGAAGATCAGCACCGGCAGCGTGGCCATCGCACCGTCGAAGGGGTTGAAGTTGGTCGCGCGGAAGGTGCCGACGATGAGCAGGAGCGGCGCGGTCTCGCCGGCCACCCGGGCCACGGCGAGCGTGGCCCCGGTGACGATGCCACCCAGCGCGGTGGGCAGGACCACCTTGGTGATGGTGCGCCACTGGGGTACGCCGAGCGCGTAGGCACCCTCGCGGAGCTCGTCGTCGACGAGCTTGAGCATCTCCTCGGTCGAGCGCACCACGATCGGGATCATCAGCACCGACAAGGCGATCGACCCGCCGATCGCCATCCGGACCCCGGGCCCGAAGATCGCGCTGAACAGGGCCAGCGCGAAGAGGCCGGCCACGATCGAGGGGATGCCGGTCATGACGTCGACCAGGAAGGTCAGCACGCGCGAGAGCCGGTTGTTCTTGCCGTACTCGACGAGGTAGATCGCGGCCATCACCCCGACCGGCACCGAGATCGCGGTCGCGATCGCGGTGATGATCAGGGTGCCCATGATCGCGTGGTAGACCCCGCCACCCTCGCCGAGGACCCCCGACTGGGAGTAGGTGAAGAACTGCACGTCGAACGCCGGCAGGCCCCGGCTGAGCACCTCCCACATCACCGCGACCAGGGGCAGCATCGCGATCACGAGGGTGCTCCACACCAGGGTGGTGACCAGTCGGTCCGTGCCCTTGCGCGAGCCCTCGACCACCGTGGACCACGCCGGCAGCAGGATCACCACGAGGACCCAGCCGACCACCACGACGGCCGCGACGTTCCAGCCGAGCAGCAGCCCGACCAGGGCGGCGAGGCCGAAGGAGATGACCGCGGCGAGGACGGGCGCCCAGCCCGGCAGCTGCGGCTTGGTCAGCGGCGCGGCCTCGCCCCGCGGGTCGCCCCCGGCCGGGGCCGGGCGCTCGAGTGTCTGCTCAGCCATGGTTCACCCCTTGATCCGTCCGCGGTTGGCGAGCCAGCGGCCGGCGAAGTTGACGGCGAAGGTGACGACGAACAGCACGAGGCCACCCGCGATCAGCACGTTGGTCTTGATCCCCGAGGCGTTGGCGTAGTTCAGCGCGATGCTGGCCGCGATGGTCGAGGGGTTCTGCGAGGAGATCAGGTTCACGCTGACGACGCCGGCCGCGGAGAGCACCAGCGCCACAGCCATCGTCTCACCGAGTGCGCGACCCAGCCCGAGCATCACCGCCGAGGTGATCCCGGAGCGGGAGTACGGGAAGACGGCCATGCGGATCATCTCCCAGCGCGTCGCCCCGAGCGCCAGCGCGGCCTCCTGGTGGCTGACCGGGGTCTGCGCGAAGATCTCGCGGCACAGCGCGGTGATGATCGGCAGCGCCATCACCGCCAGCACCACCGAGGCGGTGAGGATCGTGCGCCCCGTGGTCACCGGACCCGAGAACAGGGGGATCCAGCCGAGGTGGTCGGCCAACCACTGGTAGATGGGGAACACCCAGCCGGTGAGGGTCTCGCGACCCCACAACCCGTAGACCACGCTCGGCACCGCGGCCAGCAGGTCGATGACGTAGCCGAGCAGGGTGGCGACGCGGCGCGGGGCGTAGAAGCTGATCACCAGCGCGACGCCGATGGCCAGCGGCGTGGCGATCAGCAGCGCGAGCAGGGCCGCCAGGATGGTGCCGAAGAGCAGCGGCCAGATGTAGAGGACCAGGCTGGGCTGGCCGTACAGGTTGGTCTCGCTCGCACCGATGGCGGGGATGCTCTGCAGCAGCAGGAAGATCGCGACCCCGGCCAGGGCCACCATGATGAACAGCCCGGCCCCCTTGGCCAGAGCCGCGAAGACGACGTCGCCGCGTCGGGAGACCTGCTGGTCACCCAGCCCCGGGTCGACCGGGGCCTGCGTGGACTGGGACACCGTGCGGCTCCTTCTGCTCGCTCGTCGTGCTGGGTCCTACGGGGTCGTGCTGGGTCGTACGGGGTCGTGCTGGGGTGTCTGTGGCACGCGCCGGGGGGCCCGGTGCCGTCCGATGACGGACCCGGGACCCCTGACGCTACTGCGGTGCTCGTCCTTCGCTCCCTCTCAGGGGCCGCTGATCTGGTCGACGATCGCCGTCGCCTGCTCCTGGACCGTGGCGGCGAGCGGTGCGGAGCCCGCCTCGCTGGCGCCCTGCTCCTGGCCTGCGTCGGAGAGGATGTAGGCGATGTAGGCCTTGGCGAACGCCGCGTCCTCGGCGTTGTCGTAGGTCGCGCAGGCCAGCATGTAGGAGGTCAGCACGATCGGGTAGGTGCCCGCCTCCTCGGTCTTGTAGTCGAGGTCGAAGATCAGCTGGTTCTCGCCGGCGGTCTCGGCCGCGGGCGAGGCCTCCAGGATCTTGGCGGCGGCCTCCGCGGACGGCTCGACGAACTCCGAGCCGACCCCGACGCTGGCGGTGCCGAGGTCGCCGGCCTGGCTGGCGTCGGCGTACCCGATCGAGTTCTGGCCGTCGGTGACCTCGGAGACGACCCCGGAGGTGCCCTGCGCGCCGGTGCCGCCGTAGTTCTTGGGCCACGTCTCGACCTCGCCGGCGTCCCAGGTGTCGGGCGCGACGGTGGTGAGGTAGTTGGTGAAGTTGCCGGTCGTGCCCGACTCGTCCTGGCGGTGCACCGCGTTGATCGCCGCGCTCGGCAGGTCCGCGTCGGGGTTGTCCGCGGCGATGGCCTCGTCGTCCCACTCGGTGATCTGCCCGGAGAAGATCCCGGCGATCGTCTCGGGGGCGAGGTTGAGGGAGTCGACGCCGTCGACGTTGAAGATCATCGCGATGGGGCTGACGTAGTTCGGGACCTCGATGGGGGCGTCGCCACCGCAGCGCTCGGTCGCGTCGCTCAGCTCGGTCGCGCCGTCGCCGTCGGCGAGGTAGGAGTCGGACCCGGCGATCGCGTAGGCGCCGGAGATGAAGTTCTCGCGGCCGCCGCCGGAGCCGATCGCCTCGTAGGTGATCGTGGCGTCGGGCTGCTCGGCGTTGAAGCCGGTGGTCCACGCCAGCTGCGCGGCCTCCTGCGAGGAGGCGCCGCCGATCGTGAACTGCCCGGAGATGGTCTGAGCCTCGTCCCCGGTGGTGTCGGCACCACTGGAGGAGCTGGAGGACTCGTTGCCGGCGCTGCACGCCGAGAGGGCAAGGGCGAGGGCGGCGACGCCGGGCAGGAAGCCGCGGCGCAGGGAAGTGATCGTCACTTCGGTGTCTCCTGAAGGTCGGGGGTGTTGCGATGTCGTGTCTCGGACGCTCCGGACGCTAGGGATCCCAGGTGGCCCGTTCGGGCGTCGTCGGTGAACGAGGGGTGAACGACCCCCGTCGGTTGGGCCACAGCCGGGCACCCCTGCGACGGCCATCACATGAACGTGGGCGCAGCGCGCTTGACAGGGCCCCGCTCAGCGGCCGCGGGGGACGTCGTGGACCTCGGTCGCGACGATCCTGCCGCCGCGGTGGTGGGCCACCAGCATCGAGCCCGGGGCGAGCTTCGGGTCCTCGACGCCGAGCGCCTCGAAGACCTGCGGCAGGACCGGCCGGTGCGAGCACACGACCGTTCCGCGGCCCTCCTCGGCGGCGTCGCGGGCCTCCTGGAGGATCCGGGCGATGCGTCGGGGGCTCGCGTCCTGCTCGCTCAGGTCGGTGGTGGGGCTCAGCGCCCAGCCCGTGACGTCGGCGTACGGCGTGACGGTCTCGACGCAGCGCGTCGAGGAGGAGGTGACCACGCACTGCACGGCGTAGGCCGAGAGCAGGGGGACCAGGCGCTGCGACTGCAGGTAGCCGGTGGACAGCAGCGGACGCAGCCGGTCGTCGCCCTTCCAGCCCTTGCGGGAGCGGGCCTGCCCGTGGCGCAGCACGATGATGGGCCGGCTGCTGCGGCGCACGACGCGGGCCTGCTCGAGGGTCTCGCGGTCGTGGGGGTAGGTGAGCAGCGAGAAGGCCTTGTTGACGTCGACCCACCGGACCTCGTCGACCTCGGTGTTGGGGGTGTACGCCGTGACGTCGTCGTCGCCGACCACGCGCGCGGTCCAGTAGGACACCGCCTTGGTCCGCCGGCCCGCGATCGGGTAGTCCTGCGCGGGCAGCGCCGGGCCGAGACGCACGTGCAGCCCGGTCTCCTCCCACGCCTCGCGCACCGCGCAGGCGGGCAGCAGCTCGCCCGCGTCGAGCTTGCCCTTGGGGAACGACCAGTCGTCGTAGCGAGGCCGGTGGACCAGCAGCACCTGCTTGCCGGGACGGAACGCGACCACTCCCGCGGCGAGGACGGGACGAGGTGGCGTGAGGGCCATGCGACTAGTCTCACACCTCCGGGCCGGACGCGGTCCGAGGGGCTCGTCAGGGGAGGACACCGGTGTCGGACACGGCCGGTCGTCGGGGGCGACCTCGCCGCACCCTGGTCGTCGGCGCCGTGGTGGCCACGCTCGTGCTGGTGGTCGGGGCCGTCGTCGTCGGCGTCGTGCGCGACGACGGCAGCGCGCTGTCGCGGGCCGTGGCGATGGCGCCCGGCGACGCCGTCCGGTTCTCGTGGACCGACTGGGCCGGGGTCCGGGCCGAGGTCGGCGACGCCTCGTCGGATCCGACGTCGAGCGGGCCGACGTCGAGCGGCCGACGTCGAGCGAGGTGAGCCGGCTGCTGCGGCGTGCCTACGACGCCGACCTGAGCTCGACCTCCGCGCTGGTCGAGTCGGCGGTCACCGCCCAGACCCAGCTCGGCTTCTCGCCGGCCAACGCCACGTGGGAGCTCTTCAGCCAGGGCGACCAGGGGGCGCTGATCACGCTCCAGATGCCCGCGACGACCGACTTCGCCTCCCTCGCGGCCTCCCTCGAGCGCGCCGGGTTCACCCCGCCCGCCGACGCGGGCGGGGTCTGGGACGGCGGCCCGGACGTGCTGGCCTCCCTCGGCACCCTGACGCCCGAGCTGTCCTACGTCGCGCTCGACGAGGACGCGCACCTGATCCGGGCGAGCGACCAGCTCGGCTACCTCGACGGCGTCCTGACCGCCGAGCCCGTCGAGCCCGACCCGGGAGTCGCCGACGTCGTCGGCGCCGTGGGCTCGCCGCTCAGTGCCGCCGTCTACGACGGCCCGGTGGTCTGCGAGACGCTGGCCATGGCCTCGGCCGACCGCTCCGACCAGGCGCAGGCCCGCACCCTGGTCTCGCAGGCGGGGGAGGTCAACCCGCTCACCGGGTTCGCGATGGGCCAGCAGCCCGGCGGCGCGGTCACGATCGCGATGGCCCTCGAGACGGGGGACCAGGCGCGCCGCAACGCCGACTCGCGGGCGGCCCTCGCCTCCGGGCCGGCGCCCGGACAGGGCGGCACCTTCCGCGACCGCTTCCGCCTGGACCGGGCCAGCGCGACCGGTCGGGTCGTGACCCTCGAGGTCACCCCGGCGCCTCGCGCCGCGGTCGTCTCCGACCTGACCAGCGGGCCGGTCCTGTTCGCGACCTGCTGAGACCTGCTGCGCGCCGGCCGGGCCGGCGGGCTCAGGAGAAGCGGCGCAGGCGCAGGCTGTTGGTCACGACGAAGACCGACGACAGGGCCATGGCCAGACCCGCGACCATCGGGTCGAGCAGGCCGGCCGCGGCGAGGGGCAGGGCGGCGACGTTGTAGGCGAAGGCCCAGAACAGGTTGCCCTTGATCGTGGCCAGGGTGCGCCGCGAGAGCCGTACGGCATCCGCCGCGACCCGCAGGTCGCCCCGCACCAGGGTCAGGTCACCGGCCTCGATCGCGGCGTCGGCGCCGGTGCCCATCGCGATCCCGAGGTCGGACTGCGCGAGCGCGGCGGCGTCGTTGACCCCGTCGCCGACCATGGCCACGACCCGGCCCTGCTCCTGCAGGCGGCGCACGACGGCGACCTTGTCGGCCGGCAGCACCCCGGCGATGACGTCGTCGGGGTCGGTGATCGCGACCTCCTCGGCCACGGCGCGGGCGGCGCGCTCGTTGTCGCCGGTCAGCAGCAGCGGACGCAGCCCGAGCCCGCGCAGGCGGCGTACGGCCTCCGCGGCGCCCTCCTTGACGGTGTCGGAGACGACGACGACGCCACGGGCGGCGCCGTCCCAGGCGACCGCGACCGCGGTGCGTCCGGCGGCCTCCGCCTCGTCGACGAGGACCACGAGATCGTCCGGCAGCACGATGCCGCGCTCGGCCAGCAGCGTGGGGCGACCGACGAGCGCGTCGTGGCCCTCGACGGTGCCGGCGACGCCGAGGCCCTCGAGGCTGGTGAAGTCGCCCGGTGTGCTCGGGTCGGGCCACGCGGCGGCGACGGCTCGCGCGATCGGGTGCTCGGAGGCCGACTCGAGGCCCGCCGCGACCCGGCGTACGTCGTCGGCGGACTCCCCCGCGCTCGCGTGCACCGCGACCAGGGCCATCGCACCGGTCGTCACCGTGCCGGTCTTGTCCAGCACGACGGTGTCGACGCGGCGGGTCGACTCGAGCACCTCCGGGCCCCGGATGAGGATGCCGAGCTGGGCGCCGCGGCCGGTGCCCACCAGGAGCGCGGTCGGCGTGGCCAGGCCCAGCGCGCACGGGCAGGCGATGATCAGCACGGCGACCGCGGCGGTGAAGGCTGCGGTCGGCCCCCCGCCGAGCAGCAGCCACGCGGCCAGGGTGAGCAACGAGGCCACGATGACGGCCGGCACGAAGTACGCCGAGACGCGGTCGGCCAGGCGCTGGGCCTGGGCCTTGCCGCTCTGCGCCTGCTCGACCATCCGCGCCATCCGCGCCAGCTGGGTCTCGGAGCCGACCCGGGTGGCGCGCACGACGAGGCGACCGCTGGTGTTGAGCGTGCCGCCGGTGACCGCGTCGCCGGGGCCGACCTCGACCGGCACCGGCTCGCCGGTGACCAGCGAGGCGTCGAGGGCCGAGCGCCCGGACTCGACCTCGCCGTCCGCGGCGACCTTCTCCCCCGGCCGGACCACGAAGCGGTCGCCGACGCCGAGCTCGGCGACGGGGACGCGGTCCTCGCGCTCGGGACCGTCCGCGTCGGCCCGCAGGACGGCGACGTCCTTGGCCCCCAGGTCGAGCAGGGCCCGCAGCGCAGCACCGGCGCGACGCTTCGAGCGCTTCTCGACGTAGCGCCCGGCCAGCAGGAAGGCGGTGACGGCGGCAGCGGTCTCGAGGTAGACGGTGTCGAGCCCGCCCGAGCGACGCACGGTCAGGTCGAACCCGTGGCGCATCCCGAGCCGACCGGCGTCGCCGACGGTCAGCGCGACCAGCGACCAGAGGTAGGCCGCGCCCACCCCGACCGAGACCAGCGTGTCCATCGTGCTCGCGCCGTGGCGCAGGTTGAGCGCGGCGGCGCGGTGGAAGGGCCACGCGGCCCAGGTGACGACCGGCGTCGCGAGGACCAGGGAGACCCACTGCCAGCCGGTGAACTGCCAGGGCGGCACCATCGCGAGCGCGACCACCGGCAGCGCGAGCACCGAGGCGACGACCAGGCGCCGCCGCAGCGCGGCCAGGGCGGCCTCGGCGACCGCGTCGGGGTCCCCGGCGTCGCGGGTGTCGGGGTCGTCGGGGTCGTCGGGGTCGTCGGGGCGCCGTGGCGCCGTGGCGGCGTACCCGGCGGCCTCGACCGTGGCGAGCAGGTCGTCGGTCGTGACGGTGGCCGGGTGGGCCACCGTGGCCTTCTCCGTGGCGTAGTTGACGCTCGCCCGCACGCCCTCGAGCCGGTTGAGCTTGCGTTCGATGCGGTGGGCGCAGGACGCGCAGGTCATGCCGCTGACGGCGAGCTCGACCTCGCTCAGCTCGACGGCGACCGCGGCGGCCGTCGTACCGGTCGGCCTGGTCTGGGTCGCACTGGTCTGGGTCTCGGTGTGCGTCATGGCAGCGGCCTCAGGCCAGCGCGTAGCCGGCCTCGGTCACGGCCGCCTCGACGCGTTCCCGCTCGAGCGGGGACTCGCTGGTCACCACGACGCGCCCGCCGTCGAGGGTGACCTCGACGTCCTGCACGCCGTCGAGCTCCTCGAGCTCCTCGGTGACCGACGCGACGCAGTGCTCGCAGGTCATCCCGGCGACGGTCCAGGTGCTGGTCTCGGCCATGGTGCTGCTCCTTGCTGGGTGGTGGGGTGTCCGGGTCGGTCAGGACCTCACGAGACGGGTGATCGCGGCCAGGGCCTCGTCGACCTTGACCCGGGCCTCGTCGTCGCCGACGCGCGCGGCGTCGACGACGCAGTGGTTGAGGTGCTCGGAGAGCAGCCCCAGCGAGAACGACTGGAGGGCGCTGGTCATCGCGGCGACCTGGGTCAGCACGTCGATGCAGTACTTCTCCTCCTCGACCATGCGCTGCAGACCCCGGGCCTGACCCTCGATGCGGCGCAGCCGCTTGAGGTAGGCGTCCTTGTCGTGGAGGTAGCCGTGGGTGACGGCCTCCGGGTGCTCGTCCATGCCACCGATAGTACCCCCATGGGGTATCAGGACCCAGGGCGTGACACGGCTCGCAGGGTCAGGGCCCGACGGGGGTGCTCAGGCGAAGGGGTCCCGGTCGGCGGGCTCGACGCCGAGGATCTGGTCGATCTCGGCCGCACTGAGGTGCTCGTCGGCCTCGCTGGCCGCGATGATCAGGTTGGTCGTCAGCTCGACCTCGCCGAGGAGGTCGACGTCCTCGAGGGTCACGTCGAACTGGTCGTACACCCGCGTCTCACCCCCCGGTCGATCTTCGGGCGCAGCCATCCACACCTCGTCCATGCTACGTCCTCACGGTACCCGGGTCAGCCGATCGCGAGATCTGCTCCCCGCCACCGTCCGGGCGAGCGCGCGCAGGGTGTGTCGGCGGGTGCGGCCGGACGCGAACGAGGTCCTACCCGGATCGGGTAGGACCTCGTCGAGGACGCGATCGGTGCGTCAGACCGGACGAACGTTCTCCGCCTGGGGACCCTTGGGGCCCTGGGTGACGTCGAACTCGACCTTCTGGTTCTCGTCGAGGGACTTGTAGCCCTGGACCTGGATCGCCGAGTAGTGCACGAACACGTCGTCGCCGCCGTCCTCCTGCGCGATGAAGCCGAAACCCTTCTCGGCGTTGAACCACTTCACGGTGCCTTGAGCCATTGCGCTCAATCCTCTTTCGTCGGTGCGAGAGCCGCCACCTCGGCGACCCGCCTCAGATGCGGTGACACGTCGCTCCGACCTGTGGGGGGACCACGAAGCAGAAACGCCGCTGGATCACAAACTCCATTGGCGTCAGACCAGCTGGAACTTTGCACCTGTTGCGAGGCCGACATTACCAAGTCCAACGCACAAAACCACGCCCCGGGTGGTCGGTCTGTGGAGATTTCCCTCGGTCGTGGGGTGGCCTCGTGGCGTGGCTGAGTAGGTGGGCTCATGACGCCGGGGCCCGGGGCCCGCCACGCTGGTGCTGCGCGGGGCACGACGCCCCGCGCGCCCGCCGACGACGAGGAGCCCGAGCGTGCGCCGCTACGCCGACCCGACCCGCTGCCCCGACTGCGACAGCGCGCTGCGCGCCGGTGACCCGACGTGCCCCCGGTGCCGGATCCGGCTCGGCACGCCGGCCGGCGCCGCGCTGTTCGCGGCGCTCTCCGCCGCCGATCGCGAGCTCGTGTGGCTGCGGGCCCACCGCGCCCCCGTCGACGACGCGCCCATGCTGGTCGGGGTCGCGGCCGGGGAGAACGGGGCCGGGGAGAACGGGGCCGGGACCACCGAGGCCGCCCTACCCGAGGTGGGTACGCCTGCGGGTGCGCCGACCACGCCGGCGTACCCCCGGGCAGGCGACGCGTCCGGTGCGCGGTCGGCGACGTACCCCGGCCCTGCTCCGGCGCCGGTGGGTGACGACGCCCGGACCGGTCTGCGCGGCGCCAGCGTGCCGCGGGTCCTGCTCAGCCTGAGCGTGCTGTCGCTGCTGATCGGGGCCGCGGTGTTCATGGCGGTGACCTGGAGCCGGATCGGGATCGGGGCGCAGACCGCGATCCTGCTCGCCGCGACCCTCGCCTGCGCGGTCGGCAGCCACGTGCTGCGGCGCCGTGGTCTCGGCGCCGGGAGCGAGGCACTGGTCGTGATCACCGCCGGGCTGGCCGGTCTCGACGCGCTCGGGGCGGTCTCGGCCGGCTGGTTCGGCGCGGGCCGCTCCGGCCTCTTCGGCCTGAGCCTCGCGGGCACCGCGGTCGCCCTCGTGGGCCTCGCGCTCGCGACCGCCCAGCGACGGACGGTCCCGGCCGGCGCGTGGACGCCCTCGGTGGCCACCCAGCTGGCGACCGGCCTCGGCCTGCTGGCGGCCACCTGGTCCGCGGTCGCGATCCACGACGCGGGCCGGGTCGCGCTGACCGTCGCCGTCGTCGTCCTGGCCGGGGCCGCGACCGCGGCGGCGTACGTGCCCGCCCGGTGGACCCGGGCGATCACGGCGACGGCCGCCGCGACCACGTGGGTCGCGCTGGTCGGAGCCGGGCTCGACGAGGCCCTCTCGCGCGGGATCGAGAGCGGTGGGCTGACCGCGCGGGCCTGGTTCGGCGGCGACGTGCTCGCGCTGGCGGCGGCCGTCGCGCTCGCGGTCGCCACCGCCCAGCTCCCGCGGGCCGCGGAGGGGCTGCGGCGTACGGCGGCCGCGCTCGCCGTGCCCCTCGCGGTCCTGGTCCTCGTCCTCCCGGCCCTGGACAACTCGCTGCTGGCCTTCGAGGCCGGGGTGCTCGGAGCCCTCGTGGCCGTCGCGGCGGCGCGGGTGCTGCTCGCCCGGGCGACGCCCGTGGGCTCCCTGGCGCCGGTGCGGCGTCGGTGGCACCCCGCACTCGTCGTCGGCACCGGCATCGGTGTCGTCGTCGCGGCCGCGCCCACGCTGCTGCTCGGGCTGCTCACCGCCGCGGCGTACGCCTCGTGGACCTCGACCTGGACGGTCGAGCCCCTCGCCGCACTCCCCCCGCCGGTCGAGATCGATGCGACGCTGCTGGAGTCCACGACGCTGCTCGTCCTGGCCCCCGTCGTCCTGGCCCTGGTCCTGGCGAGCCTCGCGGTCCGCCCCGTGCCGCTCGGTGCACGGTCCTTCGCGAGGCGGGCCGCCGCGCTGGGAGCTCTCGCCGTCGCCCCGCTGACGGCGTACGCCGCCCTGCTCGGGGCCCCGGTCGTCGCGCTGGCCGGCGCCTGGGTGCTCCTTGCCGCCGGCGTGGGTCTTCTCGCAGCGGCCCGCCGGGTGCCGGCCCTGCTCGGCGCCGTGCTCGCCCACGGCGCGGTCGGTCTCGCCCTGCTGCTGTCCCTGCCGTCGGCGCACGTCGGGGCGGGCGTGCTGACCGCGTGGGTGGTGCTCGCCGTCGCGGGCGCCTCCGCCGGGTTCGCCGGCCGCTCGACCGGCTCGGTCCTCCTGCGCGCGGGAGTCGTCGCGGTGCTGCCTCTCGGCGCCGCGACCGCGCTGGCGCTGCACGCCGTCGTCGACCCGGGTGTCGTGGCCACCCTGGGCGCCGCCCTGCTCGTCCTGGTCGCGTGCCTGCTCGGAGCGGCCCTCCGCCCCTCACCGTGGGGGTGAGGCGCTCCTCGGCCGGGCCCACCTCGCCGCGGTCGCGGTCACCGCGCTCGCGGGCGGCGCCGCGGCCGTGTCGGTCGGGCTCCTGCTCGCCGACCATGCCGCCCTGTCCTACGCCGTCGCCGGTGGCGCGGTGCTGTGCCTGGCGACCCTGGTGACCCTGGTGCCGACCGCCGCTGGCGGCGACCGTGGTGGCCGTGGCCTCCGCGGTCGGCCGCTCGGCGAGCCGTTGCGCTGGCTGCTGGTGGCGGGCGCCGGAGCGGTGACGATCGCCGTGCTGGGTGCGGTCGGCGTCGGCGCGCTCGGGCGGGTGCCGTTCTCCGAGGACTGGTGGACCCGCCTGCCCGTGGTGCCCGGCGAGTGGATCGCCACGATCCCGGTCACCCTCGCCTTCGTCGCGCTGCTGCACGTCGCCGGGCCCGTGGTGTGCGGGGGCGTGCGGGCGGTCGCGGACCGTCGGACGGCCGCGGTCGGGATCGGGGCCGTCGCCGCCGCCGGACTGCTCGCCGCGACCGCGGCCGGCCTGCCCCGCGTCGTGCTGGTGGCGCTGCTGCTCCTCGGCGGCGCCGGCGCGACCCGGCGTACGGGGTGGCTCGGGGCGGGGCTGCTCGTGCTCGCCCTGGGCACGGCGCTGGCCTCCCAGACCCTCTTCGCGGTCGCGACCGCGGTCGCCGCGGCCGTCTGGGCGTCGCGGACGTCGCGGGCCGTCGGGGCCTGTCGGCGCCGGACGGGGCGCCGCGACGGGGCGGCGGACCAGGGCAGGGGCCGGCGCGGCGGCGGTCGTGACCGGCTCGCTGTCGCTGGTGGTCTCCTCCGACCTGGTCGGGGTGGGCCTGGAGTGGTCGGCGCTGCCCGTGCTGGTGCTCGTGGCCGCGCTGGTCGCCCTCGGTGCGAGGACCGGTCGCGTGGACCCCGTGCTCGAGGGCGCCGCGGTGGCCAGCGGGGTCGTCGCCGCACTGTTCTCCCTGGCCGTCGCCGTCGAGGCGGCCGACCCCGGCACGCCGAACCTGGTGGCCGCGGTGCTGCTCGCCGTCGGCGGTGCCGTGGTCTCGGCGCACGCCGTCAGCCATCCCTCGCGCCGGCGTGCCGGGTGGGTCGGGTCGGCGCTCGTCGCGGGCTCGACCTGGCTGCGTCTGGTCGACGCCGGCGTCGACGTGCCCGAGGCCTACACGCTGCCGGCCGCCCTCGGCCTGCTCGCCTTCGGCCTGTGGCGCGTACGCCACGACGCCACCGTCTCGACGCGGCGCGCCCTGGGGCCGGGCCTCTACCTCGCCGTGACCCCGTCGCTGCTGGTGGCCTGGACCGACCCGACCTCCTGGCGCGCCGCCCTGCTGCTCGCGGCCTGCCTCGCGCTCGTGCTCGCCGGCACCCGGCTGCGCTGGTCCGAGCCCCTGGTCGTGGGCGGCCTCGCCGGCGCGGTCCTGCTGCTGCGCGAGGTCGCACCGCTGCTGTCGGGCGGACCGCAGTGGATCCCGTTCGTGCTCGCGGGGCTGCTGCTCGGCCTGGTCGCGCTGACCTGGGAGGCGCGCACGACCGACGTACGCCGGGCCGCGTCCTACCTCGGCCGCCTGCGCTGAGCCGCTGCACCCGGCACTAGGCTGACCCGGGTCGATCGTCGCGGGCTCCCCCGCCCGACCCCGGGCCTCTAGCTCAATGGCAGAGCTGAGGACTTTTAATCCTTAGGTTGTGGGTTCGAGTCCCACGGGGCCCACCCACCGCCGACGTTCCACCCTTCGCCGACGTTCCACCCTTCGCGAGCCGAGGTGCCAGCAATTCTCAGACGAGGTGACGCTCCGAGCACCTCGTACAGGCTTCAACCGGATCGAGCCATCGGGCAGGATGCCGGCATGGACCAGACGAGCACCGAGACCGCCGGCCCCGAGCTGGTCCACCTCGACGTCGACGGTGGCGTCGCCACGATCACCCTCGACTCGCCCGCCAATCGCAACGCGCTCTCGCGGCGCCTCGTCGAGCAGCTCCTCGGGCTCCTCGACGCGACGGAGGCGGACGAGGACGTACGGGTCGTGGTCGTGGCCGCGACCGGCACGGTGTTCTGCTCCGGGGCCGATCTCTCGGAGGCCTCGACGACGGGGATGGAGCAGGGTGCGGGCACGATCGTGGAGATCCAGCGCCGGATCCTCGCCCACGCCAAGCCGGTGGTGGCCCGTGTCCAGGGGCCTGTCCGCGCGGGCGGGATCGGCATCGTGGCCGCGGCCGACGTGGCGATCTGCGCCGAGTCGGCGACGTTCGCGTTGACCGAGGTCAAGCTCGGTCTCGCGCCCCTGGCGATCTCGTTGAGCGTGCTCCCGCGCATGACCAGCCGGGCCGCGGCGTGGG
The DNA here is from genome assembly GCA_963760555.1 of uncultured Actinomycetota bacterium. GTDB lineage: Bacteria > Actinomycetota > Actinomycetes > Propionibacteriales > Nocardioidaceae > Nocardioides. The sequence continues at coordinate 367,012 of CAVXDJ010000010.1, read as the reverse complement.
CGTGCCTGAGCGGGGAGAAGTTCGACGCCGCCCAGGCCGCGGCGTGGGGCCTGGTGACGTACGCCGTCCCGGCCGACGAACTCGACGCCGCCGTCGCTCAGACCTGCGCGGCCCTGGCCACCGGCTCGCCCCAAGGGCTGCGCGAGACCAAGAAGCTGCTGGCCCGTGACCTGCTCGACCGGATCGAGGACCGCGGCGAGGATCTCGCCCGCCTCAGCGCCCGGCTGTTCGGCTCCGAGGAGGCCAAGGAGGCGATGACCGCCTTTCTCGACCGTCGGCGCTGACCGGGACCAGCCCCTCGACCGACAATGGATCGACACCTCGGCCCGCAAAAGTTGGCACCTCGGCCCGCAATTGCTGGCACCTCGGCGGTCAGCGGTCGGCGTTGGCCATCCCGCGCTCGCCGGCGTCGGTGAGGCGGGCCTCCTCGGCGGCCTGGGCCTCGAGCTCGGCCCGGCGGCTGGTGGCCATGAGGGCGTTCGCGGCCTCGTAGGCACCGGGCTCGGAGACGAGGTCGGTGGCGCCGCGCTGCAGCTGGGAGAGCGCGTTGCGCCCGAAGATCTGCTGCTCGGTGGAGACCCGCTCGGAGCGGCCCCGGCCCAGGAACGAGACCGACCAGTGCATGACCGCGGTGATCCGGTTCTTGAAGCCGGTGAGGTAGACGATGTGCACGGCCAGCCACATCAGCCAGGCGATGAACCCGCTGAGCCGGATGTTGCCGACCAGCGCCACCGCGCGGAACCGGCTGATGGTGGCCATCGAGCCCTTGTCGAAGTAGTGGAACGGCTTCTGGGCGGGCTTGTTCCGGACCCGACCGTCGATCTCCTTCGCGGCGTACTTGGCGCCCTGGATCGCCACCTGCGCCACCCCGGGCAGGTTGTCGAGGGCGATCATGTCGCCGACGACGAAGACCTCGGGGTGGCCGGGCAGGGTGAGGTCGGGGTTGACGCCGATCCGGCCGGCGCGGTCGAGCGGCGCGCCGCTCTGCTCGGCGAGGGTCTGGCCGAGCGGGCTGGCCTGGACCCCGGCCGCCCAGATCTTCGCCGAGGACTCGATCCGCTCGGTGCTGCCGTCCTTGAAGGCCATCAGCAGGCCGCGCTCGTCGACGTCGGTGACCATCGCCCCGAGGCGCACCTCCACGCCGAGCTTCTCGAGCTCGGACCTGGTCTTCTCGCCGAGCTTCGCACCGAAGGGCGGCAGCACCTGGGGTGCTGCGTCGATGAGCACGACGCGCGCCTCGCGGGTGTTGATCGAGTGGAAGTCACGGCGCAGCGTCCGGTGGGCGAGCTCGGCGATCTGCCCGGCCATCTCGACGCCGGTCGGACCAGCGCCCACGACGACGAAGGTCAGGAAGTGCTCGACGTCCTCGCCCTTGGCCGCGGCCACCTCGGCCATCTCGAACGCACCGAAGATCCGGCCGCGCAGCTCGAGCGCGTCGTCGATGCTCTTCATCCCCGGCGCGTGCTCGGCGAACTGGTCGTTGCCGAAGTACGACTGACCGGCCCCGGCCGCGACGAGCAGGGAGTCGTACGGCGTGACCGTCTCGCGGCCCAGGATGTGGTGGGTCACCGTGCGGGCCTCGAGGTCGACGGCGTTCACCTCGCCGAGCAGCACGCGCGCGTTGTCCTGGTGGGAGAGGATCTCGCGGGTCGGCGGCGCGATCTCGCCCTCGGAGAGGATCCCCGTCGCCACCTGGTAGAGCAGCGGCTGGAACAGGTGGTGGCTGGTCTTCGCGATCATCGTGACGTCGACGTCGCTGCGCTTGAGCGCCTTGGTGCCGAAGAGGCCCCCGAAGCCGGAGCCGATCACCACCACGCGGTGACGGCCGCCCTGGTTGGAGGAGGACACCCGGTCCTCGCGGGAGAGGGCGTCGGCATGGCTGGTGCTGCTCACGGTCATGGCTCCATCCTGCTCCTCCCGCACCCGGGCTGCCACACCGCGACGTCATGGACTCGCTCACACGACGTACGCCGGGTCGCGCCCGACCTGGCCGTCCGACCTGGCCGCAAGACCTGGGACCAAGGTCTCACCCCGGCCCGGGACCATGGTCGCGAAAGGCCTCGCCTTCGAGGCTACTGTCAGGTAATTTACCCACCACCGGGACAGGACCCTCCTGAACGGGTGACCATGAGCACCACCCCCGCATGCTCCCCTCTCCCCCCGAGGTAGCACCGTGTCTCCCAGCGACCCCGCCCTCAACCTGGGCTCAGCTCCCCAAGGCGTGCACGAGGCACGCCAGTGGGTGGTCGAGCGTCTTGCCGTCCTCGAGCGGGGCGACCTGAGCGAGTGCGCCGAGCTCGCCGTCTCCGAGCTCGTCACCAACGCGCTGCTGCACGCCACCCCACCGGTCGAGATCACCATCGGCGGCACCCCCGAGCACCCGCGGGTGCAGGTGCGCGACGCCTCACCCGTGCCGCCACCGGTCACCGTGGTGGAGTCCTGCCTCGACGACGAGCTGCTCACCTTCGGACGGGGCCTGTGCCTGGTCGCGCGCAGCGCGGTCGCCTGGGGCGCCGACCTCGACGAGGGCGGCAAGATCGTCTGGTTCGAGCCCGCGACCGACTTCTCCGAGGAGGCCGGACCGGAGGGCGTGGTGACCGGCGAGGCCGAGCGGGTCAGGACCGCCGACGCCGACGACGCGTGCGCCTTCCGGCTGCTCGGGGTGCCGTGGCGGTCCTACCTGGCCTTCCAGCGGCACTACCGCGAGCTGCGCCGCGAGGTCCGCCTGCTCGCCCTGGCCCACGAGACGTCGTACCCGATGGCCCGCGACCTCGCCCAGCTCTTCGGCGCCCTCGACCAGCCCCTCTCCGAGGGACTCGACGTGCCCTCCACCGCCCCGCCACCCGACGACGGCTCCGCGGGCGGGCACTCGGCCCCCGGCACGACCGACCTTCAGGTGACCATGTCGCTGCGCGCCGCCTCGCAGCTCGACCGCTTCGGCGAGCTCCTCACGCTCGCGGACGCCTTCTGCCGCGAGGAACAGCTGCTGTCCCTGGCCCGCACGGCCGAGCTGGAGCGCTTCCAGCGGTGGTTCCTCGGGGAGTTCGTCCGACAGGCCGCCGGCGAGTCGCCGCTGGCCTGGTCGCCCGACCCCACGGTCGAGCACGACGACTGATCGCCCCCTAGCATCGCCGGGTGACCCTTCCGGCCCCGCGGCTGCTGCTGGCCGTGGCGCTCGGTGGCGCGGCCGGGGCCGCCGCCCGCTTCCTGCTGGGCGTCGCGGTGCCCGACGGCTCCGGCCTCCCGTGGACGACGTTCGCGATCAACGTCCTTGGCTCCCTCGCGCTGGCCGCGCTCCCGGCGGTCGGGGTCGTACGCCGCTCCGCGACGCTCGGCGTCGGGCTCGGCACCGGCGCGCTGGGCGGGTTCACCACCCTCTCCGCGACCTCCGAGCAGGCCCGCTCGCTGCTCGCCGAGGGTCGGACCGCCCTGGCGGCGGCGTACCTGCTCACCACGCTGGGCGCAGCGCTCGTCGCCGTCGCGATCGGTGCGCGCTGGGCCGGGGCGGCGCGGGAGCGCGCCGCGCGCAGAGCGAGGGCGACCGGTGAGCCCGACCCTGGTCGACGTCGCCCTCGTCGCGCTCGGCGGGTCCGCCGGCGCGACCCTGCGCTACCTCGCCGGGTCACCTGCTCGACCGGGAGGTGCCGTGGGGCACGGGCGTGGTCAACGTCGTCGGCTCGCTGCTGCTCGGCGTCTTCTCGGCGCTCGCGCTCGGCGGGTCGGCGACCGCGCTGCTCGGCACCGGCCTGTGCGGCGCGCTCACGACGTACAGCTCGTTCGCGGTGCAGACCCACCACCTGGGGGCCCGACGGGGGACGGCGTACGCCGCGGCCACGATCGTGCTCAGCCTGGCCGCCTGCGCGCTGGGCTTCGCCCTGACGGCCTGAGCGCTCATCCCCAGCCGAGCTCGTGGAGCCGGTCCTCGTCGACACCGAAGTGGTGGGCCACCTCGTGCACCACGGTGACCCGCACCTCCTCGACGAGCTCCTCGGGCGTGGAGCAGCAGGCCAGGAGCGGGCGACGGAAGATGAAGACCCGGTCCGGCAGGCCACCCGGGGCGTCGAAGGTGCCGCCCGCGATCCCGGCCCCCTCGTAGAGCCCGAGCAGGTCGTCCGGCTGGTCCGCCGGCGGCACGTCCTCGACGAGCACCACGAGGTTGCTCACCCGTGCGGCGAGCTCCTCGGGGATCTCGTCGAGAGCGCGGTCGACGAGGCGGTCGAACTCCTCGGGTGAGACGTCGAGCGGCACGGGGGTCATCCTGCCCGGGCACACGAGAGCCCCGGACCGAGGGGGTCCGGGGCGCTGCTGGCCGTGCTTGTCGTGATGGCGACCCCGACGGGACTCGAACCCGCGGCCTCCGCCGTGACAGGGCGGCGCGCTAACCAACTGCGCTACGGGGCCAGGTGTGCTGCGTGCTCCGACGGGCGCCCGGGAAGGGCCCCGCAGGCGAAGCGATCGGAACTCTAGCCCATGGTCGCGGGCTGCTCCCAATCCGGTCCCGATCCACGCTCTCGCGGCACCCCCAACGGGATTCGAACCCGTGCTACCGCCGTGAAAGGGCGGGGTCCTGGGCCGCTAGACGATGGGGGCCAGGTGGGGCACATCCTAAGCACCTCGGGTAGGGTGCTGCTCGCTCGGGCAGGTAGCTCAGTCGGTACGAGCGTCCGCCTGAAAAGTGGAAGGTCGGCGGTTCGACCCCGCCCCTGCCCACGAGCACGTCAGGTCCGTGACCTGCACGAAGGCCCCCGCCGGATCCGGCGGGGGCCTTCGTCGTACACCGACGGGCAGAAGGTCGGACATCGCGGAGAACGCCTCGCTGACCTGCGACGATGCAGGACGGCCGGACCACGCCGCGGACTTCTGCCCGCCGGTGTACGTCCTCGGACTAGTTGTTGCCGCCCAGGTTGTCGGAGAAGTCCTGCTGGCACTGCTGCTGCGCGGCAGCGTCGCTGCCGGCCTCGTTGAGGCAGTCCTGGAGGCCGGTCACCGTGTCGCTGTTGAGGAACAGCGCCGCCACGACGACGATGCCGACCGAGATCAGGAGCCCGAGGGCGCCGAGCACCAGCCCGGTGATGGCCAGCCCGCGTCCGCCGGCGGTGCCCTTCTTGGCCTTCGACGACCCGATCGCGCCGAGGATGATCGCGATCAGGCCGAGGGCGATCCCGCCGACGACCGTGATGCTGAGGAGCACCGCGAAGATCCCGACGACGAGGGCGGCGATCGCGAGACCCTTGCCGCCCTGGTTCTGCTGCGGCTGCCCGTACTGGTTCGGCTGGCTGCCCTGGGCGTAGGGGTCGGACTGGCCGTAGGGGCTCGGCTGACCGTACTGCCCGGGCTGGTTGGGCTGGCCGGGCTGGTTCGGCTGGCCGTACGGGTTCGGCTGGCCGGGCTGGTCCGAACCGCCGTAGGGGTTGGAGGGCGGCGGGGTGCCGTCGTTGCTCATCTGGGTGGCTCCTTCGTCGGGTGGGGACACACTCTCGCGTGCCGGGTCCGATCGGTCCAGCCCGGGGGCGGCGTGTCCTCAGGCGACATGTCCGGCCCGCCTGGACCCGGTCTGGTCCGCGGCCTCGCGTGCCCGACGTACGGCCGAGCGCGGCGTGGTCGCGAGGGTGCGGGCCAGCGGGGTCCGCATCGTGGTGAGGGAGTCGACGACGTAGTTCTGCCGGACCCGCCACGGGGCGCGGTCGCCCTGGCGCGGGAAGGCGTCGATCGAGCGCTGGACGTAGCCCGAGGCGAGGTCGAGCAGCGGCCGCTCGGTGAGCGGGCGGTCCGGCTGCGGCACGACCGCGGCGTGGTCGTGCTCGCGCATCCAGCCGAGGACCTTGGTCACCAGCCGGTGCGAGAGGTCGGCCCGCAACGTCCAGGAGGCGTTGGTGTAGCCGATGCAGAGCGCGAAGTTCGGCACCCCGGTCATCATCGAGCCCTGCCAGACCATCTGCTCCGACAGCGCGACCTCCTCCCCGTCGACGTGCAGGGTGATGCCGCCGAACGCGAGCAGCTGCAGTCCGGTCGCGGTCACGACCAGGTCAGCCTCCAGGACCCGTCCGGAGGTCAGCCGGATCCCCTCGGGCACGAAGGTCTCGATGGTGTCGGTGACGACCTCGGCGTCCCCGGAACGGATCGAGGCGAACAGGTCACCCCCGGGCACCGCGCACAGGCGCTGGTCCCAGGGGTCGTACGACGGGGTGAAGTGCTCGGCGACCAGCTCCTCGTCGCCGCCGAGGTGGCGGGTGGTCATCGTCAGCAGCAGCGCTCGCGCCCGACGGGGGAAGCGCTGGCAGAACTGGTAGAAGGCCGTGGTGAACACGATGTTCTTGCTGCGTGCGAGCCGGTGGGCCAGCGGGGCCGGCAGGTGCGCGCGCAGCCAGTCGGCCTGGGCGTCGCGGGTGGGGACGGCGCTGATCCAGGTGGGGCTGCGCTGGAGCATGGTGACGTGCTCGGCGGCACCCTGGCCCGAGGCCATCGACGGCACCAGGGTCACCGCGGTCGCGCCGCTGCCGATCACGACGACCCGCCTGCCCTCGTGGTCGAGGTCCTCGGGCCAGAACTGCGGGTGCACCACGGTGCCGGCGTAGTCCTCGATGCCGGGCAACGGTGGGGCGTAGGTCTGCTCGTAGTCGTAGTAGCCCGCGCACGAGTAGAGGAAGTCGCACGTCATCGCCTGCTCCTCGCCGTCACGGGCGACGCTGAGGTGCCAGCGGGCCTCGGCGGTCGAGAAGTCGGCGGCAACGACCTTCGCGCCGTACCGGACCTTGTCCCCGACGCCGTGCTCGGCGGCGGTCTCCTCGATGTAGCGCAGGATGCTGGGCCCGTCGGCGATGGCCTCGGGCTCGCGCCACGGCGCGAACTCGTAGCCCAGCGTGAACATGTCGGAGTCCGAGCGGACGCCGGGATAGCGGAAGAGGTCCCACGTGCCGCCCATCGCCTCGCGCGCCTCGAGCACGAGGTAGTCGAGGTGCGGGGCCTGTGTCTGCAGGCGGTAGCCGGCGCCGACGCCGGACAGGCCGGCCCCGACCACGACGACGTCGACGTGGTCGGGAAGGGGGACGCGCTCGTGCCGGGGGCGGGGGGTCTGGGTCGGGATGCTCACGGCCCCATCGTGCGGGGTGGTCCGGCGTCGCACAGCACCCGGAGGGAAGGTTCTGCCGCCCCGGCCGGTTAGGGCCACCACCCGCACGCGACGAGAGGTCCCGATGAGCAGCCGCACCACCCCCGCCGTCACCAGCAGCGCCCCCGGAGGCATCGACGAGGCCTCGGCCTTCGTCGACACCGAGGTCGAGGTCGCCTCCCCCGAGGGTCACGACCTGCTCGTCGAGGTCCGGGCCGTCTCGGTCAACCCGGTCGACACCAAGGTCCGCAACGGGCTCGGGCCGGACGACGCACCGACGGTGCTCGGCTTCGACGCGGCCGGGGTCGTCGTCGAGGTCGGTGCGGCCGTCGAGGCCTTCGCCGTGGGCGACGAGGTCTACTACGCGGGCTCGATCGCGCGGCCGGGCTCCAACGCCGGTCTGCAGCTGGTCGACGAGCGGATCACGGGGCACAAGCCGACGACCCTCGACTTCGCCGAGGCGGCCGCGCTGCCGCTGACGGCGATCACCGCCTGGGAGGTCCTCTTCGAGAAGCTCCGCGCCGAGGCGGGCTCGACCGGCACGCTGCTGGTCATGGGTGCCGCCGGCGGGGTCGGCTCGATGCTCGTCCAGCTGGCCCGCCGGCTGACCTCGATGACGGTCGTCGCGGCCGCCTCCCGCCCCGAGTCGCGGGCCTACGCCGAGGAGCTGGGCGCCCACCACGTGGTCGACCGCTCGGACCTCCTCGCCGAGGTACGCCGGGTCGCGCCGGACGGCGTCGACGCCGTGTTCTCGCCGTACTCCGCCGGCATGGTCGAGACCTACGCCGAGCTGATGGCCGTGCGCGGCCAGGTGGTGGCCATCGACGAGCCCGAGGGCCTCGACACGCTGGCGCTCAAGGACAAGTCGCAGAGCTGGCACTGGGAGCTGATGTTCACCGTGCCGCTCGCGCTGCCCGAGAGCCGTGCCCACAGCCAGCTGCTCGACCGGGTCGCGGCGCTGATCGACGACGGCACCCTGCGCACCACGCTGCGCGAGCGGATGGGTCCCCGCGACGCGGCCACGCTGCGCGAGGCGCACCGTCGCCTCGAGAGCGGTCAGACGATCGGCAAGGTCGTCGTGGCGGACTGAGCCACGCCCGGCCCCCACCCGCTCCCCCCACCCCCGCGCGCCGGGGGTTGTGCCACCCGTCGTGGCACGGCAACGTGACCGGCGCCCCCCGAGCCCCGCAGCACCCGATCAGAGAGCAGGACAGATGAGCGACTACCAGGTGACCAACCCCGCGACCGGAGAGGTCGAGCGGGAGTTCGACACCGCGACCGACGCCGAGATCGCCGACGCGACGGCGCGCTCGCACACGGCGTACCAGTCCTGGCGACGGACCGAGATCGCCGAGCGCGCCGCGCTCCTGCAGCGCGTGGCCGACCTGTACGAGGAGCGCAGCGACGACCTCGCCCACATCATCGCGCGCGAGATGGGCAAGCGGGTCGTGGAGGCCAAGGGCGAGCTCAAGCTCGTCGTGTCGATCTTCCGCTACTACGCCGACCAGGGCCCCCGGCTGCTGGCCGACGCCCCGCTCGACCCCGCGATGGGCGGCGAGGCGATCGTGCGCAAGGAGTCCGTCGGTCCGCTGCTGGGGATCATGCCGTGGAACTTCCCCTACTACCAGGTCGCCCGGTTCGCCGCGCCGAACCTGATGGTGGGCAACACGATCATCCTCAAGCACGCCCCGCAGTGCCCGGAGTCGGCGCTCGCGATCGTCGACATCTTCGCCGAGGCGGGCCTGCCCGACGACGTCTACCTCAACGTCTTCGCGACCAACGACCAGGCCGCCGACATGATCGCCGACCCCCGCGTGCAGGGCGTCTCGGTCACCGGCAGCGAGCGGGCCGGCTCGGCCGTCGCCTCGATCGCCGGCCAGCACCTGAAGAAGGTCGTCCTCGAGCTCGGCGGGTCAGACCCGTTCATCCTGCTCGACGCCGAGGACCTCGGCAAGGCCGTCAAGGCCGCCGTGGTCGGCCGGATGGGCAACGCGGGCCAGGCCTGCAACGGCTCGAAGCGGATGATCGTCGTCGAGGACCTCTACGACGACTTCGTCGAGCACTTCACCGCCGCGATGGGGGGGCTCACGCCCGGCGACCCGACCGACGAGGCCTCGGACTTCGGCCCGCTCTCCTCGGAGGGCGCGCTGACGATGCTGCTCGAGCAGGTCGAGGACGCCGCCGCCAAGGGCGCCACCGTGCGCACCGGCGGCAGGCGCGTCGACCGGCCGGGCTCGTTCATGGAGGCGACCGTGCTCACCGACGTCACCCCCGACATGCGCGCCTACACCGAGGAGCTCTTCGGCCCGGCCGCGGTCGTCTACAAGGTCAAGGACGCCGCCGAGGCCGTCGAGCTGGCCAACGCCTCGCCGTTCGGGCTGGGTGGCGTCGTGTGGAGCGCGGACACCGAGAAGGCCGAGCAGGTCGCCGACGCGCTGGACACCGGCATGGTGTGGATCAACTCCTCGCAGGGCTCCGCGGCCGACCTGCCCTTCGGCGGCACGAAGCGCTCGGGTGTGGGCCGCGAGCTCGGCCCGTACGGCATCGAGGAGTTCATCAACAAGAAGCTGGTGTACTCGCCGAAGAAGCGCTGACGCGCCCAGCACCCGACGACGCGGGTACGCCGCTCAGGCGGTGTGGGAGGCGACCATGCCGCGGTGCATGACCCGGTCGCCGACGACCCCGGCGTGGTCGGCCCGGTGCAGCACGCAGGCGTTGTCCCAGATCACGACGTCGCCCGGCGCCCAGGCATGGGCCAAGGTGTTCAGCGGGCGGGTCGAGTGCTCGAGCAGGGCCGCGACCAGCTCCGCGGACTCGTGCTCGTCCAGTCCGCTGACGGACGCGCAGCGCTTCGGGCTGGTCAGGTAGAGCGCCGGGCGGCCGGTGACCGGGTGCGCCCGCAGCACGGGGTGCTCGGCCTCGGTCTCGTCGTCGGGGCCGAGCCCGTCGACGCCGGTGACGACGTGGCGGATGCTGCGCCCGTGCACCTGCTCGCGCAGGTGGGGCGGCAGGGTGGCCGCCGCCGCGACCTGGTCGGTGAACTGGGTCGCGCCGCCCTGCTCGGGGATCGAGACGGCACGCAGCGCGGTGTACGCCGGCGGCGCGGCGACGTAGGAGGTGTCGACGTGGAAGTTGCTCACGGGTGCGACCTCGCGGCCGACGTTGCTGATCAGGTTCAGGTCGGGGTAGCCCTCGAGGGCGGTCTCGCCCGTGGTGAAGGTGAGGTCCCCGATGCTGCGCAGGAAGGCCAGGAAGTCGTCGTCGTCGATCTCCTGGTGCGGCAGCACCGCGACGCCGTGCTCGGCCAGCATCGGGCGCAACCGCCGGGCGAGGTCGTCGAGCACCTCGGGCGACGCGCCGGCGAGGTCGACGCCGGTCACCCTCACCCCCAGGGGGGTCAGGATCTCGGTCTGCAGGGTCAGGGTCATGCTCGTCCTCCGGGGGGTGGGGTTCAGCTCAGCGCGGCGCTGACGCCGAGGTCGAAGAGCTCGGGCAGGTCGATGCCCGCGGCGCGGGCCATCACGGCCACGACGCTCCCGCGCGCGTAGGAGCAGTACAGGCCGGCCTCGAGGAAGTGCGGCACCCCCGCGGGGTCGACCCGGAAGTCGAACAGTCCGTAGTGGCGGCACCCGAGCGCGCGGTAGCAGTCCAGCGCGGCCTGGTGGACGGCCCCGGTCATCGCGGCCGTGGCCGGGTCCGGGGGGTCTGCGGGTCCCGGTGGCCCCAGGAGCCAGGCGTGGGCGGCGTCCTTGGCGACCAGGCGCAGGTCCCCGTCGTCGCTGCGGGCGAGCTTGTCGGCACGGTCGCGCACCGGCTTGGTCGCCGCGTCGACGGCGTACTCCTCCAGGGGCAGGCAGACCAGCTCGCCGCGGACGTCGAGCACGCCGCAGCGGACCTCGCGCCCGAGCTCGACGTAGGACTCGACCAGCGCGCGGCCGGCGCTGTCGTGGTCGGCCGCGCTCACCACCGCGGCGTCCCAGCCGTCCTCGTCGCCGGCCCGCAGCAGGCTCAGGCCGAGCGAGTTGTCGGCGTCGACGGGCTTCACGACGACGGGCAGGTCGAGCGGGCGCGGGTCGCCCGGCGTGACGACCGCGGAGTCGGGGACGGGCACCCCGCGGGCCGCGACGACCGCGCTGGCCCGGGCCTTGTCCGCGCCGAGGGCCATCACGTCGGGGCGGTTGCCGACGTAGGGGATGCCGAGCAGGTCGAGCAGCGCGCGGTAGTGGGTCATGCCCGGCAGGCAGAACATCTGCGGGACGGCGACGTCGATCCCGAGTCCCCCGAGGTGGTCGAGGGCCTCGGGCAGCGAGAGCGCGGGCGCGGCCCCGATCGTGGCCGGGCCGAGGTCGGCGGGGAAGCGCCAGGTGCCGTCGGGGCTGACCCAGGCCACGTGGGAGCGGTAGCGGCCGGCCTCGGCCGTCGCGGCGAGGCAGTCCGCGGCGTAGAGGCGGGAGACGTCGGCGTAGAAGTCGCTGACCGCGGACCCCGCGAGGTGCAGGACGGTGCGCACCTCAGTCCCCCGCCGGCTCGACGAGCTTGCCGATGTTGAGGTCGACCTTGAGCCAGGGCCGCAGCCCGGCCAGGTTGGCCAGCAGCAGCGAGGGCACGTGCACGTGGTGGAGCATCCAGAACGGCACCGGGTCCTCGACGCTGAACACCGCATCCGTGCCGTGCACCAGCACCCGCAGGTGCTCGCGGCGGCGCACGGGGTCGCCCACGTGACGCAGCAGCTGCCACAGCTCGTGGTAGGTCCAGCGCGTCGTGCGGCCGCCCTGGGGCGGCTCGAGCGCGGCCGTGCCCGCGGGCCGGGTCTCGAGGTAGGCGCCCGGCAGGTCGGGGTGGCCGTCGAGGAGGGTGATCGCGGAGTGCGTGCGCGGGTTGCACTCGATGGCGCGGACGGTGCCCTCGTCGTCCTCGATGAAGTCGAACGACAGCTGGCCGGTGAGCCCGCCCTCGGCCACGAACCGCTCGACCCACGCCCGGATGCCGGGGTGCTCGACCTGCTCGTAGGTCAGCTGCCAGGCCGAGGAGCGGCAGCAGATGAAGACCTGGAGCCGGCCCTCGCGCACGGTGCCGTGGGTGCAGTACTCCGTGCCCTCGACGAACTCCTGGAGGATGAACGGCTGCTCGGGCGAGATCGGCAGGCCGCGCACGTAGCGCTCGGTCTCCGCCGCGGTCGGGCGCGGCAGCCGGGTCAGGTCCAGGCGCTGCACCGGGTCGTAGGGGATCGACTTGAGGATGTAGGGCCTCGTCGCGCTCGAGAAGTCGAAGTCGAGGACCTGCTGGGGGTCGGTGATGCGGTGGGTGTCGGGCACGGCGAGACCCAGGGCCGCGGCGGCCTCGGCGAAGCGGTGCTTGTCGTCGACGCGCTCGAGGTCGTCGGGATCGAGGTGGACGACCTCGCAGCGCTCCCCCATCCGCGCTCGCAGCAGCACCTTGACCTCGGCGTCGTGGGCGCTGGCCACCGGGCTGGCCACCGGCACCCACACGTCGACACCCTCGGCCTCGACGAGGTCGACGACGGCCTCGGCGTAGGCGGGGTCGGCGGCGTCGGGGACCACGTGGAAGGCGTCCACGGCCCGCGAGAAGCGGTGCGCGGTGAGGCGGTAGCGGGCGGACTCGACGAGCACGACGCGGTGGCCGGCGGCGTGGAAGGCCCGCGCGAGGACGAGCGCCTTGGTCATCTTGCCGCCGGAGAGCAGGACCGTACGCCGCCCCGTCGCGGCGGGCGTCGAGCCGCCGCCGACCTCGGTCCGGGCCTCGCTGCGGGCCGCGCCGCGGAGGGCGCGCGCCACGAGGGCGGCCCCGGCCAGCGCGGTGTCGACCGGCAGCGTGAGCTGGAGCAGCCCGAGCGCGCCGACCGTCCGCGCGACGGTGGCGACCGATCGCCCTACCGGTCCCGGCACGGGGCTCAGGCCCGCCGGACCAGGGTGAGCCCGTCGCGCAGCGGCAGCAGGACCTGCTCGACGCGGGGGTCGTCGACGAGGCGCTGGTTGACCTCGGCGATGGCCCGGGCGTTGACCGACATCGAGGCGGCGTCACTGGTCCACGGCTCGCCCTGGAGCAGCGTGTTGTCCAGGCAGAGCAGGCCGCCGTCGGCGAGCAGGCCGGTGGCGGGGTCCTCGCCGAGGACGGCGTCGACGTAGCCGGCGTAGCCGGGCTTGTCGGCGTCGACGAAGACGAGGTCGAAGCGCTCGCCGGCCTCCGCGAGCGCGGTCAGCGTCTGGTCGGCGGGACCGACGCGGACCTCGATGCGCTCACCGGCGGGCGAGGCCTCGAACCGCTCCCGGGCGAACGCGGCGACCCCGTCGTCGAGCTCGCAGGCCACCACGCGTCCCCCGGCCGGGAGCGCCTCGGCCAGGGCGAGCGCCGAGTAGCCGGTGAACATGCCGACCTCGAGGACCCGGCGGGCGCCGGTGAGGTGGGCCAGGAAGCGGAGCACGACGCCCTCGACGTGACCCGAGAGCATCTCCTGCTCCAGCGCGGGACCGTCGGGCTCACGGCGTACGAGCCAGTCCTCGGCCGCGGTGGCCGCGTGCAGCGCGCTCAGCGCGGGGGACTCGGGGGTGGTGCAGGCCGCGACGTACGGGTCGAGCCCGGCGACCAGCGCCCGCGCCCGGGCCAGGTCGCCCAGCACGCCCGGCTCGAGCGGGCCGGGAGCCTGCGCGAGACGGGCCTCCACCGAGACGAGCAGCTCGGCGGCGATGCCGAGCGGGGTGACCGGACGCGGCCCGGTCGAGACCGCAGCCGGTGCGCTCACGATGCCTCGGCGACCGCGTCCGGGGTCTCGGGCACCTCCGGCACGGCCTCCGGGGCGGGCAGGCGCCGGGCCACCGGGCGTTCGGGGTCGGTGTACTGGTCGACGCCCTCACCGCCCCGGGGGTAGGTCGCCGCGACCCGCTTGTGCTCGGCGAGGATCTCGATGAGCTCCTCGACGCTGAGGTCGTTGATGAAGTGGCAGGTCCCGATCGGGCGCGGCACCGCCGCACGGAGCAGGCCGTCGCGGGTCTGCAGGATCGAGGCCGTCGCGTTCTCCAGCAGCTCCGGGGTGAAGTAGTCGCTGTCGATGGCCAGGCCCATGGAGCTGAACAGGCGCAGCACCCGGTCGCGCTCGGCGGTGGACAGGTAGCCGCGCTGCTCGGCGATGGTGGCCGAGAAGGCCATGTCGACGCTGATCGCATGTCCGTGGAACAGCGGCGGGTCGGGCGCCAGCTCGAGCGTCGGGCTCCAGGTGTGGCCGTAGGCGATGACCCGGTCGAGGTCGAGCTCGTGGAGGTTGGGCACCTCGAGCTCGAGCATGGTGCGGATCGCGTCGTAGGTGATCGACTCCGAGACCTCCCGCAGGTGCTCGGCGCCGTCGGCGTACCCGAAGGCGGTGGTGAGCAGCTCCTCGCCGTACTTCTCGAGGCGCTCGAAGACGCCGGCGTGGGAGACGGTCGCGATCTTGATGATCTCGGCGATGCCGTTGCGGACCTGGTCGACGGGCAGCGTGCGCAGCATCGAGAAGTCCAGGAGCACCTGGGAGGAGGCGTGGTAGGCGCCGAGGCGGTTCTTGAACTTGCCGTGGTTGGCGCCGACCTTGATGGACACGCTGGCGTCGATCAGGCCGATCAGCGTCGTCGGGATGCGCACGTAGCCGGTGCTGCGCTTGTAGGAGGCACAGGCGAAGCCGGCCACGTCGGTGGTCAGCCCGCCGCCGACGACGAGGACCTGCTCCTTGCGGAGCAGGCCGTGCTCGCCGAAGGAGTCGACGATGCGCTCGAGGGTGCGCAGCGACTTCGCGGTCTCGGCGATGCGGACCTCCACGACGGTGAGGTCGATGCCGTGGTGGGCGAAGTAGGCCTCGATCCGTTCGCCGTGCAGCGCGTGGACGGACTCGTCGATCACCATCAGGCAGCGCCCGAAGGAGGAGAAGCAGTCCGCCAGCTCCGTCCGCTCGGGGTCGAAGACCCCCGGCACGATCAGCAGCGAGTAGTCGATCTTCTCGTAGGCCTCGACGTGGAAGGCGTCCTCGGTGGCGGTGAGGCGGGCCTGGGGGGCCTGGAGTGCCCGGGGGGCCTCGGCGGTCTGGGGGGCGTTCATGTCCGGCTCCGGTCTGCTCAGGACTGCGCGCCGAGGAGGTCGCCGAGGGCGATCACCTCGACGGTCGCGTCGGCGTCGGCGAAGTCGTGCCCCGCGGTGTTGACGTTGGGGAAGGCCACGCAGCGCAGGCCGGCGGCGTGGGCGGCCGTCACCCCACCGAGGTTGTCCTCGACCGCCACGCACGACTCGGCGTCCTCCCCGAGCTGGGCGAGGGCGAAGGCGTACGCCGCGCCGTCGGGCTTGGGCGCGTCGACCATGGTGGCGTCGACGAGCAGGTCGAGGTCGAGCATCGGGACGTGGCTCGACATCGCCGCGGTCAGCGCGGCGACGTTCTCGGGCGAGGTGGTGGTCACGAGCGCGACCTTCACGCCCTCGCGACGGGCCTCCTCGATGGCTGCGGCGACGCCGGGGCGCGGCAGCAGCTCGGCCTCGGCGAGCTTGGCGCGGAAGATCTCGGACTTGGTGCGGTGCACCGCGTTGACCTCCACGCTCTCGCCGCGCTGGACCGCGTAGTCCTCGACCCGGCCACGGCCGCCGTTGGAGGTGAGCAGCGAGCGGTACTCCTCCTGGGTCCACTCCCAGTCGAGACCGTGCTGGGTGAAGGCCTCGTTGAAGGCCTCTCGCTGGAGCTCGGAGGTGTCGGCGATGGTGCTGATGGAACCGAAGAGGATGGCGGGCATGAGGACCTGGTCCGATCGTCGAGAAGCGGGGATGTCCGGACGTCCCGACGGGGTCGACCGGCGTACCTGACGCTGCCAGCCCGGACAAGGGCAGGGTTCACCCCTTGGGCCACCCAGGCGCGGCGGTCAGTGGGCGGAGAGCCGCTCGTTGACCCGGCGGGTCAGCCAGCCCGGCGAGAAGCGGGAGCCCAGGCTCAGCGCCCTGGCCGGCAGGCCGACCGGGAAGTGGACCTGGTGCAGCAGCTGCTGGGCGCGCGAGGGGTTGGCGGCCTTCCAGATCGCCTCGGCGATGCCCTCCGCGGTGAGGCGGATGCCGAGGTTGTTGGTCGTGCCCGTGCTGATCCCGGCCGTCATCGCGGTCTGCACGTAGAGCGGCCACATGGCCACGACGCGGACGTCGTGGCGGGCCCACTCGAGGTCGAGGGCCTCGGTGAGGCCGCGGACGTAGAACTTGGTCGCGCTGTAGTTGGCCAGCTCGGCCTGGCCGTAGATCGCGGAGGCCGAGGCGAGGTTGACGACCGTCGCACCGCCGTGGGCCGCGGCCGTGGCCCGCAGGTGCTCGAAGCCCTGGTAGCAGCCGTTGAGCACGCCCTTGGCGTTGATCTCGATCTCCTGGTGGTGGCTCGCGAGGTCCAAGGACTCGAAGTCACCGGCGCGCAGGATGCCCGCGTTGTTGATCAGCACGTCGAGGCGGCCGGTGCTCTCGACCAGCTCGCCGAGCCGTACGCCGAACTCGTCGGCGTCGGTGACGTCGAGGTGGCCGGTGCGGATCGTGGCCCCGACCGCCTCGACCTCCTCGGTCAGGGACGCGAGGCCGTCGGCGTCGATGTCGTAGGCGCCGATCGCGTAGCCGTGGCGGGCGAAGACGAGGGCGGTGGCGCGGCCGATCCCGGCTGCGGCACCCGTGATGGCGACGGTGGGAGTGCTCATGGGTAGTTCCTACCAGTCAGTAGCCTCCGGTGGGCCGGGATGTGGCGCACGTGACGTCGCCGACGCGTACGGGCCGTTCGTGCCGCGTGCTCAGCCCGACGGGTGATGGAGGTCGGCGAGACTCGGGGGATGCCCGAGCTGCCCGAGGTCGAGTCCGCGCGCCTGGTCATCGAACGCTCCGCCCTCGACCGCGTGATCAGCGACGTCGACGACGCCGACACCTACGAGTGCCGCCCGCACTCCCCGGGTGAGATCCGGTCCGCCCTCGTCGGTCGACGCCTCACCGCGGCGCACCGTCGCGGCAAGCTGATGTGGTGCGCGACCTCCGGCGTGGACGGCGACGCCGAGCCCGGTCCTGCGCTCGGCCTGCACCTGGGGATGGCCGGGCGGATCCTGGTCAGCGGCCCCGGCCGGACCGGACCGGACGGGGTGACGTGGACGGGGGTGACGTGGACGAGGGTGGCGACTACCAGGGCAGCGGCGGGGGCCAGGGCAACGGCTCCCGGACCGCCCGCAAGCCCGAGTGGTACCGGTTCACGATCGACTTCGAGGACGGCGGCCGGCTGCGTCTGCTCGACAAGCGCCGCCTCGGGCGGGTCCGCCTCGACCCCGACCTGAGCGGGCTCGGCCCCGACGCGGGGGAGATCGACCGGGACGACTTCCGTGCGCGGATCGGCAAGGGCGACACGGCGGTCAAGGCGCGCCTGCTCGACCAGTCGGCGATCGCCGGCATCGGGAACCTGCTCGCCGACGAGGTGCTGTGGCAGGCCCGGGTCAGCCCGCAACGCCCGACCAGGAACCTCGACGAGGACGACCTCGACGACCTGCGACGTCGCCTGCGCTCCTCGCTGCGCCGCGCGATCGACCGCGGCGGTGTCCACACCGGCGAGATCATCGAGCACCGCCACGCAGGCGGGCACTGCCCCCGGTGCGGTGCGGCCATGCGCCGCGCCACCGTGGGCGGGCGTACGACGTGGTGGTGCCCGGACGAGCAGGTCTGAGCCGCGCCGCCGCCGACTGCGGTTTCCCACGGGATGCAGGCGGTTGCCCGCCTACCGGCGCGAATCTGCGCCGGGGAGCTACGGATCGCCACCATCCCGTGGGAAACCGCGACCCGGGTCGTGGCGCCCACCCGCCCGCAGCGCCCTCAGTCGGCCAACGCGCCCATGGGGTCCCAGGCCGGCAGCACGACCGGGTCCTGGTCGAGCGCGTCCTGCAGCTCGGCGGGCAGCGCGTCGCGGCGTACGGCGATCTCGAAGACGTAGTCGCCGAACCACGAGTCGTTCATCGTCCAGAAGCCCTTGTCGGCCTTGTCGGTGCCCCAGGAGTTCTCGACCCGCCAGCGCCGGGGCGTACGCCGGCCGTCCGGCCCGTCGACCACGTCGACGCCGGTGAGCAGCATCGCGTGGGTCATCGCCGTGGCGTGGTGGTGCAGGCGGTCGGCCTTCGTCATCGTCGACTCGGTGCCGTAGAGCGCGTCGTAGTCGAAGAGGGACGCATCCCAGTAGCCGTGCTCCATGTCGCGCATCGGGTCGACGTCGCAGCCGAACCACACCGGCTCGCCCGCCTGACCGTCGCGGCCGACGATCGACTCCATCGCGAGGCGCTTGATGACGTCCATCTCCACGTTGAGGTAGACCACGTCGGGGCCGCCGACGACGTTGCCGAGGTGCTCGACGGTGAAGGTCCGGCCGTACGGGCTGCTCTCGCGCGGGTCGTGCACGAGGCAGACGTAGTCGTCGACCGGCACGGTGACGTAGCGCTCGGCGAACTCCATGGGCGTGAGCTCACCGTCGCGGTGGAAGGTCTTGTCCTGGTCGCGCCACTGCCAGGCGAACGACGTCGGCGGGGTGCCCAGGTGCAGGCACAGCATCTGGTGCACCACGCGCAGCGTCTCGTCCTTGACCTGGCCCAGCGCCGCCGCGTCCTCGCCGGCTGCGGCCCGGCCCCGGAGGTCGCGCGCGGCCTGGCGCAGCACCGTGGACAGGTCACGGTTGAGCTGACGCGTCGACGACGACGAGACCGTCTCGGGCATCGCCGACTGCGGCACGAGACCGTGCTTGGCGATCAGGGCGAGGAACATGTTCCACTGCCCGCCGTCCTCGGCCGGCTGGGAGAGCAGGTGCGCGACGGTGCGGTCGTCGACCTCGCGGTCGGCCGTGGCCAGGACCGACTCGAGCCAGTGGTTGGCCTTCTCCAGCTTGTCCCAGAACAACGGATAGTTCTGCGAGAACTCGAACTCCTTCAGCCCGAGGCGATCGGCGGTCCCGACGCGCAGCAGGTTGAGCCCGGCGAACATCCAGCAGCGCCCGGACTGCTTCTGGTTGGTCGCCGCCCAGTCGTCGAGCTGGTGGCTCATCGAGCGGTCGATCGAGCGCGCGAGCTGGTGGTCGAGCGCGACCTGGTCGACCTGGTTGCGGGTCACGGCGTTCTGCAGGAGGCGGTTGCGCGGCTCCGCGTCGAACTCCTTGGTGAGGCGCTCGACGAGGTCCGGGGTGAGGGATCGGTCCATGTGATCCACCGTACGTCGTCCGCGGGCCGGGCCTCGGGCCCGGACGCGCCAGCACTGCCTTGCCACGACCAGAGCTGGCACCTCGGCTCACAATTTCTGGAACCTCGGCTCACAATTTCTGGAACCTCGGCTCGCGATTGCTGGCACCTCGGCGGTCAGGCGGGGGCGGGGAAACCGAAGCGGGTGTGGACGCCGGGGCTCCAGGCGGCCTGGTCGGGGGCGCGGGCGGCGAGGTCGGCGAAGCCGACGGAGCCCAGGATGCCGCCGGGGCCGTCGTCGAGGTCGACCTCGACGTCGTGGAGCACCCACGGCTGGTGGGTGTTGGGCACCTGCAGGGTCCGGCCCCAGCGCCCGGTGTGCAGGCGCCAACGGGCCGAGACGAAGTCGTCGAGGGCGGTGGGCTCGCGGCGGGGGCCGACGGTGACCGCGAGGTCGCTGACCGCCCGTACGCCGGGCCAGCGCAGCTCGGCCGTGTAGCGGTGCACCGCACCGAGCCCGTCGCGGGCACCGCCCTCGCCCGGCCTCAGGGCGTAGCCCATCCGCGCCCACCGGTAGGGCACGAGCGTGGTCCGCGCCGCGAGGACGACCAGGAGCCGGTCGGAGTCGAGGCTGACGAAGACCACGCCACGCCGGCCCTGCTGGTCGACGGAGTACAACCGCACGTTGGTCTCCAGGAACGTCCCCGCCCACGGCACGCTGGTCCGGGACCCGAACCCGGCGCCGACCATCCGGAACGGCACCAGCCCGACGTACGTCGCGCCCTCGTGCACGTCGGGACGGACGCCGGCCGGCATCAGGTGCGCCACCCGCTCGGGCTCGACCGCCCAGTGCAGGTAGGCCAGGTCGCGCCAGTCCTGGTTCATCAGCACCGGCCCGCTCAGCCGCGGCGCGTGGCGGGAGACGGGCTCGATCGGCTGCACCCCCCGAGTGTGCCCGTTCCCCAATCACCCAGCGGACCGAGCCCGCGTACTCACCCGGCTGAGCACCGGGGCGGGCGCGGTCACCGGTGCGGGCTGGCGCTGCGTGGCCCGCTGGCCATCACCCTGCACACGACGCTCCGCCGGGCCGGGGGTCAGGGCCCGCGCCCTACGCTGAGCACTCGTCGCACCGCCACGAGCAGAGGAGCACCGCCGTGCAGGTCCCCGCCTGGGTCTGGGCGCTCACGATCGCCGGCATCGTGGCGATGTTCTTCTACGACTTCTTCTTCCACACCCGCAAGGCACACGTGCCCACGTTGCGCGAGGCGTCGATCTGGTCGGCGGTCTACGTCGGCATCGCGGTGCTCTTCGGCCTCGCGGTCCTCGTCCTCGGCGGGTTCACGATGGGCGGGGAGTACTTCGCCGGCTACATCACCGAGAAGGCGCTCAGCGTCGACAACCTCTTCGTGTTCCTGATCATCATGGGCAGCTTCCGGGTGCCGCGCGAGGACCAGCAGAAGGTGCTCCTCTTCGGCATCGCCTTCGCCCTGGTCGCCCGCACGGTGTTCATCGTCATCGGCGCGAGCCTGATCAACACCTTCGCCTGGGTCTTCTACCTCTTCGGTCTGGTCCTCATCCTCACCGCGGGCAACCTGCTCAAGGGCGAGGTGAGCGACGCAGACGCCCACGAGGACCAGAACGTCATGGTCACGCTGGCCAAGAAGCTGATCCGGACCTCCGAGGAGTACGACGGCGACAAGCTGTTCACCGAGGTCGACGGCAAGCGGGTGCTGACCCCGATGCTGCTGGTGATGGTCGCCCTCGGGCTCACTGACATCCTCTTCGCCCTCGACTCGATCCCGGCGATCTTCGGGCTGACCCAGTCGACGTTCATCGTCTTCACCGCCACGGCGTTCTCGCTGCTCGGTCTGCGACAGCTGTTCTTCCTCATCGAGGGCCTGCTCGAGCGGCTGATCTACCTCTCCTACGGCCTGGCCGCGATCCTGGCCTTCATCGGCGTCAAGCTCGTGCTGCACGCGATGCACGAGAACAACCTTCCCTTCGTCAACGGCGGGGAGGAGATCGAGGTGAGCGAGATCGGCACCGGCCTCTCGCTCGGGGTGATCGTGGCGATCCTCGCGATCACCGTCGCGGCGTCCCTGCTGAGCCGCAAGGGCCGCGCCAAGACCGCGATCGGCAACGCACGGCGCCACGCCCGCGACTACCTCGACCTCGACTACACCGCCGACCACGCCGAGCGGGAGCGGATCTACGCGCGTCTCGTCGACGAGGGCGAGCAGGTCGCTAGCCTCGGCAGCGAGTACCGGCGGATGATGCGCGACGAGGAGGAGCTGATGGAGCAGATCGACCAGGCCCGGCAGCGACACGAGGAGACCGTCGGCGGCACGGTGACCGACCCGCGGCCGTGAGCGCCCCTCACGCCCCTCACGCCGGGCACGGTCTGCCCGCCTTCGACGTGGTCGCCCGGCGACGACCGTTCCAGCTGGCCCGGCCGCTGCCCGAGGGGCGGCTCCCGCACGCGCCGTACGTCGCCGTCGAGGCCGACCTCGAGCGGCCCGACTCCCCCGCCCGTCTCGGCCTCGCCTCCGGCGACGTGGAGCTGCGCGCGCACCGCGAGGACGGCCGGGTGTGGCTCGAGCTGACCCGGGGTGGCCGCACGACCCGCCACGAGAGCCGGCGTCACGCCCGCGCCCCGCGCTCCGACGGACTGGCGCTGAGCCTGACCGGCGACCTGGCCACGGCCTGGAGCCGCGACGGTGGACGGTGGCTGGCCCGCGCGGTGCTGCGCCTCGACGACGCGCACACCCCGGGGCTCGAGGCGCCCGACGTGCACGGCGACGACTTCCTCGCGGGCCTGCGGGTGACGGGCGCGCACCACCGCGCGGGCGTGTTCGGACAGCTCGGGCTGCGAGACCTGCGCCTGGTCACCCACGCCGACGGCGTCCCCTGGGTCGAGGACGGCCTGCTGCTGCTCAGCGCGACCAGCGCCGGCCCCGGGGGTTTCGGCACCGGCCACACCTCGGTGTGGTCCCTCGACCCCGTCGACCTGGCGCTCGAGCACCGCGCCGACCTGTTCTTCCGCCGGCCGAGGGACCACCCGGGCAGCCGGCCCGGCGTGCTCGGCGACCACGCCACCCACGTGGTGCGCGATGGCGAGCACTGGCTGGTCGCGACCAGCACCTGGGGCGACTTCGACGAGCGGACCAACCCGCAGGTCTCGATGACCTGGGCGCGCGTCGGCGTCGAGGTCGATGTGCTGCGCGGCGTGCACGTGCTGGACACGACGGCGCTGCACGCCCCCACCGCGGCCCCCGGTGCGGAGCCGACCTCGGTGGGCACCTGGGACCCCCACCTGGTGCGCACCGAGGACGGCTGGCTGGTGGCCTACGTCAGTGCCACCCGGTTCTTCTCCTTCCACCCCGTGCTCGCCGAGGGACCCGACCTCGACTCGCTCCGGCTCCGCGCCGCGGCGTCGCGGCGTACGTCGTGCGAGGGGCCGACCCTGCTGCGCACCCCCGACGGGTGGCGGGTGCTGGCCAGCCACGGCCGGGACGGGCGGCGCGACCGCGAGGGGACGGCCGCGACGTACCCGGTGCTCGACCTCGACCTCCACGAGGTCGGCACCCTCGAGGCGCACTACCCCACGAACCTGCCCTGGCCCACCCTCGCCCGGACGGGACCGGGCCCGGAGGACTGGCTGCTGATCGGCTTCGACGGCACCGCGGCCGGCGGGCCGCTGCTCGGGTACGGCACCCACGGCGACCTCGTGCTGCAGCGTCCCCGGGCCGCAGGCTGACCCGAACCTGCGCAACCACACCCCGATATGGGCGCGATGGGTCAAGATGGCCCCGGAGGTGCCCGATGACCGCGGAGGACGACGCCCTGAGCAGCAGTGCGCTCGAGACGATGCTGTCTGGGCTCGTCGAGTCCAGCAGCGACGCCATCGCCGTCCTCGACGGCGAGGGCCGCACCGTCTACGCCAACGCCGCCGCTGCCGCGCTCCTGCACGTGCCGGTCGAGGCGATGGCGACCATCGATCTCTCCCCCGCTCTGGCCGAGCCCGCGAACGGCAGCTGGGACAAGCACCTCGAGCACGTGCGGGAGGGCCGACGAGGTCGCGCGAACTTCGACCTGCTGCTGACCCGGCCCGACGGGACCCAGGTGTGGACCCTGGCCTCGTGGGGACCCCTCATCCTGCCCGACGGCGGGCCCGGCGGCTGGCACCGGCTCACCGAGAACCCGAGCCGTGGGCGGCTGAGCCAGGAGCGCGGGGAGCGGCGTCGCCAGCTGGCCGACGTCCACGAGATCGCCCGGGTGGCCAGCTGGGAGTGGGTGCCCGGCACCGAGTCGATGACCTGGTCCGACGAGCTGTTCCGCATCGCCGGGTTCGAGCCGGGCGAGCTCGAGCCCACGTTCACCTCGTCCCTGGCCCTGCTCCATCCGGCGGACCGCCAGACGGTCGTCGACGACCTCAGCGCCGACCTCCAGATCGGTGACGCCTTCCAGTGGGAGGCCCGCGGCTACCGCAAGGACGGCGAGCTGCGCTGGCTGCGCGGGCTCGGCGTCGTCGACGTGGGCCGGTCCGGCGAGGGTCTGCGGGTGCGGGGGATGGTCCACGACATCACCGACTTGGTCCAGACCGCCGCCGACGCCGGCGAGACCCGTGACCGGCTGCTGATGCTGCAGGAGATCTCGGAGGCCTCCAACCGCGCCGACCGGCTCGACGAGGCCCTGTACGCCGCGTGCGAGGCGCTGCGGCGCCACAGCAGCTGGGAGCCGGTGGCGGTGTTCGTCCGCGACCGGGTCACCGCGGACGAATCCCCCGTGTTGAGGACGGTCAGCCTGCCCGCCCCGGGGTCCGGCTCCGGGCCCGACCCGCTCCCGGGGCTCGCCGAGCTGGCCTGGCGCTCCGGCGAGGTGGAGGTGAGCCCCGCGCCCGGCGCCGCCGACCACAGCGTGGTGATGGTGCCGATCGTCCTCGACGGGACGACGTGCCGCGTCCTCCAGCTGCACTCCGACGAGGCCCCGCCGCGCGCCGGTTCGCACCGGCTGGTCCTCCAGATCGCCGGGCAGCTGGCCAACGTCGCCGCGCGGGAGCGCGACGCGGCCCGGCTCGCCGAGGCCCGCGACCAGGCCGAGCAGGGCTCACGGCTGAAGTCGGAGTTCCTCGCGACGATGAGTCACGAGATCCGCACCCCGATGAACGGGGTGATCGGCCTGACCGAGCTGCTCCTGCGCAGTCGCCTCGACCAGCGCCAACGGACCCTGGCCGAGGCGCTGCGCGGGACCGGCCACACCCTGCTCGCGATCATCAACGACATCCTCGACCTGTCCAAGATCGAGTCGGGCCGGCTCGAGATCGACGCCGAGCCCTTCGAGGTGGCCACGGTCATCGAGCAGGCCGTCGGCGTCCTCGCCGGGACCGCCCGTGAGAAGGGGCTCGAGCTCGTCGCGCTCTGCGAGCCGGACCTGCCCCGCCACTGCGTCGGCGACCCTCTGCGGCTGGGCCAGGTGCTGACCAACCTGGTCTCGAACGCCGTGAAGTTCACCGACACCGGTCAGGTGGTGGTGCACGCCCGGAGCGAGCCGTCGGACCCCTGCCTGCTGCGCGTGGAGGTCGCCGACACCGGCATGGGGCTGGATCCGGACGCGGTGGACTCCCTCTTCGAGGCCTTCACCCAGGCCGACCCCTCCCCGACCCGCCGCCACGGCGGCACCGGTCTCGGACTGGCGATCTCGCGCCGGCTGGTGACCGCGCTCGGCGGCGAGATCGGCGCCACCAGCGCTCCGGGCCGCGGCAGCACGTTCTGGTTCACGATGCCGCTGCGGTGCTCCGCGACCTCGGCCTCGGCCGGGACAGCGCCCGCCGAGCCGCTCGCCGACGACGAGGTGCTCCACGGCGACCGGGTGCTGGTCGCGGACGACAACGAGGCGGCGCTGCGGGCCCTGGAGATCCAGCTCGGCGCCTGGGGCGCGACCGTCCTCGGCGTGCGTGACGTCGAGTCGGCCGCGCTCGCCCTGCTTGACGCCCAGGCGCCGGGCGCGCCCTACGACCTCGTGCTGGTCGACCGGTCGCTGCTGGGAGCGGACCCGGACGCACTCACGCGCAGCGCGGGTCCGCGGTGTCCCCCGCTGGTGCTGCTCAACGACGCCGCACCCGACCAGACCGCCGAGCCGGTGAGCAGCGGGTGGGCCGCGGTGCTCGACAAGCCGGTGCGCCGCGACGACCTGCGCCGCACCGTGCTGGGCGCGCTCGGTCGGGTGCACCTCGTCGCGGCCCGGGACCGCGAGGACGTCGACGACGCGGTGCGGGTGCTGCTCGTCGAGGACAACGCGGTCAACCAGCTGGTCGCGACCGGCCTGCTGGAGAGCCTGGGCTGCCAGGTCGACGTCGCCGTCGACGGCGAGCAGGCCCTCGAGCGCCTGCCCCCGGGCCACGACTACGAGCTGGTCCTGATGGACTGCCGGATGCCCCGTCTCGACGGGCAGGAGGCCACCCGGCGGCTCCGGCACCGCGAGGCCTCCGACGTCGACCGGGCCGCGCACGTGCCGGTCGTGGCCATGACCGCCTCCGTGCTCGACGGGGAGCGTGAGCGCTGTCTCGAGGCCGGGATGGACGACTACCTGACCAAGCCCGTCGACCGGGACGCGCTCGCGCGCGCGCTGTGGCGCTGGGCCGCGCCGTCGTCGTCGACCCGCGAGCCCGCCGGAGGTCACCGGGGTCGGCGACCTCGGCGTCGCCCTCGGCGGCGGCCCTGCTGCGCCGACGAGCGACGTCCCGGCCCCCGAGGTGCCGATCACCGCGGAGCCGGAGCTGCTCTACCCCGACGAGGACGCCACCCCGGTGCTCGACTTCGAGCGGGTCGAGATGCTGCGCGAGCTGGTCAAGGACGGCATCAGCTTCTTCGACCGCACGCGCGAGTCCTACCTCGAGCGCATCGACCACACCCTCGACCAGCTGCGCCGGGCGCTGGAGTCGGCCGACCACGCGGCCGCCTCGGGGGTGGCCCACCAGCTCAAGGGCAGCTCGGCCAACCTGGGGCTGCCGCGGGTCGCGCGGGACGCCGCCGCCCTCGAGGAGGCTGCACGCGTCGCCGACGAGGCCACCAGCGCAGCGACCGGCGGGGTGAGCAGCGACGAGCTCGCCGCCCTCCTCACCGACGTGACGACCAGCGTCGCCCAGGCGCGTCGGGCCCTGGACTCCGTGGGTCGTACGGCCGCGACGCGCGGCCCGACCGCCTAGGACGCGGCTCGCCGGCCGCGGCAGGGGGCACGCGGTCTGAGAGACTCGACGGGCGTGCCCGCACACCACCGCGGGCCGAGACCGTCACCGGCCCCCACCCGCGGGCCGCAGACCTCCGGAGGACACCCCATGACCGGCCAGCCCGCCCCGACCGATGCCTGCGACGTCTTCGCGCTCGGCGCCGAGCACGAGCAGGTCGTGTTCTCCTCCGACCCGGCGAGCGGCCTGCGCAGCATCGTCGCGATCCACTCCACCGCCCTGGGACCCGCACTCGGCGGCACCCGCTTCTACCCCTACGCCAGCACCGCGGAGGCGCTGCGCGACGTCCTCGCTCTCTCGCGCGCGATGTCCTACAAGGCGGCCCTGGCCGGCCTGGACCTCGGCGGCGGCAAGGCCGTGATCATCGGCGACCCCCGCACCGACAAGACCGAGCCGCTGCTGCGCGCCTACGGCCGCTTCGTGCAGACGCTCGGTGGTCGCTACCACCCGGCCTGCGACGTCGGCACCTACAGCGAGGACATGGACCTCGTCGCGCGCGAGTGCCGCCACGTCACGGGCCGCACCACCGCGCAGGGCGGGGCTGGAGACAGCTCGGTGCTCACGGCCTACGGGGTCTTCCTCGGCATGCGCGCAGCCGCCGAGCACGCCTGGGGCGGCCCCAGCCTCGACGGGCGTACCGTCGGCATCGCGGGCGTCGGCAAGGTCGGCCGTCACCTGCTCTCGCTGCTCGAGGAGGACGGCGCCCGCGTCGTGGTGTGCGACGTCGACGCCGCGGCGCTCGACCGGGTCCGCGACGAGCACCCCGGGGTGCGGGTCGCTGCCTCGACCGCGGCCCTGGTCGCCGAGCAGCTCGACGTCTACGCTCCGTGCGCGATGGGCGACGCCCTCGACGACGACGTGGTCGCGGCGCTGTCGGCCCGGATCGTGTGCGGGGCGGCCAACAACCAGCTCGCGCACCCGGGCATCGAGAAGCAGCTGATGGATCGCGGGATCCTGTACGCGCCCGACTACTGCGTCAACGCGGGCGGCCTGATCCAGGTCGCCGACGAGCTCGAGGGGTTCAGCTTCGAGCGGGCCCGTCAGCGCGCGAGCGGCATCGAGTCGACCACGCGCACGGTGCTGGAGCGCGCCGCGTCCGACGGCGTGCCCCCCGCGGTCGCGGCCGGCCGGCTGGCCGAGCGGCGCATGCACGAGGTCGGCCGCCTGCGCGGCATCTGGACGGCCTGAGCCGGGCGAGGCTCAGTCGCGGGAGCGGGAGGAGTAGTCCGACCAGTCGTCGGGCTCCTCCGTGGCCTCGTCCTCGTCCTCGCCACCGTGCAGCTCCTTGGCGAGCGCTCCGAGGTCGGTCTCGTGCGTGCGGTACTTCAGGTCGCGCGCGACCTTCGTCTGCTTGGCTTTCGCTCGGCCGCGCCCCATAGGGTCAGCTCCCTCGCCACTTGGCCGGGGCCGGCCTGGAATGGTCGGGGTTCCCGGGCGGTCTCCAACGGGTGATCTCTCGTGGCCACCACGCTACCTAATGACCCGGCGTCTCTGCACGCCCGGGCACCCATCGGCTCGCGCGTCGGCTCACCCCCGCACCGGATCGCGCCGGCACGCACGTCCTCGTAGGCCCCGGAACCGGCTCCGGCGGTGGCTCTCACCAACCGGGATGGCGTCCCACGAGACGGACCCTGCCGCCCTCGGCGCCGGTCCCGGCGGGCAGCACCTCGCCCGCCACCCACGCCCGCACGCCGTGCTCGGTGAGCAGGCGCAGCGCGTCGTCGACGCCCTCGGCCGCGACGAGGGCCACCATGCCGACCCCGCAGTTCAGGGTCGCCTCGAGGTCGGGGTCGGCGACCCCGCCCGCGGTGCGCACGAGCTCGAAGATCGGCGCCGGTCGCCAGGTGCCCCGTTCGAGGGTCACGCTGAGCTCCTCGGGCAGGACCCGCTCGAGGTTGGAGGCGAGGCCGCCCCCGGTCACGTGGGCCATCGCGTGCACCGCGTTGGTCGCCGCCAGGGCCAGGCAGGCCCGGGCGTAGATCCGGGTGGGCTCGAGGAGCTCCTCGCCCAGGGTCCGACCGAGCTCGGCGACCTCGCGGTCCAGCGACCAGCCCAGGCCCTGCTCGCCGAGCAGCACGTGACGGACCAGGGAGTAGCCGTTGGAGTGCAGGCCGCTGGAGGCCATCGCGACCACGGCGTCACCCGGACGCACCCGGGCGGGGCCGAGCAGCCTGTCCCCCTCGACGACCCCGGTCGCGGCGCCGGCGACGTCGTACTCGTCGGGGCCGAGCAGGCCCGGGTGCTCGGCGGTCTCGCCTCCGGCGAGCGCGCAACCCGCCTCGACGCACGCGTCCGCGATGCCCTTGACGATGGCAGCGATCCGCTCGGGCACCACGCGTCCGGTCGCGATGTAGTCGGTGAGGAACAACGGCTCGGCGCCGCACACCACGAGGTCGTCGACGACCATCGCGACGAGGTCGAACCCGATCGTGTCGTGGACGTCGAGGGCCTGGGCGACGGCCACCTTGGTGCCGACGCCGTCGGTGGAGGTGGCCAGGAGCGGCCGCTGGTACCGGGTCAGCGCGGTGGCGTCGAAGAGCCCCGCGAACCCCCCGATGCCGCCGATCAGCTCCGGGCGCCTGGCGCGCTCGATCGAGGACCGCATCAGGTCGACCGCCGCCTCCCCGGCCTCGATGCTCACGCCCGCGGCGGCGTACGCCGGGAGCGGCTGCTCGGTCTGGCTCATGGCGGGCTCCCGATGACGTGGACGGTGACGTGGACGGTGGCGTGGACGGTGACGTGGACGTGCCGGCGGCTCGTCGGTCAGGGGTTGTTCAGGACCGGCAGCGCCTTGCCGTAGACCGGCGCGGTGAGCGAGGTCTCCAGCAGGTGCTTGCCGAGCAGCGCCTCGTCGGGCAGCTCGATCGGGTAGGCGCCGGTGAAGCAGGCCTGGCACAGCGCGGAGCCGGGCTGGCCGGTCGACTCCACCATCGCGTCCAGCGAGATGTAGCCGAGGCTGTCGGCGCCCACGCTCGCGGCGATCTCGTCGCCGTCCAGCCCGTTGGCGATCAGCTCGGCGCGGGTCGCGAAGTCGATGCCGTAGAAGCACGGCCACTTCACCGGCGGGCTGGAGATGCGCACGTGGATCTCCTTGGCGCCGGCCTCACGCAGCATCCGGACCTGGGCGCGCTGGGTGTTGCCGCGCACGATCGAGTCGTCGACGACCACGATCCGCTTGCCGCGGATCATGTGGTCCAGCGCGTTGAGCTTGAGCCGGATGCCGAGCTGGCGCAGCGTCTGGCTGGGCTGGATGAAGGTGCGACCGACGTAGGCGTTCTTCACGAAGCCCTGGCCGAAGGGGATGCCGCTCTCCTCGGCGTAGCCCGAGGCAGCGGGCGTCCCGGACTCGGGCACCGGCATGACCAGGTCCGCCTCGACCGGGAACTCGCGGGCCAGGCGTCGACCCATCTCCACGCGGGCCTCGTGCACGCTGCGGCCGGCGATCCGGGCGTCGGGGCGGGCGAGGTAGACGTACTCGAAGACGCAGCCCTTGGGCTCGGGCTCGGCGAAGGTGTGGGAGCGCAGGCCCTCGCTGTCGATGACGAGCAGCTCGCCCGGCTCGACCTCGCGCACGACGCTCGCCCCGACCGTGGCCAGGGCGGAGTCCTCGCTGGCCACGACCCAACCGCGGTCGAGCCGGCCGAGCACGAGCGGACGGATGCCCTGGGGGTCGCGGGCGGCGAAGAGCGCGTCCTCGTTCATCCAGACCATCGAGAAGGCGCCCTTGAGCATCGGGAGCACCTCCAGTGCGCGCTGCTCGAGGCTCTGGTCGGGGTGGTGGGCGAGCAGCGCGGTGACCACGCCGGTGTCGTTGGTCTCCGGCTCCTGCGCCTTCAGCGCGATCTCGAGCTCGCCGGCGGCCGTCAGGTCGGCGGCGAGCTGGGTCAGCTCGTGGGTGTTGACCAGGTTGCCGTTGTGGCCCAGCGCGATCGAGCCGGCCGCCGTCGGGCGGAAGGTGGGCTGGGCGTTGTGCCAGGTGCTCGCCCCGGTCGTGGAGTAGCGGCAGTGCCCGATCGCCAGGTGGCCCTGGAGCGCGTCGAGCGTGGCCTCGTCGAAGGCCTGCGAGACCAGGCCCATGTCCTTGTAGACCAGGATCTGGCGGCCGTTGCTGACCGCGATGCCGGCCGACTCCTGGCCGCGGTGCTGCAGGGCGTAGAGGCCGAAGTAGGTCAGCTTCGCGACGTCCTCGCCAGGGGCCCACACCCCGAAGACGCCGCAGGCGTCCTGGGGCCCCCGGTCGTGGGGGTCGAGGTCGGTGGTGAGCAGGCCGTCGCCGGGGCGCCGTCCGGGACCGCTGAGGAAGGGCACGTGGCTGAGTCTAGAGCCGATCCTCAGTCGTTCGGTCCCATGGCTGCCGCACCTTCGACGATGGCCTCCCGGATGCGGGTGTAGGTGCCGCACCGACAGATGTTGCGGATGTCGTCGAGGTCGGAGTCCGCGACGCTGCGGATGTCGCCGCCCGCGGCGCGGACCTTGCGCACCAGGGCCACCGCGGCCATGATCTGGCCCGGCTGGCAGTAGCCGCACTGGGCGACGTCGCGCGCGATCCACGCCTCCTGCATCGGGTGCAGGTCGCCGCCCGACGAGCGGGCCTCGGCGGGCAGGCCCTCGATGGTGGTCACCCGGTCGCGGCGCCCGAGGTCCCCGACCCGCACGGAGCACGGGTTGAAGGCCTTGCCGTTGATGTGCGAGGTGCAGGCCTTGCACACGTTGATCCCGCAGCCGTACTTGGGCCCGGTGACCTTGAGCAGGTCCCGCAGCACCCACAGCACCCGCACGTTGTCGGGAGCGTTGACGGTCACGGACCGGCCGTTGACGATGAAGGTCTGTTTCGGCATGTCGTGCTCCTCAGTAGGTGTACTGCAGGCCGTCGACGGGCGACGCCGGGACGGGGGGACGAAGCTCTTCGGCACGAACTTCGACAGCGAGGTGTTGTGGTTGATCGGGAAGCGCAGCTTCTGGCGGGTGGGATCGATGCCCATCGCCCGCACGTAGGCGCACGCCGTCGCGGCGGCCGTCGCGGCGACCCCGGCCTCGCCGGCGCCCCCGGGGCGGGTCTTGTCCGACTCCACGACGTGCACCTCGAACGACTTCGGCGCGTTCCACTGGCGGGTGTAGAAGTAGTTGTCCCAGCTGGCCTCGAGGAAGTGACCCTGCTTGAGGTGCACGCTGCTGGTCAGGGTGAGCGCGATGCCGTCGGAGAACCCGCCGATCATCTGCGCCTCGAGACCACGCGGGTTGATGACCAGACCGGCGTCGACGGCGAAGACGCCCCTGATGACGCGGGGCCCCGTGACCGCCTCCCGGATCGTGCGGTTCACGGTCTGCGGGCGGGTGTCGAGCTCGACGAGGCAGGCGGTCGCGCCCTTGTACTCCTTGTGGATCGCGATGCCCTGGGTGATGCCGGCGGGCAGGCTGCGACCCCAGCTGCCCTCCTCGGCCACCTTCTCGAGGACCGTGCGCGTCTCGGGGTTGCGCAGGTACTTCAGGCGGTACTCGACCGGGTCGGTGTCGGCGTCCTTGGCCAGCGCGTCGACCATCAGCTCCGCGGCCACGCGGGTGTCCGGGGAGTAGATGTTGCGCATGCTGCCGGTGTTGAACCGCTCGTCGACCTCGTTGAGCAGCTGCGTCACGGTCCCGAAGTCGTAGCCGAGCTCCTGGGTGAGGGTGAAGATCGACTCCGACAGCGTCAGGTCGTCGAGCTCCGAGGGCAGGTCGCCCGAGGCCGTGGCGGTCAGCACCTCGCCGAGACCGTGGCTGAAGTCGGTGAAGACGCTGGTGTTGCGCTGCTCGAAGGCGGCGACCGTGCGGCCCCTGCGGCCCTCGAGAGGACCGCCCGGCACCCGCACCGCACGGACCCGCGAGGTCACCATCGGGTGCAGGCGACCCTGGCGCGGCTCGTCGGCGCGGTGCCACATCAGACGCACGGGCCTGCCCATCGCCTGCGAGGCCTCCGCCGCCTCGAGGGCGTGGTTGCTGAACAGCTTGTGCCCGAACGACCCACCGCCGGTGATGACGTTGACCGTCACCTGGTCCTGGCTCATCCCGAGCAGGTTGGCGATGTCCTGCTGGGCGAGGATCGGGACCTTCAGACCGGCCCAGATCGTGGCCTTGTCGGCGCGGACGTCGGCGATGGCGGCGTACGGCTCGAGGGCGGCGGAGCTGCGGAACATGAACTCGCAGTCGACCTCGAAGGTCTTCGTGCCCAGGGCCGGCAGGTCGGGCAGCTGCGAGAGCGGGGTGAAGGGCAGCTCGGCGCGGCGCAGGCCGGCGAGGATCGTCTCGTCGGACTCCCCCTCGACCGAGCCGGGGTTCCAGTCGACCTTCATCCGACGGATCGCGTCGATGCACTGCCCGAAGGTCTTGGCGCGCACCGCGATGCCGGTCGAGACCTGGGCGACGTTCTTCACCCCGGGCATGGCGAGGATCGCCGCCTGGTTCCGCAGGCGTCGTGGCGTGCCGTTGAGGGTGGGGGCCCGGCAGATCATGGTGGGCAGCGCACCCTTGATCTGGAGGTCCATCGAGAACTCCTTGCGACCGGTGACGGCCAGCAGGGCGTCGTCGCGGTTGCGCGGGGTGCCCACGACGGTGAACGCGTTCTCGCTCTTGAGCACGACGTCGACCTGGCGGTCGGTCGCCGACGCCGCGGCCTCGGCGAGCTGGCCGTAGGTCACGCTCTCGCCGGTGGCGGTGTTGGTGATGACGCCCGCGGCGACGCTCAGGCGGTCGGCGTTCTGGTCGAAGTACGCCGCGGCGGCGTCCAGCAGCGCGACGCGCGCGATGGCGGCGGCCACCCGGATCGGGGTGTAGGTCGAGAACGTCGTGTTGGACCCGCCGGTCAGCTGGTTCAGCACCAGCTCCGGACGGGCGGGGGCGAGGGTGACCTCGACGTCCTCGACGGCGATGTCGAGCTCCTCGGCGATGATCATCGCCGTCGAGGTCGTCACGCCCTGGCCGACCTCCATGCGGGGCAGCGCGAAGGAGGCGGTGCCGTCGGGGTTGATCACGATGGCGATGAGCTGCGAGGTCGGCAGCGCCGCGTCGGTCTGGGCGTCCTCGAGGTCGTAGACCTCCGGGATCTGCGGGGCCGACGGGATCGGTCCCGCGGCCCGCGCCGGCTGGGCCAGCGTCAGGTCGGCGGCCGCGACCAAGGTGGTGCCACCGAGAACCCACCCCACGAAGTGGCGCCGCTGGAGCGGCAGGGCAGCGGAGCCAGGCGGGCAGGTCAGGCAGGGCAGGCGAGTCAGGCGCGGTCATGGGACCTCCCAGGTCGAGTCACCCCATTGAACGTGGCGCGAGGCACAAGGTCACTGGTAAAAGCGGTCGTTCTACATGCTGGACACCTTCGTCGAGCCGAGCGAGGTCAGCAACAGGGTCTCGGCCAGCACGACGCGCTCGAACTCGGCGAGGTGCAGGCCCTCGTTGGCACCGTGGGCCCGGGTGTCGGGGTCCTCGACACCGGTGACCAGCACGCTCGCCTCCGGGAAGGCCTCGAGGAACTCGGCGATGAACGGGATCGACCCGCCCACCCCCATGTCGATCGGCTCGGTGCCGTCCCAGGCCGCCGCGAAGGCGGCGCGTGCGGCGTCGTAGGCCGGACCGGTGGCGTCGATGAGCGTGGCCTCTCCCCCGTCGGTCACCCGCACCTCGAGGTCGGCGCCCCACGGCACGTGACGCTCGAGGTGGTCGGTGAGGGCCGCGAGGGCCGACTGCGTGGTGTCACCCGGCGCGATCCGCAGGCTCAGCAGGGCCCGGGCGCCCGGCACCAGGGTGTTGCTCGCACCGTCGACCTTCGGCGCGTCGAGGCCGATGATCGACAGCGACGGCTTGGTCCAGAGCCGCTCGACCGCGGTGCCCTCGCCGATCCAGTGCACCCCGGGGGTCGCCCCGGACTCCGCGCGCAGCCGCGCCTCGGGGTAGTCGACGTCCGCGGCCGGACCGGCGTGCAGCCCCGCCACGGCGACGTTGCCCGCGTCGTCGTGCAGCGAGGCCAGCAGGCGGGTCAACGCCATCAACGCGTCCGGCACCAGCCCACCCCACATGCCGGAGTGCACCGCGTGGGTCAGGGTGCGCACCGTGACGGCGACCCGGACCAGGCCCCGCAGCGACGTGGTCAGTGCGGGGACGCCGATGTCGAAGTTGCTCGAGTCGGCGATCACGATCACGTCGGCGGCCAGACGGTCGCGGTGGGCCGCGAGCAGGGCCGACAGGGTGCTGGAGCCGACCTCCTCCTCGCCCTCGACGAAGACGGTCAGGGTGACCGGCAGGTCGGCGCCGAGCACCCGCGCCGCGCCGAGGTGGGCCACGACGCCCGCCTTGTCGTCGGCCGCGCCGCGCGCGAACAGCCGGCGCCCCGTCGACGAGTCGCGCTCGGTCGGCTCGAAGGGTGGGCTGTCCCAGTCGGCGTGGTCGTTCTCGGGCTGCACGTCGTGATGGGCGTAGAGCAGCACCGTCGGCGCGCCCTCGGGGCCCGGCTTGTGGGCGATCACGGCGGGCGCCCCGCCCTCGGCGCGGACCACCTCGACGGCGAAGTCCTCGGCCGCGAACAGGGCGGCGACGGCCTCGGCGCAACGCTCCACCTCGCCGGCGCGAGCCGGGTCGGCGCTGACCGACTCGATGCGCACGAGGTCCTCGAGGTCGCGACGCAGCGCGGGCAGCACCGCCTCGACCCGCTCCCGCAGCGAGGCCACGTCGGCGGTCAGGTCCAGGGGGTTCGTCGCACTCATGCCCGCACGGTACCGAGGGCTAGGCGGTGCGCAGGGGCAGGTGCGCCGAGAGGTCGGTGCGCTCGCCCGAGGCGCGCAGCCGGCCCTCGGCCGTCGCGGTGGCCCAGTCGGTCGCCCCGGTGGCCAGGGCGATCCAGGTGCGGGCGTCGAGCTCGACGACGGCCGGCGGCGTACCACGGGTGTGGCGCACGCCTGGGACGACCTGGACCGCGGCGTACGGCGGGACGCGCAGCTCGACCGAGCGGCCCGGCACGCGCGCCTCGAGCACAGCCAGGAAGTGCTTGACCAGGAGCCTCAGGTCGGCCCGCTCGTCCGCGCCGCTCTCGAGGCGCGCCAGCGCGTCGGCGACGTCGACCTCGTCGGCGGGGCGCAGGCGGGCGGGCACGGGTCGATCCTGCCAGCCGCCCGGCTGGTTGACTGGCTCGGTGCCGGAGGGGGACAGCGTCTTCAAGCTGGCGCGGCGGCTCGACCGTCTGCTGCTCGGCGCCACCATCGCGCGCTCGGACCTGCGGGTGCCCCGGCTGGCGACCAAGGACCTCTCCGGTCGCGACGTGCTCGCCCACGTGACCTGGGGCAAGCACCTGCTGACCCGGTTCTCGGGCGGCGTCACCCTGCACAGCCACCTGCTGATGGACGGCGAGTGGTCCGTGACCGGCCCCGGCAAGCGGCTGCCGAGCCGCCTCACGGGCCAGGTCCGGCTCGTCCTGGAGACCGTCGGCGGCACGACGGCCTGGGGACTGCGCCTGCACCAGCTCGAGCTGGTCGCCACCGGTGACGAGGACCGGCTCGTGGGCCACCTCGGCCCCGACCCGCTGCGCGAGGACTGGGACCTCGCCGAGGCCGTACGCCGCGTCGGAGCCGACCCGGACCTGCCGCTCGTCTCGGCCCTGCTCGACCAGACGCGGATGGCCGGTCTCGGCAACCTGTGGGCCAACGAGCTCGCCTTCCTGACCGGGGTGAGCCCCTGGACGCCCATCGGCGACGTCGACGTCGACCGGCTCGTGGGCCGGGCCGCGACCGCGCTCGTGCACTCCGCCACCGTGCCGGGCGCCTACCAGGTCACGACCGGACGCAGCGCGCCCGGACAGGACCACTGGGTCACCGGTCGCCAGCGGCACGGCTGCCTGCGCTGCGGCGGTCCGGTGAGCGTGGCCGAGGAGGTCGCCAACGACCCCGCCAACCGGCGTACATGGTGGTGCCCGCACTGCCAGCCCGGGCCCGGCCCCGAGGCGCGCGTGGCTGCCCGTACCCGCTGAGCACCCGGTCGGCACCTCATCGCTCACGCCGACCCTTGACCGTCCGGTCGGCCTCCGCTCCAATGGAATCTCAGTGCAGCACCCACGTGGACCGGGCCACGTCTGAAGTCAGGTGGCTCCCGATGAGCGCGACGACGAGCACGACCGACAGCAGTCCGCCCGGGATCGAGGACGTGGCGGTCGAGGAGCTGCGCTTCGCCGGTGTCCTCAACGGCGGGGTCAGCCTCGCGGTGTGGATGGGCGGGGTCGCCCACGAGCTGAACCGGCTCACCTGGTCGCCCCTCGAGGACCCCGTCGACGAGCCCGTCCCCGGCTCGGTCTCCCCCTCGATCCCCGGCTCGGTCGCCGCGGCGGGCACCGACTACCGACACGTCCTCCGGGCCTCGCGCACGCGCGCGATCGTCGACGTCCTCGCCGGCACCTCGGCCGGCGGCATCAACGGCGGGGCGCTGGCGCTGGCGCAGGTCAACGCCGACGCCGACCTCTCGGTGCTGCGCGACCTGTGGTCCGAGCAGGGCCGGATGATGGCGCTGCTGCGCACCCCGTTCCAGGGGGAGCCCACCTCGCTGCTGCGCGGCG
The DNA here is from genome assembly GCA_963760555.1 of uncultured Actinomycetota bacterium. Lineage (GTDB taxonomy): Bacteria > Actinomycetota > Actinomycetes > Propionibacteriales > Nocardioidaceae > Nocardioides. The sequence goes on along the minus strand of CAVXDJ010000010.1, from coordinate 329,918 downwards.
ACGACTACTTCCTCCCCGAGCTGCACGCGGCGATGACCCGACTCGCGCGAGCGGGGACGACGTCGGACCAGGACCGCTGCCGACCCACCGGACGCCGGGTGGACCTGATCGTGCCGACCACGCTGCTCGACGGCTGGACCCGGGAGACTCCGGACGCCTACGGCCACCTGATGCGCCAGCAGGAGCACACCGGCAGCCTCGTCTTCCACCTCGACGACACCTCCAACCTGGCCCGGAGCGCCCCCGAGATCGCGCTGGCGTCGCGGGCCTCCGCGGGGTTCCCGTTCGCCTTCGAACCCACCCTGCTGCCGGTCGGGGGCGACTCCGTGGGCGCGGCGTCCGCGCCGCTCCGACCCGACCTGACCGAGGCCGCGTCCTGGGCGGGGGGCGCGAGCGAGTCACGCACCCGCTGGGCGATCGACGGGGGCGTGCTGGCCAACACGCCGACCCGGCAGGCGCTGGCCCTGATCGAGCAGCGTGGCGTCAACGGGCCCGTCCGTCGCCTGATGCTGCTGGTCTTCCCGCACGCCTCGCAGTCGACGACCGAGGTGAGCGTGGACCCGGCCTCCCCGCCGACCGTCGTCGACACGGCGAACGGGCTCTTCGCCGCCCTGCGCTCGCAGGGCAGCCTGACCTTCGCCCAGGAGATCGACGACCACAACCGGCGGGTGGGGGCCTGGCGCGGCGGTCGTGAGGACGTCCTGATCAGCTGCGGTGGACCCGACGGCCTCTACGACCTCGTCCGAGCCGGCTGGCCGGCCTACCGACGCCTGCGCCGACGGGTGGCGGCCGAGTCGCTGGCCCACCAGGTCACCCGGGCCGACTGGTCGTTCGAGCGGGTGCGGCAGGAGGCGCTGCGAGCCCAGGAGAGCGCCGAACGGCTCGGTTACGTGCCGACGCTGCCTCCACCGCACCTGTCGGCCCTGCACCCGGGCGCTGTCGGCGGGGGGACATCCACGAGCGAGCGGATGGAGGCCCCACCCACGAGCTGGGTCTGGGGGCCCACCGTCGCCCTGGGGGTCGTCGACCTGGTCGCCGACGTGCTGCGCCGGGCGCTGAGCGTCAGCCGGACGGGCGCCGGAGAGTCGCTCGGAGCGCGTGGCGCCGACCGGGGCGAGCGGGCCCGTCTCACGCGCGGCCGCGAGGAGCTCGCCGCGATCAGGGCCGAGACCCTGCGCGTCCTGAGCGAGATCGACGCTCCCTGGCGGGAGCCCACGGCCTGCGCGCTGGCCCCGACCGCGACCTACTGGCGGGCCCGGCTGGTCGCGCTGCGCCTGGCCCTCGGCTCCTCGGGCCCACCGTCGGCGCCGACCGGCTCCGCGAGCCCGTCCGGGTCCGCCGGGGCCACCGCCCGGCCCGACCAGCCCGACCGGCCGAACCAGCCCGACGAGCGCACCTGGGTCGAGCGTGACGAGGCCGAGCTGCGCGCCGCCCTCGACCGGGCGTGCTCCGAGTCCGACCTCGCCCCGCTGGCGCACGACGACCCGTGGCTGCGCAGGCTCCACGAACGACGAGGGGCGGCCGGCCGGAGCCTGAGCGACCTCGTCTGGCGCGCGGCCCGCGTCCTGCTCGAGCGCACCGAGGACCCGACCGGCGAGCGTCTGCTCGACCTCGTCCGGCAGGTCGCGGGCGAGGGTCGCGGCCGGTTCGTGGGTCTCACGGCGTGGGCGCCGTACCTCGATCTCGACCACCCTGTCGAGCACGAGCCCGCCGCCGAGCACGAGACCGAACGCCTGCTGCTGCGGCTGTTGGCGATCGACGCGGGCACCTGGCTCGTCGCCTCGGCTGACAGCACCGGCAACAACCTGCCCATCGATCTCGTCCAGCTCGACCTGTCGGTGCCGCACGCCTGGGCCCGATACTCCCGCACCCCCGACGACAAGGTCGCCGGCCTGTCCGTGGGCCGCTTCGGCGGCTTCCTCAAGCGCTCGTGGCGGATCAACGACTGGACGTGGGGACGTCTCGACGCGGCCACGATGCTGTGCAGCGCGGCGCTCGACCCGGACCGGCTGCTGCGCATCCACCGGATCGTCCGGGACAGCTCCGGGGACGCCCACACCTGTGACGCCGCGTGTGCGACCCGCGCCGCGCTGGCGACCGTCGACGTCCTCGACGCCGCCTACGGGACAGCCCCCGGACCGGACGTCGAGCCTCTGCGGACCCGGATGCGGGCCGCCGCCGTCCACGAGCTGGAGGGGCTCTACGCGAACGGCACCGTCGGCGCGCGCCGCCTCGACGCCGTGGCCGCGTACGCCGCCCTGCCCGTGCAGTGGCGGATCGTGCTCGAGGAGCTGCCGCACCTGCGGGAGGCGATCGAGGCCGACCGGATCGAGGGGCAGAACGCCCGCTCGCGCGGGGAGCTCTTCCTCCTCCAGCAGCGGGCCCTGCTCGACCACGTCCAGGACCGGCGGACGACCGTGCCGTGGCAGTCCCTCGGCATGGAGGCCCTGGAGGCCTTCGACCGCGCGGGCATCGGTCGCGAGGACGTCACGACCGAGGCCGGCAGCGACGCCCTGATCCAGACGGTTGCGACCGCGGCCGGGGTGGGCATCACCCTGCTGGACTCGCCCGGGTTCGGTGTCGCCGCGATCCGGCCGGTCACCCGGACCGTGCGCGGCGCGGCGCTGCTGCCGTTCTGGATGGTGCGCGGACTGACCTCCGGCGGGGCTCTCGCGCGCTCCCTGGCCGTCGTCGGTCTCGCCGTCGGCGGCGTCCTGCTCGTGCTCGGCCTGCTCGGCGCCCTCGGTTCGTGGTCGGCGTCGGGGGCCGCGATCGGGATCGCCACCCTGCTCGCCGCATTCGGGTACGGCGCCCTGCGCACGGGCAGCCTCCTGCACGGCCTGGTCCTGCTCTGGCCCCTGCCTCCGCTGCTGACGCTGGCCGGATCGGGCGGCGCCGGCGGTGAGGCGACCAGTGCCGCGGTCACCGTCGCGGTCGTGCTGGCCATCGTGGCCGGCCTGGCCTTTCTCGGGAGCCTGCCCCACCCGCTGCGCTCGCCGGCCGCCGTCGTGTCGGGGTGGCGTCACCGCCACGCGGTGCAGCGACGCCGGCGTGAGGAGTCACGGCCGGGGCTGCGCGTACGGGGCTCGACCGGGCCGGTCCCGACCGGGCTGGTCCCGACGATCGTCGTCCTCGCCGTCGCGGCGGGGCTCGTGGCGCTCGCGGTCGTCGGGCTGTCCTGGCTCCAGCACCTCGTCACGACCGCGTCCGGCTGGGTGGCGCTGGGGCTGGCCGTCCTCACCGCCGCCGCCGCGCCCATCGCGTGGTGGCGCGGGACCGAGCACGGGCGGCGGCTGCGGCTGTGGGTGGAGACGCCGGTGCCGCGGGGCGACGTGCTGCTCGGCCCGCTGCGTCCCGTGTGCTCCCAGGTCGCGCACCCGGCCGGGGTCGCCGCGGCCTGGTCGTCGGTGTACGGCGTCGCGGCCCTCCTGCTCGCGCTCGGGATGATCGGACTGCGGGCGGTGCTCCACCTCGACGGGCTGCCGGAAGGTGAGCGCGGATCCGCCGACCTGGTCGTCACGGTCGCCGTCGGCTGGAGCACGGTGCTGGGCCTGCTCCTGGCCCTCGGCGGCGCGGACCTCATCGGGCGCCGGACGTGGAGGACGATCGAGCAACAGGTGCTCGACCAGCTCGCCGACGTGCGTGACGAGCAGCGGCTGGTGGACGGCCTGCGGGCCCACCGCCTGCTCTACGACCACCTCGTGGTCCCCCGCGCACAACCCGTCCTGCGCTCCGAGCCGACCGACCCCGGGCCCGACAGCACGGGGGCGCTCCCGATGTCGGCCTACTACCGGACCCGTTTCGAGTGGCTCGAGCTGACCCCGGCGGGGCGCCGGCTGCTGACGCGGTTGCGCGCGGCCACGCCGGCAGGCGCCCGCCAGGCCGGGTCGTCGAGGTCGATGGCCTAGCGTCGCGTGATGGTCCGCGCCGTCGCCACGACCCGGGAGGGCCGCCGCATCTACGTCGACCCCGACGACCCTCAGGCGCTCGAGCTGCTGCGGGCCGGGGGGTCCGTGGACCCGCTAGCGCTCGCCCTGTGGCGGCGAGTGCTGCTCGCGGAGACCTGGGACCTCGTGGTCGACGTCGGCGCCGGGTGGGGAGAGATGCTCGCGCGACCCGACCTGCCCCGGGAGGCCGACGTGGTCGCGCTGGAGCCCGACGTCTCCCGACACCCGCACCTGCGCCGGACCCTGGACGTCAACGGTCTGCGTCGGGCGCGGGTGCGCAGCGAGGCTCTCGGGCGGCACCGGGGAGACGGAACCGGGCCCGGGGTCGCCGCTGTGGTCAGCCTCGACGAGGTCGTCGGGCCGCGCGAGCGGTCGTTCTGCGTGCGGGTCGGCCCCGTCGGGCTGGCTCGCGACGTGGTGCGCGGAGCGGGGGCGGTGCTGCGCTACGCGGTGCCGTGGGTGCTGGTCCTGCCCCTGGACGAGCCGGGTGAGCACGACGACTGGTGGGACGAGCTCGCGGAGCAGCGCGACCTCCTGGTGAGCGCCCCCGACGGGCACGGGCTGCTCCACGCCGGGCGCCGGGCCGACGGTCCGCTCGCCGACCTGGTCGGCACCGGCCGGGTGCGACCCGCGTGGTGCCTGCTGGTCGCACCCTCGATCGCCGACGCCCTCACCGACGGGCTGGTCTGAGCCGCCCGCCGTCGGCGCGGCTCAACGGGGGGCCGCGATCGTGTCGAGCACCGCGAGCGTCCTGGCCCAGGCCCGCGAGCCCGGGTCGATCAGGGTGAAGTGGTCGCCGTCGACCGCGACCAGCTCGGCGCTCGCGCCGGCGGCCCGGGCGGCGGCGACGTACTCCTCGGACTGGCTGGGCGGGACGATCGGGTCGGACGTGCCGTGCACGCACCAGACCGGCTGGTCGAGCGGGAGCTGCTGCTGCGGGTCGACGGGCGCGTCGGCGGGCCCGGGCTCGTGGCCGAGGAAGGCCTGCACCGCCCCGCCGCCGAGGTCGTCGGCCGCGCCGGTCGCCAGGTCGAGCACGCCCGCCTGCGAGATCACGTGGGTCACCTCGACGCCGCCCCGCCACGGCGCGAACCGCCCTCGGGAGGCGGCCCAGGCCGCCAGGTGACCGCCGGCGGAGTGGCCCAGCGCCACGACGGTCGAGGTGGCGACGTCGCGCTCGGCGAGCAGGTCGATGGCGGCGGCGACGTCGTCGAGGGTCTGGGGGACCCCGCCCCCTCCCCCGGGCTCGCCGGCGGCGCCGACACGGCGGTACTCGATGTTCCACGCCGCCCACCCCTGCTCGGCCAGGCTCTGAGCGAGCGGACGGCCGAGGTCGAGGCCGTACTCCGGCCGCCAGAAGCCGCCGTGGATGACGACCACGACCCCGCGCGGGTCTCCGGTCGGCAGGGTCAGCTCGGCGAACTGGCTCGGGTCCTCGCCGTAGTCGAAACGGCCCTGCTCGACGCCGCCTGGTCCGGTGCTGGGGGGTGGGGGCACGGGGTCCTCTCCGCAGGCGGTCAGGGCGACACCTCCGGCGCCGAGCACGCCACCGAGCAGGCCGAGTCCGGGCAGGCTCAGGAAGCGACGGCGGTGCACCCCGACATCGAACCAGGCCGGGCCAGGGCGGGACCGTCGGGACTCAGTCCCAGCCGCCGCGACGCCCGCGCTTGGTCTCGCCCCGCTGCTTCTTCGCCTCCAACCGCCGGCGCTGAGAGCCACGCGTCGGGCGGGTCGGGCGGCGCGGCGGCGGCGGGGGCGCGGCCGCCGCGCGCACCAGCCCGGCCAGCCGCTCGCGGGCCGCACGACGGTTGGCCAGCTGCGTACGGTGCTCCGAGGCCGTCACCGTCAGCGAGCCCTCGACCAGGCGGCCGGCGAGCCGCTCGAGCAACCGGCTGCGCTGGGTGGGCGCAAGCACGCCCGAGCCGGCGACGTCCCAGGTCAGCTCGACGCGGGTGTCGGCGGTGTTGACGCCTTGACCACCCGGGCCCGAGGAGCGGGAGAACCGCTCGCCGAGCTCCGCGGCCGGGATCACCAGGCTGCGGCTCACGGCGAGGTCGTCAGGCACGGGTCCATGATGACGCCCTCACGCCGGTGCGAGGCGCAGCACGTGGACACCGGTCGGGAGGACCTCGCTGCCGACCAGCCGCAGCCCGACCTGCTGGTCGGCGTGCTCGAAGAGCCGGTGCCCGGTGCCCACCAGGACCGGGTCGACGAAGAGCACCAGCTCGTCGACGAGCCCACGACGGAGCAGCCAGCCGACGGTGGTCGCGCAGCCGGACATGCCGACGTCACCGTCGGTGTCGTCCTTGATGCGCTGGACCGCCGCCGCGACCTCGTCCTCGTCGCCCGAGACGAGCTCGGTGTTCTCCCAGGTCGCCTCGGTGAGCGTGTTGGACAGGACGTGCTTGGGCAGCGCGCTGATCCACGGCCCGAAGTCGTCCTCGGTGTTGCCCGGCCAGTACTGCGACCACTGGCTGTAGAGCTCGCGACCGAGCAGGTAGGCCGACGTCGTCGCCTGGTACTCGGTCATGACGCGCCCCATCTCCTGGTCGAAGTAGGGGAAGTGGAACAGGTGCGGCGACTCCACGACCCCGTCCAGGCTCATGAAGAAGGTGGACACGATGCGTCCCATGCAGGGCTCCTCGGGTGGCCGGTGAGGGCGCCGTCGGGGACACCCGGCGGTGTCGACCGGGGCCGACACCGGGACTCATCGGCGTCGCGCCCTCAGCACCGCGTCGGTGACGGGCGTCGTCCCCCCGTCCTCGGGGAGCGCCTGCAGCCGGGGGCGCGCCGCGCAGACCTCGACCTCCCAGGCACCCTCGGCGTGGTCGAGGGCGGGCAACAGGTCCGCGGCGGTGAACATCCAGTCCCGCACACCGCGGCGGAGGCCGGTCTCCATGTCGGCCGGGTCGTGACCGACCACGAGCAGGGTGCCCCCGGGGGCGACCGCGTCACCGAGGCGGCGTACCACGTCGAGCATCCCGCCGTCGGGCTGGTGGAAGAAGTGCGACGTCACGAGGTCCCAGCGCTCCTCGCCCGGCTCCCACTCGCGCAGGTCGGCGCCTCGCCAGCTGGTCCGGTCGTCCACCCCGGCGGCTGCGGCGTGCGCGGCGGCGCGATCGCGCGCGACGGCGCTGAACTCCAGCCCGGTGGCGTGCCAGCCTTGCGTCGCGAGCCAGATCACGTCCGCCCCCTCGCCGCTGCCGATGTCGAGCGCGCGACCCGGCGTGAGCGCGGTGACCTCCGCCACCAGCTGGGCGTTGGGGTTCCCGCTCCACACCGCGTCGCTCTCGGCGTAGCGCTCCTCCCAGGACGCGCGCTCGAAGAACGCCGTCCGCAGCTCGTCGACGGCCGCCCGCGCGGCCTCGGCCTCCTCCTGGACGAGGGTCGAGTGCACCAGGGCCCCGGCCCGGACCCCTGCGGCGGCGGCGGCGCCGACCTGGCCGGTGAGGTCCGTGACGTTGCCGGCGACCACGACGCCCGGGACGGCGGTCGTCCCCGTGAGGTCGGCCGGGACCGCGCTGCCCACGACGTGCTCGCCCATCAGCACGTCCTCGACCTCGAGGCCGAGCCCGGCCAGGAAGTCGGCCCTGGCGTGGAGCTCGGGCGCCACGACGACGGCGTCGCGCTCCAGCAGGGCGCCGGAGGTCAGCCGTACGCCGGTCAGCCGACCGTCCTCGGACTCGACCGCGACCGGCGCGTCGGTCACGATCCGCACCCCCAGCGCCACCAGCCGGGCCCGGTCGTCGTCGGTGATCTCGACCCCGTCGGAGAGCACCAGCACCAGGTCGTCGGTGAGCGCCTGGAAGAGGTAGGCCTGGTGCGCGGCCATCGGCCCGGTGCCCAGGACCGCGACGGCCTGGTCCCGCACCTCCCACCCGTGGCAGAACGGGCAGTGCAGGACCTGGGTGCCCCAGTGCTCGGAGAGCCCGGGGACGTCGGGGAGCCGGTCGACGAGGCCGGTCGCCACGACGATGCGGCGCGCGGTCGTCTCGTGCCCGTCGTCGGTGGTGACGGCGAAGGCGATCGGCGCATCCTGGGCGGAGTCGCGCCGGACGTCGCTCACCCGGGCGGTGCGGACCTGGACGCCGTACTGCGCGGCCTCGGTGCGGCCGCGCTCGAGGAGCTCCTCCGGCGCGACGCCCTCGTGACCGAGCAGGTTGTGCACGCCCGCGGCCGGGGCGTTGCGGGGCTCGCCGGCGTCGAGCACGAGCACCGAGCGGCGGGACCGGCCGAGGGCGACCGCGGCGCTGAGGCCGGCCGCTCCGCCACCGATCACGACGGCGTCGTACTCCGGGCCGTCGGGCTCGGTGCTCGGGTGGGAGTGGCTGTGGCTGTGGCTCGTGGCTGTGGCTGTGGCTGTGGCTCGTCATGGGACGAGACTGCGGGATCCGGGTCGTGATTGACAAACACTGTTGCCGTTCTGGCAAACTACGGCACGTGACGGGCGACGCGGACTTCGACCACGTGCTCGACGCGGTGGGCACGCGGCTGCGCCAGCTGCGGCTCGAGCGGGGCGCGACGCTGGCCGACCTGGCCGAGGAGACCGGGATCTCGGTCAGCACGCTGTCCCGCCTCGAGTCCGGCGGGCGCAAGCCGACCCTGGAGCTGCTGCTGCCCCTGGCCCGAGCCCACCGGGTCGCGCTGGACGAGCTGGTCGACGCACCAGAGACCGGTGACCCCCGGGTGCGGACGCGTCCCGTCGTCCGTCACGGCCGCACGTTCGTGCCGCTGACCCGCCGCCCCGGTGGGCTGCAGGCCTACAAGATCGTCTTCCCGTCCGAGCCCGAGGCCCGGCCCGAGGCCAGGACCCACGAGGGCTACGAGTGGGTCTACGTGCTCTCCGGCCGACTGCGGCTGGTGCTCGGCTCCCGCGACCTCGTCCTCGGCGCGGGCGAGGTCGTCGAGTTCGACACCCGCACCCCGCACTGGGTCAGCAACCCGGGCCCGCAACCCACGGAGGCATTGGGGATCTTCGGGCCCCAGGGCGAGCGGATGCACGTACGGGGCTGAGGCGCGGCCACGACACCGCGAGCGTGTAGACAAGGGCCATGGATGCTCACGACGCCGGTCGGACCGCCCGCTCCCTCGAGACGCTGCACGCGCTGTGCTACTTCTCCACCGAGGTCGACGCCGCGCTGGTCGACGTGGGCCTGAAGAAGGGCCGGATGCTCTACTTCGCCGGCCGCGCCTCGCCGATGGGCCGGGTGGGCGGGGGCCCGGTCACCGCCACGTTCTTCGTCTTCAACCCCTCCCTGGTGGGCCACTTCATCCCGGAGGCCTGGGACTTCGCCGCGCCCGAGGACGTCCACGCGGCGCGCTACCGCGGGGTCGACCTGGCCTACCGCAACCTGCTGGGCGAGGACGCGCTCGCCTCGGCGGAGGTCGCCGAGGCGGCCGAGCTGGCCCGGACCGCCGCCCTCACCTGCCGACCGGAGGGTCGGGCGCTGCACGCCGCCCACGCCGACCTCGACTGGCCCGAGGCGCCCCACCTGGTGCTCTTCCACGCCCTGACGCTGCTGCGCGAGCACCGCGGCGACGGGCACGTGACCGCCCTCCTGCACGCCGGGCTGAACGGTCTGGAGGCCCTGGTCACCCACACGGCCACCGGCAAGGGGTTCACCGTGCCGGCGGCGCAGGCCACCCGCGGGTGGAGCGCCGAGCAGTGGGAGGGCGCGATCGCCGACCTCGCCGAGCGTGGACTGATGACCGCCGAGGGCGCCCTGACCGAGGACGGCGAGCAGCTGCGCGCCGAGGTGGAGGCCCACACCGACCGCCTCGGCGCCGCTCCCTGGCAGGAGCTCGGCGACGACGGGGCGACCCGGTTGCGCGAGCTGGCCCGCCCGCTGGCCAAGCAGGCCGTGGCCGCCGGGGCGTTCCCGGACAACGTCTTCGCCTGAGGTCCCACGTACAGCGGCGGGCAGAAGTCCCGCCGGGCCGGCAGCTCAGGCGGCGCGGCAATGCAGGCAGAGCACTTCTGCCCGCTGGTGTACGGCTGCCTCGAGCACGGACCTGACCTCGGCGGGCTCGAGCATCACGTCCTCCCAGGTGAAGCGCAGGACGAGCCAGCCCCGGACCACGAAGGCGTTGTAGCGCCGCGCGTCGCGGGCCAACGCCTGTCGCGACCCGTGCCAGGTGAAGGAGTCGGCCTCCGCCACGATCCGGAGCCTCTCGTCGACCAGGTCCGGACGACCGAGGAAGGTCGGATCATGGATGGCGACCTGCGCCTTGACCGCGAGCCCGCTGACCTCGCCGGCGATCGAGCGCAGCACGGACTCGAAGGGATTGGCAGCCGCCCCGTCGGCCAGCGCCGCCACCGAACGGACTCGTGCTGCGCCAGCGCCACGGGCGTCCCGTGCGATCGCGGCGAGGCGGAGCGGCGAGAAGCCGCATCGCAAGGCGGAGTCCGCTACGGCGAGGCCCTCGAAGGGCGGAAGCCCGCGCAGGCAGTCGAGCAGGGTCCGCTCGGCCGACGTCGTCATGCCGTCCACGTCGTCGGCGACGAGATCGGCGTAGTGGACGAGGGCGGACGGCGTGCTGAGGGTGCGGCTCCGTCTGACCGTCACCTCCGGCTTCCGCGGCATCTGCGCGACGGCCCAGCCGTGGTGCAGCGCGGCCGAGCGCCACGACAGCACTCCCCCGAGCGCGTGCGCCACGCCGAGCGCGGCATCGACGTCCGCGAGCGTGTAGCGCCCGCGCGCCGCGGCGACCACGGCCCCGCGGGCCAGTGCTCGGTCGACCGAGGCGCGGGAGGTCCCACGCACGAGCTGACGTCGGCCGGCGACGCCACCGAGGCGGGTCAGGAGGTCGACGACGGCGGCGGTGCCCATCGCGGCAGCCTGCCGCGGACGGGACGACGACGTCGGCCGCCGTCCACAGGCAGTGGGCGGCGGGCTCAGCCCAGGGCGGCGGGCAGCGTCGCGCTCCAGGCGGCGCGCAGGTCGGTGAGGGTGACGTCGAGGGCGCCGTCGACGACGAGGGCGCCGCCGCCGGTGGTCCCCAGCCGCGTCAGCGGTACGCCGTGCGTGGCGGCGAGGCCGGCGAGCTGGTCGAGACCCGCGCCCGACGCGGTGACCACGCACCGTGCGGTCGACTCGCTGAACAGCGCGGTGAACGCGTCGCCGCCCGCGACCTCGTCGAGCGAGACCCGGCAGCCGGTGCCGCCGAGCGAGGACTCGACGAGCGTCTGGGCCAGTCCGCCGTCGGAGACGTCGTGGGCGCTGGTGACCAGGCCCGAGCGGGAGGCCTCGACGAGCAGCTCGGCGAGGGCCAGCTCCGCGGCGAGGTCGACGCGTGGCGGCAGCCCGCCGAGGTGGTCGTGCACCACGTGGGCCCACTCCGAGCCGGACAGCTCGTCGCGGGTCTCCCCCAGCAGCACCACCGTCTCGCCCGCCTCGGCGAAGCGGGACGGCGTACGACGGGTGACGTCGTCGATGACGCCGAGGACGGCGACGACGGGGGTCGGCAGGATGGGGGTCTCGGCGGTCTGGTTGTAGAGGCTGACGTTGCCGCCGGTGACCGGGACGCCGAGCGCGAGGCAGGCATCCTTGAGCCCGCGGCAGGCCTCGGCGATCTGCCACATCACGTCGGGGTCCTCGGGCGAGCCGAAGTTCAGGCAGTCGCTGACCGCGAGCGGCTGGGCCCCGCCGGTGGCGACGTTGCGGTGCGCCTCGGCCAGCGCCAGCTGGGCGCCGGCGTACGGGTCGAGCCTCGTGTAACGGCCGTTGCCGTCGGTGGCCAGCGACACCCCGAGGCCGGTCTGCTCGTCGATGCGGATCATGCCGGAGTCCTCGGGCTGGGCCAGCACGGTGCTGCCCCGCACGTAGCGGTCGTACTGGTCGGTGATCCAGGACTTGTCGCACAGGTTGGGTGAGGCGATCAAGCGCAGCAGCGTCTCGCGCAGCTCCGCGGGCGTGGTGGGGCGGGCCAGGTCCTCGGCGCGGTCGGCCTGCAGCGCGTCCTGCCAGCCCGGGCGGGCGTAGGGCCGCTCGTAGACCGGGCCGTCGTGGGCGACGGTGCGCGGATCGACGTCGACGACGGTCTCGCCGTGCCAGTCGACGACGAGGCGTCCGTCACCGGTGACCTCGCCGATCACGGTGGCCTCGACCTCCCAGCGCGCACAGATCTCGAGGAACCGCCCGACGTCGGCGGGAGCGACGACGGCCATCATCCGCTCCTGGCTCTCGCTCATCAAGATCTCCTCCGGCGAGAGCGAGGAGTCGCGCAGCAGCACCTTGTCGAGCTCGACGTGCATGCCGCCGTCGCCGGCCGCGGCCAGCTCGGAGGTGGCGCACGAGATGCCGGCGGCGCCGAAGTCCTGGATGCCGGCGACGATGCCGGCGGCGAAGAGCTCGAGGGTGCACTCGATGAGCAGCTTCTCCATGAACGGGTCGCCCACCTGCACGCTGGGTCGCTTGGCGGGGCCGTCCTCGTCGAAGGTCACCGAGGCCAGGATCGAGGCGCCGCCGATGCCGTCGCCGCCGGTGCGAGCCCCGTAGAGGATCACCAGGTTGCCCTCGCCGGAGGCTTGCGCGAGGTGGAGGTCCTCGTGGCGCAGGACGCCGACGCACAGGGCGTTGACGAGCGGGTTGCCGAGGTAGGAGGGGTCGAAGACCGCCTCACCCCCGATGTTGGGCAGGCCGAGACAGTTCCCGTAGCCGCCGACGCCGGCCACGATCCCCGGCAGCACCCGGTGGGTGTCGTCGGCCTCGAGCGGACCGAAGCGCAGCGGGTCCATCACGGCGACCGGGCGGGCACCCATGGCCAGGATGTCGCGCACGATGCCGCCGACCCCGGTGGCGGCGCCCTGGTAGGGCTCGACGTACGACGGATGGTTGTGCGACTCGATCTTGAACGTGACGGCGTAGCCCTGGCCGATGTCGAGCACGCCGGCGTTCTCCCCGATGCCGGCCAGCATCGCGCCGCGGCGGGTCTCCTGGGGGATCTCGGAGAACTGGCGCAGGTGGACCTTGGAGGACTTGTAGGAGCAGTGCTCGCTCCACATCACCGAGTACATCGCGAGCTCGCTGCTGCTCGGTCGGCGACCGAGGATCTCGCGGATCCGGGCGTACTCGTCGGCGGCGAGACCGAGCTCGGCGTACGGCTGCTCGCGGTCCGGGTCGCTCGCGGCGACCGCCACGGTGTCCAGGGCGGGCGCGGTCTCGGCGGGCGACGTCACGCGCGGCAATCTACCGGCGCGCGGCGACGGACGAGTCGGGGGCGCAGGCGATCCGACCGCCGAACGGTTGCGCACACCATCGGTCTACGTGCGTCGGTGGAAGGTGACCTGGTTGTCGGAGCCGATGCGCATCTCGTAGCGGGGGTCGTGGGCCCTCGCGTGGTGTCTCGGGCACAGGAGCCGTCCGTGCTCGACGTCGGTGGTGCCGCCCTCGGACCAGGGGGTGTCGTGGTGGGCGTGACACATCGACGCCGGCCAGTCACAACCCTGCGCGGTGCACCCGCCGTCACGCAGGTCGAGGTAGACCCGTTGGCCCCGGTTGTAGAACCGCTGCCCCCGCCCGACGTCGAGGACCTCACTGGGCCCGTCGAAGACCGCCGGGACCAGCCCGGCCTCGCACGCCAGACGCCGGGCCTCACCCGCAGAGACGATCGTCCCGTCGTCCAACGTCGCGTACCCGACGCCGGCCAGCAGGTCGGAGAGCTGGATCTTGACCACCACGGTCGCGTTGACCCGGCCCGCCTTCGGCAACGTCTCGGGGTCGAGGGTCTCGATCAGCTCCGCGAACGCCTCCCCCAGCTTCTGCGGGGTCGGCCTGGTCGCATCCACCGTACGCGCCCGTGGCCTGGCGGTGCTTGGGTGCCGCCAACGCCTGCAGGGCCTTCTGCAGCATCGCACCCTGCAGCTCGGGCAGCGTGAACCGGCCGTGCACGGCCCCGTGGCCGTCGCGGGCCATGGAGAACCGCCGCCTGGTCGCGGCGTCCTGCTCGGCCTTCTCCAACCTCCTGCGGTCGCGTTCCTCGCCGATCTCGGGGGCGATCACGGTCAACACGTGCGCACCCAGGACCGCGAGCTCGGCGGCGTCATGGACCTGCGCGTACTCGACCAGGACCTCCTCGGCCCTGCCCAGCAGGCCCTCCCCGAGGTCGGTGGGGAGGTCCTCGAGGGCCCGCACGATGACCTGGGCCTGCTCGAGGAGCACCCGCCCGGCCCGCAGCGCCCGCCTGCACCCGCAGCCACCTCGTCTGCAGGGCCAGGGCGAGCCGCACCTTCCCGGTCGCGGCCCGTCGGGTCTGCCGGGTCTCCACCGCCCACCACACCCCCGTCGACGTCGACCCGGTCGCGTCCTCGACGTGGACGTCGTGGCCGTGCACGGCCAACGCCAGCTCCAACGCCGCGACCCGCGCCGCCAACGCGGTGACCTGCCGCAACGCCTCCCGCGCGTCGTCCTCACCCAGGCCCAGCAACGACGCCTCGAGAAGGTCACCGACCCCCTCGCCGAGCGCACGCAGACCCCCGGGCACGCGGTGCCCCGACAGCGTCTGCGTGGTGTCGTCCATGAGAGAAGTCAACCACCCGCCACCGACATCACTGCAGGTCACAGCCACTTATCCACAGCACAGACAGGACATTCAGGTCACGATTCGATAACCCTGTCTATTCGGCTGCACATGTTCGAGGCGGATCGCCGAGCCACCTCACTCGGCCGCGCTCCAGCGCGTCGTCCGTCAGCCGTTGAACATGCCGGCGTTGGCTCGCTCGGTCGCCTGGTAGGCGTCGTTGGAGGCGGCGACCGCGCGGCCGAGGTCGGCGAGCAGGCCCTGCATGTCGGTCATCGCCGTCTCCCACTGGCGGCGGCAGACCTGGTAGGCCTCGGAGGCCTGACCGCTCCAGTCGGCGCGCAGCACCTCGAGGCGGGCCTCGAGCTGGTCGAGGCGGCCGTCGATGCGGGCGGCGGCCTGCTGGAGGTCGCCGGCAGCGGTGTCGAGGTGGCCGAAGCCGACCTTCAGGATCCCGTGGGACATGGGTGTCTTCTCTCCGGTGAGGTGGTGTGACGGGGGCAGGATCGTGGTGCGGGGCCTAGCCGCCGAGGCGGCTGGCGAGCTGGCGTAGGGCCTGCGACGAGGCGTCGTCGGCGGCGTCGTAGCCGCGCTCGGCCGTGTTCAGGGCCTGCTCGAAGGACTCGAGGGCGCGCAGCACGGTGCGGGCCTGCTCGTCCCACCGCGTCCAGACGACCTGGAAGGCGCTCGCTCCCGCCCCCTGCCAGGCCGAGGCCAGTGAGGCGAGGTTCCCCCCGAGGGTCTGCAGCTGGCCCTCGAGGTCGGCACGCGCCTCCCCCACGTGCCGGGCCGCCGTGGCCAGGGCCGCGTCGGCCTTGTCGAATCCTCCGGCGTTCATCGCCGCTCCTCCCGCTCGGTGGCTGCTGTCGCGCCCCAGTCCACCGCGTTCCAGGCAACGATGCGTCGCGCTCTCCACAGGGCTGCTGACCTGGGAAAACTACAGATCTGTAGTTCACCGGGAACGCTGTGACGCTTGTGACGGATGTGGTTAAGGTTCCCTCGATCCACCCCCCACGTGCCCCCTTCACCACCCCCCACAGCCTCGGAGACGCCTGCATGTCGATCCCACCCCGTACGTCGCCCCGCGCCCTGCTCGCCACCGCCGTGACCAGCCTGCTGCTCTGCCTCGGCCTGGCCCCAGCCGTGCCTGCCGCCGCCGCGGACCCGGGGCCGGCTCCGGGCGACTTCACCGGTCTCGGCTTCGACCAGTGCCTGGCGCCCGAGCAGTGGAAGATGGACCGTTGGCTGGAGACCTCGCCGTTCCTCGCGGTCGGCATCTACGTCTCCGGCGACTCGCGCGGGTGCCGGAGCCAGCCGAACCTGACGAGGAAGTGGGTGCGCATCCAGCAGCGCAAGGGCTGGCGGCTGCTGCCGATCACGCTCGGCCCGCAGGCCTCGTGCCAACCGAGCTTCCCCCGCTACGGCGACGACGAGGCGATCGACCCGCGTCCGGGGCGACGGGGCGGCTACCGGGCCGCGCGCCGGATGGGTCGCGCCGAGGCACGCTCGAGCGCCGCCGACGCCGCCGGCCTGGGGATCGCGAAGGGCAGCACCCTCTGGTACGACCTCGAGGCCTACACCTCCTCCGACACCGACTGCCGCGAGTCGGCGCTGTCCTTCCTGTCCGGCTGGACCGCGCAGCTGCACACCCTCGGCTGGGTCTCGGGGGTGTACTCCAGCGCGGGGTCGGGCATCAAGGACCTCGACGACGCCCGGGTCTCGCGGCCCTCCGCCTTCGCCCAGCCCGACCAGATCTGGGTCGCCCGCTGGGACGGGGTGGCGAACACCTCGACGAGCTACCTGCGCGAGGACGGCTGGCGTCCCGGCGGACGGGTCAAGCAGTTCCAGGGCGGGCACGACGAGACCTGGGGCGGCGTGACCATCAACATCGACCGTGACTACCTCGACCTCGGCCGGGGGTCCTTCGCGCCCGTCGAGGACCGCTGCGACGGCACCCGGTTGAACTTCCGTTCGTGGGCGCCGCTGCGCGCCCCGAGCGACGACCAGACCCCGGCGGCGGGCCGCCTGGCCGCCGCCCAGTGCCTGCTCTCCGAGCGCGGCGTCTACGACGGCGCGGTGACGGGCCGCTGGAACCGCGCGACCGGCGAGGCCGTCCGTGCGTGGCGGGCCGAGCGAGGCTTCGTCGACTCCGAGTCCGTCGGGGTGAAGATCTGGACCTCCCTGCACGCCGCCGGCTCCCGGCCGGTGCTCAAGACCGGCTCCGCGGGCTCCGACGTACGCCGGGTCCAGCGCGCCCTGGCCGCGACGACCGGTGACGCGCGGCGCCCCCGCGGCGTCTACAGCGAGTCGCCTGGCCGACGACGTGCGCGACTGGCAGCGCGCGAACGGGCTGAGCGCGACCGGGATCGTGACCCGCGACGACTGGGTCCTGCTCCAGCGCGGCGGACGCTGACGGGTCGGACCGACCTCAGGCGAAGGTGGCCGCGGCGAGCGAGGTGAAGAAGCCCAGCCCGTCGGTGCCCGACCCGGTCAGCGCGTCGACGGAGTGCTCGGGGTGCGGCATCAGGCCGACCACGTTGCCGCGCTCGTTGGTGATCCCGGCGATGTCGCGCAACGAGCCGTTGGGGTTGCCGCCCACGTAGGTCGCGACGACGCGTCCCTCACCCTCGAGCCGGTCCAGGGTCGACTCGTCGGCGACGAAGCCTCCCTCGCCGTTCTTGAGCACGATGGTGACCTCCGCACCCGGCTCGTAGGCCGAGGTCCACGCGGTGGCGGTGTTCTCGATGCGCAGCCGCTGGTCGCGGCACACGAAGCGGCGGTGGTCGTTGCGGATGAGCGCGCCGGGCAGCAGGTGCGACTCGCAGAGCACCTGGAAGCCGTTGCAGATCCCCAGCACGGGCAGCCCGCGCCCGGCGGCCTCGACGACCTCGCCCATCACGGGTGCGAACCGGCTGATCGCCCCGCAGCGCAGGTAGTCGCCGTAGGAGAAGCCGCCCGGCAGCACCACGGCGTCGACCCCGGCGAGGTCGGCGTCGCCGTGCCAGAGCGGCACGGCCTCGTGCCCGCCGAGGCGGACGGCGCGACGCGCGTCGCCGTCGTCGAGGGAGCCGGGGAACGTGACGACCCCGACCCTCACGAGGTGCCCCCGGTGACGGCCGGCTGGTCCTCGACGGCGTCGTCGACGTGGACGGTGAAGGACTCGATCACCGGGTTCGACAGCAGCGTCTCGGCCATCCGACGTACGTCGGCCAG
Organism: uncultured Actinomycetota bacterium; assembly: GCA_963760555.1. Classification (GTDB taxonomy): domain Bacteria; phylum Actinomycetota; class Actinomycetes; order Propionibacteriales; family Nocardioidaceae; genus Nocardioides. The sequence continues at coordinate 312,240 of CAVXDJ010000010.1, read as the reverse complement.
GACCTCGTCGGTCACCTCGCCTTCGATGCTCAGCTCGAAACGCTTGCCCTGGCGCACGTCGCTGACCCCGGTGAAGCCCAGCCGCGGCAGCGCCCCGGCCACCGCCTTGCCCTGCGGGTCGAGGATCTCGGGCTTGGGCATGACGTCGACGACGACTCGGGGCACGGATTTTCCTTCGATCGGCACGGGCTCGGGCGGGTCCGGATGCCTCATCGTAGTGACCACCGGCGCTCAGGTGGCTCACAGGCTGACGGGGCACAATGAGGACATGAGCATCTCCACCCCGAACCGTTCCAGGGCCGGCAGCGCGATGCGCCTGGAGTTCCCCCAGTCGCTGGCGGTCTACGACGACTACGCAGCCGCGCAGCGGGCAGTCGACCACCTCTCCGACGAGGAGTTCCCCGTCGAGCAGTGCATGATCGTGGGCACCGACCTCAAGCGCATCGAGCGCATCACCGGCCGCCTGACGACCGGCAAGGTCGCCCTCGGTGGCCTGCTGTCGGGCGTCTGGCTCGGGCTGTTCGTGGGGCTCCTGTTCTCGATGTTCTCCGGCGAGGGCGTCGCGACGATCCTCTCCACCGTCGTCTTCGGTGGTCTCTTCGGTCTGATCTGGGCCATGGCCGGCTACGCGATGACCCGGGGTCGGCGGGACTTCTCCTCGGTCACCGAGATCGTCGCGACCCGCTACGAGGTGCTGTGCGAGCACACGTCGGTCGCGAAGGCCCGCGAGCTCCTCGCCACCCTGCCCGGCGCCACGCCCGACCCGTTCGCCTGAGCCCTCGGCCGGCCGGGGAAGCGCGGGGGCGGTCAGGCCAGGCGCTTGGCGGCGGCCCTGAGGTCGGCGCGAGCGGCCAGGGGGGCGCTGGCCACGACGACCGGCAGCACGGCGCGCCACGCCCCCCGCGCGGTGAACTTCGTGTCGACGGAGACCTCGCAGCCCGACCCCGACGGTGAGAACCTCAGCGTCAGCTCGGCCCGGATGCCGCGCCACGTGCCCGTCTCGGTCCACCGGGTCGCGCGCTCGAACCCGGTCGTGCGCATCCGGGGTCGGAGCCCGGGCACCGTCACGTCGGTCCAGCTCTGGCCGAGACCGATCTCACCCTCGACGTCCTCGACCCCGCGCAGGCTCGACTGCCAGGCCGGGCGGTTGGCCGGGTCGACGAGGTAGTCGAACGCGGCCTCGGGACCGACCGGGAAGTGCACGCTGACCATCGGGGGCTCCTGGTTGCTGGTGTCGGGTGGCGGGTAGGTCTAGAAGCGTTCGCCGGTCAGGCGCTCGAAGGCCTCGACGTAGCGCTGCCGGGTGCGCTCGACGACCTCCGGCGGCAGCGGCGGCGGGGGGCCGCCGGCAGCCCGGTCCCACCCGGAGGCCGGTGAGAGGGCCCAGTCGCGCACGACCTGCTTGTCGTAGGAGGCCTGCGCGCGACCCGGCACCCAGTCGTCGGCCGGCCAGAACCGGCTCGAGTCGGGCGTGAGCACCTCGTCGCCGAGCACGGTCACGCCGTCGCCGCGACGGCCGAACTCGAGCTTGGTGTCGGCCAGCAGGATCCCCTGCTCCTTCGCCACCGACTCGGCCCGGTCGTAGACGGCCAGGGTCAGCGCGCGCAGCTGAGCGGCGTCGTCGGCACCGATGGTCGCGACGACGGCGTCGTAGGACACGTTCTCGTCGTGCTCGCCGAGCTCGGCCTTGGTCGCCGGGGTGAAGATCGCCTCGGGCAGGCGGCTGGCGTCGACGAGGCCGTCGGGCAGGCGTACGCCGCAGACCTCGCCGGAGGCGTGGTAGTCCAGCAGCCCCGAGCCGGTCAGGTAGCCGCGCGCGACGCACTCGACCGGGAACATCGCGAGCCGCTCGCACACCACGGCCCGGCCGCGCACGGCGTCGGGCACGGCGGTCGAGAGCACGTGGTGGGGCACGAGGTCGGCGAGCTGGTCGAACCACCACAGGGACATCCGGGTGAGGATCTCGCCCTTGTCGGGGATGGTCGAGTCGAGCACGAAGTCGAAGATCGAGATCCGGTCGCTGGCCACCATCAGCAGGTCGCCCGAGGGCAGCTCGTAGAGGTCGCGGACCTTGCCGGAGTGCAGGTGGGTGGCGCCGTCGACCGAGGCGGGCGCGGAGCCCGCAGCTGAGTCCGACGTGGGGCCCGGGGCGGAGGCGGAAGCCATGGGGCGAGGTTAGCCCGAGGCTCGGCCGATGGCAGGGTGGCGCCATGGCCGAGCCCGCCGACGTCGTCTACGCCCGCATCCTCGCCGCCGTCGGGGAGGACGGCCGCCTGCCGATGTCGCCCGGGGCGACCTGGGACATCTTCCCCTGGGAGGCCGTCGACGGCGCGGTCGTCCCGCAGGTGCTGCCTCCGCCCTCGGACGAGCCCACCCGGGGCGGCGAGGACCCGGCCAAGCCGTGCGGGACCTGCGCCGGCCTCGACCCGGAGCAGGTCGTCTGGGAGGACGGCCGCTGGGTGCTGACCCACCAGGGCGCCCCGTCCGGGCTCCCGCTCGTGCTCGTGCTCCACCCCCGCGAGCACCTGGACCTCGGCGACCTCGACGACGACCAGGCCTCGGAGCTCGGCCGGATCACCAACCGGCTGGTGCGCATCGTGGAGAACCTCGAGCACGTCGGGCGCGTCCACGTCAACCGCTGGGGCGACGGTGGCTCGCACCTGCACGTCGCCTTCTTCGCCCGCACCGCCCGCCTGACCCACGTCCTGGGCTCCCCCGCCATGGAGTGGGACGACATCATCCCACCCGGGGACGAGCAGGTCTGGCGCGCCGACCTCGCCACCGTCGCCGCCAAGCTGGCCAACTGGGGCGGCACCGCCCGCGCCTGACCGCCGAGGTGCCAGTCATTGCGGGCCGAGGTGCCGATCTTTGCGAGCCCAAGTGCCGAACTTTGCTGACCTCAGCCGCGGACCTCGAACGACGAGGCCCCGTGCGGCTCGGCCTTGCGCTGGTCCACTCCCTCGACGCTCGCTGACGGCGGCCCGGCCTGGCACCACGCGACCATGGCCTCGACCGCGTCGGGACCGCCCTCGAGGTGGGCCGTGACCGTCCCGTCGACCTCGTTGCGCACCCAACCGACGACGCCGAGCCGGAGCGCCTCCTCGCGCGCGTGGTGCCGGAACGCGACGCCCTGCACCACGCCCCGCACGCTGACCCGCACCGCGACGACGGTGCTCACGAGTGGCAGTGCCCGCCGGGGCTCGGAGCCACGTCGATCGACGGGTTCTGGTCGAAGAAGCCGAACGGCTTCAGCCAGAACGCGATCGTGTCCGCCGGCATGATCGGCCAGTCCTCGACCCGGGGCACGTGGTGGATGCCGAAGACGTACCAGAGCACGACGTCGGTCGACTCCAGCGACTCGTCGTCGGCGATCCAGCGGGTCATCCCCTCGTCGCCCTCGGACTGCGTCGGATAGGCGCCGGCCGGCCACCGCTCGTCCTCGTGGTGCCGGGTCACCCACAGCGTGTGGCCGATGACGGGGGCGCGCAGGTACTGCGGGGCGGCGGGGTCCATGAGGACGGGGATCGACGCGCTCGGCACCAGCTTGTACGCCGGGTGCGTGCCGTGCCGGTTGGTCTTCGTCGGGTTGACGACCTTCCAGCTGCGCTGGCTGGCCCAGTCGTAGTCGCGCCCCGCCTCGGCCTCCGAGCGAACCGGGGTCGAGGAGGTGACCAGGTCGAGGCCGTAGGGGTTCGACTCCGAGATCGGCGGGGCGACCGTCTCGGTCTCCACCACGGTGTTCTGCGACCCGTCGACGTCGAGGTCGAGACGGGCGACGATGAAGTGCTGGTGGATCGGGGCGTAGGTGCGCTCGTCGACGAGCACCCCGGTCGCCGGCGTGGGGTCGCCCGGAGCCAACGGCGTGGTGACCATGATCCCGGTGGCGCGGACCTCGCACTCGATGTTGCCGTCGGTGTAGAAGCGCCAGTAGACCAGGTACTCGTAGTTGGCCACGGTGACGTGGCAGGAGACCACCATGCGCCGCATCCGGCGTACCTCCGCGCCGACGTCGGGGTCGACGTGCTTCCACAGCACGGCGTTGTCCTCCTCGTGCAGGCAGATCGCGTTGGTGATCGTGAACGGCTCGCCCGCGGTGTCGTGCAGCGTCGCGTCGAGGTAGCGGATCTCACCGAGGCAGTCGCAGCCCAGCTCGAGGGAGGTCGTCATGAAGCCCAGGCCCCACTCGCCGATGTCGTAGGCGGTGCGGCGGTAGTGGTCGAAGGAGGAGTCGCGGTAGGGCACGACCATCTCGGCGAAGGAGAGCCGGTAGGCGACCTCGCGCTCGGTGCCGTGGTCGTCGTAGGCGACCTGGTAGATGACCGGGCCCTCGCGGTAGTTGAACCCGATCCGCATCGACCAGCCCTGCCAGCGCAGCTCGCCGTCGTCGGTGATCGTGAACGACGGGCCCTCGGGCTGGACGATGTCGAGCGGCTTCAGGTCCGTGCGCAGCCCGCCGTCCCAGACCCCGGGGGCGTACTCCGCGTCGACGGCGGGCAGGCCGTGGTCGTGGTGGTCCTCGATCTCGAGCAGCTCGAGGGTGTTGACGTCGACGATGAACTTCAGCCCCGAGACCGGGTGCGCGTACGGGTTGCCCTCCGGGCTGGCGCGCAGCCAGAGGTCGCACCAGCCCAGGCGTCGGTCGCGCCACTGCTCGGGCATGAGTGCCCGGCCGTAGGTCCACACGTCGACCAGCAGCAGGGACAGGTCGTCGATCCCGCGCGCCGCGAGGGCCGCGATCACGTCCGGGTGCTGCTTCATGGCCACGTCGACGTCGTGGTACTCGTCGACGGTGAAGTTGGGCGTCACGCCGGGCACGTGGGTCCAGGACTCGACGACGTCGGCGGTGAGGTCGACGACCGCCTCGAAGACCCGGTGGTCCGCACGGTCCCACAGCACCGCCAGCGCGGCCCGCTCGACGTCGTCTCCCGGGCGCCAGGCCTTGACCGCGGCCTTGGGCGGCTCGCGCAGCTCGATGGAGGCGATCCGCCACGAGTCGGTGACGCCACGGTCGCGGCGCAGGGTCGCGGCGCACCGCCGGAACTCGTCGGCCTCGAGCGGCTGGAGCGGGTGGACTGCCATGGGTTCTCCTTGCGTGACGGGCCGGTCTTCCCCGATCCAACCACCGCGTACGCCGGGCGCGCGCCGCCGGTCCGGGACCCTCGACGCGACGGTCGGCATCGCCTGGGTCGAGCCGACCCGGGGCGCCGCGAACCACCCGGGAGAGAGAAGCCCTCGTGACCGAGCAGCGCTCCTTCGCCAACATCGTCGACGGGCACGAGCAGGGGGCCGCCGCGGTCATGGACGTCGTCGACCCCGCCACCGGAGGGGTCTACGCCGTCGCGCCGAACTCCGACGCGCACGACGTCGACCTGGCCTTCCAGGCGGCGGCGCGCGCGTTCGAGTCCTGGCGCTGGACCACCCCGGCGGAGCGGCAGCGCGCCCTGCTGCGCCTCGCCGACCTCGTCGAGGACAACGCCGAGGAGCTCGTCGAGGTCGAGAGCCAGGACACCGGCAAGCCCGTGTCGCTGACCATGACCGAGGAGATCCCGATGATGCTCGAGCAGATCCGCTTCTTCGCGGGCGCGGCGCGGGTGCTCGAGGGACGCGCGTCGGCGGAGTACCTGCGTGGGCACACCTCCTCGATCCGCCGCGAGCCGATCGGACCGGTCGGTCAGGTCGCGCCGTGGAACTACCCGATGATGATGGCGGTCTGGAAGTTCGCGCCGGAGTCGGTGCTGACCGACACGATCTACTCGCTGGGGCTGATGATCTGCTTCTACTACGGGCTGACCGCGTTCGGGTGCGTGTGGTTCTTCCGCCACGAGCTCCTCGACTCCGCGAGCGCGGTCGTCCTCAAGCTGGTGTTCCCGCTGCTGGGCGGTCTGGGTCTGTTCGCGGTGTTCCTGGTGACCCTGCGCGACAGCGCGTCGCCCGACTACGGCAGTGGCGCGTCGATCGGCGGGGTCGGTCTCGTGCTGATCCTGGGCCTCGGCCTGATCGTGCTGGGGGTGGTGCTCATGCTCCTCCAGCGCGCGCGTGACGGCGCGTTCTTCCGCGGCGAGACGCTCACGGCGCACACCGAGGCGCTGGTGGTCCCGGAGCCCTGAGCACCACCGGCCCCGCGAGCCCGGTCGGCCCGCCCTTCCGGGGGGTGAGGGGCAGGCGGAGCATGGAGCCGTGACCGAGCCCTCCCCCCACGCCACCCGTGCCGCACCCGCGGGGGACGGGGAGGACACGCCGGACCCGCGGCGCTGGCGGATCCTGGCGGTCTCGCTCGTGGTCGGGTTCATGTCGCTGCTCGACGTCTCGATCGTCAACGTCGCGATCCCCTCGATGCAGGCCGGGCTGGACACCTCGGCCGGGACCATCCAGTGGGTCGTCTCCGGCTACGCGCTGACCTTCGGTCTCACCCTCGTCGCGGGTGGTCGGCTCGGCGACGCCTACGGGCGTGGCCGGATGATGCTGATCGGGCTGAGTCTCTTCGTGCTGGCCAGCGCGGCCGTGGGGCTCGCCCCGAGCGCCACGCTGGTCGTCGTCGCACGCCTGGCCCAGGGGGCCGCCGCCGGACTGCTGACCCCGCAGAACTCCGGGCTGATCCAGCAGCTCTTCTCGGGCGAGGAGCGCGGTCGCGCCTTCGGGCTCTTCGGGTTCACCGTGTCGATCGCCTCCGCGGCCGGGCCGGTGATCGGCGGGCTGATCATCGCCGCGACGAGCGAGTCCGACGGGTGGCGCTGGCTGTTCCTGGTCAACGTGCCGATCGGCCTGGGCGCCCTCGTCGCCATCTGGCGGGTCGTGCCGCCCGCGGTGCGCGACACCGGCGACGACCCCCGCGTCGACGTGCCCGGCGCGGTCCTGCTGGGACTCGCCGTGCTGTGCCTGCTCTACCCGATCGTGAGCCTGGAGAGCGGGGCGCGCTGGCCGCTGGTGCTGCTGGTCGGGGTCCCCGGCTTCGCCTGGGCCTTCGCCCGCTGGGAGCACCACACCTCGGCCCGCGGCCACCCGCCGCTGCTCGACGTACGGCTGCTCGGTCGGCTGCCGGGCTACCTCGACGGCCTCGGCGTGGGCGCGCTCTACTTCACCGGCTTCACCGGCGTCCTGCTCGTGCTCTCGGTGTGGATGCAGGAGGGGCTCGGCTACAGCGCCCTGCACACGGGGCTGCTGCTGGTGCCGTTCGCAGCGGGGTCGGCGGTCTCCTCGCCCGTGGCGGGGAGGTTCGTGACCCGCTTCGGTCGGCCGTTGACCGTGGGTGCCCTCGTGGCGACGATGACCGGCATCACGCTCGTGGCGCTGCTCGCGCCCGGCCGCGAACCGCTGTGGCTGTGGCTCACGCCGACGCTGCTGGTCGCGGGCCTCGGCGGCGGAGCGGTCGTCTCGCCGAACATCACGCTGACCCTGGAGGAGGTGCCGACCCGGATGGGCGGCGCCGCCGGCGGGGCGCTGCAGACCGGTCAGCGGATCGGCTCCTCGATCGGCGCGGCGGTGCTGATCACCGTCTACCAGCTCGCCGCGTCGGCGTACTCACCGGACACGGCGTTCCGCCTCGCGCTGCTGACCGGGGTGGTGCTGCTCAGCGCCGCGCTCGCGATGGCGGTGCGGGCGATGCGTCAGGCGCGCGACCTGGTGGGTGCCGGCGTCGAGGAGACAGCAGCGGGAGGAACCTCGACCCGCAGAAGCTGGCACCTCGGCTGAGAACTGCTGGCACCTCGGCGATCAGCGGCGGCTCACAGGATCGCGCCCGGCGTGTACGCCGCGGCGTGCGGGTAGCGCGCCAGGACGCCCTCGACCTGGGCGCACACGGCGCGGACCTGGGCGGCCGCGGCGCCGGTGAACTCGACCGGGTCGGCGACCAGGCCGGCCAGCTGCTCGGCGGTGAGCCCGAGGCGGTCGTCGGCGGCGAGGCGGGCGAAGACGTCGTTGTCGACCTGCCCGCGGCGCATGTCCAGCGCGGTCCCGACGGCCGCCTCCTTGATCGCCTCGTGCGCGGCCTCGCGGCCGACGCCGTTGCGCACCGCACCCATCAGGACCTTGGTCGTGGCCAGGAACGGCAGGTAGCGGTCGAGCTCGCGCTGGATCACGGCGGGGAACGCACCGAACTCGTCGAGCACGGTCAGGAACGTCTGGAACAGCCCGTCGACGGCGAAGAAGGCGTCGGGCAGCGCGACCCGGCGTACCACGGAGCAGGAGACGTCGCCCTCGTTCCACTGGTCCCCGGCGAGCTCGCCGACCATCGAGAGGTAGCCGCGGGTCACGACGGCGAGCCCGTTGACCCGTTCGCAGGAGCGGGTGTTCATCTTGTGCGGCATGGCCGAGGAGCCGACCTGGCCCTCGACGAACCCCTCGGTGACGAGCTCGTTGCCGGCCATCAGCCGGATCGTGGTCGCCAGGTTGGACGGGGCGGCGGTGAGCTGGACGAGCGCTGCGAGCACGTCGAAGTCGAGCGAGCGCGGGTAGACCTGACCGACGCTGGTCAGCACCCGGGTGAAACCGAGGTGGGTGGCCACCCGCTGCTCCAGGTCCGCGAGCCGGGTCTCGTCGCCGTCGAGGAGGTCGAGCATGTCCTGGGCGGTGCCCATCGGGCCCTTGATGCCGCGCAGGGGGTAGCGGGCCAGCAGGTCCTCGACCCGCTCGAGGGCGATCATCAGCTCGTCGGCGACCGTCGCGAACCGCTTGCCGAGCGTGGTGGCCTGGGCGGCCACGTTGTGCGAGCGGCCGGCCATCACGGTGACCTCGTGCTCGGCGGCGAGCCGGGCGAGCCGGGCGAGGGTGGCGACGGCGCGGTCGCGCAGCAGGGTCAGGGACGAGCGGACCTGGAGCTGCTCGACGTTCTCGGTCAGGTCCCGGCTGGTCATCCCCTTGTGGATCTGCTCGTGCCCGGCGAGGGCGCAGAACTCCTCGATGCGCGCCTTCACGTCGTGGCGCGTGACCCGCTCACGGGCGGCGATCGAGGCGAGGTCGACCTGGTCGACGACCGCCTCGTAGGCCTCGATCGCGCCGTCCGGGACGGCGACACCGAGGTCGCGCTGGGCGCGCAGGACCGCGATCCACAGGTGCCGCTCGAGCACGATCTTGTGCTCGGGCGACCAGATCGCGGCCAGGTCGGCCCCGGCGTAGCGGGTGGCCAGGACGTTGGGGACGCTCACGGGTCCGATTGTCCCGCACGCGCGACGGGCCGACGTACGCCGGGCTCAGTCGCGGGCGGTGCGGGCCTGGCGCTCGGCACGGGCGGCGGCCAGGGCGATGTCGGTGCGGTGCTGGCTGCCGTCGAAGGACACGTGCGCGACGCCCTCGTAGGCCTTGGCCCGGGCGTCGGGCAGGTCGGTCCCGACGGCGGCGACCGCGAGCACCCGGCCGCCGGCGGTGACCAGCCGGCCCTGGTCGTCGCGGGCGGTCCCGGCGTGCACGACGTGGACGACGGGGTCCCGGTCGAGGGTCTCGGTGCCGACGATGACGTCGCCGCGCGAGGAGCCGGCCGGGTAGCCGCGCGAGGCCATCACGACGGCGACCGCGGCGCCGTCCCTCCACCGGGGCGGGTCCACCTCGGCCAGGGTTCCGGTGGCGGCGCCGAGGAGCAGCGGGCTGAGCGGGGAGTCGAGGAGCACCAGCAGGGCCTGCGTCTCCGGGTCACCGAAGCGGGCGTTGAACTCCACGACCCGTACGCCGCGCGCGGTGAGCGCGAGCCCGGCGTACAGCAGGCCGGAGAACGGCGTGCCGCGCCGGGCCAGCTCGTCGACGGTCGGCTGGAGCACGTCGCGCAGCACCTCCTCGACCAGCCCGTCGGGCGCCCACGGCAGGGGCGTGTAGGCGCCCATGCCGCCGGTGTTCGCGCCGGCGTCGTCGTCGCCGATGCGCTTGAAGTCCTGGGCGGGCTGCAGGGGGTAGACGGTCACGCCGTCGGTGATCGCGAACAGCGAGACCTCGGGGCCGTCGAGGAACTCCTCGATGACGACGCGCCCGCAGGCCTTCGCGTGGGCCAGGGCCTCGGCATGGTCGTCGGTCACCACGACGCCCTTGCCGGCGGCCAGCCCGTCGTCCTTGACGACGTAGGGCGCCCCGAGGTCGGCCAGCGCGGCCTCGGCCTGCTCGGGGGTGGTGCAGAGCAGGGCGCGCGCGGTCGGTACGCCGGCCGCGGCCATCACGTCCTTCGCGAAGGCCTTGGACCCCTCCAGCCGGGCGGCCTCGCCGCTCGGCCCGAACACGGCGATCCCGCGCTCGCGCACCGCGTCGGCCACCCCGGCGACGAGCGGCGCCTCCGGCCCGATCACCACGAGGTCGGCACCGATCCGCTCGGCGAGGTCGGCCACCGCGGCACCGTCGAGGACGTCGACGTCGTGCAGGGCGCCGACCTCGGCCATCCCGGGGTTGCCCGGGGCCGCGTGCACCTCCTTGACGCCGGGGTCCCGGGCCAGGGCGAGGGCCAGCGCGTGCTCGCGCCCGCCGGGCCCGACGACGAGCACGGTGAGCGCGGTGAGCGGGGCGGCGTCAGGCTCGGTCGTCGTCGAGGGCTCGGTCGTCACGGTCGACGAGCCTAGTGCCGCCGTCGCCCGCGCGACCGCGACGACCGCGCGCGGCCTCGAGCCCGGCCAGCGCACCGACCGCGAGGACCACCAGCGCGACCACGAGCAACCACCCGCCGACGTAGTCGCGGGGTAGCAGGGAGGGGTTGTCGGCCCGCGCGCCGAAGCGCCCCAGCACCGGGATCGCGACGATGGTGAGCGTGCCGACCACGATCCCGACGGCGGCGGACCAGGGCCGGGCCGCCGCCGGCAGCAGCCGTACGCCGAGCAGCGCGACGCCGATCGTCAGCGGAGCGAGCACCGCGTCGTGCAGGACGACGCCCCCACCGAGCCAGACCACGGTCGCCACCAGGTTGTCGGGACCCCGGCCGAGCAGGAGCACGACCCCGTAGAGCCCGGCGAGGGCGCCGGCACCGATGAGCACCACCTGGCTCGCCGGCCGCGTCCGGGTGCTCATGGCGCCACCTCGATCCGCTCGACCCACTTGGTCTGCAGGACCCCGGGGCGGTCGGGCGCGATGATCCGGCACGGGAACCCGTGGTCGAGGCTCAGCTCCTCACCGTTGAGCCGGAGTGCGAGGAGGGTGTCGACGTCGTCGGTGAAGCCGCCCGGCAGCAGCGTGGTGGCGTACGGGCCGCGGGTCTGCAGGCTCCGGACCACGACGTCCGAGCCGGTGGGGGCGTCGACGAGGTCGAGCAGGTCCCGCACCGGGACGCCGGTCCAGCTCGCACCGGCGCTCCAGCCCTCCACGCAGGCGATCGGCAGCGACCGGGTCTGCTGGGGCAGCGCGGCGAGGTCGGCGCGGGTCAGGCTCCGCTCCCGCCCGGCGTGGGCGACCGTGAGGACGTACCCGGCCGCGGTGGCCCCGGCCGTGGCGCCTGCCGCCTCGGCCGTCTTGTTGACCGGGAGCCCCTGGGGTCCCTCGCCGTCGCGCGTCGCGAGGACCGAGACGCGACGCAGGCCCGGCACCGTCGCGCCGGCGGTGGCGAGGACGACCACCGCGACGCTGGCCCAGGTCGTGCGGAGCAGGCCGCGCCGCGAGAGGCCCTGCGAGGAGGGCGCCGTGCCGTCCCGGTCGAGCGAGCCGTCCTCGAGCGCACGGGCCAGGGCCTCGCGGACCAGGGGCAGCTTGACGCCGACGTGGACCACGAGCGACCCGATCGCGATCCAGGCCACGGCGTAGTGCGTCGAGCGGAAGCTGAACGCCCACGGGTACCACTGGGCGCTGTTGGCCAGGCCGCTGGCCAGCAGGAACACGGCAGAGGCGACCAGGGCGGCGATCGAGGCCCGCTCGAGGCCGTGCAGCAGCCCGGCGCGCGACAGGGGGGCGGGCACGCGGGCGAACAGCTTCGGGAACACCGTCCAGAGCTTGACCAGCAGGAGCGGGACCGCGGCGGTGCCGCTGGCGACGTGCAGGCCCTGGGTCACCCGGTAGCCCCAGGAGGGGCTGGTCGGGAACGGCACCAGGCCCGGCCCGGCCTGCGCCCAGTGACTGACCAGGCCGGTCACGAACGCGACGGCGAAGCACACCCCCAGCCAGCGGCCGACCCGGGCGGCCACCGCGGGGCTGCGGAGCCGGGAGGTGAAGTGGTCCTCGCGGGGCACGACGAGCTCGGGCAGCACGGGCACGGGGCGTCCTCTCCTCGGGCGCCGGCCGGTGCGGGCGCTCCTGGGAGGTGGGTGTCGGACGTCGCGTGCGTCTTACCCGAGCCGTGCTGCTCGGTGTGCACGACCGGCTCCCGACCTCGGCGACGTCAGCCGGTAAGACCGGGGCCGGGGCGGTCACTCACCTCCTGCCGGCGAGCGTCGGTGCAGGGACCAGCACCGGGAGATCGAGATGGACATGAGCACGATGACGATGGTGGGATCCGCGGTCGCGATCCTCCTCCTCGCAGCGGTGGTCGCTGTGTTCCTGATGGGCAGCGTGCGCTGGGTGGCTCGTCGTGACGACGCGGCGAGGCGCACCGAGGGCGGCCAGGACACCGGTCGGGGCGCCCACGAGGACGTCGGGGACCTGACCGGCTGAGATGGCTACGCTCGGGGTGTGATCCCGGACCTCGACTGGGTCGGCGACCTGCGGGGCGTCGGCGAGGCCCACCACCACGCGCTGGGCGCGCTGCACACGCTGCTGCGCCGGGTGGCCCGGCGCGAGGCAGCCCGCCGGGTCGGCATGCACGGCCTCGCCGGACCGGAGCTCGACGACCTCGCCGAGCAGGCCGCCGACGATGCCCTGGTCTCGGTCCTGCGCCGCCTCGAGGACTTCCGCGGCGAGAGCCGCTTCACGACGTGGGCCTGCAAGTTCGTCGTGCTCGAGGTGTCCACCAAGATCGGGCGTCACGTCTGGCGTCGCGACGGTGTCCAGCTCGACGCCCAGGCCTGGGAGCAGCTGCCCGCCCGACTGGGCAACGGCCCCGAGCAGGTGGCCGAGTCGCGTGCGATGGTGGTCAGCGTGAGGCAGGCGGTCGAGGACGTCCTCACCCCGCACCAGCGTCGGGTGTTCGCGGCGATCGTCATCGACGGCGTACCGCTGGACACGGTGGTCGTGCGGTTCGACACCAATCGCAATGCGATCTACAAGACGATGTACGACGCGCGGGCCCGGTTGCGTCGCCACCTCGAGGCCCAGGGGTTCTGGGCCACCGACGGGAAGGATCTCGCATGAGCGCCTCGGACGTGCTGCGCGCCATGCTCAGCACCGACCCGCGCGACGTGGGCTGCGACCTGGTCTTCGCGGCCATCGACGCCTACGTCGACCTCGTCGTGGCCGGCGAGGACCCCGAGCTGAGGCACCCGGGCGTCACCGCGCACCTGCGCAGCTGTCCCCCGTGCCACACCGACTTCGAGGGCCTCCTGGCCGCCATCCGCGACCTCGACGCCTGAACCCCGCCGAGGTTCCACTCTTTGCGAGCCGAGGTTCCACCTATTGCGAGCCGAGGTTCCCATGATCTCAGCCGACGGCGCCGAGCTCGTGGTCGCCCGCCGCGCCGTGCACGCGGTCGACAGCCGCCGTACGTCGGCGGGCCGTGGCCGGGGTGCGGCCCAGCGCGGCCGCAAGCCCGAAGGTGGGCATGTTGGCGTAGAGCGACTCGACCTGGTCCTGGCCGGCCGTGAAGGTCTCGTGCCAGATGCCGACGTCGGCGCTGGCCGCGACCCGGCGGTTGAACTCACGCCAGGCCCGGGCGTGCGGGTGGTCGGGGTCACGGGCGAAGGCGCCGAGCTCCTCGGCCGAGCGCCAGTACTGCACGGTCATCAGGTTGCGCCCCGAGACCCAGCTGCGGAAGCCGAGCAGGGGGCTGTCGGGCTGTCGGGCCAGGCTGCGCAGCATCGCCGGCATCTGGCGTGCGACCCAGGTCCAGCGGCGCACGGAGCGCCAGCGGTTGACCCGCATGCCGATCAGGAACACCACGACCTCGTCGGCAGCGGCGTCGATGTCGGCCGAAGCGATCCCGGGCACGATCCCGGCGGGGGCGCCGGCGGCGGCGTCGCGGTAGGCCCGCGGCACGCTCTTCTCGGTGCTGCTCATGCGGCCCTCCCATTGGATAGCGATACTCTCTTATTAGAGAGTGACACTATCCATCCATGACGTCAAGCGCGACCGTGACCCCCAGCCCCTCCTGGGGCCTCGGCGAGCTCGCCGACCTCGCCGGGGTGCCCGTCGCGACGGTGAAGTACTACCTGCGGGAGGGCCTGCTGCCTGATGGCGTCAAGCGGAGCGCGACCCGCGCCGACTACGGCCGCGCGCACCTCGAGCGCCTTCGGCTGCTGCGCCTGCTGCGCGAGGTCGGCGACGTGCCGGTCGACCGGTTGCGCGCGCTCGTGAGCGTGCTCGAGTCACCCGGTGAGGACCCGTTCCACGTGCTCGGCGCCGGCACCGAGGCCCTGGCCCGGCCCGCCCCCGCGCCGGGACCGCACGCCGTACGAGCGGGCGAGCTGGCCGACGAGCTCGTGGGTCGCGGCGGGTGGGGGCTCTGCCCCGACGGCACCGCCGAGCGCCTCGGGCTGCGCGTCGTCCTGGAGCAGGTGCTGGCCTGGGAGGAGGTCGGGCTGCCCGTGCGCGGCGACGACCTCACGCCGTACGTCGAGGCCGCCGACGTGGTCGCGCGTCACGACATCGCCTCGATGCGCGACGGCGGGCCCGCCGAGCTGCTGACCCAGGTCGTCGTGGGCCAGGTCGTGTACGGCGAGCTGCTCGCGGCCCTGCGCCGTGTCGCCGAGGCGCACCACGCCGTGCGCCGGTGGGGCGACGAGGTCGACGGCTGACCCTCAGCCGACGAAGAGCGGCACCTCGGCTCGCAAAAGGCGGCACCTCGGCTCGCAAAGGGTGGAACCTCGGCGTCAGATGATGTCGTGGCGCACGATCGTGGCGTCGCGGGACGGACCGACGCCGATGACGGAGATCGGGGCCCCGGACATCGTCTCGACGGCGAGCACGTAGTCCTGCGCGTTCTGCGGGAGCTCCTCGAAGGTGCGCGCCTGCGAGATGTCCTCCCACCAGCCGGGGAAGTACTCATAGATCGGGGTGGCGTGGTGGAAGTCGGTCTGGTTGACCGGCATCTCGTCGTGTCGGCGACCGTCGACGTCGTAGGCGACGCACACCGGGACCTGCTCGAGCCCGGTCAGCACGTCGAGCTTGGTCAGCACGAAGTCGCTGACCCCGTTGACCCGCGCCGCGTAGCGCGCGATCACGGCGTCGAACCAGCCGCACCGCCGCGGACGGCCGGTGGTGACCCCGAACTCCGCCCCGACCTTGCTCAGGTGCGCCCCGAAGTCGTCGAACAGCTCGGTCGGGAACGGCCCCTCCCCCACCCGCGTCGTGTAGGCCTTGACGATCCCGACCACCCGGTCGAGCCGGCGCGGCGGGATCCCCGAGCCGGTGCACGCACCCGCGGCGGTCGCCGAGCTCGAGGTGACGAACGGGTACGTCCCGTGGTCGACGTCGAGCAGGGTGGCCTGCCCGCCCTCGAGCAGCACGATCTCGTCGCGGTCGAGGGCCTCGTTGAGCAGCAGGCCGGTGTCGCAGACCATCGGGGCGAGCCGCTCGGCGTGGGTGAGCAGCTCCTCGACGACCTCGTCGACGTCGGGCGCACGCCGGTTGTAGATCTTGGTCAGGACCTGACCCTTGAGGTCGAGGGCGCCCTGGACCTTCTGGGTCAGGATCTTCTCGTCGAAGAGGTCCTGCACGCGGATGCCGATGCGGTTCATCTTGTCGGCGTAGGTCGGTCCGATCCCGCGCCCCGTCGTCCCCAGACGGCGCGAGCCGAGGAAGCGCTCGGTGACCTTGTCGACGCTGCGGTTGTAGCTGGCGATCACGTGCGCACTCGCCGAGACCCTGAGCTTGGAGACGTCCACGCCCCGCGCGAGGAGCGCGTCGAGCTCGGCGAACAGCACGTCGATGTCGACGACCACACCGTTGCCGATGACGGGGGTGCAGTTGGCCGAGAGGATGCCGCTGGGCAGCAGGTGCAGGGCGTACTTCTCCTCGCCGATGACCACCGTGTGGCCGGCGTTGTTGCCGCCGTTGAACTTCACGACGTAGTCGACGCGGCTGCCGAGCAGGTCGGTGGCCTTGCCCTTCCCCTCGTCGCCCCACTGGGCTCCGATGATGGCGATCGCGGGCATGCTGCTCCTCGGTGTGTCTGGACCGGTGCGGCGCTCATGGCGAGAGCCCCGGGCCGTGGCACCGGAGCTCGCTCGACCACGCTACCAAGATCCGGGCCGGGAACGCGTTCCGCGCGGGCCACCCGGGGGGAGGGAGTCGCCCGTCGGGGCGGCCCGGAGTGCACAATGGCCCGATGCCCGAGCCCCTCCTGGTGATCGCCAACGCCGACGCCGGCACCTCCGACGAGGCACGCCTCGAGGCCGCGCTGGCGGTGCTGCGCGAGGAGACCTCCGTCGAGGTCGCCCACACCGCCAACCCCGGGGAGCTCGACGGGGTCCTGCACCGCGCAGGCACCCGGCGCATCGTGGTCGCGGGCGGTGACGGGAGCCTGCACGCGGTCCTCTCGGTGCTCTACAAGCGCCACGAGCTGGGCCACCAGCCCCTCGGCCTGCTCCCGCTGGGCACCGGCAACGACTTCGCCCGCAACAACGGGCTCCCGCTCGACGTCGCGGCCGCGGCCCGCGTGCTGCTCGACGGCTCGCCGCGGCCGATGGACCTCATCGTCGACGAGGTCGGCACGATCGTGGTCAACAACGTCCACATCGGCGCGAGCGCCGCCGCGAGCCGCCGCTCGACGCGGTGGAAGAAGCGCCTGGGCGCGGTCGGCTACAAGAAGCTCAACCTCGGCAAGCTCGGCTACCCGATCGGCGCCGCGATCACCGCCTTCGACCCCCCGGTGATCCGGATCAAGGTCGAGGTCGACGGCCGGCTGGTCAACGACGTCGACCGACCCGTCCTGATGCTCGCGCTCGGCAACGGCGGCTCGGTGGGTGGTGGCACCGAGCTGCTGCCCGACGCCGAGGCCGGCGACGGTCAGATCGACGTCATGCTCTCGCGGGCCGCAGGGCCGCTGGCCCGTCTGGGGTACGCCGTCCGCCTCGCGGTCGGCTCCCACCAGGAGCGCGACGACGTCGACCACCTCACCGGCTCGACGGTGAGCGTGGTCGGGGAGTCGTTCTGGGTCTCCGCCGACGGCGAGGTCGACGGGCCCGAGCGGCGGCGGTCGTGGCGCATCGAGAAGGGCGCCTACGAGATGGTGCTGCCCTGACCGCCTGACCCGCCGGCGGTGTCCGCTCGCTAGCGTTCGCCTCATGAGCGAGGGCACGCACGACGCGCAGGAGCCGCAGGGCGCGGCCGACGACGACTGGCCGGCACAGGTCGCCGTACGTCGGGAGAAGCGTCAGCGCCTGATCGACGAGGGCCGTGAGGCCTACCCCGTCACCGTCGCCCGCACCCACGGTCTCGCCGAGGTGCGCGAGACCTGGGGCCACCTGGTGGCCGGCGAGGAGACGACCGACGTCGTCGGCGTCGCCGGTCGGGTGATGTACGTGCGCAACACCGGCAAGCTCTGCTTCGCCTCGCTCCAGCAGGGCTCCGGCGAGCGGCTGCAGGTGATGCTCAGCCTGGCCGAGGTCGGCGAGGAGTCGCTCGAGGACTGGAAGCGCACCGTCGACCTCGGCGACCACGTGTTCGTCGAGGGCCGCGTGATCTGCTCGCGACGCGGTGAGCTGTCGGTGATGGCGAGCCG
Organism: uncultured Actinomycetota bacterium; assembly: GCA_963760555.1. Classification (GTDB taxonomy): domain Bacteria; phylum Actinomycetota; class Actinomycetes; order Propionibacteriales; family Nocardioidaceae; genus Nocardioides. Next base: position 294,539 of record CAVXDJ010000010.1, on the reverse strand, counting down.
CTGGGAGATGGCCTCGAAGGCGCTGCGGCCGCTGCCCGTGCTGCACAAGGACCTCTCCGAGGAGGCCCGGGTCCGCCAGCGCTACGCCGACCTGATCGTGCGCGAGGAGGCCCGCGCGATGGTGCGGACCCGCTCGGCGATCCTGCGCGCCGTGCGGACGACCCTCGAGGACCGCGGGTTCCTCGAGATCGAGACACCGGTGCTCCAGCTCGTCCACGGCGGCGCGGCCGCCCGGCCGTTCACGACCCACATGAACGCCTTCGACCAGGACATGACCCTGCGGATCGCGCTCGAGCTGAACCTGAAGAAGGCCGTCGTCGGCGGCATCGAGAAGGTCTTCGAGATGGGACGGATCTTCCGCAACGAGGGCAGCGACTCCACGCACAGCCCGGAGTTCACGATGCTCGAGGTCTACGAGGCCTACGGCGACCAGCACACGATGGCCGAGCTGATGCGGGCGATGTTCCTCGCCGCGGCCGACGCCGTCGGCAGTCGCCAGGTGGAGACCGAGCGCGGCGTGGTCGACCTCGACGGCGAGTGGCGCTGGCTGCCGGTCTACGACGCCGTGAGCGAGGTGGTCGGTGCCGAGGTCACGCCGGCCACCGACGTCGCCACCCTGCGCGGCCACCTCGACGCCCACGACCTGACCTACGACCCGGCCTGGGGCGCGGAGAAGCTGGTGCTCGAGCTGCTCTCCGAGCTCGTCGAGCCGACGCTGGTCCAGCCGACGTTCCTGTGCGACTACCCGCCCTCGGCCCAGCCGCTGGCCCGGCGCCACCGCAGCAAGCCCCACCTGATCGAGGCCTGGGACCTGATCATCGGCGGCGTGGAGCGCGGGACGGCGTTCTCCGAGCTCGTGGACCCCGTCGTCCAGCGCGAGGTGCTCACCGAGCAGTCGCTGCTCGCCGCCGCCGGCGACCCCGACGCGATGGCCCTCGACGAGGACTTCCTGCGCGCGCTGGAGTACGGGGCCCCGCCGATGGGCGGCCTCGGGCTCGGCATGGACCGGATGATCATGTTCTTCACCGACGCCGGTGTCCGCGAGACGATCCTGTTCCCGCACCTGCGCCCCGAGGGCCGCTGACCGTCTCGTCGGGCGCCGCCCCGGGGACCGTCCCGGCGGCTCAGGCCGGGGGCGGGGCCTGGTCCTGACCGGCCTCGCCGAGCAGGACGTCGTAGGCCTCGGGGCTCGAGTCGCGCAGGAAGTCAGCGCAGCGCTCCCACTCGGCCAGCTCGCCGATCTGGCGGGCGGCGAGGGCCAGCAGGGCCAGGCAGGTCAGGAACCCGCGGTTCGGACCGTGCGACCACGGCACCGGGCCGTGGCCCTTCCAGCCGTTGCGTCGCAGCATGTCCAGGGAGCGGTGGTAGCCCACGCGCGCGTAGGCGTAGACGGTGACCGCGTCGACGTCGGCCTGCACCGACTCGCCGGCCAGGGTCGCCCAGGCGACCGGCGACTCCGGGTGCGAGCGCACCACCTCGATCGGGGCTGCGCCGGCGGCGAGGACGGCCGCGGCCGGGTCCTCGGGCAGGTGGGTGGGCGGGGGTCCGGCCATCAGGTCCTGGAAGCTCATGGGGCCATCCTCCCCCGCCGACCCCGTGCGGCCCGCACCAGGACCGCCCGTCCGGGTCGGCAGGCGCCGGTCTCAGCCGATGGACCGACCCGAGGAGCGCAGGTTCTCGCAGGCCTCCAGGACCCGCGCCGACATCCCGGCCTCGCCGGCCTTGCCCCAGGCACGCGGGTCGTAGACCTTCTTGTTGCCCACCTCGCCGTCGATCTTGAGCACCCCGTCGAAGTTGCCCAGCATGTGGCCCGCGACCGGGCGCGTGAAGGCGTACTGGGTGTCGGTGTCGACGTTCATCTTCACCACGCCGTAGTCGAGGGCCTCGGCGATCTCCTCGGCCGAGGAGCCCGAACCGCCGTGGAAGACGAGGTGGAAGGGCTTCGAGCCCTCCTCGAGGGAGAACTCCTCGACGACGGCCTCCTGGGCGTCCTTGAGCACGGAGGGACGCAGCTTGACGTTGCCCGGCTTGTAGACGCCGTGCACGTTGCCGAAGGTCAGCGCGGTCATGTAGTAGCCCTGGTCGCCGTGGCCGAGCGCCTTGGCGGTGGCGATGGCGTCCTCGGGGGTCGAGTAGAGCTTGTCGTTGATCTCGGCCTCCACGCCGTCCTCCTCGCCGCCGACGACACCCACCTCGATCTCGAGGATGATCCTGGCCTCGAGGCACTTCGCGAGCAGGTCCTCCGCGATCTGGAGGTTCTCCTCCAGCGGCACGGCCGAGCCGTCCCACATGTGGCTCTGGAACAAGGGCGCCTGACCACCTCTGACCCGCTCACGGGAGAGGTCGAGCAGCGGGCGCACGAAGGTGTCGAGCTTGTCCTGGGGACAGTGGTCGGTGTGCAGCGCGATGTTGACCGGGTACTTCGCCGCGACCTCGGCCGCGAACGCGGCGAAGGCCGCCGACCCGACGACCATGTCCTTGACGCCCTGGCCGGAGAAGTACTCCGCGCCGCCGGTCGAGACCTGGATGATGCCGTCGGAGCCGGCGTCGGCGAAGCCCTTGAGGGCGGCGTTGAGGGTCTGCGAGGACGAGACGTTGATCGCCGGGAACGCGTAGGCCCCCGCCTTCGCGGTGTCGAGCATCTCGGCGTACTTCTCAGGCGTGGCGATGGGCATCGTTGCTCTCCTCCGGCGGGGTCCGACTAGCGCGATCCACCCTAGTGCGTCCCGGCGGCGACGCGCCTAGGGTGACGCGATGACCCATCCCGTGCGCGTGGTCCGCGAGGCCGACCTCGTCGTGGCCGACCCGACCAGCGGCATGACCCGACGCCAGGCCTTCGCGACGCCAGGGCTGTGGGCCGGCCAGGTCGTCACCGAGCCCGGCGCCGTGTCCGCCTGGCACCACCACGACACGAACGTGTCCAGCCTGTACGTCGTGCGCGGCACCCTGCGTCTGGAGTGCGAGGGCGTGGAAGGCTACGTCGACGCGCACCCCGGCGACCACGTCGAGGTGCCCGCCCACACCGTGCACCGCGAGTCCAACCCCGGCGACGAGCCGTCCCTGGCCGTGATCGCCCGGGCCGGTGACGGGGTGCCGACGGTCAACGTCGAGGACGCACCCCCTCCGCACGCGTGACAACCGATCGTCGGCCCGAGGCGTAGACAGGGCATGAACTTCTCCGACGAGCTCGACCGGTCCTTCGGGTCGGGACCGCCCGCGCCGCCGACGGGTGACCTCGTGGCCGCCGGCCACCGCGCCGTACGACGGCGCAGGGGGCTCCAGGCCGCCGGTGGCGTGCTGGCGGCGCTGGTCGCGGTCGCGGCGCTCGGGCTGGGCGGCTCGGGCCCCACCCGGGCCATCGACCAGGCACCGGCGACCTCGGGACCCACGTCGTCGCCCGCGCCCGACGACGGCGCGCCGGCGGACGGAGGGGTGCCCGTCCGCTACGACCGCAGCGGTGAGCTCCGGGTCGCACCCGGTGCCGAGGTCCTGCAGCGCATCGCCGACCCGCTCGAGCGGACCGCTCCGGCTGCCTCGGTCGCGCTGTGGGTGCGCTACCGGGGTGCGGAGTCCTACTGGCTGCTCGACCGCGACGACACCGGCTCCATGGGCTCCAGCGACCCGACCGACAAGGCGGCGGGCTCGTTGGAGGAGTGGGTGCAGTACCAGAAGGAGGCGATGGGGATCGTCGAGCCCGTGCCACCGGTGACGCTCGAGGACGACGGGACGCTCACCCCCGCGGCGGGTGTCGAGATCGTCGAGCAGCGCTCCGGCGTCGACGTCGGTGGGTCCTTCGCCGGGCCGGGTGCACCGACCGCGGCCGCGATGGTGCTCGACGACGGGGTGCGCGGGTTCGTCCTCGTACGACGCCTACCCGGGTCACCGCCCGAGTACCTCCCCACCTCGGCCCGGGTCGGCGGTCCCGACCTGGAGTCCTTCCTCGAGCACGCCCGCCGGCAGTACGCCTCCGGCGAGGGCCTGCGATGAGCGCGACCGGGACCGCGGCGCGCGACGAGGCCTTCCGCGACTTCGTCGCCGCCCGGCGCCCCCACCTGCGGCGGATCGCCTACGCCTGCTGCGGTGACTGGTACACCGCCGACGACCTCGTCCAGACCGCGCTGGTCAAGGCCTACGTGGCGTGGCCGCGCATCGAGCGCGGCGGTCGCGAGGAGGCCTACGTGCGACGGATCATCGTGCGGGCCAACATCGACCGGCACCGCCGTGCGTCGTCGCGCGAGCTGGTCGGGGTCGACGACCGCGACCGCGCCGCGCCGCAGGGGCTCGCGCTCGAGGAGCGCTCCGCGCTCTTCGACGCCCTCCAGCAGCTGCCGGAGATGCAGCGCAAGGTCGTGGTGCTGCGGCACTGGCTCGACCTGTCCGTCGCCGAGACCGCCGCCGAGCTCGGCATCGGGGAGGGCACGGTCAAGAGCCACGCCTCCCGGGGGCGCGAGCGGCTCCAGGCCGCGCTGGCACCCCAGGACGGGTGAGCGCGACCGCTCGTAGGCTCGCCGGGTGAGATCCTTCCCGACCCTGCACCGCAGCACCCGCTCGAGCGCCCTCGACCACCCGGCCGAGCAGGTGTGGGCGGCGGCCGCGGCCGGACGCCCGGACGCGCACGGCGAGTCGTGGTACGTCGACAACGCCGCGTTCGCCTTCCGCGGTGGCCTCGACCGGCTCACCCTCGGCCGCGGCCGACGGTGGCCGCTGCCCGGGCACGACCTGCTCGGGGTCGGTGACCGCGCCGGTTTCTGGGAGGTCCTCGAGGCCGACCACGACCTGCGGCGGTTGTCGATGACCGCACGGGTCCGGGCACCGGGCACGGTGCTGATGGAGATCTCCGCCGCGGAGACCGGGGAGTCCTCCTGCGTGCTCGACCTGGCGATCTCCTTCGCCCCCCGCGGCGCCCTGGGCACGGCGTACGTCGTGACGGACCTGCCGGCGCGCGAGGTCGTCATCGAGCTCACCCACCGCCGCCTGCTCGAGCAGGTCTCGGCGGGAGTGCCCCAGCCGCGCTGACCGGATCTGCCCGTGGCGCCGGGCGCGGTCGGCTGCGGTTTCCCACGGGATGCAGGCGGCTCGTCGCTTACCGTGGTGGATCCGCACCGGGGAGCGGGCACCCGCCCACATACCTTGGGAAACCGCACGCGCCCGGGCCGACCTCAGCCCCGCCAGGTCTCGTCCGCGCCCAGGTCCGCGTGGGCCAGCACCCAGGAGTGCATCGCGATGGCGGCCGCGGCCGAGGCGTTGATCGACCGCGTCGAGCCGAACTGCGCGATCGAGAACGTCTGGTCGACCGCGCCCCGCGCTGCCTCCGACAGGCCGGGCCCCTCCTGGCCGAAGAGGAAGCACACCCTGCGCGGCAGCGTCATCGTCTCGAGGTGTGCCGAGCCGGGCAGGTTGTCGATGCCCAGCAGGGCGACGTCGCGCTCGCGCAGGTACGCCGCGAGGTCGCCGGGGGTCTCGTGGTGGCGCAGGTGCTGGTAGCGGTCGGTGACCATCGCGCCGCGCCGGTTCCACCGGCGGTTGCCCACGACGTGCACCTCGGCGGCGAGGAAGGCGTTGGCCGTGCGGACGACGGTGCCGATGTTGAAGTCGTGGCGCCAGTTCTCGATGGCCACGTGGAAGTCGTGGCGGCGGGTGTCGAGGTCGGCCACGATCGCGGCCATCGACCAGTAGCGGTAGCGGTCGACGACGTTGCGCCGGTCGCCGTCGCGCAGCAGCGTCGGGTCGAGCCGGTCGTCGTCGGGCCACGCCGCCTCCCCGCCCGGCCACGGGCCCAGCCCGACCTCGTCGGGCCCGTAGGGCATCGGGTCGTACGGCGCCCGCTGCTCGGTCCCGGCCGCCTCGCCGGGCTCGTCGCCGCCCTCGCCCGTCACGAGCGCCGACCCTACGGCGTACGCCGTCGCAGGGTCGCGGCGCCGAGCCCGAGGCTGACGACGACGAACCCGACCACCACGGCGAGGTCGGCGACGACGTCGGTCCCGGCGGCGGAGCGGGTCAGGGTCGTCATCGCGTCGACGGCGTAGGACAGCGGCAGCACGTCGGCGAACGCCCCGAGCACGGCCGGCATCGACTCGCGGGGCAGCAGCAGCCCGCACAGCAGCAGCTGAGGGATGACGAAGAGCGGCATGAACTGCACCGCCTGGAACTCTGTCCGGGCGAAGGCCGAGACCAGCAGGCCCAGGGCGGCGCCGAGGACGGCGTCGAGGACGGCCACCACGACGAGCAGCGCGACCGACCCGACCGGGTCCAGACCCAGCAGCGCCACCGAGACACCGACGGCCAGCGCCGCCTGGACGGTCGCCACCAGCCCGAACGCGAGTGCGTAGCCGAGCAGGAAGTCGAGCTTGCCCAGCGGCATCGTCAGCAGCCGCTCGAGGGTGCCCGAGGACCGCTCGCGCAGCGTGGTCACGCTGGTGACCAGGAACATCACCACGAACGGGAAGATGGCCAGCAGCCCGGGTCCGATCCGGTCGAAGACCGGGCCGGCGTCGAGGTAGAGCCACCACAGCAGCACCTCGAGCAGGGTCGGCAGGGCCAGCAGCATCACGACGGTACGGCGGTCGCGGCGGAGCTGGCGAAGCACCCGGCCCGCGACGGCGAGCGTCACCCGGGGGCTCATGTCCTCGCCCCCCGGTCGACGATGGCCAGGAAGGCGGCCTCGACGTCCTCCTCGTCGCCGCGGATCTGCTCGGGACTGCCATCGGCGATCACCGCGCCGTCGCGCATCAGCAGCAGCCGGTCGCAGCGCTCGGCCTCGTCCATGACGTGGCTGGAGACGAGGACGGCGACCCCGTCCGCGGCGAGGAGGTCGAACCTCGCCCAGAGGTCGCGACGCAGCACGGGGTCGAGGCCGACCGTCGGCTCGTCGAGCACGAGCAGCTCCGGCGACCCGAGCAACGCCGCGGCCAGGCCGACGCGGGAGCGCTGTCCGCCGGAGAGCGACCGGACCACGCTGCGGCGGTCCGCGCGGAGATCGACGTCCTCGACCACCCGGTCGACCTCGCTGACGGCCACACCGAGGACGCGGGCGAAGAAGCGCAGGTTCTCCTCGACCGTCAGGTCGTCGTAGGTGCTCGCGGCCTGGGTCACGTAGCCGACCCGGCGTCGTAGCGGCGCGCTGCCGGCGGGCTCCCCCAGCACCTGCACGGTGCCGCCGTCGACCCGCTGGACGCCGACGAGGCACCGCAGCAGCGTCGACTTGCCGCACCCCGAGGGACCGAGCAGCCCGGTGACGCCGCTCCCGACGTCGAGGTCGAGCCCGTCGAGGACGGTCCGGCCCCCGCGCCGCACCCGGAGCCCCCGCACCGCGACGACGACGTCCGGGGACGGCCCGGTCGCTGCACCCGCTGACATGCCCCCCAGGCTCGGCCGCCCCCGCCCGAGCCGCAAGGGCCCTACGGCCCTCCCCGGACCGGCCCTCCCCGGACCGGCGCAGCGAGGTGCTCGCGGGCGAAGGCGAGCGACTCGGCGAGGTCGACCTCCCGCTCGGCGCGGTCGCGGCAGCGGCGGGTGTTGATCTCCACCACCACCTCCCCGTCGAAGTCGGACGCCGCGACGTGATGGAGGAAGGCCGCCGCGCCCATGGCCCCCCGGCCGGGCACGAGGTGCTCGTCCTTGGCCGAGCCGGAGCCGTCGGTCAGGTGCACGTGGCGCAGCCGGGAGCCGAGCCGCTCGGCCATCGCGACCGGGTCCGAACCCGCGATCGCGGCGTGCGAGAGGTCGATGGTGGTGTTCGCGTAGGGCTCGGCGGAGGGGTCCCAGCCGGGCAGGTACATCTCGACGCCGCGCCGCGAGGAGGCCCGCCACGGGTACATGTTCTCCACCGCGAACGCGACCTGCGTCGACTCCTCGAGCGCGGCGATCCCGTTGACGAAGTCCCGGGCGTAGTCGCGCTGCCAGCGGAACGGCGGGTGCACCACCACGGTGCCGGCCCCGACCGCCTGCGCCATCTCGGCCGAGCGCTGCAGCTTGCCCCACGGCTCGAGGCCCCAGACCTGCTGGGTGAAGAGCAGGCACGGCGCGTGGATCGCGCTGACGGGGACCCCGTGGTGGTCGCTGAGCTGCAGCACGGCGCTGACCTGCTGGCTCAGCGCGTCCATGCCGACCATCACCTCGACGGCGTCGTAGCCGAGCCGCGCCGCCCACTCGAAGGCGTGCGCGGTCGACTCGGGGTAGACCGAGGAGCTGGACAGGCCGATCCGGACCGGCGTCGTGCGGGTCATCGCAGGCGGTCCCTCTAGACCGTGAGCCGGTCGATGCGCTCGAGGATGACGCCCTCGCGCAGGGCCCACGGGCAGATCTCGAGCTCGGCGAGGTCGAAGATGTCCATGCAGGCCTCGGCGACCAGGGCGCCGGGCACGATCTGGTGCGACCGGCTGGCCGAGACCCCCGGCAGGTCGGCGAGCTCCTCGGTGCCGAGCGAGACCAGCTCCGGGATCTTGCCGCGCAGGTCCTCCAGCACGAGGCTGCGTGGCGCCAGCGGCCCGTCGGCCGAGGGAGCGGCGCCGCAGATGCGGGCCAGCGAGCGGAACGTCTTGGAGGTCGCGGCCGCGCGGTGCGGTGCCCCCGAGCGCAGCAGGTTGCCGGCGTCGCGGGCGATCTCCGTGCGGATCTGCTTGCGCAGGCTGCGCAGCTGCTCGCCCTCGAGCCGTTGCCCGAAGTGCGCGCGGGCCAGCCGCGCCGCGCCCAGCGGCAGCGACCAGGCCACGTCGGGGCGCTCGGAGGTGCCCCCGGCGATCTCCAACGAGCCACCGCCGATGTCGAAGACGGCCAGGCGCCCGGCCGACCAGCCGAACCAACGGCGTACGGCCAGGAACGTCAGCCGCGCCTCGTCCTCGCCCGAGAGCACCGGGATCTCGACACCGGTCCGCTCGGCGACGTGGGTGAGGACCTCCTCGGAGTTGCGCGCGTCGCGCACCGCCGAGGTCGCGAACGGCAGCATCTCCTCGCAGCCCTTGTCCTCGGCCACCGAGACGGCCTGCGCCGTGAAGAGCGTCAGCTCCTCGATGCCTCGGGCGTTGACCGCACCGTGCTCGTCGAGGTGCTCGGCCAGACGCAGGCGCTGCTTGTGGCTCGAGGCGGGCAGCGGGGCGGAGCCGCCGTGGGCGTCGACGACGAGCAGGTGACCGGTGTTGGAGCCGATGTCGAGCACGCCGAGCCGCATGGGCCCAACCTACTCGTGGCGCGAGGCGGGCCTGCCGGGCCGTCCCGGGCGGGCCGTACCCTGACCCGCGTGCCCGAGGTCGACCTGGAGTTCCCCCGCGCGTTCGTGGAGTTCGCCAACCCCGCCGACGACACCGAGGTGATGCGCTGCGACCTGACCTGGCTCACCTCGCGCTACCGCTGCATCTTCGGGTCGGGCTGCGCCGGCATCTACGCCGACGCCCCCGACGTCGGCTGCTGCTCCCTGGGTGCGCACCTCGCCGACGACGAGGACGAGCAGCGGGTGGCGACGTACGTCGCGCAGCTCGGCGCCGAGCACTGGCAGAGCCACCCGGGTCGCGAGGTGGTCGCGGACGACTGGGTCGAGCTCGAGGACGGCGAGCGCAAGACCCGGGTGGTCGAGGTCGAGGGACAGCGCGGCTGCGTCTTCGCCAACCGCCCCGACTTCGCCGGTGGTGCCGGCTGCGCGCTGCACGCGCTCGCCCTGGACCAGGGCCGGGAGCCGCTGGAGACCAAGCCGGACGTGTGCTGGCAGCTGCCGATCCGCCGGACCTTCCGCGAGGTCGAGCGCGCCGACGGCACCGAGGTCACCGAGGTCACCATCTCTGAGTACGACCGGCGCGGCTGGGGACCGGGCGGGCACGACCTCGACTGGTACTGCTCGGGCAGCACCGAGGCCCACGACGCCCCGCAGGCCCTGTTCCGCACCTACGAGCCCGAGCTCGTCGCCCTGATGGGCCGTGCCGCCTACGACGAGCTGGCCGGGCACTGCGAGGAGCACCTGTCCGCCCGCGGCCGACGGACGCGACACCCGGCCGACCCCTCCTGAGGTCGCACACACCGGGGGGCATGCAGTCTCCTCGCGGTCCAGGCCTCTTGATGTCGAGAGAGATCACCCCCGGTGTCCGGTCGCGCAGGGGTGTTGCGCACAATCGATTCATGCGCCTCGACCATCTCTCGTTTGCGGCCGGACCCGACGGACTGGCGGCCACCGCCGAACGTCTCGGCGGCCTGCTCGGTGCCGCGTTCGTCGACGGGGGCGTCCACCCCAGGTTCGGTACCCGCAACAAGGTGCTCGCGCTCGCCGACCGCACCTACCTGGAGATTGTGGAGGTGCTCGACCACCCGGCCTCGGACAAGGCCCCGTTCGGCCAGGCGGTCCGCGCCCGCTCCGTCGCGGGGGGTGGCTGGCTCGGCTGGGTCGTCGCCGTGGACGACATCGCCGACGTCGAGACCCGGCTCGGACGCGACGCGGTGCGGGGCAACCGCCACCGCCCCGACGGGGTCGAGCTGCGCTGGCGCCAGATCGGTGTCCACGGTCTGATCAGCGACCCCCAGCTGCCCTTCTTCGTCTCCTGGGAGACCCCCGACCTGCACCCCAGCGGCGACTACGACGGCGTGCTGTCACTGGGCTGCCTGGAGATCGCGGGCGACCCGCAACGGGTCAGTGAGTGGCTCGGTGAGCCGGTGGAGTCCTCGCTCGAGGACGTCAAGGTCGAGTGGGTCGCCCCCCACGGCACGCCGGGCATCCTGGCCGCCACCTTCCACACCGACCACGGTCTCGTCCGCATCTAGCCCGCCGTCGCGACCCCGACCCGCCGCGTGCTGCCCGGCGCGGTGCCGAGCCCCAACATCTGGCGCCACACCGCGACCTACGAGGTCGAGAACCGAGCCATCGATCCCGACGACCGGCTGTGGACGGCCCTGCGCGAGGCCGTCGGCCCGGGCGCGTGGGACGAGCGCACGGTGCTCGACGTCGGCTGCGGGAGCGGCTTCCACCTGCCGCGGTTCGCTCGCACCGCCACCGCGGTGGTCGGCGTCGAGCCGCACCCCTCCCTGGTCTCGCTGGCCCGCCGCCGCGCCCGCGACCTCGCGCACGTCGAGGTGCGCGAGGGGGTGGCGCAGGACCTCCCGCTGCCCGACGGCAGCGTCGACGTCGTCCACGCCCGGTGGGCCTACTTCTTCGGCCCCGGCTGCGAACCGGGTCTGGCCGAGCTCGACCGGGTCGCCCGTCGGGGCGCGACGATGCTGGTCGTCGACAACGACGGCTCGCGCTCGACCTTCGGCGACTGGTTCCGCCGGGGCTACCCGCACCTGCCCGCTCCGCAGGAGATCGAGCGGTTCTGGTCCTCCCGGGGCTGGTCGCGGACCTCGGTCGACATGGGCTGGCGCTTCGTCGACCGGGCCGACCTGGAGGACGTCGTGCGCATCGAGTTCGCCGCCGAGCACGCCGAGGTCTTCCTGGCCGAGCACACGGGGCTCGAGGTCGACTACGCCGTCAACCTCTGGGTCAAGCACACCTGAGCAGACGGTCGCCGAGCAGAAAGGCTCCGCAGCGATGACACACTCGGGGCCCTCGCGGACAGGAAGGGTGCATGGACACCTCCACCGAGCGGTCGGGACCCGGTCGCGAGCAGCGCTTCCGGGCCCTCTACGACGCGGCCTACGTCGACCTGCTCCGCTTCGTGCAGCGGCGCACGCACCCTGCTCACGCCGAGGACGTCGTCGCCGACGTGCTGCTGGTCGCCTGGCGGCGCCTCGACGACGTACCGGCCGCAACCGGTGACGCACGCGCCTGGCTGTTCGGCGTGGCTCGCGGCACCCTGGCCAACGGCCGTCGGGGCGAGCTGCGCCACGCCGCACTCGCGGTGCGGGTCGCGGGTGCGCTGAGCGTCCTCGAGCCGCACCACGGCGACGACGCCGAGCTGGTGGCCCGCCGGGTCGACCTCGCCGCCGTCTGGCCGCGGCTCTCCCCGACCGACCAGGAGTCCCTCGCCCTGACGGTGTGGGACGACCTCACCGCGGTCCAGGCCGCTGCCGTGCTCGACATCTCGGCGGTGGCGTACCGGCTGCGCCTCTCCCGCGCCCGGCGCACCCTGCGTCGCCTGCTCCAGGACGCGGGTCCTGCACCCGCACGGCCCCGGCGACCCACCCCCGAGGACACGACCCGCGAGAGGAACCCCTCATGAACGCCCGCGACCAGCACGAGACGACCCGCCGCGCGCTCGCCGACCTCGACCCGGCCGGCGGCCGGCCGTCGACCCTCGCCGGGCTGGACCCGGCACAACGGCGTCGCGCCGAGGACACCCTGACGCGCATCCTGGCCACCGACCCCCGGGGCCCGGTCGACCCCGACCCCACCCCGCGTCCCGTCCCGCGCCCCGTCCCGCGCACGGCCCGGCGCGAGGCCCGGCGCGAGGCCTGGCGCAAGCGGCGCATCCTGCTGGTCCCCGCGGGCCTGGTGGCGGCGGCCACCGCGGCCGTCGTGGTCACACCCGGTGTCGGCGGCGGCCAGGCCTACGCCGGCTGGGTGCCGACCCCGAGCCCGCTCCCGGTGGCCCGGACCGCCCAGGCCGCGGAGTTCTGCCTCGCCGCCCACGACCTCACGACCTCCTCCGACACCCGGACGCTGCTGGCCGAGCGTCGGGGGGACTGGGCCTACGTGCTGGTGAGCCGGGGTGACGACCAGCTCTCCTGCGTGATCCCGACGTCCGGTCTGGGCGAGGACCCGGACCGGCTCGTGGGTGGCTACTTCTCCAGTCTCGACACCGAGGTCGCCGCCCCCCGGGTCCCCGCCGACGGCCTGGAGCAGTCGACCTCCGTCCTGGGCGAGACCGACGACGGCCTGCTGGCCTCCACCGAGGGCTCCGTCGGGCGTGCCGTCGTCGGGGTCAGCGTCCTGCTCGACCGCGGCGACGAGGTCGAGGCGAGCCTCGCCGCCGGGCGGTACGCCGCGTGGTGGCCCGAGGGCGACGCCGACGACCCGGACGACGTGCAGGCCGCAGTCGAGGACGGTTTCCGGTTCCGGCTCACCCTGCGTGACGGCTCCACCCGCGTCGTGCGGGGCTGAGCACCCGGGTCCGGCTCGGCCTGCGTCCGGTCAACGGGCGCCGGCGCTGCTGCCGCGCTCGACCAGCGTCGGCGTGAGCAGGACCCCGGGCTCCGTGCGCGGCTGGTGGGTCAGCGCGCCGTGCAGTGCGGCGACCACCTCGACGGCGACGTCCTCGAGGGGCTGCCGCACGGAGGTGAGGCCGCCCTGCACGAGGTGGGCCGACTGCGAGTCGTCGAAGCCGACGACCGCGATGTCGCCGCCCGGGGTCAGACCGCGTTCGGCGAGCGTGTGCAGCACGCCGATCGCGAGCGTGTCGCTGGCGCAGACGAAGGCGGTGGGTGCGGCGTCGTCGAGCAGGACGCCGCTGGCCTCGCGACCGCTGGAGAGGGTGTCCTCGACCCGGGAGGCCATCGCGGTCGTCGACAGCCCGTGCGCCTTCACCGCGCGGCTCCACCCGGCGCGTCGGTCCTCGCCGATCCGGGAGTCCTTGCGCCAGCCGATCCAGGCGACGCGCTCGTGGCCCTGGTCGAGCAGGTGGCGGGTGGCCAGCTCGGTGCCCGCGGCGCCGTCCACGTCGACCCAGGGGTGGGTCGCGTCCGGGTCCTCCCACGGTCGCCCGAAGGCCACGAAGGGAGCGCCACGCTCGTCGAGCCAACCGGCCTGGGGGTTCCCGAGGTAGGTGTCGGTCACCACGAACGCGTCGACCGCGGTCGATCCGAGGAGGTCGTCGTAGCCCCCGAGCGGATCGTCCCGGTCCGCACCGGTGAAGAGCAGCACGTGGTAGCCCGCCCCCCGGGACGCCTCCACCAGCGAGTGGACGAACCGGTCCATGGTGGCCTCGGCGCTGCCCTCGAGCACGGGGTGGATCCGCAGCCCGATCAGCCGGGAGGAGCGCGTGCGCAGGTTGCGGGCCGCGCGGTTGGGGAGGTAGCCGAGCTCGGCGATCGCCGCCTGCACCCGTTCGAGCGTGTCGGGGCGCAGCAGCTCGGGGCTGTTGACGGCGTTGGAGACCGTCTGGCGGGAGACCCCGGCACGGTCCGCGACGTCGGCGAGGGTCGGTGGCGACCCCGCCGGACCCGGCGAGCGCAGCACCGTCCGGTCGGGCACCCGCGCGGAGCGGGTCTCAGGCGCGCGCTCCGGCACCCGGCCCATGACGACCTCCCTTTGTGGATCGATCCAAGGCGAGCATACCGGGTGCTTCCCGCACCCCCCGCGCCGTACGTCGCGCCCCGACGGGGCGTGCGCTGCCGGGTGTCGGCGACCTCGCATAGGTTCCTGCCATGGCCAAGTCGACCCGCGTCCGCCCCGTCTACCGCTGCAGCGAGTGCGGGTGGGAGACGGGCAAGTGGGTCGGACGCTGCGGCGAGTGCCAGGCGTGGGGCTCGGTCGCCGAGGCGGCCACCACCACCGCGCGCACCACGGCCAGCGCGGTCACGACCCCGGCCGTGCCGATCGGCCAGGTCTCGGTCGAGGAGTCGACGAGCCGCTCCAGCGGTGTCGCCGAGCTCGACCGGGTGCTCGGCGGCGGTCTCGTGCCCGGCGCCGCGATCCTGCTCGCGGGCGAGCCCGGCGTCGGCAAGTCGACCCTGCTGCTCGAGGTGGCTGCCCGCACCGCCGGCTCCGACGACCCGCGCCGGGTGCTCTACGTCACCGGGGAGGAGTCCGCCTCCCAGGTCCGGATGCGCGCCGACCGCACCGACGCCGTGCACGACGAGCTCTACCTCGCGGCCGAGACCGACCTCGGGGCCGTGCTGAGCCACGTCGAGCAGGTCCGGCCGGCCCTGCTGGTGGTCGACTCCGTGCAGACCATCGGGGCCGCGGGCACCGAGGGCGTCCCGGGCGGCGTCACCCAGGTCAAGGAGGTCGCCGCGGCCCTGGTCCGGGTGGCCAAGACCCACAACATCACCACGGTGCTCGTGGGGCACGTGACCAAGGACGGCTCGATCGCCGGGCCGCGGGTGCTCGAGCACCTCGTCGACGTGGTCCTCCACTTCGAGGGCGACCGCGACAGCCGGTTCCGCATGGTCCGGGCGATGAAGAACCGGTTCGGTCCCGTCGACGAGGTGGGCTGCTTCGACCTGTCGGCCGCGGGCATCCGTGCGGTCGCCGACCCGACCGGCCTGTTCGTCGAGGAGCACCACGGCCGCGTGTCCGGCACCTGCGTGGCCGTGACCATGGAGGGTCGGCGCCCGCTGCTGGCCGAGGTGCAGGCGCTGGTGACCCCGAGCGCGCTGGAGCGGCCACGGCGGACGACGTCGGGGTTGGACTCCGCCCGGATGGCGATGGTCCTCGCGGTGCTCCAGCAGCACGCGGGGACCCGGTTGCACCACCACGACGTGTTCGCCTCGACCGTCGGGGGCGCCCGCGTCACCGAGCCGGCCAGCGACCTCGCGGTGGCCGCCGCGCTGGTCTCCGCCACGACCCTCACCCCGCCCCCGGTCGGCGTGGTCGCGATGGGCGAGATCGGCCTCGCCGGTGAGCTGCGCCGGGTGCGAGACCTGCCCCAGCGCGTCGCCGAGGCGGCCCGGCTCGGCTTCGCGATGGCCGTGGTGCCGATGGAGCCGGGCTCGCGGCGCAGCCCACGACGCGACCCGGAGCGTCTGGTTGACGGCATGCGCGTCGTCGAGGCCCCCGACGTCGCCTCCGCGCTCCGGCTGATGGGTCTGCTCGGCACCCCGCGGCTGACCCTGACCGCGGCCGAGGAGCGCTCCTGAGCGGAGGCTGTCCGCACCGCGTCGCCTCGGCGGGCGGGGCGGCGCGATGTCCTAGACTCCTCGACGTCCAGCCGCGGGCACGACGTCTGCGCCGGGACCATCGAGGGAGTGCTTGAGGTGGTGACCGAACGCAGCGACGCAGCGGTGCGGCTGCGCGAGACCCTCGCCTCGATCGCGCCCGGCATGCCGTTGCGCGACGGGCTGGAGCGGATCCTGCGCGGACGCACGGGAGCCCTGATCGTGCTCGGCTGCGACGACGTCGTCCGCGCGATCGCGACCGGCGGCTTCGAGCTCGACGTGCCCTTCACCTCGACCGGGCTGCGCGAGCTGGCCAAGATGGACGGCGCGATCATCGTCGACGAGTCGATCACCCAGATCGTGCGGGCCGCGGTCCACCTGATGCCCGACCACACGATCACCTCCTCCGAGACCGGCACCCGCCACCGCACCGCGGACCGGGTGGCTCGCCAGACCGGGTTCCCGGTCGTCTCGGTCTCGCAGTCGATGCAGATCATCGCGGTCTACGTCGACGAGACCCGCCACGTGCTGGAGGACTCGGGGCAGATCCTCTCCCGGGCCAACCAGGCGCTGGCCACCCTCGAGCGCTACAAGATGCGCCTCGACGAGGTGTCCAGCACGCTCTCGGCGCTCGAGATCGAGGACCTCGTCACGGTCCGCGACGTCGCCGTCGTCGCGCAGCGACTGGAGATGGTGACCCGGATCGCGCGCGAGATCGAGGACTACGTCCTCCAGCTCGGCACCGACGGCCGACTGCTGGCCCTCCAGCTCGAGGAGCTGATCACGGGCGTCGAGTCCGAGCGGCGCCTGCTGGTGCGCGACTACCTCGGCGCCTCACGCGGCGAGCGGACCACCGAGGAGGTGCTCGAGGACCTCGGCGCCCTGTCCGCGACCGAGCTGGTCGACCCGTCGTCCTCGGCCTCGGTGCTCGGTCTGCGCAGCGGCGAGCACCTCGACGGCGCGGTCGCGCCGCGCGGCTACCGGCTGCTGGCGCGGGTCCCCCGGCTGTCCCCCGCCGTCGTCGACCGTCTCGTGGGCCACTTCGGGTCGTTGCAGAAGCTGCTCTCCGCCGGTGTCGACGACCTGCAGGCCGTCGACGGCGTCGGCGAGCTGCGGGCCCGTGGAGTCCGCGAGGGACTCTCCCGCCTGGCCGAGTCGACCATCCTCGAGCGCTACGTCTGAGCGACCTCTGACCCCCGACCGACCCGGGACACCCCGGGGACGAGGGGACGAGCCGGGAGCCGAGGTCCTCAGCCGTCGCGCCGGGCCTCCTCGGTCCGGGCCTCCTCGGCCGGGCCTCCTCGGCTTGGGCCTCCTCGTCGTCCGCGGCGAGGTCGGCGGGGTCGAGCAGGGTGAACGCGACCGATCCCGGCTCGCCGCCGAGCGAGGCCGCGGAGACGGTGTAGGACCCCGGCTCGGCCCAGGTCATCATGGCCTCGGGGCAGCCGGACTCCGAGCGTCGGGCGTCCCAGGCCGTCGAGAAGACCGTCGTCGTCTCCTGGCGCACGACGACCTGCTGCCGGCCGAGCTGTCGAGGGCACTCCCGGGTCGACCACACCTCCTCGTCGTCCGCCGAGGCGACCTTGAGACCGAGGTGGGAGGGGCTGAGGGACCAGGTGCACGCCGCGGTGGTCAGCGTGCGCAGGTTGAGCGTGATCGTCACCGGTCGGCCCGCCACCGCCTCCCCCACGACGGGGGAGACGACGACGTCGGTGTTCGCACAGCGCCCCGTGGGCTCGGGCAGAGCCGCGTCGGCGGCGCGGCGGGCGGCACGGCGCTGGGCGCGCCGCTCGGCGCGGGCCTCGGCCTGGGCGGCCTGCTCCGGGGTCCGCGCGGGTCGGCTCCGCTCGGCCTCCGCCGGGACGGCGGGCGAGGCGTCGGCCGCGCTCGTGCTCGCGGTGCTGGACCTGCCCGGGTCCGAGCCGCCGAGCCCACGCCCGAGGACCAGAGCGGTGCTCAGCACCAGCACGAGCGCCACGAGGCGCCGCCGCCAGTAGACGCGCGGCGGCAGCGGTCCGCGCACCATGTTGCTCATCGCCACCACGCTAGTCAGCGCTGGGACCGCGATCGCGGTGCCACACCGGGCGCGCGATGATGAGGGCGATGATGCCCGCGACGAGCGACCTGCACGAGCCGCTGCTGCAGTGGTACGACGAGCACGCGCGCGAGCTGCCCTGGCGTGAGCCCTCGGCCTCGCCCTGGTCGGTGCTCGTCTCCGAGCTGATGCTGCAGCAGACCCCGGTGGCGCGGGTGCTGCCGGTCCACGAGGCGTGGCTGGCCCGGTGGCCGACGCCTGCCGACCTCGCCGCCGAGCCGACCGGGGAGGCGGTGCGGGCGTGGGGGCGCCTGGGCTACCCCCGTCGCGCCCTGCGCCTGCATGCGGCGGCCGTCGCCATCACGACCGAGCACGACGGGCTCGTGCCTGACGACCTCGCCGCGCTGCGCGCGCTGCCCGGCGTCGGCGAGTACACCGCCGCCGCCGTCGCGACGTTCGCCTTCGGGCAGCGCCACGCGGTGCTGGACACCAACGTGCGCCGCGTGCTGGCCCGCGTGGTCGGCGGCGAGGAGCTGCCCGGGGTCTCGCTGACCCGCGCGGAGCGCGCGCGTGCGGTGGACCTGCTGCCTGCCGACGAGCCGACCGCGGCCACCTGGTCGGTGGCCGTGATGGAGCTCGGTGCCCTGGTGTGCACGGCGCACCGGCCCCGCTGCGAGGCCTGCCCGCTCGCCGCGCGGTGCGCCTGGCTGTGCGCCGGGAGCCCGGCCTACGCCGGCCCGGCGCGCAGGGCGCAGACCTGGGCCGGCACCGACCGGCAGTGTCGCGGCCGGCTGCTCGCGGTGCTGCGCGACGACGACGGGCCCGTCGCCCGCTCCCGGCTCGACGCGGCCTGGGCCGACGAGGACCAGCGGGTGCGCTGCCTGGCCGGGCTGGTCGCGGACGGGCTGGCCGTCCACGCCGGCGAGGCGGCGTACGCCCTGCCCTGACCTCGGGGGCCGGGGTCGGGGGTCGCCCGGGACGCAGCAGGAGCCCCGGACGCGCGGTCCGGGGCTCCAGGCTTGCTGCGGGTCGGCTCAGGCAGGCGGGGCGATCGCGCCGGCGGCGCCGCTGTCCGGGTCGTCACCGCCGGAGCGAGGCACGTCGGTCGGGCCCGGCTCGTCGCCGCCCCCGATCTCGGCCGTCTCGAACGGTGGCAGGTCGGGCAGCTCGCCGACCTTCTCGCCCCGGAACGTGAACGTGGCCGTGGGGCCCTCGCCCTCGACACCGACCAGGATCAGCTGGCCGGGACCGACCTCGCCGAAGAGCATCTTCTCGGCCAGCACGTCCTCGATCTCGCGCTGGACGGTGCGACGCAGGGGCCTGGCGCCGAGGACGGGGTCGAAGCCCCGTGCGGCGAGCAGGTTCTTGGCCGGCTGGGTCAGCTCGAGCTGCATGTCGCGGTCGCGCAACCGCAGCTCGACGGCCGCGATCATGTTGTCGACCATCGTGACGATCTGCTCCTGGCTCAGCGGCGGGAAGACGATCGTCTCGTCGACCCGGTTGAGGAACTCGGGGCGGAAGTGCTGCTTGAGCTCCTCGTTGACCTTGTTCTTCATCCGCTCGTAGGAGCCGGCGGCGTCCCCGGACTGCGCGAAGCCCAGGTTCTGGCCCTTCGCGATGTCCCTCGTGCCGAGGTTGGTGGTCATGATGATGACGGTGTTCTTGAAGTCGACCACCCGACCCTGGGAGTCGGTCAGTCGACCCTCCTCCAGGATCTGCAGCAACGAGTTGAAGATGTCGGGGTGGGCCTTCTCGACCTCGTCGAAGAGCACCACCGAGAACGGCTTGCGCCGCACCTTCTCGGTCAGCTGCCCGCCCTCCTCGTAGCCCACGTAGCCCGGGGGCGAGCCGAAGAGCCGCGAGACGGTGTGCTTCTCGCCGTACTCGCTCATGTCGAGCTGGATCAGCGAGTCCTCGTCGCCGAAGAGGAACTCCGCGAGCGTCTTGGACAGCCAGGTCTTGCCGACGCCCGAGGGCCCCGCGAAGATGAACGACCCGCCGGGCCGCTTGGGGTCCTTCAGGCCTGCGCGGGTGCGCCGGATGGCGCGCGAGAGGGCCCGTACGGCCTCGTCCTGGCCGATGACGCGCTTGTGCAGCTCGTCCTCCATCTTGAGCAGTCGCGTCGACTCCTCCTCGGAGAGCTTGACGATCGGGATGCCCGTGGCGACGGCGAGGACCTCGGCGATGAGCTCCTCGTCGACCTCGGCGACCTCGTCCATGTCGCCGGCACGCCACTGCTTCTCGCGGTCGGACTTGGCCAGGATGAGCTGCTTCTCCTCGTCGCGCAGACGGGCCGCGGCCTCGAAGTCCTGGCCGTCGATGGCAGCCTCCTTGCGCGCGCGCACCTCGCCGATCTTCTCGTCGTACTCGCGCAGGTCCTCGGGCGCCGTCATCCGGCGGATCCGCAACCGCGAGCCGGCCTCGTCGATGAGGTCGATGGCCTTGTCGGGCAGGAACCGGTCGGAGATGTAGCGGTCGGCCAGCGTGGCGGCCGAGACGAGCGCCTGGTCGGTGATCGTCACCCGGTGGTGGGCCTCGTAGCGGTCGCGCAGGCCCTTGAGCATCTCGATCGTGTGCGCGATCGAGGGCTCGGCGACCTGGATGGGCTGGAAGCGGCGCTCGAGCGCGGCGTCCTTCTCGAGGTACTTGCGGTACTCGTCGAGGGTCGTGGCACCGATGGTCTGGAGCTCACCGCGGGCCAGCATCGGCTTGAGGATGCTGGCGGCGTCGATGGCGCCCTCGGCCGCACCGGCGCCGACGAGGGTGTGGATCTCGTCGATGAACAGCACGATGTCACCGCGGGTGCGGATCTCCTTGAGGACCTTCTTCAGCCGCTCCTCGAAGTCACCGCGGTAGCGGCTGCCCGCGACGAGCGCGCCGAGATCGAGGGTGTAGATCTGCTTGTCCTTGAGCGTCTCGGGCACGTTGCCGCGCACGATGTCCTGCGCGAGGCCCTCCACGATGGTGGTCTTGCCGACGCCGGGCTCCCCGATCAGGACCGGGTTGTTCTTCGTGCGGCGCGAGAGGATCTGCATGACCCGCTCGATCTCCTTCTCGCGCCCGATGACCGGGTCGAGCTTGCCGTCGCGGCCGTCCTGGGTCAGGTTGCGGCCGAACTGGTCGAGCACGAGCGAGGAGGACGGCGTCTCGCCGCCGCCTCCGGCGGTCGCAGCGGAGGCGGAGGACTCCTTGCCCTGGAAGCCCGAGAGCAGCTGGATGACCTGCTGCCGTACGCGGTTGAGGTCGGCGCCGAGCTTCTGCAGGACCTGGGCCGCGACGCCCTCACCCTCGCGGATCAGCCCGAGCAGGATGTGCTCGGTGCCGATGTAGGAGTGGCCGAGCTGGAGCGCCTCGCGCAGGGACAGCTCGAGGACCTTCTTGGCCCGCGGGGTGAAGGGGATGTGACCACTGGGGGCCTGCTGGCCCTGACCGATGATCTCCTCGACCTGGGCGCGCACGGCCTCCAGCGAGATGTCGAGGCTCTCGAGGGCCTTGGCGGCGACACCCTCGCCCTCGTGGATGAGACCGAGCAGGATGTGCTCGGTCCCGATGTAGTTGTGGGAGAGCATGCGGGCCTCTTCCTGGGCCAGCACCACCACCCGGCGGGCTCGGTCTGTGAACCTCTCGAACATCGCTCTCTCGTCTCCTCCGGGGCTTGCGGGGCTTGCGGAGCCACCAGCGCCTGGGCTGACGGGTGGCTGTTGCTCTGACTAACCCCGTCGACAGCCTAGACGTTCCCTCGGTGGGGCCAAGGGTGATCCGCTCACAGCGAACAGGGCTCTCGTCCTGGGCTGCGACCGGACCCCCGAGAAGCACACGACCCCCGCACGAAGGACTCGTGCGGGGGTGCTGCTCCCCGGGGGGAGGTGCGGTGTCCTAGTGAGCGGCGTCGTAGGCCTCGCGGACGTCGGCCGGGATGCGTCCGCGGTCGGGCACCTCGTGGCCCGCCGAGCGGGCCCACTCCCGGACGTCGCGCGCGCTCGGGCCACCGTTGGTGCTGGCCGCGCCGGTCGCCTTGCGTGCCGTCCGGCGGGACCCGGTGACCTTGCGGGCGTGCCCGATGTAGCTGGCGAGCGTCTCGCGCAGGCTCGCCGCGTTGTCCTCGTTGAGGTCGATCTCGTAGCTCGTGCCGTCGAGACCGAACGCGACGGTCTCGGAGGCGTCTCCGCCGTCGAGATCGTCCTCGAGGACGATGTGGACCTTCTGTGCCATGGGGTTCCTCTTCGCTGCACGGGGTGGTGGATCACTGTCGTCGGGTCGAGCCCACCGCATCGCCTCATATGAATTGCTGCGGTTCGCCCGACTTCATAAAAGGTAGCACAGGACTTTTCCCCTCGAGTTCCGACTAAACATCGCGAGGTAAAACTTGGGGACATCGGCAGGTAAGACCTCGGGGGACCTCTTCTTCGACCGGGTCGGATAATCGCCGAAGCGCGACCCGATATCATTCAGAGGTGTCGCGCGAAAACCAGGGAGAGGCCTTCGAGGGTCAATAACGGCACGTGGTCGGTGAAGCAGGTGCACTCGTCGACGACGACGGCGGCGAGGTGGCCGGTCGCCACGACGTGCAGCGCCGGCTCCCCTGGCGCCGGCCGCGCCCCGCGACCGAGCTCGGTGGCCATCCGCGCGACGAGACCCTCCACCTGGGCCGCCACGCCGAACACGATGCCGGACTGGAGCGCCTCGACGGTGTTGCGGGCGATCACGGTGCGCGGTCGCACCAGCTCGACCTCGCGCAGCTGGGCACCACGACGCCCCAGCGCGGCCAACGATATCTGCAGACCGGGCGAGATCGCGCCCCCGACATAGGCGCCGGCGGCATTGACGACATCGAAAGTCGTCGCGGTCCCGCCGAAGCCGACGACGATCGCCGGGCCACCGAATCGGTGCGCCGCCGCAATCGCGTTGACGACACGGTCGGTGCCCACCTCGCGAGGATTGTCGGTGAGTACCGCAATTCCGGTACGGACCCCCGCCTCGACGATGAGCGAGCGCACGTGCGAGAAGTCGCGCGAGAGCATCTCGCGCCACTCGCGCAGCACCGACGGCACGGTCGCGCACACGACGATCCCCTGCGGGGAGCCTCCCGGCTCGTCCGCGCCTGCGAGCAGGCCGCGCACCAGCACCGCCCACTCGTCCGCGGTGCGCCGCTCGTCGGTCGAGACCCGCCAGTGGGCGACGACGTCGCCCGGACCGTCGGGGGAGGCCGCCGTGTCGAGCAGGCCGAGGACCGTGTGGGCGTTGCCGATGTCGACCGCGAGCAGGCTCACGGTCGTCGGCCGACGCGCGTCCCGCCGGTCCCCTGCAGGTCCAGGCCGAGGTCCAGGACGGTGACGGAGTGGGTCAGCGCACCGACCGAGATGAAGTCGACCCCGACCTCGGCGACCTCGCGCGCCCGGTCCAGGCTCATCCGCCCGGTCGCCTCGAGCGAGGCCCGCCCCCCGGTGCGGCGCACGGCCTCGGCCATCGTCGCGGTGTCCATGTTGTCGAGCATGACGTGCTCGCAGCCGACCTCGAGCAGGGCGGCGAGCTGGTCGAGGTCGGTGACCTCGACGTGCACCCGCAGGTCCGGGTACGCCGCCCGCACTGCCTGGTAGGCGGGAACGACGCCGCCGGCGGCGATCACGTGGTTGTCCTTGACCATCGCCTCGTCGGCCAGCGAGAAGCGGTGGTTGGTGCCGCCGCCGCAGCGCACGGCGTACTTCTCGAGCGCGCGCAGACCCGGCAGGGTCTTGCGGGTGTCGAGGACGCGGCAGCCGGTGCCCTCCAGCACCTCCACCCAGCGGGCCGTGGCGGTCGCGACCCCGGAGAGGTGGCAGGCCAGGTTGAGCGCGGTGCGCTCGGCGGTCAGCAGCCCCCGGGTCGGTCCCTCGACGTGGAGCACCGAGTCGCCGGGCGCGACGGCGTCGCCGTCGCGCACGTGCAGCGAGAGGTCGTCCAGGTCGTCGCCGAGGACGTAGAGGAACACCATCGCGGCGACCTGGACCCCGGCGACGGTCCCGGCGTCGCGGGCGCCCATCAGGGCGCGTCCCCGGGCGTCGGCGGGGACGGTGGCGGCGCTCGTCACGTCGTCGGCCACCGGCCCGCCCGCGAGGTCCTCCGCGACGGCGGTGGCGACCAGGGCGTGCACGGCGACGGGGTCGAGCCCGGCGTCACGCAGCCCGTCCACGAGCGGCGTCGGGAGGTCGTCGTAGGCGGTGCGCGCGGTCACCGGACCACCGCCACGCCGAGCGGGGCGACACCCGGAGCGTGGGGCACGAGGTCGGCGACCCCGTCGGTCGCCGGGGCGGCGCTGAAGGCGACCTCGAGCCCCGCGGCGCCGAGCCGGACGTCGAAGTGCCCCGCGAACCCGGCGTCGTCGCGCCCGGGGTGGTCCTCGCGCCAGTGCGAGCCCCTGGTCTCCTCGCGAAACAGCGCCGTCTCGGCGAGTGCCGTGCTGATCGCCAGCAGGTTCGTCACCTCCCAGGCCTCGAGGTCGACCCGGTCGGCGCCGGTGGCCGCGAGGGCGGCCAGCCGCTCGCCGGCCGAGACCAGCCCCGTGGCCGAGCGCAGCACCCCGACCTGCTCGGTCATGGTCTCCTGCAGCGCCCGGCGTACGCCGCCGTCGACCAGGCCCGCGGCGCGGGTGTCGGGAGCCGGCTCGCTCCAGCCGGCGAGCTCGCCGGGCAGCACGGCGGCGATGCGTCGCGAGAAGACCAGGCCCTCCAGCAGCGAGTTCGAGGCGAGCCGGTTGGCGCCGTGGACGCCCGAGCAGGCGACCTCGCCCGTGGCGTAGAGACCGGGGACGTCGCTGCGGCCGTGCAGGTCGGTGCGCACCCCGCCGGAGGCGTAGTGACAGGCCGGGGACACCGGCAGGAGCTCGGTGACCGGGTCGACGCCGTGGGACCGCGCCGTGGCCAGGATGGTCGGGAAACGACGCTCCCAGCGCTCCCGGCCGAGGTGGCGGGCGTCGAGCCACACGTGGGCTCGCCCGGTCTCGTGCATGCGGCGGGTGATCGCCTTGGCCACCACGTCGCGCGGCGCGAGGTCGGCGAGCTCGTGCACGCCCTGCATGAAAGGGGTGCCGTCGTCGTCGACGAGGAACGCGCCCTCGCCGCGCACCGCCTCGGAGATGAGCGGCTGCTGGCCGCGCGAGTCCGGGCCGAGGTACATCACGGTGGGGTGGAACTGCACGAACTCGAGGTCGCGCAGCGTGGCCCCGGCGCGCAGCGCCAGCGCCATGCCGTCGCCGGTCGAGACCGCCGGGTTGGTGGTCTGCGCGAACACCTGGCCCAGCCCACCGCTGGCCAGCACCACCGCCCGGCAGCGCACCGCGCCGACGCCGTCGCGCTGGCCCTCCCCCATCACGTGCAGGGTCAGCCCGGCGACCCCGCCTCCGGCGCCGAGCAGCAGGTCGAGGGCCAGGGCGTGCTCGACGACCTCGATCTCGGGCGCCGCGGCGACCGCGGCGATCAGCGCGCGCTGGATCTCCGCACCCGTCGCGTCACCGCCGGCGTGCGCGATGCGGTCGCGGTGGTGACCGCCCTCGCGGGTCAGCGACAGCACCCCGTCGACGTCGTGGTCGAAGTTCGTGCCGAGACCGATCAGCTCGTGCACCGCCTCGGGGCCCTCGGTCACCAGGGCACGTACGGCGTCCAGGTCGCAGGCCCCGGCGCCCGCGACCAGGGTGTCGGTCTCGTGCTCGGCCGGGGTGTCGCCCGGGCCCAGCGCCGCGGCGATGCCGCCCTGGGCCCACTGCGTCGAGCCGGCGGCCAGGACGTCCTTGGTCACCACCAGGACCCGCCCGGATCCGGCGAGGGCCTCGCGCAGCCGCAGGGCGGTGGTCAGCCCCGCGATCCCGGTGCCGACCACGACGACGTCGGCCTCCACGGCCCAGCCCGGCTCGCCGGCGGCCAGGCGGGCCGCCACGACACGGGGACCGGCCGACCCTCGGGCGTCGGCGGTCGAGGGGGTGGGGCCGGGCTCGGCCGGCGTCGCGTCCATCGTCGCAGGCTAGCGGGGCGCCGCGGTGCGGCCGCCGGGCGCCGCCGGGGCGACCCCGACGGTCGTGGGGAGGTTGTCGATCAGGCGGGTCGACCCGACCCGCGCGGCGATCAGCACCCGGGCGTCCGTCCCCGGCGCCGCGTCGGCGCCCAGCGGCTCGAGGTCGGGACCGGTGAGCTCGAGGTAGTCCAGGTCGACGCCGGGTGAGGCGCGCAGCTCGGCGCGACCCGCCCTCAGGCCGGCGTCCTGGCCCTCGGCGGCCGTGGCCGCGGCGACCGCGGTGATGGTGCGGTGCAGGGCCAGCGCGGCCTCGCGCTGCTCGGTGTCGAGATAGGCGTTGCGGCTCGACAGCGCGAGCCCGTCGGGGTCCCGCACGGTGGGCACGCCGACGACGTCGACGCCGAGGCACAGGTCGGCGACCATGCGACGGACGAGGACGAGCTGCTGGAAGTCCTTCTCGCCGAAGCACACCACGTCGGGGCGCACCAGACCGAGCAGCTTGGCCACGACCGTCAGCACGCCGGCGAAGTGCGTGGGTCGGGTGCGACCCTCGAGGACGGCGGCGAGCGGGCCGGGCGCGACGGTGACCATCGCGGCGACCTCGGCGGGACCGGCGCCGGAGGGGTAGACCTCCTCGACCGGCGGCGCGAGGACGAGGTCGGCGCCCTCGCGGGCACACAGCGCGAGGTCGGCCTCGAGGGTGCGGGGATAGCGCTCGAGGTCCTCGCCGGGCGCGAACTGCAGCGGGTTGACGAAGACGGTGACCACCACGGCCCCGTCGCCGGCCTGGCGTCGGGCCTCGGCGACGAGGCTGGCGTGGCCCTCGTGGAGCGCTCCCATCGTGGGCACCAGCGCCACCCTCCGACCGGCGCTGCGGTGGGGGGCGAGGTGCTCCTCGAGCTCGGCCCGGGTCGAGACGAGCAGGGTCGACCCGGTCCGGGCAGGGGCGCCGACCCGGGCGCTCACGACTCCCGCTCCGAGGCCTCCGCACGGCCCCGCTGCGACGGGTGCGCGGACCCGTCGAGCACGCGGGCGATGGCGCGGGCCCGGATCGGCAGCAGCCGACCGTCGGTCGCCGCGCGGGCGAGGGTGGCGCGGGCGAGCGCGACGTAGGACCCCAGCGCCTGGGGCGCGCTGGCGGCGACGTCGCCCAGGTGACCGCGCACCGTCTCCAGGTCGCCGCGGACGATCGGACCGGTCAGGGCGGCGTCACCGTGCTCGAGCGCGTTGTCGAGCGCCGCGGTGAGCAGCGGTCGCAGGGTGCCGGCGGGGTCGTCGCAGCCGGCCGCCGCGAGCATCTCGGTCGCCTCGGAGACCAGCGTGACGAGGTGGTTGGCACCGTGGGCCAGACCGGCGTGGTACAGCGTGCGCATCTCCTCCGCGACCCAGGTCGGCCGTCCGCCGAGGTCGGCCACCAGGCGCGCGGCGAGGTCCTGCTCGCCGGGGCGGGCCGTCAGGCCGAACACGCAGCCGCAGAGCCGGTCGAGGTCGACGGCGGTGCCGGTGAAGGTCATCGCCGGGTGCATCGCCACGACGCGGGCGCCCACCTCCCGGGCGGGGTCGAGCACGGCCAGGCCGTGCCGGCCGGAGGTGTGCACGACGACCTGTCCCTCGTGCAGCGCCCCGCTGTCGGCCAGGACCCTGACGACGTTGGGCAGCATGTCGTCGGGCACGGTGAGCAGCAGCAGGTCGCAGGCGCGCGCGATCTCGCTCGGCCGGCGTAGGCCGCCGTCGTCGGGCGTGATCTCCAGGTGCGGCAGCAGAGCGGCGATCCGGTCACGCGACGCGTCGGACTCACCCGCCGCGGCGACCACGTCGTGGCCGGCGGCGTGCAGGCGGGCGGCGAGGACGGCGCCGACGCGTCCAGCGCCCACGACACCCACGCGCAACCCCCCGGTGGGGAGGTGCTCCATGGTCGAACCCTTTCGTTCCCGTCCCGCCGTCCACCCCAGGTGCGGGGCCGGTGTGGGTACAAGACGTACGTGCTCGGTAGCGAGCTCGAGCCTAGCCCTGCCCCGGACCCCCCGACAGGGGCCCGGGGGGTGACGGTCACCACCTGCCCGGCGGGATAGTCCCTGGCGAAATGGTCGTGAACCGCGCCGGATCTCGACCGTTCTGCCAGGGACTATCCCAGCGCGGCGGCCTCGGCGAGGGTCCGCGCGCGACGGCGCTCGCGTCGCACGGGGTCCTCACGCGGGTCCTCGACGAGCAGGGGACGCGGCTGGGCGGGCAGCCAGGTGCGGGTCACGTGCTCCACGACGGGGACGCCGGCGGGCGCGCGCACCTCGTGGACCCCCGCGGGCAGCGCGGGCGGCGACCCGTCGGCGCCGGCTCCACCCGCGACGACGTCGCGCAGCGCGTGGAAGACCTCCCACTCGCGCCGCTTGCGAGCGGTGCGGGCACTCGTCGCGAAGCCCTCGGGGTCACTCCAGTGGGCGAACTCGTCGCGGGCGAGGTCCTTGACCTCCACGCACAGTCCGGGCGGCAGGGCCACGCGTCGCAGGTGCTCGGGGGTGGTGCACACCTCCCACTCCGGCGCCTTGTCGTAGGTGAAGTCCGGTCCGACCGGGAAGCCCCACTCCTCGATGTTGCGCCAGCCGAGGTCGACGAAGGCCCGGCTCGCGTCGGCCACGAAGAGCCCGTGGCGCGGCATCCGCACCACGCTCTGCACGCTGCCGACCGACCAGGCCAGGTCACCCAGGGCCGCCTCGCCCTCGGGCGTGAGCACCATGTCGCCGTCGGCCTTCCAGGACCAGCGCGTGCGCACCTGCGCGAAGGACCAGTTGTAGAAGTAGGCCAGCGAGTGCACCGAGCGGGCCGGGGTGGCCAGGTGCTCCGCGCCGGCCCGGGCCACGGCGAACGGGTAGTGCCGCAGCCGCAGCCGCGCCTCGAGACCGCAGCGCCGCGCGGTGGCCCGGGCGACCTCGGCGCTCTCGTCGACCGAGGCGTTGTCGACGAGCAGCACCTCGTCGCAGGCCCGCAGCAGCGGCGGCAGCACCCAGGGCAGCCAGGCGGCCTCGTCCTTGACCCGGAGCACCGCGGTCGTCCCCGGTCGCAGCCGCCCCGCCCCGGCGCGGGACGCCGCCCAGGGCCAGACCACGTCGTAGTCGGTGCGACCCTCCAGGTTGCGCAGCCCGTCCGGGTCCGGCGTGGCCACGCTCAGGAGTCCCGGCGCTCCCCGCGCAGGGCGCGGGCGACCCGGCGTACGGCACCGGGCTGGTCGTCGGGGTCCGGCTGCGTCGGGGACGGCTCCGCCGGCGCGGGTCCGGGGCCCGGCCCCGGTCCGGGCGAGGGGGGCGACGCTCCGGCGGGCGGACGCCGGGCCCTGCGGGCGGCCACGACGGAGGACCGGCTGATCGCCTCCGCCTCGGCGTAGAGGTCGACGTAGGACTCGCGCAGCGAGTCCAGCGTGGCGTGGAGGGCCGGCACGTCACCGCCGGGCTCGGCCAGCGACCCGAGCGCGGTCCAGGACTCCTCGGCCAGCTCGCGCAGCCGCGGGGGGAGGTCGAGGTCGTCGAGACCGTGGGTCATCCGCCGCAGCGAGGGGTCCACGAAGCGGTGGCCGTCGCGCACCCGCTCCGCGTCGGCGCCGAGCACGGAGCCGAGACCGAGCGTCTCCCCCACGCGCTGCAGCTGGACCACCCAGTCGTCGAGCAGGTCGGCGTAGCGCACGAAGACGCGCGGTGCGCGGTCCTCCGCGGTCCCGCTCGCGGTCTCCTCGTCCAGGACCGGGGCGGGGCGGGTGGCCCGCTCGGCGTGCAGGTGCATGTTGAGCCAGGACGCGGTCAGGTGTGCCGCGCCGAGGCGGTTGGCGTAGTGGTGCTCGCGGCTGGCGGCCACCTCGGCGGGCGGGCGCAGCATCGTCGCGTACGTCGTGCGCGCCCCCGCCCGCAGCGCGGCCGCGCGCCACAGCGGCAGGAACCAGCCCAGGCGCGGGTCCTTGAGGACCAGGTCGTCGCCGGCGTCGAGCTGCTCGGTGAGCCACTGCGTGGCCCGGATGCGGGCGGGCTCGCGCAGGCAGGCCTCGCCGGTGTCGTACCACGCGTCGGGACGGGCGTCGCCGACCTGGACGACGACGTCGGCGAGCAGGCGGTCGTGGAGGTCCACGAGCCACTGCGACTCGCTGAAGCCCCGCGGGTTGGTCGCGTCCGGCGCCACCTCGGGCTCGGGCACCCGCAGCCCGTGTCGGCGCAGGAGGCCGGCGAGGGTGCTGGTGCCGCTGCGGCCCGCGCCGACGACGAACACCACCGTCGGGGTCGGCTCGCTCACCGCCTCAGACTAGGCCCCATCGGGAACGGGCCAGGAGCCAGACCCGGTAGCCTCCGGGCGGTGAGGTGGAGAGAGCGCGCGGCTCCTCGCTCCGACGCGCTCGTCGGGGTCGTGGTGCCCTGCTACGACGTCGCGGACTACCTGCCCGACTGCCTCGACTCGATCCTCAGCTCGACCCACGCCCGCCTCGACGTGGTCGTCGTCGACGACGGCTCGCCCGACGAGTGCGGGGAGATCGCCGACGAGTACGCCGCCCGCGACCCACGGGTGCGGGCCGTGCACACCGAGAACCAGGGCCTCGGCGCGGCGCGCAACGAGGGCCTGCGTCACGTGCGCGGCGACGTCGTGGCGTTCGCCGACTCCGACGACGCGGTGCCCCCGACGGCGTACGCCGACATGCTGATGTCGCTGGAGGCCTCGGGGTCGGACTTCGTGACCGGGTCGCTCCTGCGCTGGCGAGGCCCGGAGCGCAGCGAGCCGCGCTGGATGCACCGCCTGCACAACCCCGGGCGCACGAAGGTCAGCGCGGCCGACCACCCCGAGGTCCTCGGCGACGTGTTCGCGTGGAACAAGCTGTTCCGGCGCACCTGGTGGGAGCGCCACGACCTCGAGTTCGCCGAGGGTGTGCACTACGAGGACCAGCCCACGACCACGCGGGCGTACCTCTCGGGCACCTTCGACGTGCTGCCCACCCCGGTCTACCACTGGCGCGTGCGCACCGACGGGACGTCGATCACCCAGCAGCGCAACACCGTCAGCGACCTCGACGACCGCTGGGCGACGAAGCGGGCGTCCCTGGCCCAGGTCAGGGCCTCGCCGCAGTGCGGGGAGGTGCTGCCCGTCTTCGTGGACCGGGTGCTCGCCGGTGACCTGTGGCGCTACTTCGCGCTGGTGCCCGACTGCGACGACGAGTGGTGGGCGCTGCTGGTCGCCGGGGTGCGCGAGCTGTGGAGCGAACGCTCGCTGGTCCACAGCGGGCTGCCGCCCGTCCAGCGCCTGACCGGCTGGCTGGTCGAGCAGGACCGCCGCGAGGACGCCGCCACCGTGCAGCGGTGGGCCATCGGCCTGGGCCGGCCTGCCCCGCGCGAGGTCGGGCCGGAGGGCGTCCGGCTCGCGGTGCCGGTGCTCGACCCCGCCACCATCGTGCCGGAGGCGCTCGCCGTCCGCCCGCACGAGCTCTGAGGACCGCGCGGGCTCGAGCCGGCGAGCGCCGTGGAGCGGACGCCGTCAGTCGACCGGCACGTCGCGGTGCCAGGACTCGGTGACGTACTTCGTGCGCCACCCGAGCGAGGTGTAGAGCCCGTCGGCGCCGGTGGAGGAGTCCGCGTCGACCTCGAGGCCGACGCGGTCCCGTCCGCGGGCCGCGGCGTCGGCGATGATCGTGTGCAGCAGGCCCTTGGCCACGCCGCGGCCACGCGCCGCCTCCCGCACCCCGATGTAGGAGACGTAGGAGCCGTCGGCGCTCGTCCCGCCCTCGGAGACCGTGCCCACCAGCGCGCCCACGGCCTCGGGCGCGGCCCCGTCGACGAGCTCGGCGATCCACCAGTGGTCCCAGCGGTGACCGGGGTCCTCGCGCAGCCTCGAGAGGAACTCCTCGAAGGTCTCCTCCCAGGAGTTGAAGTGGTCCAGGAACGCCTCCTCGAGCACGTCGTGGACGTCGCGCAGGTCGTCGGTCTGGGGCATCCCGCTCCCCGCCCGGCGCACCAGCCGGAACCGCACGCCCTTCTCGGGGCGCTCCCACAGCCCGGGGTCGGGCACCAGCGAGGCCTCCTCGGGCGTGACCGGCCGGTTCATCTGCCACCAGGAGCGCACCCTCGCGAAGCCGGCCCCCCGCAACCAGGCCGCCTGCCGCTCGTCGCCCTCGAAGGCGCCGGTGTCGATCTGCTGGACCGCCAGGCCCCGTGCGGCGCCGACCTCGCGGGCCTGGGCCTCGGCCCAGCCGAACAGCGCGTCCGAGCAGGCCTGCGCCACCTCGTCGCGCAGCCCCCGCTCGACGATGTGGACGAAGAGCATCCGTCCACCGGCCCGGTCGTGGACGCTCCCCCAGGCGCGCACGAGCCCGTCCCCGTCGCGGACCACCACGTTGGAGCGGGTGCGCAGGCCCCCCTCGGAGACCTCGACGAGCACGTCCTCCTCACCGGCCCCCGCCCAGCCGCGCCCGGCCTTCTCGTGCGCGCGCAGCAACGCCGTGAGCCGGGCGACGTCCGCGGGGTCCGACGGCTCCGGGACCCCCACCGACCAGTCGCCGGGCAGACCGGGCAGGTCGGGGACGAGCTGCTCGGGATCGGTCTCGAAACGGGAGTCCTCGGGGATCACGGTCGTCGATCATGCCGTACGCCGCGACGGCGCCGGACCGCGCCGGACCGTGCCGGACCGCGCCGGACCGCGCCGGGTGCCTCAGGCGCGCCGGCGACCGCCCTCGGTGCCGGTCGCGCCCGTCGCGTCCCACCGCGCCGTCTCGGCGAGGCGGGCCTCCTCCTGGGCACGGGTGGCCCGCAGCTGCGACGCGAGCAGGTCGCGCTCCTGCTCGAGCTCGGCGAGCAGCACGATCGCCTCGGCCGCACGCCCCTCGGCGTCGTCGAGGCGCTCCCCCGCGCGGCGGCCCTCCTGCTCGGCGAGGTCGGCCCGGCTGCGCTCGGCGTCCAGCTGCTGGGCCGCAGCGCGGGCCTGCGCCTCGGCGTCGACGACCTGCGCCTCGAGGCGGGCCAGCGCGTCACGCTGGCGTGCGAGCGAGGCCTCGGTGCGGCGGACGAACACCGCCTGCTCGGCCACCCGCTCCTCGGTCAGCGCGCGGTAGCCGCGGGCCAGCTCGGCGCGGTCCACGGCGGCCTCGCGCCGGGAGTCGAGCAGCTCGGTGTGCACGATCCGGGTCGCGGCGGCGCCCAGCAGCACGGCCAGCACGGCCGCCCCCGAGAGCAGCGCCGTGCTGGTGAGGAGCCCTGCGGCGACCGCCCCCGCGCCGAGCAGCACGAGCACCACGGCGACGACCACCCGTGCCGAGCGCTGCCGTCGTCGCGAGGGCCCGCCCGGTCGGGGCGCGGGCTCGAGGTCGACCGGCGGCGTCGGCATCGGAGGACGTGACGGGTGACGGGGAGGTCATGGTCGAAGGCTAGGGCTCCGCGTCGGGTGGGCGGGTGCGACACGCACGCTCCAGCAGCAGGGCCGCGACGACGACCAGGACGCCGGCCAGGCAGCACAGCAGCGAGCGGACGATCCGCTGCTGGGCCAGGACCGCGTCGCTGCCGAGCCACGCCAGGGCGTAGCCGGCGTACCCGCCGACGGTCAGGGCGGCGACGAGGGCGCTCGCGCGGGCCACGAGCAGCCGGTTGACCGCGCGGTGGGGCGGGAGGGCGATGCGCTGGACCTGGACGACCCGGTGGGTGGCCCGGGCGGTGGCCCCGAGGACCGCCGCGACGGCGACCAGGGCCAGCGGCTGGGTCCAGGTGACGATCGGCGCGGTGCCGAGGAGCCGCTCGGCGACCGGGCGCAGGGCCCGGCCCAGGACCAGCCCGCCGAGCAGCCAGCCGGCCAGGAAGCCCACCGACGTGGGCTCCATGCCCGTGCCCGTGCCCGGGGCCCGGTCGGGGTCAGGAGGGGTGCTCGGCTGCGCCGGACCCTGGCGGCTCACCCGAGGTCGAGCTCGAGGTCGTCTCGCCGGGCGATCCCGGAGGTGTCCAGTGCCTCGAGCAGGTCGCTGAGCGGACCGTGGTCGGGCAGGACCGCGTCGGGCTCGAGGTCGAACCACGGCTGGAGGACGAAGGCCCGCTCGGCGGCGCGCGGGTGCGGCAGCCGCAGGCTCGGCTCGTGGCTGCGGCGGTCGCCGACCACGATCAGGTCCACGTCGAGGGTCCGGGGCGCGTTGGGCACGTCACCGCGCTCGCGGTCGTAGACGTCCTCGATGGCCAGGGCCCGCTCCATCAGACGGTGCGCGGCCAGGGTCGTGTCGGCGAGGACGACGGCGTTGAGGAACGGCTCCGCACCCTCCGGCGAGTCGACCGGCTCGGTCTCGTAGATCGGCGAGACCGCGGTGACCCACACGTCCGGGGTGTCGGCGATCGCGTCGACGGCCCCCTGGAGCGAGGGCAGGCGCTCACCCAGGTTCGAGCCCAGGGCCAGCACGACCCGTCGGATCGGGCGCATCTCACCGGTCAGGGTGTCCGCGTCGACGATGTTCGGGTTGGGGGTCTCAGTCATCGGCCCTCACGTCTCGAAAGGATGGTCACGGTGACGTCCGAGAACGTCACGCTCAGGGGGGCATCCGGCTTGTGAACGGTGACCTCGGCCCAGTCAACACGGGGGTCCACGAGGCAGACGTCCGCGATCCTGTGCACCAGGGTCTCGATCAGGTCGACCGGATCGGTCTCCACGGCGTCGCGCACCGCGGTGCCGAGACTCCCGTAGTCCACGGTGTCTCGCAAGTCGTCGGAGGCGGCGGCCGGTCCCGTGTCGAGGCCCAGGACGAGGTCCACGACGAACTTCTGGCCCTCGGCACGCTCGTGGTCGAGCACCCCGTGGTGTCCCCAGCACTCGATGCCGGTGACGGCGAGCCGGTCGGTCACGAGATCTCCTTGCCGTCGGTCGCGGCGTGGTGGGCGTCCTGCGCGGCGCGAGGCCCCGGGTGCGGGACGCTCCGCGAGGACGACGCTAGCCGCTGGGTCACGGCCAGGGCGTCGCGGGTGCCCCGGACGTCGTGGACCCGCAGGCCCCAGACCCCGGCCAGCGCGAGGTGGACGGCGAGGGCGTGGCCGGCGGCCTCGCGGTCCTCGACGTCGCGGGGGCGCCCGTCGGCGTCGACGAGGAGGGAGCCGAGGAACGACTTGCGGCTGGCCCCGACCAGCAGCGGGTAGCCGAGGGAGGCGAGGGCGTCGAGACCGCGCAGCAGGTCCCAGTTGTGCTCGGCGCGCTTGGCGAAGCCCAGGCCGGGGTCGAGCACGAGCCGGTCGGGGCTGATCCCGGCCGCGGCCGCGGCGGCCGCGCGCTCGTCGAGCTCGCGCCGCACCGCCTCGACGACCCCGCCGGGCTCGTCGTAGACCGCGAGGTCGGCCATCCGGTCCGCGTGGGCACGCCAGTGCATGGCGACGTACGTCGCGCCGCTGTCCGCGACGACCTCGAGGATCTCCGGGTCGGCCAGCCCCCCGGAGACGTCGTTGACGACGCGGGCCCCGACGGCGAGGGCCGCGGCGGCGACCTCGGCGCGCATGGTGTCGACCGAGACCACCGCGCCCTCGGCGGCCAGGGCCTCGACCACCGGGACGACGCGGTCGAGCTCCTCGGCCACCAGCGGCCGGGTCGCGCCGGGCCGGGTGGACTCACCGCCCACGTCGAGCAGGTCGGCACCGTCGGCGAGCAACCGCCGGCCGTGGGCCTGGGCGGCCCCGGGGTCGACGAAGCGACCACCGTCGGAGAAGGAGTCCGGGGTGACGTTCAGGACGCCCATCACGAGCGGTCGTACGTCGCGCACGGGGTGACGCTATCGGTGCTCGCGCTCGATCGTCGGGATCGGTGCTCGGGTCGGTGCGAGCCGCCCGGCGAGCCCGGGCCTCAGCGCGACGAGATCAGCGCCATCGCCTCGGAGCGGGTCGCAGGATCGCGCATCTGGCCCCGCACCGCCGAGGTGATGGTGCGCGCCCCGGCCTTGCGGACGCCTCGCATCGTCATGCACAGGTGCTCGGCGTCGATGACGACGACCACGCCGCGCGCCTCGAGGATCTCCACGAGCGCGTCGGCGACCTGGGTCGTCAGCCGCTCCTGGACCTGCGGGCGCCGGGCGTAGACGTCGACGAGGCGCGCCAGCTTGGACAGCCCGGTGATCTTGCCGCTCTCGGCCGGGATGTAGCCGACGTGGGCGACCCCCGTGAACGGCACGAGGTGGTGCTCGCACATCGACCACAGCTCGATGTCGCGGACCAGGACCATCTCGTCGTGGCCGAGGTCGAACGTCGTGCGCAGCACGTCGCGCGGCTGCTGGTGCAGGCCTGCGGTCATCTCGGCGTAGGCACGGGCGACCCGGGCCGGGGTCTCGAGCAGGCCCTCGCGGTCGGGGTCCTCACCCATGGCGTGGAGCAGCTCTCGCACCGCGGCCTCGGCGCGGGCGTGGTCGAAGGCCGGGGCCCGGCCACCCTCGTCCGGCAGCGTGACGGGACCGATCGGTGCGGTCATCCGGCTCAGGTCCCGCCGGGACCCGGGGTTGCCGGGCCGCCGGCCGTGGCCCCCGGCGCACCCGGGTCACCGTGGAGGTCGCCGCCCGCACCCGGCGGGGTCAGGATCACGCTGGCCCGCTCGGGCTCGTGACCGTTGGCGGCGACACGGTCGCGCACCTCCTGCGGGATCTCGACCGGCGGGATCTCCGAGGGGTTGCGCGAGGGCGAGCCGGTCCAGGCCGGCCGCTCCGGCCGACGGCGCAGGGCGGTGAAGACCTCCGCGACCTCCGCCTTGTCGAGGGTCTCCCGGTCGAGCAGCGCGAGGACGAGCGCGTCGAGGACGTCGCGGTTCTCCTCGAGGATGTCGAAGGCCTCCTGGTGGGCCACGGCGAGGAACTTCTTGGTCTCCTCGTCGATCTTGGCCGCGACGTCCTCGGAGTAGCCACGACCCTGGCCCATGTCGCGGCCCATGAAGGGCTCGCCCGCGGCCTCGCCGAGCTTGATCGCGCCGAGCGACTCGGTCATGCCGTACTGGGTGACCATGGCCCGCGCCAGGCCGGTGGCCTTCTCGATGTCGTTGCCGGCCCCGGTCGTCGGGTCGTGGAAGACCATCTCCTCCGCGGCCCGGCCGCCGAGCATGTACGCCAGCTGGTCGAGCATCTGGCTGCGCGTCTGGGAGTACTTGTCCTCGTCGGGCAGCACCATCGTGTAGCCCAGGGCCCGACCCCGCGGCAGGATCGTGATCTTGTGCACCGGGTCGGTGCCGGGAAGCGCCGCGGCGACCAGCGCGTGGCCGCCCTCGTGGTAGGCGGTGATCAGCTTCTCGTGCTCGCTCATCAGGCGGGTCCGCCGCTGCGGTCCCGCGATGACCCGGTCGATGGCCTCGTCGAGGGCCTCGTCGCTGATCATCTTCTGGTTGCCGCGCGCGGTCAGCAGCGCGGCCTCGTTGAGCACGTTGGCGAGGTCGGCGCCGGTGAAGCCCGGCGTCCGGCGGGCGTAGGAGAGCAGGTCGATGTCCTCGGCCATGGGCTTGCCGCGCGAGTGGACCTGGAGGATCTGGTGGCGGCCCTTGAGGTCGGGCGCGTCGACCGCGATCTGGCGGTCGAAGCGGCCCGGGCGCAGCAGCGCGGGGTCGAGCACGTCGGGACGGTTGGTGGCCGCGATCAGGATGACCCCGCCACGGACGTCGAAGCCGTCCATCTCGACGAGCAGCTGGTTGAGGGTCTGCTCGCGCTCGTCGTGACCGCCGCCCATGCCGGCACCGCGGTGTCGTCCGACGGCGTCGATCTCGTCGATGAACACGATCGCGGGAGCGTTCTCCTTGGCCTGCTCGAACAGGTCACGCACCCGGGAGGCACCGACCCCGACGAACATCTCGACGAAGTCGGAGCCGGAGATCGAGTAGAACGGGACGCCGGCCTCACCCGCGACGGCGCGGGCGAGCAGGGTCTTGCCGGTGCCTGGTGGCCCGTAGAGCAGGACGCCCTTGGGGATCTTGGCGCCGACGGCCTGGAACTTGGCCGGCTCGGAGAGGAACTCCTTGATCTCGCCGAGCTCCTCGATGGCCTCCACGCAGCCGGCGACGTCGGTGAACGTCGACTTCGGCATGTCCTTGGAGATCAGCTTGGCCTTGGACTTGGCGAACTGCATGACGCCGCGGCCGCCGCCGCCCTGCATCTGGTTCATCAAGAAGATGAAGATGAAGATGATCAGGGCGATCGGCAGCAGGGTCACGAGCAGCTGGCCGAGGAAGCTGGGCTGGGGGTTCTCGGAGTTCGACTCCTTGATCGTCTCCTCGGAGACCTGCTGGTCGACCTGCTCGATGATCCCCTCGACCTGACCCAGGACGTAGTAGGACACGACCTGGTCACCGCTGTCGCGCACCCCGGGGTCGAGCGTGGCCTGGATGGCCTGCTCACCGTCGATGAAGGTGATCTCCTCGACCTCGCCGGCGGCGATGTAGGACTCCATCTGCGAGGTCGGGACCTCGTCGTACCCGCCTCCGGGCACGAGGTACTGCAGGGCGATCAGCACGCCGAGCACCGCGAGGACGATCCACACCCAGGGACCCTTGAACGCTTTCTTCACAGAACTCTCTCGACCTCGCTGGAGCGGGCCGTGCGGCCGGCGGCGACAGACGTGGGTCTGCGAGGAGCCGGTCGGGCCCACTGGACTGAAACCTCGACGGTACACGCCGGGGATGGCGCTGGGCCCATTGTCGCAAACGGTGCGAAAGCACCGGGGTGAGCGTGCGGGCGGGCCCCGCGGTCCCCGGGGAGCGCGGTCTCAGGAGTAGACGTGCGGCGCCAGGGTCGCGATGTCGCGCAGGTTGCGGTAGCGCTCGCGGTAGTCGAGGCCGTAGCCCACGACGAACTCGTTGGGGATGTCCCAGCCGACGTAGCGCACCTCGACCGGCATCTGCAGCGCCTCGGGCTTGCGCAGCAGGGTCGCGATCTCCACGCTGGCCGGACGTCGCGACGAGAGGTTGGCGGTGAGCCAGGACAGGGTCAGCCCGGTGTCGATGATCTCGTCGACGATCAGGACGTGTCGGCCCGAGATGTCGCCGTCGAGGTCCTTGAGGATGCGGACCACGCCGCTGGACTTGGTGCCGGAGCCGTAGGAGGAGACCGCCATCCAGTCCATCTCGACGTGGCGGGTCAGCGCGCGCGCGAGGTCGGCCATGACCATGACCGCGCCCCGCAGGATGCCGACGATGACGAGGTCCTCGCCGGCGTAGTCGGCCTCGATGCGGGCGGCCATCTCCCCGATCCGCTCCCGGATCTGCGCCTCGGTGAACAACACGGCGACGAGGTCGTCACTGACCTCCGAGGCGTCCATGACGTCACCCTTTCACAGTCGCGTGGGCCCGCCGGGCCACGACCCGTCCGGTCGCGGACCTCAGCGGTGGCCGCCCCTCCCGCCCCTGCCGTGGTGCCGGGGGGCCTCGACCTTGACGCGCTCGACCGCGGAGGCCGCCAGCACGTCGGAGGAGCCGAGGTAGTCGACCGTGATGACGTGGCGGCCCGGCCGGAGGCGGGGCAGCGCGAGGGCGGTCCGCCCACGGTCGGACCGCGTCAGGGTGCGCGTCCCCCGGGAGCGGCCGTCGATGGCGAGGCGGAGCTTGCCGGTGATCGTGCTGACGTCCGGGCTGGTCACCGAGACGGAGAGCCGGCCCTGCTTGTCGGACCGCTTCGTCGACGGGCTCGCGGTGAGGTCGACGAAGGAGTCGGCCCGGCGAGCGAGGCTCATCTCGATCTCGCCGAAGTCCTCGACGATGCCCCGCTGGCCACCACCCACGTAGACGACCTCGTCGTCGAGCAGCTGCGGGGTGTAGGGGTCTCTCGCGTCGGGCAGGCTCGAGGCCTTGAGCACGAACAGGCCGTCGCCCGGGCCGTTGCGCGGGACGTAGAGGCGGAAGAAGCCGTGAGCGGGTCCGTCGACGTCGGGGTCGGCGTAGGTGATCCAGGAGGCGACCGGCGCGGCGTCGGCCCGGCGTGACATCGACGCGTCGTCGCCGTAGCGGTAGGCCTCGACGACGATCCCGTCGAGCGGACGACCGGCCTGGTTGACGACCTGCCCCTCGATCCACGCGCGGCCCCGGGGCGGCGCCTCGGGGGCGGCCAGCAGCGTGGCGGACTCGGCAGCGCTGACCCGGGGGACGGCCGCGACCGAGGTGGAGCCGAGCGCGGGCACGAGGCTCAGCGCCAGAGCCCCCGTGCCGACCAGGGTGCCGACCACCTGGCGGCGGCGGGGCCGGCCGGGCCGGGCGGGGCGGGCGGGGCGGGCGTTCTCGTGCACCGTCATGACGGTTCCTTACGGGGGGAGGGCCTTCGGGGGGAGGCCGTGGGGGGCAGGCGTGGCGGACACCTGGGGTCTCGGCTCCCGGATCGGCCCACTTGAGCGCGGTCCGCAGGAAGGACGGAAGGTGGGTGGATCTTTACCTTCCGCACCCTGGGGCCACGCGCCCGCCGTCGGTCGTCAGCCGGCCGTGGGGGCGAAGCGGAGCAGGCCGCCGGCGACGTACGCCGTGACGTGGCCGGGCAGCTGCACCCGGCCGCGCACGACCCCGGTGAGCAGGTCGTGCAGGGCGCTGACGTGGACGTGGAAGAGCTCGGCGGACGGACTCCCTGCGCGCAGCGCCACCAGGCGCAGCACGCGGGTCACGACCGCGTCGGGGTGGGTGCGCAGCACGTCGAGCTCGAGGCCGCCCTCGCGCAGCGCCTCGTCGAGGGCGCGGTCGGCGTACCCGTCGAGGGCCTCGGCGTCCGGGCGCAGGAGGGCCGCGGTGCGCGCGAGCGTCTCGGCGACGCCCGGGCCGAGCTCCTCCTCGAGCAGCGGCAGCACCGCGCGACGGACGCGGACCCGGGTGAAGCGGGGGTCGTCGTTGTGCGGGTCGGCCCAGGGGCGGACGCCGAGCGCACGGCAGGCGGCCACCGTCTGGGCGCGCCGACAGTCCAGCAACGGACGTCGGAAGACGCCGAAGCGGGGCCGCATGCCCGCGATCGAGCGGCCGCCGGAGCCACGGGTCAGCCCGAGCAGCACGGTCTCGGCCTGGTCGTCGAGGGTGTGGCCGAGCAGCACGGCGGCGGCCCCGGTGCTGGTGGCGACCTGCTCGAGCACGGCGTAGCGCGCCTCCCGCGCCGCCGCCTCCGGGCCCCGCCCGCTCTCCTCGACGCGCACCCGGGCGGTGAGGGTCTCGTCGGCGCCGAGGCGCGCCATGGTCTCCACGACGTCCGCGGCGTGGTCGGCCGAGCCGTCCTGGAGGTCGTGGTCGACGGTCGCGCCGACGACCCGGCGTCGCGGCGAGAGCCGGCGTGCCTCGGCGACGGTCGCCGCCAGCAGCGCCACCGAGTCCGGGCCACCCGAGCAGGCGACCACGACCGGGCCGACGTCCTCGGGTGGTCGCAGGGGCGCCGCCCCCGGCAGGTCGGCGAGCACCCGGCGTACGCCGTGGCGCAGCGCGAGCAGGGCGGGGTCGTCGGCCGGACCGCGCAGGGGCCCTCCGGGCGGGTCGTGCTGCGCGCTCACAGCACCCGGGCGATCCAGGCTGCGTGGTCGCCGAGCTCGGCCCTGGTCGGCAGGTTCTCCGGGCCCGCCCAGACCGCGTTGAACCGCTCCATCCCGACCGTGTCGACGACGCCGCGCACGAAGGCGGCCCCGTCGCGGTACTGCGCCATCTTGGCGTCGAGGCCGAGCAGGCGGCGCAGCACCTTGTCGAGCGCCCCGATGCCCTGCCGGCGCTGGTCGAACTTCGCGCGGATCGCCGCGACCGAGGCGATGACCTGGGGGCCGACCCCGTCCATGACGACGTCGGCGTGACCCTCGAGCAGCGACATCATGCCGGTCACGCGGTCCATGAGCGCGCGCTGCTCGGGGCTGGAGAACATCTCCACGATGCTGCCGCCGCCGTGGCGCGCGTTCCGGACGCCCTCGACGACCCGGCCGAGGCCGTCCTCGAAGAGCGTGGTCGGCTCGACGGTGGCCGAGAGGGCCTCGACCTCGGAGAAGAGGTGCTCACGCATCCAGGGCACCGCGGTGAACTGGACCCGGTGGGTCTCCTCGTGCAGGCACACCCACAGCCGGAAGTCGGTGGGGTCGACGCCCAGCTCGTTCTCGACGTGCACGACGTTGGGCGCCACCAGCAGCAGCCGGCCGGCCGGGTCGTGGAACGGGTCGAACTGACCGAGCACCTTGCCGGCCAGGAAGCCCAGCAGGCCACCGACCTCGGCGCCGGTGACCCGCGAGCCCACCGCGCGGGTCAACGCCGAGGGCGGCTTGTCGGCGGTCAGCTTGTGCGCCAGGGGCGTGATGATCTGCTTGAAGCCGTCTGCGTTGGCCTGGATCCAGCCGCGCCGGTCGACCACGAGCACCGGTGCGGTCTGCGTGCCGGCCTCCAGGCCGGTGAAGTCGCGGACCAGGCCGGTCGAGCGGTTCGCGTCGTCGCGCAGCTCCGAGACGACCTCGGCGGCCCGGGCCGCGGAGACCGGCGGGCCGTCGCCGGCGATCCGGGCTCCGAGCGAGACCGCGAGGTCCCAGTCGATCATCGAGGGCGCGGCGGTCGTCGCGGGAACACTCATGTCCAGCAATCTAGCCGGGCACCACGCGCGCCCCGCTCGGCCCGTGCGGGCTCCTCCTAACGGCCCCGGTCGCGGGTGCAGGCGCACCCGGCCAGGGCCGCGGCCGCCTCGTCCATGGCCTGCTGTGCCTCGAGGGTCTGCGGGGCACGGATGCGGTCGGCCATCAGGGCGAAGACCACCGGGACCCCGGTGCGGTCCACCGCGATGCCGGCGAGGGCGAAGACGCCGGTCAGCGTGCCGGTCTTGGCCCGCACCCGACCCGGGGCGCGGGGGTCGCCGGTGTCGAGGCGGTCGGACAGCGAGCCGAGGTAGCCCGCGACGGACAGGCCGGTGACCACGGGACGCAGGTCGGGCTCCTGCTCGGAGGACGACAGCCGCAGCAGGTCGACGAGCGTGGCCGGGGACAGCCTGTTGTCACGGGAGAGACCGCTGCCGTCCCAGAGCACCTCCGCGCTGCGCAGCGTCAACCCGGCGGCGGCGAGCGTACGGCGTACCCCGCTCTGTCCACCGACGAACGACCCCCCGTCGCCGGTGGCGAGGCCGACCTGGCGCAGCAGCACCTCGGCGCCCTCGTTGTCGCTGACCTGCAGCACCCGCTCCACGATCTGGGCGACCGTCGCACTCTCGACGGCCGCGACCTCGCGAGCCCCCGACGGCGCGGTCGTGGGGGTGGGCACGCCGGTGACGCGGACGCCGGCCGCCCGCAGCCGGTCGGCGAAGAGCACGGCGGCCGACGCGGCGGGGTCGGCGACCCGACCGTAGCCGCTCGGGTCGCGACCTTCGTCGACCCACAGGGCGTGGATCGGCGAGACGACGTCGTCGGGGACGTAGGAGGCGGGCCACCGGGGGCTGAGGGCCGGTCCGGGGAACAGGCTGTCGTCGTA
Source organism: uncultured Actinomycetota bacterium (assembly GCA_963760555.1). Lineage (GTDB taxonomy): Bacteria > Actinomycetota > Actinomycetes > Propionibacteriales > Nocardioidaceae > Nocardioides. The sequence goes on along the minus strand of CAVXDJ010000010.1, from coordinate 251,422 downwards.
GGCCAGCCGCACCGTGGGCTGCCGGGCCCCGCCACCGCGCAGGGCGCGCGCCGTCTGCCGCGCCAGCGTGTCGACATCGGCGCGGGGCGGGTAGGTCCCGGCGTCCTGCGGTGCCGAGGCCAGGAAGGGGTCTCCCCCACCGACCAGGACGATCCGGTTGCGCCCGGTGGCGACGACCCGGGTCGCGAACCTCGTCCCGGGCCCCACGCTGAGCAGGGCCGCCGCGGACGTGAACAGCTTCGTCGTCGACGCGGGGGTGGCCACGTCGCCGGCGGGGCCGCTCCTCAGGGCCCGCCCGGGCCCGGCCAGGGGGGCCACGGTGGCCAGGACGTGCCGGCCCAGCGCCGGGGCGGCGAGCCTCGGGACCAGCGCCGCACGGACGGCGGCAGGGCGCAGCGGCTGCGGCGCAGCGTCGTCCGCGACCGGTCCCGGCGCCCCGAGGCGGGGCAGGTCGACGCCCGGCGGCGGGGCGACCTCGGCGGGCCCGACGGCCGGGTCCGGCTGGGTCGGCGGCGCCACCAGCACCCCGACGGCGACGACCGCGACGACCGCGAGCACGACGGCCACGACCAGCGAGAGCGCGAGGGAGGCGAGCAGCCGGGCCTTCGGACGGGCCATCGGGCTGTCTCCTTCCGGGCTGTGGTGCGGGCGGCCACCATTGTGCGCGAGACTGACCTGATCGGCGTCACGGCGCCGGGGAGTCGCGGCCGCACGGCGGCGACGTACACCGAGGGAAAGGGCCTGCTGGTGCTGGAGTTCGACGTTCTCGTGGAGATCCCCAAGGGCGAGCGCAACAAGTACGAGGTCGACCACGAGTCGGGCCGGATGCGCCTCGACCGGATGCTGTTCACCTCGACGCAGTACCCGGCCGACTACGGCTACATCGAGAACACCCTCGGCCAGGACGGCGACCCGCTGGACGCCCTCGTGCTCCTCCAGGCCCCGACCTTCCCCGGCTGCCTGATCAAGTGCCGTGCCATCGGGATGTTCCGGATGACCGACGAGGCCGGCGGCGACGACAAGGTGCTGTGCGTGCCCTCGACCGACCCCCGCGCCGAGCACATCCGCGACATCAACCACGTCCCGAAGTTCGACCGACTCGAGATCCAGCACTTCTTCGAGGTCTACAAGGACCTCGAGCCCGGCAAGTCCGTCGAGGGTGCCGACTGGGTCGGCCGGGTCGAGGCCGAGGCCGAGGTCCACGCCTCGTTCGGCCGGTTCGAGGACACCGACGAGAAGCCCGCCCAGGCCTGATCGTCCCCGCTCGCCGGGCGGGCGTTCCCAGGCGCCACATCGTGCTCAGGAACACCCGGCCGGCCGGGTGTTCCCGAACTTGTCGGCCATTGCAAGGGCCGACAGGCTCCGGAACTGGCCGACAAGCACGGCCGCCCCCGGGCCCGGATCATGTCGGCTTCGCGCCGCTGAAGTACCCGAGCGCCCCGCTGCGCTCGAGCCGTACGTCGTCCAGCTCGCGGTCGGCGAGCAGCCAGGTCAGCTGGCGGGTGGTCACGCCGGGCCCGAGGATGCCGCCGAGCCGCCCGCCCACGCGCATCGGCGCCCACCGGGGGCCCGCGTCGTCGAGGATCGTGCTGCCCACCAGACGCCCGCCGGGTCGCAGCACCCGCACCATCTCGGCCACGGCGGTCGCGGGATCCGGGAAGCAGTGCAGCCCGGTCAGCGAGAGCACGAGGTCGAACGATCCGTCCTCGAACGGCAGGTCCCCCACGTCGGCGCCCCGCACCCGGACCTGGTCGGCGACACCTCGGCGCCGCGCCGCGGCCAGGGTCCGGTCGAGCATCGCCGGGCTGACGTCGACCCCGAGGTAGGCCACGTCCTGGTCCGGTCGGATCCCCCGCAGCGCCACCCCGCCCCCGCAGGGCACGTCGAGCACCCGTGCACCGTCGGGGAGCCGTCCGATCTCGGCGGCCGCATCGTGCAGCAGGCGCAGCGGCGAGCCGAGGCCGGCCCGGAAGGCCGCGCCGCCGGCCACCGGGTGCTCGACCATCCAGTCGTAGATCTTCGCCCAGGCCGGGTCGACGGCCCAGGGGCCGAGCACGTTCACGCCGCCTCCCCGGCGCGCTCGACGAGCCACCCGTCCAGGGCCCGCGCGACGAGCGGCACGTTCTCGGCGGTCGCGACCGCACCGGCTGAGGCGACCAGGCCGTGGTCAGCGTCCTCGAGCTCCAGGACGCGTACGACGGCCGATGTGCGGCCCAGCTCGGCAGCGACGGCGGGGTCCCAGTGGTCGTCGCCGCGACCGCCGACGAGCAGGTGCGGCGCCCGGTTGGCCCGGACGCCGGCGAGGCACCCGTGGTCACGGAGCAGCGGCGTCAGCCACACCGCGGGCCAGGCCCGCTGCGCGGCGTACGCCGAGGCGCGGGTGCCGAGGGACCTGCCGACGACGATCGTCGGGTCCGCACCCTCTTCCGCCGCCGACGAGTGGGCCCGCTCCAGCGCCTGGCGGGCGAGCGCGAGCAGCGGCCCCGCGTGCGGGTAGGCCCGCCCCGGCACGATCAGTCCCCGTCCGCGCACGTCACCACCCCGCTCGCCGCGCTCGGGTCTGCTCAGGTCGCGGTCGCGTAGGCGTCGACGAGCGCGGGGGCGCGCAACATCTCCGGCGGGATGCCGAAACCGTCGACGAGGGCCTCGGCGAGCGGCCGGATCTTGCGGCACAACGAGCTGACCTCACGACTGATCGCCTTCGACCGCTGCACCGAGAGCCGGCCGTGCTCGAGGAACCACGCGCGGTCGGCCTCGATCGTGCTCAGCGCGAACAGGTCGCACAGCAGCGTGACCGCGACCTTGTCGTCGCCGTCGTCCATCCCGCGAACCTGGTCGACGAACGCCTCCAGCACGAGCCTCTCGACGTGCGAGCGGGCGGCGGCGATCACGTGGTCCTGGACCTGGGAGAAGACCAGGCCCGGCGCCGCGCCGCCGTCGATGCCCCGCTTGAGCCGCCTCGCCACCCCACCGACCTGGTGCTCCTCACGGAAGCGCAGCATCGCCAGGTGGTAGTCGGCGTCGAGCAGGCCTGCCTCCTGGTCCCAGCCGTCCGAGCCGCCCGGAAGGGCGTCGCGGATGCGCTCGAGCAGTGCGTGCACCGCGGTCTTCTCCACCACCGTGTCGACGGCGAGGCCGGCGACGAAGCGGACCATGTCGAGCTGGTGCATGTCGGCGAAGTCGCTGGCGTAGTCGGTCAGCAGGCCCTTGGCCACGAGCTGGAGCAGCACGTGGTTGTCGCCCTCGAAGGTCGTGAAGACGTCGGTGTCGGCCTTGAGCGCCGCGAAGCGGTTCTCGGCGAGGTAGCCGGCCCCGCCGCAGGCCTCCCGGCACTCCTGGATGGTGCGGGTCGCGTGCCAGGTGCCGAGCGCCTTGGTGCCGGCGGCCCGCGACTCGAGCTCGCGACGGCGCTTGTCGTCCTCGACGCCCTCGCTCAGCACGGCGTGCAGCTCCTCGGCCAGCACACCCTGCGCCGCGTTCAACGCGTAGGTGCGAGCCAGGAGGGGGAACAACCGACGCTGGTGCATCCCGTAGTCGAGGATCAGCTGCTCCTCGTCGCCGACCGCCTCGAACTGGCGTCGACGCAACGCGTACTTCACCGCGATGGCCAGCGCGACCTTCGAGGCGTTGATGCCGGCTCCTCCGACGCAGACCCGGCCGGTGATCAGGGTCCCGAGCATCGTGAAGAAGCGGCGGTTGACGTTGTCGATCGAGCTCTCGTAGACGCCCTCGGGCGTGACGTCGGCGAACCGGTTGAGCAGCGCCTCGCGCGGCACCCGGACCTGGTCGAACCAGAGGCGGCCGTTGTCGACGCCGTTGAGACCCATCTTCAGACCGTCGTCCTCGATCCGTACGCCGGGGGCGGGCTCGCCGTCGACGCGGATCGGCACGACGAACGCGTGCACCCCGTGCGCCTCGCCGGCGACCTCGAGCTGGGCGAAGACGACCGCGAGCTCGCCGTGCAGCGCGGCGTTGCCGATGTAGTCCTTGCCGCCCTCCTCGACCGGGGTGTGCACGACGAACTCCTGCGCCTCGGCGTCGTACGTCGCCGTCGTGTCGAGGGCCTGCACGTTGGAGCCGTGGCCGGTCTCGCTCATCGCGAAGCACCCGAGGAGGCGCCCGCTGATCAGGTCGGCGAGGTAGGCGTCGTGGTGGCGCTGCGTGCCGAGCTGCTGGATCGCGCCGCCGAACAGGCCGAACTGCACGCCCGTCTTCACCAGCACCGACAGGTCGCCCAGCGCCAGGGTCTCGAAGGCGGCCACGGACGCGCCGATGTCGCCACCGCCGCCGTACTCCGTGGGGAAGCCCATGCCGGTCTGACCGGTCCGGGCCATCTCGAGGACGACCTCCTTGACCCGCTCACGGAAGTCCGCGTGCGTCATCGTCTCGGCGTCGGTGAGCACCGCGGAGTACTCCGCCAGGTTCGTGCGCACGAGGTCGCGGACCTCGGCGTAGCGCCCGTCGAGCAGGCGCACGATCGCCGCGACGTCGACCTCGGGCTGGACGTAGCCGTCCTTGCGTGGCTCAGGGGTGTCGGATCCGCTCTGGTCGGACCGGCTGTGGGGGCTGGCGGTGTCGGTGGCCATGAGGGGAGGTTACCGGGGAGTACGTCGGAGCGCTCCCCTCGGCCCGGGGGTGGCCCTGGGCCCTCAGGGCCGGGCGTAGAAGTCCGGGGCGCGCCAGGCGTACATCGACTCCTCGGTGACGTCGCGACCGGTGCGGGGCGCGGTGACGACCATGCCGCTCCCCGAGTAGAGCGCGACGTGGTAGATCGAGGACGGGCTCGAGGAGGAGCCCCAGAACACCAGGTCGCCCGGTTGGAGGTCGCTCGGGGAGACCGGCGTCGAGGCGTCGTACTGCGCGACCGAGTAGTGCGGCAGGGACGTCCCGCCGGCCGCCCAGGCGCCCATGGTCAGCCCGGAGCAGTCCCAGGCGTCCGGCCCGGCCGCGGCCCACACGTAGGGCTCGCCGATCTGGGCGCGGGCGAAGGCGACGGCAGCGGCAGCTCCGGAGGAGGGCGAAGGGGCCGGTGCCGGGACGGGGGCCGGCGCCGGGACGGGCGCGGGCGCCGGCGCGGGCGCCGGCGGGGGCGCGGGGGCCGGTGCCGGGGCCGGTACCGGGACGTCAGCGGGCGCGGGAGCCGGAGCGGGCGAACCCGGTGCCGCGGCCTCGGGGGCGGGCGGGACAGGGGCCGCGGGTGCGACAACCGGAGCAGGCTGGTCCTGCCGGGCGTCACGCTCGGCCTGTCGAGTCGCCCGTTCCTGGGCGGCCTGGGCGAGACCGGCCTCGCGCCGGGCGGCGAGATCGACGGTGATGCCCTGGAGCTCGGCGACCCGGGCGACGAGCGAGTCGGCGTACGCCGTCGCGGCCTGCTCCTGCGCCACGGCGGAGCGAGCGGTGGCGGCGGCCAGGTTGCGCGCGGCCGCAGCCTCGGCCTCGGCCGTGTCGGCGCTCAGGCGACGACCGACCGCCACCGTGCGCGTGGCGGAGGCGAGGAGGGACACGTCCTCGGCGTCGCGGGCGTGGCCGTCGAGGGCCTGCTCGGCCATCCGCATCGCGGTGGTCTTGTCGGCGACCGCCTCGATCCCGTCCGACTGCACCAGAGAGGTCAGCGCCGTCAGGCTGGGTGCCTCGCGCAGCCCCGCGATCACGGACTCGGTGTACGCCGAGCGCACCTCGTCGGACGCCGCCGCGCTGCTCGCGGCGAGCCGCTCGGCGCGGGCGGCCTCCTCCGCGGCTCGCTCGGCGCGGTAACGCGCTCCGTTGAAGGCCTCGGCCGCCTGGGCTGCGCTCACCGCGGCCTGGTCGGCTGCGGCCGACGCGGAGGCCAGGGCCGAGCGCGCTCCGGCGAGGTCGAGCGTGGCGACGTCGACCGAGGCGGCCGCGGCGTCCACCTGCGCCTGCGTCGGCGTGCCGGGCGCGAGGGTGCCGGCGGGGGCACCGGACGGGATCGGGTCGTCGGCGAGCGCGGGGGCTGCGCTCGCGCCGAAGGTGAGGGAGCACAGCACCACGGCGCTGGTGACCAGCGCCGGCAGCGACGGGCGTTCGGACTGGGCGCGAGAGGCGGTTCCGCGGGGGCGGCGCACGGCGTACTCCTGGGTGGTGGTCGAGGTCCGACAGGTCGGGCATCGGCGGCCTGCACCACGCGACACTCGCGGCACGTTAGTGCTCACGAGTCACAAGAAGAACAGAAACCCCAAAAAAGATCCACCCTCACGGCGTGTCGGCTTGCGAACTACAAGCATGTCATTCTCGCGAAGTGCGGCCATCGACCGAATTTGGCACCTCGGCCCGCAATCTTCGGCACTTCGGCCCGCAATCACTGGCACCTCGGCTCGCAATGGGTGGCACCTCGGCGGTCAGGAGCCGACGGGGACCTTCGAGGAGGTCGTCGTGGGGTGCGAGCGCAGGCCGCGCTTCTCGAACTTCTGGCCGCTGGCCAGGCCGCCGACGTAGAAGGCGATGAAGGCGATGAAGATGCCCGCGACGTCGTCGGCGATGTAGTGCCAGCCGAAGTAGATGGTGGCCACGACCGTGATGGCGAAGTTGACCCAGAAGACGATCTTGAGCACCCGGGACTGGAGCGTGAACTGCACCATCAGCGCCACGAGCAGGGTGATGGCGCAGTGCAGGCTCGCGAAGCCGGCCACCGAGCTGACCAGGCCCTGGACGCCCGGCAGCGTGGCGACGGAGTCGAGGCTGCTCAGCACCTGCGCGCGGGAGTTGGCCAGCGACTCCATCAGGCTGCCGCTGGGGGTCGAGGCCAGGTCGGCGTAGCGCGGGCGCGTACTCGAAGCCCGGGCCGAGGGTCGGCAGCGCGTAGTAGGAGGCCGTGCCGAGGGTCCACGCGATGCACTGCGAGGTGGCGAACCAGTAGCCGTAGGAGAGGTTGTTGGACCACACCAGCCACGCGGTCAGCGCGATCGGCACCAGCGGCAGGAACCAGAGGTACACGTAGGACAGCACGTGCGCGGAGAGGTCGGTGCCGAGCATCGTGTGCAGCACCGTCGAGGGGTCGTGGCCGAACATCAGCACGCGGTCGACGAGGTGCAGCTCGCGGTCGTACTTCGTGTCGATGACCGAGGGCAGCGCCGACTTCAGGTTGCGGTAGCTGACGTAGGTGACGTAGAAGCAGATGACACCCAGCCCGACCAGGGTCAGCCGCGGGCGGTCCCAGTGCGTGCGCAGCCGCTCCCGCACCGACGGGACGACGTGGCCGGGCCCCTTGCGAGCCGCCCACAGCGAGCGCGGCAGCAGGTCCAGCAGCAGGGCGCCGAGCAGCAGCAGCGGGAGGCGCAGGAAGGTGGGGCCCAGGAAGCTGCCCTCGGGGTCGAGGAGCGGCTTGTCGTAGACCTGCGAGACGATCAGCGCCAAGATCCCCATGACGGCGGCGTTGCCCACGAGCAGGACGTAGGCACGGCGATACACGCACTCCACTCTAGGGGCCCGCGCACGCCTCGAGCCCGGGTCCGGACGAGTCCGTCGTCACAGCAGCGCGAGCCGCTCGGCGTCGACACCGAGCCGCACCGTCGTGTCGAGGCGCAGGTCCCGGTCGTGGTCGGCCACCGCGTCCAGCACCCCGAGCCCGTCGACCTCGACCTCCAGACGGACCTGGTCGGGCGTCAGGCGCCACCCCAGCACCCGCCCGGTCAGCGGCCCGTCGGGCCGTACGACGACCGCGGAGCGTCGCAGGGCCACGGCACCGGTCCGCCGCGGACGGCCGGGCCCGCCGACCGCCTCGAGCAGCCGCGCCGCCTGCTCGCCCTCGAGCACCCGGGCGTAGCCGAGGAACAGCGCCGTGGCCGCGTCGACCGGCGCACCCCACACCTGGGAGGTCGGCCCGTGCTGGACCACCCGTCCCTGACGCATCACCGCGAGGTGGTCGGCCAGGGTGTAGGCCTCGTCCCGGTCGTGGGTGACCAGCACCGTGGTCGTCCCCGCGGCGCGCAGGATCTCGCGCAGGTCCCCGGCCAGTCGCTCCCGCAGCCCCGCGTCGAGGGAGGACAGCGGCTCGTCGAGCAGCAGCAGCCGGGGTGAGCCCGCCAGCGACCGGGCCAGCGCGACGCGCTGCCTCTCGCCGCCGGAGAGCGTCGCGGGGAGCCGGTCGTCGTACCCGGCGAGCCCGACGAGGTCCAGGAGCTCCGCCACGCGAGCGCGCCTCCGCTCGCGCGGGACCCGCCGCAGCCGCAGGGCGTAGCCCACGTTGCGGGCCACGGTGAGGTGGGCGAAGAGCTGCCCGTCCTGGAACATCAGCGCGAAGCCCCGGCGGTGGGTGGGCACCCGCGTGAGGTCCTCGGCGTCCCACCCGACCCGGCCCGAGTCGAGGGGCTCCAGGCCCGCGATCCCCCGCAGCAGCGTCGACTTGCCGCAGCCCGACGGTCCGAGCACGGCGAGCACGGAGCCGTCGGGCACGCTCAGGTGCACCTCGCGCACGGCCGGCTCGCCGTCGTAGGACAGGGAGACCCCGTTCAGGTCCAGCACGGGCGCTCCCGGATCACCAGGCACCCAGCGAGGGCACGCGGAGACGCTCGACGGCCAGCATCACGGCCGCCGTCGTCGCGGCGAGGACCACGGAGGCGGCCAGCGCCATCTCGTAGTTGAGCACGCCGGGATGCCCGAGCAGGCGGAAGATGACCACGGGCACGGTGGGGGCCTCGGGGCGCGCCAGGAACGAGCTGGCCCCGAACTCGCCGAGCGAGACGGCGAACGCGAAGCCGGCCGCGGCCAGCACCGGTCGCCACAGCACGGGCAGGTCGACGGTCAGCACCGCGCGCCAGGGCGGGGCGCCCAGCGAGGCCGCGGCGTGGCGCTGCCGCTCGTCGACCGAGGCGAGCACCGGCACCAGGGTCCGCACGACCAGGGGCAGCGCGACCAGCGCCTGGGCGACCGGGAGCAGCAGGGGGTTGTCGCGCAGGTCCAGCGGTGGTCGTCCCAGGGTGATCAGGAACCCGAAGCCCAGCGTCACCGCGGACACCCCGAGCGGCAGCATGAAGACGCCGTCGAGGACGGTGCGGACCCGCCGCTCGGCGCGCCCGCGCGAGCGTCGCGTGACGACGGCGGCGACGAGCAGGCCCAGCAGCAGCGACATCCAGGTCGCGTCGACCGCGGTGCGCAGCGAGTTGGCCAGGGCCTCGGTCACGGGCACGAGCAGCGCCTGCTGCGACCCGACGGTGGTCAGGGCGCGATAGCTGTCCAGGCTCCAGGTCCCCTCGGCGCGCAGCGAGCCGACCAGCAGCGCGGCGACGGGGGCTGCGACAGCGACCAGCAGGACGGCCGTGGCCAGCACGGCGACGACGTCGCCTCGTCCCGGGCGCCTGGGCTCGACCCGCACGCGGCTCAGGGTCGGGTCGGCGGTGGTGCGCAGCCTGGCCGAGACCGCCAGCAGCGCCGCGACCGCCACGAGCTGGACCAGGGACAGCGCGGCGGCGGCCTGGAGGTCGAGCAGGTTGGCGGTCAGCAGGTAGATCTCGGTCTCGACCGAGGAGTAGCGCACGCCGCCGAGGACCAGCACGACCCCGAACGCGGTCGCGCAGAAGAGGAACACCACGCTCGCGGCCGAGACCACCGCCGGGCGCAGGGCGGGCACGGTCACGGTGGCGAACACCTGGACCGGGCTCGCGCCGAGCGCGGCCGCCGCCTCGCCCGGGCGACGGTCGAGCGACTCCCACGCCGCGCCCACGGTGCGGATGACCACCGCGACGTTGAAGAACACCAGGCCGGCGACGATGGCCGCGGGGGTCCCGGCCAGACCCAGCCCGGCCAGCGGCCCACCCTCGCCGATCAGCAGGTCGAAGGCGACGCCGACCACGACCGTCGGCAGGACGAACGGCACGAGCAGCGCGGCGCGCACGACCGCGCGGCCGGGGAAGCGCAGCCGGTGCAGGACGTAGGACGCGGGCAGCCCGAGCAGCACCGCCAGCACCGTGCCGAGGCTCGAGGTCCACACGGTGAACCACACGACCCGCCCGGTGCGTGGCCTCGTCAGCACCTCGAGCACCGCGCGCACGTCCCAGACCCCGTCGGGCCGCAGGCCGCGGCCCACCATCCCCGCCACCGGCAGGGCGAAGAACACGGCCAGCACGACCAGCGGCACCGCGGCGAGGGCGGCGGTCCCGATCAGCCGTCGGGTCGTCATGCGGTGCTCACGACCCGCTCACGGCCCGGTCATCGGCTGGTGACGTCGGTCCACTCGCGCAGCCAGGCGTCACGCTCGGACGCGATGAGCGCCGGGTCCAGCGTGTACGGGTCGGTGGGCTGCTCGGCGTACGTCGCCCAGTCCTCCGGCAGCGGGGTGCCCTCGACGACCGGGAAGACGTACATCGAGTCCGGCAGCGCCTCCTGCACCTGCGGCGTCAGCATGAAGTCGACCAGCGCCTCGGCGCCCGTGGGGTTCGCGGCCCCGGCGAGCACCCCGACGTACTCCACCTGGCGGAAGCAGGTGTCGAGCAGCGCGCGGGTGGTCGACGCGCCGCCCTCGATGGTGAACGCCGGGGAGGAGTCGTAGGAGACCACGACCGGTCGCTCGCCGCTCCCGCCGCCCTGGGTGAAGGCGGAGTAGTAGGCCTGTTCCCACCCGGCGGTGATCCTGGCCCCGTTGGCCACGAGGTCGCTCCAGTACGCCGGCCAGTCGTCGCCGTACGCCGCGACGGTGGCGAGCAGGAACGCCAGACCGGTCGAGCTGGTCGCCGCACCGGGCACCGCGAGCAGGTCACGGTAGGCGGGGTCGGTCAGGTCCGCGAGCGAGGCCGGCGGCTCCAGGTCGCGCTCGGCGAACCAGGTGTCGTCGACGTTGACGCACACGCTGCCCTCGTCGACCGGGGTCAGCGCCCCCGCGTCGTCGCCGGGCAGCACGTAGTCGGCCACCCCGGCCGGCAGCTGGGCCGGCCGGTACGGGGCGAACACGTCGTTCTCGAGCGCGCGGGAGGCGAAGGTGTTGTCGACGCCGTAGGCCACGTCGCCCGGGGGCTGGCCCTGGGCGAGGACCAGCTGGTTGGTCATCGACCCGGCGTCACCGAGCGGACGCTGCTCGAGGGTGTAGCCGGACTCGTCCTCGAAGTCACGCACGACCTTCCCGGGCAGCGCGAAGGAGTCGTGCGTGACCAGCGTGACGGTGCCGCCACCGGGGTCCGCGCCGGTGGCGGCGTCCTGCGACGCGGCCGGGTCGGAGGCGGCCTGCGAGGTGCCCCCGGTCAGGCTGCACGACGCGGTCAGCGCCGAGGCGGCCACCCCGGCCGCCAGGGCGGCGAGGCCCCGTCCTGTGAACCGTCCCGTGAACCGTCTTGTGCCTCGTGCGGTGTCTCGTCGGGGTGCGCGCTGCACCATCGTGACTCCCTTCGCCGGTGCTAGCCGGAGCAGGTTCGGAGGGTCTGCGGCTGGTCCGCACTCTCAGCACGCTCGCGCGTGCTCCCCTGTCTGTCCCGCTCACCTTACGCACCCCGGCTCGGGCGGGCGGGTGAGGCGTCGTCCGCCGAGGTCCGCCGGGAGCGGTGTGGCAGGCTCGCAGGGTGAGTCCGTGGCGTCGCCCAGCGCTGAGGGTCGCGGCCGTGCTGCTGGCCCCGGTGCTCACCGCGTGCTCCGGTGACGGCGGCCCCGCCGCCACGCCGGACGCCACGCCGGACGCACGGTCCGGCGACCGTGCCCAGTGCGTCGTCGCCGACCCCGAGGGGGAGGTCATCCTGCACCCGGGCTCCCTGCGACCGAGGTCGCCGACCCGGCTCCTCGACGTCACCCTCGACCGGTCCGTCAACCTCGACGTCGTCGAGCGCGACGTCGTCCGTTTCACCGGCAGCCCGACGATCAGCGGGATCGTGCTGGACTACCCCCCGCTGGAGAAGGCCGGGCTCGCCGACTCCCTGGCCGACTGGGCGGCGCGACGGGCGCTGCGCGGTGCGCAGGTCGGACCGCGCCGGGGGCTGCAGGCCGTCCTCGTCGCCGTGCGCCTGCACGACCCCACCCGACCCGGGCACCTCGACGGGGCCACGGTCGCGAGCACCGACACCGGCTCCACCGCGACCCGCAGCACCACCTTCGCCCAGCCGGTCCTGATCAACCCGCACGGCACGCTGTGCACCGTGAGCGACTACGACGGCACCCTCGCGTGGGCCCCGTGAGCCCGAGCCTGCGCCACGAGGTGCTCGCCCGGGGCCTCCCGCGACTGCGCCGGACGCCGGTGCTGCGCGACGCGGTGCAGGAGAGGGCCGCGGTGGTCCACGGCCACGCGCGGCTCGACCACGCGCTGCCCGCCAGCCGCGTGCCCGGCTTCGGTCGTCGCTTCAGGGTCGCCGAGGAGACGGTCGAGGGCCGACGTGGGTCGTTCCGCTCCTGGGTCGTGACCCCGCGCGGCACGGCCCCGACCCGCACGCTCTACTACCTGCACGGTGGTGGCTTCGTCAGCCCGGCCGATGCCTGGCACGTGCGCTACACCACCGGGCTCGCGACCCGGCTCGGTGCCCGCGTGGTGCTCCCCGACTACCCGCTCGCCCCCGAGCACGACTGGCGCGACTCCCACGAGGCGCTCGCCGAGGACGTCCAGCGCTACGCCGCCCGCGGGCCGGTCGTGCTCGGGGGCGACTCCGCCGGCGGCAACATCGCGCTGGCCCTCGCCCAGACGCTCCGCGACCGCGGAGGGTCCGCGCCCCAGCGGCTGCTGCTGGTCTCGCCGTGGGTCGACCTGAGCGAGTCCACGCCCGCCACCGCCGCGCTCGAGGACGTCGACCCGTGGCTCTCGCTGCCGCGCCTGCGCACCTACGCGGCCTGGTGGTCGGGCGCCGCCGACCCGACGGCGAGCGACCTCGACGAGCTGGCCCGGGCCGAGCTCTCACCGGCGCTCGGCGACCTCGACGGCCTGCCGCCGGCGCTGATGTTCTGCGGCACCCGTGACCTCCTGCAGCCGGGCTGCCGGCTGCTCGCCGACCGCGCCCGCAGCGCGGACTGGTCGCTGACCTACGTCGAGCGACCCGACCTGATCCACGTCTACCCCATCCTGCCCGGGGTCCCCGAGGCCCGCACCGCGCGTCGCCAGGCCCTGGCCTTCCTGCGATGACGCGCGCCGAGCCCTGGGTCGAGACGCTGACCTTCGCCGACCTCGACCCGACGACGGCGTACTCCTGCTGGCGCCTGCGCCAGGACGTCTTCGTGGTGGAGCAGGACTGCGCCTACCCCGACCTCGACGGTCGCGACCTCGAGCCCAGCACGCGCCACCTGCTCCTGCGCGACGCGACCGGGGCGCTCCTGGGCTACCTGCGGGTGCTCGACGACGGCGCCGTCGCGCGGATCGGGCGCGTCGTGCTCGATCGGGCCGCCCGGGGTCGCGGCCTCGCGGACCTGCTGATGGCGTCGGCCGTCGCGGGCCTCGGCGGACGCGTGTGCGTCCTCGCCGCGCAGGCCCCGCTGACCGGGTTCTACGCCGCGCACGGCTTCGTCGTCGACGGGCCGGGCTTCCTCGAGGACGGCATCCCGCACGTGCCGATGCGCCGACCGGCGGCGCCCTGAGGCTCCGGCCCCGACACTCAGGCGAGGCGGAAGACGACGACGCCGTCGGTCTCCTCGCGGGAGGCTCGACCACGGGCGACGAGCAGCTCGAGGTGGGCCTTGGTCTCCATCGTCGCCAGGGCGGCGTTGAAGAGGTCGAGGTCGGCCAGCGCGTGGGCGTGGCGGGTCCAGGGCAGTGCGGCCGCGACGTCGTAGGACGTGCTGCCACCGGGGGCACCGGCGACGAGGGCCTCCTCGCTGTGCCGCAGCCGCTCCTCGTGGTGCGCGAGGAGCTCGTCGATGCGCTGGTGGGTCGAGGCGGCGACCGGGCCGTGCGCCGGCAGGAGCCGCCGGTCCGGGAGGGCGCGGACCTTGGTCAGCGAGCTCAGGAAGTCCCGCAGCGGCTGGCGCACGGGCACCGGCTCGAACCCGATCGACGGGGTGATCGTCGGGAGCACGTGGTCACCGGCGAAGAGCAGTCCCGCGGCGTCGTCGGCGAAGACGACATGGCCCTGGGTGTGTCCGGGGGTGTGCACCACGGACAGCGTGCGCGAGCCGAGGTCGATGTCGTGGTCGTCGGTGAACCAGTGGTCGGGATAGCCCCAGTGGGTCAGGTCCAGGGTGGGGCTCGAGCGCGGGCGCTCCCACCGCTCGGCGAGCTCGGCGGCGCCCGCCGAGCGCAGCAGCTCCACACTGCCGCCCACGGTCTCCTCGGGGGCGTGCATGAGGTCGAGCGTCGGCTTGTCGCCGATGCCGAGGCTCACCTGCGCGCCCACCTCGCGGGCGATCACCGAGGCGAGCGTGTAGTGGTCGCGGTGCACGTGGGTGACCAGGAAGCGCCGGATGTCGTCGACGCGGTGACCGATCGAGGCCAGCGCCGCCTCCAGCAGGTCGCGCGCCTCGGCGATCGACCAGCCCCCGTCGACCAGGGTCAGCCCCGCGTCGGTCTCGAGGGCGTAGACGTTCACCGCGCGCAGCCCGTCGTCGGGCAGCGGGAGCGGGATCCGGTGGACACCGTCCGCGACCGGCCAGGCGCCCGGCTCGGCCCAGTGCAGACCGGAGTCCTCGGAGACCGCGCGGGACGTGCTCGTCGTGCTCATCCGCCGCAGGCTAGCCCCCCGCGCAGTCGGCCGGTGTGACGATGGGCCGGTGAGCCCACCTGCGCCCCCGCCGCGCCGTCCGGCACCCCCGCGGCACTGGTCGCCGCCCTGCGCGGTGCGGGCTGCGTGTGGGCCGAGGACGAGGCCGCGGTGCTCTGGGAGGCCGCCGGGGCCGGGCGGGACCTCGGCGAGCTCCTCGCCCGCCGGGTGGCCGGCGAGCCCCTCGAGGTGGTCGTCGGCTGGGCCGGGTTCGCCGGGTTGCGCGTGACCACCGCGACCGGGGTGTTCGTGCCCCGCCGCCGCAGCGAGCTGCTCGTCCGGCTCGCCCTCGCGGAGCTGCGTGAGCCGGGCGCCGTCGTGGTCGACCTCGGGTGCGGGACCGGCGCGCTGGGCATGGCCGTGCTGCACGCCGACCCGACCGCGCTGGTCTGGGCGGTGGACGTCGACCCCGTGGCCGTCGCGTGCGCCGCGGACAACCTGGCCTCGTTGCCGGGCGGTGATCCCCGCCGGGTCCGCTGCGGTGACCTGTGGTCCCCCCTGCCGCCCAGCCTGCGCGGACGGGTGCGGGTGGTGCTCGCCAACGCGCCGTACGTGCCCAGCGGAGCCGTCGCGACGATGCCGGTCGAGGCCCGCGCGCACGAGCTGCGCGCAGCCCTGGACGGCGGCCCGGACGGTCTGGACGTCCAACGCCGGGTCCTCGCCGAGGCGGGGCCCTGGCTGGCCCCGGAGGGCGTGGTGCTCGTCGAGACCTCCCGCGACCAGGCCACCGCGACCAGCGCCGCGGCCCGGTCGGCCTCGCTGGGCCCGACCACCCACCACGACGACCGGGTCGACGGCACGGCGGTGCTCGCCAGGAAACTTCGGCCCTCGACCAATCCGTGAGGGCTCTCACCTCGAAGAACAGAGGACCCACCCGATCACCCGAGGACGTGCCCGATGCCGAGGAACGCCACCCACCGCCTGCGCCGCGGTCTCACCGCACTCGCGGCGACCGCCCTGCTCGCCGCCCCGCTGAGCTCCTGCGGTGTGGTCGACGACATCACCGGCGGCTCCGCCCCGGACCCGGTCGCCTCGATCGACGCGCTCACGGGGCGCACCACCCAGGTCAAGCTCGACAAGGGCTTCACCCAGGCGCTCGACAAGCTCGGGCTCGCCGCCGGCACCGTGGGACGCGCCAAGCTCCGCAAGGGATCCCTGGTCTTCCCGATCACCGGTGGCAACGTGACCGTCTTCGAGCCCGGCCAGGTCTCGCCGTACGTCATCGGCCAGGTCCAGCACGAGGGCTCGGGTCTCTCCCTCGCGGCCGGCGGGAAGACCGTGCGGATCACCAACCTCAACGTCGACCCCGGCAGCTCACGCGTCTACGGCGACGTGTCGGTCAACAACAAGAGCGCCGCGAGCAGCGCCTACGTCTTCGCGCTCGACGGGCGCACGCTGGAGCCGTTGGACACCTCGAAGAAGAACAGCGCGATCCTGACCGGCACGAAGGTCGAGATCTCGCCGGTCGCCGCGGGCCTGCTCAACCAGACGTTCAACACCAAGGCCGTCCAGCCCGGCCTGCTGGTCGGCATCGCCACGATCACCGTGAAGGTGCCCGCCTCCTCCTGAACCCCCTCCCTCCCCCCGGTACCGCGACCGGCCCTGGCGTCCCTCCCCCCGGCACGCCGGGGCCGGTCGCGCCGTCACGGGGTGAGCCTCAGTGCTCGCGCAGGGCCTCGACCAGGGCGTTCTTGTCCATCGACGAGCGGCCCTCGACCTCGAGCTCCGCGGCACGCTCGTGCAGCTGCTCGACCGTCCACGACTCGTACGGCGGTGAACCCCCACCGCGCCGACCCACCTCGCTGCGCGAGGACGCGGCAGCTGCGTTGGCGATGCGCGCGGACTTCTCCTTGCTGTTGCCCTCGTCGCGCAGCTTCTCGTAGAGGCCGGCGTCCTTGACGCTCGGCCCGGGGTCGTCCTGCTGCTCGTCGGCCACGATCGTCTCGTTCCTCTCCCGGCTCCTCGCGGCCGACGCGGCCCCCGCCGCGGCCGACCACCTGGTCACGACGACGCTAGGGGGGCGGGGCCGACCGCGGCACCGTCTGCGGGGGTGAGCGCACGGCCGGGCCCCGGCTGTGAGGCTGACCCACCGACCCACACCCCGTCGCTCGAGGAGACCCCGTGAACCAGTCCCAGCCCCGCACCGTCCTGCTCGACCTCGACGGCACCCTGGTCGACTCGGTGTTCGTGCACACGGTGACCTGGAAGGACGCCTTCCGCGACGTCGGGCTCGACGTCGCGAGCCACCGCATCCACCGCGCCATCGGGATGGGTGGCGACCGCCTCGTCGCCCACGTCGCGGGCGAGGCGGCCGAGAAGGCGATCGGCGACGAGGTGCGCGCCCGCCACGACACCCACCTCGACGAGCACTTCGCGACCATCACCCCGACCGACGGCGCTGCGGAGCTGCTCGAGACCCTGCGCGAGCGGGGCTTCGCGGTCGTCCTGGCCAGCTCGGCGCCCCGGGAGCTGTCCGAGCGGCTCCTCGCGCTGCTCGACGGCGCCGGCCGGCACCTGCACGAGTCGGTCGTCGGGTCGCAGGTCGAGTCGAGCAAGCCCGCCCCCGACCTGCTCGAGGCCGCACTGGCGTCGGTCGAGGCGACCTCGGCGGTGATGATCGGCGACGCGGTGTGGGACGTCGAGTCGGCCCGTGGGGCCGGGGTGCCCTGTGTGGGTCTGCTCACCGGCGGCTTCGGCGAGGCCGAGCTGCGCGAGGCCGGCGCCGTCGCGGTCTACGAGTCGCCGCGCGACCTGCTCGACCACCTCGAGGACAGCGTGCTCGGCCGCTGAGCCGACCACGACCGGGCGCGAACCACCGCCTCGTCGGCCCCCTCCTCAGCCCAGCGCGCGGTTCAGGTTCAGCGCGGCGCTGATCAGGCTCAGGTGCGTGAAGGCCTGCGGGAAGTTGCCCAGCTGCACGCCGGTCAGGCCGATCTGCTCGGCGTACAGGCCGAGGTGGTTGGCGTAGGTGAACATCTTCTCCAGGGCGAGCCTGGCGTCGTCGAGGCGCCCGGCCCGGGTGAGGGCCTCGACGTACCAGAAGGAGCACAAGGAGAAGGTGCCCTCGGGGCCCTCGAGCCCGTCGGAGGAGTGGCCGAGGTCGTAGCGGAAGACGAGGCTGTCCGAGACCAGGCGACGCTCGATCTCCGCCAGCGTCGAGGTGAACCGGGGGTCGTCGGGCGCGACGAACTTCACCATCGGCATCAGCAGCACACCGGCGTCGAGGGTGTCGGCGCCCTCGTGCTGCATGAAGGCCCCGACCTCGGGGTCCCAGGAATGGGTCATCAGGCGTTCGTAGACCTCGTCGCGCACGCGTGCCCACCGCTCGGCGTCGCCCGGCAGGCCTCGCTGGCGGGCGGTGCGGATCATCCGCTCCAGCGCCACCCACACCATCAGGCGCGAGGTGGTGTGGTGCTTCGGCTCGTCGCGGATCTCCCACATGCCGGCGTCCGGGCGGTCCCAGTTCTCCAGCAGCCAGCCCAGCACCCGCACCAGGTCGGCCCAGGAGTCGTAGGAGATGCCGTTGCCGTACTTGTTGAACAGGTAGACCGAGTCGATCAGCTCGCCGTAGATGTCGAGCTGCAGCTGCCCGGCCGCGGCGTTGCCGACGCGCACGGGCCGGGAGTCGAGATAGCCCCGCAGGTGGTCCAGCTCGTCCTCGGTCTCGGGGACGTTGCCGTCGATGTCGTAGAGCACGCGCAACGGTCCGACGTCGGGGTCGATGTCGTCGCCCTGGTCCTCCAGGCGCTGGGAGAGCCACGTCATGAAGGCGTTCGCCTCGTCGGTGAAGCCGAGGCGCAGCAGCGCGTACAGGCTGAAGGCGGCGTCGCGGATCCAGACGTAGCGGTAGTCCCAGTTGCGCGAGCCCCCGATCTCCTCGGGCAGGCTCGTCGTCGGCGCCGCGATGATCGCGCCGGTGGGCTCGTGGGTGAGCAGCTTCAGCGTCAGGGCGGCGCGGTTGACCATCTCGCGCCAGCGGCCCTGGTAGGTCGAGGTCGCCAGCCACTGGCGCCAGAAGGCCGCCGTCTGGACGAACAGCTGCGCGGTGTCCGCGCAGTCACCGGGGGTGAGGTCCTCGTCGTCGCCGAGGACCTGCAGCACGAAGAGCGCCTCCTCGCCGGCCGAGAGGCACAGCTCGGCCTCGACGTCACCGTCGGAGGTGGTCAGGTCGGTGGTCGAGGCGACGCCGAGCCGGAGCCCGCCGCCGGTCACCAGGGCGTCGGTGCCGACCAGCTCCACCTGGGGGGTGACCCGGCCGTAGTCGGGGCGCGCGGAGAGCTGCATGCGCAGCCGGGTGGTTCCTCGCACGGCACTGACCCGGCGCACGATGCGCTGGCGGTGGTCGCCGTCGTGGGCGCGCACGACCGGCATGAAGTCGTGGATCTCGGCCACGCCCTCCTCGGTGAGGAAGCGGGTGACCAGGATGTTGGAGTCGGGGAAGTAGAACTGCGCGGTCGAGACGTGGCCGTCGACGACCTCGATCCGCCAGGCGCCACCCTTCTCCGGGTCCAGCAGCGCGCCGAACACGCTCGGGGAGTCGAACCGCCCGGCACAGAACCAGTCGATCGTGGCCTCGGAGCCGACCAGGGCGCAGGTGCGCAGGTCCCCGATCAGACCGTGGTCGGCGATCGCGAGGAACTCCCGGTCGCCGAGCTTGCTCTGCGACCCGCCGCTGCTCTGCGGACGCGCCGCCTCCTGCGCGGCGGCGGCCGGGTCGTCGGGGGACTCAGCCACGTTCGCGCCCCAGCCGCCAGCCGCCCTCGGGCAGGTCCAGCGCGGCCTTCGGGCCCCAGGAGCCCTGCTCGTAGGACTGGATCGCCGGCGGGTCCTCCAGCACGGGCTGCACGACCTGCCAGAGCCGGTCGACCTCGTCGGAACGGGTGAAGAGCGTCTGCTCGCCGCGCATGACCTCCAGCAGCAGCCGCTCGTAGGCCTCGAGCCCGTCCGCGCCGGGGATGGCGTCGCTGAAGTCCATGCGCATCTGGGCCTCGGCGAGCTCCATGTCGGGGCCGGGCCGCTTGGCCCGCATGTCGATGGTGACCTGCGGGTCGTCGGTGAGCTCGAGGACGAGCTCGTTGGGCCCGGGGTCCTCGCCGAAGATGAGGCTCTCGGCGGTGCGGAAGCGCAGCGTGATGGTGCGGCGTCCCTCGGTGAGGGCCTTGCCGGTGCGCAGGTAGAACGGCATGCCGCGCCACCGGTCGTTGTCGACGTAGGCCTCGATCGCCACGAAGGTCTCGACCTGGGAGTCGTCGTCGACGTCCTCCTCGTCGCGGTAGCCCTCGAACTGCCCGAAGACCACCCGGCTGGGGTCGAGGGGCTGGAGGTCGGCGAACAGCGCTGCCTTGGCGTCACGCACGGACTCCGCGGCGAACTCGCCCGGGTCCTCGAGCGCGACGAAGCCGAGCAGCTGGGAGAGGTGCGTCGAGATCATGTCGCGCAGGCAGCCGGTCGACTCATAGAAGCTGCCGCGACCCTCGAGCCCGAGCGACTCGGGCACGTCGATCTGGATCGACGTCAGGTGCTCGGCGTTCCAGGCCGGCTCGAAGAGGCCGTTCGCGAAGCGCAGGGCCAGGATGTTCTGCACGGCCTCCTTGCCGAGGAAGTGGTCGATGCGGAAGATCTGGTCCTCGTCGACGACCTCCTTCAGGGCCGAGTCGAGGTCCCGTGCGGACTCCAGGTCGAGCCCGAACGGCTTCTCGATGACCAGCCGGGCCCGCTCGGCGAGCGACTCACGGCCGAGCATCGCGATCATGTCCTTCATCGCCGAGGGCGGCACGGAGAGATAGACCAGGCGGCGTACGTCGTCCACCCCGGCATCGCCGGTCCCGGAGGCCTCGGCGAGATCCTGCTCGGCCTGCCGGACGGCCTCGGCGAGGTCCGAGCCGTCGTCGGCGTTGGACGTCTGGAACGAGATCCGGGAGACCAGCTGCTCGGCGACGTCGTCGGTGCCCTCGCTGAGATGGTCCTTCAGCGCGTCGCGCACCTGGTCACGGAACTCCTCGTCGGTGCCGGGGCTGTGGCGTCCGCTCCCGATCACGCGGTAGTCCGCCGGCAGCCGCCCGTCGACGGCGAGCTGGTAGAGCCCGGGGAAGAGCTTGCGGGCGGCGAGGTCGCCGGTGGCCCCGAAGAGGACCATCACGTGCGGTGGGAGCTTCTCGGTGGCAGTCACCGCCCCAGCCTGCCAGTTCGTCGCGGGCAGGGTCCCACCCCGTCGACGCCGGGGCAGGCGACCCCGGGTGCGTGCGGCACCGGCAGCCATGCTCGGGGCCGGTCTGCGTGAGTCTGGCCACCGGGCGTGACCGCCGGCGCCATCAGCATGCCCCAGTGCACCAGCCCGCACCAGCCGACGCGCGGGCCGGACCGACCACCGCCGGCCCCGGTCGGCGAGCGTCGACGCCCCGACTCATCCCTGCGGGACCGCTAGCGTCGCCCCATGACGACCCGTCGCTTTCCCTTCGCCTTCGAGCGCCGCTACCGGATCGCCGCGCTGCCCTTCGGCATCACCCCCTCGCGAGCCTGGGCGGAGGTCGACGACGCCGAGCTGCGCGTGCGGTTCGGGCCCTGGTCGCTGCGGACCCCCCTGGACAACGTGACCACGACGTCGATGACCGGGGACTACGCCTTCTGGAAGACCGCGGGGCCGGCCCACCTCTCCTTCGCCGATCGCGGGGTGAGCCTGGCCACCAGCTCCTCGCGCGGCCTGTGCGTCTCCTTCGTCGAGCCCGTCCGTCTGCTCGACCCGACGGGGCGCCTGCGCCACCCCGCCGCCACGCTGACCGTGGCCGACCCGGACGCGCTCGCCCAGGCCCTCGCCACGCCCGGGGGAGCCTCGTGAACGGCACCTACGACGTCGCCCGGCTGCGCTCGCACTTCCCGGCGCTGACCGGGCCCGGACCGACGCTGGCCCACTTCGACGGACCCGGCGGCTCCCTGACGCCGGCCGCCGTCGCGGAGGCCGTCGCCACCACGCTGACGGCGGGGCTGTCCAACCGCGGCCTGGCCCTGACCAGGAGCGAGCAGGCCGCGGACCGCGTCGTGACCGACGCGCGGGCCGCGGTGGCCGACCTCGTCGCCGGAGACCCGCGCGGGGTCGTCCTGGGTCGCAGCATGACGTCGCTGACCCTCGAGCTCGCGCAGGCCCTCCGCGCCACCTGGGGACCGGGTGACGAGGTGGTCGTGACCCGCCTCGACCACGACGCCAACGTGCGTCCGTGGGTCCTCGCCGCGCAGGCGGCGGGCGCCGACGTCCGGTGGGCCGACTTCGACCCGGCCACCGGCGAGCTCGAGACCGAGGCGCTGTGCGCGTCGTTGAGCGAGCGCACCCGCCTCGTCGCCCTGACGGGGGCCTCCAACCTGATCGGGACCCGCCCCGACGTCGCCCGCGTCTCGGCTGCGGCGCACGCGGTCGGGGCGCTCGTCTTCGTCGACGGCGTGCACCTCGCGGCGCACCACCTCCTCGATGTCGAGGAGCTGGGGGCCGACTTCCTGGCCTTCTCCCCCTACAAGCTCCTCGGGCCGCACTGCGGGGTGCTGCACGCCGACCCCGCGCTGCTCGAGCAGGTCCACCCGGCCAAGCTCGAGGCCTCGACCGATGCGGTGCCCGAGCGGTTCGAGCTCGGCACGCTGCCCTACGAGCTGCTGGCCGGGGTCACCGCCATGGTCGACTTCCTCGCCGACCTGGTGCCGGCGCCGGACCCGGCCAGGTCGTCGCGGCGTCAGCGGCTGGCCGCCGGGTTCGCAGCGGTCGAGCGCCACGAGCTCCGGCTGCGCGGTCGGGTCGAGGACGGGCTGCTCGCCCTCGGCCTCACCGTGCGCTCGCGTGCGGCTCGGCGCACGCCGACGTTGCTGGCGACCTTCGAGTCCGCACCGGGAGTGGAGGCGGCCGACGCCTACCGCTACCTCGCCGCGCGCGACGTCTGCGCGCCGGCCGGCTCGTTCTACGCCGTGCACGCCTCGCGTCACCTCGGTCTCGGCGACGCCGGCGGACTGCGGGTCGGGATCTCGCCCTACACCGACGACGACGACGTGGACCGCCTGCTCGGTGGTCTCGGCGAGCTGCTCAGCGGTCCGCGCTAGACGGCGCGGCGTCGACCGCCGAGGCCTCGACGGTCGCGAGCTCGGTCTGGTCGCTACGACCGCGCAGCGTCGTCGTCCCGGCGTCGCGCCAGTGCCTGCGCTCTTCCTGGGGGGCGGCCTCCACGCTGTCCCGCGTGGTCAGCAGCATCGGTGCACCGTCCTCGAGTCCGTCCGGCGGGTCCTTCGACAGCTCGCACAGTCGCGCGGCACTGTTCACCGAGTCGCCGATCACGGTGTACTCGTAGCGCGACTCCTCCCCGACGTTGCCCGCGACCGCAGGCCCGGTGGCGATGCCGATGCCCGCCCGGACCTCGCCGACCTCCTCGGCCAACCGGGCCGCGATCCGGCGGCCCGCGCGCAGACCGGCGCCCGCGTGGTCGTCGAGGTCGACCGGCGCCCCGAAGACGGCCAGCACCGCGTCGCCCATGAACTTGTTCACCAGACCGCCCTCGCGGGAGACCTCGGCGACGACGACGCCGAAGAAGCGGTTCAAGGTGGCGACCACCTCGCCGGGTTCGCGCTCGGTGGCGTAGGTCGTGGAGCCCACCAGGTCGACGAAGAGGATGGTCACGGTGCGGGTCTGGCCGCCGAGCTCGACCAGTCCGTCGGCGGCGGCCGCCGCGACCTCCTGCCCGACGTGGCGGCCGAAGACGTCGCGCAGCCGCTCACGCTCCCGCAGGCCGCGCACCATCTCGTTGAACCCGGCCTGGAGCAGACCGAGCTCGGTGCCGTCGTAGACGGAGATCTCGGTCTCGAGGTCGCCCTCACCGACCCGGAGCAGGGCACGCCGCACCGAGGTGATCGGTGCGACGACGGCCCGGATGCTCAGCACGGTCACGAGCAGCCCGAAGACGAGCACGACGCCGGCGAGCGCCAGCACGATGCCCGAGAACCGTGTCGCGCTGAGCTGGTCGTCGGCGAGGAAGACCAGCGCCGCGACCACCAGCCCCATCACCGGGGCGCCCGTCCCGATGGCCCAGAAGACCACCAGGCGGCGGCGTACGCCGACCAGGCCGTGACCGTCGCGCAGCATCTCGCCCGAGAGCGCCCTCGCCGCGACCGGGCGCAGGCCGAACTCGCTGAGCAGGTAGGCCACGGCGCTGACCACGAGACCGGCGATCCCGATGGTGAACGAGGTGCTGAGCACCCGATCGGGCTGGTAGAGCACTGCCAGCAGGGTGAACAGCACCAGGGCGCCGGCCCAGAGCCCGGCCTGGATCAGCGTCAGCCGCCACGGCAGTCGCAACGTCGTACGCCGCTCGCGCGGGGTCGGCTCCTCGCCCCGGCTGGCCCAGCGCAGCGTACGCAGCCCCACCACCGTGGCGGAGACGACCCCGACGGTGACGGCGAGCACGACGTAGACCGGGACCGCGATCGCCAGCGCGACGGTCGAGGCACGGGTGAGCTCGGTGGGGCGGACCACGAGGGTCGAGAGCACGACGACCACGGCGGCGCCGACGAGGTGGGTGCTGACCAGCATCGCGGTCAGCAGGATCTGCACCCGCACGCGCAGCCGCCGGGGCGACTGGTCTGAGGCCCCGAGCAGCACCGACTCGAAGGCGGTGCCGCGCCCGGCCCCCGCGCTCCGGAGCATGGGGGCAGGCTATCGCCCCCCGGTCCTGCCACCGCCGGCCGGCCGATCCCGCACCGCCAGCCGGATCCGGGCTCTTCCCCACGGACTCGAGCGAGGTCACCCCCAGGGGTGGAAAACGCTCCCGGAGTGGATCTGTAGAAGTTCCTGTGCAATCTTGTACAGGAACTTCAACAACAACTGTGCAGGTCTGTGGAGGGCAAGGGCTGATGTCGAGCATGAGCGTTCACGCCGCTTCCGGGTCCACGGACGAGACCGCTGTGGCACACGCTTGTCCAGACTCGCGCCGCCGGTTCGCCGACGCCGAGCGCTCGCAGCGGACCGCGCAGCTGCTGGAGCGCGCCCAGCAGGGCACCCCGCAGGACCAGCGCGCCCTGCTCGCGGAGGTCGTCGAGCTCAACATGCAGGTGGCCGAGGCCGTCGCCCGACGCTACGCGCACAAGGGGATCGCGCTCGAGGACCTCACGCAGGTCGCCTACCTCGCGCTCGTGCGCTCGGTGTCCACGTTCGACGCGGTCAGGGGCGGGGACCTGCTCTCCTACGCGGTGCCCTGCATCCAGGGCGAGATCCGCCACCACTTCCGCGACCAGGGCTGGACCATCCGCCCACCGCGGGAGGTCCAGCGGGCGCACTCGCTCATCATGGGCGGCGGGCTGGAGCGCGACCACTACGACGACGCCTCCCTCGCCGATCTCGCCGACAAGGTCGACGAGTCCGTCGAGGTCGTGCGCGAGGCGCTCGCGGCCAAGGCCTCCTACACCGCCCTCTCCCTGGACCGCGCCTTCGAGGCGGTCGAGCCCGGACTGCCCGCCACCGGCGCGGAGGACCTGGACGCCGTCGAGGCGCGCGCGATGCTCGCGCCCCTGGTGCGCCTGATGGCCGAGCACGAGCGCCTGGCGCTGCGCTGGCGTTTCGTCGAGGAGCTCTCGCAGCGCGAGATCGCGGAGCGGCTCTCGATGACGCAGGTGCAGGTCTCGCGGCTGCTGCACCGGCTGCTGACCGGCCTACGGCTCTCGCTCGGCGAGGTCGGCTGATCCTCCGGCCCGGCCGCGGCCCGATCCGGGCGACGCCCTCCCCCCAGATCTCGGGATGGGTGCGACTCCGCGAGACGCCGGACCCGCCTCCGGGGGCTGGGTTGGGCCGTGCCGCACGCTCCCGATCCTGGGGTTGTACACGAACCTCAACAAGATTCCCGCAAATCTTGGACAAACTGTTCACGTGATCGGTGATTGAGACAGCGTCACCGGGGTACTGGCCAGGTGTGCGGCGCTCGGACGAGCGTCGACGACCCGATCGAAAGGACGATGCCTCGTGTCGCCCCTGCTCCACTCCGTCCCGACCGGGGACGAGGTCGACGACCTCGTGGACCCGACCGACATGTCGGTCGACCTCTCCGAGGCCGAGGACGGGCACCAGGCGAGCTCGCTGGTGTACTTCGCCCACCTCGCCCGCCTCTCGCTGCCCCTGTGCGACCTCGACGCCCGGGAGGTCGCCGAGCTGCGTCGCGACCTCGCGGTGCTGGTCGCCGAGGCCACCCGGACCCGCGTCCGACCGGCCCTGCTGCACGCCCTGCTCGACGCCGTGGTCGCCGACCTGCTCCCGGCCCTGCCGGACGGCAGCCGCGACGCGCTCGCCGAGGCCCGGCCCCCCATCGACATCACCGCCCACACGGCGTCCTGACGCGCACCTTCGAGAAAGAGACCCCCGCCATGACCAGCACCCCCTCCCCCAAGCACCCGTTGACCCTCGCCCTCGTCGACGACCACGACCTGTCCGTGTCCGGACTCGAGTGCCTGCTCGCGCCCTACGCCGACCGCGTCGAGCTGCTCGACCAGCGCACCGCACTGGCCCGAGCCTGCGACATCGACGTCGTCCTCTACGAGCCCGTCGCCCAGTCGCACTTCGGCTCCGCGATGCTCCGCGACCTCCAGCAGGCCAGCGAGGGTGTCTGCGCGGTCTGGAGCTGGGCGCCCGCCGACCAGCTGCCGACCTCGACGGCACGCCCCTACCTCTCCAAGCGGATGACCGCCTCCCAGCTCGTCTCCACGCTGGAGGACCTCGTGAGCGGACGGGCGACCGATCTCCCGACGACACCCGGCGAGGACGAGGTGGCCGCGGCCGCGGCAGCCGCCGACGAGCAGCCCGAGGTCGTCGTCGCCGAGCCGCGCCAGATGCGCCCCGGCACCACGCTGCACCCCCAGACCCCCTCGGGACTGCGCCTGACCCGACGCGAGCACGAGATCCTCACGCTGATCACCAACGGCCTGACCAACGCCGAGATCGGTGAGCAGCTGACGCTGAGCATCAACTCGATCAAGACCTACATCCGTCAGGCCTACCGCAAGATCGACGTCGAGCGGCGCGCCCAGGCCGTGGCCTGGGGCATGACGAACGGTCTGGGCGGGGTGCTGCCCGAGGACCTCGACACGAGCGAGGACACCGAGGCAACCCCCGCTGCCGAGGCCGAGGCGGTCACCCGCGAGTCCGCGGGCGGCTCGACGCTCGGTGCGGTCGCCATGGTGGCCTCCTGATCGCGGGCTCGTCGCGTCTCAGGACCGCGGGCCGAGGAGACGTGAGCGCCGCGGAGCGCCTAGGGTTCCCACCGTGACCTCCGCGAGCAGCTCGACCAGCACCAGCGCCCAGCCGACCTACGCCGACCTCGTCGCGCTGCCGGCCTACAGCGAGCAGTCCGTGCCGGCCGCCTTCGAGGACGTCAACGGCCACCTCAACATCCGCCACTACGTCGGCATCGCCAGCGAGGGTCTCGACGAGTCGCTGGTCGACTGCGGGATCCCGCAGCAGTGGCCCAACATCGCCGGGTCCGGCATCTTCTCGGCCGAGCACCACATGCTCTACCTGGCCGAGCTGCGCACCGGCGACCAGATCTCGGTGCGGGTCCGGCTCGTGGGCCGCTCGGAGCGGGCGATGCACGTCCTGGTCTACCTGCTCGACGACACCCACCGGCGACTGAGCTACGTGATGGAGGAGATCTTCCTGCACGTCTCGATGGACTCGCGCCGCACGGCCGCCTGGCCCGGCGACGTCGCAGCCATGTTCGACGAGCGTCTCGCCGAGCACGCCGCCCTGCCGTTCAGCTCGCCGACCTCGGGCTCGATGGCCCTGCGCTGAGCCCGGGCGAGGCCTGGTCGTCGGGCACGGGCCCGCGGGTGGACATCCCCGGTCGGCCGGTTGGCTCGACCGGCGTTCAGCCGTCGAGCTCGTCGAGCACGCGCTGCGCGACGGCGAAGGCCTTGTTGGCCGCCGGGACACCGCAGTAGATCGCGCTGTGCAGGATGACCTCGGCGATCTCGTCGTCGGTGAGGCCGTTGGTCCGGGCCGCGCGCACGTGCAGGGCCAGCTCCTCGGCGTGACCGAGCGCGACCATCGCAGTGATCGTGATCATCGAGCGGCTGCGCCGGTCGAGGCCGTCGCGGGTCCAGACGCCTCCCCAGGCGTAGGTGGTGATGAGGTCCTGGAAGTCCGACGTCAGCGGCGTCGTCGAGGCCAGGGCCCGGTCGACGTGGGCGTCGCCGAGGACCTCTCGGCGCACGACCATGCCGGCCGCGAACCGGTCCGCGGTCTCGGCGCCCGGCGCAGGCCGGCCGGGCTCGTCCTCCACCGGTACGCCGAGGAGGTGGTGGGCCACCAGGGCGGCCACCTGCCGCGGGGCCTCCGCGGGCGCGAGGTGCGCGACATCGTCGAGCACCCGCAGCGTGCCGTCGCCGACGCCGTCGGCGACCTCGCGCAGGAGCTCCGTCGGCGTCGACACGTCGTGCGCACCGGCGAGGGCCAGCACGGGGGCGCGGATCTCGCCGAGCCGGTCGCGCACGTCGAAGCCGGCCAGCGCGCCGCACACCGCGGCGTACCCCTCGTCGGTGGCCCCGGCGAGGGCGTCGAGCAGGTCGTCGGCCCGGCCCGGCTCCCGGTCGACGAAGCCGGGAGCGAACCAGCGCTGCGCAGAGGACGCGACGAGGGCCGCCGTGCCGTCGGTCCGGACGGTCCCGATGCGCTCCTGCCAGCCCTCGGCCGTGCCGATCCGGGCGCCGGTGCAGATCAGGGCGGCGCCCAGGACCCGGTCGGGGGCGTCGAGGAGCAGCTGCAGACCGACGGCCCCGCCGACCGAGTCGCCGGCGTAGTAGAACGAGCTCGCGCCGACCTCGTCGACCATCGCGAGCACCCCGGCGGCGAGCTCGCCCATGGTGAGGGGCGCGGTGGGCCGGGAGCGGTCCAGCCCGTGCCCGGGCAGCTCCCAGGCCAACATCGTGAAGTGCTCGGTCAGCGGCTCGGCGGCCGCCGACCAGAGCGTGCTGGCCGACGTGCCGAGCGAGGGGCCGAGCACGAGCAGGGGCTTGTCGGACGCGCTGCCGCGACCGAAACGGACGGCGATGGTCATGAGACCTCCTGGTGCGGGGGCGGGGGTGGTGGCGGGTGCGGGACGTGACCGGAGCGGGCGACCACGGCGTCGACGAGCTCGCCGGCCAGGCCGAGGTACGCCGACGGGTCGGCCACGGCGTCGAGGGCCGGGAGGCCGGCGACCTGACGCATCGAACGCTGCTCGGCGTTCAGCGTCTCCGCGGCCTCGAGGGCCCGGGCGCGCATCACCTCGACATGCACCTCGAGCCCCTCGACGAGCTCCGTGGCCTGTCCGGCCGCCGTGACCGCGTGGCGGGCGAGCGCCCGAAGGGCGTCCCACTCGACCTGCCAGGCGCCGGGTGCTCGCTGGTCGACCTGGTCAGCGGCGGCGAGGTGCAGCGTGGCGGCGCGTGCGGGGGCGTCGAGGGCCGCTCGGCGCAGGAGCAGGCTGCGGACGGGGTTGGCCTTGCCGGGCATGGTCGACGAGCCTCCACCCGAGGACTCCGTCAGCTCACCCACCTCGGGGCGTGCGAGGAGGAGGACGTCACCAGCGAGGTGACCCCAGGCGTCGGTGAGCGCGACGAGGGCGTCCGCGGCGCGGGTCAGCGGCCGTCGAGCCGTGTGCCACGGGAAGGCGGGCTGCAGACGCAGCTCGTCGGTGAGGGTGCGCACGCACCGTCGCGCGCCCTCGGCCCCGGCGAGCTCGACCGGCCCGGCCAGCGTGCCCGCCGCCCCGCCGACCTGCACCGGCCAGCCGAGCGCGTCGAGCTCCTCGCGGGCGTCGAGCAGCGACCCGAGCCAGCCGGACGCCACCAGCCCGAACGTGGTCGGCACCGCGTGCTGGGTCAGGGTGCGCCCGGCCATGACGGTGTCGCGGTGCTCGACGGCGAGTCGGGCGACGGCCCCGACCTGCCGGTCGAGCTCGACCAGCACCCGGCGGACCGCCTCACGCAGGCCGAGCACGAGCGCGGTGTCCAGGACGTCCTGGCTGGTCAGGCCCCGGTGGAGCCACCGGGACGCCGTCGGTTCGCCGGCGGCCCCGAGTCGTTCGCGCAGCAGCGCGACCAGGCCCACGACCGGGTTGCCCGACGCCTCGGCGCCGCGGGAGACGCGGTCGAGGTCCCCGCCCACCAGGAGCCCCTCGAGCCTCCCGGCGGGCAGGGCCGCCGCCGCCGGTGCGACGTCGTGGGCCACGAGGGCGGCCAGCCAGACCTCCTCCACCCGCACCATCGAGGCCAGGACCGCCGCGTCGTCCAGCACGCCGTCCGCACGGTGGTCACCGGGCCACAGCAGGTCGCTCACAGGGGCGAGGCTACGGGGGCGGGGACGCGCACGCGGCGCCTCACCCGCCGTACGGCGTGCGCGGGTAGGTCAGGAAGACCGTCTCCTGCTCCCCGGCGAGGTGGACGTCGAAGCGGTAGCCGCGGTCCTCGGCGAGCGCGAGCAGGGTCGCCCGGCGGGTGGGGTCGACCGAGGAGAGCAGGACGTCCTGCTCGAGGGCTGCCGCGTCGTTGCCCGCACCGTCGGGGAGGTAGGCCCGGGTGACCAGCCGGTGCAGCAGCCCGCGGGCGAAGACGGTGACGACGAAGAAGGCGGCGGTGCCCGGCGCGTGCGGGCCCGGCCGGAGCGTGGTGACGACGTACTCGCCGCTGCGGTCGGTCGCGGCGCGACCGAACCCGGTGAACCGGTGGCCGTCGCGGTGCAGGGACCCCGGCTCCTGGACGACGTCGCCCGCGGGGCCGGTCTGCCAGGTCTCGACCAGCGCGTCCGGGACGGGCTCACCGGCGCCGTCGCGGACCACCCCGCGCAACCGTACGGCGTCGGCCCGGCCGGGTGCGACGACCTCGCGGTCGCCGGCGTAGGGCAGGGCGTCGTGGAAGAACGGGCCGATCGTCTGCCCGGGGGTCGGCATCAGCTCGCTCACCGGGTGACCTCCGTGGTCAGGTCGTCCTCGCGCACCGAGCGATGGCTGCCGGAGAGCACGATGTCCCAGCGGTAGCCGGTCATCAGCTCGGGCTGGGTCAGGTCGTGGTCGTAGGTCGCGACCAGCCGCTCGCGCGCCGCCGGGTCGACGACGGCCTGGTAGATCGGGTCGAGGGCGAGGAGCGGGTCACCCGGGAAGTACATCTGGGTGATCAGGCGCTGGGTGAAGTCGGTGCCGAAGAGCGAGAAGTGGAGGTGGGCGGGCCGCCAGGCGTTGCGGTGGTTCTTCCACGGGTAGGGCCCGGGCTTGACCGTGGTGAAGCGGTAGCCGCCGTCGTCGTCGGTCAGGCAGCGGCCGACCCCGGTGAAGTGCGGGTCCAGCGGGGCGGGGTGCTGGTCGCGCTGGTGGACGTAGCGCCCGGCCGCGTTGGCCTGCCAGACCTCGACGAGCTGGCGGCGCACGGGCCGGCCGTCACCGTCGAGCACTCGACCGGTGACGACCATCTTCTCGCCGATCGGCGCCCCGCTGTGCTGGATGGTCAGGTCGGCCTCGAGGGGGTCGACGTCGCGCTCGCCGAAGCACGGCGCCCACCGCTCCACGCCCTCGGGGTCGACCTGCACGGGGTCCTTGGTCGGGGAGCGCAGCAGGCTGGAGCGGTACGGCGGGTAGTGCCGTCGGGGGTGCTGCTCGGGGGGCGCGTCGCCGCGGTCGGCGTACGCCGCGGCCTGCTCGGCGATCTCGAAGTCGATGTCGGCCTGGGTCGTCTCGGCCGGCGCCGCCCCGCTCATGCCGACCACCCCGTGTAGGCCTCGGCCAGCCAGGTCGAGCCGGCGGTCGAGGAGACGACGGAGGCCAGCTCGCCCTCCTGGCGGCGTACGTCGAAGGGGGTGGCGTCGGGCAGCGCGTGCAGCATGGTCGTCATCCAGTACGAGAAGTGCTGGGTGCGCCACACCCGGTCGAGGGCCTGTGCGGTGTAGTCGTCGAGCCGGTCCGGTGCCTTCTCGCGCACCGCCCGCTCGAGCACGGGCGCGAGGACGCGGACGTCGGCGAGCGCGAGGTTGAGGCCCTTGGCGCCGGTGGGCGGCACGGTGTGGCCGGCGTCGCCGACCAGCACCATGCGGCCGTGGCGCAGCGGCTCCTGGACGAACGAGCGGAACGGCAGGACCGAGCGGGAGGCGATCGGCCCCTGCTCGAGCGCGATGCCGTTGGGCCCGACGCGGGCGTCGAGGGCCGCCCAGATCCGGTCGTCGGACCAGGTGTCGGGGTCCTCGGTGGCCTCGCACTGGAAGTACATGCGCTGCAGGTCGGGCGTGCGCTGGCTGATCAGCGCGAACCCGGCCTCGGAGTGGTTGTAGACCAGCTCGGGCGCGCTGGGCGGGGCCTCGGCGAGGATGCCGAACCAGGCGAACGGGTACTCGCGGACGAACTGGCGCCGCCGGTCCTGCGGCACCGCACGACGGCACAGGGAGCGCGAGCCGTCGGCGCCGACGAGGTAGTCGCAGGTGACCTCGTGGAGGACGCCGTCGGCGTCGGTGAAGCGCAGGACGGGCTGGTCGCCGGTGAGGTCGTCGACGTCGACGTCGACGACGCCGTAGCGCACCGAGCCGCCGTCCTGGCCGTCGTCGCGGTCACGGGCCGCGGCGAGGTCGATGAAGACGTCGGTCTGGGGGTAGAGGTGCACCGAGGTGCCGACGAGGGCGGTGAAGTCGATGCGGTGCGAGCCGCCGCCGAAGGCGAGGTCGATGCCCTCGTGCTCGTCGCCGTCGCGCAGGACCCGGTCGGAGACGCCGGACTCGACGAGCATCCGCACGCTGTCGGGCTCGAGGATGCCGGCGCGGTGGGTGGTCTCGATGTCGTGGCGGGTGCGCAGGTCGACGGCGAGGGTCTCGACGCCGGCGCGGCCGAGCAGGTGGGCCAGCATCAGCCCGGCCGGGCCGGCGCCGACGATCGCGACGGGGACGTGCGTGCGGAGGGGGTCGGGCATGGTCCGATGGTGTCCGGTCCGTGCGGGTGGGTCGAGCGAGGACTTCCGCTCGACGGAAGTCGGTGGCACGGTGGGCGGGTGCCGGGGCCGAGCGTGACGAGTCGCGCGCTGGCCCTGCTCGGCGCCTTCGACGACACGCACCGGCGGCTGGGGCTGAGCGAGCTCGCGGCGCGGGCCGGCGTACCGCTGAGCACCGCGCACCGGCTGGTCGCCGAGCTCGTCGCGTGGGGTGCGCTGGCCCGCGAGGCCGACGGCGGGGCCTACGTCGTGGGCCGGCGCCTGTGGGACGTCGGGCTGCTCGCCCCGGTGAACGCGGACCTCGTCGAGACCGCCTCGCCGTTCCTGCACGACCTGTACGCCGCGACGCGCGCCACCGTGCACCTCGCGGTGCGCGACGGCCACGAGGCGCTCTACCTCGACCGGCTGCGGGGCAACACCTCCGTGCCCGTGGTCAGCACGGTCGGGTCGCGGCTGCCCCTGCACGCCACGGGCGTGGGCAAGGTGCTGCTGGCGCACGCCCCGGACGACGTCCGCGGCCAGGTGCTGGGCGAGCTCGCCCGCGTCACGGCGTACACGGTCACGCAGCCGGGCACGCTGCGCCGTCAGCTCGACCGCGTGGTGCGTGACGGCTGGGCCACCACCAGCGAGGAGATGAGCCTCGGCGCCTGCTCGGTCGCGGTCCCCGTGCGTCGCGGCGGTCAGGACACGGGGCACGGCGAGGTCGTCGCGGCGCTCGGCGTCGTCGTCCCCTCGCTCCGCACGCAGCGAGCGCGGCTCGTCGCGGCCCTGCAGGTGGCGGCGGGGGGTGTGGGTCGCGCGCTCACGCTGGCGGGTTGACTGGTCGCATGGCCTCGACCGATCTGACGCTCCCCCGCGGGCCCGCGTGGTCCAACCACTACGCGCTGGCCCCCCTGACCAACAAGCAGTCGCACGCCGACGGCACGCTCTCCGACGACGAGCGTCGCTGGCTCGTGGCCCGCGCCGAGGGCGGTTTCGGGCTGGTGATGACGTGCGCGACCTACGTCAGCCAGGCCGGCAAGGCGTGGGGCGGCCAGCTCGGGATCAGTCGGGACGAGCACGTGCCGGGGCTGCGGCGGCTCGCCGAGGAGCTGCGCTCGGCCGGCGCGGTGAGCTCGGTGCAGCTGCACCACGGCGGGCGCCGGGCCAGCGCGGAGGTGTCGGGCGTCCCGGTGCGCGCGCCGTGGGACGACGAGTCGACCGGCGCCACCGCGCTGAGCACCGACGAGGTCCAGCAGGCCGTGGCCGACTTCACCGCCGGCGCGGTGCGGGCCGAGGCCGCGGGCTTCGACGGGGTCGAGCTGCACGGGGCGCACGGCTACCTGATCGGGCAGTTCCTCGACGGACGCTCCAACCAGCGCACGGACGGGTACGGCGGGTCGCTGGAGGACCGGTCGCGCTTCCTGCGCGAGGTCCTGGCCGGCGTGCGCGGCGCGACCGGTCCGGACTTCCAGGTCGGGCTGCGCCTGACGCCGGAGCGGATGGGGATCGCGCTCGGCGAGTTCCGCGAGGTCGCCGCGCAGGTGATGGCCTCGGGCGAGCTGGACTACCTCGACGTGTCGATGTGGGACGTGCGCAAGGAGCCCCACGAGTCGGACGCGTTCAGCGGCCGGCTGATCGACCACGTGGTCGACGTGCCGCGCCACGGCGTACGGGTCGGGGTGGCGGGCAAGATCTACTCCGCCGCGGACGCGGCGTGGTGCCGCGAGCAGGGCGCGGACTTCACGCTCGTCGGGACGGGCGCGATCGTGCACCACGACTTCGCCGCCCGGGCCGGGGCCGACGCCCACTTCGCCGCGACGCAGCACCCGGTCTCGCGCGAGCACCTGGCCGCCGAGTCGGTGGGCCCGGCGTTCATCGACTACCTCGCCGACAACTGGGACGACTTCGTCGCCTGAGGGGCGCGCAGGAGGGCGCGCACGCTGAGGACCTGCCAGACCAGGTAGATGCCGAGCGCGACCAGGACGGCGACGGCGACCCAGGTCGGCGCGCCCGTCGAGCTGGAGGTGCAGGTGATGTCGGCAGGCGCAGGAGCCGCACCGCGACCTGCTGGGACCGGGCTGCTCGTGCAGGTCTCGGAGCTGCCGCCAGCCAGCGCGATGCTCAGGACGAGCAGCACCAGCGGGAACCCGGTGGCCAACGACAGGAAGCCCCGCAGCTTCTGCTGCCCGGTCCAGCTCTGGGCGACGACCAGCAGCACGACACCGACGATCCAGAGCAGGGCGGCCAGCGGGAGCAGGATGACGAGCAGCTCAGCGCCGACCAGCGCGACGATCGCGCCGATCTCGACCTTGCGCGATCGGGAGGTCGCCGAGGCGGGCCCGGCCGGCGCGGACGGCGTACCGCCAGCGGCGTCGACGAGCTCGGTCGGCGTGCCGAGCCGGTCGAGGGCGTTGCGGACCTCGGCCTCACCGGGGTCGGCCTCGAGACCGACCTCGAGGTGCTCGGTGATGTCCGCGATCAGCTCACGGGCCTGGTCGTCGGGCAGGCGGCGGGCCTCGTGGCGCAGCCGGTCGAGGTAGTCCGTCACGAGCGGGTGGGTGGTGCCGGCGTCGGTCATGAGTCCCGTCCTTCCAGGGTGTGGTCCACGGCGTTCTTGAAGTCGCTCCAGGCGCCCCGGAACTGCTCGAGGGCGTGCTTGCCGAGCGGGGTGAGGACGTAGTAGCGACGGGGCGGTCCGCTCGGCGACTCCTGCCACGTGGTCTCGACGAGCTCGTCCTTGCGCAGCCGGCTCAGCAGGGGGTACATCGTTCCCTCACTGCCCAGCAGGCCGACGTCGGCGAGCTCGATGACGAGGTCGTAGCCGTAGCGCTCCCCCGGCTCGAGCAGAGCCAGCACGCAGTACTGCAGCGCGCCGCGCCGCAGCTGGGTGAGATCGGGTGGCCCTGCTGTCATGCGTCACAAGGTAGACCCTCGGTACCTTGCACGGCAAGGGTGCGCGGAGCTCTACGACCCGAAGAGCGGGAGCATCCGCTGCACTCCCTCGTGTGGACGCTCGCACCGAGCCCGGAGGCGTTCAGGCTGATCCCGTTGTCGACGTAGCCGAACCGGCGGGAGACCGCGAGCGACGCCGCGTTGTCCGAGCGGGCCGAGCTGATCGCGACTCGGGCGCCGAGGTGGTCGAAGGCCAGCGCGAGCACCGCCGTCCGCATCGACGTCGCCAGCCCGCGCCCGCGGGCGTGCTGCGCGAGCCAGGACCCGGAGTCGACGGTGGCGAGCACGGCGAAGTCGTCTGCCTCCAGCGACTGCACGCCGAGCACGGACCCAGCCTGCTCGACGACGAAGCCGAGGGACCACGACGCCGGCGACCAGGTCCCCATGGAACGCCAGTAGTCACGCAGCACGAGACGACGTCGATGCTCCTCGAGGCCACCTGCGCCGGGAAGGACCTCGGCGCGCGGGTCGTGCTCGTAGTCGCCAGGGAGCATCGCGGCCAGTCCCGCGAGATCCGACTCCCGGACCGGTCGCAGCTCGACGTCGCCGCACCGCAGGCGGAGGTCGAAGAGGGGCCAGTCGACGTCGACGGGGTCACTGCCATGGCGGCACTCTCGCAGGACCCGGCCGACCGAGAGCCCGTTCCAGCACCTCGGGCATGCCGGTGGCCCCGTCGCGGTGGCGCTGTGGCGGGGCTGCGGCTGCTCGCGGCCTGCTGGCGGGCTGCGGGGTCAGAAGGGTGGTGGTGTCTCGACGCGTGGTGGGTCGGGTGGTGCTTCGGGGTCGGGTGGTGGGCCGACCATCATCGAGGGAGGGCGTCGTTTCGGAGGCGGTGCGATGGAGTACTCCAACGGTGAAGGCTCGGGTGCCACAGGCGGAGCTTCGCTGACGTCGAAGGTGCCTTCGGGCATGCGGAGGGTCTTGAGTCCGTGGGGGCTGGTCCAGAGGTAGACCCCGGGGGTGAGGGTCTCGTAGGTCCAGCCGAGGTGGGTCTTGTGCCGGTGGTGCCGGCGACACATCGGCGCCTGGTTCGACGAGCACGTCAACCCTTGCGGGAACGGGACGCAGTGCTCGTGATCGCAGCTCTTGGCCGGTCGGGTGCACCGCGGGAACACACACGTCTGGTCCCGCAGGGCGGTCTGCTCGCGCAGGTCCCCGGTGGACTCGTACGAGTCGACGTGCAAGTGGGCGTTCAGGTCGATCACCGGGCGGACGGTGAGGTTGCCGGCGGTGCGGCACCAGGCCCGGACCTGCTCGGCCATGACCGGCCGGTGGGTGTTGGTCAACGTCGCGACCCCGTGCTGGGCGGCGTCGTAGCCGAACCCGGTGACCGCTGCCTGCGCGACGTGGGCGTAGAGCACGACCGCACGCCGCTCCGGCAGCCGGACTGCCTTGCCGTCCTCGTCGACACACTCCGCGTCGGTCAGCGTCAGCGTGGACTGGAGTCGCGCGAGGTCACCCAGGGCGGCCGCCCGGCGGACGGGCAGGGTGTCGGTCGAGCCGAGGAGCTTCAGCTCGTGGGCGCGGTCCTGCAGCGCGGTCTCGAGGTCCAGAGCGTCCGCAGCGTCGAGGGTGCCGTCGAACTCCACGGTGCCGGAGAGGTCACCGCCCTGCTCGCGGAGGTGGATGTTCACCCCCCGCTTCTCGGCCGCGGACTTCCGCCGGGCCTCAGCCTCCTCGGGCTGCCACCGCGCCAACGCGGTCGCGACGACGCGGTCGAGCTGGGCGTTGGAGACCGCGTGGGTGAACCCGTTGACGTGGACGTCGACGTGCTCGGCCCCTTCCTCACACAAGATCATCGTCGCCTCGGCGACCTTGGCCGCGCGCCACCATGCACACCGCCCGGACAGGACCGCCTCCCACAGCCGTGGGAGGCGGTAGCGGACCTCCAGGATCACCCCGAGGTACCGCTTCCCACCGTCCGTCGACAGACCCAACGCGACTGCGAGCTCGGTCACCGCCGCTTCCCCGATCAGCGGCGCACCCGGACCCGCGAGCGTCAGCCCGTGCTCACCGAACCCGGCGTGGAACGACGCGTCGTCCAGCGACATCACCTCGTGGGCGATCGCCCACTCCAGGGCGACCTGGATCTTCGCGACCTCCGCGGCCCGGATCCCGGCCTCCCACGTGCGCAGCGCACCGAGCAGACCCTGGCGGGTCTCGTCGCTGGGTGCGGTGGTGATCATGAACCTATGATATAGGAACACCAGTTCGAGCGCTCGATGTTGTCCACACCGACGCTGACCGGGGTCAGTCGACCCAGACGACCTGGAGCTCGTCACGCGCGCCGAAGCGCTCGAGGTGGCGGGCGACGACGTCGGCGAACCCGGTGGCGTCGTCGCCCTCGACCGAGACCTCGAGCTCGAGGGCCCCCTCGACCGGTCGCAGCCTGATGACCTGGCCATCGGCCCAGCGCTGGACGTTGACGCCGTCCTCCTCGGTGACCGGCCCGCGCTCGGACCAGTGGCTGAGCAGCTGCTTGGCGTACCGCTCGGGGCGGTCGGTGGCCATCGTTCCGGTCCGGGTGCTCGTCATGGCCGACACGCTACGAGGTCAGCCAGCCGTCAGGCGGAGGTCGGCCTCGACGGCGGCGGCGGTCGCGCGGAGCGCGGCGACCGCCGCGTCGAGGTCGGCCGGGGGCGAGGACGACGAGACGTTGAGGGCGGCGACGACGTCGCCTGAGGACCCCCGCACGGGAACGGCGAGGGAGCGGAGCCCGACCTCGAGCTCCTGGTCCACCAGCGCCCAGCCCTGCTCACCGGCGAGGGCGACCTGGCGACGTACGGCGTCGGGATCGGTCAGCGTGAGCGGCGTCAGCGGCTCGAGTCCCCCCGCGAGCGCCCGGTCCAGGCACTCCGGTCCGGCCGCGGAGAGCAGCACCCGCCCCATCGACGTGGCCGTCGCCGGGAACCTCGTGCCGACGGTGATCCCGACCGACATGATCCGCCGCTTCGCGACGCGGGCGACGTAGACGATCTCGGTGCCGTCGAGGACCGCCGCCGACGTCGACTCCCCCAGCTGCGCCGAGAGCCGCTCGAGGTGGGGCTGCGCGACCTGGGCCAGGTCGAGGCCCGAGAGGTACGCCGTCCCGAGCCGCAGCACCTGCGGGGTCAACGTGAAGTGCCGGTCGTCGCACCGGACGTAGCCGAGCTCGACCAACGTGTGCAGGAACCGCCGTGCGGTCGCTCGCCCCAGCCCGGTGCGTCCCGCGACCTCGCTCAGCGTCTGCGAGGGGTGCTCGGCGTCGAAGGCGCAGATGACCTCGAGGCCCCGGGCCAACGACCGGACGAACTCCTCAGCCATCGCCCGGCTCGGTCGTGGCGTCGACCAGGCCCAGCCCGAGCAGGTCAGCGAGCTCCTCGACGGTGACGCCGTACGTCGCCAGCACCCGCACCTCGCGACCCGACTCCCCCGCGGCGACCTCGAAGGTCGCCAGGTCGGTGTAGACGCGATCGACGCAGCCCGTGCCGGTCAGCGGGTAGGTGCACTCCTCGACCAGCTTGGCCGAGCCGTCCTTGGCCAGCAGCGTCATCATCACGAAGACCCGCTTCGCGCCGACCGCGAGGTCCATCGCGCCACCCACGGCCGGGATCGCGTCGTCCTCGCCGGTGTGCCAGTTGGCCAGGTCGCCGGCGGCCGAGACCTGGAACGCACCGAGCACGCAGACGTCGAGGTGGCCGCCGCGCATCATGGCGAAGGAGTCGGCCTGGTGGAAGTACGACGCCCCCGGCAGCGCGGTGACCGGCTGCTTGCCTGCGTTGGTGAGGTCGAGGTCGACGTCGTCGCCGGTCGCGAGCGGGCCCATGTTGAGCAGGCCGTTCTCGGTGTGCAGCACCACGCCCGAGCCGGGCGTGAGGTGGTCGGCGACCATGGTCGGCTGGCCGATCCCCAGGTTGACGAAGGACCCGTGCGGGATGTCGGCCGCGATCGCGGCGGCGATCTCGTCCTTGCCGCGGCTCATGCGGCACTGCCCGTCGTGGCGTCGTCGTCCGCGACGACCCGGTCGACGTAGATGCACGGCGTGACGACCGCCTCGGGGTCGAGCCCGCCGACCTCGACCACCCGGTCGACCTGGACCGCGACCGTCGTCGCGGCGGTGGCCATCACCGGTCCGAAGTTGCGCGCCGTCCGGCGGTAGACGAGGTTGCCGAGCTCGTCGGCGAGGTGCGCCGACACCAGCGCCAGGTCGCCGCGGATGGGGTGCTCGAGCAGGTAGGTGCGTCCGTCGATCTCGCGCACCTCCTTGCCCTCGGCGAGCGGCGTACCGACCCCGGTGGGGCAGTAGAACGCCCCGATCCCGGCACCGGCGGCGCGCATCCGCTCCGCCAGGTTGCCCTGCGGCACGACCTCGAGCTCGATCTCGCCCGCGCGGTAGCGCGCGTCGAAGACGTAGGAGTCGTGCTGGCGGGGGAACGAGCAGATCATCTTGCGCACCCGCCCCGCCGCGATCAGGGCGGCGAGACCGGTGTCGGCGTTGCCGGCGTTGTTCGACACCACGGTCAGGTCGCCGGCCCCCTGGCGCAGCAGGGCGTCGATCAGGGCGTAGGGCATCCCGGCCGGCCCGAAGCCGCCGACGAGCACCGTCGCGCCGTCGGCGGTGCCGGCGACCGCGTCGTCGTAGCGCTCCGGGCCCCGCAGCACCTGCGCGCTCACGCGGCCTCGCCCGTCACGTTCTCCAGCACGACGGCGAGGGCCTGGCCGACGCCGATGCAGATCGCGGCCACGCCCCACCGCTCGCCGGAGGTGGCGAGCCGGTGCGCGAGGGTGCCGAGGATCCGCCCGCCGGAGGCACCCAGCGGGTGGCCGATGGCGATGGCGCCGCCCTTGGCGTTCACCATCTCGGGGTCGATCCCCCAGGCGTCGACGCAGGCGATGGACTGCACCGCGAAGGCCTCGTTGAGCTCGACCGCGCCGACGTCGGACCAGGAGACCCCGGCTCGCGCCAGCGCCGCGTTGGCCGCCTCGACCGGGGCGAACCCGAAGTCCTGCGGGTCCAGCGCGTGCGCGCCGCGGCCCGCGACCCGGGCGATCGGCGCACGGCCGATCCGCTCGGCGGCGGCCTCGGAGCCCAGCAGCACGGCGGACGCACCGTCGTTGAGCGGGCTGGCGTTGCCCGGCGTGATCGTGCCGTCGTCGCGGAAGGCCGGCTTGAGACCGGCCAGCTTCTCCGCGCTCGACCCGGGCCGGATGCCCTCGTCGCGGGTCAGCTCGACACCCTCGACGGAGACGACCAGGTCGTCGTAGAAGCCGTCGTCCCACGCCGCTGCGGCGAGGTTGTGCGAGCGGGCTGCGAACTCGTCCTGCCGCTCGCGCGAGATCGAGAACTTCCGCTGCAGCTGCTCGTTGGCCTCGCCCAGCGAGACCGTCCACTCGCGGGGCATCCGGTCGTTGACCAGGCGCCAGCCCAGCGTCGTCGAGACGGCCGTGGCGTTGCCGGCCGGGAAGGCGCGGGCGGGCTTGGGCAGCACCCAGGGCGCCCGGGTCATGGACTCCACGCCCCCGGCGACCACCACCTCGGCGTCACCGGTCTCGATCGTGCGCGAGCCCTGCATCGCGGCGTCGAGGGACGAGCCGCACAGCCGGTTGAGCGTCGTCGCCGGCACCGACGTCGGCAGAC
This sequence comes from uncultured Actinomycetota bacterium, assembly GCA_963760555.1. Taxonomy (GTDB): domain Bacteria; phylum Actinomycetota; class Actinomycetes; order Propionibacteriales; family Nocardioidaceae; genus Nocardioides. The sequence goes on along the minus strand of CAVXDJ010000010.1, from coordinate 210,316 downwards.
CCGCGAGCAGCACGGCCATCCGGGCGACGTTGCGGTTGTCCTCGCCGGCGCCGTTCGCGCAGCCCCAGAGGACGTCACCGATCGCGCCGGGGTCGAGCCCGTCGACCTTGCCGAGCAGGCCGGTCAGCGCGGCCGCGGCCAGGTCGTCGGGACGGGACTCGGCGAGGGCCCCACCGAAGCGACCGAAGGGGGTACGGGTGGCGGCGTACACGAACGCGGCAGTCATGGCTCTCCAGGTGTTCGCTAGGTGAACTGTTGTTCATCTGACGAACCGACGGTACGCCGCCGCTCCTCCCGCGGCAACCGGGGCGCCGCTCAGGCCCTGCCGCGGGTCGCGCGGTGGCCACCGCGGGCGCGCCGCAGGACCGGCAGCACGCAGGGCGGCAGCGCGAGGAGGACCAGCACGCCGCAGAGCAGCTCGCTGACCTGCGAGCGGTCGGTGGCGTGCTCGGCGAGCAGGGCCGAGGCCACCAGCCCCACCCCGGCGAGCAGGCACAGCGCCGACGCCGGGACCGACGCCCGGACCAGGAAGAGGTAGAGCGCGGGCAGACCGATCACGATCGCCGCGGCCGTCGCCCGCAGCGTCCCCGCACCCCCGGTCGGGTCGTCGGCGTAGAACGCGCCCTGCGTGGCCAGCAGGAAGACCGCGACCAGGAGCAGGAGGCCGGCAGCGGGACGGCGCAGCGGGGGCCGTACGGCGGGTCGTGCGCGCATCGCCGCCAGCCTGCGCTCCTCCCGGGCCACGTCGCTCTGGAGCTCGTCGTCGACCACGACCGCACTCGCTCCGGGCACCTCGCGCTTGGCGTCGCTGAGCCGCCCCGAGCCGGCCTCGATGTCGTAGAACAGCCCGCCGTAGATCGCGGCGCCGCCGCCGGCCAGGAGGAGCGCGACCCCGACGACGATCACCGGCACGGACACGACGGCCACGCCGACCCCGCCCACGATCCCCCCCAGCACGAGCAGGGCGAGCCCGCCCCACGACCAGCGTGGTCGCACCTGGTGCCGGGGGCCGTCGTAGTCGGGAGACTCGTCGCCCTGCCCGTCGGTGTCGAACCGTTCACGGGGCGTCGAGGAGTGCAGGTCGCGGCGGGGGGATCCGTCCTGGCTCACGGTGGGGCTCCTGGGGGTGACGAGACACGATGGCACGGCTGTGCGGATACCACGGTGCCCCCTGCCTGGTCGGGCCCTGCTCACCCCTGCACCCCTACGGCCGACCACCGCGAGGCGGGCTCAGCGTGGCGCGACCATGAGCGGCTGCGCCACGACGGCGCACAGGCCCTGCTCGTCGTACATCGTGCCCTGGGCCAGACCGACCCCGTCGGGGCCGATCGTGGTGGCGGCGTCGAGCAGCATCCAGTCGCCGGCGGGCGGTCGCTGCACCGTGACCGTCACCGTCGGCGGGATGAACCACCACTGCGAGAGCGGCAGCCGGCCCGAGACCCCGTTGGTCGAGTCGGCCACGCTGAGCAGTCGCGGGACCGGCGAGGTCTCCTCGCCCGCGACGAGCGGGATCCGTGGTCGCACCCAGACCCGGGCCGGGCCGAGGGTGTCCAGCCCGCCCTCGACGTAGCGCCAGTCGAAGGCGCGGCCGTAGCCCCAGTCGTCACTGACGCCGGCGAAGAAGCCGGACGGCCCCTCGTCGGGGACGGCGGGGAGCACGACCGGGTCGTCGTGCTCGGCCGTGGACCCGGTGGTGGTGCGGATCCGCCAGGCGGTCGCACTCACGGCCAGCGTGTCCTCGACGTAGAGCCGGGCCGCGACCAGCTCGATGCGCCTGCCCGGTCGCACGACCTCGGCCTCGGTGCGGATCCGCCCCTGCCCGATCCCGCCGAGCATGTCGACGGTGATCCTCGCGATCGGCATCGCGGCGTCGGGCCGGACGCGCTCGACGGCTCGCGCCAGCAACGCCGCGGGCGGGCCGCCGTGCTGGAGCGAGGTGTCCCACGGGCTCGCCGTGGCACCGGTCGAGACGAACGTGTCCTCGCCGTCGTCGGTCGGCACGTAGAACGCGTCGTGCAGCGCACCCGTCGCCTGGGTCGGTTCAGCCACCGAAGCCTCCGTCCGCGGCCACCACGCCGCCGTTGAGCGCCGCGCCCTCGCGACTGCAGCAGAAGGCGACCGTAGCGGCCACCTCGGCGGGCTCGAGCGCCCGGCGCAGGAGCTGGTGGCCGGCGAGGTCGTCGGTCGTCGTGCCGTAGAGCTCGGCGGTCTGCTGCAGCATCGCGGTGCCGGTCGAGCCGGGCGAGACCGCGACCGCGGTGATCCCGGTGCCGGCGAGGTCGGCCGCCAGCCCCCTCACCAGCCCGACGACCGCATGCTTGGCCACGTTGTAGGCCGCGAGGTGGAACAGGCCGTGGCTGCCCGCCGCCGAGGCGAGCGCCACGAAGCGGCACCCCGACGGGTCCGGCCCGGCCAGCATCGCGGGCACCGCGGCGGCCGCGGCGTGCCAGACCGTGCGGACGTCGGCCTCGAGGAGCAGGTCGAGGGTGGCGAGCGGTGTCTCCCACAGCGGCTGCCCCCCGGCCACGACGGCCGCGCCCGCCACGACGACGTCGAGGCGGCCCCACCGCTCGACGGCCTGCGCGACGGCCCCGACCAGCACGTCGGCGTCACGTGCGTCGCCGACGACCGCGACCACGTCGGCGTACGGCGCACAGACGGCCTCGAGGTCGGCCGGCGTCGGCATCGGGTACGGCGTGGCGTCGGGGCCGGCACACGCGTCGAGAGCGACGACGGCGTACCCGTCGTCGGCGAGCCGGCGGGCGACCGCGGCGCCGATGCCCCGGGCGGCGCCGGTGACGAGGGCGACCCTCACCGGGCCGCGACCTCGTGCGCCCGCACCTGGGCGAGCGCGAGCTCGACCATGCGCGCCAGGATCGCCGCGCCCTCGGCGGCGCCGGCGCCACGGGGGTCGCCGAGCACGCCGTTGGCTGAGACGGCCGCGACGCCACCGGCGGTCATCAGCGGCAGGATCTCCGCCAGCGGGCGCACGTCGCCCGCCTCGGCACGGTCCAGGCGCACCGCGCTGGGCCGCAGGTGCAGCATCAGCGAGGTCTCGGTGCGCCCCGCGTGCAGGTCGCCCGCCCCCTGTCGCTGGTCCGTGGCGCACGCGACCCGGGTGACGTCGTGGCCCTCCTCGACGAGCTGGCGCACCGCGTCGTCGAGCGGCGCGAGGTTGCCGCCGTGACCGTTCACGAGCACGACCCGCCCGGCCCACGTGCGCAACGAGCGGACCAGCTCGACCACCATGAGGCGCACGGCGGCGGCACCGACCGAGCTGGTGCCGGCGAAGGACTGGTGCTCGCCGCTCGACCCGTAGACGAGCGCGGGCGCCACCAGCACCCCGTCCGGACCGGGCAACCGGGCCGCGATCCCCTGCGCCACGGCCACGGCGATCGCGGAGTCGGTGTCGAGGGGCAGGTGCGGCCCGTGCTGCTCGATCGAGCCGATGGGGACCAGCACGCACGTGCCGCGTCCGACCTCGGGCGAGGTCAGGTCGGCCAGTCGACCGGCCCGGCTCACACCCACCCCACGGCTCAGAACCCGGCGGTGTGGGGGGAGGTCGCGCCGAGCACCCGGTCGAAGTCCTCGGGCACCAGCAGCATGTCGGCCTCGAGCTCCTCGATCGAGGACAGCCCCATCCCGAGCAGCGCGGAGTCGATGCCCGAGCGCAGCACGTCGAGCACGTTGCCGACGCCCTGCTCGCCGTTGGCCGCGAGCCCCCACAGGTAGGCCCGTCCGATCATCACCGCACGGGCGCCGAGCGCGAGCGCCTTGACCACGTCGGAGCCCCGGCGTACGCCGCCGTCCAGGAGCACCTCGACCTCGCCACCGACGGCCTGCGCGATCGGGCGCAGGCAGCGGATGGTGGCCGGGGTGCCGTCGAGGTTGTTGCCGCCGTGGTTGGACACCGAGATGCCCGCGACGCCGGCGTCGACGGCGCGTCGGGCGTCGTCGACGCGACACACGCCCTTGAGCACGAACGGCTTCCCGCCGCTGATCTGCGACCACTGCTCGCACATCCACGACACGTCGTCCCAGGTCGGCGGCGTGGTGGTCATCCACTCGTAGTAGGCGCCGAAGAACGTCGGGCCCTTCGTCTCGCCCGGGGGCGCGAGGTTGGGCGCGGTCAGGTCGGGGATGGCGCCGGTCCTCGCGAACTCCCACAACCACCGCGGCTTGCCCGCGACCAACGGCGCCATGCGCACCATGGTCTTGAGGTCGACCTTCTCGGGGATCTCCGGGGAGCCCCAGTCGCGGCCCATCGAGAACGACCAGTCCAGGGTGGCGATGAGGCCCTTCGAGCCGGCGTCCGCGGCACGCTGCATGCGTTGGACCATGACGTCGCGGTCTCCGGTCCAGTACATCTGGAAGAAGGTCTGGTCGCTGACGGCGCAGACCTCCTCGACCGACTTCGAGGCGAAGTTCGACAGGCCCATGATGGTGCCCCGCGAGGCTGCGGCCCGGGCGACGGCGACCTCGCCGTCGGGATGGACGGCCTGCACGCCGGTGGGGCTGATCAGCACGGGCAGCGAGACGTCCTGGCCCAGGACGGTGCGCCCCATCGAGCGCTCCGGCCGGTGGCCGGCCACGTGCGGGGCGAAGCCGATCTCACCGAACGCGCGCTGGTTGTCCTCGATGGTCTGGCCGCGCTCGGAGCCGGCGACCAGGGCGTCGTAGACCGGTCTGGGCAGACGCTTGCGGGCGCGCTCCTGCGCGACGGCGACGGACTCGAACCACGGGTTCTGCTTCCAGGGGTTCTCGACCTTGCCGCGCAGGCTGGCCATCCGGGAGGAGAGGTCGGTCTCCATCAGTGACCGCCGCCCGAGCACGCGCAGCCGCCGGACGCCGAGGCCGCGGCGGGCGCCGTGCCCGGGTCGAAACCGGCCAGCGGGCTCTCCGCGCAGGCCGAGACCGGGGCGCCGGAACCACCGTCGGGACGACGGGTGAGCAGCTGGAGCATGACCGGCTGGTTGCGGGTCGGGTTGGCCTTGGAGTGGTCCTGGCTGGCCACCGGGATGGTGCGCTCGCCGGCCAGGGCGGTCTCGCCGTAGCCCTGGACGCACTCGGGGTCGGGGCCGTCGAGGGGCAGGCCGGTGAAGAACTTCGCGGCCATGCAGCCGCCGCGGCAGGCGTCGAAGTGCTGGCACTTCGTGCACGCGCCACCGGTCTGCGGGGATCGGAGGTCGGCGAACAGCTCGGAGGTCTGCCACACGGACCGGAAGCCGCCGTCGACGAGCAGGTTGCCGGCGAGGAACTCCTCGTGGATGGCGAACGGGCAGGCGTAGACGTCGCCGACCGGGTCGATCAGGCAGACCACGCGTCCGGCCCCGCACAGGTTCAGCCCGGGCAGGGCCTCCCCGAAGGCCGCGAGGTGGAAGAAGGAGTCGCCGGTGAGGACGTTCTCGCCGTGGGCCACGAGCCAGTCGTAGAGCTCGCGCTGCTGGTGCGGCAGGGGGTGCAGCTCGTCCCAGACGTCGGCTCCGCGGCCCGAGGGGCGCATCCGGGTCAGGCGCAGCGTCGCGCCGAAGCGGTCGGCGAGGGCCTTGAACTCGTCGAGCTGCCCGATGTTCTCGCGGGTGCAGACGACCGAGATCTTCGCGTCGGCGAAGCCCGCGTCCTGGAGGTTGGCCAGGGCGGTGAGCGCCATGTCGTAGGAGCCGGGGCCGCGCACGTAGTCGTTGACCTCCGGCGTCGCTCCGTCGAGGGAGATCTGGACGTCGACGTAGTCGGTCGAGGCCAGGAAGCGCGCCCGCTCGGGGGTGATCCGCACCCCGTTGGTGGAGAACTTCACGCCCACGTCGTGCGCCACGGCGTACTCGAGGAGGTGCCAGAAGTCGGGGCGGATGGTGGGTTCGCCGCCGCCGATGTTGACGTAGAAGACCTGCATCCGCTGCAGCTCGTCGATGACGGCCTCGCACTGGCTGGTGCTGAGCTCGTCGGGGTCGCGGCGACCGCTCGAGGACAGGCAGTGCGCGCACTCGAGGTTGCACGCGTAGGTGAGCTCCCAGGTCAGGCAGATCGGGGCGTCGAGACCGTGCTCGAACTGCTCGACCAGGCTGCCGCCCTGCGGGCGGGCGGGTGCGGTGCGGACGGGGCGCTCGGGGGCGAGGGTCATGCGGTGGCTCCCACCGTCTCGGAGGTGCGGGGGCGGATCATGTCGGTGGCGGCGAGCCCGGCCAGCGCCTGGGCGTACGCCTCGTGCTGGTGCGCGGGGACGCCCGCCGCGACGAGCGCAGCGCGCACGTCAGGCGCGTCGCCGAGTCCCCGGACCACCGCCACGAGCTCGGGCCGCTTGAGGAAGCTCAGCTTGCGGTTGCCGAAGTGGTAGGCCAGCGCACCGAACGGCTCGGGGCGCAGCGCCACCGACGGTGACAGGGTCCAGGGCTCGTCGAGCATCAGTAGACGCCGCACATGCCGTCGATCGAGACCTCCTCGACGAGCGTCTCGGCGGTCAGGTCCTCGGTGCTCTCGGTCTGCTCGGGGTTCATCGGTGCTCCTCGGTGCTCGGATGTGGTGAGGTCCACATCACACTAGTGGCACCCGTGGCCACAAGGCCCTCCCCGGACGGACAGGTTTCACGCCGGGTCCGGCGGCCGGGACTGCGACTAGGGTCTCGCCCATGACGGCCCCTGCCCCACGCGCGCTGGGGCGACCGGTGGCCACGAGCCACGCGGCCATCGAGCAGGCCGCGTTCGGGTTGTTCGCGGAGCGCGGCTTCGCCGGCACCACGCTCGACGACATCGCCGCGGCCGTCGGGGTCGGACGCCGCACGCTGTTCCGCTACTACGCCTCCAAGAACGACATCCCCTGGGGCCAGTTCGACCGCACCCTCGACGACTTCCGCCGGATCCTCGCCGAGGGGCCCGACGACGTCCCCCTGTGGGAGTCGGTGCACCGGGGGGTCGTGCGCTTCAACGAGTTCGACGGCGACGCGCGGCCCGACCACCGCGAGCGGATGACGCTGATCCTCGGGACGCCGGAGCTCCAGGCACACTCGGCGCTGCGCTACGCCGAGTGGCGAGGCGTGATCGCCGCGCACGTCGCCGAGCGACTCGGCTGCGCGGTGACCTCCGTCGTCCCCACGACGGTCGGCCACGTCTCGCTCGCTCTCGCACTGGCCGCCTACGACCGGTGGATGCGCGACCACGCCCGGCCGATCGCCGACCTCGTCGACGACGCGATGAGCGCGTTGCGCGAGCACCTGGCCTGCTGAGAGTCGCCAGCGGCGCAGGCCCTGCCGAGGTCGAGTCAGCGGCTGAGCGCGACGCAAGGACGTACAGTGCGCCCGATCAGGGCCGGCACGTGCCGGCCTCCAGCGCGCTGACCTGCGGCGATGCAAGCGGCAACGGCGCGCGAGTCACGCACTGTACGTCCGTCCGGCCTCCGAGGAACCTCAGGGACGCAGCACCACCTTGCAGCAGCCGTCCTGCTTGGCCTGGAAGATCTCGTAGGCGTGGGCCGCCTCGCTCAGCGGGACGTGGTGGGTGGCGAAGGTGTCGACGCCGAGCGGGTCCTCGTCGGTGAGCAGCGGCATGATGTCGTCGACCCAGCGGCGCACGTTGGCCTGACCCATCCGCAGCTGGATCTGCTTGTCGAACATCGTCATCATCGGCAGCGGGTCCGCCGCGCCGCCGTACACACCGATGACCGAGACGGTGCCGCCACGACGGACGACGTCGATCGCGTTGTAGAGCGCGGTGAGGCGGTCGACGCCCGCGGTCTTCATCAGCGGCGCGGCGACGGCGTCGGGCAGGAACCCGGCCAGCCGCTGCACCACCTTGGCGGCGGGCGCGCCGTGCGCCTCCATCCCGACGGCATCGATCACCGCGTCGGTGCCCCGCCCACCCGTCATCTCGCGCACGGCCGCGCCGAGGTCGTCGACCTCGCGCAGGTCGATCGTCTCGGCGCCGTACGCGCGCACCCGCTCCAGCCGCTCGGGCACGAGGTCGACGGTGATGACACGGTGACCACGGTGGGCGGCGATCCGGCTCGCCATGTCGCCGATCGGACCCGCGCCCATCACGGTCACGCTCCCCCCGTCGGGGATGCCGGCGTACTCCACCGACTGCCACGCGGTCGGAAGGACGTCGCTGAGGTAGACGAAGCGGTCGTCGGGCGGGCCGTCCGGCACGACGACGGCGTTGGCGTCGACCAGCGGCGTGCGCAGGTACTCCGCCTGCCCGCCCGGCACCTCGCCGTAGAGCTTCGAGAACCCGTAGAGCGCGGCCCCCATCCCCTGCTCGCGCACCTGGGTGGTCTCGCACTGGGTCTGCAGGCCCTGGTCGCACATGTAGCAGGACCCGCAGCAGATCTGGAACGGGAGGACCACGCGGTCACCGACCGCGACCCGGGTCACCCCTGCCCCGACCTCCTCGACGACGCCCATCGGCTCGTGGCCCAGGATGTTGCCCTGGCCCATGAACGGGCCGAGCGTCTCGTAGAGGTGCAGGTCCGAGCCGCACAACCCGGTCGAGGTGATCCGCACGACCGCGTCGGTCGGGTCCTCGATCCGGGGGTCGGGGACGTCGCTGACCTGGACGTCGCGCACGCCCTGCCATGTCACTGCCTTCATCGTCACTCCTGCTGGTGAGAGGTTCGAGCATCGGTGGTCCGGCTCGTCACGAACCGGCGTCGAGGACGCTAGCGACGAGCCCGGCCACCCGCACCACACCCGAGCCCGCCCGGGGGGCGGCTCCGGGATCAGCGCCGGAACCCGCCCTCGGAGCTGAGCACCTGCCCCACCATCCAGGCACCCTCGTCGCTGACCAGCCAGGCGATCAGCCGTGCCGGGTCCTCGGGGAGGCCGGCCCGGCCCCCCGGGAACGCAGCGAGCAGCTCCTCGGGCGCGTCGTCGAGGCGTAGGCCAGGTTGTCGCTCATCGGTCCGTGGCCCTGACCGGAGGTCATCCACACGACGCGGCCGCCACCGCGTCCGTCGTGCTGGGCGGCGAAGGCCTGCGTGAGCAGCAGCGTGGCGCGGGTGTTGACGCTCCAGTGGCGGTCCAGCGCCTGGGGCGTCATCGTCGTGAGCGAGACCGCGTCGCCGCCGTGGGCGTGGTTGCAGACCAGGACGTCGAGGCGGCGCCCACCAGCGCGCCGCGCAGCCCGGTCAGGACCGCGTCGAGGTCGGCGACCTCCCGTGCTCGGCGAGGTCGTGCGGGGCGTGGTGGTGCACGACCAGGGAGGCCCCCATCGAGGCCAGCCGCGAGGCGACGGCGAAGCCGATCCCCCGACGCCGACTGACCCCGGTGACCAGGGCGGTGCGGCCGCCGAGCGCGGGGCCACCCGGGTCCGGATCGGGCACCGGACTCAGGCGGGCTCGCCGCGCACGACGACGGCGTAGGCGCCGATGCCGATCAGGCGGGCGCCCTCCACGGCGTCGTTGCCCTTGACCAGGATGCTCACCACGCCACCCGTCGTGGGGTCGAAGTCGATGTCGGCCACCTCGCCGAGCTCGTCGCCCGCCGAGCTCAGCACCCGCTTGCCCAGGACCTCGTGAGCCTTGCCCGTCAGGGCGTCGACGCCCTCGTCCTGCTCGACGAGCTTGTCGGGCGCGGTCACGGTCACCGCGTCGGTGCCGAACGCCGTCATGTCCGACCAGCGCAGGATGTCGCCGGCCTCGCTCTTCTTCAGGCGTACCGCGACCACCGAGCGGGTGGCGGGATCGACGACGAAGCTCTTGACCTTGCCGATGGTGGCAGCCGTGCTCGAGCTGACGACCTTGCGGTTCTTCGCCTCCGAGAACCTCACGACGCGTCGCCCTTCAGGTGGGTGCGGAACGACTCGACGGCCGCGCCGAAGCCGGCGAGGTCGTGGCCGACGAAGTCCTTGGCACTGGCCGGCACCATCAGGTGCTCCCCGGAGGCGGCGATCGTGTCCGGCAGCGGGACGAGCACCAGCTCGCCCTGCGTGGCGAGGGCGTCGGAGGCCTTGATCTCGTAGCCGACGACGTCGCAGGCCTGGCCACCCTCGACGGAGACGACGACGTCGTGCACGGTCCCGAGGTCGACCCCGGCGTCGGTGAGCACCTGGGAGCCGAGGACGTTCCCGGTGGTGCCGGCGCTGCTGCGGGACCGGTCGACGACGGTCGCGGTCGGCTCGAGCACGCCCTCGTCGGTGATCATCACGGCGTCGGCGCCGAGCGAGGAGACCGACGTCCACGACAGCGCCTGCTTGAGGGGCCCGGAGAAGATGCCGGTGCCGGCAAGGGTGAAGCCTTCGACGGACCCGCCGTCGGCGGCGTAGACGACGTCCTTGACCTGGGCGACGTTCTCGCCGGCCATCGTGACGACCGGACGCTTCGCGATCTCCGAGGTGCGCATCAACCTCATGACCGACCGCGCTTGCCCGCGCCGTCGGACTGCCCCGAGGCGATGATGACGCCACCGCGACGACGGCGGGCCTGGATCGCGAGGAACCCGCCGACCAGCACCAGGAGCACCACGAGCACCACGATCAACCAGCCCCACCACTGCATGACGAACCCCTTCCGGCGCCGACCGTCGAGCGCGCATGACGATCATCGCACGGGGGCGCGTGCCCCCAGCCCGTCCGACGGGGGGTCAGGAGAAGGGGCTCGCACGCACGACGGCGAGGGCTCGCCTCATCACGAACGGCGAGTTCTGGCGGTAGAGCCAGGGCCGCCCGAACCAGAGGTAGCCGTCGACGTGGCGGCGGGCGAGGCGGTCGACGGAGCGCGGCAGCCCCCACCTCGCGGCGTCGACCCGGTAGGTCGGTGGGATGCCGAGCGAGACGCAGCGGCGGGTGTCGTCGACCGAGCGGCAGGTCCGGGCGTTGTCGGGGTCCTTGCCGTCGTAGGTGCCGAAGGGGAAAGGGTGGCCGTTGGAGGAGGTGTTGATGACGGCGTGCTTGCCCCGGATCCCACGGGCGGCCAGGGCCTTGACGAGCGCGGCGGCGCGGCGCACCTCGAGCCCGGTGGCGGAGTAGTGCGTGGAGTTCAGCGCGACGCCGCGGGTGTACTCCACGCCTCCCGGGATCAGGAACTTCAGCGCCTCCTCGACGCCGCCCTGCCCCTCGGCGGGCCAGTCGGCGGCGCCGGCGTCGAGGTAGACGCTCGTGCGCGGCAGCGCGGAGAGCTTCTTCGCGGAGTAGGCGATGAGCCGGGAGGGGACCTTCGAGCCGCCGGGCGCGCAGAGCGCGAACGGGCCGTCGGGCTGCAGCACGATCGCGGAGGGCGTGCGGCCGAGCGCGCGGGCGAAGGCGTCGGTCCAGGCGCGGTAGGAGCGGCGCTCGCCCCGGGTCGGCAGCCGGTCGCACGCCTCGTGCTCCCAGGGCACCATCCGGAAGACGCTCATCTGCACGAGGGCGCCGGGGTGGCCGTCCTGGCTCGAGGCGACGTACTCGCGCACGCGCTGGGCGATGTCGCGCTGGCTGATCCAGTCGCCGAACCACTTCGCCTTCGGGCGCAGGGCGATCTTCGCCAGCGTCTTCCTGCGGGCGCCGCGCGCGTCGACGTAGGGCTGCCAGGCCATCTCGGCCGGACCCTGGTAGACGCCCCAGGGGCGACCGGCGAGCGGGTTGTCGTCGGCCGCCGAGGCGGCCCCCGGCGAGAGCAGGGTCACGAGGACGGCGAGGACCGTCACGACGACGGCGGACAGCATCCGGGGGGCGCGCACCGGGTGACCGTACGTCGTCCAGCGCCGCGACGGCCTCGGATGGCTATTAGTAGGACGTCCTACTAAGTTGGGCTCGTCCCTTCCCCGACACCCGCCGGAGCGTCCGTGAGCCTGCACGTCCCCACCAACCCCGTGCGCCTGGTCACCGCCTCGGCCCTCTTCGACGGCCACGACGCGTCGATCAACATCATGCGTCGGATCTTCCAGAGCCAGGGCTGCGAGGTGATCCACCTCGGGCACAACCGCTCGGTCGCCGACGTCGTGGCCGCTGCGATCGAGGAGGACGTGCAGGGCGTCGCCGTCAGCTCCTACCAGGGCGGGCACCTCGAGTACTTCGAGTACCTCGTGGAGTCGCTGCGCGAGCGCGGTGCGGGCCACGTGCAGGTCGTCGGCGGTGGTGGCGGGGTCATCGTGCGGGACGAGATCACCCGGCTGCGCGAGTCCGGCGTGACGATCTTCGCCCCCGAGGACGGCCAGCGGATGGGCCTGGCCGGGATGATCAACTCCGTCGTCGCCGACTGCGACCGCGACCTGTGGGCGGTGCGCGGGGTGGGCGCCGAGGACGTCATCACCGGCGACCACGCCGCGGTGGCCCGCGCCATCACCGGGGCCGAGACCGGTCGCCTCGGCGAGGACACGCTCGAGCGGCTCCGGCACGCGGCCGCCGAGCGCGCGGTCCCGGTCCTGGGCATCACCGGCACCGGCGGGTCGGGCAAGTCCTCGCTGACCGACGAGCTCGTGCGCCGCCTGCGGCTGGACCAGCAGGACACGCTGCGCGTCGCGGTGCTCGCCGTCGACCCGACCCGCCGCAAGGGCGGCGGCGCGCTGCTCGGCGACCGCATCCGGATGAACTCCCTCGAGCTGCCAGGAGACGGCCGGAGTCGCGTCTACTTCCGCTCCCTGGCCACCCGCGGCGCGCGCGAGCTGCCCGAGCACCTCGACGACGTGCTGAGCGTGCTCAAGGCGGCCGGCTTCGACCTCGTCGTCGTCGAGACCCCGGGCATCGGGCAGGGCGACGCCGCGATCGTGCCGTTCGTCGACGCCTCGCTCTACGTGATGACGCCCGACTTCGGCGCAGCCTCGCAGCTGGAGAAGATCGACATGCTCGACTTCGCCGACGTCGTGGCGATCAACAAGTTCGAGCGCCGCGGCGCCAAGGACGCGCTGCGCGACGTGGGCCGCCAGCTCGTGCGCAACCGCGAGGCGTTCGGCAGCCAGCCCGCCGACATGCCGGTCTTCGGGACCTCGGCCGCGACCTTCAACGACGACGGCGTCACCGCGCTCTACCAGGAGCTGCGCCACCTGCTCGGCGAGCACGGGCTGCGCGTCACCGACGGCGTTCTCCCGGCGGTCGAGGTGCGCCACTCCTCCGGCATCCGCCAGGTCGTGCCGACCGAGCGGGTGCGCTACCTCGCCGAGATCACCGAGACGGTGCGCGGCTACCACGCGCAGAGCGAGCGGCTGGCCGGCGCGGCGCGTCGCCTGCAGCAGGTCGAGGCCGTCCGTGAGGCCCTCGGGGACGGTGACCAGGGCGACCTGCCCGGACTGCTGGAGAAGACGCAGCGTGAGGTCCCGCCCGAGCTCGCCGACCAGATCGCCGGGTGGGCCGACGTCGTCGAGTCGTACTCCGGCGACCAGATGGTCACGCGGGTCCGCGACCAGGAGGTCACCACCCGGCTGACCCGGGAGTCGCTCTCGGGCAGCAGGATCCCCCGCGTCGCGCTGCCGGCGTACGCCGACCACGGCGAGCTGGTGCGCTTCTGGCGCCGGGAGAACCTGCCGGGCATGTTCCCGTTCACCGCCGGGGTCTTCGCCTTCAAGCGTGACGGTGAGGACCCGGCCCGGATGTTCGCCGGCGAGGGCGACCCGGCGCGTACCAACCGGCGCTTCAAGGTGCTCTCCGCCGACGGCGAGGCCAAACGGCTCTCGACCGCCTTCGACTCGGTCACGCTCTACGGACGCGACCCCGACCCGCGTCCCGACATCTACGGCAAGGTCGGCACCTCCGGGGTCTCGGTCGCGTCGCTGGCGGACATGAAGACGCTCTACGACGGCTTCGACCTGCTCAGCCCGACCACGTCGGTCTCGATGACGATCAACGGGCCCGCGCCGACGGTGCTGGCGTTCTTCCTCAACACCGTGCTCGACCAGGCGCGCGAGGCCGGTGTCGACGATGCGACCGCGCTGGCGACCGTGCGCGGGACGGTGCAGGCCGACATCCTCAAGGAGGACCAGGGCCAGAACACCTGCCTGTTCTCGACGGAGTTCTCACTGCGGATGATGGCCGACATCCAGGAGTGGTTCATCGAGCGGTCGATGCGCAACTTCTACTCGGTCTCCATCTCCGGCTACCACATCGCCGAGGCCGGGGCGAACCCGATCAGCCAGCTCGCCTTCACCCTGGCCAACGGCTTCACCTACGTCGAGGCCTACCTCGCCCGCGGCATGGACATCGACGACTTCGCGCCGAACCTGTCGTTCTTCTTCTCCAACGGCATGGACCCGGAGTACTCCGTCATCGGCCGGGTCGCCCGCCGGATCTGGGCGGTCGCGATGCGCGACAAGTACGGGGCGAACGAGCGCAGCCAGAAGCTGAAGTACCACGTGCAGACCTCCGGTCGCTCCCTGCACGCGCAGGAGATGGACTTCAACGACATCCGCACGACGCTCCAGGCGCTGATCGCGATCTACGACAACGCCAACTCCCTGCACACCAACGCCTACGACGAGGCCGTCACGACCCCCGGCGCTGCGTCCGTACGCCGTGCGCTGGCGATCCAGCTGATCATCAACCGCGAGTGGGGCCTGGCGATGAACGAGAACCCGCTCCAGGGCTCGTACGTCATCGACCAGCTCACCGACCTCGTCGAGGAGGCCGTGCTCGCGGAGTTCGACCGGATCAACGAGCGCGGCGGCGTCCTCGGCGCCATGGAGACCGGCTACCAGCGCGGTCGGATCCAGGACGAGTCGATGCTCTACGAGCACCGCAAGCACGACGGCTCGCTGCCGATCGTCGGGGTCAACACGTTCCTCGCGCCGACCTCCGACGACGCGACGCCCCAGCACGTCGAGCTCGCCCGGGCCACCGAGGAGGAGAAGAAGTCGCAGCTCGACGGCGTCTCCACCTTCCGGGAGGACCACCGCAGCGAGGCCGACGCCGCGCTGGCGAGGCTCAAGGAGACCGCGATGGGCGACGGCAACGTCTTCGCGGTGCTCATGGACGCCGCGCGGGTGTGCTCGCTGGGTCAGGTCACCGAGGCGTTCTTCGAGGTGGGCGGGCAGTACCGGCGCAACGTGTGAGGTGGGCGCGCCCGGTCGCGGTTTCCCAAGGGATGCGGGCGGATCGTCGCTCCCCGGCGTGAATTCACGCCGGGGAGCGGGCACTCACCATCATCCCTTGGGAAACCGCAGCGCCCCGGCCGCCCGTCACCGGCCGCCGCGGTCGCCGTCGTGGTGGTCGGACCCACCGGGGTCGCCCACGTTGCTGAACCCGTCCCCCCGGTCCGATCCGGACGTCGCCGTCGCGATGACCGCGCCGCCGAGCCCGCCGGCGAGGAGCAGACCGAGGGCCGCCCCGACAGCGATGACGCGCGTCCGGCCACGACGCGCGGGCTGGTCGACGGCACGGGCCGGCGCGGGGCCCGGTTCGGCGACAGCGTCGGTGAAGCCGTCGCGCTCCATCGCCGAGGCGTTGGCCGGGTCGGGCTGCGGGTCGGGCTGGTCGCGGTTCACGTCGTCCTCCGGTGGTCGTCGGGTGGTGTTCCCGAGCGTCGACCATCCGGCTGAGCGGAGGACGTGAGGGATCTGTGCGGAGGCTGTGGACGTCGCGCTTCAGCGCGCGGGCGCGGCAGCGCGGGAGGGCAGAGCGCCCCTGATCGCCACCAGGACCGCGCCGAGCACGACCCCGAGCAGGGCGGAGGCGGCGGTGTTGACCAACCAGGCCAGGACTCCGCCGACGCCGGTGACCGCGTCGTGGACGGCCTCCTCGACGTGGTGGACGGCGTCGTACGGCGCGTGCAGGCCGAGCTCGTCCAGCCCGATCAGCTCGATGTGGCCACCGACCCAGAGCATCGCACCGGTGCCGACGACGGTCAGGATCGAGAGCACCTTCGGCATGGCGTTGACCAGGCCGGCGCCGAGCTTCCCGGCCGTGCCGTCGGGGCCGGAGCGCTCGACGAGGGCGAGGCCGAGGTCGTCCATCTTGACGATGACCGCCACGGCGCCGTACACGACGACGGTGATGAACAGCGCGACCACGACCAGGATCAGCAGCCGGGCCACGAAGCTCTCGGCCGCGATCTCGTTGAGCGCGATCACCATGATCTCGGCCGAGAGGATCAGGTCGGTGCGCACGGCCCCCTTGACGACCTCGTCCTCCGACTTGCCGGCGTTGCCCACGAGCCCCGCGTCGCCGTGACCGTCCCCGTGACCGCCGCTGCGGCGGACCTGGATCGCGTGCCAGACCTTCTCGGCCCCCTCGTAGCAGAGGTAGGCGCCGCCGAGCATCAGGATCGGGGTCAGCGCCCACGGCAGCAGCTCGCTGAGCAGCAGCGCGACCGGCAGGATGACGAGGATCTTGTTGCGGATCGAGCCGACCGCGATCCGCTTGATGATCGGGACCTCGCGCTGCGCGGCGAGCCCGCGTACGTACTGCGGGGTGACGGCCGCGTCGTCGACGACGACCCCGGCCGCCTTGGCCGACGCACGCGCCGCGGCCGCCCCCACGTCGTCGATCGAGGCGGCGGCCAGGCGGGACAGCGCGGCGACGTCGTCGAGCAGTCCGAACAGCCCGGCGCTCATCGCGCGGCGCCTGTCGTACGGCGTGCGGGCAGGGGCGCAGGGGTGGTGGCTCGGGACCGGGTCACCGGGACATCATGGCCGACGGGGCGCTCCACCGCCCTATAGTGAACAAGACCCGAGCGACGACTCGGTCGAGATTCAGGAGCTGCCCGTGAGCGACGCGTCACCGCACCACCCGTCCCTGCCCGCTCCCTCCGAGCGGGCCGTCGAGCTGCACGGACGGATGGTGGCGTTCATGCGCGACCACGTCCTGCCCGCGGAGACGACGTACGACGAGCAGCGACGCGCCGCCGGCCCCGAGAGCCACGACGTGCCGGCCGTGATCGAGGAGCTCAAGAGGACCGCGCGGGCCGCGGACCTGTGGAACCTGTTCCTCCCGTCCGACTCGGGCCTGACCCAGCTGGAGTACGCCCCGATCGCCGAGCTGTCCGGCTGGAGCCTCGAGCTGGCACCCGAGGCGATCAACTGCGCCGCACCGGACACCGGCAACATGGAGCTGCTGCACCTGCTCGGCACCCCCGAGCAGCAGCAGCGCTGGCTCGAGCCCCTGCTCGCCGGTGAGATCCGCTCGGCCTTCTCGATGACCGAGCCGCGGGTGGCCAGCTCGGACGCGACCAACATCGAGACGGAGATCCGCCGCGACGGCGACGAGTACGTCATCAACGGGCGCAAGTGGTGGAGCAGCGGCGCGATGGACCCGCGCTGCGAGCTGCTCATCGTGATGGGCAAGACCGACCCCGGGGCCGCCACGCACCGCCAGCAGTCGATGGTCATCGTGCCGCGCGACACGCCCGGCGTGACGATGGTGCGCGACCTGCCGGTCTTCGGCCGCCACGACCAGCACGGCCACGCCGAGGTCGCCTACGACGACGTCCGGGTGCCGGTGAGCAACGTGATCGGCGAGGAGGGCGGAGGTTTCGCCGCCGCCCAGGCCCGTCTCGGCCCCGGCCGCATCCACCACTGCATGCGCGCCCTCGGTGCCGCCGAGCGGGCGCTCGCTCTGCTCGTGGCCCGGGCCCAGGAGCGGGTCGCGTTCGGCCAGCCGCTCGCCGAGCAGGGCGTCGTACGCCAGGAGATCGCGGAGTCCCGCATCGAGATCGAGCAGGCCCGGCTGCTGTGCCACCGCGCCTGCGCGGTGATCGACGCCGAGGGCAACAAGGCGGCCAAGGACCTCGTCGCGATGGCGAAGGTCGCCGTGCCGCGCGCCGCGACCCGCGTCATCGACCGGGCCATCCAGGTCCACGGCGGCGCCGGGATGACCGACGACACCCCGCTGGCCGCGATGTACGGCTGGCACCGCGCGATGCGGCTCTTCGACGGACCCGACGAGGTGCACGTGCGCTCGATCGCGCGCAGCGAGCTCGGTCGCGAGCCGGTCCTGCCGCCGGGTCGGCCGACCACGGGCGAAGCCTCCGCATGAGCGCCGGGCAGCCGGAGCGCCGTACCCTCGCGGGTCGCACGATCCTGATGTCGGGCGGCAGCCGCGGCATCGGCCTGGCCATCGCGCTGCGCGCGGCCGCCGACGGCGCCAACGTGGTGCTGATGGCCAAGACCGACCAGCCCCACCCCAGGCTCGAGGGCACCGTGCACACCGCGGCCGCCGAGATCGAGGAGGCCGGTGGGAGCTCGCTCGCGGTCGTCGGCGACGTGCGCAACGACGCGGACGTCGAGGGCGCGGTCGCGGCGGCGGTCGAGCGGTTCGGCGGGATCGACGTGGTGGTCAACAACGCCAGCGCGATCGACCTGAGCGGCACCCGCGAGATCAGCATGAAGAAGTACGACCTGATGGCCGACATCAACGTGCGCGGCACCTTCCTGCTCTCCAGGTGCGCGATCGCCCCTCTCGAGCGCAGCGACCAGGCGCACGTCCTGACGCTCTCGCCGCCGCTGGACCTGCGCCCCGAGTGGGCGGGGGCCAACCTGGCCTACCTGATGGCGAAGTACGGGATGAGCCTGACCACGCTCGGCCTCGCCGAGGAGCTGCGCGAGGCCGGCATCGGGGTCAACTCGTTGTGGCCGCGCACCCTGGTCGCGACTGCTGCGGTGCAGAACCTGCTCGGCGGCGACGAGGCGATGGCGGGCTCCCGTACGCCGGCGATCGTCGCGGACGCGGCGTACGCCGTGCTGACCCGCGACCCGCGCACCTGCACCGGCAACTTCTTCATCGATGACGAGGTGCTGGCCGAGGAGGGTGTCACCGACCTGGACGCCTACCGCAGCGTGCCCGGTGACGCTCCGCTGCAGGCGGACCTGTTCACCGACCCCCTGGCCTCCCAGGGGTAGCCCGGGTCGACGGGTCGAGGTGTGGGCTCGAGCTTGTCGGCCAGTTCTCGAGCCTGTCGCCCGTTGCAACAGCCGACAAGCTCGGGAACACCCGGCCAGCCGGGTGTTCCCGAGGCGTGAGTGACGGGCGCGACCACCGCCGTGCACCGGCCCTCAGTCGCGCAGCTCGCGCCGCAGGATCTTGCCGGTGACGGTCTTGGGCAGCTCGTCGATGACGACCACCTCGCGGGGGTACTTGTAGGCCGCCATCCGCTCCTTGCAGTGCGCGATCAGCTCCTCGGGGGTGGCCGAGGCGCCGGAGTGCAGGCTGACGAAGGCCTTGACGGTCTCTCCTCGCCTCTCGTCGGCCACGCCGACCACCGCCGACTCGCGTACGGCCTCGTGCTCGGCGAGCACGTCCTCGACCTCGCGGGGCCAGACCTTGTAGCCGGAGGCGTTGATCATGTCCTTCTTGCGGTCGACGATGAAGATCCAGCCGTCGGGGTTCATGAATCCCACGTCGCCGCTCTTCAGCGCCCCGCCGGGCAGGCCGGCCGCGGTCTCCTCCGGCTTGCCCCAGTAGCCGGCGACCACCTGCGGACCGTCGGCGACGATCTCGCCGATCTCGCCCAGCGCCACGTCCTGGCCCTCCTCGTCCTGGATCCGCACGATCGTGCTCGGCACCGGCGCACCGACCGAGAGCGCGCCGGACGTCGGGTCGACGGGGGAGGCGCTGCCGAACGGTGTGAGCGTCATCGGGCTCGTGGTCTCGGTCAGGCCGTAGGCGTTGTGCACCTGCCGACCCGTGCGTTCCTTGAACTTCCTCTCCGCCGTCGGTGAGATCGCCGCGCCGCCGGAGTAGACGCTGCTCAGCGAGCTGAAGTGGTCCTGTGAGCAGTCCGGGTGGTTCAGCAGGGCGTTGAAGGCGGTGATCGCCGCGATCGTGTACGTCGGGCGGTGCTCGAGCATGGCGTCGAGCACCACGCCCGGCTCGAAGCGGTAGGCCAGCACCAGCGTCGTCGGCGCCGCGAAGCTGATCGCGATGTGCCCGATCAGCCCCGTGATGTGGAACAGCGGCGCCACCCCGAGCACGGAGCCGCCCGGGCCGAACCGGGCGCAGTCGCGGTAGACCGCGGCGGTGAAGACCACGTTGCCGTGGGTGTTCATCGCCCCCTTCGGCACCCCGGTCGTGCCCGAGGTGTAGGTGAGGAAGGCGACGTCGTCGGTCGCGAAGTCGACCTCGGGCGGCACCTCGCCGCGATGGCTCTCGATCAGCTCGGCGAGGTCCGTCGTCCCCTCGTGGCGAGCCCGGGTGATGTCGGCGAAGAGCCGCTGGTCGTCCCGGGTCTGCCCGTCGAGCTCGCTCGTGGTCAGCACCAGCTCGACGGCGGTGGAGGGGACGACCTCGCGGGCCACCTCGTCGTAGAGCGCCTCGAGCGAGACCAGCACCTTCGCCCCCGAGTCCCCCAGCAGGTAGGACAGCTCGCGCACCCGGCTCATCGGGTTGATCGAGACCATCACGCCGCCCGCCTTCCAGGCCGCGACCATGCAGACCACGAACGCCGGCACGTTCTGCAGGTAGACCGCGAGCCGGTCGCCGCGCTCGAAGCCGTGCGCCAGCAGGGCGCAGGCCAGGGCGTCGGACTGCTCGTCGAGCTCACCGCGGGTCAGGACGCCGTCGAAGTAGCGGATCGCGACGCCGTCGCGCCCGTCCGGGTCGGCCTCGATCGCGGCGCGATACATCGCCAGGGCGTGGGGGTGCTCGAGCGGCAGCTGCTCGGGCTGGTCGCCGTAGAGCGCCAACCAGGGCCGTTCGTCGTAGACGCTCACCGCTCGACTACTTCAAGACGACGGGGTTGACCGGGGCGCCGCTGCCCTGGGCGACCTTGATCGGCGCCGCGGTGTAGCAGAACTCGTAGGTCCCGTCCTCGGCGCAGTCGGCGGCGAGCTCCTCGAGGTCCACGATCTCGGTGAAGGTGACGCCGAGGTTGCGCATCAACGCGTTGTGCAGCGTCAGTGCGACCCCGGTGTCGGGGTCGAAGGTGACCTCGTTGGCGATGGTGTCCGTGACCAGGTTGGGGATCTCCATGTCCTGGAACCACTGCACCAGCTCGGGGCTGTAGACCAGGCCCGGCTCGCAGAAGCCCTCGTAGAAGGCGTCACCGAGCTCGAAGAAGCGCTGCAGGTAGTTGGTGCGGATGACCAGGATGTCGCGCTTGCGCAGCTCGACGCCCTGGGACTCCGCACACGCCACCAGGTCCTCGTGGGTGAAGGTCTCGGCCGAGTCGAGGTAGACCTTGTCGCGGAACCTCGCCATGTCCAGGAGGACCCCGCGCCCCACGATGCCCTTCTCCGCGATCGGCTGGACGCTGGCCTTGTCCATGCCCCCGACCGAGGTCCGCGCGTCGTAGCCGTTGTACATCTTCCCGTCGAACCACACGTGGCCCAGCGCGTCGTACTGCGTGGAGCCCTGCAGGAAGGCGTTGATCATGTCGTCGGCGTAGTGCAGCCCGCCGGGGAAGGCCGGCGCGTCGTCGGCGTCCCAGGTCGCCTCGTCCATGATCTGGGTCCGCACCGCGGGCTTGCGGCCGGGCCACACCGGGTCGCCCTTCGGGTCACCGATCAGCCGCTGGATGCAGAACACCTTGCCGGAGCGGACGAGACCGACCGCGCCGAGCACCTGCTCGGGGCCGAGGTAGTTCAGGCCGCCCACCTCGTCGTCCTCGCCCCACTTGCCCCAGTTGGAGGGTGCGTCCTTGAGCAGGTCGACGAGGTCGGGAGCGGCGTCGTTCATGGGTCCTCCAGTGGGTGGCGACGGGCGGGCGAGCGAACGCGCGCTCGGTTCAGGGACGGCTAGCGTGACGGTGGTCACTCTTTCGACTGCATCGCGGCGCGTCAAGGGTGACTCACCGTCACGACGTCGTCTCGACACCGTCCCGATCCGGGTCAGCTATCTTGAACTCGTGCCGCTCTCGACCGACGCGCCCTCACCGTCGCCGCACCGACTGCGCCTGGGCGAGTCCGTGCGGGGTGTACGCCGTGAGCGATCGCTGACGCTGCGCCAGCTGGCGGCCCACGTCGGGGTCAGCGCGGCCACGCTGAGCGGCATCGAGAACGGCCTCACGGGCGTGTCCACGGAGCGGCTCGATGCGTTGGCGCGAGCGCTGGACGTCGCGACGGTCCGACTCCTCGACGGGCCGGGCACGGTGCCGGACCACGGCACCGCGGTGACCCCCCGGGTCGGGGGGACGCTCCCTCCCGACGACGCCGACCTCGGCTGGCGCGACTTCGACCCCCTCGACCTCGACCCCGCCCTGGCGGGTGCGCTGTCGTCGTTCGTGGAGTTCGGCTACCACGGGGCGACGATGCGGATCGTGGCCGAGCGAGCCGGCCTCTCGGTGCCCGGTCTCTACCACCACTACGCGAGCAAGCAGGAGATGCTGGTCGCGCTGCTGGACCTGACGATGCACGACCTGCAGGCACGCACCGCAGCAGCCCTGGTCGAGGCCGGCGCCGCGGACCACGGGCCGGGGCGGCGCCTGTCGCTGGTGGTCGAGTGCCTGGCGCTCTTCCACACCCACCGGCGTGAGCTCGGCTTCATCGGCGCCTCGGAGATGCGCAGCCTGGCGCTCGAGGCGCGCGAGCGGGTGACGGCCATGCGGGTCGCGGAGCAGCGCATCGTCGACACCGAGGTCGAGGCCGGCGTACGTGCCGGGGTGTTCACCACCCGGATGCCGCACCAGGCGGCGCGAGCGGTGACCACGATGTGCACCTCGCTCGCCCAGTGGTTCCGCGCGGACGGTCCGCACAGCGCGGAGGAGGTCGCCGCCCAGTACGTCGAGCTGGCCCTCGACCTGGTCGGCTGCCGGCGGGCCGGTGCCGGCGGTGGTCCGGTCACGGGGTGAGCAGGCTGCTGCGCACGGACTTGTCGGCCTGTTCTCGAGCCTGTCGCCCCTTGCAAGGGGCGACAGGCTTGGCAACACCCGGCCGGCCGGGTGTTCCTGGGACAGGTGGGGCGTGCGGGAACACCATCCGGTAGAACGACCCCGTGACGCCGAGCACCGAGCAGCTGCTGAGCCTGCCGACCCTGACCGACCGGGTGGTCCCTGAGGACCACATCGACCAGAACGGGCACATGAACATCGCCCACTACTTCCGGGAGGGCTCGATCGGGGCCTGGACGCTGGTCGTGGACCGAGCCACCGGCGAGGACTACATCGGTCGGCGTGGCCTGTCGTTCTTCACCGTCGAGCACCGCATCGCCTACCTCGCCGAGCTGCGCGCTGGCGAGCGGTACTCCGTGCACGCCACCGTCGTGGCGCGCACCGACAAGGCCGTGCACGCGGCGGCGTTCGTCGTCGACCGCGAGCACGACCGGGTCGCGTGCCGGATGGAGCTGGTCTACGTCCACGTCACCATGCAGAGCCGCCGCGCGACGGCAATCCCCGACGACGTCGCAGCCAGCCTCGACGAGCTCGCCTCCGAGCATCCCTGGGTCGCCGAGGTCGCCACCGGCTTGTCGCTGCGCCGCTGAGCCTCCGTCGCGCGGGCCGCCAGATCACGGCGGCGTAGCGTCGCGGTCGTGAGCACCCGACCAGCCCAGCGTGTCGTCTCCCTCGTGCCCTCCATCACCGAGGCGCTGGCCTCGGTGTCGCGGGAACGACTCGTCGGCGCGACCGACTGGTGCACCCACCCCGCCGACCTCGGCGTCCACCGGGTGCGCGGCACCAAGAACCCGGACCTCGCCGCCATCCGGGGCCTCGAGCCCGACCTCGTGATCGCCAACAAGGAGGAGAACCGCGAGCTCGACGTACGCCGGCTGCGCGAGTCCGGCGTCCGCGTGCACGTCACGGACATCGCCACCGTGCCGGAGGCGGTGCAGACGTTCGAGACCCTCTTCGACGACGTGCTCGGCTGGGAGCGCCCGACCTGGCTCGCGCCGGTCCGTGCGCGCTGGTGCTCCCCGGCGCCCGCGCCGACGGCCAGGGTCGCGATCGCGATCTGGCGCGACCCGTGGATGGTCGTCGGCGGCGACACCTTCACCTCCGACCTGGCCGGACGGCTGGGCTGGGCCAACGCCTTCGGTGACCGCGCGCGCTACCCGGGTGTCGAGCTCGCCGAGATCGACGACCCGGACCGGGTCGACCTCGTGCTGCTGCCCGACGAGCCCTACGTCTTCGGCGCCGAGGACGGTCCGGAGGCGTTCACCCGGGTGCCGACCCGGCTCGTCAGCGGGCGGCTGCTCACGTGGTACGGCCCCTCGCTGGTCACCGCCGGCACCCTGAGCGAGGGGCCGACCACCTAGCCGGTCGGCCGGGGCAGGTCGGCGTGGCTCACACGTCGTCGGTCGGGGAGGGGGCGTGGGGGTCGCCCCCGACGCGGACACCCTCGGGCGAGTCGACCAACGAGCGGCGGAAGGCCTCGGCGATCGGCACGAACCGGTGGCCGGGCGCGGCGAGGTCACGGCGTACGGCGTCCTCGGCGCAGACCATGTCCTCGCCGAGGCTCTCCACCAGGGCCGTGACCGTGGTGCGCGGCATCCCACTGATGCGGGCGCAGGCACGTCCCACGATCCCGCTGGTGACGAACGGCACGACCACCCGGACCCGTCGCAACCCGTCGACCTCGGCGTAGAGCGCGAGGAGCTCGGGGTAGGTGAGGACCTCGTCGCCGCCGACGTCGTAGTGGCGGTCGTGGACCGGGCCGCTCAGGGCGCGCACCAGCAGGTGCACGACGTCGTCGATCGAGACCGGCTGCAGACGCCGTCGCATCCAGGCCGGGACGGGCGTCACCAGCGGGACCCGCCGGCTCAGGCGTCGCAGGAGCTCGAACGACGTCGACCCGGCCCCGATGACCATCGCGGCCCGCAGCACCGTGGCCGGCACGGCGGAGTCGAGGAAGACCTGCTCGACCTCCAGCCGGGAACGCAGGTGGTCGGTCAGCTCGGCGGCGGGCACCAGGCCCGAGAGGTAGACGACCTGCTGGACCCCGGCGCGCTCGCAGGCGCTCGCCATCCGCTCGGCGGCCTCGCGGTCCTTCGTGACGAACTCCGCGGAGGCCATGGAGTGCACGAGGTAGACGACGGCGTCGACACCCTCGACGGCGGAGGCGACGAGGTCGTCGTCCTCGATGTCGAGCTCGCGACAGGTGACGTCGTCGGCC
Source organism: uncultured Actinomycetota bacterium (assembly GCA_963760555.1). Classification (GTDB taxonomy): domain Bacteria; phylum Actinomycetota; class Actinomycetes; order Propionibacteriales; family Nocardioidaceae; genus Nocardioides. The sequence goes on along the minus strand of CAVXDJ010000010.1, from coordinate 185,454 downwards.
CACGGGTAGTCCTCGAGGCTCTTGGCGCTGCGGGTAGCGGCGAGGACGTCGTGGCCCTCGGCGAGCAGGGCGGGCACCAGCCGCGATCCGACGTACCCGGTCGCACCGGTCACGAGCACCCGGTGGCGACGCGGCGTCGTGACGTCGTCGTCGGAGGTCATGGCCCCGTCCTCACCCGGGGTGGGTCGGCTCCCCGACGGCTCAACCTAGGGCCCGAGGCGCTCACCCCACGGCGCGGCTCACCCCGCGAGCTCGGACTCCAGCGCGATCAGGGCCTGCTCGACGACCTCGGTCAACGACGGATGGATCCAGTACTGGCTGCCCGCCAGGCCGGCGACCGGCTGATCGAGGGCCAGCGCCTGGATGAAGGTCTGCACCAGCACCGAGGCCTGGGGCCCGATCAGGTGCGCCCCGACCAGTCGGCCGGTCGACCGGTCGCCCAGCACCTTGACGAAGTGACCGGTGCCCTCCTGGCGCAGCGCCCACCCGTGCGCGGTGTCGGCGTACTGCGTGGTCGCGACGGCGAGGTCGATGCCCCGCTCGCGCGCCTGCGCCTCGGTCAGCCCGACCGCCGCGATCTGCGGGGAGGTGAAGACGGCGGCCGGTACGTGGTCGTGGTTGCTGCGCACCAGGTCGTCAGGGTGGCGCAGGTTGTGCTGCACCACCCGTGCGTCCTGGTTCGCGACGTGCTTGAGCGGCTGCTCGCTGGAGGCGTCGCCGAGCGCGAGCACGCCGTCGGCGCTCGTGCGCTGGTGCTCGTCGACGACCACCAGCCCGGTCTCCTCGTCGACGTCGACGCCGGTCTTGGCGAGATCGAGACGGTCGTTGTTGGGCACCCGACCGACCGCGAGCAGGACGGCGTCGACCTCGGCGGTGCTGCCGTCACCGAGGTGCAGCAGCGCGGCGCCGGCGTCGGTGCGCTCCACCTTCTCCAGGTCGGCGCCCAGGCGCACGTCCCAGCGCTGGCGGGCCTCGTCGGTGAACAGGGCGCGGATGTCGGCGTCGTGGTTCGAGACCAGCGTGTCCGCGCCGTCGACCTGGACCACCGCGCTGCCGAGGGAGGAGAAGACGTGGGCGAGCTCGGCGCCGACGTAGCCACCACCGATGATGCCGAGACGTCGGGGGAAGGTCTCGATGCGCATGATCGTGTCGCTGGTGTGCCAGGTGACCTCGTCGAGCCCGGGGATCTCAGGGACGACGGGGCGGCTGCCGGTGGCGATCACGACCCGGTCCCCGGTGATCTCGACGACCTGCCCGCTCGCCTGCCCGTCGACCTCGCCGTTGAGCTCCACGCTGAGCGCCCGGGGCCCGGTGAAGACCGCGGTGCCCTCGAGCACCGTGACGTTCTCCAGGCTCGTGCGGTAGTCCAGCCCGCCGCGGGACTGCTCGTCGGTGAGCGAGAAGATGCGGTCCCGCACGGCCGGCCAGTCGGCCTCCTCGAAGGAGGTGCGGACGCCGAACTCCGGGCCGCTGCGCGCCGCGTCGGCGACGTCGGCGGTGGCCACGAACATCTTCGAGGGGATGCACCCGCGGTTCAGGCAGGTCCCGCCGAAGCGCCCACTCTCGACGATCGCCACCGACCAGTCGTCGAAGGTCTCGTCCACGATGGTGTTGCCCGTCCCCGCTCCCAGGATCACCAGGTCGTAGTGCGTCATGGGTAGACCGTAGCCACGCCATGCCCACCCACCGCTCCGCGCGGCGACGACGGTGCGCGCTCACCGAGGCGCCCGAGTCACGGGTCCGTCCCCCCGGCCCGCTCGTCGACGACACGGCGCATCTTGCCCACCGAGCGCTCGATGCCTTCGGGGTCGAGCACCTCGACCCCGACACTGACGCCGATCCGGGCCTTGACGAGCTGCCCCAGCCGCTCCCCCGCTGCCGCCGCCGGACGCGCCTCGGCGTCGGGTCGGCGCTCGACGCGCACCGTCAGCTCGTCGAGACGTCCGGGACGGCTCAGCACGCACTGGAAGTGCGGCGAGAGCGCGGGCAGTCCGAGCAGCAGCTCCTCGATCTGGGTCGGGAACAGGTTGACCCCCCGCAGGATGATCATGTCGTCGGTGCGGCCGGTGACCTTCTCCATGCGCCGCATGGTGCGCGCGGTGCCGGGCAGCAGCCGGGTCAGGTCGCGGGTGCGGTAGCGCAGGACGGGCATCGCCTCCTTGCTGAGCGAGGTCAGCACCAGCTCGCCGGCCTCGCCGTCGGGCAGGACCTCTCCGCTCAGCGGGTCGATCACCTCGGGGTAGAAGTGGTCCTCCCAGACGTGCAGACCGTCCTGGGTCTCGGCGCACTCCTGCGCGACACCGGGGCCGATCACCTCGGAGAGTCCGTAGATGTCGACCGCGGTGATCGCGAGGGTCTCCTCCATCTCGCGGCGCATCGAGTCGGTCCAGGGCTCGGCGCCGAAGATCCCGACCTCCAGCGACGTCGACCGCGGGTCGACGCCCTGGCGTCGCATCTCGTCGACGATCGCGAGCATGTAGGACGGTGTCACCATGATCACCCGCGGCTCGAAGTCGACGATGAGCCGGACCTGCCGCTCGGTCATCCCGCCGCTGACGGGCACGACGGTGCACCCGAGCCGCTCCGCGCCTCCGTGCGCGCCGAGACCACCGGTGAAGAGCCCGTAGCCGTAGGCGTTGTGCAGCACGTCACCACGTCGACCGCCGGCGGCGTAGATGCTGCGCGCCATCACGCCGGCCCACACGTCGAGGTCGCCCGCGGTGTAGCCCACCACGGTGGGACGCCCCGTCGTGCCCGACGAGGCGTGCACCCGCGCCACCTGCTCGCGCGGCACGGCGAACATCCCGAACGGGTAGTGGGCCCGCAGGTCGGCCTTGGTGGTGAACGGCAGCCGGGCGAGGTCCGCCAGCGTGCGGACGTCGTCGGGGTGCACACCGTGCGCGTCCAGCGCCTCGCGGTAGTGCGCGACGTGGGTGTAGGCGTGCCCCACGCTCCACCGCAGCCGCTCGAGCTGCAGCGCGCGGAGCTCGTCGATCGAGGCCGTCTCGATCGGATCGAGCCCGCCGTAGGTCGTGTCCCGCCCGCTGTCCGTCACCGCGCCAGTCCAGCAGACGCCGCCACGCCTGCGCCAGGACCTACTCGGGCGGTCCGCTGAGCCTGGCGTCGAGCAGCTGCACGGCGAGGTTCCTGGCTGCAGGCCCGAGCCCGGGACCCGCGAGGTCCGCGACCGCATCACCGCGCTTGCCCGCGCCGGCTGTCGCGACGATCGCGGTGGCGATGTCGCGCAGCTTGACGTTGTTGTCCTGCGAGACCCGCTTGAGCAGCGCGAAGGCCCGGGGGGCGTCGATGTCGAAGCGCATCATCAGCATGCCCTGTGCGTGATCGATCACGGGATGGGTCTCGAGAGCGCGTCGCAGGTCCTCGACCTCGGCCTGCAGAGCCGCGATCTCCCCCGTCGTGTCGCCGCCGGCGAGACGCTCGGCGGGCTGGATGTCAGTCATCGGGTCCTCGGTGCCGAACCGGTGCGCATCCTGCGCTCCGGCTGACTGTCCAACCGACAGTTCGACCCTATCCCCACCGCGGTCCCCGACCGGCGTCCGGCCTGCCGGAGCATGACGGTGACGGGGCACCAGGGCGGTCGGAGCCCCGGCTGTCGGTCCAACCGGGGCCCCTGAGGGGTCTCGGCAGTCGACTGCCGAGCCCCTGTCAGGCCCAGCGTGCCGCATGAAGGCGTCCTGGAGAACCCCTCGGGCGGTCGGGACCGAGGAGGCGGTCGGGCTTGCCGGGACGGCGACATCGGACATCACCTGAGTCCTCGCCGGCCGTTGCTGGCCTGCGCATCGTCGTGCGTCGGGGGCGCAGGACCGTCGAACGGTCCCGGACGTGGTTCCCCTGATCCCTCGACGCTACTCCTGACCCGGCGTCAGCGACACCGGTGAACCCTGGCAGGCTGGCCGGGTGGGGGACACGGACACGCAGGCGGCGGTGCGTGACGGGCTGGCGGCGGTGCGCGGGCGCGACGTACGCCTGCTCGTCGTCGACATGGACGGGACCCTCCTCGACGGGGACGGCGAGATCCCGGAGGGCCTGTGGCCCGCTCTCGACCGGCTCGCGGCGGCGGGGATCGTCTTCGCGCCGGCCAGTGGTCGGCAGTACGCCACCCTGCTGTCGATGTTCGAGCGGGCGCGCGCGGGCATGGTCTTCATCGCCGAGAACGGCAGCTACGTCGTGCGCGACGACGTCGAGGTCTCCTCCACCACCCTGCCGCCGGACCTGGTGCGCGACGTGGTGACCCGGATGCGTGGGCTCACCCGCGACGGCGAGGACCTCGGCGTCGTCGTGTGCGGCAAGGACGCGGCGTACGTCGAGCGGCACGACCGGGCGTTCGTCGACCAGGTCGACCCCTACTACGCCAGCCTGGTCGAGGTCGACGACCTCCTGGCGCTCGGCCCCGACGTCGTCGAGGCGGTGATCAAGGTGGCGGTCCTCGCCTTCGACGGCCCCGAGCAGCGCGTGGAGCCGGCCCTGGCCCCCCTGCGTCCCGGCCACCAGGTCGTCGTCTCCGGCAACCACTGGGTCGACGTGATGCATGCCGAGGTGCACAAGGGAGTCGCCGTACGCCGGCTGCAGGCCTCGCTCGGCGTCGGCCGCGACCAGACGGTCGTGCTCGGCGACTACCTCAACGACCTCGAGATGCTCGACGAGGCCACGCTGTCGTTCGCGATGGACAACGCCCACCCCGACGTCGTGGCCCGGGCCCGGCACCGGGCGCCGGCCAACACCGAGCAGGGTGTGCTGCAGGTCATCGACGCGATCCTGGACCGGGGCTGAACCCCGCCTCACCGCGGGGACGGCCGCCGGGGCCGCTCAGGGTCGGGCGCGCAGCCGCTCCACGGCCGACATCGTGTGGAACACCACGAGGGCGGCGACCGTGCCCAGCGCGATGCCCGTGACGGTGACGCCGCCGAGGCCCAGCGTGAGGTCGCCGATCCCGATCACCAGCGCGACGGCCGCGGTGAGCTGGTTGACCGGGCGGGAGAAGTCCACGCGGTGGTCGATCCAGATCTTGACCCCGATCACCCCGATCAGCCCGTAGAGCGCGACCGTGACGCCACCGAGCACGCCGGCCGGGATGGTGTTGACCAGCGCACCGAACTTCGGCGAGAGGCTCAGCAGGACCGCCACGACCCCGGCGACCCAGTAGGCGGCGGTGGAGTAGACCCGGGTGGCGGCCATGACGCCGATGTTCTCGCCGTACGTCGTGGTGCCCGACCCGCCGCCGATCCCGGCCAACGTGGTGGCGAGGCCGTCGGCGAGCAGGGCCCGACCGGTCAGCTCGTTGATCGTGTCGTCACCGGTGAGGTGCGCGACGGTGCGCACGTGGCCGACGTTCTCGGCGACGAGCACCAGCACGACCGGCAGGAAGGCCGGCAGCACCGACAGGCTCACCTGGGGGGCGAAGAAGTCCGGCAGGCCGATCCAGCCCGCCTCACCGACCGCGGTGAGGTCCACCGCGCCCGTCGCCGCCGCCACGACGTACCCGACCGCGACGCCGATCAGGACCGAGAGCCGGGCCGCGAGGCCGCGCAACCCGACCGCGACGAGCAGCAGCACCGCGAGGGTGACCAGGGCCGTCAGCGGCGCCTGCTCGACGCCGGCCGTGGCCGCGCCCGAGAGGTTGAGCCCGATCAGCGCCACGATGGCGCCCGTCACCACCGGCGGCATCAGGGCCTCGATCCAGCCCGTCCCGGTCACGACGACCAGGGCGCCGACCAGCGCGAGCAGCACCCCGGTCGCCAGCACCCCGAAGAGCGCCGTACCGAGACCACCCGACGCGCTGGCGGCCGAGATCGGGGCGATGAAGGCGAAGGAGGACCCCAGGTAGCTCGGCAGCCGGTTGCGGGTGAGCGTGAGGAACAGCAGGGTCCCGACCCCTGAGAAGAACAGCGTCGCGGTCGGCGGGAACCCCGTCAGCAGGGGGACGAGGAAGGTCGCACCGAACATGGCGACCACGTGCTGGCTGCCGAGGCCGATCGTGCGGGGCCAGGTCAGCCGCTCCCCCGGCATCACGATGGCCTCGGACGATGCGGTGTCGTCGTGCGCACCGGCCTCGCGGGTCACGGTCGGGTCGTGGAGGGTCCAGGGCAGGCGCATGGACCGACATCCTGCCCCGCCCGACCGGCGCGCTCGCACACAGTGGCACCTCGGCTCGCGATGAGTGGCACCTCGGCTGTGGGTCAGAAGCCGCAGACGGCGAGCGCCTGACGCAGCAGGGTGCCCTGGCCGCCCACCATCTCGACCTGCAGGCCGACGTCCGCGGCCTCCTCGGGCGTGACCCAGGTGATCTCGAGAGCGTCCTGCTGGGGCGCGCAGTCGCCCTCGACCGGCACCACGTAGGCGAGCGAGACCGCGTGCTGGCGCGGGTCGTGGAACGGGGTCACGCCCGGCACCGGGAAGTACTCCGCGACCGTGAACGGGGCCGGATGGGCGGGCAGCCTCGGCAGCGCGAGCGGGCCGAGGTCCTTCTCGAGGTGGCGCAGCAGCGCGTCGCGCACCCGCTCGGCGTAGAGCACCCGACCGGTGACCAGGGCGCGATGGATCTCGCCGTGCCCGGTGACCCGCAGCAGCAGCCCGAAGGCCGTCACCGCGCCCGTCTCGTCCACCCGCACCGGCACGGCGTCGACGTAGAGCATCGGCAGTCGGTCACGGGCCGCGTCGAGCTCCTCGCGGCTCAGCCACTGGCTGCTGGACTCGGTGGCGACGTCGCTCATGGCACTTTTCTACCCGATGGCGCACCTGCTCTGGTCGGCGCCGCTCGGACGACGGCGCCCGGGCCGGCCACGAGGGCCGACCCGGGCGCCGGGTGGTGCTGGTTCGCTCAGGCCACGTCGTAGCGGTCGGCCATCATGACCTTGTCCCAGGCCTTGACGAAGTCGCGCACGAACTTCTCGCTCGCGTCGTCGGAGGCGTAGACCTCGGCGATCGCGCGCAGCTCGGAGTTCGAGCCGAAGACCAGGTCGTTGCGGGTCCCGGTCCAGACGACCTCGTCCGACCCGCGCCGACGGCCCTCGAAGGAGTCGCGGTCGTCGCCGACCTGGCTCCACTCGACGTCCATGCCCAGCAGGGTGCGGAAGAAGTCGTTGCTCAGCGTGCCCGGGGCCTGCGTGAGCACGCCCGCCGCGGAGCCGCCCACGTTCGCGCCGAGCACCCGGAGACCACCGACGAGCACGGTCAGCTCGGGTGCGGAGAGGCCCAGCAGGTTGGCCCGGTCGACGAGCAGGAACTCCGCCGGCAGGACCTGGCCCTTGCCGACGAAGTTGCGGAAGCCGTCGGCCCGGGGCTCCAGCCAGCTGAACGACTCGACGTCGGTCTGCTCCTGGGTGGCGTCGGTGCGGCCCGGGGTGAAGGGGACGGTCACGTCGTGACCGGCGTCCTTGGCGGCCTTCTCGACACCCGCGGCGCCGGCGATGACGATCAGGTCGGCCATCGAGACCTGGGCGCCGCCCCGACCGTTGAAGTCCGCGCGGACGCGCTCGAGCGCGCTCAGCGCGCGGGCGAGCTCGTCGGGCTCGTTGACCTCCCAGCCGTTCTGGGGCTCCAGGCGCAGGCGGGCACCGTTGGCGCCACCGCGCTTGTCGCTGCTGCGGAACGTCGAGGCCGAGGCCCAGGCCGTGGCGACCAGGCGCGAGACCGACAACCCGGAGTCGAGCGCAGCCGCCTTGAGGGTGGCCACGTCCGAGTCGGAGACGAGCTCGCCCTCGGTCGCGGGCACCGGGTCCTGCCAGAGCAGCTCCTCGGCGGGGACCTCCGCGCCGCGGTAGCGCTGGATCGGGCCCATGTCGCGGTGGGTCAGCTTGAACCAGGCGCGGGCGAAGGCGTCGGCGAACTCGTCGGGGTCGGCCAGGAAGCGCCGCCCGATCTCCTCGTAGACGGGGTCGACCTTGAGCGCGACGTCGCTGGTCAGCATGGTCGGCGGACGCGAGAGCGAGCCGTCCTCGGGGTCGGGCACGGTGTTGGCCGCGGCGCCTCCGGAGGGCTGCCACTGGTAGGCGCCGCCGGGGCTCCTGGTCAGCTCCCAGTCGAGGTTGTACAGGTTCTCCAGGTAGCTCATGCTCCACTGCGTGGGCGTGGAGGTCCAGGTCACCTCGATGCCGCTGGTGATCGCGTCACGGCCCTTGCCGCTGCCGAAGGTGCTGCGCCAGCCGAGGCCCTGCTCGGTCAGGTCGGCGCCCTCGGGCTCGGGGCCCACGTGCGGGTCTGGCTCGGCGGCACCGTGGGTCTTGCCGAAGGTGTGGCCGCCGGCGATCAGCGCGAAGGTCTCCACGTCGTTCATCGCCATCCGACCGAAGGTCTCGCGGATGTCGCGCGCCGAGGCCAGCGGGTCCGGGTTGCCGTCCGGGCCCTCGGGGTTGACGTAGATCAGGCCCATCTGGACCGCGGCGAGCGGGTTCTCGAGCTCCCGGTCACCGGTGTAGCGCTCCTCACCACCGAGCCAGGTGGTCTCAGGGCCCCAGTAGACGTCCTCGTCGGGCTCCCAGACATCGGCGCGGCCGCCGGCGAAGCCGAACGGGGTGAACCCCATCGACTCCAGCGCCACGTTGCCGGTCAGCACGATCAGGTCGGCCCAGGACAGGGTCCGGCCGTACTTCGCCTTCACCGGCCACAGCAGGCGCCGGGCCTTGTCGAGGTTGGCGTTGTCGGGCCAGCTGTTGAGGGGGGCGAAGCGCTGCATGCCCGCGCCGGCACCGCCGCGGCCGTCGGCCACCCGGTAGGTCCCGGCGGAGTGCCAGGCCATCCGGATGAAGAAGGGACCGTAGTGGCCGTAGTCGGCGGGCCACCACTCCTGCGAGGTGGTCATCACCTCGGTGATGTCGCGGCGCACCTCGGCGAGGTCGAGGCCCTCGAAGGCGCTCGGGTAGTCGAAGCCCTCGTCCATCGGGTCGGCGGAGGGGTGGTGCTTGCGCAGGATCTTGACGTTCAGCGACTCCGGCCACCACCGCTCGTTGCTCGAGCCCTCGGTGGGGTGGCTCATCCGGCCGTGGGCGACCGGGCAACCGCCGGCCCCCTCGGTGTTCATGTCGGCCTCGCGGGTCTGGTGGTCTTGCTGGGTCACCGGGATTCCTCTCGCTGGGTGGGGTGGGACGTACTGGTGCTGGTCGGGCTGAGGCAGGCGGGGCAGGTGCCCCAGTAGACGACCTCGGCCTCGTCGATGACGAAGCCGTGGTCGGTGGACGCGGTGAGGCACGGGGTGGCCCCGGTGGCGCAGTCGACGTCGGCGAGAGTGCCGCAGGACCGGCACACCACGTGGTGGTGGTTGTCGTCGGCACGGGCCTCGTAGCGCGCGAGCGAGCCCATCGGCTGGATCCGTCGCACGAGACCGGCTCGGGTCATCGTCGCGAGCGCGTCGTAGACGGCTTGGTGGGAGACGGCCGGGAGCACACGGCGTACGGCGTCCAGCACCGACTCGGTGTCGGCGTGCGGCTGGTGCCGCACCGCGTCCAGCACGGCCACGCGCTGGCGGGTGACGCGCAGGTCCGCGTCGCGCAGGGCCTCGCGGGACTCGACACCGGGTGCTGGCACACCCCCACCATCCTCGCTGATCTTGAATGAGTCAAGAACAGCGTCACCACCGGAGCCGTACGCGCCCCCGGTGCGCCGAGCTGACGGGCTAGCACCTCTTGCGTTGTAATGATGTAATGGATGCATGACTACGTCCGGTCCCACGTCCTCGATCACCGCCTGGGTGATCGCCCACCTCCCCTCCTCGCTCTACCTCGAGCAGCCCACCGTCCAGGTCGACCGCGACGAGATCCTCGTCGTCGGACGGATCGCGGTCGACGAGACCGGCTCGCTGACCGAGGCCGAGCAGATCGCCACCCACCGCGAGTCCACCCGTGACGAGCGGGTCGCCGTGGCCCGCGAGGCCGAGGCCACGTTCGGCCGCAAGGTCTCGTGGGGCGCCCGGTGCGGCGGGACGGAGGCACTGTTCTCCCACCTGGCCTCTCCGGTCATGACCCGGTTGCGCCAGCCCGAGCGCGCGCTGCTCGACCTGCTCGTGGAAGCCGGGGTGGCCCGGTCACGGTCCGAGGCGACGGCGTGGTGCGTACGCCTGGTCGCCGAGCGGGAGGGTGAGTGGCTCGGCGACCTCCACGACGCGCTCGCCGCCGTGCGCGAGGCCCGCGCGCGCAGCCCGCTGGGCGAGGACAGCGCCTGACGACAGCGCAGGTCGGGACCTCTAGGAACCGACCCCGACCGCGTCGGTGATGGCGGTCAGTGCCGCCGAGGCGACGTCGCTGGGCGAGGCGGTGACGTCGACGACGACACCGGCCTCGTCCGAGGCCAGCGGCTCGAGCACGGCGACCTGCGAGTCCAGCAGGCTGGTCGGCATGAAGTGCTTGGTGCGCCGACCCATCCGCTCGGCGAGGACCTCGACGGGCGCGTCGAGGTGCACGAAGAACATCCGGTCGTCCGCGACCTCGGCGCGCAGCAGGTCGCGGTAGGCGCGCTTGAGCGCCGAGCAGGTGATCACCGCCGACCGGCCGCTGTCGACGGCGCGACCCGCGATCCGGGCCAGCTCCTCGAGCCAGGGGCGGCGATCGTCGTCGTCGAGCGGGACGCCGCCGCTCATCTTCGTGATGTTGGCGTCGGGGTGGTGCGCGTCGCCCTCGACGAAGTCGACCTCGAGCGCCTCGGCCACCGCCATGCCCACGGTGGACTTGCCGGTGCCGGACACACCCATCACCACCACGACGTACGGCGTCGGCTCGTGCGGGTCGCGGTGGGTCCCGGCCTGACTAGGCTGCCCGGCATGGCCAGCGTCTACCAGGACTCGATCCGTGACCTGGGCACCCGCATCGTCTCCGGCGAGCTCGCGCCCGGCACCGTCGTCACCCTGGACTGGGTGGGCCGCGAGGCGGGGGTCTCGCGCACCATCGCACGTGAGGTGGTGCAGGTGCTGGCCTCGATGGGCCTGGTCGAGAGCCGTCGTCGCACCGGCGTGACCGTGCTGCCCCGCACCAGCTGGGACGTCTTCGACCCTGCCGTCATCCGCTGGCGACTGGCCCGGTCCGAACGACGCTCCCACCTCGCGGAGCTCACCGAGCTGCGCGCCGCGGTCGAGCCGACGGCCTGCGCCCAGGCCGCGACCCACGCCGACCCCGCGGCGCGTGCCGAGCTCGTCGATCTCGCGGCGGCGCTCGAGGTCACCGGCGCGTCCGGCGACCTGGCGGCGTTCCTCGAGCACGACGTCCGGTTCCACCGGCTGCTGCTGGCGGCGTCGGGGAACTCGATGTTCGCCGGGCTCGGCGACGTCGTCGAGGAGGTGCTGCGCGGACGGACCGACCACGACCTGATGCCGCCGGAGCCGAAGCCCGAGGCCCGTCGGCTGCACGCCGAGGTCGCGCACGCGGTGGCTCGCGGGGACGGCGAGGCCGCCAGGAGGGCGATGACCACGATCTGCCGCGAGGTGGTCGCCGACCTCGGCGACCTCACCGCCGCCGACGGCTGAGCCGACCGCGCTCCCCGGCGCCGCCTGCCCCGACCTCACCCGACGACCCAGACCAGGCAGGCCAGCACGAAGGCGGACAGGCCGAGCGTGGTCTCCATCACCGTCCAGGTCTTGAGCGTCGTCTTCTCGTCCATCCCGAAGAAGCGGCTGACCAGCCAGAAGCCGGAGTCGTTGACGTGCGAGAGCACGGTCGCGCCGGCGGCGATGGCCACGACCAGGGCAGCGATCCGCACGTCGCTGTAGCCACCGGCCAGGACCTGCGCGGAGATGAGGCCGGCCGTGGTCGTCAGCGCGACGGTCGCCGAGCCCTGCGCCACGCGGAGCAGCGTCGCGATCAGGAAGGCCTGCAGGATGAGCGAGATCCCCAGTCCCGACAGCGACGAGGTCAGCGACTCGCCGATCCCGCTCGTGCGCAGCACTCCGCCGAACATGCCGCCGGCGCCGGTGATCAGGATGATCGAGCAGATCGGCGCGAGGGCGTCGTCGAGCAGGGTGGTGGTCTGCGCCAGGGTGCGCCCCCGGGTCCCGAGCACGCCGATGGCCACGAGCAGCGTGATCAGCAGCGCCACCGGGGTGATGCCGAGCAGGATCAACGACTCCGCCCAGGTCGCGCCGCCGTCGATCGCGCCGGCGCTCGCCAGGGTGCTGACGACGGTGTTGCCGGCGATGAGCACGACCGGGAGCAGGAGCAGGGAGAGCACCAGCGGGAACGACGGCGCGGTCGCCGGGGCGGTGGTGCGCGTGGAGACGGCGGTCCCGCCGCCGGCGGGCTCGTCGGACGACGGGGAGCCGCCGCCGTTCTCGGGGCCGAAGAGCAGCTCGGGGACGTCGACCATGATGCGCCGGCCGAGGACCCGGGAGACCAGGTAGACCCCGACGTACCAGGACACGAGGGCGATCGGCAGGTTGATGAGCAGGATCACGCCGATGCTGCCGTCGAGGAGCTCGGCCGCGGCGACCGGGCCGGGGTGCGGCGGCACCAGTGCGTGCATGGCGGCGAAGGCGCCGGCGGCCGGCAGGGCGTAGAGCAGCACCGAGCCACCGAAGCGTCGCGCGACGGTGATGATGATCGGCAGGAAGACGACCAGTCCGGCGTCGAAGAAGATCGGCAGGCCGAACAGCAGGGCGGCGACGCCCAGCGCGAACGGGGCGCGCTTCTCCCCGAAGCGGCCGATCAGGGTGTCGGCGAGCACCTGGGCGCCGCCGGTCACCTCGAGCAGCCGGCCGAGCATCACGCCGAACCCGACGAGCAGAGCCACCGATCCCAGCGTGCTGCCGAAGCCGGACAGCAGGGCGTCCGGCACGTCCGCGACCGGGATCCCGGCGGCGACAGCGGTCACCACGCTGACGAGCACCAGCGCGACGAAGGCGTGCAGCCGCACGCGGATGATCAGCACCAGCAGCAGCGCGACGGCGGCCGCGGCGATCAGCAGCAGCGTCGCGGTGCCGTGCACCGGGGTGATGGGGTCCATCGAGGCCTCCTGGAGTGGCGTGACGGCCGTCTCGTGACGGGCGTCTCACCAGGATGGCGAAAGGTACTACGAATGTCAAAGGTCATACCTACGGCTGTCGCCCGGTTAGTCAACACTTCCTTGGCAACATCACCACGAGAGTGTAGAACTTGAGGGACCACCCGATCCTGAGGAGCGCCACGATGACCGTCGACGACCGCACCGGCACTGCGCCTGCGCCCACCGGGCCGCTGAGCAAGATCGACTACGACGAGCGGATCCCGAACAACGTCAACCTCGCCGGTGACCGTCGTCTGCAGCGTGCTCTCGAGAGCTGGCAGCCGCAGTTCATCGACTGGTGGAAGACCCTCGGACCGGCGTTGCCGACCAAGGACGTCTACCTGCGCACCGCCATCGCGGTGGGTCGCGACGGGTGGGCGCACTTCGAGCACGTGCCGATGGAGGACTACCGGTGGGGGATCTTCCTCGCCGAGGCGAACCCCGACCGCACGGTGGCCTTCGGCAAGCACCTCGGGCAGCCGGCCTGGCAGGAGGTGCCCGGCGAGCACCGCGCGGACCTGATGCGCCTGATCGTCATCCAGGGCGACACCGAGCCGGCCTCCGTCGAGCAGCAGCGCGTCCTCGGGGCCACCGCCCCGAGCATCTACGACCTGCGCAACCTCTTCCAGGTCAACGTCGAGGAGGGTCGCCACCTGTGGGCGATGGTCTACCTGCTGCACGCCTACTTCGGTCGCGAGGGACGCGAGGAGGCCGAGCAGCTGCTCAAGCGCAACTCCGGCGACCTCGACGCGCCGCGCATCCTCGGGGCGTTCAACGAGGAGACCACCGACTGGCTGCAGTTCTTCATGTTCACCTACTTCACCGACCGTGACGGCAAGTACCAGCTCGGGACGCTCAAGGAGTCGGCCTTCGACCCGCTGGCCCGGACCTGCGAGTTCATGCTCAAGGAGGAGGCCCATCACATGTTCGTCGGCACGACCGGCGTGCAGCGGGTGGTCGAGCGCACCGCCGAGGTGATGAAGGCCAAGGGCGGCCCGGCCACCTTCGAGGACGGCGTCATCCCCCTCGAGGTGATCCAGAAGTACCTGAACTTCCAGTTCTCGGTCTCCATGGACCTCTTCGGATCCGAGCAGTCGACCAACGCCGGCAACTACTACTCCTCCGGGCTCAAGGGCCGTTGGCAGGAGACCCGCCGCAAGGACGACCACGTGCTGCTCGACGACACCCGCGAGATGAGCTTCATCGAGGACGGAACCATCAAGCAGAAGACCGTCCCGATGCTCAGCGCGCTCAACCTGGACCTGCGCGACGAGTACGTCGCCGACTGCGCGAACGGCGTACGCCGGTGGAACCAGGAGCTGGAGGACGCCGGCCTGAGCGACCGGCTGATCCTTCCGCACGAGGGGTTCAACCGTCGCGTGGGCGTCTACTCGAGCCACCACGTCAGCCCGGAGGGCGAGGTCCTCGACGACGAGACGGGCGAGAAGCGCCGCGACGACTGGCTGCCCACCGACGAGGACCGCGCGGCGGTCGCGGCCCTGATGGTGCCCGTCTACGAGTACGGCGAGTTCGCGCCGTGGATCGCCGCCCCCAAGGCGGGGATCAACGACCAGCCCGTGGAGTTCGACTACGTCCACCTCGCCGAGGAGGGCCTGGACTGACATGGCCGACCAGCCCCACCCCGGACCCGACCTGACCTGGACCCGCGAGGAGTCACCCGTGTGGGACGACGACAAGGTCCGGGTGATCGGCGGCGCACCCGCCGGCGCGTTCGTCCTGCCCTTCGCCGACGGCGACGAGCTTCCCGGCGAGTGGTGGGCCGCGCGCGACCGGTCCGGGCGCGCGTTGGGCTTCGGCCGGCTCGACGTGACCTGGGGCGGTGACGCCGAGATCCTCCTCGCCGTCGACCCGGGCGCCCAGGAGGGCGGCGTCGGCTCCTTCGTGCTCGACCGCCTCGAGCACGAGGCCGCCGAGCGGGGCATCAACTACGTCAGCAACCGCATCCGTGAGCACGACCGGCGCGACGTCGTCCACGACTGGCTGGTCGTGCGCGGCTTCCGTGGACACGTCGGCGGTGACCTGCGCAAGCGGGTCGGCTCCGGACCCCGACCCGGGGAGCGTCGCACGACGGCCCCGGCGGGCATGGAGGTCTACGACCCCGCCAGCGACGCGCAGGGCCAGGCGCCCGGCCACGAGGAGCAGGGCGGCTACGTCGACGTCGACGAGCACCAGTACTGATCGGGCGACCCCCCGACGGGCGCGCGTCGATCAGCCATCCCTCAGCTGCGGTCGGAGGCGTCCGCCTGGAGCCGTTCCCACTCCTGCTGGGCGAGTCGGTGCCACTGCGCGTGCCGGTCGTGGAAGACCTCGGCGCCGACCGAGCCCGGCCAGTCGTGGTCGAGCAGCTGGCGCGGCAGGTCGGGGTCGAGGAAGGGGAAGCGCCGCCACTGCTGGACGAGCTCGACCTGGGCCACGAACGCCTCGGGAGGACTGGCGGCTGCGCGGGTCGCGAAGGCCTCGACGAAGTCGCGGTAGCGCTCCTCGACCTCGAGGAGGTCCCACGCCGCGGCGACCAGGCGCGCCTCGTCGCCGATGCCGCTGCGGGGACCGACCCAGGCGAACGAGACGTCGTCGAGGTCGAGCTCGCCGACCACCCGCGCCACCGCGTCGGCCTTCAGGGCGTCGGGAGTGACCCACAACCCCGAGCTCGGGGTCCCGAGACCCAGCCAGGTCAGCTGCGTGCGCAACCGGTGGCGCAGCCGCCGCTGGGTCTCCGGGATCGACACGGTCAGGACCAGCCAGCGCCCGTCCCAGGCGTGCGGCTCGCGCTGGAAGCCGTAGATCCGGGTCGCGCCCTCGGCGAGCAGCTCGAAGCCGCGGCCGGTCAGCGACCAGGACGTACGCCGTCCATGACGGGTGGACTCGAGCAGCCCCTCGGCGCTGGTGCGCGCCAGCGCCTGCCGGGAGGCACGCTGCTCGACGCCGAGCGCACCGAGCGCCTCGAGCACCGAGGAGGTCCACACCGGTTCCGAGCGCGGCAGGGCGAACTCGCCGAGCACCGTCAGCAGCAGCGAGCGTGCACTCGCCGACCCGACCTCGCGCCGCCGGTTGGCCAGCGTCGGCGAGGTCGCCACGGGGTCGGGTGACTCCTCCACGCCCACGCCCGACCTCCTCTGCTCCGCCCATGGTCCCAGACGGGCCGCCCAGAGCCGCGACATTCCACAGACGCTTGACGGTACTCCTAACTTCCGTAGAGTGTTGCGCATCACGGCGGCGCAGCAGCCGGCCCGTGCCAGCAGGCGATCAGAAGAGGTGTCCGAGATGACTGCCGTCCATGACGACACGACCACGGCGGGTGCACCCGAGGACCCCGGCGCCGCGCAGGGCGCCGCCGCGCCGCCGGTGGTCGACTTCGACACCCACCCCGAGTCCTACCGCCACTGGCACCTGCAGGTCGACGGCGAGGTGGCCACGATGACCCTGCGCGTCGACGAGTCGGGCGGCCTCCTGCCCGGCTACGACCTGAAGATGAACTCCTACGACCTCGGGGTGGACATCGAGCTCTACGACGCCGTGCAGCGGCTGCGCTTCGAGCACCCGAGGGTCAAGGCGGTCGTGATGACCGGCGGCCTCGACCGGATGTTCTGCGCGGGAGCGAACATCCGCATGCTGGCGCAGTCCTCCCACGCGTGGAAGGTGAACTTCTGCAAGTTCACCAACGAGACGCGCAACGGCATCGAGGACGCGACCGCGCACTCCGGTCAGACGTGGATCGCCGCGCTCAACGGCACCGCGGCCGGTGGCGGCTACGAGCTGGCGCTGGCCTGCGACGACATCGTGCTCATCGACGACGGCTCCTCGACGGTCTCGCTGCCCGAGGTCCCCCTCCTGGGCGTGCTGCCGGGCACCGGCGGTCTGACCCGCGTCGTCGACAAGCGCCACGTGCGCAAGGACCGCGCCGACCTGTTCGCGACCAGGTCCGAGGGCTACCGGGGCGAGACGGCGGTGCGGTGGGGCCTGATCGACGCGACCTTCCCCCAGCGCGAGTGGGCCGACCAGGTCGCGCGCCGCGCCGCTGAGGCAGCCGGGCGCTCGACCCGGCGCGTCGAGGCCGACACCGAGGGCGTGCCGCTGCGCACCCTCGAGCGTCACGAGGAGGACGACACCCTCACCTACCCCTTCGTCGTCGCCGCCCTCGACCGCGCGGCCCGGCGGGTGGACATCACCGTGCACGGCCCGCAGGAGGACGCGCCGACGAGCGCCGCTGCGGCGCGCGAGCAGGGCGTCGACTACTGGCCGCTCGCGGTGGCCCGCGCCCTCGACGACCTCGTCCTGCGGCTGCGCACCAACGAGCACGACCTCGGGACCTGGGTCGTGCGCACGGAGGGCGACACCGGGCGGGTGCTCGGCTACGACGCCCAGCTGCAGGGACGCGGGGACGACTGGTTCCTGCAGGAGGTCCAGCACTTCTACAAGCGGGTCCTCAAGCGGCTCGACGTGACCAGCCGCAGCCTGATCGCCGTCATCGAGCCCGGGAGCTGCTTCGCGGGCCTGCTGCTCGAGCTGGCCCTGGCCTGCGACCGGCAGTACATGCTCGACGGGGTCTACGAGGACGTCGACCCCGACGCCGAGCCCGCGACGCTGCGCCCGACCGCGACCAACGACGGGGCGCTGCCGATGGGCAACGGCCTCTCCCGGCTCGAGAGCCGCTTCTACGGCCGCGAGGACGACCTCCGCGCCGCCCGGCACACCCTGGGCCAGGTCCTCGACGCGAGCGCAGCCGAGCAGGCCGGACTGGTGACGATGGCGCTCGACGACCTCGACCTGCCCGACGAGCTGCGGATCGTGCTCGAGGAGCGGGCGTCGCTCTCGCCGGACGCGCTGACCGGCATGGAGGCCAACCACCGCTTCGTGGGCCCCGAGACCCTCGAGACGAAGATCTTCGGACGACTGACGGCCTGGCAGAACTGGATCTTCTTCCGACCCAACGCCTCCGGTCCCGACGGCGCCCTGCGCCGCTACGGCTCGGGCCAGCGCGGCGTCTACGACTACGAGCGGGTCTGAGCACGTGCCGAGCCCGACGACCGGCCCCTTCAACGCGGCCCACCACCTGGTGCACCGCCACGTCGAGCGCGGCGAGGGGCAGCGCGTCGCCGTGCGCACGGGCACCGAGGAGCTGACGTACGCCGGGCTCGCCTCGCTGCTGCGCCGCACCGGCACCGGCCTGCGTGAGCTGGGCCTGCGTCGCGACGACCGGGTCCTGATGGTGATGTCCGACGACGTCGCCATGCTGGCGACGATCCTCGGCTCCTTCGACGCCGGGCTCGTCGCCGTCCCGGTCTCCACGATGCTGACCGGCTCCGAGCTCGGCGGGATCGTGGCCGACTCGGGGGCCCGGGTCGTGGTGTGCACCGAGGAGTTCGCCGACACCGTCGCGCAGGCCCTGCACGCGGCCCCGGAGGTCGAGCACGTCGTGCACGTCGGTGCCCCCGGGTCGCTGCGTGAGGCGGGTCGCGCACTGCACACCTGGGTCGACGTCGTGGCCGCCGGTGGACAGGCGATCGAGACCGACCCGGCGCGGGACGCGACGGCGCCGACGGTCGACGACAGCTGGGCGCTGTGGCTCTACACCTCCGGCACGACGGGCAAGCCCAAGGCCGCCATGCACCGTCACGCCAACATCCGCCACGTGTGCGAGACCTACGGCGAGCACGTGCTCCAGGTCTCCGCCGAGGACCTGACCTTCTCGGTGGCGAAGATGTTCTTCGCCTACGGCATCGGCAACACGGTGTTCTTCCCCCTCTCGGTCGGGGCCTGCACCGTGCTCGAGCCGCGACGCCCGACCCCCGCGGTCGTGCTCGAGCGGCTGCGCGCCGAGCGTCCGACGTTGTTCTTCGCGGTCCCGACGTTCTACGCCGCGCTGGTCTCCAGCGACCTGCCCGACGACGCGTTCGCCGGGGTGCGCTGGTGCGCCAGCGCGGGCGAGCCGTTGCCGGCACCGCTGCAGCGGCGCTTCACCGAGCGCTTCGGCGTGCAGATCCTCGACGGCATCGGGTCGACCGAGGCGTTGCACATCTTCTTGTCCAACACCCCCGGCGACGTCCGCCCGGGCACGACCGGCAAGCCGGTGCCCGGTTACGACGTGGAGGTCCGCGACGCCCTGGGCGCCGTGGTGGCGCCCGGTCAGCCCGGCGCCCTGTTCGTCCGGGGCGACTCGATCGCCCTGGGCTACTGGCACCGCACCGACGCGACGCGACAGGTCTTCCAGGGCGCCTGGCTGAGCACCGGCGACACCTACGTCCGCGACGAGGACGGCTACTACCGCTGCCTGGGTCGCAACACCGACATGCTGAAGGCCGGCGGCATCTGGGTCTCCCCCGCCGAGGTCGAGAGCAGGCTGCTCGAGCACGCCTCGGTGCGGGAGGCAGCGGTCGTGGGCGTCGCCGACGACGACGGCATCGACAAGCCGGTCGCGGTCGTCGTCGCCGGGGACGACGTGACCCCCGACGAGCTCGTCCGGTGGTGCCGCGACGGGTTGGCCCACTTCAAGGCGCCCCGGCAGGTCGTCCTCGTCGACGAGCTGCCCAAGACCGCGACCGGCAAGCTCCAGCGCTACAAGGTGCGGGCCCTCCTGGTGGGCTCGACCAGCGACGTCGACGTCGAGCCGGTCGCCGCCGGACCGGCCGGACTCCTCACATGACCCGTCACGACGTCGACCTGCTGGTCGTCGGCGCCGGACCGGTCGGCCTCTACGGTGCCTACTACGCCGGCGAGCGTGGCCTGTCGGTCGCGGTCGTCGACTCGCTCAGCCAGGTCGGCGGCCAGGTGAGTGCGCTCTACCCGGAGAAGGAGATCTTCGACGTCGCGGCGCTCCCGGCGGTCACCGGCCGTGAGCTGATCGCCGGGCTGCAGCGTCAGGCCGACCAGCACCAGCCGACGTACCTGCTCGGACGGGAGGCGCAACGGCTCGGCCGCGAGGGTGGGCGTCTGGTCGTGTCGACCAGCGAGGGCGACGAGATCGGCTGCGGGGCGGTGGTCGTGACCGGCGGCATCGGGACGTTCACGCCGCGGCCGCTGCCCGCCGGCGAGGACTTCCTGGGCCGGGGCCTGGACTACTTCGTGTCCTCGACCGAGCCGTACGCCGGTCGCGAGGTGGTCGTCGTCGGCGGGGGTGACAGCGCGCTGGACTGGTGCCTGATGCTCGAGCCGGTCGCCGCGAGCGTGACCCTCGTGCACCGCCGGCAGGCCTTGCGCGCCCACGCGGCGAGCATCGCCCGACTGGGTGCGTCGAGCGTGACCACGATCCTGGACGCCCAGGTCGTCGGACTCGACGGCGCCGACCACCTCGAGCGGGCCCTCGTCCAGGTCAAGGGCGAGGACGCGCCGCGTCTGCTCCCCTGTCAGCAGGTGGTCGCGGCCCTCGGCTTCACCGCCAACCTGGGTCCGTTGCGTGAGTGGGGCGTCACCCTGCACGACAACCGCCACCTCGTCGTGGACACCACGATGGCCACCGACGTCGACGGGGTGTACGCCGCTGGCGACATCACCGACTACCCGGGCAAGGTCCGCCTGATCTCGGTCGGCTTCGGCGAGGTCGCGACCGCGGTCAACAACGCGGCGGTGCACCTCGACCCGCAGGCCCCGCTCTTCCCCGGGCACTCGACCGACGTCGCCCACCCCGGCGCCACCGCCACCATCCCCGAACCCGCGTCCCGCTAGGAGTGCCAGTCCCATGCCCTACGTCATCGCCAGCCCGTGCCTCGACACGATGGACCGCAGCTGTGTCGAGGAGTGCCCCGTCGACTGCATCTACGAGGGCGAGCGCAAGCTCTACATCAACCCCAAGGAGTGCATCGACTGCGGCGCCTGCGAGCCCGTCTGCCCCGTCGAGGCGATCAGCCAGGACCGCCGCGTCGCCGACGGCGACGAGCAGCACGTCGAGGACAACCGCACCTTCTTCACCGACGTGCTCCCGGGCCGCGCGGAGCCGCTCGGCGCGCCCGGCGGCTCGCACAAGACCGGTGAGATCGGCGTCGACACGGCCTTCGTCGCGGGGCTCTGAGCCCCGGTGCTCGACGGTCGGGTCCTCGTCGACGCCCACGTGCACGTGCCGGTGCTCGGCACCCTCAAGCCCGCGTGGGTGCAGTGGGCGCGCGACTTCGGCCCCCAGGGCATCCTCGAGCGGTTCTGGGACGCCGAGGGCCGTCCGCGGCCCGTGGCGCTCGACGAGCACTTCGCCGAGCAGGGCGTCGACGCCGTCCTGCTGTTCTGCGAGTACTCCCCCCGCGCGACGGGCTACCAGCGCTTCGAGGACCTGCTGCCGATCGTCGAGCACCATCCCGAGCGGTTCCGTCCGGTGGCGAACGTCAACCCTCACCTGCACTTCCCGATCGCCGACGAGGTGCGCCGCCAGCTCGCCCTGGGCGCCGCGGCGCTCAAGCTGCACCCCGTGCACGGGGGCTTCCGCTGCGACGACGCCGCGCTCTACCCGGCCTACCAGGTGCTCGAGCAGTCCGGTGTGCCGCTGGTCGTGCACTGCGGCACCAGCACCTTCCCGGGCTCGCGCAACGAGCTGGCCGACCCGGCGATCCTGCTGCCGGTGGTGCGCGACTTCCCCGGGCTCGACGTCGTGCTCGCCCACGGCGGCCGCGGCTGGTGGTACGACGCCGCTGCGTTCATGGCGCTGAGCAGCCCCCGGGTGTGGATCGAGCTGTCGGGCCTGCCTCCCCGGCGACTGCCGGACTACTACCAGCGCTACGACCTCGAACGACTCAGCGCGCGGTGGATCTTCGCCACCGACTGGCCCGGTGTGCCGAGCACCGCGGTGAACGCCCGCGCCGTCGTCGACCTCGGCCTCGACGACGAGCGGGCCCGCCAGGTCCTGGCCGGCAACGCCCGGCGGGTGTACGCAGGTCTCGACCACCTCGCCGACGAGCTCGTCGGCCCGCCCGACCCCGCTCCCACCCGCCTAGGAGACCCGGCATGACCACGACCCCCGACCACCTCGGCCGACCGGCGCGCGAGCTCACCGACGACGAGCTCGAGCAGCAGGGCCGCCACGCCCACGAGACCCGCAACTGGGTCTTCCTGCACGGCACGGCCCAGCAGTTCGCGACGCACACGGCGCGGATGCTCGAGCTCGAGCAGGAGTACCTGCACCGCCATCCCCTGCGCACCTGGCAGGGCCACGACCCCCAGACCCCGGCCGCCGACCCCGAGCTGGCGCTGCTGCGCCGGGTCGCCGACGCCCCCGGGGGCCGGATGCACAAGCTCGAGGTGCACCAGCTCGCCCGCGAGGTCGGGCTGGAACGCTCGGCCCTGGCCCGGCTCTACCAGTCCGACCCAGCCCTGCTCGAGACGGAGCGCAGCGACCGGGTGATCACCGAGGCCGGTCGCGCGCGGCTGCAGTGACCCGGGGTGGCTGCTCGGGCCTGCCGCGAGGACACGCATCGCGGACGTGGGACATGGAGCCGCCTATCGGAATCGAACCGATGACCTATTCATTACGAGTGAATCGCTCTACCGACTGAGCTAAGGCGGCGTGCTGGTGATCAGGCGCAGGGCGCACGACGGCAACGCTCGAGAAAGCATACAGACGCTCGTGCAGCCGGCCGACCCGGGACCGGCACCTCACCGACGAGCGGGGTGCCGCGCACGCGTCCGGCCCTGAGACCAGGAGCGGTCAGGCCGCGACGCGGGGCATGACCTGGTCGACGTGCGCGGTC
This sequence comes from uncultured Actinomycetota bacterium, assembly GCA_963760555.1. Lineage (GTDB taxonomy): Bacteria > Actinomycetota > Actinomycetes > Propionibacteriales > Nocardioidaceae > Nocardioides. Next base: position 162,790 of record CAVXDJ010000010.1, on the reverse strand, counting down.
TCGAAGGACTGCACGTCACCGCACCAGCAGGTGTAGGAGACCTGGATGCCGGCCTCGGTCGCCACGACGTCGGTGAGCTGGCTGGGGAAGACGAGCTGGCGGCGGTCGCAGGTCGTGCACTGGCGGGTGAACATGGGGGCGCTCCTCGGTAGTCGATGCTGTTCCTCCAGTGTGAACGGTGCCCAGACCCAGGGCTAGCCTTGCTTTCCTTCGCGAGCAGAAGGACTTGCCTATGATGTGACGATGCTCTCCCTGCACCAGCTCACCTGCTTCCTCGCGACCTACGAGCACGGCTCGATCACGGCCGCCGCCGACGAGCTGGGCTACGCCCAGCCGTCGGTGTCGGAGCAGGTGAGATCGCTGGAGAAGAGCCTCGGTGTCCAGCTGTTCCGCCGGGTCGGACGCGGGGTCGTGCCGACGACGGTGGCCGACACCCTGCGCCCGCACGCCGAACGGGTGCTGGCCGCGGTCGACGAGGCCCACCAGGCGGTGCAGGCTTCCCGCACGCTGCAGACCGGGACCATCCGGTTCGGGATGTTCGGGACCGCGCGGCTCTACGCCGGGGCCGACCTCGTCGCCGACGTGCTCGCGCGCTATCCCGGGGTGCGCGTCGAGCTGGTCGGGCAGAACTCCTCCGACGTCTTCGACGACCTGCGCCGCGGCCGGATCGAGGCGGCCATGATCGCCGTGCCGAGCGTGACCAGCGACGGCATGACGGTGACCCCCGTGGCGCGCGACGAGCTGGTCTACGTCAGCGCCGACCCCGAGCGGCTCACCACCCCCATCACCGCCCAGCGCCTGGCCCGCGCGTCGCTGGTGATGCCGGAGACCACGTGGCGCGCCGAGGACTCCACCCGGATCGTGCTGCGCCGGATGCTGCTCGAGACAGGTCGCACCCCGACCACCCGCATCGAGGTCGAGGACGTCGAGACCGCCGTCGAGCTGGTCGGGCGCGGACTGGCCGACACCGTCATCCCGCGGGGCGCCGTCGAGCAGCTCCTCCCCCGGCTGGCGCCCGGTGCCGGGTTCGTGAGCCTGCGTCCCCGCCAGTACGACACCCTGGCGATCGTGCACCGCGCCGGTGCCGTCCTCAGCCCGGCCGCGCGACTCATGATCGAGCTCGCGACCCGGCGCATCCGCTCGATCGCGGAGCCGGTCACCCCCCGGTGAGGACGCCACCCGTCAGGGGCTGGGCCAGGCTCAGAGCACGGGGCCCGCGGCGGGCTCGTCGGCCGGGGACGGGCGCACCGTCTGGACCAGGCCGACCGCACCGCCCGAGGCGGCGTACCCACGCCCGACCGTCAGCACCACCGGTGCCTTGCGGGGCAACGAGGAGACACCGAGCAGGTCGCCGTCGAAGTCGACGTTGGGCATCAGCATCACCCCGCACCGCGACTTGCGGACGGCCTTCGACCAGTGGCTGTACATGCCTCGCAGGTCGTCGGAGCGGCCGGCGGCGATCACGGTGAGACCTGGGACCTTGGCGCCCAGCAGCCCGGAGATCGAGGAGTCCTTGTCCTCGAGCTGCTCGGCGTCGTCGACGAGCAGGACCAGCGGGCCGCGGTGGACACGAGCGGCCGCCAGCATCGCCGGCAGGTCGTCCTCGCCGACCGCGACCCTGGCCAGCCCCGCGTCGACCAGCGGCGAGCGCCGTCCGCAGACCCCCCACAGGGCGACGTCGTCACCCGCAGCGGTCGCCGCGGAGCGGATGGTCTCGGCCAGGGCCAGCAGCAGCGTCGACTTGCCGCTGCGGGCGGGGCCGGTGACCATCACGTGCTCGCCGTGCCAGACCTCGAGGATCGCGGCGCCGAGGTCGTTCTCGGCGATCCCCACGGGCAGCAACCAGGGCTCGGTGTCGATGCGGGCCGCGACGCCCAGCTCGGCCACGGTGATCGAGTCGGGCAGGCGCCCGATCACGGTCGGCTTGCGCGTGGCGTCCGGCCACCGTGCGCGCAGCGCGGTCACGGCCGCCTCCAGTCCCCCGGACGGGGTCGCGACGTGGGTCTGCAGCTTCGTCTCCGCGAGCACGCACCGGCCCGGGACCGGGGGCGGAGCCAGCGTGGCCGGGACGCCGGCGGTGGAGTAGTCGTAGGGATCAGCGAGACGGAAGAGCCACTTCTGGGTGGTGACCTCGTCGATCGCCGGCGGCACGGCCTTGACCCGCGAGGTGCTGGCCACGAAGTGCATGCCCAGGTCGGGACCGTCGGTCCAGGCGCGGTAGAGCCCTTCGAGCTGGCGGATCCCCTCGTAGTCGTCGAACTCGTCACGCAGGGTGGCCAGGCCGTCGATGAGCACGACGAGGCGCCGCTGCGGCTCGGAGGCGACCCGGCGACGGTCGAGCTCGGCTCGGACGAACTTGAGCAGACGCACCTGTTCCTCGCGCGCGGCCGCGCCGGAGCCGACGTAACCCACGCAGTGCGGCAGCTCCTTGAGGGGGGCGAGGTCCCGCGTGCCGAGGTCCATCACCAGCAGGTCGACGTCGTCGGGCGAGGTGGTGGCGCACACCGTCAGGCCGATCGCGGCCAGCGCGGTGCTGGTGCCGCTGCCGGGGATGCCCATCATCAGGGCGTTGCCGTCGTCGAGGTTCCACGCGGCGGGGACCTGGCGCTGGCGGTCGGGATCGTCGGAGAGAGCGAAGACGACCCGTTCGCCCTCGAAGGCGCCGATCACGGGAAGCGGCGCCGGCGCGTGCGGATCGGGCTCGACCGGGGTGGGCGCGAACGGACCGGCGAGCTCGACACGCTCGTCGAGCGCCTCGGGCCACACCGGGCGGGGCGGGCCGTAGCCGAGCTCGTCGTTGGCCTCGACGATCGCGTCGATCAGCAGGTCGAGGTCGGTCGGGGCGTCGTCCGTGCCCTGCGGGGCCTCGGTGCGCTCGGGCATCACCGTGAACCCGAACCCGAGCGGGTGCGCCTCGACCACCACGGCGCTCTCGGCCTGTGCCTGACCGGTCACCAGCGCGGTCTGCACGGGCGTGATGTCGTCCTGGCCGAGCTTGACGAACGCCCGGCCCATCTGGGTCCGTCCGATCGAGGACGCCGTGGGCACCCCGATCACGTTCGAGGAGTCGTCCTTGCTCTGCACCCGGAGGGCGACGCGCAGGTTGGTGTTGGCGAGGATGTCGTCGTTGACGACGCCCGCGGGCCGCTGGGTGGCCAGGATCATGTGGACGCCCAGCGTCCGGCCGACCGCGCCGACACTGACCAGCGAGGACAGGACGTCGGGGTACTCCTTGGCCAGCATCGCGAACTCGTCGACCACGAGCAGCAGACGCGGCATGGGCTCGGCGGGACCCGTCTTCAGGTAGGCGTCGAGGTTGTCCACGCCCTCCCCCGCGGCGGCGAACATCTCCTGCCGGTAGCGCATCTCGGCCTCCAGGGCGCGGATCGCCCGGTCGGCGAGCTGGGCGTCGAGGTTGCTGACGGTGCCGATCGTGTGCGGCAACCGCTCGCAGGCCGCGAACGCCGCGCCGCCCTTGAAGTCGATCAGGATGAAGGTCAGCCGGGTCGGGTCCGTGCGTGCTGCGAGGCCCGCGACCAACGAGCGCAGGAACTCGCTCTTGCCGGACCCGGTGGTGCCACCGACCAGGCCGTGCGGCCCGTCGCGGACCAGGTCGAGCTCGAGACCGCCGGTCTCGCCGACCCCGATCGGCGTCGCGATCCGCGTCGAGGAGCGCCAGCTGTCACGGATCGCCTTCGCGGTGATGTCCTCGACGCCGAGCAGCGGGGGCAGGCGCACCATCGAGGGCAGGGCCGCGCCGGGCACCACCAGCTCGGGGTCGTCGAAACGCGCGAGGTCCAGCGCGCAGCGCCGGGCGGTGTCGAGATCGAGCCCGGCGAGGACCACGTCGTCGACGGTCGTGAGGTCGTCGGGCCGGGTCGCGGTGCCGAGCGCGTCCGGCTCGACCTCGAGCACCACCGTGCACGACGACGGGAGCTGCTCGTGCGAGGTCGCCACGACGATGCCGGCGACCTGGACCTCGCGCTCGCGCGAGCCCAGGCCCATGGTCGAGGTGGCGACGCGGCGGCCGTGGCCCAGCAGGGTCCGGGCGGGAGCGTTGCGGCCCTCGAGCAGGACGTCGGAGTCGAGCAGGAGCAGGACCGCCGGGGTCGGTTGACGGTCGATGTCGTCGCGCAGCCCGCGCAGCATCGACTCACTGCGCACGCGGTCGTCGCAGAGCCAGTGCCCGCCGGAGGCGTCACCGAGACGCCGGGTGTGCGGCAGCCACTGCGACCACGCCCAGTCGGCGTCGCGCCCGTCGTCGCAGAACACGCCGATGGTGACGTCGGCAGGCCCGACGTGGACCGCCGCCTGGCACAGCAGGCTGCGGGCCACCGCCAGCGCGCCCCGTCGATCACCGACGATGCCGACGACCCCGGCGTTGCCGAGGTCGACCTCGACCGGCGCCGAGCCCAGTCGGCTGGCTCGGACGATGGTGCGGGCGGCGTCGTCGAGACGTCTGCCGGCCGAGGAGTCGTCGATCGGCGGGGCCCAGCCGACGTCACCGACACCGGCGTTGAGCTTGAGGAAGTCCGACGCCGAGGAGCGGCGCTGCCACATCAGGGTCGAGGGCAGCCCGGCGCGGCGTACGGCCGTCGCGGGGTCGGGCAGCTCGGCGCGCCGTCGGGCACGCTCCGTGGTGGCGGCCTCGGCGATGTCGGACTCGAAGGTCTCGAGCGCCTCGGCGAAGCGGACCTCCTCCTCCTCGATCTCCTTGCGGCGGCGACGCCTCTGCTCGAAGTACGTGCCGATGCCCAGCAACGGGCTGAGCCCGGCGATCACGGCGTAGCGGGCGTTGCCGAGCACGAAGACCATGGCGACGGCCAGCACCAGCGGTCCGATGACGGTGGCCAGCGGGAAGCGGCTCGGCTGCGGGTCGTCCTTCCTCGCCGGTGGCGTGATCTCCTCGGGCTCCGGTGGACGGCCCGGGCGCGGGGGGCGGTTGAAGGGCGCCGTCCCCGACGGAGTGAGGTTGTGGAGGCTGCCCGGTGCGGGCGCCAGCGGCTCGACGACGGAGCGGCGCAGCGTGATCGCCGCGCCACCCACGAGGACGACGGCCTCACGCGTGACGAGGGTGCCGTCGACGACGGGCTCCGGCTCGCCCTCGTCGCCGTCCTTGCGGTTCTTCAGCGACCCGACCCGTCCCGCGACGTTGCCGACGCTCGCCGCGACGCCGGTCCTCTCGGCCTTGGCCGACTCCTCGGCCTCCGCGGCGGCCTGCTGCTCGAGCTCGGTGCGGCTCGCGACCTTCTCGCCGTCCACGGTCGTGCCGTTCGTCGAGCCGAGGTCGCGCACACGGACTCCGTCCTCCTCGAGCGTGAGGCTGGCGTGGCTCCACGAGGTGCTCGGCGAGTCGACGGTGATGTCGGCCAGTGGCGCCCGACCGACGCTCAGCGCGCGGTGGGCCGGGACCGGCACCACCCGACCGGCGTCGAGCCCGGCGGAGACGGTGGCGGACCAGACGGTGACGGGCGCGGTGCGGGTGAGAGGCTCGCGTGCGATCCGGGACCCCTCCAGCAGGGTGACGTCACTGATCTTGTCGGTCGCCCCGTGCCGGTGCTCGTCGACCCAGACGACGTCGCCCGGTGCCATCAGCTGCCCGCAGCTGTGCTCGACGACGTCGGCCAGGGTCGCCGTGCTGGCGACCTGGACCAGCTCCACGTCACGGGTGGTGCCGTCGACGTCGATCACGACGCGCACGGGGATCTCCTTCGCTGTCTGCGGTGTCTCCTGTGGTCGCTGCCCGGCTCCTCGGGGCCCGTCCGGCCGGCTCAGTCCTGGGGCAGGGGGAACCAGAACAGCCCGGGCCCCTGGTCCTCACCCGGAGCCGGCCGGACACCCGGGTCCTGCGACGTGGCCTGCAGCGCGACCACCTCGCCGGCCGGCACGGCCTGCGGCGAGGTCAGGTCGAGCGACGCGCCGACCAGGCCGTCGTCGCGTCCGAGCTGCAGGCGGCCGAGCGCGTCGGCCACCGCGGCGGGATCGGTGGTGCCCGCGGCCGACGCTGCACGAACGATCGCCACGACCGCGTCGTGGCTGCGGATGTCGGCGTACGGCGCCACCGTGCTGAACGGCTGGCCGTCGAAGAAGGCCTCGACGGAGGAGTCCTCCGCAGCGGCCCGCAGCGCGGCGAAGTACGCCGACAGCGCATCACCGGCCGCGCCGGGGTCGAGGGCCTGGAGGTCCCCGGCCTCCTCGCCGACGGTGACGAGCTCGGAGGACAGGCTCCCCTGCGAGTCGGCGAGGCCGGTGGCCAGCACGGGGCTCAGGGCGTCGGGGGTGAGGACGAACGGCACGGACAGCCCGGAGCCCTGCAGGGCGCGGACCATCACGGCCTGGCGAGCCGCGGGACCGGTGACGACGACCGAGTCCGCGGTGCCCTGCTCGACCTGCTTCGCGACGCCGGTCGCCAACCGTTCGGCGACGGGAGGTTGTGCGCTGTCCGGCAGCGAGCGCTGGTCGACCACCGTGAGCCCGGCGATCTCACCCCCGCCGGCGTCGACGAGGACGGGGTTCGAGACCCCGGTCCGCCCCAGGGCCCCGACGATCGCGCTCTTGATGGCGCCCTGGGTCGGCCCGGTCAGCCAGGCGGGGGCACCCTCGAGGAGGTCGGGATCGGGTGCGTAGGGCATGAGCACCGCGATGCCTGCCTCGGCTGCGGCCTCGATGGAGCCGTTGACGTGCGGACCGGACGAGGCCACCACGATGCCGGCGACGTCCTCGCGGACGAGCTCGCGGACGGCGGCCGCCGCGCCCTGCCGGGTGCCACGGTCGTCGACGGGGACGATGTCGACCCCGGCGCCGCCCTCACCGAAGCGGTACGCCGCGACGTCGGCGCCCTCCGCGGCCCGGCTCCACTGCACCCCGGAGTCACCCTGCGAGGCGAGGCTGACGATGACGCCCACCTTCAGACCCTGCGGGACCTGGTCCGCGCTCAACGGCACCGCGGCGGGCGCAGCGGCTGGAGCCGAGGACGACCCGGGCGGTTGCTCCTCCTCGGGGTCGGACCCCCCTGAGCAGGCGCTCACCGTCAGGGTGAGGGCCGCGGCGACGCCCCAGGCGGCCCGACGGCGCGACGACCCCGTGCTCACTGCCCGGCGGCCAGGTGGAACGTGTAGATCGTGCGGTGCTCGACCCCGTCGGGCACGGTCACCTGGAAGGCCGGGAGCTGGGCCTGGCGCTTGAACGCCGCCTCGGCCTGCGCCTGGCGCAGCTTGATCCCGCCGATGTCCTGGGCCCGGGCGTTGGCGTAGGACGACGCCGCGCTCGTGGCCCGCGCCAGCTGGAAGTCCGCGGCGCGAGCCCCACCGGCGTTCGCACTGAGGGTGCCGAGCAGCCCGGAGCCCTCGACCTGCGGGTCGCCGAGGTCGAGCAGCACCTTGGTCAGGTCGGCGCGCAGGAGCTTGCCGGCCGCGTCGGCGTCCCGGGTCGAGGCGGACACCGTCTGCGAGATGACGCCGAGGCCCTGGCGCACGTTCGACTCGATCGCGCCCTCGGCTCCTCTCGAGGTCTTCGCGAGCGTGCCGCGCTGCTGGGCGATGGTGCGTCGGCCGCTGCCGACGATGTCGCCAGCGGAGCGCTGGAGACCCTGCTGCGAGGCGACGAACGCGTCGCGGACGTCGGCGTCGGCTGCCTCGGCCTTCTCACTGACCTGTCGGATTGCCGGGTCGACGGCGCCCTGGCCGGCCTTCTCGGCGTCGTCCGCCGCGGAGGCGATCGAGGAGGTGATCTCGGCGCGGGTGTCGCTCTCGGCGGTGGCCAGCTTGCCGGCAGCAAGCCTGACGCTCGTACGCTGGTCCTCGAGCTCGGGGAGCGTCTTGAACAGGTCGCTCAGCCGCTGCTTCACCGTGCCTGGTGTGCTGCCGGAGCTGACCTGCACGGCGGTGTCCACCGCGTCGCTGAGCTCGGCGTAGGTCGAGTCCAGGTCGGAGAGCACTGCGCCGAAGACCGTGTCGGACCGGCCGACGTCGGTCATGGTCAGGACCTGGTCCCACCCGGGCGACGTCACGGCTGCGCCCGCGTCCGCGTCCTCGCACGTGACATCGGTCAGGCTCGCCCGTAGCTCCTCGACGGTGGCACGGCTCAGGCTTCCCGGCTCGACGGGGTCGGAGTCGGTGACCAGGGCGCACAGCTGCCCGGCGAGCGCGACGTCGTTGCTCCGACCGTCCTCGGCGACGCTGCGAAGGGATCCGATCGCCGCGTCGAGCTCGTGGCGGCGACGGTCGAGCTCCCTGACAGCCCTGCTCACGTCGCCGAGGTCGAGGACCGCTCCGCCGCCGGCGGGCAACCCGTCCTTGATGGTGGTGATCGCCGTCACCGTGACGTCGAGCTGGTTCTGCAGCGCCTCGATCTTGGACACGGCATCGGGGATCTTGGCCTTGTCGAGCTCGGCCAGCACGGCGGTCGAGGATCCGCGGATGTCCTCGGCGACCTTGGTGAACTTGCCGCGCGTGTCCGCCAGGGAGCAGGTGACCGAGTCGACGTACGGGTTGGTCCGTCCCGGCGTGGTCGACGGCTGGCACTGCTCGTCGACGTCGTCGGCGTCCGGACCGAGGCTGATGGCGAGAGCGTTGCGCACCGCGCTCTCGCAGCGCCCGCTGGCCTCGGCGTACCCGCGCAGGTTGGCGGCGACCTGGAGCAGGCTGTCGTAGACGCTGCCCTGGGCTGCGGCGGCGCGAACCGTGGTGTGGCAGCCGTTGCCCACGACACGCGCGGTGCCGGGCTCCCGACTGGTGTCGCCGAGGAGCGCATCGATCGAGTCGACCGTCTGCTGCAGCTGGGCGAGCGAGGACGAGCCGGTCGACTCCAGCGTCGAGGAGATCTGCTGGCCGAGGCCCTGGACGGTGCCGTCGAGGGAGCGCATCGAGGTCGCGATCTGCACCACGCCGCTCTCGAGGTCCGAGACGGTCTTGGTGCCGAGCGTCCTGGTCGAGGAGCTCAGGCTCGTGCGGACCTCGGTGATCGAGTCACCGGCGCCCGCGAGCACGTCGTTGACCTGGCCGATGGTCTCGATGGTGTCGGCCTGGAGCTTCATCTCCTGCGAACCCAGCGGGTTGAACGCGTTCTCGACCAGAGCACCCACCGACGGGTCGGTGACCAGACCGGGCTGGACACTGAGGTCGAAGGCCGGCGTCGTGAAGTCCTCGGCGTCGAGCACCAGGCTCAACGTCGCGGTGGGGCTCAGCTGGGGCGGGGCGAGGATCGTGGCCCACTGCACCTGGGTGATCCCGCCGGGGCCCTGGCTCAGGACGCCGTTGGTGACGTCGTCCTCGCCGGCACGCTGGGTGATGACCGAGGCCGGGTCGGTCTTGCCGAGATCGGCTGCCGCGGAGATCGTCATCGGTGCGCCGACGACGGCCGGACGGGTGCGCGAGGCGCCGGCGACGTCGTAGGAGAGCTGCTCGGTCCTGGTGGTGAGGTTCTCGAGGCTGAGGTCGATCTGGACCCGGCCGGTGTAACCCTCGAGGTCGGAGAGGTCCGTGCCCGAGCCGTCCTCGGTGCGGTACGAGGTGCGGACCCGTACCGGAAGGTCGTCGACGACGTCCTGCGGCGCGTAGGGCAGGGAGGTGCTGTCGGCCTGGGTGCCGTCAGCGGAGCTGATCACCGTCGTGCCCTGGACGGCGGTCAGTGCACCGTCGGACCCGACCTCCACGTTGACCGCCTGGAGCACGCGGTCGCCCGGCGAGACCGGCAGGTCGGAGTCGGCGACCGACATCAGGCCCGGCACGGTGGCCGTCCCGATCGAGGCGACGGCGACGACGGCGACGAGACCCACGAGGGGTCGGCGAGCCCGACGCGCCAACGCAGGGACGGGCGGCAGAGACGAGAACATGTACCTCACCTAGATGATCGCAGTCACCGCAGGACCTCAACCTCAGCCACGGCCGCGCCAGCATAAGGCCACCTGCTGCGGATCTCACCATGGTGTGGACCACCCGACGCGGCCCACGCCGACCGGAGCGGCCTGCTCGCGGCGCTGGTGCTGCCGCGGGTGGTGGGTGCTAGCGGTGTCGTCGGAGTCGGTACTCGCGGCCGTGGTGGTGGGTCAGATCATAGGTCGGGTCGTGCGCTCTTCGGTGGTGGTAGCCGCACAGCGGCAACGCGTTGGAGAAGTCGGTGGGTCCGCCCTCGGACCAGGGTCTGAGGTGGTGCAGCTCGCACCAGGAGAACGCTCTCGTGCACCCGGCGATGGCGCAGGTGTCGTGCAGGGCGGCGAGGGCGTGCTCGACCCCGGTGCCGAACAACCGTCTCAGCCGGCCGACGTCCAAGGGCACCGAGGCCCCGGACAGGACGACGGGGACGTGGCCACAGGTGCAGGCCAGCCGCCGCACCGTCCGCGCGGAGGTAGGGGTGGCATCGTCGAGGTAGCCGACCCCGGCCCCGGTCGCGAGGGTCTCGTACGGGACCCGGACCAGGAGCCCGATCGCGGACTTGGCGAGCTTGTCGGTGGGCAGGTGCTCGAGGAGCTCGCAGAACGCCGAACCCATCCGCTCGCCCCACGACAGCCCGATCACCTCCGCCGAGTCGTCGACGACCTCCTCGCCCTGGCCGTCCTTGCCCCGTCGTCGCGGGGAGGTGAGGTGCTCCAGGGCGCCGATCAGCAGGCGGGCGTGGAGGTCGGGCAGCACGAAGGACCCCCGCCAGGTCCCGTCCCCACGGTCCGACACCGTCAGGTAGCACTCGCGCTCGGCGCGGTCCTCGTCGGACTCCACGTCTCCACCCTCGGCGGCGTCGGCCTCGGCCTTCGAACCCAGCAGGTCCGCGAAGACGCGCCTCGCCTCGGCGCGCAACGCCTTGGCGGGCATCGCCCGCCCAGACCGGGTGCCCTCCCCGGTCGCGGTCAGCACCAGCGCCTCCTCCGCCCCGGTGACCTGCTCGGGCGACAGCCGCCTCGGAGCGCGTTCGGCGGCGCGGACGATCACCTTCGCCTGCGACAGTCGCAGCCGGCCGTCCTCCAGTGCGCCGCGCACGTGGTGGTACTTCTGCTGCAGCAGCCTCGCCGTGAGCATCCCCCCGCGGATGACCTCGGCCGGGTCACCGGTCAACCTCCCCAACCAGTCCGGGACATCCGCATCCCCCTCGTCACCCGCGGGACCGGCCTGGCCCCGGGTGCGGGCCTCGGCCATCACCGCCAGGCTCAACGCCTGGACCTGCGAGGTCAGCGCGGCCAGCTCGGTCGCCGCGGCGGTCAGGTCAGCGTTGGACAGCGACGAGCCAGCCACCCGGGCCGCACCACCCACGGCCGCCCGGGCCGCCCCGAGACCCTCCAGCAACACCGTGCCGGCCTTCGGCCGCGCCGGGGCCGGACCCCGCTGCGAGGACCACCCGGGCGCGCGACCCACCGGCGCCGGACCCGACTCCAGGCCGGTCGGCTCCCCATCGATGGCGGTGCTGGTCATGGATCAACTCAAGCAGGCACCGCCGACAACGGACCCCCGTTGAGCAGCCTCTATCTCACGGAACTGAGACGCTAATCGAAATTCTTTTCCCCTCCCCGCAGCCCCTCGCACCACCCAACGCGTCGCCTCAGGAGAGCGCCTCGTCGACGGCGCGGTGGAGCTCACCCGCACGATCACGGTCGGCCGCACCCAGCTCGGCCTCCGTGAGGATCCGAGCGAGCACCCACCGCAACCCCATCAGGATCTCCGAGCCGGTGGCGCCACCCTGGATGACGTCCTCGAGACGCTCCCTCCAGACTGGGGCGTCGGGCCCGCCGATCGTGAGACCGACGGCCCGCGCCTCGGCCACGTAGTCCCGTGCCACGTCGTGCCTCCTCCTAGTGCGACGAGAACCAGTCGAGGTCGACCCCGTTCGGGTTGACGACCACCTCGATGCCTCCACCCGGGTTGTCCCCGATGCCGGGAGCAGAACGGGTGATGTAGTCGGCGCCCGAGGGAACCCGTGCCTGCGTCGTGAAGTCGGCGCGGGAGACGTTCTCCGCCGGGATGCCGTACCGGGCAGCGTAGCCGGGGGTGCTGGGATGCTCGAGCGCCCAGAACTGGCCCTCGGCGACCTGGCTCCTGCCGAGAGTGCCCGTCCGGTAGATGGGCGCACCGGCGTCGACCGCGTCGCGCGCCGCGAGCGCGGCAGGCGACATCTCCTGGACGGCTGGCCCGTAGGGGGTGTCGACGGGCGCGATGGGCACGTCGTCGAGCTGGCGCCCGAACGGCGCGAGGACGTGGCCGAGCGCCCCGCCACCCGCCCCGAGCGCAGCGCCGCTCGCCGTGCTGGTGGCGGTGGCCTGCACCAGGCCACCCGGCGTGTGCGGCCCCGGACCGAGAAGGTAGTTGCCGGCGCCACCGACGGCGCCCTCGGTCGCGCCGCCGACCGCGCCGGCAGCCACCGCACGGCCCAGCGTCATCCCGGACCTGGCCAGCACGCCGCCCGCGCCGAAGCCGACCATCCCAGCCGCTCCGGAGACGGCGACCTGGCCCCAGTTGACCTCCCCCGTCGTGGCCTTCTGGATGCCGGCGTCGATCCCGGCCGAGACCAGGCCCGCGCCGAGCAGCTGCGCACCGGGGACCGGGGCGAACATCAACGCCGCACCACCGATGACCATGGCCCCGGCGGCGACGTACTCCCAGTTGTCGGCCGCCCAGTCGCCGACGTCGGCCATCCATCCCTGGTGAGCGTCCTTGTAGGCCTGCAGGTCGGCGTCCGAGAGGGGCCGCAGACCGGTCGGGTCCGTGGCGTGGACCGGGTCGTTGCCGGCGTAGGAGTACGGGTTGCCCGACCAGCCGGCGCCGATCACCGGATCGAGGGGGTCGACCGAGAGGAAGCCCCGCGTCGTCGCGTCGTAGACCCGCGCGCCCATGACCTCCAGCCCACCGGGCAGGCTCAGCTCGCCCGAGGACCCGATCGAGAGCCCGGGCAGACCCGACAGCGCGGCGCCGTCGGCGCCGGGGGTGTCCCACGGGTCCGCGCCGCCCGCCCTCGTCGTACGCCACCCCGCACCGGACCGGGAGCCGGTCCAGGCGGTGGCGGGATCGGTGCCGACACCGGTCACCGGTCCGGCGTGGACCACCGGCACCTCGCCGGCCTGCACGAGCCCGGCGTGGACATCGGCGGAGTCGTGGAACAGCTCGACGCCGTCGACCTCGGCGAGCTCGCCGCGGGCGTCGACCGCGAGCTCCGTACGGCGGGTCCCGCCGCCGGCGGTCTGCTCGGTGATCGTCGAGAGCCACCCGGTCGCCGACCAGGACAGCGCCAGGCCGGAGCCGTCGGCGCGGCGCACGGAGGTACGCCGCCCGGCGCCGTCGTAGGCGTACGTCGTCGTCGCACCGTCGTGACCGGTCGCCGAGACGAGCTGTCCTGCCGCGTCGTAGGACAGCGCGCGGGTCGCGCCGGCGGCGGTCTCCTCGACCAGCCGACCGGCCGCGTCGTAGGACCACCGCACCCCGGCCACGCCGGCCCGACCGGTGACGCGCATCCCGACCAGCTGGTGGGCGTCGTCGTAGTCGTAGGTCGTCGTCTCGCCCTCACGCGTGACCGCGCGGACGCGGCCCTCGTCGTCGCGGGCGACCTCGGTGCGCGCCGAGCCGTCGGCGTCGGTGACCGTGTGTGCGACGACGTGGCCCGCGTCGTGCTCCCACGACTGGATGACGCCGCCCGCGGAGGCCGAGACGACCCGCCCGCTCGCGTCGCGGGTCAGGGACGCACGACCCAGCAGCGGATGCTCCACCCCGACCAGTCGGCCGTTCGCGTCGCGGTCGTAGGTCGTCGTCGAACCGTCGGGCGTCGACATCGACGCGCGCCGACCCTCGGCGTCGTAGGTCCACGACACCCCGCGCCCGTCGCGGACGCGCGAGACGAGCCGACCGCTCCGGTCCCACTCGAGCTCGTGGCTCACCACCCGGTCGTCGCCGCGGGTCCGGTCGGTCAGGACGACCCGGCGCGCGCGCACGTCACGACTGATCGAGGCGACGACGCGACCGTCGACCCGGGTCGAGGACAGCCGGCCCTGGGCGTCGAAGACCCACTCCGTGCGCCGCCCGTCCGGGTCCTCCTGCCAGACCTGGCGACCCGCGCCGTCGTAACCGCCGCGCGTGGTGCGGCCCAGTGCGTCGGTCTCCGCGATGCAGTGGTCCATCGCGTCGAACTCGCGGCGAGTCACCTGGCCCAGGGGGTCGGTGATCGAGACCGCGCGGCCGTTGGCGTCGTAGGTCCAGCGGGTCGACCCGCCGTTGCCGTTGACGACCTCGACCAGCTGGCCGGCCGCGTCGTAGCGGTAGCGGCGGCGGCCGTGGCGGGTGTCGGAGGACTGCATGACCCGACCGGCCGCGTCGTAGACGTAGCGCGCGACGCCGGTGCCCGGTGTGAAGCGGGCCGTGACCCGCCCGACCGCGTCGTGCTCGACCCGCGCGACCTCGCCGGTGGGCAGCACCTGGCGCACCACGCGGCCGTCCGCGTCGTACTCCTGGGTCGTGCGTGCGCCGAGCGGGTCGACGACCGCGACCACGCGCCCGCACTCGTCGTGCTCCCGGCGGGTGACGGCGCCGGTCGGCGAGGTGATGGCGACGGGACGTCCGGCTTTGTCGCGCTCGATGCGCGTCAGGCCGCCCTCGGCGTCGAGGAGCTCGACGGGCCGGCCGCACCGGTCGTAGGTCGCCATCGCGACCGAGCCGTCGGCGGCCTCGGAGGAGACCTGTCGACCCAGCGGGTCGAAGCGCGCCGAGACGGCCGCGACGCCGTCGTCGACGCAGACGCCGGTCCCGGGGGCGCCCCCGGTGCGCTCGGCGTCGATGCCGTGCTGCTCGGACCGCACCGCGCGGCGTACGCCGGTCGGGTCGACGGTCGCGGCGACCGCGCCGCTGGCGTCGTGCTCGGTGCGCCACTCGCCCCCCATCGGGTCGGTGGTGGCGACCAGGCGCGACAGCGCGTCGTGGGCGAAGTGCCAGGTCGAGCCGTCGGGCAGCTCGGTGGCCGCGAGGTTGCCGAGGTCGTCCAGGGTCCGGCTGATCGATCGGCCCAGCGGGTCGATCGTGCGCACCTCCTCGCCGTGGGCGCCGCGCTCGACCTCGGTACGGGCCCCCGTCGGGTCGACGACCGCGCGGAGTCGCCCGGCGGTGGTGTGCTCGAAGCGCCAGCGCGCGCCGTCGGCGTCGCGGCGCGAGACCAGCAGACCGGTCGCGTCGTCGTAGGAGTACGCCGTGCGCGCGCCGCTGGGCGAGACGGCCGCGACCACCCGGCCGGCGTGGTCGCGCTCGAGCCGCGCGACGTGACCGAGCGCGTCGGTGGTGCTCACCAGGTCGCCGTGCTCGTCGTAGCCGAACCCGACGCCGACCCCGGTGGGGTCGACGACCCGGGTCAGCAGCCCGGCCCGCCAGCCGTACGTCGTGACGCCGCCCTCGGGGTCGGTCATCGTCGCGGGGTTGCGGTCGGTGCCGGGGCCGTCCTCGTCGGCGTAGGAGTACTCGGTCACGGCGCCGGACTCGGTGACCACCGTCGTCACCCGGTCGTGCTCGTCGTAGCCGAAGGTCAGGTCGGCGCCCGCCGGGGTGACCGTGCGGGTGCGGCGCCCGCGGTCGTCGTACTCGTGGACCGTGGCGGCGCCGTCGCGCTCGGTGACCAGCACCGGGTGGCCGTGCGCGTCGTAGGACAGCGACTGGCGCCGCTCGTCGGCGTCGACGATGCCGACCACCCGACCGCGGGCGTCGGCGACCCAGGTGTTGGAGCGGGCGCCGTCCTCGTCGGAGACCACCGTGACGCGGCCCGGGAGGTAGGCGAAGCGGCTGGTGCGGCCGAACTGCGAGCGCTGCCGGGTGACCCGGCGGCGCGCGTCGTAGGAGTTCTCGGCCTCGACGACGCCGTCGGCGTCGACGACGCTGGAGATCAGGCCGTCCTGGTCGTAGCCGTAGCGGCGCGTGCCCAGCGGCGTCGTGACGGTGTCGAGGCGGCCGTCCGCGTCGTAGGTGTAGGTCGCCGTGCGGCCGTCCGAGGCGGCGGCCGAGACGACGCGGGCCGAGCCCCCGGTGCCGTCCCAGGTCAGGTCCAGGCTGCGGCCGCGCTCGTGCTCGACCCGGACGAGACGCCCGTCGCCGTCATGGCGGAGCCGGAGCGTGGTGCCGGCGCCGCGGGCGTGCTCGAGCAGGCGGCCCTCGCGCCCGAAGACCCAGCGGCGCCCGTCGTTGCCCGTGACGACGAGCTGGCCCTCGGCGTCGCGGGCGAGCCACAGGTCCTCACCGGTGGCGCGGTCCCAGGCCGCTCCCAGACGTGCGAAGACGACGACCCGGCCGTCCTGCAGGCGCAGGCGCGCGGACTCGTCGGTCAGGCTCAGGCCCGCCTCGGTCCAGCTGGACCAGCCCGCGCCGAAGGCCCCGGCCCCGGTGTCGAAGGAGTTGTAGGTGCGGCTCAGCGTCAGGTTGGCGCAGCCGCCTGCGAAACCGAGGTCGGCCTCGTTCTCGATGAAGTTGCCGGTCGCGGCGTTGACCGGGTCGTCGGCGTACCCGCTGGTCGGTGGATTGCCGTAGGCCGTGGGCGGGTCGATCTCGAGGTCCTGGCGCGAGGCGTCGACGTGGGCGGCCCGCAGCGCGGCGCCGATGGCGCTGTCGGGCAGGGTCACGATCGAGCCGTCGCTGCCGGCGGCCTCGAAGGCGGCCGCGACGACGTCGGCCCAACGGACGTCGTTCTCGTTGGCCGAGAGCCAGGCCCTGAAGCCCTCGAAGGTCGACGCGGCCGAGAGGTGGCCCCACCCGCACCCGGCGACGAAGTCGTCGTAGGCCGCGCTGCAGGTGGTCGGCTGCGAGCCGATCGTCGCGTTGGCGCCGCGCGACGACGAGGCGAACGCCGTGAGGTCCGCGGGCCGCGCCGACGACGTCCCGGTGTCGCCGCCTCCGCCGCCGGGACCCGGGGTGTCTCGCGGGGTCGTGACGACCGGTCGCGCCTGGAAGGTCGACGGCTCGGGCATGGCGGGGACCGGCGGGGTCTCCTCGCCACCTCCGAAGAGGTGCTTGGCCCCGTCGACTCCCTTGTCCCACAGGTTCTTGTCGTCCTGCTCGCGCTGCCACTCGCGCGCCCTCTCCCGGCGCGCCTGCTCCTCACGCGCCTCCTGGGCGAGGTCGGCGGTGAAGCGGGCGACGTCGCCGAGGGACGTGGCCACCTCGCCCGCGTCGCCGTCGGCGACCGCGGCGTTGTCGGCGAAGATCCGGGAGAACGCCCCGCGGAAGTCCTGACCAGCGCTCGCGGCCCAGGAGCGACGCGAGCCCCGCTGCGCGGTGATCGTGCTCGCCGCGGAGCGGCACAGGCTGATCAGCCGCTGCGCAGCACCGTGGTCGAAACGGACGTCATCCTCGATCGGACCCAGACCCACGGAACGGACCTTCCTTCACGCACAAGAGGAACCGCGCAGGCAGGTGAGGGCCCGGCCGGTACGGCCGGGCCCTCACGCGTACGCGGGTACGACGGAGCCGGGACGGCTCAGGAGCCGCCGCCGGCGGTCATGATGTTCTGGCTGATCTGGTCCAGCTGCTGGCGCAGCTCGTCGAGCTCCGTCTTCGCCTTGTCGAGGGCCGACTTGGTCTCGGGCCAGGTCGAGGAGCGGAACTTCTCGGCCAGCGGGCCGTCCCAGTTGTTCGGGTCCGAGAGCTCCTTGCCCTTGGCGTCGAGCTGGTTGATCTGGTCGGTCAGGCCACCGTTGATCAGGGCCGACATCGCCTGGATGGCGGCCTTGGCAGTGCCGGAGGAGAGAACGCGGTCGGACATTTTGCCTGCCTTCTACCGACACGGTGGCCGGCGACGGATGAACTGGTCGGCCCCTTTCTACCCCGACCGAGCCCGTGGACACCACCGCTCCCACCCGATTTTGCCCGGCCCGACGGCCCGGCGGGCCGGTACGGCGGATCCGGTCCGGCCACCGAGCGCCCTCGGCTACCCTTCACCGCGTCGCGACCGTGCCCGACAGGAGGGGATCGTGCAGCCTGAGGGCTTCGACGACGCCCTGGGTGCGTCGTACCGCCTGATCGACCGGCTCGGCGAGGGTGCCACCGGCGAGGTCTGGCGCGCCGTCGACAAGCGCACCGACCAGGTCGTCGCGACCAAGCTGCTGCGCCGCGAGCACCTCGCCGACCGCGACCTCGTGGGCCGCTTCATCCAGGAGCGCGCGGTGCTGACCAGCCTGCGCCACCCCTCGATCGTCGAGGTCCGCGACCTCGTCGTCGAGGGCGAGCGGCTCGCCATCGTCATGGAGCACGTCGACGGCGGCTCGCTGCGTGAGGTGCTGGCCGAGCGGGGCACCCTCCCGCCGGGCCTCGCCGTCGACGTCGCCACCACGGTGCTCGAGGCCCTCGCCTCGGCCCACGAGCGCGACGTGGTGCACCGCGACGTCAAGCCCGACAACGTGCTGCTCGCCACGACGTGGGAGTCCCTCGAGCCGGGCACCGTCAAGCTGGTCGACTTCGGGATCGCGCGGATCCTCACCGACCGCCGGCGCAGCACGACCGGCCTGCTCGGGACCCCCGAGTACATGTCGCCCGAGCTGTTGACCCGGGGCACCGCCGAGGCGTCCGCCGACGTCTACGGCGTCGGGATCCTGCTCTACGAGCTGCTCGCCGGCCGCACTCCGTTCGCCGGGCCCGGCAACGAGTACACCATCGCGCACCGCCACGTGACCGCGGAAGCGCCGCCCCTCGAGATCCCCGACCGGCTCTCGGTCCAGCTCGCCGCGCTGCTGGGCAAGGACCCGACCGGGCGTCCGTCGGCCAGCGCCGCGGCGACCGCGCTGCGCGGCGTACGACCCGCGCTGGAGGGCCTGTCCGCGCTCGCCCCCCAGGCGGGACCGCAGGACTTCGACCCCGCCCGGGGCCCCGTCACCGTCGTGCGTGGCCTGCAGCGGATCGCCGCGGACCCGGGAGGGGACGCCCCCGACGCCGACGGCGCGGACGCCCCGCCGGTCGATCTCGGCTCGCCCGGGCAGCAGACGACCCTCCGGCCGATGCGGCGAGACCGCGTCGGCACGGAGCAGGAGGCGGGCGTGGCGACGCCGACCCGCCGCGCCCCGGTCCCCGGCTGGAAGGACCCGAGGCTCATCGGGGTCGTCGCCGGCGCGCTGGTCATGCTCGGCGGTGCCGTGCTCTTCGTCGTGCTGCGTGGTGGCGCAGCCGACGAACCGGGTCCGGGCGGGCCGAGCGCGAGCGCCGTCACCAGTGGTCCGGCCCGGGCGACCGCGTCCGACCAGCAGCCCTCGCCGGCGGGTCTCGGGACCCAGCGGAGCGCGACGTGGGACCCCGAGACGCAGCAGGTCGACCTGGAGCTCGTGTACACCGCGGAGCGCGCGCCGCTCACCGGGGACGTCCTGGTCGTCCTGCAGGACCCGGACGGACTGTGCCCGACCGACCTGACGTGGGAGGGCCCTGCGCCGCAGGCGAACGACGCCACGTCCAGCATCCCCGCGGACTGCGGCTGGAGCCTCGACATCGGCACCATCCAGCCGCGCGCCTCGGCCCCGTTCCGGGTGACGTTCACGCTGCCCCTGGAGACCGCGGACGGCACCGACGCCGGTGCGGCCCTGCAGGCCTGGCTCGAGGGTGTGCAGGAGAAGACCACGACGGCGCTGAACGACGTCCAGGTCAACACCAGCGTCTCGTCCTACCCGGTCCAGCGGCTCCAGGACGTCGTCGTGGAGACCGGCCCCACCAGCACCGTCACGAACAAGGTGCTGCCGGTGTCGATCTTCGCGGTGTGGCCGCCGGGCACCGACACGAACACCCCGATCTTCAGCACCGGGGCGGTCGGGGACCCCTCGAGCGTGGTGGCCGCCGTCGCGGGCGGCAACGACGGGATCAAGCTCAGCGCGAGCTGCCCCGAGTCGGTGACGATCAGCAACCAGGTCGTCACCACCAACGGCCCCACCCCCGAGTGCACCATCAACGCCGAGGTCGGCAACCTGCCGGAGGTGACCAGTGGCGGGTTCGCCATCGTCACCCGCGGAGGCTGAGGCGACCGCAGGCCACGGAGCCCGGACCGCGGTCGATCAGCAGCGCCGGCCGTCCTCGGGCACGGTGCCCGAGAGCAGGTAGTCCTCGACGGTCGTGTCGACGCACGCGTTGCCCGCGCCGTACCCGGTGTGCCCGTCACCGTCCCGGGTGAGCAGCACCCCGGAGTCGAGCTGGTCGGCCAGCGACACGGCCCACTCGTAGGGCGTGGCGGGGTCGCGGGTGGTGCCGACGACCAGGATCGGGGCTGCGCCGGCGGCGTCGATCTCGGGCTCGGGCTCCGAGCGCCGGACCTGGATGCCCTCGCAGCCCACCAGGCCCCATGCGAAGACCTCGCCGAAGGTCGGGGAGACCTCCTGGAAGGCCGGGACCGCCTCGGGCACCTCGGCGGCCCCGACGGCCGCCGGGTCGTCGAGGCAGTTGATCGCGTAGAGCGCCTCGAGGGAGTTGTCGGTGTAACCGTCGGGTCCACGCGAGCTGTAGGCGTCGGCCAGGGTCAGCAACCCGGTGCCGTCGCCGGCCAGGGCGGTGCGCAGCGACTGGTCGAGCAGCGGCCAGTAGTCGCGGTTGTACAGCGGGGCGACCACGCCGTAGAAGGCGCGCCCGACCGTGAGGTCACGTCCGTCGCCCGTCGGCAGCGGGTCGGCCTCGATCTCGTCGAGCAGGGTGGTGATCGTGCCCAGGCCCTGCTCGAGGGAGTCGCCGAGGAAGCAGCCGTCGATCTCGTCGGTGCAGCGCGAGACGTAGGCGCGCAGCGCCGTCTCGAAGCCGCCTGCCTGACCGAGGCTCAGCTCGCGCGAGGACAGCGACACGTCCACGGCACCGTCCAGCACGAGGCGACCCACGCGGTCGGGGAAGAGCTCGGCGTACGTCGCGCCGAGCTTGGTGCCGTAGGACGCGCCGAAGTAGGTCAGCCTGCTCTCGCCCAGCGCGGAGCGCAGGAGGTCCAGGTCGCGCGCGGCCTCGACGGTGGTCACATGGCCCAGCAGGGGGCCGGAGCGGGCCACGCACCCGGCGAAGAAGTCCCGCTGCGCCTGCTCGAGGGCGGCTCCCTCCGCGACGGTGTCGGGGTCGGGGTCCTGCGCCACGTAGTCGTCGAGCTGCTCGTCGTCGAGGCAGTCGACCGGGTCGGAGCCGCCCGTGCCGCGGGGGTCGAAGCCGACCACGTCGAGGTGGGCGGTCAGGGCCCGACCGAAGACCTGCGTCGCGGCCGCGGCGTACGACGTGCCGGGCGCGCCGGGCCCACCGGGGTTGACCACCATCGAGGCGATCGGGTCGTCGGAGGCCGGCACCCGCAGCAGGGCGAGATCGATCGTGGAAGCGTCGGGCTCGGCGTAGTCGACCGGGGCGCGCAGCGTGGCGCACTCGATCGGGTCGGTCTGCGTGGGGTCGTCGCAGGGGCCCCAGTCGAGCTGCTGGGCGTAGAAGTCGGCCAGGGCCGGGTCGGGCGCCACGTCCGCCGCAGCCGGGTCCGAGGGCATCGGGCTCGGTGAGCCGCCCGGGGTCGCGGTGCTCGCGGTGGGCTCCTCGCCGTGGCCCGCCAGCACCAGGCCGGTGGCGACCGCGCCCCCCAGCACGAGGGCGACGACGATCACGCCGGCCACCACCACGGTCGTCGCACGTCTCACCGGTCGTCGCTCCTCAACGGTTGCTGCTCGCGGGCACCTGCAGGGCGACCATCATCGCCTCCAGCGCCAGGGCGACGGGCACGTTGAAGTCCAGCATCTGCTCGCGTGCGGTGAAGATCGCGTCGATGCGGCGCAGGTTGAGCTCGGGCGTCGAGGTGCGGACCACCTCGTCGACGTCGGCGCGGATCTCGGCGTTGACCAGCTCGCCGGGCGCCCCCAGCGCCAGGGCGATCGCGTCGCGGTAGACCGAGGCGAGGTCCATCAGGCCCCGGTCGACGACGTCGAGGACCCGACGCTTGGCCCGCGTCCTCTGGGCCTTGTCGAGCTCGGCGAGCGCCGGGGCGTACTCGCGCGGACGACGGCCCCGCTCGACGACGCCGTACGCCGCGTCGAGATCGGCCTTCTCGCGCGCGTCGAGCTCGGAGGTGATCGCCTCCGCCTCGGCCTTGGCGCCCTCGGCGAGCGTGCTGGCGGCGTCCATGGCCTGTCCGAGCGAGCGGAGCCGGGCGGGCAGCGCGACGATGCCGCTGCGGCGGTCGCGCGTCGCGACGTCGCGAGCCAGCGCACGCGCGCGGCCGATGTGGCCCTGGCTGGCGCGGGCGGCGTGCGCCGCAAGAGCCGGGCTGACCTCGAGGGTGCGCTCGAGGAAGGCGGCGACCTCGTGCGCGCCCGGCGTCGTCAGCGTGACCAGCCGGCAGCGCGAGCGGATCGTGGCCAGCACGTCCTCGACGGTCGGGGCGCAGAGCATCCAGACCGTGCGTGCGGTCGGCTCCTCGATGGCCTTGAGCAAGGCGTTGCAGGCCTGCTCGGTGAGGCGGTCGGCGTCCTCGACGACGATGACCTGCCACCGGCTGCCGTTGGGCGAGAGCGCAGCGGTGCGCACGAGGTCACGCACCTCCGCGACGCCGATGGAGAGCTTGTCGGTGCGCACGAGGTGGACGTCGGCGTGGGAGCCGATCAGTGCGGTGTGACACGCGTGGCACCGGCCGCAGCCGCCCTGCTCGCACTGCAGGGCCGCCGCGAACGCGATGGCGACGTTGGAGCGGCCCGAGCCGGGCGGGCCCGTGATCAGCCAGGCGTGGTTCATCCCGTGGCCGAGCGCGGCCTCGCGCAGGGCCGGCAGCGCGCGCTGCTGCCCGACCAGGTCGTCCCAGACGCTCATGGGGCACTCACCTCGACACCGCAGGCCGCCTGGGCCAACCACGGTCGCACGGCCTCACGCACCTCATCGGCGATCTCCTCCTCGGGGGCACGCGCGTCGAGCACGAGGTAGTGAGCGGGGTCGGCGTGGGCCATCGCGACGAACGCCGCGCGCACCCGCCGGTGGAAGCCCAGCGACTCCGCCTCGATCCGGTCGCGGCCCTCGAAGCGACCCAGGCCGGCAGCGGGCTCGAGGTCGAGGACGACCGTCAGGTGGGGCCGCAGGTCACCGGTCGCCCACCGCGCGACCTCCTCGACCTCGTCGGCCCTCAGCGCCCGGCCCGCACCCTGGTAGGCCAGGGTCGAGTCGACGTAGCGGTCACACACGACCACCTCGCCGCGGCCGAGCGCCGGCGTGACCACGGCCTCGACGTGCTCGGCCTTGTCGGCGGCGTAGAGCAGCGCCTCGGTGCGGTCGGCCAGGGCACCGGTCTGCGGGCTGAGCACGATGCGCCGCAGGTCGGCACCGACGGGGGTGTCGCCCGGCTCGAAGGTCGCGCGCACGGCGTACCGCTGCTCACGCAGCCAGGCCGTGAGCCGCCGCGACTGGGTCGACTTGCCGGCGCCCTCACCGCCCTCGAAGCAGACGAAGACACCGACGTCGGTGCGCACCCCGGGGAACCTCACGCCGAGCAACCTACGAGGTGGCGCCCACACCCGTCCCGGCCGGCCCGCCCCGGCTGTGGAGGGGGCGGGGCGGCGCTGCGGCCGGCTTCCCCGGCCAGCGGACGTCCGGCCCGGGACGCGGGGGCGGCCACCGCCGTCAGGACTTCTTCGCCGCCGCCTTCGCCGTCGTCCTCTTCGTCGCCTTCTTGGCGGTCGCCTTCGTGGCGGCGGCCTTCTTCGCGACGGTCTTCTTGGCGGTCGACTTCTTCGCCGGCGCCTTCGTCGCGCCACGCTTGGCCGTCTTCTTCGCCGGCCCCCTGGCCCGTCGCTCGGCGAGCAGCTCGGCGGCGCGCTCGATCGTCACCTTCTCCACGGAGTCCTCCTTGCGGAGGGTCGCGTTGTACTCACCGTCGGTGACGTACTCCCCGAAGCGGCCCGCCTTGACCACGACCGGCTGGCCCGAGACCGGGTCGGGTCCGAGCTCCTTGAGCGGCGGTGCGGCCGCGGCCCGGCCGCGCTGCTTGGGCTGGGCGTAGATCGCGAGCGCCTCGTCGAGGGTGATCGAGAACAGCTGGTCCTCGGTGGTCAGGGAGCGCGAGTCGGTGCCCTTCTTCAGGTACGGGCCGTAGCGACCGTTCTGGGCCGTGATCTCCTCGGCCGACTCCGGGTCCGCCCCGACCACGCGCGGGAGCGAGAGCAGCTTGACGGCGTCCTCGAGGGTGATCGTGTCCAGCGACATCGACTTGAACAGCGACCCGGTGCGCGGCTTGGCCGACTTCTTCGCGTCCTCCGGCAGCGCCTCGGTGACGTAGGGGCCGTAGCGGCCGTTCTTGGCCACGACCGCGAGCGAGGTCTCGGGGTGCGCGCCGAGCGGGATCTCCTCCCCGGCCGGGTTGGCGAAGAGCTCGGCGGCCTTCTCCATCGTCAGCTCGTCGGGCGGGAGGTCGTCGGGCACGTTGGCGCGCTTGGCGAAGGCGGTGCCGTCGTCGTCGGGACCCTCGAGGTAGGGGCCGTAGCGCCCGACCCGCAGGTGGACGCCGGACTCGTCTCCCCCGATGGGGAAGGTGGCCAGCTCACGGGCGTCGATGTCGCCCAGCTCGTCGACGAGCTGCTTGAGCCCGGTGACCTCGCCGGCGCCGTAGTAGAACTCGCCGAGCTCGGTGTTGCGGCTCTTGCGGCCACCGGCGATGTCGTCGAGGACGGTCTCCATCGCCGCGGTGAACTCGTAGGAGACCTGACGGGGGAAGTGCTCCTCCAGCAGCCGGGTGACCGAGAAGGCCAGCCACGCCGGGACCAGGGCGGTGCCCTTCTTGTAGACGTAGCCGCGGTCGACGATGGTCTTGATGATCGAGGCGTACGTCGAGGGCCGCCCGATCTCGCGCTCCTCGAGCTCCTTGACCAGCGTGGCCTCGGTGTAGCGCGCGGGCGGCTTGGTCTCGTGCCCGTCGGCGGTGAGCGAGGCGGCCGAGAGCCGCTCGCCCTGCTCGAGCGCGGGCAGCCGGCTCTCCTGGTCGTCGGTGGCCGCACCGTGGTCGGTGCCCTCGACGTAGGCCTTGAGGAACCCGTGGAAGGTGATCACGCGGCCGCTGGCCGAGAACACGACGTCCTCACCGGCGCTCGAGGCGCCCCCGAGGCGGATGGTGACGGACTGGCCGGTCGCGTCCTTCATCTGCGAGGCGACCGTGCGCATCCACACCAGCTCGTAGAGGCGGAACTGCTCGCCGGTCAGCCCGGTCTGCGCCGGCGTGCGGAAGAAGTCGCCGGCGGGGCGGATCGCCTCGTGGGCCTCCTGGGCGTTCTTGACCTTCGAGGCGTAGGTCCGCGGTGCGTCCGGCACGTACTCCGAGCCGTAGAGCTCGCGGACCTGGCTGCGCGCCGCCTCGACCGCGGCGCCCGAGAGCGTGGTCGAGTCGGTGCGCATGTAGGTGATGAAGCCGTTCTCGTAGAGACGCTGCGCGACCGACATGGTCACGCTGGCGGTCATCCCGAGCTTGCGGCTGGCCTCCTGCTGGAGCGTGGTGGTGCGGAAGGGCGCGTAGGGCTGGCGGCGGTAGGGCTTGGCCTCGACCGAGCGCACGTCGTACGTCGTGTCGGCCAGCGCCCCGACCAGCCCCTCGGCCCGGGTGCGGTCGAGGTGGACGACCCTGCCCTCGGCCGAGGACTTGAGCCGGCCGTCCTGGCCGAAGTCGGAGCCGCGGGCGACGCGGGCGCCGTCGAGGGAGTGGACCCGTGCGCCGAACATCCGCTGGTCCTTGCCGGAGCCCGCGTCGAAGGTGCCCTCGAGGTCCCAGTAGGAGGCCATCTGGAAGCGCATCCGCTCACGTTCGCGGTCGACCACCAACCGGGTGGCCACCGACTGGACGCGACCGGCCGACAGCCCGGACATGACCTTCTTCCACAGCACCGGGCTGACCTCGTAGCCGTAGAGACGGTCCAGGATGCGACGCGCCTCCTGGGCCTCGACGAGGTCGTCGTTGATGGTGCGCGGGTTGGCCACGGCGGCCTGGATCGCGGGCTTGGTGATCTCGTGGAAGACCATCCGGTGCACCGGGATGCCCTTCTTGGGCTTCAGCTCGTCGAGCAGGTGCCATGCGATGGCCTCGCCCTCGCGGTCCTCGTCCGTGGCGAGGTAGAGCTCGTCGGCGTCCTTGAGGAGCTTCTTGAGCTTGGCGATGTGGGCCTTCTTGTCGCGCGGCACCACGTAGTAGGGAGTGAACCCGTTGTCGACGTCGACGGCCAGACGGCCCCAGGGCTTGTCCTTGATCTCCGCGGGCGTGTCCGCCGCCGACATCGGGAGGTCGCGGATGTGGCCGATGGAGGACTCCACGACGTAGCCGTCGCCGAGGAAGCCTCCGATGTTGCGAGCCTTGGCGGGCGACTCGACGATCACCAGCTTGTGCGTCACGGACGTCATTCCTATCCACTGCAGGTTCAGGAGCCGTGCCCGGCACCTGGGCGGTCACGGTAGCGCGTGTGGTTCACCCCGGCTGCCGAGCGGCCGCCGACGACGTGGCCGGCACCGTGCGGACCCCGACGGGGCTGGGAGGTCGAGGGACCCGACCCTCAGACGAGGAACCCGTCGGCGACGAGCTCCGCGGCGACCGGCAGGTAGGTCTCGCGGAGCTCGCCGGCCTCACCCCCGAGCAGCACCGCGATCGCGTCGAGCACCTGCCCGAGGGTGAGGTCGCCGTCGCAGGCACCGACCAGGGCGGCCTCGACGGTGTCGACCTGACGCGCGCGCCGGAACCCGCGGCCCTGGCGGAGCACGATCGCCTCGGGGTCCGGGGCCCCCGGCGCGCCGACCGTCTCCTGACGCACGTCGCTGCGGACCACGAGCCGGTCGGCGGCCGCGACGGGACGGCGTACGGCGTGGCCCCAGTCGGCGATCGCGGGGGCGATCGGCTGCTCGAGGTCGTAGGGCCACTCCAGCAGCGTGTGGACGGCGCCGCCCGCACCGCTCTGCGTCCCCCGACGCCGCAGGTTGACCCAGCCGAAGCCGATCCCCTCGACGCCCTGGTCGTCGAACCACGACAGCCACGTGTCGTAGCGGCGACGGTAGGCCAGCGCGCCCGCCGCGTCGCCGGCCCCGGTCGAGGGGTGGTCGCCGGCGTCCTTGAGCCAGAGCTCGACGTAGGCCGCCGGGTCGAGGACCTCGCGCTGGACGACGAGCGCGTCGCAGTCGGGGTCGAGCCATCCGGCGAGCCGCTCGTCCCAGGTGCGGTCGCGACCGATCACCCAGTTGGCCAGCACCTGGCACCAGCCACCCTCGACGAGGAAGCCCGGTGCGGCACGGACGATGTCCTCGACCACCCGGTCACCGGGCAGGCCCGAGTCCCGGTAGACGAGCCGTTCGCCGGTGGCCGGGCTGATCACGAAGGGCGGGTTGGTCGACACCAGGTCGAACCGCTCGCCCGCGACGGGCTCGAAGTAGGACCCGTCGCGCACCTCGACGCGGTCCTCCACCCCGTTGAGGGCGGCGTTGAAGCGGGCCAGACGCAGGGCTCGGAGGTTGACGTCGGTCGCGACGACCTGCTCCGCGTGACCCGCGAGGTGCAGCGCCTGCACGCCGCACCCGGTGCCGAGGTCCAGCGCCCTGGCCACCGGGTCACGCAGCGTGAGCTGGGCCAGGGAGGTCGAGGCGGGGCTGATCCCGAGCACGTGGTCGGGACCGACGCGCTGGGCCATCCCGTCCAGCCCGGGGGTGAGGTCGCTGACCACCCAGAACCGGTCGTCGTCGGCGGCGTAGGGCCGCACGTCGAGGCGGGCCGAGACGCTCCCGACCGACCGCTCGAGGAAGCCCTGCACCGCGAGAGCGTCGACCAGGCCGGGCAGCGCGGTCTCGGCGGCCGAGGCGCTGACCGAGGTCTGCAGCAGGAACAGCCGCACCAGGGTCTCCAGCGGCGACGCGCCCGGTGCCGCCATCAGGCCGGGGGTCGTCTCGTTGCGCATCAGCGCCTCGTGCGCCCGGGGGCCGAGCAGCTGCGCGACCGAGTCGTAGGCGAAGTCGGCGGCCAGCAGGGCGTCGCGGAGACGGTGGGCCAGGTCGCTGCTCATCGGCTCATCCTGCCCGGGACCGGACGGCCGCGACCCGCCACCCCGGGTGCTCGGGTGACGGGTCGCGGACGCGGACGCGGTGGTGCTAGGGCGTGTTCAGCGGCTGGGTCGCCGTCGGGTCGTGCGGGCCCTGGCCCGAGGACGGACCCCGGTCGTCGACCGGGCCGCGGTCGTCGATCGGACCTTGGGCCGCCGGTGGCGCCTCGTGGGGCGGCGAGCCGGCGTCGGGCTCGTCGCCGAGCACGACCTGGCGGCGGCCCGAGATGATGACGGCCACGGCGATCACGGCGACCGCGGCGACCGCGATCCCGATGCGCAGGGCGTCGTTCTGGTCGGGACCGACGCTCATCGAGACGATGGCGCTGGCGATCAGCAGGGAGACGAGGTTCATCACCTTGATGAGCGGGTTGATCGCCGGACCGGCGGTGTCCTTGAACGGGTCGCCGACGGTGTCCCCGATGATCGTGGCCTCGTGGGCCAGTGAGCCCTTGCCCCCGTGGTTGCCGTCCTCGACGAGCTTCTTGGCGTTGTCCCACGCACCGCCGGCGTTGGCCAGGAAGACCGCCATCAGCGTTCCCGTGCCGATCGCACCGGCCAGGAATCCGGCCAGGGCCGTGACCCCGAGACCGAAACCGACCGCGATCGGGGCGAGCACCGCGAGGATGCCGGGCGTGACGAGCTCGCGCAGCGAGTCGCGGGTGACGATGTCGACGACCTTGCCGTACTCCGGACGCCCGGTGCCCTCCATGATGCCGGGGATCTCGCGGAACTGGCGACGCACCTCGTAGACCACCGCGCCGGCCGCGCGGGCGACCGCGTTGATGGCCAGGCCCGAGAAGAGGAAGACCACGGCCGAGCCGAGCAGCACCCCGACGAGCACGGCGGGGTTGAAGACGAAGAAGTTGTTCAGCTCCTCCAGGGCGTCGGCCTTCTCGAGCGCCTCGATCGCCGACGTCGCGTAGGACCCGAACAGCGCCGTCGCGGCGAGCACCGCGGTAGCGATGGCGATGCCCTTGGTGATGGCCTTGGTCGTGTTGCCGACGGCGTCGAGCTCGGTCAGGATCTGCGCGCCCTCGGGGCTGACGTCGCCCGACATCTCCGCGACGCCCTGGGCGTTGTCGGAGACCGGCCCGAAGGTGTCCATCGCGACGATGACCCCGACGGTGGTGAGCAGCCCGCACCCGGCCAGCGCGACCGCGAAGAGCGAGACGGTCAGTGACGCGCCGCCGAGGAGGAAGGCGCCGAACACCGCGGCCCCGATGACCAGGGTGGTGTAGACCGCGGACTCGAAGCCGACCGAGAGCCCGGAGAGGATCACGGTCGCGGCCCCGGTCAACGAGGTCTTGCCGACGTCCTTGACCGGGCGGTACTCCGTGCCGGTGTAGTAACCGGTCAGGGCGAGGATGCCGGCGGCCATGACGATGCCGATCACGACGGCGATCGAGGCGATCAGGGCGGGGTTGCCCTCGGGCGCCCCGGAGATCTGCTGGAGGGTGTTGACCCCGACGCCCGAGAAGTCCGCGAACGTCGTCGGCAGGTAGAGGAACGACAGCGCGACGCTGGCCACGGCCGCGATGCCGGCTGAGAGGTAGAAGGACCGGTTGATCGTGGTCAGGCCGTTCTCGCCCGCCTTGGGGTTGGTCAGGTAGACGCCCGCGACCGCGGTGAGCGCGCCGATCGCCGGGATCAGCAGCGGGTAGACCAGACCCTTGTCGCCGAACGCCTGGGAGCCCAGGATCAGCGCGGCGACGAGCGTCACGGCGTAGGACTCGAAGAGGTCGGCGGCCATGCCGGCGCAGTCCCCGACGTTGTCGCCGACGTTGTCGGCGATCGTCGCGGCGTTGCGGGGGTCGTCCTCGGGGATGTTCTGCTCGACCTTGCCCACGAGGTCGGCGCCGACGTCGGCGGCCTTGGTGAAGATGCCGCCGCCGACCCGCATGAACATCGCGAGGAGCGCCGCGCCGAAGCCGAAGCCCTCGAGCACGTCGGGCGCCGAGCTCTGGAAGAAGATGACCACGACGCTGGCCCCGAGCAGGCCGAGGCCGACGGTGAGCATGCCGACCATGGCGCCGGTGCGCAGACCGATGCGCATCGCGACCTCGCGACCCTCGGTGTTGGCGGCCGCGGCGACGCGCAGGTTGGCGCGCACCGCCAGCGACATGCCGAGGTAGCCCACGGCGGCGGAGAAGCCCGCACCGAAGAGGAAGAAGAACGAGCGCCCGATGCGCACCACCGTGTCCTCGGCGGGCAGCAGCAGCAGGGCGAAGAACGCGACGGCCGCGAAGATCGCGAGCGTGCGGAACTGACGCTGAAGGTAGGCGTCCGCACCCTCCTGGACGGCCTGGGCGATGTTCTTCATGTTCTCGGTGCCTTCACCGGCGGCGAGGACCTCGGAGCGGAACAGCCAGGCCATCGCGAGCGCCCCGCAGGCGATCAGGAAGACCAGGATGACCAGGACGAGGTTGCCACCGGAGACCGACACCGCTGCGGGATGGATCCCCAGCATGTGTTTCCTCCTGCGAGACGGGTCTGGACCACGGCGGTGTGACCCAGGTCATGAGACGAGCCGGAGTCTACGCACGGGTAGCCGCGAGGCAAACGGCGCGTCGGGGCGACGCGAGGGTGCGGGTCGGCTCAGCCGGGGGCGAGCGCGGAGTCGGGGTCGGGGTGGATCACGAACACCTTCGCCAGCCCGGTGATGCGGAAGATCTTCAGCAGCCGCTCCTGGCTGCAGACCAGCTCCAGCGAGCCCCCGTGGGCTCGTACCTTCTTCAGCCCGCCGACCAGCACGCCGAGACCCGTGGAGTCCAGGAACTCCACGCCCTGCATGTCGATGACCAGGCGGTAGTCGCCGCTGGAGACGAGCTCGGTGAGCTTGTCGCGGAGCTTGGGTGCGGTGTAGACGTCGATCTCGCCCGCGACCGCCACGACGGTCGTGCCGTCGACGACGCGCGTCTCCAGGCTCAGATCCACGTGCGCTCCCCCTGCTCCGGTCATGACGAGTCGGCGCCGGGTCACGGCGCTCGGCTCCCACCGGGGTCCATGAAACCACGTCGACCCGGCACCGGGGTCCTGCTCGCCGAGACTGCGGCCTTCGGTCCCGGGTCCGGACACCGACCGCAGCGCGGGTCGGGGCGCGGGTCGGGGCGGTGGTCGGGGCGCGGGTCGACGGTGCGTTGTCGGCGCGGCTTGTCATCATGGCCGGATGAGTCCGACGCCCCCGATCCTGGAGACCCCGCGGTCGGGGGCGCACGTGCTGCACCGCCTCGTGGCCGTCCCCGGCCGGGAGGGCAGGCTCACCCACCTCGAGACCCTGCCGGCGCGCCCCGGCGACCCCGTGGCGTGGCCCGCCTGGTCGCGCACCGACGTGGTGTCCGCCTTCGCCGCCCGGGGTGTGTCGGCACCGTGGCGACACCAGGCGGTCGCCGCGGCCGCGGCGTACGCGGGCCGGCACGTCGTCGTCTCGACCGGGACCGCCTCCGGCAAGTCGCTGGCCTACCAGCTGCCCGCGCTCAGCGAGGTGCTCGACAGCCGGGGGCCCCGTGGCCAGCGAGGCGCCGGCGTGCTCTACCTGGCCCCGACGAAGGCGCTGGCCCAGGACCAGCTCGCCTCGCTCGTGGCCCTCGGGCTGGACCTGCGCGCCACGACCCACGACGGCGACAGCAGCCAGGAGCTGCGGGAGTGGACCCGCGCGCACGCCGACTACGTGCTGACCAACCCCGACATGCTGCACCGCTCGCTGCTGCCCGGCCACGAGCGGTGGGCCCGCTTCCTGGGGAGCCTGCGCTACGTCGTCGTCGACGAGTGCCACCACTACCGCGGGGTCTTCGGGGCCCACGTCGCCCACGTGCTGCGCCGGCTGCGGCGCGTCTGTGCCCGCTACGGCGCCCACCCGACGTTCGTGCTGGCCTCGGCCACCGTCGCGGAGCCGGCGGTCGCGGCCGCCCGGTTGACCGGGCTCGACGTCGAGGCCGTCACGATCGACGGGTCCCCCCGTGGCGAGGTCTCCCTGGCCCTGTGGGAGCCGCCACTGAGCGGGGCCGGCGGCGAGAACGGCGCACCGGTGCGCCGGGCCGCGAGCTCCGAGGTCGCCGACCTGCTCACCGACCTCGTCGTCTCCGGGGTGCGCACGCTCGCGTTCGTGCGGTCGCGGCGCGGCGTCGAGCAGGTGGCCTCGACCGTGCGTGACCAGCTCCGCGAGGTCGACCCCGAGCTGGGCGCGCAGGTCGCGGCCTACCGCGGCGGCTACCTGCCCGAGGAGCGTCGCGAGATCGAGCAGGACCTGCGCGCGGGTCGGCTGACCGGTCTCGCCGCCACCAACGCGCTCGAGCTGGGCATCGACGTCAGCGGCCTCGACGCCGTGCTGCTCGCGGGCTTCCCCGGGACCCGGGCGGCGCTGTGGCAGCAGGTCGGGCGCGCCGGGCGCGACGGCCAGGACTCGCTCGGTGTCCTCGTGGCCCGCGACGACCCGCTCGACACCTACCTCGTCCACCACCCCGAGGCCCTGCTCGGGCGGCCGGTCGAGGCGAGCGTCTTCGACCCCGACAACCCCTACGTGCTGGCCCCGCACCTGTGCGCGGCGGCGGCCGAGCTGCCGCTGACGAGCGCCGATCTCCCGATGTTCGGTCCCCGGGCGCGGGAGGTGGTCGACCAGCTCAGTGAGGCCGACATCCTCCGGCGTCGTCCGCGCGGCTGGTTCTGGACCGACCGGCGCCGCGCCTGCGACCTCACCGACATCCGCTCGAGCGGCGGGTCCGGCGTGAGCCTCGTGGAGGCCGGCACCGGACGGGTCATCGGCACCGTCGACGGCGCCCGGTCGCACGGGGTGGCCCACGCCGGAGCGGTCTACGTCCACCGGGGCGAGACCTGGCTGGTCGACGAGCTCGACCTCACCGAGCACGTGGCCACGATCCACCCCGACCAGGTCGACTACGCGACGTCGGCGCGGGAGACCACCGACATCAGCGTCGTGTCCGAGCGCGACCACCGCTGGTGGGGGCAGTGCCGCCTGGCCCTCGGTGAGGTCGACGTCACCCACCAGGTCGTGTCCTTCCTGCGGCGTCGGGTGCCCGGCGGGGAGGTCCTCGGCGAGGAGCCGCTCGACCTGCCCGAGCGCACGCTGCGCACCAGCGCCGTGTGGTGGACCGTGCCCGACCACCTGCTGAGCGAGAGCGGCTTGGGCTCCGCCGACCTCCCGGGGGCGGCGCACGCCGCCGAGCACTGCTCGATCGGGTTGCTGCCGCTCTTCGCCACCTGCGACCGGTGGGACATCGGAGGGGTCTCGACCGCGCGCCACGCCGACACCGGCCTGCTCACGGTCTTCGTCCACGACGGCCACCCCGGTGGCGCCGGGTTCGCCGAGCGGGGCTACGCCGCCGCACCCGAGTGGCTGCGCGCGACCCGGGAGGCGATCGCCGACTGCGAGTGCCTCGAGGGCTGCCCCTCGTGCGTGCAGTCACCCAAGTGCGGCAACCAGAACAACCCGCTCGACAAGGCCGGTGCCGTGCGCCTGCTGGACCTGCTGCTCGAGCACGCCCCGCGACCGGTGTCGCGACCCGGCCCGGAGGCGCCCGCGGCCGAGTAGCCTCCCGCCATGGTGCTGCTCGGACTCCTGCTCCTCCTGCTCGGCGCCGGGGGCATCGCGGCCTGCGTGGCCACCGCCGGCGTCGCGGGCACCGGGGTCGAGGTGCTGGGCGTCTCCCTGCCGCTGCTCGGGTTCCTCCTCGTCATCGTCGCCTCGACCTTGTCCGTCGTGTGGGGGCTGGGGCTGGTCCGCTTCGCCGTGCGCCGCGGGCTCGAGCGACGCCGGGCGGGCTGACCTCCCGCCGAGCGGTCTCAGGACGCGTCCGCACCGTCGGGGGTGAGGACCGGGCCGGCGCGCGCGCGAGCGGTCGGGTCGACGGACAGGCCGAGCCACCGCGGTCCGCTCACCGCGACCGCGACGTCGACCTCCGGCCCGGCGACCGAGCACGAGAGGACGCGCGCGCCGTTCGCGCCCGCCACCCGCGCGACCTCGCCGCACGCGTCCCGGCCCGCCGAGGGTGCTGCGGCACCCGCGAGGGCGGCGAGGTCGGCGGCCGCCTGCGCCCGGCGTACGTCGATCACGACCGCGCCCACGACGCCGAGACCGACCCCCAGCGCGAGCAGGACGCCGGCGACGACCGCGGCGAAGACCGTGGCGGCACCGTCCTGGTCACGACGGCGATGCCGACCCTTCGAGGGTCCGTCGCAGGGCCTGGTCACGGCACCGTCCCCGGCTCCGGTGCCGCGACAGCGGTCGCGGCGACCCGCGCGCCGGGCAGCGCACCGAGCAGTCCTCCCGGCCCCTCGACCCGGGCCGTCACCTCGACGCGCACCTCGGCGTCGACGGTGCTGATCGACACCGCTGCCCCCTGCGGGGCGATGCGCTGCGCGAGGGCGGCGGCCACGTCCCGGTCCTCACCGCGCGCGACGACCCGGGCCGCCTCCCGGGCGGCGTCGACGGTGCGGACCTGGGCGGCGCCCACCGCCAGCAGCCAGCACAGGGCGGCGGTCAGGGCCACGAGCAGGGGCAGGACGAGCGCGGCCTCGGCCGTGACCACACCGCGCTCGTCGTGCCCGCGCGCGCCCCGGAGGGCGCGGCTCACCCGATGCCGAGCAGGCCGAGCACGTGGTCGAACAGGGTCCTGAGCAGCTGGTCGCCGAAGCCCCCCGTCAGCATCTTGTAGAGCAGACCCGCCAGGCCCGCTCCCGCCGCAGTGCCCACGGCGTACTCAGCCGTCGTGATCCCGCGCTCGTCCCGGTCGGGGCGGGCCGGCCCACGACCGCGCGTCGTCACGGCGGCGGGGGCGTCGCCCCCCACGTCAGGGAGGTCCTCGGTGATCATCTGTTCTCCTTCCACGGGGCCGCGGGGTGCGGCCCGATGTGACGACGGTGCCGAACAGGACGGGTCTGCGGGGCCGCTCGGAGCCTGCCTGGGGACGCCCCGACCGGGAGCACCGCTGTGGAGGCCCGCCGGCCCGCCTTCACCACAGGGAGCCGAGCAGACCGGCCACGAGCGGCACGATCCCGATCAGCAGGAAGGCCGGCAGCAGGCACAGCCCGAGGGGTACGGCGGCACGGACGCCGACCGTGCGCGCGCGGTCCTCGATCCCGGCCCGTGCCTCCTGGGCGAGCTCGTCGGCCAGCCGTTCGACGGTCTCGACCACCGGCGCGCCACTGGCGTGGGCGCGCGCCATCGCGCGACCCCAGGGAGCCAGGTCCGCGTCCTCGCCCAGGCGCCGCCAGGCCTCACCCGGGTCGGCACCGAGTGCGAGGCGTGCGGCCAGCGAGCGGATCGCGTCGGTGCCCGGTCCGGGCAGCGCCTCGGCGACGAGGCCGAGCGCCGGACCGGGCGAGGCCCCTCCCCGCAGCGCGGAGCCGAACAGCGCGACCACGTGCGGAAGCGTCCGCTGCACCTCGGCCCGACGCTCGCGGCTGCCGGCCGGCTCGGCCCGGGTGACCACCCGCCAGCAGACCACGGCGGCGAGGGCGCCGGCCGGCAGGGCGACCGGCCCGCCCACCACGACGTAGCCCGCGCAGCCCGCGAGCACGGCCAGCAGCAGCCGGTGTCGGCGCATCCAGCCCCCGTCGGGCGGTGCGGGCCCGGTCCCGGTCGGGGTGGACCCGGCGGCGCGGTCGGGTCCCGACGGTCGCGTCGAGGCCGGAGCCACGAGCAGCCCGGCGGCGCCTGCCGCGGACAGGGCCGCCAGCACCACGAGCGCGTCGGGGGTCTCACCCACGACCCGCGCTCCCTGGTGCCGAGGTCGGGGCGCCGTCGACGTCACGGGCGATCGCCTCGATCCAGGCCAGGCCCAGCGCCCCCGACGCCCCTCCCGCGGCCAGGCACCCGAGCCCGACCGGGCTGTCCAGCAGGAACGCCCAGGGGTCGCCACCGGCCCCGGAGCCCATCGCGAGAGCCAGGAGCGGGAGGGCGGCGACCAAGCGGGCGGTCGACCGGGCCGAGGCCAGCTCACCGTCGACCACGCGCCTGAGCGAGCGGCGAGCCCGCAGGTCGCGTCCGACCCGGGCCAGGGCGTCGCCGAGGCCCTGGCCGGTGCGGTGCGCGACGTGCCAGGCTGCGGCAAGGGCGACGAGATCGTCCGCGCCCGGCGTGCGGGCGAGCCCGCGCAACGCGGAGGGCACGTCCCCACCGAGGCGCTCGGTCTCGGCCACCGGTGCGAGCGGCGCCCACTCGAGGGCCGCACGACGCAGCGCCTCCCCGGAGGTGCGGCCGGCCCGGAGCTCTGCTGCGAGCTCGTCGCAGACCTCGAGCACCCGGGCCCGGACACCCTCAGCAGCGCGACGGCGACCCCGCGACTGCGCCATCCGTGCGGTGACGAGGACCGCCGCAGCGAGGAGCACGACCAGGGCGAGCCGACGCGCCGGCAGCCCCAGGCCTACGGCGACGCAGACCGAGGCGGCCGCCAGCAGCGCAGGGACCCGTCCCGTCGGCCCCCGCGGGGAGGGGGCGCGGTCGTCGTGAGCGGTGGGGCGTGCACCCGGCACCGTCAGCGCGACGGCGGCACCCGCGGCCAGTGCGGCCAGCAGCAGGCCACCGGTCACGGGCCGCCACCCGAGCGCACCCCGCCTCCCGGGGACCCGACCAGGGCCATCAGCCGGGCCGCAGCGGGTCCGCGGACGAGCGTGCCGTCGGCACCCACCCGGACCGCGGTCTCGGTGACGACCAGTCCCCCGGGCTCCCGGTCGAGGAGGGCCACCTCGGCTACCCGCCGCCGGCCGTCACGACCACGGGCCAGGTGCAGCACGACGTCGAGCGCGGAGGCGAGCTGGCTGTGCACCGCCTCACGGCCCAGGCCGGCGGGCAGGGCGAGCGCCTCGACCCGGGCCGGGACGTCGGCGGCGGAGTTGGCGTGCAGGGTGCCGCAGCCACCCTCGTGGCCGGTGTTGAGCGCGGCGAGCAGCTCGACGACCTCACCGCCGCGGACCTCGCCGACGACGACCCGGTCGGGTCGCATCCGCAACGCCTGGCGCACGAGGGTGCGCAGCTCGACGGCCCCGGCACCCTCGGCGTTGGGCAGGCGTGACTCGAGGCCGACGACGTGGGGATGGTCGGGGCGCAGCTCGGAGGAGTCCTCGACGAGGACCATCCGGTGCCGGGCGTCGACCTCGGCCAGGAGCGCAGCCAGGAGCGTGGTCTTGCCGGTGCCGGTGCCACCGGTCACCAGGAAGGCGAGGCGCTGCTCGACGACCCCGGTCAGGACCTCGGCCAGCTCCTGGTCGAGCATGCCCAGCCGGACGAGGTCGGGCAACGAGTGCGCCTCGCGCCGCGGCAGTCGGAGCGAGACCACGGTGCCGGGCCGTGAGAGCGGCGCCAGCACGGCGTGGCAGCGCGTGCCATCGGGCAGCCGCACGTCGACGTAGGGCGTGGCGTCGTCGAGACGACGGCCCCCGGAGGCGGCCAGGCGCTGGGCCAGGCGGCGTACGGCGGCCTCGTCGGCGAGCGGGACCCGGACGCGCTCGAGCCCCGCGCCGCAGTCCACGAAGACGTCGTCGTGCCCGTTGACCAGCACGTCGGTGACGCCGGGCAGGCGCAGGAGCGGCTCGAGAGGACCGGCCCCGACCACGTCGCGACGCAGCTCCTCGTAGACCGCGAGCACGGTCGCGTCGCCGACCGGCGCGCCCGAGGCCCGCAGCGCGGAGGCCACACGGTGCGGGGTGAGCTCACCCGGGTCGTCGGCGAGCCTGTCGCGGACGGTGTCGATCTCGGCCGCCCCGGCCACGGCCGGGCCTCGCCCGACGCGGGACGACACCCCGCTCACGGCGCCACCGGCTCCCGGGTGAGTCCCGCACCGGTGGCCGTCCCCGGTCCGCGGACGTGGAGCAGGGCAAGGGCCTCCTGGGCGGCGCGTGCGAGAGCACCACGGCGCCTCCGCACCGGCCCGAGGCCGAGGTCGAGGTCCTCGTCGAGGCCTCGCTGAGGGCCCATGGAGACCAGCACGGACGCACCCGTCGCCCGCTCGAGCCGCGCGGCGTCGACCGCGGAGCCCCGCACCACGAGCAGGGGCGCCACCCCGTCGGGCACGAGCTCGCCCGCCCGGGCACAGCGCCGCAGCGTCGCCGCCCCGGCGAGCACTCCGGGACGTGTCGTCACGACCAGGCGGTCGAGGCGTGCGAGGGTCTCCCGCGCGGCAGGACCCGGCGCCGTGGGGAGGTCGACCACGACCAGGTCGTGCCCACGCCGGGCCGCGGCCAGGGCCTCCCGGGCCACCGACGGCTCGGGGTCCGCAGCGGCTCCGACGCCCCAGGTCAGCACGCCGAGCCCGTCGCGGCGCGGGACCGCCTCGCGCAGCGCCGCTGCCCCGAGCCGGCCGACGGTGCGCGCGAGGTCGTCCCAGCGGACGCCGGCCTCCTCGTCCAGCCCCGCCACCCGGTCCAGGCCCGGTCCGAGCGGGTCCAGGTCGACGGCCAGGCAGGGTCCCTCGGCGGCGGCGGACCCGGCGAGCGCGGCAGCGAACACGCTGGCCCCGGCTCCACCGCACCCCGCGAGGACGCCGACGACCAGGCCGGGCCCCGGCGACCGGTCGTCGAGGTCGGACAGGAGGGCGCCGAGGTGGTCGTCGCACCGCGGCACCTCGAGCACGTGCTGCGCCCCGAGGTCGACGGCCCCCCGGTAGGCGTGGTCCGGCACCGGGGCCCACGCCACCACATGGACGCCGGCCCGCCGGGCCGGCGCGAGCGTGGCGACCTCCTCGAGCAGGTCGAGGCCGACGAGGACGAGCGCAGCCCCCGACCAGGCCCGCAGGGCTGTGGCCGGCTCGTCGCTCACCCTCAAAGTGGCCCCGACCGCGGCGGCGAGGCGATGCAGGTGCCCGGCGAGGGCCGCGTCGCGGGTCACGACCAGGGGCCCGCCCGCACCACCGCGGCCGCCCGCGGCGGACGGCACGATCGTCGAGGCGAGGCCCAGCGAGCTCGATGCGGTGGTCATGGGCTCAGGCTGGTCGCCCCCGGTGGCGGCCGCGACCCGGCGTACGCCGGCTTGTGGAGGGCGCTGTGCCTGCGTCTCCTGTGGACGCCAGGCGGGCCCGTGCCCCTGTGCCTACGATGGGCCCATGTCCTCCCCGACGCCCGCTGCGGCGTCGAGCCCCGTCGCTGCGTCGTCCGACCCGCCGGGTCTCGCGGCACCGACCGCGGCCTTCTTCGACCTCGACAAGACCATCATCGCCAAGTCGAGCACGCTGGCCTTCTCCAAGCCCTTCCAGGCTGGAGGGCTGATCTCCCGCGCGGCGGTGCTGCGCTCGGCGTACGCCCAGTTCGTCTACCTCGTCGGCGGCGCGGACCACGACCAGATGGAGAAGATGCGCGCCTTCATGTCCGGGCTCTGCGCGGGGTGGGAGGTCGCGACGGTGCGCGAGATCGTCGCCGAGACCCTGCACCACGTGGTCGACCCCCTGGTCTACGACGAGGCGGTCTCGCTGATCGAGGAGCACCACGCCGCCGGGCGCGACGTCGTCATCGTCTCCACCTCGGGCAGCGAGGTGGTGGAGCCGATCGGGGCGATGCTCGGCGCCGACCACGTCGTCGCGACGCGGCTGGAGATCGCCGAGGGCCGCTACACGGGCGAGATCTCCTACTACGCCTACGGCGAGGAGAAGGCCAACGCCATCGAGACGCTGGCCGCGGAGCGCGGCTACGACCTGCCGCGGTGCTTCGGCTACTCCGACTCCGTCACCGACGTGCCGATGCTCGCCGCCGTCGGTCACCCGCACGCGGTCAACCCCGACCGCGAGCTGCGCAGGGTCGCCGCGTCGCGCGGCTGGCCGGTGCTCAACTTCTCCAAGCCGGTCGCGCTGCGCAGCCGCGTGTCCCTCCCGCCGGCCCGGCCCACCCTCGCGGCCCTCGCGATCGGCGGCGCCGTCGCCGGGGTCGGCGTGCTCTGGGTCGGCGCGCGGCGACGGCCCCCGGGCTAGCCCCGGAGCCCCGGATCGACCGCGACACGCCGACAGGCCCTTGTGTCCCAGGTCGCACCGGCGTAGACAGGAGCCACAACTCCAGATCTGCACACGACCAGGTACCCACGCGGCGATCTACCCTTCCTACAGGGGGCCTGTCACGGCGATGTCCGGGGCAGCACTACACCGATGCACGCTTGGTAGCCGGATCGTGTGCATCGGTGGCATCCGGGCCCTGCCCGGGTGCCACCACTGGATCTGTCGACTGCCCGGGGCCACGCCCCGCGTGCTCACTCAGCAGAACGGCGCAGCGGGCTGGCCTCGGCCCCGGCGGCCAAGGCCTCCGCGGCGTACAGCACCCAGGCGTGCACACCCGCCCGGCCGCCCTCGGCGTAGCCGCGCAGGTTCGACTCGTACTCCGCCCGCAGGGCGAGGTGTCCCGCCTCCGGCACGACCAGCGACTTCTCGTCGACACCGCGGGCGACGAGCACCAGCCGCTCGACGGCCCGCGCCACGAGTCCGTCGTGGGAGCCGAACGGCGCCGCGGTGGCCAGCTCGGCGTGCACGATCGCCGCCACCAGCATCGCCGGGGCCGCCGTCGGCAGCACGAGCAGGTCTGCCACCCCCCGCAGCCTCGCTGCACCTGGTGCGTCGACCGGACGGCCGCGCCGCTCCGCCGGCTCCAGCGCAGCCGCGACGGCGTGCACCCGCGCCAGCGCCTGCAGGGGCGCGGCGCGCAGGGCGGGGACCACGGAGAGCAGGTCGGCGGTGACGCGTACGGCGTCCAGGGCGGCGCCGTCGCCGTCCCCTGCGCGCACCTCGGCCAGCGTCGAGCCCGACCCGGCGAGCACCGCGCTCGCGTGCGCCCCGCGCAGCAGGGACTCCGCCGTCGTCTCCGGGCTCGTGCGGCGCAGACCACGGTCGCGCAGCATCGCGTCGATGCCGTCGCGCGCCGCGGCGTACGCGCTGGGGACGCCCTCCGCCTCCACCAGCCAGGCCAGGGGGTCGGCGGGCGGCGGTGTGGAGGGCACGACCGGCGAGCCTAGCCGCCGCACCCGGGTAGCCTCGCGGTGATGGACGACGACCAGCCTGCGGGCCCACCCAGCGCCAGCCCGGCCGCCCCGGCGCGGCCCTTCGGCGCCGTCGCCGACGCCTACGACCGCGGTCGGCCGTCGTACCCACGAGCGAGCGCGGTCTGGCTCACCGGCGAGCGCAGCCTCAGCGTCCTGGAGGTCGGCGCGGGCACCGGCAAGCTGACTCGCGAGCTGGTCGCGCTGGGTCACGACGTGCACGCGACCGACCCCGACCAGGACATGCTCTCGCGGCTCTCGCTGGCGATGCCTGAGGTCCGGGTCTCGCAGGCGCCGGCCGAGGAGCTGCCCGTCGCCGACCGCTCGGTCGACGTCGTCGTCGGGGCGCAGTGCTTCCACTGGTTCGACCCCGAGCGCGCGCTGCCGGAGATCGCACGGGTCCTGCGCCCCGGTGGGCGGGTGGCGATGACCTGGGCCGAGCGCGACGAGCGGATCCCGTGGGTGCGCCGTCTCGGCGTGCTCCTGCGGGGCCCGCGCGAGGGCAGCGAGCCCGACTGGCCGACGGTCCTGACCGGCAGCGGACTGTTCGGGACGGTCGAGCAGGCGGTGCACCCGTTCTGGCAGACCCTCGACCGCGACCGGCTGCGCGACCTGGTGCTCTCCCGCAGCCACGTCGTCGCGCTCTCCGAGGAGGAGCAGGCCGGACGGCTCGCCGCCGCACTCGAGCTCTACGACGGCTTCGGCCGCGGTCACGACGGCATGCAGCTGCCGTACGCCGCGCGGAGCTGGCGCGCGAGCCTGGCGGGCGACGGCGCCGCCGTCACCGTCCGGGGCGGGTCGGAGGGATCAGCCCCGGGGACGTCCGAGGACGTCGACCCGCCGACCGACGACGACTCCGGCACCCTGCTGATCGACTTCCGCTGAACCGGTGGGTCGGGACCAGCGGCTCGCCGACGAATGTTGGCACCTCGCCTGACGATCATCGGCACCTCGGCTGAGGATCGCTGGC
This sequence comes from uncultured Actinomycetota bacterium, assembly GCA_963760555.1. Taxonomy (GTDB): domain Bacteria; phylum Actinomycetota; class Actinomycetes; order Propionibacteriales; family Nocardioidaceae; genus Nocardioides. The sequence goes on along the minus strand of CAVXDJ010000010.1, from coordinate 120,904 downwards.
ACCTCGGCGGCGTGGGGGAGGATGCCGGGCATGCGGATGCGTGGTTGGCGGCGGACCCACCTGGGCACCGAGTCCGATCGCGCGACGTTCCGCACGCTGCACCGCGCCTCGCTCGCGGCGCCCGCCCTGCGCGAGGGCCTGACCGTCTCCAGCGCCGAGCGCTCGATCCGGCACCTGCGGATGCTGCTCAGCACCCCGGGCCTGGCCCTGACCGACACCGAGCAGCTGCTGGCCTGGGACGGGGCCGGCCAGCACCACCAGGACCAGTCCGGCGACCTGGCGCGCCGTGCGGTCCAGCGCGGCCAGACCCGGGTCTTCGACGGCGCCGACCTCGCCTGCGACGAGACGGGGTGCCCGGTCCGGGTGGCCGTCGTCAGCCCGCTCGTGGTCGACGACCGGATCGTCGGCACCCTCCAGGCGGTGGCCCCGCAGACCACGGCCGGCCTGGCCCGCGCCGCCGACGAGGTCGCCCAGTGGGTCTCCAGCCAGCTCGCCCTCGCCGAGCTCGACGTCTCGCGCACCCGGCTGATGGAGGCCGAGGTGCGCGCGCTGCGCGCCCAGATCAGCCCGCACTTCATCTACAACTCCCTCGGCGCGATCGCCAGCTTCGTGCGCACCGACCCCGACCGGGCCCGCGAGCTGCTGCTGGAGTTCGCCGACTTCACCCGCTACTCCTTCCAGCGCCACGGCGAGTTCACCACGCTGGCCGAGGAGCTGCGCAGCATCGAGCGCTACCTGCTGCTCGAGCAGGCCCGGTTCGGGGACCGGTTGCGGATCACCCTGCGCGTCGCGCCCGAGGTGCTCCCGGTCGCCGTACCCTTCCTGAGCATCCAGCCGCTGGTCGAGAACGCCGTCCAGCACGGGCTGGGCGGCACCGACGGCACCGGCCACATCACGATCGTGGCCCACGACCGGGGGCAGGACTGCGTGATCGAGGTCGAGGACGACGGGGCGGGCGAGGATCCCGAGCGGGTCCGGCGCGCCCTGACCGGGGTCTCCTCCGACGGCACCGGGGCGACCGACTCCGTGGGCCTGGGCAACGTCGACGCGCGGCTGCGCGCGGTCTTCGGCGACGACTACGGCCTCGTCGTCGAGACGGCCCCCGGCGCGGGCACCAAGGTGATCGTGCGGGTGCCGAAGTTCGCTCCCGGGGTCAGCGCAGGGTCCACCGCATGATCACCGACGACGGGCCGGGACTGTGCGTGCTCGTCATCGACGACGAGCAGCCCGCGCGCGACGAGGTCGCCTACCTGCTCGGCCTCGACGCCCGCGTCGCCACCGTGCTGACGAGCGGCTCGGCCACCGAGGCGCTCCGCGCGCTGCACGAGGACGCCGTCGACGCGGTGTTCCTCGACGTGCAGATGCCGGGTCTCAGCGGCCTCGAGCTCGCCGCCGTGCTGAACCGGTTCGCGAGCCCGCCGCCGGTCGTGTTCGTCACCGCCCACGAGACCCACGCCGTCGAGGCCTTCGACCTGCACGCGGTCGACTACGTCCTCAAGCCCGTGCGCGCCGACCGCCTCGCCGAGGCCGTACGCCGGGTCCTCGCGGGGCGCGACCAGGGCCCACCGCCGAGCCCCGCCCTGCGGTCGGACCAGCAGATCCCGGTCGAGCTCGGCGGTGTGACGCGGTTCCTGGACCGCGCCGAGATCACCCACGTCGAGGCGCAGGGCGACTACGCGCGCCTCTACACCGCCGAGGGCAGCCACCTGGTGCGGGTGCCCCTCTCGACCCTCGAGGCGGACTGGGCCGAGGCCGGGTTCCTGCGCGTGCACCGCTCGGTGCTGGTCTCGCTCGGTCACGTGCGCGAGGTCCGCATGGACCAGGGCCGCTGCTCCGTCGTGGTCGCCGCTCCCGGCGCCGGCGACGGCGCCGAGCTCCAGGTGAGCCGCCGGCACACCCGCGAGCTGCGCGAGCGCCTCGTCCGACGGACCGGGTCGTGAGCCAGCGCACCCCGCCGGACCGCGGACCCGAGCCACCCGCGGGACGTCCGTCGGCCCGCGTGCGGGTCACGGCACCGCCGGCCCAGCGACGCACGGCACAGCGACGCACCGGCGACCTCGACCAGAGCACCCGACTCGGTGGGGTCTACCTCGCCTCGCTGCTGCGTGAGCAGCTCTGGCTCGCCGCGCGCACCCTCACGGGGCTGGTGCTGGTCGTGGGCGCTCTCCCGCTCGTCTTCTACCTCGCGCCCGGACTGAGCCGGGTCAGCGTGCACGGGTTGCCGGTGGTGTGGCTCGCCCTGGGGGTCGGGGTCTACCCGGTGCTGGTGCTGCTCGGCTGGCGCTACGTCGTCGCGGCGGAGCGCACCGAGCACTACTTCGCCGAGCTGATGAGCGAGATCGAGTCGTGAGGGCGCCTGCCGACCCCGGACCGGCCCTGCAGATCACCTCGACCGGGTCGTCGGAGTCGTTCGCGTCCATCGTCGCCGTCGTCCTGGTCACGGTCGTGACCCTCGCCGTCGGCACCTACGGGCTGCGGTTCTCGCGCACCACGAGCGACTTCCTGGTCGCCTCCCGCACCGTGCGGCCCCGACTGAACGCCGTCGCCATCAGCGGCGAGTACCTCTCGGCCGCGTCCTTCCTCGGTGTCGCGGGCCTCGTGCTCGTCTACGGCGCACAGATGCTGTGGTACCCGATCGGCTGGACCGCCGGCTACCTCGTCCTCCTCGTCCTCGTCGCCGCTCCCCTGCGGCGATCGGGCGCCTACACGCTGCCCGACTTCGCCGAGGCCCGGCTCGGGTCGCGCGTGGTGCGGGTCGTGTGCGCCGGGCTCGTGCTCGCCATCGGCTGGCTCTACCTGCTGCCTCAGTTCCAGGGCGCCGGGATCACGCTCGCCGCCGCCGTCGGGGCCCCCACGTGGGTCGGCCCGGTCGTGGTCGGCGTGGTGGTGCTGCTCAACGTCTCCTCGGGCGGGATGCGGTCGATCACCTTCGTGCAGGCCTTCCAGTACTGGCTCAAGCTGACGGCTCTCCTTCTCCCGGCGGCGGTGCTGGTCGCGACGTGGGCGTCCGACGGAGCCCCCCGGGCCCCGGTCGCGGACGCGGACCCGGGGAACCGGCTGGTGGGCGGTGACCTGTGGTCGCTCCCGCTGGCGGGGACCGACCTGCCGGGGCTCTACACGACCTACTCCCTGATCCTTGCGACCTTCCTGGGCACCATGGGCCTGCCGCACGTGGTCGTCCGCTTCTACACCAACCCCGACGGCCGCGCCGCGCGGCGTACGACGCTGGTCGTGCTCGCCCTGCTCGGGCTGTTCTACGTGCTCCCGCCCCTCTACGGCGCCCTCGGTCGGGTCTACGCCGGGGGCTCCTCGGCGGCCGTCCGTTCCGACGTGCTCGTCCTGGAGCTGCCGGGGCTGATGCTCGACGGCCCGCTCGCTCCCCTGCTGACCGGGCTGCTGACCGCGGGCGCGTTCGCGGCGTTCCTGTCGACCTCGTCGGGCCTGGCGATCGCGGTGGCGGGCGTGCTCTCCCAGGACGTGACCAACCGCCGCGTCGCGGGCCACCGGCTCTCCGGGGTGGCAGCCTTTCGCGCCGGCGTGGTCGTCGCGGTGGTCGTCCCGGTGCTGGTGGCGCTCACGTTGCCCCACGTCGGGGTCGCGAGGGCCGTGGGCCTGGCCTTCGCGGTCGCCGCCTCCACGTTCTGCCCGCTGCTGCTGCTCGGGATCTGGTGGCGTGGCCTGACCGCTCCCGGCGCGTTGGCCGGCCTGGGCGTCGGTGGGCTCGGCTCGGGCGTCGCCGTGGTGTGGAGCATCACGGCGGGAGGCGGGACCGGGTGGACCGGCACCCTGCTCGGCCAGCCGGCGGCCTGGTCGGTGCCCCTGGCGTTCGCCACCATGGTGCTCGTCAGCCGGCTCACCGCCGACCGGGTGCCGGCGCACACCGACCGGTTCCTCGTGCGCCTGCACACCCCGGAGGCTCTCGAGCTCGACCGCAGCTGAGCGCGCGGGCTCCGCTCAGCGGCGCGCGCCCCGGGCAGGCCCACCGGCCTCGCGCACCGCCGCGAGGGTCTGCGCCCGGCGTACGACGAGGTCCACGACCTGCTCGTGCGGTCCGATCACCTCCGCGACGACCTCCGCGCCCGCAGCCAGCGACTCCTCCCTCAGCCGGCGCGCGAAGAACCCGGTCGCGAGCAGGTAGGGCGAGACCGCGTCGCCGGGCCGGACCACCTCGACGACCCGACGCCCCTGGCCGGACATCGTCGCGAGCCGGACCGGCGCGCCCCACGACCGCCCGAGGAGCTCGGCCGCGCGGAGCAGGTCACGCGTCGCCAGCGGGTCGCTCGAACCGGCGGCCACCAGGACCAACGGCCGGCCCGGTTGCGCCCCGGCCTCGACCAGACGCCCGTACCTGGGCCTCGGCCACGGCGCGATGGGGTCCGAGGGAGCGGCCGAGGCGTGCTGGGCCGACTCCCCCGGACACCATCGCCGGCAGGTCCTGGCGCAGGTGGAACCCGGTGGAGAGCAGGAGCGGGACGACGAGCGTCTGGTCGACGTCGGCCTCCGAGGCTGCCAGCACCTCGGTGAGCAGCGGCTCGGCGAGCTCGACGAAGGAGCACGTCGCCGTGATCCCCAACCGGGTCCCGGCGGCCTCGGTGATCTCGCGCGCGACGAGGTTGCCGACCTCGGTGCGGGTGCCGTGGGCCACCGTCACCAGCCGCGATCGCATCGCACCCCCGCCCGTCGTCATGCCCACCACCCGTCGTCGACCTCCTCAGCGTGCACCGCCGGCCGGTGGCGCCCCGGCCACGGTACGAGGACCACTCGCACCGGTCACCCGCAGGCCACGACGACCGCTCGTCGCGCCCGCACGACCGCTGGGCGCGCCGGAGACCGCGCACGGCGCATCGCGACCTCCGCCGCTCACCGCCGCGCCGCCGTGGCCCTACCGTGACGCTCGTCACCCGCCCGCAGAGAAAGGCTCCCCGATGCCTCCCGAGCCCCACGACCCACCCGACGTGGCAGCACGTCACGACCCGGTCTACGACGCGTTGCACGACTCCCACGAGTTCACCGAGCTGCGCCGGCTCTACCGCGGGTTCGTGTTCCCCGCGACCGTGGCCTTCCTCGTGTGGTACCTGCTCTTCGTGGTGCTCTCGATCTCGGGCGCCGGCTTCATGAACCACCAGGTCATCGGCAACATCAACGTGGCGCTGATCTTCGGTCTGCTGCAGTTCGTGACCACCTTCGCCCTGGCCTACGTCTACAGCCGGTTCTCCACGGCGAGGCTCGACCCCCTGGCCCGGTCGCTCGACGAGACCTACGAGAAGGGCAAGCGCTGATGGACCACCAGATCCTGACCACCACCCTGTTCCTCGCCGTGGTCGCCCTCACGGTGGGCATCACCGTCTGGGCCAGCCGGCAGACGAGCGGCACCAGCGACTTCTACGCCGGCGGCCGCGGCTTCACCCCGCTGCAGAACGGCTTCGCCATCGGTGGCGACTACATGTCGGCCGCCTCGTTCCTCGGCATCTCCGGGGCGATCGCGCTCAACGGCTTCGACGGCTTCCTGTACTCGGTCGGGTTCCTGGTCGCGTGGCTGGTCGCCCTGCTCCTGGTGGCCGAGATGCTGCGCAACTCCGGGCGCTACACGATGGCCGACCAGCTGGCCTACCGGATGCGCCAGCGACCGGTGCGCATGGCAGCGGCGACCTCCACGGTCGCGGTGTCGATCTTCTACCTGCTCGCCCAGATGGTCGGCGCCGGCGCCCTGGTCGCGCTGCTGCTCGGCGTGGACAGCCAGGGGGTCAAGAACCTCGTCATCCTCGGGGTCGGTGCCCTGATGATCTTCTACGTCACCGTGGGTGGCATGAAGGGCACGACCTGGGTCCAGATCGTCAAGGCCGTGCTCCTCATGATCGGCTCGGCGCTGATCGTCGTGCTCGTGCTCGCCAAGTTCGGCTTCAACCTCTCCGAGCTCCTCGGCGCGGCCTCGTCGAACTCCGGCAAGCCCGGCTTCCTCGAGCCCGGCCTGAAGTACGGCGTCTCGACGACCAGCAAGCTCGACTTCCTGAGCCTCGGGCTGGCCCTGGTGCTCGGCACGGCCGGCCTCCCGCACATCCTGATCCGGTTCTACACCGTCCCCACCTCCCGCGACGCCCGCAAGTCGGTGCTGTGGGCGATCGGCCTGATCGGCACCTTCTACCTCTTCACGCTGGTGCTGGGCTTCGGTGCAGCGGCGCTGCTGGACGTCGGCACGCTCGACGCCTCGGGCAACCTCGCCGCACCGCGACTGGCCGAGGCCGTGGGAGGCGGGGCCGGATCGACCGGCGGAGCGATCCTGCTCGCGTTCATCGCTGCGGTCGCCTTCGCCACCATCCTCGCGGTGGTGGCCGGCCTGACCCTGACCTCGTCGGCATCGGTGGCCCACGACATCTACAACAACGTCATCAAGAAGGGCGAGGCCACCGAGGTGGAGGAGATCAAGATGACCCGGATCGCCGCCGCCGCCATCGGCGCGGTGGCCATCCTGCTGGCGATCCCCGCACAGAACCTCAACATCGCCTTCCTCGTCGCCCTGGCCTTCGCCGTCGCGGCCTCGGCGAACCTGCCGGCGATCGTGCTCAACATGTTCTGGCGCCGCTTCAACACCCGCGGCGCCGTGTGGAGCATCTACGGCGGCCTGATCTCCTCGATCGGCCTGGTCGTCTTCTCCCCGGTCATGTCGGGCAAGGGCCTCGACCCCGTCACCGGCAAGAACCTGTCGCTGCTGCCGACGAGCATCGACATCTCGTGGTTCCCCCTCGAGAACCCGGGCCTGGTCTCCATCCCGCTCGGCTTCCTGCTCGGGTACCTCGGCACCATCTCGGCCCGCGAGGCCGCCGCCGAGGACCGGTTCACCGAGCTCGAGGTCCGTGCCCTCAGCGGCGCCGGATCGGAGAAGGCCGTCGTGCACTGACCGGCGGCACGGCCCTGCTCGTCGCACCCGCCCGTCCGGTCCCCGGGACCGGACGGGCGGGTCCGGGCTCGGGGGCAACCACGAGACAACCACCGGTGGAGAGGCTGACCCTGCGGGCCTAGTGTGATCACCACCACTGGTCCGACTTGAACCGAACCTGCGCGGCCACCCCCGGTCGCGCGCGAGACACGGGAGACGACGTGAGCGAACAGACCCTGTCCAACCTGCTCAAGGAAGACCGCCGGTTCGAGCCGCCGGCCGAGCTGGCCGAGCACGCGAACCTCAAGCAGGACGCCTACGACAGGGCGGACGACGACTTCGAGGGCTACTGGGCCGAGCAGGCCGACCGGCTCAGCTGGGACACCCGGTGGGACCGGGTCCTGGACTTCGACGACCACCCGTTCGCGAAGTGGTTCGTCGGCGGGAAGATCAACGCGGCCTACAACTGCCTCGACCGCCACGTCGAGGACGGCAAGGGCGACAAGGTCGCGATCCACTTCGTCGGCGAGCCCACCGACGACGCCCGCGACCTGACCTACTCCCAGATGAAGGACGCGGTCTGCCAGGCCGCCAACGCGCTGACCGACCTCGGCGTCGAGACCGGCGACCGGGTCGCGATCTACATGCCGATGATCCCCGAGACGATCGTGGCCATGCTGGCCTGCGCGCGCATCGGTGCGCCGCACACGGTCGTGTTCGGCGGGTTCTCCTCCGACGCCCTGGCCTCCCGGCTCGTCGACTGCGAGGCCAAGGTCGTGATCACCGCCGACGGAGGCTACCGCCGCGGCGCCGCGTCCTCGCTGAAGCCGGCTGTCGACGAGGCCCGGACCAAGGCGAGCAGCAACGGCCACGACGTGTCGAAGGTCCTCGTCGTACGCCGCACCGGGGCCGACCTCGAGGCCTGGGACGACGACGTCGACGTGTGGTGGCACGACGCGGTCGAAACGGCCTCGACCGAGCACGCGTGCGAGTTCTTCGACTCCGAGCACCCGCTCTTCGTCATGTACACCTCCGGCACCACCGGCAAGCCCAAGGGCATCCTGCACACGACCGGCGGCTACCTGACGGGGGCGGCGTACACCCACTGGGCAGTCTTCGACCTCAAGCCGGAGACCGACGTCTACTGGTGCACCGCCGACGTCGGGTGGATCACCGGGCACTCCTACATCGCCTACGGCCCGATGGCCAACGGCGCCACGCAGGTCCTCTACGAGGGGACGCCGGACTTCCCGGACAAGGGCCGTTGGTGGGACATCGTCGAGCAGTACAAGGTGACGATCTTCTACACCGCGCCCACGGCGATCCGCTCCTTCATGAAGCAGGGACGCGAGATCCCCGACCAGCGCGACCTGACCTCGCTGCGCCTGCTCGGCTCGGTCGGCGAGCCGATCAACCCCGAGGCCTACGTCTGGTACCACGAGGTCATCGGGGGCAGCAACGCGCCCGTGGTCGACACGTGGTGGCAGACGGAGACCGGCGCGATCATGATCAGCCCGCTGCCGGGCGTGACGCACGGCAAGCCCGGCTCGGCGATGATCCCGATCCCCGGAGTCTGCGCCGAGGTCGTCGACGACGACGGCAACCCGGTCGGTGACGGCAACGGGGGGCTGCTGGTGCTGACCAAGCCCTGGCCCTCGATGCTGCGCACCATCTGGGGCGACGACGAGCGGTTCAAGGAGACCTACTGGTCCCGGTTCGCCGAGCAGGGGTACTACTTCGCCGGCGACGGGGCCAAGCTCGACTCCGACGGCGACCTGTGGGTGCTGGGGCGCGTCGACGACGTCATGAACGTCTCGGGGCACCGGCTCTCGACGACCGAGATCGAGTCCGCCCTGGTCTCCCACCCCAAGGTCGCCGAGGCCGCCGTGGTGGGCGCCCAGGACGAGGACACCGGCCAGGCCGTGTGCGCCTTCGTGATCCTGCGCGACGAGGCCGGTGACGGCGGTGAGGACATCGTCGAGGATCTCCGCAACCACGTGCGCACCCAGATCGGGCCGATCGCCAAGCCGCGCCAGGTCATGATCGTGGCCGAGCTGCCCAAGACCCGCTCGGGCAAGATCATGCGACGCCTGCTCAAGGACGTGGCCGAGCACCGGGAGGTCGGCGACGTCTCGACGCTGGCCGACTCCTCGGTGATGGACCTGATCTCGCAGGGCGCCGAGCAGACCTCCGAGGACTGAGGAGGCCTGCGGGCTCGTTGGCCCTAGGATGGGCCCCGGTGCGCCGGGAAGTCTGGTCGGCAACTCCGTCATCGACCCTTGGAGCGCGCATGACCTCCTCACCGGACCAGCAGCAGGACTCCTCCTCCGAGGAGCTCTCGGCCACCGCGAAGCGCGAGCCCGCCCCCGGGCCGGACCACGCCACGGCGCAGGCCGAGCAGCACGACCGCCTCTTCCAGCGCGGCAGCTTCCTCGAGACCTCGCGGTTGGCGGGGGTGCTGCGGGCCGAGACCACCGGCGGGATGCTGCTGATCGTCGGGGCGCTGGTCGCGATCATCTGGGCCAACACGCCGTGGGCCGAGGTCTACACCGCGGCGCGTGACTACGAGATCGGACCCTCCGCCCTCCATCTCGACCTCAGCATCGGGACCTGGGCCGCCGACGGCCTGCTGGCCATCTTCTTCTTCGTCGTCGGCCTCGAGCTCAAGCGTGAGTTCATCGCCGGCGACCTCCGTGACCCCAAGCGCGCGGCGCTGCCGATCGCCGCGGCGGTGGGCGGGATGGCCGCACCGGCGCTGATCTACGTGGCCTGGAACCTCGGCGACAAGGGGGCGCCCGGCGGCTGGGCCATCCCGACGGCCACCGACATCGCCTTCGCCGTGGCGATCCTCGCGGTGATCTCCAGCCACCTGCCGACGGGCCTGCGCACCTTCCTGCTCACCCTGGCGGTGGTCGACGACCTGCTGGCCATCACCATCATCGCCATCTTCTACACCGACGACCTGCGCCTGCTCTTCCTCGTGCTGGCGCTCGTCCCGATCGCCGCCTTCGGGTTCTTGGTGCAGAAGCGGGTCCGGATCTTCTGGCTGCTCGGGCCGCTGGCGCTGGTCGCCTGGGTGCTGGTCCACGAGTCGGGCGTCCACGCGACCGTCGCCGGCGTCCTGCTCGGCTTCACCGTCCCGGTGCTGCGCAAGGACGGCAACGAGGGCCCCGGCATGGCCGAGCACCTCGAGCACCTCGTCCGTCCGGTCTCGGCCGGCTTCGCGGTGCCGGTGTTCGCCTTCTTCGCCGCCGGCGTCACGGTCGGGGGCTTCTCGGGCCTGGCCAGCTCGCTGCAGGACCCCGTGGCTCTCGGCATCCTGACCGGCCTGGTCGTCGGGAAGCCGATCGGCATCATGGGAGCGACCTGGTTGTTCTCGACCTTCACCCAGGCCGACCTCGACGACGACCTCTCGTGGGTCGACGTGCTCGGGCTGGCCCTGCTCGCCGGCATCGGGTTCACGGTCTCGCTGCTCATCGGCGAGCTGGCGTTCGGTCAGGGCAGCGAGCGCGACGAGCACGTCAAGGTCGGCGTGCTGCTGGGCTCGGTGACCGCGGCGCTGCTCGCGACCGTGGTGCTGCGCGCACGCAACAAGGTCTACCAGCGCCTCGAGGAGGACGAGACGCGCGACGCCGACCACGACGGCATCCCCGACGTCTACCAGAGCGGCGACGGCGACCCGGCGACCCCGCCGGCCTGACGGGCGGCTCGACGCGCGGCCGCGTCGAAGACCTGGTCCGCGTGCGCACGCCTGGTCCTCACGGGTCTCGCTCTGCGAGGTAGCGGCACCAGGTCGGGTCCGACGACGTCAACCGGTCGGCCTCCTCGCCCCCGTCGCAGCGCAGGAGCAGGACCGTGACGGCACCCGCCGTACGGTCGGCCACCTGCCACAGGCCCCCGGACTGCTCCCAGCGCTCCAGGGCCCCGATCAGCCGGTCGCCCTGGCTCGAGCCTGACCCGGCGTCCTCGTCCATGTCGTGCACCCTGCCACGCCCAGCCGGTGGGTCGGCGGGAGCCGCCGTCCCGCGCTGCGGTGGTGGGGGGGTCCGAGCCGGCGGCGTTTGGGTAGGGTCACCCTGGAGCAGCGACGCTGCGCCACGACCACCCGACGAGCTGAGGACACCGATGGCCAACGCACCGATGAAGGAGACCGATCCCACCATCGGCCGCCTCGTCTCCGACGCCAGCCGCGACATCTCGGGGCTGGTGTCCAAGGAGATCGCCCTGGCCAAGTCCGAGCTGAAGGTGAGCGTGCGCGCCGGCGGCCTCGGGGTGGGGCTCTTCGTCGGCGCCGCCTTCTTCGGGGTGCTCGCCATCATCATGCTCTCGGTCTCGATCGCCTACTTCATCAACTACAACGGCAGCGGCCTCGGACTGCACTGGGCCTTCCTGATCGTCTTCGGTCTCTGGCTCCTGGTCGCCGCGCTGCTCGCCGTGGTCGGGCTGAAGAAGGTCAAGCAGGTCGGCCCCCCCGCGCGGACCATCGCCCAGGGCCGCGAGATCCCCAAGGCGCTCAAGGGCAAGCACTGAGCCCGACGCCGTTCCAGGGGGCGCCGCCTCAGGCCGCGCAGTCCCCGGTCGAGACCGCGGCGGTGTTCTGCTCACCGATCTGGGCGCTGCGCGAGACCTGCTCGGCCGTCAGCGCGTAGCCGGTCTCGGCGTCGGTGACCGAGGCGGCGAAGACGACGCCGAGCACGTCGCCGGCCGAGGACACGATCGGGCCGCCGGAGTTGCCCGGACGCACCAGACCGCGCAGCGAGAACACCTCACGGATCACCGCACCGTCGCCGTAGATGTCGGGCGAGCGCAGTCGCTGCTCGGAACGGATCCGGCCGGTCTCGACGTCGTAGGGGCCGTCCTGGGGGTAGCCGAGGATCGCGACCCCCTGGTCGGGCTCGCCGCTGCCGTCGAAGGACAGGACGGGCACCGAGCCGCTGTCCAGCGCGAGCACCGCGATGTCGAGGTCGGAGTTGTAGTAGACGACCGTGGCCGGCACCGTGCTGTCGTCGATCTCGACGCCGGGGTCGCTCACCCCGGCGACCACGTGCGCGTTGGTCATCAGCCGGTCCGGCTCGTAGAGGAAGCCGGTGCCCTCGACGCCGCGCCCGCACACGTTGTTGCCGCGCACCTTGAGCACGCTCGCCTGCGCGGCGTCGACGTCGGGGTCGGTGAGCAGCCGCTGCGGTCCGGGGCCCACCTCGACGATCTGCTCGCGGGCGAAGGGCTCGAGGTAGCGGGGGAAGAAGCTGGCCCCGACGACGTTGTTGAAGGCCGCCAGACCCCCGGAGGCCGCCGAGGGCAGCACCGAGTCGACCTTGGCCAGCACCGCGGAGTCGCGGACCAGGGGCGTGACGACACCGATCCTGGACCCGGAGACCGCGACGCCGAGGGCCCACGCCACGAGCAGCACCGCAGCCCCGCTCAGGGCGGCCCCGCCGACGGCGTCGAAGGCACGGGCCGGCTGCCAGGTGATCTTGTCGCGCAGCCTGGCCCCGGCGTACTGCAGGAGCGCCTGGCCGAGCGAGGCCGTGAGGATCACGATGAACAGAGCGCCCAGCGAGACCAGCAGCGAGGGACTCGCGTCGCCGAGCGCGACGGGCGCGAGCAGGATGCCGCCGAGGCCGCCGAGCAGCAGCCCCGAGGTCGCGAAGGCGCCGGTCACGAAGCCCTGCCAGTAGCCGGAGAGGGCGTAGGTCAGGACCAGGGCGACCAGGAGCCAGTCGAGCAGGTTCACCGGTGCCCCTCCGTGGACGCCGGCGCCTGACCGAGGCGGGTGTTGGCCGGGGGGTCGTCGACGAGGCGGGACCCGACGAGCATGTAGTCGGGCAGCTCACGCAGCGGCGCCGCGGGCACCTCCTCGGTCCAGCCGAGGAAGTCGAAGAGACGACTGATGATGCCCGCGGTGAAGCCCCAGCAGATGACGTCCTTGTCGTCGCCGATCAGGAAGCCCGGCCCCTCCCAGCCCGAGGGGTGCCTGACCCGGATGCGGTGAGCGGGGTCGACGAGCTCACGCAGCGCGACCTGGTGGATCGCGTGGACCTCGTCGGGCGAGGCGGCGTGCACCGAGCCGGGGTGGCGCCACCAGGCCAGGACCGGGGTGACGGCGAAGTTCGAGGGTGGCAGCCACAGCTCGGGCAGCTCGGCGAAGACCTCCACCTGCGCCGGGTCCAGACCGGTCTCCTCCTGCGCCTCGCGCAGGGCCGCGTCGAGGACGCTCTCGCCCGGCTCGATGCGGCCTCCGGGGAACGAGACCTGACCCGGGTGCGAGCGCATGTGGTGAGCGCGCTCGGTCAGCAGCAGCTCAGGGCCGCGACCACCCTCGCCGAAGAGCATGAGCACCGCGCCGCGACGTGGGTCGGAGTCCTCCGGAGGCATGAAGCGGGTCAGGTCGTGCACCGTGATCTCGCGCGCGCCCTCGGCCACGGGACGTAGCCACCCCGGCAGGTCGGGGAGGTCGCTCACGGGGCCACCCCCTGGAGGTCGAGCCCGAGGTGCTCGACGACCGCGGCGCGCAGCTGGTCGACCGAGGTCATCTCGACGAACTCGAGGTCGGTGACGGTGCCGTCGGCGTCGACGAAGGCCCAGAACGGCAGCCCCCGCAACGAGGGGAACGGTGCGGAGGCGTCCAGCGCTCCGCTGGGGTCGCTGAGGAGGTCGTAGGTCAGCCCGGAGCGATCGGCGAGCGCACGAGCCTGGTCGACCTGCGGGTCCTGGTAGTCGATCCCGATCACCGTCACCGCGTCGCCGTACTGCTGGTGGAACGCCTCGACCACCGGCAGCTCGTCGCGGCACGGTCCGCACCAGGACGCCCAGAGGTTGACCACGGCAGGACCCTCCACCGCCGCGAGGTCCACCTGGCCGGGCCCCTCGAAGCGGGCCAGGCTCACCTGGGGCAGCGTCGAGATCTCGGGCTGCGACGTGCAGCCGCTCGACGCGCCGAGGACGGCGACCGAGCACAGGGCTGCGCCGAGGGCCTGCCGGCGCCTCACGCCGGACCCTGGGTCCGCACCAGCTTGGCCGCGGCCACCGGGTCGGTCGGGCCCTCGCCGTACGACGGGCACCAGCGCGCGAGCGGGCATGCGCCGCACGCGGGCCGCTTGGCGTGGCAGCGTCGCCGTCCGTGCCAGATCAGGTGATGGCTGAGCATCGTCCAGTCACGCCGTGGGAACAGCGCACCGACGGCGTGCTCCACCTTGACCGGGTCGGTCTCGTCGGTCCATCCCAGACGGCGCGACAGCCGGCCGACGTGGGTGTCGACGGTGATCCCGGGGACGTCGAAGGCGTTGCCGAGCACCACGTTGGCGGTCTTGCGCCCGACCCCGGGCAGGGCCACGAGGTCCTCCAGTCGCGGCGGGACCTGGGCGTCGTGGCGCTCCACGAGCGCGGCCGAGAGCGTGAGCACCGCCTCGGTCTTGGCCCGGAAGAACCCCAGCGGTCCCAGCAGCCTCTCGAGGTCGACCCGCTCCGCGGCCGCCATGGCCGGCGCGTCCGGGTAGGCGGCGAACAGCACCGGCCGCACCGCGTTGACACGCCGGTCGGTGGTCTGGGCACTGAGCACCGTCACCACGAGCAGCTCGAAGGGGTTGGCGAAGTCGAGCTCGCAGCGAGCCTCCGGGTAGGTCTCGGCGAGCACCCGGTCGACCTTGCGGGCCCGACGCACCAGCGAGGTGGGGGGCGGGCCCGCCAGCACGCCGCGGGCCGCGCCGGCGGCGGGACGGACGGGGGGCGCACTCACGCCCGCTAGCCTACGGCGCAGCACCGACGCGCCCGACCCGAGCACGAGCGCGGGCACGACGACACGCTTGCGTTGTGAGATGTCCCACTCGATATGCTCGGGACGGACCACCCAGCCCCAGGAGGACTTGTGGACAACGACGTACTGCGCCAGGCACCGCTGTTCAGCGCCCTCGACGACGAGGCTGCGGCGGCGCTGCGCGGCTCGATGGCCGAGACGTCCCTGCACCGCGGTGAGGTCCTCTTCCACGAGGGCGACTCCGGCGACCGGCTCTACATCGTCAGCGAGGGCAAGGTCAAGCTCGGCCGGAGCTCCTCCGACGGGCGCGAGAACCTGCTGGCCATCCTCGGGCCGGGCCAGATGTTCGGCGAGCTCTCCCTCTTCGACCCCGGTCCCCGCTCGGCCACGGTCACCGCCGTCACGGAGAGCACGTTCGCCTCGCTGTCCCACGAGGATCTGCTCCGCTGGCTCGAGGGCCGCCCGATGGTCGCGCGCGGACTGCTCGCCCAGCTCGCCGCACGGCTGCGCAAGGCCAACGACGTCGTGGCCGACCTGGTCTTCTCCGACGTGCCCGGCCGGGTCGCCAAGGCCCTGCTCGACCTGGCCGACCGCTTCGGGCGCACCGCCGACGACGGCGTGCACGTGCACCACGACCTGACCCAGGAGGAGCTCGCCCAGCTCGTCGGCGCCTCCCGCGAGACCGTCAACAAGGCGCTGGCCGACTTCGCCTCCCGCGGCTGGCTGCGCCTGGAGCCCCGCTCCGTGGTGATCATGGACCTGGACCGGCTCGGGCGCCGCGCCCGCTGAGGCCACCCGCGCCCGAGAACACCTGGCTCCGCGTCACAGCGAGCGGGGGGCGGCGAGGTAGGCCAGCTGGGCGCGCACCGACAGCTCGGCGGCGCCCCAGAGCACCGGGTCGACGTCGGCGTAGACCACCTCGACGACCTGGCGGGCCAGCCCGTCCTGGGTCGCTACGTCGTCCGCCGTGCGGCCGAGGTCGGCCAGGGCCGCGGCCACCTGCTCCAGACGCGAGCGCCGGTGCCGCCGGTAGCCCTCGATCGCCTCGAGCGCGTCGTGGATCACCGGGCCGTGGCCGGGCCAGACCGCCGCGATGCCGTGCTCCGAGGCGAGGGCGTGCAGCCGGTCGAGGGATCCGAGGTAGGCACCGAGCTGGCCGTCCGGGTGAGCCACGACGGTCGTGCCGCGCCCGAGGACGGTGTCGCCGGTGAGGACGGCGTCGTCGGCGGGCAGCCAGAAGGACAGGGAGTCGGCGGTGTGACCCGGTGTCCCCACGACCCGCAGCTCGAGACCGTCGACCTCGACCACGTCGCCGTCGCCGAGGCCCTCGGAGCCCAGCCGCAACGCCGGGTCGAGCGCGCGGACGCCGCAGCCGACCCGCTCGGCGAAGGTGCGTGCCGCCTCGGCGTGGTCGAGGTGGTGGTGAGTGAGCAGCACGACCGCGACGTCGCCGGCGGCCTGACCCACGCGTGCGACCGCGTCGAGGTGGGCCAGGGATCTCCGGGCCCGGGTCGACGACCACGGACCGGGCGGCCCCCGGCTCGCGCAGCACCCAGGTGTTCGTGCCGTCCAGCGTCATCTCGTTCGCGTTCGGGGCGAGCAGGCACCGGGCCCGCTGCCCGAACGCTCCCCCGGCCCAGCTCATGACCTGCTCACGACCGGCTCACGCCCGCCGTCGCGCGGCGAGCACCGCCTGCTGGTGGCCGGGCACCGACAGCGTGTGACCGCCCTCGGGCAGCGCCACGGGCTCGGGGGTGTGCATGGCGACCTCACGGTCCCGGGCCTGCGCCAGCACCTCGTCGGGGCCCTCGTGCTCGGCGACCTCGAGACACATCAGGTAGGTCGGCGCCATCATGCCCATCTCGCCGGCCTCGACCTGCTCGACGGCCTCGAGCGCCGGCACCCAGGCGACCGCCGACGACTCGGTCGAGACGTCGCGGGTGCGCTGGCCCTGTGGCAGGCGTGCGGTGAAGAACCAGGTGCGGTAGCGCCTCGGCTCGAACTCCGGCGTGGTCCAGGCACCCCACACCCCGAGCAGGTCGGTGCGCAGCACGAGCCCGCGGCGGGTCAGGAAGTCGGTCAACGCCAGCTCGCGGGTCTCCAGCGCGACCCGGTCGGCCTCCCAGTCGTCCCCGGTCGTGTCCTCGACGACCGCCTCGGACGACGGTCCGGCGAGCAGGACGCCGGACTCCTCGAAGGTCTCGCGCACGGCGGCGCACACCAGCGCGCGGGCCAGGTCCTCGGCACAGCCGAGCTGCGCGGCCCAGCGCGCCGGCGACGGGCCGGCCCACGCGACGGTGGTGTCGAAGTCACGCCGGTCGACCCCGCCCCCGGGGAAGACGCACATGCCGGCGGCGAAGTCCATCGAGGTCTGTCGACGCAGCAGGTAGACGTCCGGGCCGGCGCCCGCCCGGCTCGGGTCGCGGGTGAGCACCACGGTGGCCGCGTCGCGCGGCTCGACCGGGGAGCGGGTGCCGGCGGCGTACTCCCCCGCGAGCGCCACGAGGTCCTCGCCGAGGGGGACCGGCGGCACCGGGATCTTCACGAGCCCGCGACCTCGACGATGATCTCGACCTCGACGGGGGCGTCGAGCGGCAGCACGGGCACGCCGACCGCGGACCGGGCGTGCACGCCCGCGTCGCCGAAGACCTGGCCGAGCAGCTCGCTGGCGCCGTTGGCGACCCGGGGCTGGCCGGTGAAGTCCGGGGTCGAGGCGACGAAGCAGACCATCTTGACCACGCGGGTCACCCGCGCAAGATCGCCGACCTCGGCCTTGACGGCGGCGATGGCGTTCAGCGCGCACTGCTGGGCGCACGCGAACGCCTCCTCCTCGGTGACGCTGCCACCGACCTTGCCCACCGCGATCAGCTCGCCCGAGCGCAGCGGCAGCTGCCCCGCGGTGAGCACCAGGTCGCCGGTTCGCACCGCCGGGACGTACGCCGCGAGCGGCGGCACGACGTCCGGGACGGTGAGGCCCAGGCTGGCGAGGACCTCCTCGGGATGGGTCATCGTCGCCCCCTCACTGCACCGGGCGCTTGAAGTAGCCGACGTTGTTCTCGGGGTTCATGCCGGGGGCGATCTGCACCAGCTCCCACCCGTCGGCCCCGAAGTTGTCCAGGATCTGTTTCGCCGCGTGCGTGAGGATCGGCGCGGTCAGGTACTCCCACTTGGTCATGCGCGTGACCCTACTCGCGGGAGCGGCTGGGCGGTCCCCCTGCCGTGGGGCGCATCGGACCCACGCTCAGCGCGGGCGACGTCCAGGTCGCTCGTGTCGTCCTCGAATCCCCGGGAGGCCACCGCTCCCGGCACGCGGGTGGCGGGAGCCGGTGCGTCGTGCGGCCGGCGGGTGGCAGCGCGGGCCGGACCACCACGGTGAGCCGGGACGGGTCCCCGCTCAGCTCGTGAGGACGTCCGGCTCGGTCTTCTCGCGCACCTCGTCCTCGGTGACGTCGGGCGCGAGCTCGACCAGCCGCAGACCGTCCTCGGTCACGTCCAGCACGCACAGGTCGGTGATGATCCGACGGACGACGCCGCGCCCGGTGTAAGGCAGCGAGCACTCCTCGACGATCTTGTAGGAGCCGTCCTTGGCCACGTGCTCCATGAGCACGATCACCCGTCTGGCGCCCATCACGAGGTCCATCGCCCCGCCCATGCCCTTGACCATCTTGCCGGGGATCATCCAGTTGGCGATGTCACCGGCGGCCGAGACCTGCATCGCGCCGAGGATCGCGGCATCGATCTTGCCGCCGCGGATCATCCCGAACGAGGTCGAGGAGTCGAAGATCGACGCGCCCCGACGCAGGGTCACCGTCTCCTTGCCGGCGTTGACGAGGTCGGCGTCCTCGTCGCCGTCGGCGGGGTAGTCCCCGACCCCGAGGATCCCGTTCTCCGACTGCAGCACCAGCTCGACGTCGTCGGGGACGAAGCCCGGGACCAGGGTCGGCAGCCCGATCCCGAGATTGACGTACTGCCCGTCCTCGAGCTCGGCCGCGGCCCGCTCGGCCATCTGCTCGCGCGTCCAGCTCACGACTTCTCCCTCGTCATCTTCTTCTCGATCCGCTTGTCGGCGACCTGGTCGGCGCTCAGCTCGACCACCCGGTGCACGTAGACCCCCGGGGTGTGCACCTGCGCCGGGTCGAGCTCGCCGGGCTCCACGAGCTCCTCGACCTCGGCGATGGTCGTGCGCGCGCACATCGCGGCGACCGGGTTGAAGTTCTGCGAGGACATCCGATAGATCAGGTTGCCGTGCCGGTCGCCCTTCCAGGCCCGGACCAGCCCGAAGTCGGCGGTGATCGCCTCCTCGAGGACGAACTCGCGCGGCCCGTCGGCGGTCTCGAACGTGCGGGTGTCCTTGGCCGGGGAGGAGACCGTCACGTTGCCCTCGCGGTCGTAGCGCCACGGCAGCCCGCCCTCGGCGACCTGGGTGCCCCCACCGGTCGCGGTGTAGAACGCGGCGATCCCGTTGCCCCCGGCGCGCATCCGCTCGGCGAGCGTGCCCTGCGGGGTCAGCTCGACCTCGAGCTCCCCGGAGAGGTACTGGCGGGCGAACTCCTTGTTCTCCCCGACGTAGGACGACGTCATCCGCCGCAACCGCTTGGCCATCAGCAGCCGACCGAGCCCCCAGTCGTCGACCCCGCAGTTGTTCGAGACCGCCTCGAGCTCGTCGGCACCCTGCTCGAGCAGGGCCTCGATGAGCACCGAGGGGATGCCGCACAACCCGAAACCTCCGACCGAGAGGACCGAGCCCGACGCGATGTCGGCCACCGCCTCGGCCGCCGACGCCATCTGCTTGTCCATGCCCCGATCCTTGGCCCCCGGTGTGACGCACGTCAACCTGGCACGTCGCCGCACCCTCACCCGGCCCGACCCCCTAGGCTCGCGACGATGAGCGACTGGCCGCAGGTGCGCCTGCACGTGGTGTCGGGCAAGGGTGGGACCGGGAAGTCCACGGTCGCCGCCGCGCTCGCGCTCGCGCTCGCCGGGGACGGCAGGAACGTCCTGCTGTGCGAGGCCGAGGGCCGCCAGGGCATCGCCCGGATGTTCGACGTCGACCCGCTGCCCTCCCACGAGACCCGCCTGACCACGGGCCTGCCCGACGCGAGCGGACGTCGCGGGACCGTGCACGCGCTGCACATCGACCCCGAGGCCGCGTTCCTGGACTACCTCACCCTGTACTACAAGCTCGGCCGCGCCGGGCGGGCGCTCGACCGCTTCGGGATCACCGAGTTCGCGACGACCATCGCCCCGGGAGTGCGCGACGTGCTGCTGACCGGCAAGATCTTCGAGGCCGTCGAGCGCAACAGCCGCAACAAGGGCGCCCTGCACTACGACGCGGTCGTGCTCGACGCCCCGCCGACCGGCCGGATCACCCAGTTCCTCAACGTCAGCGACGCGCTCGCGGGCCTGGCCAAGGTCGGCCCGCTCCGCTCGCAGGCCGACACCATGATGGGACTGTTCCGCAGCAGCCGCACGGCGGTGCACCTGACCACCGTGCTGGAGGAGATGCCGGTGCAGGAGACCGCCGACGGCATCGAGGAGCTGCGCCGGGTCGGGCTGCCGGTCGGCGGCGTCGTGGTCAACCTGACCCGTCCGCAAGAGCTCCAGGCGCGCGCGCTGGCTGCGGCCCGGGACGGGTCGCTCGACGCCGGGACGCTGCGCGCCGACCTCGCCCGGGTGGGGCTGACGGGCTCCGACGGTGCCCACGGCCCGGGCACCGACGCGCACGTCGACGACCTGCTGGTCGACAACCTCCTCGCCCTGGCCCGTGACCACGCGCACCGTCGTGAGCTCGAGGAGACCCAACGGGCGGTGGTCGCCGCGCTCGACGCCCCGTCCTACGAGCTGCCCCGCCTCACCGGTGGTGTCGACCTCGGTGGTCTCTACGGCCTTGCCGGCCGCCTGCGCGAGCAGGGACTCGCCTGATGGCCGCGCGCAGCCGCTCGCGACGCGTCGGGCCTGCCCGGGCCGACGGGCCCTCCGCCGCCGGGCCCGCCACAGCGCTCGACGTCGACGCCCTGCTCGATGATCCCGGCACCGGGATCATCGTGTGCTGCGGGTCCGGCGGCGTCGGCAAGACCACGACCTCCGCCGCGCTGGCCCTGCGCGCCGCCGAGCGGGGGCGCCGCGTCGTCGTGCTCACCATCGACCCGGCGCGACGCCTGGCCCAGTCGATGGGCATCGAGGCCCTCGACAACACCCCGCGTCCGGTGACCGGGATCGACGAGTCCGCCGGCGGTGGGCTCGACGCGATGATGCTGGACATGAAGCGCACGTTCGACGAGGTCGTGGAGAGCCAGGCCAGCCCCGAGAAGGCGCAGCAGATCCTGACCAACCCGTTCTACGTCGCCCTGTCCTCGAGCTTCGCCGGGACCCAGGAGTACATGGCCATGGAGAAGCTCGGCCAGCTGCACGCCGAGGCACAGCGCGAGGACTCCTACGACCTGATCGTCGTCGACACCCCGCCCTCGCGCTCGGCGCTGGACTTCCTCGACGCGCCCGAGCGGCTCTCGAGCTTCCTCGACGGGCGGTTCATCCGGCTGATGCTGGCCCCGGCACGAGGGCCGGCGAGGCTGGTCACCGCCGGGCTCGGCCTCGTCACGTCGGCGCTCAGCAAGATCCTCGGCGGGCAGGTGCTCGGAGACCTGCAGACCTTCATCGCCGCGATCGACACCGTCTTCGGCGGGTTCCGCCAGCGTGCGCAGCGCACCTACGCGCTGCTCCAGGACGGGCAGACGGCCTTCGTGGTCGTCGCCGCGCCGGAGCCCGACGCGTTGCGCGAGGCGGCGTACTTCGTCGAGCGGCTCACGGAGGACTCGATGCCCCTGGCCGGGCTCGTGGTCAACCGTGCCGCGGTCGCCCCGGCCGCCGAGCTGTCGGCCGACGAGGCCGCGAGCGCGGCCGAACGGCTGGAACGAGGCGGCGACGGGTCGAGCACCGCGGGGCTGCTGCGCCTGCACGCGGACCAGGTGCGTCTGGTCGAGCGTGAGGCGCGCCTGCGGCGCGGGTTCGCCACGGCCCACCCGGAGGTGCCGACCGCCGTCGTGGCGGCGCTGGCCGGTGACGTGCACGACCTGGTCGGGCTGCGCCGCGTCGGCGAGCTGCTCGCCGACCGGAGCCGGAGCGAGCCCGGGTCGTGAGGCCTGCCTCAGGCGCGCGAGCGGCTTCCGGCCGGGGCGGGCGGGCGGGGCGACGAGGCGGCCGGCGCCGTGCCGCGGGCGCTCTCGGTGCGGGCGGTCTCGAGCACGGTGCGCCACGAGGCGGTGGGGCGGCGCTTGAGCAGCGCCCGGCGCTCACGCTCGGTCATGCCACCCCACACCCCCCACTCGATCTGGTTGTCGAGCGCCTCGGCCAGGCACTCGGTGCGCACGGGGCACCCGGTGCAGACCTGCTTGGCCTTGTTCTGCTCCGCGCCACGGACGAACAGCTCGTCCGGCGTCGCGGTCCGGCATGCGGCGCGGGGCGCCCAGTCTTCAACCCACATCGTGTGTCCCCATCGTGGTGTTCTGTGGACGACTGCACCGTGATCCCCGGAGGTATCTGCGGTGATGTCGTGATCTCTTGTGTAGAAGTTAAACGACGAGCAACGATTCAGCCAGGGTAAATGGACCCAACTTGCTCTAGTCACAACGGACTAGAGGGTCGTCCTCACGTTTCGCTGGGGGCTGGATTGCTCCCGTACCCTCGTGCGCATGTCGATGCCACGCTCCGAACGACCGACCTTCGCCCGGGTGATCTCCCACCTGAGCGTGATGCTGGCCGTCTCGGTCGCACTCGGCGTCGTGGTCGCCGGCCTGGCCATCCCGTTCGCCGGCCTGGCCGGCCTGGCCACGAAGACCGCAGCCGACAGCGTCGACTCGCTCCCCCAGGAGCTCGAGGACTCCTCGCTGCCCCAGCGCACCACGATCACCGACGGTGCCGGCAACGTGATCGCGACGCTCTACGACCAGGACCGCATCAACGTCCAGCTCTCCGACGTCAAGCGGGTCATGGTCAAGGCGATCGTCTCCATCGAGGACTACCGCTTCTACGAGCACGGCGCGCTCGACCTCAAGGGCACCCTGCGCGCGCTCGCGACGAACCAGACCAGTGACACCGTGCAGCAGGGTGGCTCCTCGATCACCCAGCAGCTGGTCAAGCTCTCCCTGGTCAACGCGGCCAAGACCAAGTCGGAGAAGGCGGCCGCGACCGAGGAGACCTACGCGCGCAAGATCAAGGAGCTGCGCTACGCCATCGCCCTGGAGCAGGAGCACTCCAAGGACTGGATCCTCGAGCGCTACCTCAACACCGCCTACTTCGGCGACGGGGCGTACGGCATCCAGGCCGCAGCGCAGCACTACTTCGGCGTCAACGCCTCGAAGCTCGACCTCCGTCAGTCGTCGATGCTCGCCGGGCTGGTCAAGAGCCCCGAGGGCTACAACCCCACCGCCTACCCCGACCGTGCCGTCGAGCGTCGTGACGTCGTCCTGAACCGCATGGCCGAGCTCGGGGTGATCAGCCAGAGGCGCGCGGACAAGGTCAAGAAGCAGAATCTCGGGCTGGACGTCCAGTCCTCGCCGAACGGGTGCGTGAACTCCGCGGCGCCGTTCTTCTGCGACTACGTCATCAGCTACCTGCTCAAGGACCCCGCGCTCGGGGCGAACCGCCAGGCTCGCAACGAGCTCATCAAGTCCGGGGGTCTGACGATCAAGACCACGATCGACCTCCGCATGGAGAAGGCGGCGCAGGACTCGGTCAACGCGCACGTCTTCCCCCGCGAGCAGGCGATCGGCGGCATGGCGATGATCGAGCCCGGCACGGGTGCGGTCCGCGCCATCGCGCAGTCGCGTCCCATGGGCACGGACAAGGAGCAGGGCCAGACGTACCTCAACTACGTCACACCCCAGGAGTACGGCGACTCCGCCGGCTTCCAGGCGGGCTCCAACTTCAAGGTCTTCACCCTCGCCGCCGCGATCAAGCAGGGCATCCCGCTCAGCACCGTGATCAGCGCACCGCCCCAGCGCACGTTCGACACCGCGCAGTTCGCCAACTGCCCCGGCCAGCCCGCCTTCGCGGGCCCCTACCCGGTGTCGAACTCGACCAGCTCGGGGTCGATGAACCTCTACAAGGGCACCCAGGACTCGGTGAACACCTTCTTCGTCGAGCTCGAGCGCCGCACCGGGGTGTGCGCGCCCTACCAGCTGGCCAAGGAGATGGGCGTCGAGCTCACCAACCCGACCGGTGACGCCAACGGCAACGGTGCCGAGCGGGTCCCGAGCTTCACGCTCGGCGTCGTGAACGTGAGCCCGGTCGAGATGGCAGGCGCCTACGCCACCTTCGCCGCGCGCGGCCTCCACTGCGAGGCGCGCCCCGTGACCTCGATCTCCGACGCCGACGACAACCTCCTGAAGTCCTACGACCCGACGTGCAAGCAGGTGCTGCCCGAACCGGTCGCGGACGCGGTCAACGACATCCTCCGCGGAGTGCAGGAGACGGGTTTCGGCGCCCAGAACGGCCTGACCCTCGACCAGCCCAGCGCGGCCAAGACCGGCACCACGCAGGACGCCAAGGCGGTCTGGTTCACCGGCTACACGGCCAACCTGGCCACGTCGGCCATGATCGCCGGAGCCAACTCGCTGGGCCAGCCCCAACCGCTGACCGGTCTGACCATCGCCGGCTCCACGCTCTACGACGTGTCCGGCTCGGGCACCGCGGGCCCGATGTGGGGCGACGCGATGAAGGCCGTGACCGGCATCCTTCCCGACGAGGACTTCGTCGCCCCCAACGCGACCGA
Source organism: uncultured Actinomycetota bacterium (assembly GCA_963760555.1). GTDB lineage: Bacteria > Actinomycetota > Actinomycetes > Propionibacteriales > Nocardioidaceae > Nocardioides. The sequence continues at coordinate 96,508 of CAVXDJ010000010.1, read as the reverse complement.
CATCGCGGGCGTGGCCACCGGCGTGCCGGGGCTCGGCGGACTGAGCGTCGACCAGGCCACGTCGATCCTGACCGGCGCCGGCTTCCAGGTCGTCACCGGCGGCTCCGACTACTCCAGCTACCCCTACGGCACCGTGGCCTACACCTCGCCCGGCGCCGGAACCCAGGCCGGCAGCGGCAGCACCGTGACGCTCTACACCTCCGCCGGGGCGGCTCCGGCCCCGCCTGCGCCGAGCACCAGCGGCGGAGGCAACAGCGGCGGAGGCAACAGCGGCAACAACGGCGGCGGGAACGGCGGGGGCCGCGGCGGCGGTCGCTGAGGCCTCAGCCGAGCTGGCGACGTACCTCCGCGGCGACCGCGGCGCCGTCGGCCTGCCCCTTGACCCTCGGCTGCACGAGGCCCATGACCCTGCCCATGGCCTTCATGCCCTCACCGGCAGCACCGGTCTCCTCGACCGCCTCCGTGACGACCCGCGCGATCTCGGCGGGGCCGAGCTGGGCGGGCAGGTAGTCGGCCAGCACGACCGCCTCGGCACGCTCCTTGGCCGCCATCTCCGCGCGCCCTCCCTCGTCGAAGGCCATCGCCGCCTCGCGGCGCTTCTTGCCCTCGCGCGTCAGCACGGTCAGCACGTCGTCGTCGCTGAGCTCGCGGGCGCTCCTGCCGGCGACCTCCTCGGTGCTGATCGCCGCCAGGACCATGCGCAGCGTGGAGGACCGGACCTCGTCGCGGGCCTTGATCGAGGTGACCAGATCGGTGCGCAGACGGTCCTTGAGGGCGCTCATGTCGTTCATTGTGACAGCCTGGGCCGGTGGTCGCCCCCTCGATTCCCCGCGTGCTCGGTGCAGGACTGGCCGGCGGCGCGGTCGTGGGCGCCGGGCTCACGGCGTACGCCGCCTGGGAGGCGCGGGCCTACACGCTGCGCCGCGTCGAGATGCCGGTCCTGGCGCCGGGACATGACCCGCTGCGGGTGCTGCACCTCTCCGACCTGCACCTGACGCCGGGCCAGACCCGCAAGCAGGAGTGGGTGCGGTCCCTGGCCGCCCTCGAGCCGGACCTGGTCGTCAACACCGGTGACAACCTGGCGCACCGCGACTCGGTGCCCGTGCTGCGCTCCTGCCTCGGCCCGCTCCTCGACGCGCCCGGGGTGTTCGTGCTCGGCTCCAACGACTACTTCGAGCCGACCATGCGCAATCCCCTGCGCTACCTGCTGCCCGACGACGGCCAGCGCCACACCAGCGCCGAGCAGCTGCCGTGGCGCTCGCTCACCGCGATGCTGACCGGAGCCGGCTGGCTCGACCTGACCAACACCCGCGACCGGCTCGACGTGGGCGGCACCACCGTCGCCCTGGCCGGGGTCGACGACCCGCACCTGGCCTACGACGACCTCGCCGCGGTCGCCGGGCCGGCCGACGCGGGTGCCGACGTGCGACTCGCGATCGCGCACGCCCCGTACCTGCGCGTCCTCGACCAGTACGCCGCGGACGGCTACGACGCGATCCTGGCCGGCCACACCCACGGCGGGCAGGTGTGCCTGCCGGGTGGGCGGGCCCTGACGACGAACTGCGACCTCGAGCCCGCCCGCGCCCGCGGGCTGCACCGACACCCGGCGGACTCGCGCCCCGGCCAGGAGGGCTCCGCGTGGCTGCACGTGTGCGCCGGTCTGGGCACCAGCCCGTACGTCCGGCTGCGGGTCGCCTGCCGCCCCGAGGCCACGCTGGTCACGCTCGTCGAGCGGACCTGAGCTGCCCGAGGAGGGGCACGTGCGCCCGGGTGCGGCCACCAGCGCAGGCTCCGGTATGCTCCAACACTCGTGGGCCGAGCCCACATCGGGCTGTGGCGCAGCTTGGTAGCGCGCCTCGTTCGGGACGAGGAGGCCGCAGGTTCAAATCCTGTCAGCCCGACCCATGGTTCCCCAGGCCAGGCCCCCCTTGCGGGCTTGGTCTGGGGGCCGTACGTCGGGCAGCCGAGGACGCGAGCCGTTGCCGCTTTCGCCGTTCGGTGATACTGGGCCTGCTGCGCGTTGCACACTTGGAGCCGACCGACACCTGACCGCGCCGCGCGGTGGATGAGACGGATGGGATCCTCCATGTCACCCGAGTCCGACCCCCTGCACCCTGGAGCGGGCTGGCGACGGTGGGTGGTCCTCACGCTGCAGGGCCTGACGGTCCTGTGCGTGTCCGTCCTGGTCGTCTGGGTGGTGCTCGCCAGCTCCGATCCGGGCCGGGTGCCCCTGCGTGACGCCTGGGTCCAGAACGTCGGTTACGTCGCTGCTGCCGCGCTGTGCGCCGCCCGTCCCCTCCTCGTGCGCCGGAACCGGCTGCCCTGGGCGTTGCTCGCAGTCGGACTGGCGTTGCGTGCCGCCGCGAACATCTACAACGTCGCGGTGCCGAACCGCCTCGCCAGCCCGCCGTCACCGTCGTGGTCCGACGCCGGGTGGCTCGCGATGTACGTCTTCTCCTACGCCGCCGTGGTCGTCCTGCTCGGACGCAGCGGGCGGCGATGGTCGGGCAGCAACTGGCTCGACGGCCTCATCTGCGGCGTCGGGGCGGGGGGCCTGGTGGCGGCGTTCGCCGTTCCGCTGCTGGGCGACATCGACGGGGTGAGCGCGGCATCGGTGTCGGTCAACCTGGCCTACCCGGTCGCCGACCTGGCCCTCCTGACCGTCCTCGTCACCGGAGTCGTCCTCCAGGGGTGGCGGCCCAGTCGTGCCTGGACCGTGCTGGCCGTCGGCCTGGCCGTCTTCGCGTTGAACGACGTGCGCTACCTGTGGGACGTCGCCCACGATCAGCCGATGGCCGCCGGCCACCTGACGCAGCCGACCTGGCTGCTGGGGGCCACGGTGATGGCGTGGGCGGCGTGGACCTGCGACCGGGCAGTCACCGGGACCCGCGCCTGGGGCGAGGCGTGGGACCGCCGCTCCATGCTCGTCCCGATGTCGTTCGCCGTCGCCTCCCTCGGTCTGCTGGTCGGCGCGGCCGTCGCCGAGATCTCCCTGGTCGCCGTGTTACTGGCGGTGCTCACGCTGGTGCTGGTCCTGGCGCGGAGCATGCTCACCCTGACCGAGGTGGGAGCGTTGGCGGTCGCGCGGTTCGAAGCCGGCACCGACGATCTGACGGGGCTGGCCAACCGGCGCGCGTTCCAACGTCGCCTGGCGGTCAGTCTGGCGCCTCCGGGCCGTCCGCTGACCCTGCTGCTGATCGACCTGGACCGGTTCAAGGACGTCAACGACTCTCTGGGACACACGATCGGCGACGAGCTGCTGTCCCTGGTGGCTCGTCGGATCGAGGGGGTGCTGCGCGGGGACGACCTCCTGGCTCGCCTGGGCGGGGATGAGTTCGCGATCCTTACCAGCGGAGGGGAGCAGGCTCACGCCACCCGTCTCGCTGACCGACTGGTGGCGGGGCTGCGCCAGCCGTTCCAGCTGGAGAGCGTGCGACTGCACATCGATGCGAGCGTCGGGATCGCCCGCGCCCCCCACGACGCGACCGATCCCGTCCAGCTGCTGCGGCGAGCCGACGTCGCGATGTACCAGGCCAAGGCCTCAGGCGGCGGGTACTCCGCGTCCACGCCGGCCAGGGACGACGAGCTGACCCAGCGCTTCCTGCTGACCGAGGACCTCCGCGAGGCGTTGGCCGACCAGCAGCTGGAGGCCTGGTTCCAGCCGAAGGTGGACCTGGCCACCGGGGCGATCGTCGGGGTCGAGGCCCTGGTCCGCTGGCGGCACCCTGAGCGGGGTCTGCTCAGTCCTGCGACCTTCCTCCCGATCGCGCTCGCCGCGGGTCTGATGCGTCCCGTCACCGAGCAGATGCTCGCTCTCTCGGCCGGGCAGCTGAGGCGGTGGCGCGACGAGGGTCTGGACCTGACCGTCGCCGTCAACATCGACGCGGGAGCGCTGGTCGACTCCAGCCTGCCCGACAAGCTCGAGGTGCTGCTCGCGCAGCACGGCCTTCCGGCCAGCTCGCTGATCATCGAGATCACCGAGGACAGCTTCATCACCAATCGTCAGGCCGCCGTCGACGTCCTGGTCAAGGTCCGTGCGCTCGGCCTCCGGGTGAGCCTGGACGACTACGGGACCGGCTACTCCTCGCTCAGCTACCTGCGCGACCTGCCGATCGACGAGCTCAAGATCGACCGGTCCTTCGTCGATGCGATCGAGTCCGACCAGCGCACGGCCTCGATCGTCGCCTCGACCATCGACCTCGCGCGCCACCTGGGCATCGGCGTGGTCGCCGAGGGCATCGAGACCGACAGCGTGCGTCGCAGGCTCGCGGAGATGGGCTGCGAGGTCGGGCAGGGGTACCTGATGAGTCGGCCGCTACCGGCGGAAGATCTCCTCGGGCTGCTCCGGTCGAGCGCCCGACGCAGCCCCACGGGCGCGCCGTCGGCGATCAGCGCCCGCGGATGACGTCCGATCGGGGTCAGCCTGCGACGCCTCCGTGGGGCACGGGACAGGCCCGCGACCGGGTCCTGACCCTGCACACTGGCCGCATGCTGATCGCCAAGTCCCTGCTGCTGTTCGCCCTCGCCGCGGTCGCCGAGATCGGCGGCGCCTGGCTGGTGTGGCAGGGCGTGCGCGAGCACAAGGGCTGGATCTGGATCGGCGCAGGCGTCGTCGCCCTCGGCCTGTACGGCTTCGTCGCCACCTTGCAGCCCGACGCCAACTTCGGTCGGATCCTCGCCGCCTACGGCGGGGTCTTCGTCGCCGGATCGCTGGCGTGGGGGATGGTCGCCGACGGCTTCCGGCCCGATCGCTACGACATCTCCGGAGCGCTCATCTGCCTGGTCGGCGTCGCCGTCATCATGTACGCCCCCCGAGTCGACGTCTGAGGTCGTCCGCACCTGCCGCATGGTGCGCGGCCCTGCCGAGGGCGAGCGGTCGTATCAGTGGGCAGCTTGAGACCGACCACGCAACCGATCAGGCCGACGATGAGCGCTACCTTCACCAGGCTCACTGGCTCCGACCCGGTGAGAATCCCGAACGCGACGGTGAGAGCCGCACCGATCCCGACCCACACGGCGTACGCCGTGCCCACCGGGAGACTGCGCATCGCGTACGCCAGGCCGCCCATGCTGAGCGCCAGTCCGACCAGGAAGACCAGGGACGGTGCGAGCCGCGAGAACCCTTCCGACTTGCCCAGGGCTACCGCCCACACGGCCTCGAACACACCGGAGACCACGAGAGCCAACCACGCCATGACGGACTCCTTCTCGGCCGTCTTGTCGCGTTCCGGGTACGGCTCCTTCGTCCGGCGAGCCTCACCGGCCCGTAGGGCAAGTCTCACACGACCCCGCGAGAGCACGTCACCTCGCGGGGCTGTCGACACCTGCGCCGTCACCGGTGAGGTGGTTGGGCATCCCTCGACGCGCGAGAGCGCGTCCTCAGATGCCCGACCCCTCGATCGAGCCGATGGCCCGAGGACGCCGGCGCGGAACATGGTGTCGAAACCGGGTCGCTCCGCGAGTCACCGGCCGGCGGGACGGCGTTACCGGCGACCCGGAGCAGGCTCGTCCGGGGCCCGCGGGCACCCCGCCCAGCGGCGAGCCCGTGTCACACTGTCGCCATGGCCGAGAAGGACCGCGACGACGCGCTCGACAAGCTCAGTCTCGACCGACCGAAGCTGTTCGGCCGGCGCAAGGGCACGGCGGCACCGCAGCCGAAGCCGGGGGTCGCGCCGACACCTGCCTCGGAGCCGGAGCAGGATGTCGTCGCACCTGCGCCCGAGCCGGTCGCCGGTGACACCCACCGTTTCGCGCCTCCCGGGCCTACCCCCGAGCCGGCCCCCGCACCAGCCCCCGTTCCGGACCGCGCACCAGCCCCCGCACCGGCGCCCGCACCCCCTGCACACGCGAAGGCACCCGCTGCCCCGACACCAGGCACGCGGACCGAGGACGAGCCGGTCCGGGCCGCGACCGACTCCCCGAGACGCTCCGCCGCGGCACTGACCGCCTTGCGCGCCAAGCTCCCCAGCCGCTCCGAGCCCGGCACCGCCGGGGAGCGGAGCGAGCCGCGAGAGCGGTGGACGCCGCCGGCCGCGGGCGTCCAGGCCGTCGCGGTCGTGGGACTGCTGACCGGCGTCCTGATCTACGGCCTCTCGCTCGGCACGCTGAAGGCGTGCGAGGCCGTGCGGGGCACGTCCTCGTGCGGCGGGGCCGGCTACCTGTACCTGATGGCGATCCTCGTCGCCGCCGCCCTCGTCGGCGGCTGGGCCCTCGATCGGTGCTCGATCCCGGACCCCCGGGCCACCGCCCTGCTGGCGGTCGGCATCGTCGCGGTGGTCGTCCTGCTGATCCTGGTCCCCGTGCTGTTCTCGTGGACCATGGTGCTGGTCATCCCGCTGGTGGCCACCCTCGCGTTCCTGGGCTCCCACGCCATCGCCGGCGTCGACCTCGACAAGGACCAGCGCTGGCAGCCCGAGGACGACGACCCGGCCGCGAGCGTCGGACCCGTCGTGACCCCGCCGACGCAGGCCGACCGGCACGACGCCGGCCTCGGCGGGGGCCCGCCCCCCGCGCTGCGGTAACGCTCAGCGGGTGGCCAGCAGCTCGGCGATCTGGACCGTGTTGAGGGCCGCACCCTTGCGCAGGTTGTCGTTGGACAGGAAGAGGGCGAGGCCACGGCGGTCGGGGACGCCCTCGTCCTGGCGCAGACGACCGACGTACGTCGGGTCCTGCCCGGCGGCCTGGAGCGGTGTCGGGACGTCGCTGAGCTCGACGCCGGGGGCGTGGGCGAGCAGCTCGCGGGCCCGCTCGACCGGCAGTGGCGAGGCGAACTCGGCGTTGACGGCCAGCGAGTGACCGGTGAAGACCGGCACGCGGACGCAGATGCCGGACACGGCCAGGTCGGGCAGCCCGAGGATCTTGCGCGACTCGTTGCGCAGCTTCTGCTCCTCGTCGGTCTCCCCGAGGCCGTCCTCGACGATCGAGCCCGCGAGGGGCAGGACGTTGTAGGCGATGGTCCGGGCGTACGCCACCGGCTCCGGGAACGCCACCGCGGCGCCGTCGTAGGCCAGCTCGGTGGCCTTGTCGCCGGCCGCGGCGACCTGACCGGCCAGCTCCTCGACGCCGGCGACGCCGGAGCCGGACACGGCCTGGTAGGTCGAGGCGATCAGCCGGGTCAGGCCGGCCTCGTCGTGGAGCACCTTCAGCACCGGCATGGCGGCCATCGTCGTGCAGTTCGGGTTGGCGATGATGCCCTTGCGCGCCTCGGCGATCGCCCCGGGGTTGACCTCGGAGACCACCAGCGGCACGTCGGGGTCCATCCGGAAGGCCGAGGAGTTGTCGACGACGGTGACGCCCGCCGCCGCGAAGCGCGGGGCGAGCCGCCTCGAGGTGCTGGCACCGGCGGAGAAGAGGGCCACGTCGAGCCCGGTGGGATCGGCGGTCTCGGCGTCCTCGACGGTGACCTCGCGGTCGCCGAAGACCAGGACCGTGCCGGCGGAGCGGGTGGAGGCGAAGAACCGGATCTCGGCGAGCGGGAAGGCGCGCTGCAGCAGGATCTGGCGCATCGCGACGCCGACCTGCCCGGTGGCCCCGACGATCCCGAGCCTCAGGCCCCCGCCGCGGGCGGCGCTCATCGACCCGTCCCGCCGTAGACCACGGCCTCGACGTCGGTGACGTCGAGGTCGAAGGCGGTGTGGGTGGCGCGGACGGCCTCGTCGACCTGGGCCTCGTCGACGATGACGGAGATCCGGATCTCCGAGGTCGAGATCATCGAGATGTTGACCCCCGCCGAGGCCAGGGAGGCGAAGAACTTGGCGGTGATGCCCGGGTGGGAGCGCATGCCGGCCCCGATCAGCGAGACCTTGCCGATCTGGTCGTCGTAGAGGAGCTGGTCGTAGCCCACGACGTCCTTGATCCGCGTGAGCGCGGTGATCGCCCCCTGCCCGTCGGTGCGCGGCAGGGTGAAGGAGATGTCGGTCAGGGCCGTCGCCGCCGCCGAGACGTTCTGCACGACCATGTCGATGTTGACCTCGGCCTCGGCCAGCGCGGTGAAGATCCGTGCCGCCTCGCCGACCTTGTCGGGGACGCCGACCACGGTCACCTTGGCCTCGCTGCGGTCGTGAGCCACACCCGCGATGATCGCCTGCTCCACTGGTTCGTCTCCTGGGTCGTCGCTGGGCCTGCCCTGGTCGGGCGCTGAGTGGTCGGGGATGATCCAGGTGCCCTCCTTCTGCGAGAAGGAGGACCGCACGTGGATGGGCATGTCGTAGCGCCGGGCGTACTCGACGCAGCGCAGGTGCAGGATCTTGGCGCCCGAGGCGGCCATCTCGAGCATCTCCTCGGTGGAGATCCGGGCCAGCTTGCGCGCCGCCGGGACGATGCGCGGGTCGGCGGTGAACACGCCGTCGACGTCGGAGTAGATCTCGCACACCTCGGCGCCCAGAGCCGCAGCCAGTGCCACGGCGGTGGTGTCCGAGGCGCCCCGGCCGAGCGTCGTGACGTCCTTGGTGTCCTGCGAGACGCCCTGGAAGCCCGCGACGATGGCGATGTCGCCCTCACCGATCGCGGCCTCGAGGCGCCCGGGCGTGATGTCGATGATCTTGGCCTTGCCGTGCACCGAGTCGGTGATCACCCCGGCCTGGGAGCCGGTGAACGACCGTGCCCGGTGACCGAGCTGCGCGATGGCCATCGCGACGAGGGCCATCGAGATCCGCTCGCCTGCGGTCAGCAGCATGTCGAGCTCGCGCGGGGGTGGCAGCGGCGTCACCTGCTCGGCCAGGTCGCGCAGCTCGTCGGTGGTGTCGCCCATCGCGGAGACCACGACCACGACGTCGTGGCCGGCTCGCTTGGTGGCCACGATGCGCTGCGCCACGCGCTTGACGCCGCTGGCGTCGGCCAGGGACGAGCCACCGTACTTCTGCACGACAATGCCCACCGGGAGGTGCTCCTAGCGCATCGGGGGGTCGGACCGACCGGACCCGAGGAGTCTAGCGAGGGCTCAGACCAGGCCCGCGTCGCCGTCCAGGACCGCCTCCGCGGCCTCGATCTGCTCGACCTCGCCGACGTACTCGACGTCGAGGCGGTCGTGGGAGACCACCGAGAGCAGCGCGTTGAGCGCAGCGCCGGCGAGGTTGCCCCACGAGGAGACGTAGGAGAACTGCCACCACCACAGGGCCTCGGCGACGTCGCCGGAGCGGTAGTGGCGCAGTCCGTTCTCCAGCTCCGTCGCGATCGAGGTGAGGTCGTCGGAGAGCTGGCTCTCGACGGTCTCCGGCACGTAGGGGTCGAACACGAAGCTGTAGGTGTCGACGTTGCCCAGCATCTCGGCCAGGGCCAGGCGCAGCTCGTCGACGTCCGGCTCGGGCCCGACGTCGGGCTGGTAGTCGCCGCGAGGGACGAAGTCGCGCTGCACCCCGAGGCGGGCCCCGGCGAGCAGGACCTGGCTGATCTCGAGCAGCAGGAGCGAGATGCCGCGTCCGGGGTCGCGCTCGGAGGCGATCGCTCGCAGCGCCAGGAGGAAGGACTCGATCTCGGTCGCGACCAGGTCGGCCAGCCTCCGGGTGGCGGCCTCCTCCTGCGCGGTGCTGGCTGTCGTGACCTCCACGGTCGTGGCGCTGGTCCGGCCAGCCGAGGGTGCCTGGTCGCTCATGGTGCAGCCCGCCTTCCTGAGAACGCTCGTCCGAGGGTGATCTCGTCGGCGTACTCGAGGTCGCCGCCCACGGGTAGTCCACTGGCCAGACGCGTGATGCGCAACCCGAAGTCGCGCAGCAACCGCGTGAGATAGGTCGCCGTGGCCTCACCCTCGAGGTTCGGATCGGTGGCCAGGACGACCTCCTCGAGCGCGTCGTCGCTCAGCCGGGTGAGCAGCTCACGGATGTGCAGCTGGTCCGGACCGATGCCGTCGATGGGTGAGATGGCACCGCCCAGCACGTGGTAGCGGCCACGGAACTCACGGGTGCGCTCGATGGCCACGACGTCCTTGTACTCCTCGACGACGCACAGCACCGAGGTGTCGCGTCGCGGGTCGAGGCAGATCCGGCAGGTCTCGGCCTCCGAGACGTTGAAGCACACCTGGCAGAAGCGGACGCGGGCCTTGACCTGGGTCAACGTGTCGGCCAGCCGGCGTACGTCGTCGGCGTCGGCCTGGAGCAGGTGGAAGGCGATGCGCTGGGCGCTCTTCGGACCGACCCCGGGCAGACGCCCGAGCTCGTCGATGAGGTCCTGGACGACGCCTTCGTACATCGAGGACCTCGCCTCAGAAACCGATGCGGCCGGGACCGGCGTCCGGGTCGCCACCGCCGCCGGGCAGGCCGCCGAGGCCCCCGAGGTCGAGGCCGTCCATGCCGCCGCCGGCCATCGGGCCCAGGGTCTCGGCGGCCAGCGCGTCGGCCTTGGTCTTGGCGTCGCGGTAGGCCGCGACCACGAGGTCGCCGAGGTCGGCGAGCTCCTCGGCCGAGTCGCCGTCGGCGGTGCCCGGACGGACCTGCACCGCGACCAGCTCACCGGTGCCGCTCACCGTGACCGTCACGGCTCCCCCACCGGCGGACCCGTCGACGGTCGCGTCGTTGAGCCGTTCCTGGGCCTGCTGGAGCTGCTCCTGCATCTGCTGGGCCTGCTGGAGCAGGGCGTTCATGTCGAAGCCGCCGCCGCCGAGGGCGTCGAAGGGGTTCTGGGTCATCTCAGGTCACCTCGAGGTGTGGGGTGCAGGGCTGGTGGGTGCGATCAGGTCTGCGGCGTACGGGTGGGTCCGCCTCACTCGTGCCGGATCTCCTCGATCATCCTCGCCCCCAGCTCGCGCGCGAGCAGGTCCGCCCCCCCGAGCGCGTCGTGCTCGGCGTCCTGGTCGTCGGGGCGCGCGTCGGCGTCGGCGGCCCGCAGGTCGGCCGGCGTCCGCGGCGCCGCCTCCGCGCCCGGGTGCGCCCACGGCGGGTCGTCGCGCCCGGCCGGCTCCCTCGGCTCGTCCGGGGGGGCGCCGTCCGGGTCCTCGGGGGGCTCGGGGGCCGCAGGGGGTGCGGACGGGACCGGCGGCGCGGGCTCGGTGTCGGCCTCGCCGGTGGCCCAGGGCGGGGCCGCGCCGGGATCGGCCGCTCGGTCAGCGGCGGGCGCGACCCCGGCGGCCGCCCGGTCGACAGGCCTCGCCACGGGCGCCGGCTCGAGGGTGACCACCGGGCTCGGCGGTGCGCCGAGCCCCGCGTCGGCGCCGGGGTCGTTGATGGTCTCCACCCGCCAGTCGGCCCCGATCACGTCGATCAGGGACTGCCGGACGATCTCGGCGCTGCCGTTGCTGTCGAAGGACTCGCGCGCACCGGAGTTGCTGAACCCGAGGGTGAGGGTCTTCTCGCCGACCGCGACGACCTGGGAGTTCTGGCTGAGGTGGATCCAGGTCACCCGCCGGCGGTGCTTGGTCGCCTCGATCACGTCGGGCCACAGACGGCGTACGTCGACCAGGCTCAACGCCGGTGCCGCGGGGGTCGTCGGTGCCGCGGGGAGTCGCCGGTGCCGCGGTGTCGGCCGGTGTCGCCGACGAGACGCCCGGCACGGCAGCCGCGCCCCACGTCGGGGGATCCGCCGGGACAGCCGCCGGGGCATCCGCGGGGGCAGGTGACGGCGGCGGCGTCTCGACCGGAGCGTCCACCGGCGCCTCGGCCGCGGGACGGTCCTGCGCGGGCAGCCGCAGGGGTGGGTCGGCCACGACCCGGGCGACGGGAGCCGCCGGGGACGCCGAGTGCACGCCCGGGGCAGGCGCAGCCGCGCTCGGGGTGCCGGTGATGGCCGCGCGGCGCTCGATGCGGTCGAGACGGGCCATGACCCCGACGGTGGAGTGGTCGGCGCCGGGAAGCAGCACCCGGGCGCACACCAGCTCGAGCAGCAGCCGCGGCGCCGTCGCCCCTCGCATCTCGGTCAGCCCGGTGGCCACGATGTCGGCGGCCCGGCTCAGCTCGGCGGTGCCGTAGCGCGCGGCCTGGGACGTCAGCCGCTCGCCCTGCTCCGGCGAGACGTCGATCAGGCCCGTCGCGGAGGCGTCCGGGACGGCGGCGACGATCACGAGGTCCCGCAGGCGGCGCAGCAGGTCCTCGGTGAAGCGGCGCGGGTCCTGCCCGGTCTCGATGACCTTGTCGACGACGCCGAAGACCGCGCCTCCGTCGCCGGCGGCGAAGGCGTCGACGACCTCGTCGAGCAGGGTGTCCGGGGTGTAGCCGAGCAGGCCCGTCGCCAGCGCGTGGGTCACACCGGAGGCACCGGCCCCGCCGATCAGCTGGTCGAGGATCGAGAGGGTGTCGCGCGCCGACCCCCCGCCCGCGCGGACGACGAGCGGGATGGCGGCCGGGTCGATGCGGACGTCCTCGCGGGCACACAGATCCGCGAGGTAGGTCGAGAGCAGCCGGGGCGGGATCAGCCGGAACGGGTAGTGGTGGGTGCGCGAGCGGATGGTCGGCAGCACCTTCTCGGGCGCCGTGGTGGCGAAGATGAAGCGCAGGTGCGGTGGTGGCTCCTCCACGAGCTTGAGCAGCGCGTTGAACCCCGCCGGGGTGACCATGTGGGCCTCGTCGACGACGTAGACCTTGTAGCGGCTGCTGACCGGGGCGAAGAACGCCTTCTCCCGCAGGTCCCGGGCGTCGTCGACACCGCCGTGGGAAGCCGCGTCGATCTCGATGACGTCGAGCGAGCCGGGCCCGTTGCGGGCCAGGTCACGACAGCTCTGACACTGCCCGCACGGGTCGGGCACCGGGGCGAGCTCGCAGTTCAGTGCGCGGGCCAGGATGCGCGCGGAGGTGGTCTTGCCACATCCGCGGGGGCCGGAGAAGAGGTAGGCGTGGTTGACCCGGTTGTTGGCCAGGGCAGCACGCAGCGGGTCGGTCACGTGGTCCTGTCCGATGACCTCCGCGAAGGTCTCGGGCCGGTAGCGCCGGTACAGCGCGAGGGGTGACTCCACGTCGATGACCCTAACCACCGGCACCGACACCGACCAGAGCGGCTGCACAGCCCCGTCGTACCGCCTTCGGGAGCGGCGACAAACGGTGCACCGCGGGCATGAAAAGGCCCCCCGCGCACCCGGCAGAGCCCACTGACCCTTGCTGCCTTCCGGCCCTGGGGGATTGGGTGAGGTGCCGCCACACGGGGGGTTGGCAGCAGTGTAGGCGAGCGACCCCGGCCCCGGGCAACCGCCGCCGGGGACGGCCGGTTTCGTCACGCGCACCCAGGACCGGTAACCTCCGTCGCGGAGGATTCGCCTAGTGGCCTATGGCGCTCGCTTGGAAAGCGGGTTGGGTTAAGAGCCCTCAGGGGTTCGAATCCCCTATCCTCCGCCAGTCGAGGTGCCGGTAGGTCGTGCCGGGCTCATCGAGCCCGGTCCGACGTCTCGCTCCCAGTCTCGGTCCTGGTCCCCGCGGGTCGGCCCGAGCAGGGCCAGCGAGGGTCTGTCGGGCTCGCGTCCCAGGTCACCTCGTCCGCCAGGAGCGAGGTGACCGTGACAGGTCGGCGGCGAGACCGTCGGCTGAGGTGCGGGCGGGCCGGCTCTGGCTGGTGCGGGTGCGCCGCAGGTGCGCTCAGCCGAGCGCGACGACGTCCCGCGTCGACGCCCGGCGCGCTCGGAGGCGAGCGCCCGCGAGGACCAGGCCGACGCCGACGAGAGTGATGACGGTGTTGACGACGCCGTACCCGATGACCTCTCCGGTCGCGGCCTCGGCGGGGAATCCGTCGGGGAAGGGCCCGAACGCAGGACGGTCCTGGCTGCCGAGCCACCCCAGCAGCACGGAGGTGTTCTGGAAGCTGAAGAGGTAGGACCCCACGAGCAGATAGCTCAGCAGGGCGGTCGACCGCGACGAGACGAAGAGGCCGAGCGGCAGGGCGACGAGCACGGTGTAGATCAGGTTCATGAGCATCTCCTGGAGCGGGGTGGGTCGGGTGTCCCACTGTCCGGGCCCGTGCCACGGGCCGCGTCGGCGTCACCGCGCACGCCCGGTGCGGATCGCCCCTAGGTGCCAACCCTGATCCGGCGCCGAGCGAGCGCTGCGATCATGCGGTCATGACCCCCGTCGCGAGTCGTGCCCTGACGGCGGCGGCCACGGCTGTGCCCGGGTGCGGAGTCGGCGTGGCGCTCCTCTCGAGGCACGCAGGCAGCGACGACCTCGTCGTCCACGGCGTCGCCCTGGTGGCGGTCGCCGTCGCCTGGGTGATCGTCGCCCGCGTGCCCGAGTCGCCCGTCGGTCCGGCACTGGCCTGGACGAGCGCTGCTGCGGCCCTGGTGACGATCAGCGACGTGGTGGCGGCGTCGGCCTACACGTCGACACCGCTCCCGCTCGCCTCGGTGGCCCGGCATGTCTGGGTCGGCGCCTGGCCGGTGAACCTCGCGGGGCTCCTCGCTCTGCTCCTCGTCTTCCCGGACGGGCGCAGACCCGGTCGCTCCTGGGTCGCCGTTCCGGTCGCGTACGCGGTGGCAACAGCGATGATGATGGCCGCCACGTGGGACGCCCGACAGGTCGACGGTGCGGTCGTCGGCGAGGGCACACCCTGGCAGAGGCGGCTGGGCATCGTCGCCCTCGTGCTGGTCGGGGCCTGCCTGGTCACGGCGGTCACCTCGGTGGTGTGGCGCTACCGCGCCGGCGACGACCGGCGCCGCCTCCAGATCAGGTGGCTGCTCGCTGCGGGCACGGTGGTGGTGCTCCTTCTCGTCGGGGGCTGGGGAGCGGAGGCGTACGGCGCCTCGCTCGATCTGGCCTACACGCCCTTCCTGCTGGCCCTGGTGCTCCTCGTCCCTGCCTCGGTGGGGATCGCCATGGTTCGCCACGACCTGTTCGACATCGACCGGCTCTTCGGTGCGGGCGTGTCCTGGCTGCTCACCCTGGTCGCTTCCGCCGGGATCTTCGCCGCGGTCGTCATCGCCGCGAGCCGGGACCTCGGGTCCCGCTCCGACCTCGGCCCCGCGGCCGCCGCCTTCGTGACAGCGCTGGCGCTGCTCCCTCTGCACCGCTCGCTCGCCGGTCTTGTCGGCAGGGTGTTCGATCGGGACCGGCACGTCGCAGTCGCCGCGGTGGAGCGGTTCGCCTCCGACGTACGCGCGGGCAGGCGTGTGCCCGAGGAGGTCGAGGATGTTCTGCAGGAGGCTCAGGGCGACCCCGGGCTCCGCCTCGCGCTGGCCCGCCCGAGCGGATGGAGCGACCTGCGCGGCGCCCCGGTCGACGATCCGCAGGGGTTTGCCCTCGAGGCCAGCGGGGACACCATCGCCATGCTCACCCTCGGATGGGAGTCTGCCCGTGCGCGTCGACGGGTCGCGGACCTCGCCCGGGCGGCATGGGTCCCCATCGAGGTGAGTCGGCTGCGTCTGGTGCTGCGGGAGGCGCTCGAGGAGGTCGAGGCCAGTCGAGCTCGGCTGGTCGACGCAGCGGCGACGGAACGCAAGCGACTCGAGCGAGACCTCCACGACGGCGCACAGCAGAGGATCATCGCGACGGGGATGCGCCTGCGTCTGCTCCAGCAGCGGCTGGAGCCGACGGCAGCCGCCGAGGTCGACACGGCGGTCCGCGAGCTCGAGGGCACCGTGACCGAGCTGCGTCGTCTCGCCCACGGAGTCCGACCCAGCCGACTCGACGACGGCCTGGAGTCGGCCCTCGAGGGTCTGCTGGAGACGAGCCCCGTCCCCGTGGACCTCCACGTCGCGGCCCTCCCGGAGGTGGACGAGACGCGCACGCTGACGGCGTACCTCGTCACCTCGGAGGCCGTCGCCAACGCGCTGAAGCACGCCCGCGCCGGCCGGATCGGCGTGCGGCTCGGGTCGCGAGGAGAGCGACTCACGGTCCGGGTCTGCGACGACGGCGTCGGTGGGGTCCCCGAGGGAGGCCTCCCCGCACTGCGGGACCGCGTCGCCTCGGTGGGCGGCACGCTGCACGTCGACAGCCCGACCGGCGGCGGTACGACGATCTCGGCGGTGCTCTGAGTGCGCGTCGTCGTCGCGGAGGACTCGATGCTGTTCCGCGAGGGGCTGGTCCGGCTCCTCGAGGAGCGTGGCCACCAGGTCGTCGCCGCGGTCGGCGACGCCGACAGCCTGCTGGACGTGGTCGCCGAGCTCTGCCCCGACCTCGCGGTGGTCGACATCCGCATGCCTCCCCACCACGACTCGGACGGCGCTCAGGCAGCGCGACGGATCCGCGAGGAGGAACCCGAGGTCGGAGTGCTGCTGCTGTCGCAGCACATCGAGCTTCGCCAGTGTCTTGGCCTGATCGGGACGCCAGGCTTCGGCTACCTGCTCAAGGACAGGGTCCTTGCCCTCGACGAGTTCGACGACGCACTCACCCGGGTCGCAGGCGGTGGTGTGGCACTCGACCCTGAGGTCGTCCAGGCGCTGGTACGCGGCCGTAACGCCCGTGATGCGCTGGGTTCCCTCAGCGACCGGGAGCGTCAGGTGCTCGCCGTCGTCGCCGAGGGCCACAGCAACGCTGCCGTGGGGCGAGCACTCGTGCTCTCCGACCGCACGGTGGAAGCGCACCTGCGCTCGGTCTTCACCAAGCTCGACCTCTACGACGACGGCACGACCAACCGCCGGGTCCGAGCGGTGGTCGCGTACCTGGAGTCGAGCGGGTCCGATGGAGGCAACGCCCGACACGGTGGATAGAGGTCGCCACCGTCGGCCACCCGCTGCCGTCCATCAGGCGCGACGCCTGGCTCGCCTGACGTGAGACCGGGCCTTGATCTCCGTCCTCCCACCCCCGAGCAATGATGTCCTCGACCACCACCCGCACCGGAGGACCCGATGGCGCACGCGAGCAAGGACGCTGGACCCGTCGACGACCGGGGCCGCCCGGACCTGGAGCCCGGGCCCGACCACCCGATCACCGTGGAGCCGTCGGGCACCGAGGTCACGGTGCGCCTCGGCGAGGTGACGGTGGCCCGCACCCACGACGCGCTCGTGCTCCGCGAGGCCGGCTACCCGCCCGTGCTCTACGTCCCGATGGACGCGGTGGACCAGGACCTGCTCGCGCCCAGCGACCACACGACGTACTGCCCCTACAAGGGTGACGCGACGTACTGGACGGTGCGCACCGACGAGCACACCGCGACCGATGCGGTGTGGGGCTACCCCGACGCACGGCCCGGCGTCGGGGCGATCGCAGGCCACGTGGCCTTCCAACCCGGGACGGTCGAGGTCCTCAGCGACCCCCCGCTGGAGTCCTGAGCGCCCGCTCCACCGAGAGCACCGGGCCCTGCGCGACCAGGCGCACCCAGGCCCGCGGCACCGTCGTGGGAGCAAGACCGCCGTAACCGAGCGCCTCGAGCGCCTCGTCGTCGGCCACCGGGTACGCCCGGCCGTCGTCAGCGAGGAGCACGGCACCGCCCTCCTGGTCCGGGGTTCGGACCAGGCTGCCTCGGCCGGGCGCGACCGCCGCGGGTTGCCGGCCCACGCCGTCCCGGTCGCCACCGTGCTGACCGGTGGCGCCGAGCCGGACGCCGGCCCCGTCCAGCAGGACGCACGGCCACCCGTCCACGGGACGACGCAGGTCGGTCGGCCAGCGCGCGGCGGCGTACGGGGCCGGGGCCAGCGGTAGCGCCGGCGGGACGGCCACGGCCAGCTCACGAGGCCCCTCGACCGCCTGCGCCGCATCCGAGCGCCACACGGCCAACGCGAACGGCGTCAGCACCGTCGGCCCCGACGCGGTCAGCCACCGCGCCCCACCGGTCGCCGGGAACCAGTCACCGACCCGTGCGTCCCGCGGCAGACCTGGCCCGGAGTAGGGCAGCGGCTCGCCGACCTGGGGCGGGGCGACGGTGGCGGCCGCCAGGGCTCCCCCGGTCGGCACCAGGGCCAACCAGCGGCGCGGGACGTCGACCGCGGCGTCGCGCCCAGGCAGTCCCAGCGCCAGCAGCAGGTTGTCGGCGCCGGGACCGTCGGGGAGCGGATAGGCCCGAGCGTGGCCTTCGTCGTCGGTGGTGACGAGCCCCAGCCCCGCGGAGGAGCGGACCAGCACGCCGGCGTCGGGGCCCGCGGGCTCGACCTCGGCACCGGCCCCGCCGATCCCGACCGCCGACGTCGCACCGCCGCCTGCGCACACCGACCACGAGCCGCCGTCGAGCCGATCGACGTCCGGCAAGGCAGCGGGTGCACCTGCGATCCCCAGGAGCACCCCGGGGTCGCGGGCGTCGACGTCGCGCTGGTCGACGACGACGGGTGGGGTCGCGGCGCCCAGCAGCAGGCGGGCCGACGTCCCGTCGGTGACCGGGTGGACCGCGCCGCCCTCGAGCACCACGTAGGACGACCCGCTGTCCCGCGAGACGACGAGCCCGCTCGTCGGCCAGACGGCGTCGGTCCCGCTCAGCGCGTCGAGCAGCAGGCCCACCGCGAGGGTGATCGCTCCCAGGGCGAGGGCGGCCACGACACCGCGGCCCGGGCGTGGCGGTTCCGTGGGGAGCGGGTCGCCGGACACCAGCGCCGAGACCAGCCGACGCCGCTCGTGCTCGTCGGCCTCGACGAGGTCGCGGACACCGGGGACGGTCACCGCAGCACGGTCGCCAGCAGGGTCGGCGCGTCGAGGACGAGCACGAGCAGCGGGAGGAGGGCGAGGACCGCGACCGTCTCGACCTGACCGGCCGTGCGGCGCAGCCGCGGCGACCAGCCGGACCGCGCGGCACGCGGTGCGGCGACCGCCGCCAGCGCCAGCGCCGCGGCGAGGTCCGGCACGGCCGCCGGGTGCTGGACCACGAGAGCGACCGAGGCGGAGAGCAGCGTTGCCGTGGCCCCGCCGACGCAGGCCATCACCACGCGGCGGTCGCGGTGGTGTCGCGCCTGCAGGAGCACCACGGCTCCCGTCGCCCCCACCAGCGCCGTCCCGGTCGCACCCCGTCCGACCGCCGACGGTGCGGCGACGGCCAGGAGGGCCCCGGCCGTCGCGACCAGCGTCGCGAGCAGGCCGAGCGCGGCGTGCACGTCCCGCTCGAGCCGGACCGGGTCACGCGGTCGATGCCCGTCCTGCGGACCGGGACGGCCCACGGGCGCCTCTCCGGCAGCCGCGGTGGGCTGGCCGCGCACGAGCGGTCCGACCAGCCGCGTCGGCACCAGCGGCAGGAGGAGCGCCGCCGCCGTCGCCACGACCAGGAGCGCCGTCCCGGGGTCGACGCCGAGCGCAGCGCGCAACGCCCCGGTCGCCGCGCACGCGCCGGCGACGAGGACGGGGGCCAGGAGGCTCCGCCACTGCCCCGCCGTCGCTCCGGCCCCGAGCAGGCACACGACACCCACGCCCAGCGCGCCCAGACCCGCAGCCGGCACGAGGTCGCCCGACCCGACGGACCCGGTCGCCGCGATCCCGGCGATCCCGGCGTACGCGCAGGCGGCCCAGGTGAGCAGGACGGGGGAGCCGGGCCCGGACGAGCCCGG
Organism: uncultured Actinomycetota bacterium; assembly: GCA_963760555.1. Classification (GTDB taxonomy): domain Bacteria; phylum Actinomycetota; class Actinomycetes; order Propionibacteriales; family Nocardioidaceae; genus Nocardioides. The sequence goes on along the minus strand of CAVXDJ010000010.1, from coordinate 77,205 downwards.
GACCCGGCGTCGAGACCGTCCGAGCACCGCCGTCGCGAGCACCAGTGCCGCCCCGGTTCCGACCGCGAGGACACCGGTCGCCGAGCCGGGTCCGCGCGGCACGGCGGTGCGTCCCTGCCACGGGAGCAGGCAGGCCAGCAGACCCGCTGCGCCGAGCCCGAGCAGGGCTCCCGACACCCAGCTCGTGGTGGGTTGCGCCCTGGTCGACGTCCGGGCCGCCGGCCTCCGCACCACGTCGGCGACGGCCTCCGCGAGGTCGTCGCTGGGATCGACTCCGGTGTCGTCCCCGGGGTCGGCCCCGCTCGCCAGGGTGAGGACGGCGCCGTCCACGACGCCCTGGACGGCGAGGCCGAGGCTCGGATCGAGACCCCGGCCGAGCAGGGTCTGCAACCGCAGCGCCTGCGCGGGGCCCACGCCGAGGCTCCGGGCGAGGTCGGCGAGGAGCTCGACGGCGGGGACGGCCCCTGGCACCACGACGTCGACGCGTCGGCTCCCGCCCACCACCGACAGGTGCAGCTGCGCGGGAAGGCCCGCGGTGCTCCCGCGAGCGGGGACGGCGGGTCCGGACGGCGGGGACCACGGTGGGAGCGTCACGTCGGGCTCCTCCTCTCGGCGGGTCGTCTGCTGGGCCGGACCTGCCGGTGCCGCGAGGCTAGTCACGAACCACCCCGCCGTGCGGTCTCGGCGCAGCGCCTGTGGACAACCACGACCGGTCGTCGGCGCCGCTGCCTACGCTCCGTCTCGACGACGGTGGGAGGTCTCGTGCACGCAAGGCAGGAGCTGGGCGCAGACGAGCCGGACGATCCGACCTCGTCGACCGAGCTCGTCCTCGACGCCCCGCCGCCGATGCCGGCCGCCGAGTCCGGGTCGAACCTCGCGATGGCGGCGGTGCCGGTCCTGGGCGGCCTCGGCTCGGTGGTCCTGCTGGTGTCGTTGAACGGCTCCGGGGCACCATCCGGCGCCTCCGCGGCCCTGCGCACCGGGGCGGTCGGGCTGGTCCTGCTGGCCACGGTCGCGATGGTCCTGGTGCAGGTCGACCGTCAACGCCAGCAACGGCGTACCGCGCTCGAGCAGGCCCGGCGCGACTACCTCGGTCGTCTCGCCGGGTCCCGGGTGCGGCTCCGCGAGGCCCAGCACGCGCACCGACGCGACCTCGTGCGCCGTCACCCACCACCGGGCGTCGCAGCCGGGGTGTCCGGGGCGACGACCGGCGTCGCGTCGTCGGCGGTGCGATGGGGCTGCGGCACCCTCCTCGCCTCGCCGCGACCCGTCGCCCCACCGGTCGCGGAGGACGCCGACCCGGTCTGCGTCGCCGCGCTCCGGCGCCTCGTGACGAGCCACCTCACCCAGCGCGACCTGCCCGCCCTGGTCGACCTGAGCGTGGTGGGCCACCTCGAGGTCTGCGGCCCGGTCGAGGCGGCCCGCGCGCACGCCCGGGCCCTCGTGTGCGCCGCGGCCGAGACCCAGGACTCCTCGCAGCTCACCGTCGCGGTCCTCTGCGACGACCCGACCGCCTGGGACTGGGTCAAGTGGCTGCCGCACACGCGACCGACCGGGGCCGACCACACCGCGCCGGTGCTCCTCGCCCGGAGCGCAGAGGACCTCGGACCACCGCTGGTCCGCCGACCGGCCCGGCACGCCCTGCTCGTCGTCGACGGCCCTCCGGCGCCGGCAGCGGCCCCGGCCACCACGGTCGTCCAGCTGCTGCCGGGCCCCGGGGGCACCCCGGGTGCGCGCCGGACCGACGTCACGGAGCACGGCCCCGCGCGCGTGCGACCAGACCACCTCACCGAGGCCGAGGCCGAGGCGTTCGCGCGCGGGGTCGCCGGTCGGGCGAGCCTGGCCGGTCCTCGACGAGGCGAGGACGGGTCCACCGCGGTCCGCGCCGAGCTCGGGCTGGACGCCGGGGCCCACCTGGATCCCGAGGCCCTGCGAGCGCGGCGTCGCGGCACCGACCGTCTGCGCGTGCCGTTCGGGGTCGACGACCGGGGTCGCCCCGTGCACCTCGACCTCAAGGAGGCGGCCGAGGGGGGCGCCGGGCCCCACGGCCTGGTCGTCGGCGCGACGGGATCGGGCAAGTCCGAGCTCGTCCGCACCCTCGTGCTCGGCCTGGCCGTGACGCACTCGCCCGACGAGCTCAACCTCGTGCTGGCCGACTTCAAGGGCGGGGCGACGTTCGCCGGGATGGCCGACCTGCCGCACGTCGCAGCCCTGATCACCAACCTCTCCGACGAGCTCGCCCTTCTCGACCGCATGCACGACGCGCTCGGCGGTGAGCTGGTACGTCGCCAGGAGCGGCTGCGGGCGGACGGGTACGCCTCGGCCCGTGACCACGAGCGCGCACGGCTGTCCGGTGCCGCGCTGGACCCGCTGCCCTCGCTGGTCGTGGTCGTCGACGAGTTCTCCGAGATGCTCACCGCGCGTCCCGAGCTCCTGGAGCTGTTCGTGGCCATCGGTCGCCTCGGTCGCTCTCTCGGGCTGCACCTGCTGCTGGCCTCCCAGAGGCTCGAGGAGGGGCGGCTGCGGGGGCTGGACGCGCACCTGTCCTACCGCATCGGGCTGCGCACCTTCTCGGCCCAGGAGTCCCGCTCCGTGCTGGGCGTCACCGACGCGGCCGCGCTGCCCACGGTGCCGGGAGCCGGCTTCCTGCGCACCGACCCCACCAGCCTGGTGCGCTTCGAGGCCACGTATGTCTCCGGACCGGCGTCGACCGGCATCTCGGCCGACGCACCGTCTCGAGGCAGCCCCGCGGGCGCGACCGTGCGGAGCTTCCGGGCGCTCCCGCTGGGTCCCCCCGCGCGTGCGTCGCGACCGGCCGCGACCGCGGCTGCTCCGGCGCCACCGAGCGAGCTCGAGGTCGCGGTGGGCGCCGTCGTCGCCACGGCCGACCCTCGCCGGCGGGCGCGCCAGGTGTGGCTCCCCCCGCTGCAGGCGCCCGCGACGCTGGCCGCGGTGCTCGGTGACCTCAGGTCCGACGAGCAGCACGGGCTGCACGCCTCGTCCTGGTGCGACCCCCATCGCCTGCGTCTCCCGATCGGCTGGGTCGACCGCCCGCGTCAGCAGCGCCGCGACCCGCTGGTGCTCGACCTCGACGGAGCCGGCGGTCACCTCGCCGTGGTGGGAGGACCGCGCAGCGGCAAGAGCACCGTCCTCCAGACGGTGGTCATGGCCCTCGCGCTGATCTCCACGCCGCAGCGCTGCCAGGTCTTCGTGCTGGACCTCGCCGGGGGCGCCCTGGCCGACCTCGACGCCCTGCCGCACCTGTGTGCGAGGGCCGAGCGCTCGGCGCCCGAGAGGGTCACGCGGGTCGTGGCCGAGGTGCTCGCTGTGGTCGAGGCGCGCGAAGCCGGTCGGACCGACGTCGCCCGGTCCGACGGGTCCGGTTCCCCGACCGGCCGAGGCGACGGTTACGGCGAGGTCTTCCTCGTCGTCGACGGGTGGGCCGGCCTGCGGGAGGACTACCCCGGCCTCGAGGACGCGCTGCAGCAGGTCGCGGCCCGCGGGCTGGGGTCCGGCGTGCACCTCCTGCTCAGCGCCGCGCGGTGGTCGGAGGTCCGCCCCGGGGTGCGCGACCAGGTCGGCAGCCGCGTCGAGCTGCGACTGGGTGACCCGATGGACTCCGAGATCGATCGGCGCGCCGCCGCGCGCGTGCCCGTCGACCAGCCCGGCCGCGCGATCGTGCCGGGCCCGGAGCACGTCCTGGTCGCGCTGCCCCGCCTCGACCTGTCGGAGGACGTCGGCACCCTTGCGCACCGGGCGGCGACGTCGTGGACCGGCCCACCGGCTCCCAGGCTGCGGCCCCTGCCTCTCGAGGTGACGGTGGACGACGTACGGCGTCGGGGCGAGCCCGCGGGGTCGACCGGCCCACGTCGTCGCCTCCTGATCGGTCTCGACGAGCGCCGGTTGGCCCCTGCGTGGCTCGACCCCGACGACGAGCCCCACCTGCTGGTCCTCGGAGACGCCCGCTCGGGACGCACGACGACCCTGCGCACCCTGGTCGGCGAGGTCGTGCGCACCCGCGGGGCCGGCGAGGCACAGCTGCTGGTCGTGGACCCGCGACGGTCCCTGATCGGGGAGGTGCCCGCCCCCCACCTCCTGGGTCATCCCGCGACGGCCCAGGAGACCGCGTCTGTCGTCGCCGACCTGGTCACCCACCTGAGCAGCCGCTTGCCGGGACCGGAGGTGAGCGCGGCCCAGCTGCGGGCAGGCCGCTGGTGGAGCGGGGCCGAGGTGTTCGTCGTGGTCGACGACCACGACCTGCTCGGTGACCCCCACGGCACGGCGATGGCGGCCCTCGTCCCGCTGCTCGCACGGGCACGCGACATCGGGCTCCACCTGTGGTTGGCCCGACGCACCGGCGGGATGGCTCGCGCCTGGCACGACCCGGTGCTCGCCACCCTGCGCGACCTCGCCCAGCCCGTCCTGCTGCTCTCGGGCAACCCCGAGGAGGGTCCGCTCGTCGCGGGCGTCCGTGCGGTCCCGGCACCACCCGGGCGCGCCCGCCTCGTCTCCCGAGACGCGCCGCCCCGCGTGCTGCAGATCGCGAGCCGCCCGCCGGCGCACTGAGCAGGGTCACGTGCCGCAATCGGGCACGAACGAAGATCCGAGGTGCCAGGATGTCCGGGACCAGGGCGTGCGGTTGCGGGACCGATCACCTTGGATCGTGACAATTTCCCCCCGAAGCCACACAGCCGTAACCAGGAATCAACATTCCTCGGTCAGGCTCGACCCCGTGCTCCCGCACCGGACCGCTCCACTCCCCCGTCCCAGGAGATCTCCCATGACCGCTCGTCCCGTCCCCCGCACCTCACCGCCCGCGCGTCGCGAGAGCGACGTCGACCAGCTGCTCGAGCAGCGTCTGCAGTTCCGTACCCGCCACGCCAAGGCCCTCACCGAGCTGATGGACCAGCGCACGGACCTGCGCGGCGTGCACGCCCTCGCCGACCTCGTCGACGACGCCGTGCGCTGGTGCGCCTGACCCCTCACCCCGGACCGCGCCGCGGTCGCTGACGAGCAGACTCAGCGGCGCCCGGTCGAGAACACGCCGCGGGCGACCTCGCGGGCCGCTGTGCGCAGGAACTGCTGGAAGACGCCCGACGTGACCACCTGGTGCACGAGGTCGCCGCCCGGGAAGACATCATCCGAGGGCGTGGTCGTGGAGGGTCTCCGCGGGCCGCCCGACCTGGCACCGGACGACCTCGCCCGCGCCTTCTCGGCCCGGGCCGCCGCCTCCCGGGCTGCCGTGGCGTCGGACTCGGCCTTCTGACCGGCCGCCTCCGCGTCGCGTTTGCGAGCGCCCTCCTCGAGCTTGGCGGCAAGCTTCTCCCGTGCCGACTCCCGGTCGACCGCAGTGCCGTACTTGGCCTGACCCGGGCTGGCGGCGACCGCGGCCGTCATCGCGTCGGGGTCCGCAGGTCCCATCCTCGACTCCGGCGCTCGCAGGAGCGTCCACGCCACCGGGGTCGGGGCGCCCCGCTCGCTCATCACCGTGACGACGGCCTCGCCGGTGCCGAGACCCGTGATCACCTCCCCCAGGTCGTCGTAGTCGCTGGTCGGGTAGGTGCTCACCGTCGCCTTGAGCGCCTTGGCGTCCTTCGGGGTGTGGGCGCGCAGCGCGTGCTGGACGCGCGAGCCGAGCTGGGCCAGCACCTCGTCGGGCACGTCGGTGGGGCTCTGGGTCACGAAGAAGACCCCGACGCCCTTGGACCGGATGAGCCGTACCGTCTGGGCCACCTGGTCGAGGAAGTCCTTGGAGGCGTCGCGGAAGAGCAGGTGGGCCTCGTCGAAGAAGAACACCAGCTCGGGCTTGTCGACGTCCCCGACCTCGGGCAGCTCGTGGAACAGGTCGGCGAGCAACCACATCAGGAACGTCGAGAACACCGCCGGCCGGTCCTGCAGGCTGGGCAGCTCGACGAGCGAGATCACGCCGCGGCCGTCCTCGGCGACGCGCATCAGGTCCCGGGTCTCGAGCTCGGGCTCGCCGAAGAAGGCCTCGGCTCCGAGATCGGCGAACGCCACCAGCTCGCGCAGGATGACCCCGGCCGTCGCGGTCGACAGGCCGCCGAGGCCCCTGAGCTCGGCCTTGCCCTCGTCGCTGAGCAGGTGGGCGACGACGGCGCGCAGGTCGGCGAGGTCGAGCAGGGGCAGCCCGGCTTGATCGGCGTAGTGGAAGACCAGTCCCAGGCTCGACTCCTGGGTGTCGTTGAGCCCGAGGACCTTCGAGAGCAGGGTGGGCCCGAAGGCGCTCATCGTGACCCGCAGGGGTACGCCGGTGCCCTCGCCGCCGATCGCGTACAGCTCCACGGGGAACCCGGTCGCGGCCCACTCCTGTCGTAGCGACGCCGCCCGCGCCTCGGTGCGCCCGGAGCTCTCCCCCGGCTGCATCAGTCCCGACAGGTCCCCCTTGACGTCGGCGGCGAAGACCGGGACACCCAGGGTCGAGAGCTGCTCGGCGAGCAGCTGGAGGGTCTTGGTCTTGCCGGTGCCCGTCGCCCCGGCGACGAGCCCGTGCCTCATGACCATGGACAACGGGATGCGGACCGGCGCGTCGGCGACCACCCGGTCCGGTCCCAGCAGCAGCGCCCCGAGCTCGAGGGCCGGCGCGGCGACGGCGTACCCGGACCGCACCGCCTCGGTGACGGCCTGGTCCTGCGCTGCGATGGAGTCGCTGGGCCTGCCGTGGTCCGTCATGCGGCCACCCTAGGCAGTTCACCCCGCGGGGGGAATGGCGTGGCCCGTGCTGCACGGCCGACGCCGTGCCCGGGTCACGGTCTCGTTCCATCCCTGCTCAGCGGGCCTGTGGGACCACCCGGCGCGGTTACACTCCCCGCGTGATCTTCAAGCGCGTCGGGGAGGGTAGGCCCTACCCCGACCACGGACTGTCCTCGCGGGAGTGGGCCGACGTCCCGCCGCGCCAGGTCCGTCTCGACGAGCTCGTGACCACGAAGGACACCTTGCAGCTCGACGCGCTGCTGGAGGAGGACTCCACCTTCTACGGCGACCTGTTCGCCCACGTCGTGTCGTGGCACGACGATCTGTACCTCGAGGACGGGCTCCACCGCGCGCTGCGGGCCGCCCTGCAGCAGCGCCACGTCCTGCACGCGCGCATCCATCACCTGGAGGCCTGAGGTGGGCTACCGCACCGTCGCCCGGGTCCGCACCGGTGTCACGCTGCTCGTGCTGGTCGGGCTGGTGCTCGCCGCGGTCGCCTACGGCTACCGGTCGCTGACCAAGCCGCTGCCGGGCTCGACCACGGCCCTGTGCACCAACGCCTCGCTCGACCAGGGCGACCTGCTCTACCCCGACCAGGTGGTCGTGTCGGTCCTCAACGCCGGCGAGCGGTCGGGGCTGGCCAGCCGGACGATGACCGCGCTGACCGAGCGCGGCTTCTCCCGGGGCAGCGTCGCCGACGCCCCCCGCGGCGCGGACGTGGCGACGGTGCAGATCTGGACCGACGACCCGAGGAACCCGGCCGTGCGCCTGGTCCGGGACAACCTCGGCCGCAAGAACACCGAGGTGGTCCGACGCGACCCGGTGACCCAGGGCATCGACGTCGTGGTCGGCGACGGGTTCGCGGCGCTGGTCAAGGCCCGCAAGCGGATCAAGGTGCGCGAGAGCACCACCGTGTGCGGCCCCAACGGCGGCGTCGTGCCGTCCGAGGAGCCCTCTCCCGGCAGCTGAGGGCAGGCGTCGGTTGTCTCGGCGCCCGCGGGGCGAGAGGCTGGGCCGATGGTGACCAGGGACCGCGACGATTCGGGACGACCGCGTCAGGCCCGACCGCGTGACGAGCTCGGTCGACCACTGCCCTACGGCGCCGTGGGGGTCGAGCCGGTACCGGAGGACCCGCTGCCTCCCCTCGAGACGGTGCGGCGCGCGCTCGAGCTGCTCGACCGGGGCCGACCCTTCTCGGCCCACGAGGTCTTCGAGGCGCGCTGGAAGGACTCCCCCGAGTCCGAGCACGACCTGTGGCAGGGCCTGGCGCAGCTGTGCGTGGGGCTGACCCACGCCCGCCGCGGCAACGACACCGGCGCGAGACGGCTGCTCGAGCGCGGGGACGGCAGGCTCGAGCGCTACGGCGCCTCCGGCGGTCCGACGTACGGACTGGACCTGGCCGAGCTCCGGGCGCGGATCCACCGGGCGGCCGCGGCGACGCTGAGCGCGGTCAGCACGGTCAGCGCGCAGGATCGTCGTCGAGCCAGTGGGCCAGGCGCCCGGAGCGGCTGACCTGGCGCAGCCGGTGCTCGGTCTGCTCACGCAGGACGCGGGGCGTCACGACCAGCAGGTCGTCGCCGTGGCGCAGCACCGTGCGCGGTTCGGGCACCAGTGTGTGACCGTTGCGCACGACCATGGAGACCGACGCCTCAGCAGGCAGCCGCAGCTCGCCGACCTCGACCCCGTGCAGGCGGGACTCCTCGCTGATCGTCACCTGCAGCAGGTCGGCCGCGACCCGCTCCAACGGCGCCGCCTCGAGGTCGAGCTCGCGCGGCTCGGAACGCCGCGTCACGCCCAGCACCGTCGCGACGTACGGCAGGGTCGGGCCGGTCAGCACGGTGTAGACGACGACCATCACGAAGACGATGTCGAAGAGCCGCTCCGCGCTGGGCACGCCCTGGGAGAGCGGGATGGTGGTCAGCACGATCGGGACCGCACCGCGCAGGCCGGCCCAGGACATGAAGGACAGCTCGCGCCACGGCATCGGCTGCACGATCGCTGCGACCGCGACCGACAGCGGGCGGGCCACGAGGGTGAGCACCAGACCTGCGACCAGGGCCAGGCCGACCGACGAGGCCGAGATCCGCCCCGGCGAGAGCAGCAGCCCCAGCATCACGAACAGCCCGATCTGGGCCAGCCAGGCGACACCCTCGGCGAAGGACCGGGTCGCGCCGCGGTGCGGCAGCTCGGAGTTGCCGAGCACCAGCGCGGCGACGTAGACCGCGGCGAAGCCGCTGCCGTGCAGCGCCGAGGCGGCGCCGTAGGCCAGGAAGGTCAGGGTGAGGACGGCCAGGGGGTAGAGCCCGGAGGCGGGGAGCGCGGCTCGCCGCATCACCCAGGCGCCGCCGAACCCGACGGCCAGACCCGCCGTGATCCCGAGGACCAGCTCGAAGACCACGATCCCGGCGGCGCCGAGGACGCCGTAGTCGGCGACGGCACCGGTCGAGATCAGGGTCACCAGCACCACGGTCGGGGCGTCGTTGAGACCGGACTCGGCCTCGAGCGACCCGACCAGGCGCTGCGGCAGCGGCACGACCCGGAGCACCGAGAACACCGCCGCAGCATCGGTCGGCGAGGTCACCGCGCCGAGCAGGACGGCCAGCTGCCAGGGCAGGCCCAGCAGGTAGTGCGAGGCGACCGCGACCACCGAGATCGACACCGCCACCCCGATCGTGGCCAGGGAGAGGCCGAGCCGCATCGAGGGCCGCGCCTCACGCCAGCTGGTCGTCAGACCGCCCTCGGCCAGGATCACCGCCAGTGCCGCGAACCCGAGCGCGTGGGCGAGCTCGGCGTCCTCGAAGCCGACGCCGAGCCCCGCCTCACCGAGCAGCACGCCCATGAGCAGGTAGATCAGCAGGCTGGGCAGGCCGGCTCGCGAGGAGAGCCGTACGGCGAGGATGGCGGCGAAGGTGACCGCGGAGCCGACCAGCAGGAAGGTGTCGAGCTCGTGGACGTCGAAGCTCATCTCACCTCGGCAGGCTCGGGGTGGGTGCGGACGGCAAGCCTACCGTCGCGGGCGCGGGGGCTGCTCAGTCGGCCAGCCGACGGACGAAGTCGCCGAGCTGGGCCAGGTTGCGGCACTCGACCATCGGCACGACCGCGCCGTAGGCCGCGGTCGCGCTGTCACCGGTGCCCCAGTGACGACGCTGCTCGGGGTTGAGCCACCAGGCGTGGCGGGCGGTGTCGACGAGGTCGCCGAGCACGGGCAGCGCGAGGTCGCCGTAGTTGGAGCGAGCGTCGCCGAGGACCAGCAGCGAGGTCTTCGAGCCCACCGCGTCGCCGTGGCGCTCGGCGAAGGCGGTCAACGCCCGGCCGTAGCTGGTGCGGCCCCAGGTGGCGGCCTGCACGGTGTCGGCGGCGAGGGCGGCGAGCGTGTCGACGAGGTCGCCACCGGGGGTGAAGTGGTGGGTGACCTCGTGGACGGTGTCGACGAAGGTGAAGGCGCGGACCGCGGTGAACTGCTCGCGCAGCGCGAAGACGAGCATCAACGTGAACTGCGCGAAGCTCGCGACCGAGCCGCTGACGTCGCACAGCACGACCAGCTCGGTGCGGTGCGGGCGCCGCGGGCGGTGGTGGGTGGTCAGCGGCACGCCCCCGGTCGACATCGACGCGCGCACCGTCCGGCGTACGTCGAGCGGGCCCCGGCGGCGCGCGTGGTGCTCCTGGGTGAGCCGGGCGGCGAGCCGGCGCGCGAGCGGGTAGATCTCACGGCGCAGGTCCTCGAGGTCGGCGCGGCGGGCGGAGGTGAAGGCGAGCTGGTCGAGCGACGGACGCACGGCCACGTCGGCGACGTGGTCGGGCCCCTTCTCCTCCGCGATGCGACGTCGGGCGTCGTCCTCGACGCGACGGGTGAAGTCGCCGACCCGGCGCCCCGCCCGGCGGCGGGCGTCGGCGAGCGCTCCGTCGGCGTCCGCGGAGGCCGCCTGGTCGGCCACCCCGTCGAGCAGCCCCCGCACCACCCGGTCGACCAGCTCGCTCGGTGCGACCCGCTGCAGGGCGGTGTAGGCCGACCAGGAGGACAGTCCCGGCCCCCGCCCGGGCATCGCACCGAAGCGGCCGACCGCCTCGGCCGCGAGCGCGGCCAGCGTGCGGGCCTCACCGTCGGCGAGCGCGGCCGCGAGGCGTTCGCGGAAGTCCGTGAGCGCGGCTGCGTTGTCGCGGGCCCCGGCGGGCCGCGCCCGGGTCGTGTCGTCCGCCGCCGTCGAGCCCGACCCGTCGGGCTCGCCGTCCGCCCCGGCCTCGCGCGCCCGCTCGGCGACGCCGCCCCCGATCATCCGTGGGAAGTAGAGGTCGAAGAGCGCGTCGAAGGTCGGGCGCTGCGCGTGCCGCTTGAGCAGGGTGGCGGCGTAGGTGTCGTGGACGACGTCGCGGTCGCGCCAGCCGATCGCGCCCAGCGCGTCCACCGCGTCGAGACCCTCGGCGAGCGAGACCGACAGCCCCGCGGCGCGCAGCGCCTCGAGGAAGGACAGGTGGCGTGCCAGCAACCCGCTGCTGTCCTCACCGGGCTCGCTCACCGTCGGGCCCGCAGCCTCAGCTCGCGCACGGCGCGCTCGGTGTCGGAGACGTGCTTGAGGACCACGCCGAGGGTCTCGTCGATCGCGGTGGCGTCGAGGTCGCGGATCTCCAGCGCCACCAGGGTGCGCGCCCAGTCGACGGACTCGGCGATCGACGGCGCCTTCTTCAGCTCCAGCTCACGCAGCCGGCCGACCGCGTCGACGAGCTGCTCGGCGACCCGCTGGTCGAGCTCGGGCACCTGGCTGAGCACGATGGCGCGCTCCCGCTCGGCGTCGGGGTAGTCCAGGTGCAGGAACAGGCACCGTCGCTTGACCGCCTCGGACAGCTCGCGCGTGGCGTTGGAGGTGAGCACGACGTACGGCAGCCGCACCGCCTCGATCGTGCCGAGCTCGGGGATGGTGACCGCGAAGTCGGAGAGGACCTCGAGCAGCAGCCCCTCCACCTCGACGTCGGCCTTGTCGACCTCGTCGATGAGCAGCACGGTCGGCTCGTCGCGTCGGATCGCCGTCAGCAGCGGTCGGGTGAGGAGGAACTCCTCGGTGAAGATGTCGTCGTGGGTCGCCGACCACGCCTGGTCGTCGCGGGAGGCCTGGATGCGGAGCAGCTGCTTGCGGTAGTTCCACTCGTACAGCGCCCGGGCCTCGTCGAGGCCCTCGTAGCACTGCAGACGGACCAGGCCGGCCCCGCACGCGCGGGCGACGGCCTTGGCCAGCTCGGTCTTGCCGACGCCGGCCGGGCCCTCGAGCAGCAGCGGCTTGCCCAGCGCGCCCGCGAGGTACGTCGTGGTGCCGGTGGGCCGGTCGGCGAGGTAACCCACGTCGGTCAGGCGGCGTACGGCGTCGTCGGGCGTCGAGAACCAGGTCACCGCCCCATCCTCGCCCACGTCCGGAGCCGTCCCTCCCGCGGCCGTCGCGGCCCGGCGCCGCGGTTTCCCACGGGATGGAGGGAGTTGCTCGCTTCCCGGCGCGAATTCGCACCGGGAAGCGGGGAACCGCCTGCAGACCGTGGGAAACCGCAAGCCTCGCGCAGCAGACGCTGCGGATCGGAGGCGGGCGGGCGCTACCCCCTCCGGGGGGACTCACCCCGGCGGCTGTTCCTCGGCCTGCGTAGGTTGGGAGACCACGTCGCCCGGATCGAGGACCCAGTGAGCCCCCACGAGACCGATGAGGCCTTGAGTCGTCTCCTCGCACGCGGACACGCACGCGCCGTGGCCAGCGGTCCCGAGCACGCCCGGCTCTGGGTGGCGCTCGCGCGGGCGACCGAGGGCGGCAAGCGGTTCCGCCCCGCACTGGTGACCGCGACGCACCGCGCCCTGGGCGGCACCAGCTTCGCAGCCGCGGCCGAGACCGGTGCGGCCGTCGAGCTGCTGCACACCGCGCTGGTCATCCACGACGACGTCATCGACGGCGACGACCTCCGCCGGGGACGGCTCAACGTCAGCGGCACCTTCCGCTCCGACGCCCTCGCGGCGGGCGCGACGACCTACGACGCCGGCACGCTCGCGCTCTCCGCGGGCATCCTGGCCGGCGACCTCGCCCTCGCCGCGGCGATCCGGGCCGTGGCCACCTGCGGCGCCGAGACGCGGACAGTCCACCGGCTGCTCGACCTCTTCGACGCCGCCCTGCACACCTCGGCGGCCGGCGAGCTGGCCGACGTGCGCCTGTCCCTCCACCTGGAGCCGGCCTCGCTCGCCCAGAGCCTGGCGATGGCCGAGCACAAGACCAGCGCCTACTCCTTCGCCCTCCCCCTGCAGGCCGGAGCCCTGCTCGCCGGGGCCGACGACGCGACGTCAGCCGGCCTCGGGCAGGCCGGGCGGATGCTCGGGACCGCCTTCCAGCTCGTCGACGACCTGCTCGGTGTCTTCGGTGACCCCGACGAGACCGGCAAGAGCGTCACCTGCGACCTCCGCACCGGCAAGCTGACCCCGCTGATGGCCCACGCCCGGTCCACCGCGGGCTGGAGCGAGGTCGCGCCGTACGTCGGTCGCGAGCTCGGCGCCGACGAGCTGGCCTCGGCGCGCCGGCTCCTGACCGACTGCGGCTCGCGCGCCTTCGTCGAGGAGCTCGCCGACTCCCACCACGCCGCCGCCCTGGCGCTCGTCGAGGAGCTCGGCCTGCCCGCCGACCTGCTCGCGCCGGTGGCGGCCCTGCCTGCGGTGCGGGTCGGCGACGACCACGTGGCGGCATGAGCCGCCGCACCGCGCGCCGCCGCCAGGGACGCGGGCTGTACGACGCCGTCGCCGAGGGCAGCGCCGCGGCCGTGATCCGGGCCTACTCCAGCTCCTTCGGCCTCGCCTCCCGCCTGCTCGCCGAGCCCGTGCGCACCGAGGTGCGCAACCTCTACGCCCTGGTCCGGGTGGCCGACGAGATCGTCGACGTCCCCGACCCCGCGCTCGGCACCGAGGCCCGCTCGCGGATGCTGGGCTGGCTGCACGACGACGTGTGCCACGCCCTCGAGCACGGATGGAGCAGCAACCTCGTCGTCCACGCGTTCGCCCGCACCGCCTCGGCCGCCGGCATCGACGGCGCGCTCATCGATGCGTTCTTCGTCTCCATGCGCATGGACCTCGACACCACCACCCACACCCCCGAGAGCTTCGAGCGCTACGTCTACGGCTCCGCCGAGGTGGTGGGCCTGATGTGCCTGCGGGTCTTCCTCGCCGAGGAGCCCGGGGCGGGCGACTACGAGCGACTCGCTCCCGGCGCCCGCCGGCTCGGGGCGGCCTTCCAGAAGCTCAACTTCCTGCGCGACCTCGCCGACGACCACGACACCCTGGGCCGCGCGTACTTCCCGGGACTCGACGTCGACGCCCTGACCGACGCCGACCGCGACCGGATCCTCGACGACATCGACGCCGACCTCGACGCGGCCGCGGCCGTGATCCCGGCGCTGCCACCGAGCAGCCGGCGGGCCGTGCACGTCGCCCACGCCACCTTCGCCGAGCTCGCTGCTCGGCTCCGCGCGACACCGGCGGCGCAGATCCGCCGTACCCGGGTCCGCGTGCCCGACCTCGTCAAGGCCCGACTCGTGGCCCGCTCGATCTACGGAGGACGCTCGTGACCACGCTGCTGCCCCGGCCCCTGCGGGGCCGCCCCACGGCCGACGACGGCGGGAGGGCTCGTGTCGTGGTGATCGGCGGAGGCATCGCCGGCCTGGCCACCGCCGCGCTGCTCGCCTCCCGCGGTCACGAGGTCGACCTGCTCGAGAAGAACGACGACCTCGGTGGTCGGGTCGGCAGCATCGAGCGCGACGGGTACCGCTTCGACACCGGCGCCTCGTGGTACCTGATGCCCGAGGTCTTCGAGCACTTCTTCTCGCTCCTCGGCACGACCGCCGCGGCCGAGCTGGACCTCGACGTGCTCGATCCCAGCTACCGGGTGTTCTTCGAGGGCCACCCCGACCCGGTCGACATCCGACCCGACCGTGCCCACAACCGGGCCGTCTTCGAAGCCCTCGAGCCCGGCGCCGGCGCGCGCTTCGAGGCCTACCTCCGCTCGGCGGAGGAGACCTACGACGTCGCCCTGCGCCGCTTCCTCTACAGCAACTTCAGCTCGGCGTCGGCCTTCACCCACCCCGACGTGCTGCGTCGGACACCGCAGCTGGCCAGGCTGCTGAGCCGCTCGCTGCAGCGCCACGTCGCCGCGTCGTTCAGCGACCCACGGCTGCGCCAGGTGCTCGGCTACCCCGCGGTGTTCCTCGGCTCGTCGCCGACCCGCGCGCCGAGCATGTACAGCCTGATGAGCAGCCTCGACCTCGGCGACCAGGTGCTCTACCCCCAGGGCGGGTTCACCCGTCTGATCGAGGTGATGGCGAGCCTCGCCGAGCGCCACGGCGTACGCCTGCACACCGGGGCCGAGGTCACGACGATCACGACCCGGGACGGCTCGCGCCGGGGCAGGGCCCAGGTCACCGGGGTGGAGTACGTCGCCCGCGGTGACGGACCGCAGACCATGCCGGCCGACGTCGTGGTGGGGGCCGCGGACCTGCACCACCTCGAGACCGCGCTGCTGCCCGACGCGCTCCAGACCCACCCCGAGCGCCGCTGGCGGCGGCGGGGGCCCGGTCCCGGGGCGGTGCTGGCGATGCTCGGCGTCGAGGGCAGCCTGCCGCAGCTGGCCCACCACTCCCTGTTCTTCACCACCGACTGGGAGCAGAACTTCGGCGACATCTTCGGCGCGACGACCAAGGTCCCCGACCCCGCCTCGGTCTACGTCTGCAGGCCCTCGGCGAGCGACCCGACCGTGGCGCCCGCGGGGTGCGAGAACCTCTTCGTCCTCGTGCCCGTGCCCGCCGACGTCTCCATCGGCGCGGGCGGTGACGACGGCCGCGGGTCCGAGGCCGTCGAGCGCGCGACCGATGCCGCCATCGACCAGGTCGCCCTCTGGGCGGGCGTCCCCGACCTGCGTGAGCGGGTCCGGGTGCGCCACACCGTCGGCCCGGCGGACTTCGCGACGCGCTACCACGCCTGGCGGGGGGGCGCGCTCGGCCTGGAGCACACCCTGGCCCAGAGTGCCTTCCTCCGACCGGGCAACCGCTCGCGCAAGGTCGACGGCCTGCTGTACGCCGGGGCGAGCACCACGCCGGGTGTGGGCCTGCCGATGTGCCTGATCAGCGCCGAGCTGGTCCTCAAGCGCCTCACCGGGGACCGTACGTCGCTGCCCGTGCCGCTGCCCGTGCCGCAGCCGGCGTCCCTGCCCGTGCCACAGTGAGCCTGGTGCACTGGTCCTACGCCGCGATGCTGGTCTTCTGCCTGGTCGGGACCCTCCCCCTGGCGGCCGTCTACCGGCTCGAGGTGCTGCGCCAGCCGCGGCGGGTCCTGCTGACCGTCCTCGTCGCGGGCACGCCGTTCCTGCTCTGGGACCTGTGGGCCACCCACGTCGGGCACTGGCGCTTCGACCCGGCCCAGACGCTGTCGTGGCGCGTGGCCGGGCTTCCGCTGGAGGAGATCTCGTTCTTCGTGGTCATCCCGCTGGTCTCGGTGCTGACGCTCGAGGCGGTGCGCGTCGTACGCCGCCGGAGCAGCCTGCGACCCCTCGGACCCCGCACTCCCAGCGACGCCCGGTGAGCTACACGGCGATCACCGTCACCGCGGTGCTGGCGGCGCTCCTGCTGGACCGCTTCGTCGCGCGCACCCGGCTCACGACGTCGCGCGAGTGGTGGGCGGCGTACGCGATCATCGTGGTGTTCCAGCTGCTCACCAACGGCTGGCTGACCGGTCGGGGCATCGTGCGCTACGACCCGGACGCGATCCTGGGCAGCGGTGCCGTGCGGTTCGTGGGCGCGGGGCGGCTGTTCTGGGCCCCCGTCGAGGACCTCGGCTTCGGCTTCGCGCTCGTGCTGACCACCGGCGTGGTGTGGACGTGGCTGGGGCGTCGCGGCGAGGCGGAGCCCACATGAGCGTGAGCAGCCGGCTCCAGTCGCTGCGACCGACGGACATCGGCGTGCCCGGTCCGACCAACGCCGACATGGCGCGGGCCTTCACCGCGGTGCGCGCCGATCCGCTCTCGTTCCTCGCCCGGGTCGCCGAGCAGTACGGCGACCTGGTCTCCTTCCCCGTGCCGGGCGCCCCCGCGCTGCTGGTCAACGACCCCGCCGACGCACGCCACGTGCTGCAGGGCGCGGCCCGCAACTGGGGCAAGCAGACCGTGCAGTACGCCGCGCTCGCCCAGGTCACCGGGCCCGGCCTGCTCGCCTCGTCCGAGCCGAGCTGGATCGAGCACCGCCGCGTCGCCGCCCCCGCCTTCCACCGCCAACGGCTGGAGTCGGTGGCCGGTGAGGTGGCGCGGGCCGCGGACGACGCGATCGCGAGCCGGCTCGCGACGGTGCCGACGGCGGCCGGGGGCCAGGGAGGCGAGCGGGTGGTCGTCGACGTCGCCCACCTGACCCACCGCATCGGCCTCGACGCGGTCGGGCGGGCCCTGTTCTCCGCCGACCTGTCGGGCCAGGCCCAGCGCCTGCTCGACGCGACCAGCGACGCGGCGCAGCTGGTCGTCAAGGCCGGCCGCACCGTGCTGCCCGGCATGCGTCGGGCGCCCACGCCGACCAACGTGCGGCTCCGCTCGACGCGCCGTCGCCTGGACGCGGCCAGCGCGCAGATCGTCGCCCAGCGGCGCGAGCGTGGTCGGCGTACGGCCGGCGGGACCCACGGCGACGACCTGCTCGGGCTGTTCCTCGACAGCGAGATGAGCGACGCCGAGGTCCGCCACGAGCTGGTCACGATGATCATCGCCGGGCACGAGACGGTCGCCGCCGCGCTGGGCTGGACGCTGATGCTGCTGGCCGAGCACCAGCCCGCGCAGGACCGGTTGCGCGCCGAGCTCGCCGCGCACGCCGGACCGGTGCCGATGCTCGGCCTGCGCGAGGCGCTGCCCTGGACACGGGCCGTGGTCGACGAGGCGCTGCGGCTCTACCCCCCGGCCTGGACCCTCTCGCGTCGCGCCCACGGGGCCGACGTGCTCGGCGGGCAGGAGGTGCCGGCCGGGACGCTGGCGATCATCAGCCCCTGGCTGCTGCACCGCCGCGCCGACGCGTGGCCCGACCCGCTGGCCTTCCGCCCGGAGCGGTTCCTCGCCGAGGGCGCCGGGCGCACGGCGTACCTGCCGTTCGGCCAGGGGCCGCGGCTGTGCATCGGACGGGAGTTCGCGATCGGGGAGATGGCCATCGTGCTGGGTCGGCTGCTCACCGGGCACCGGGTCGACGTGCCGACCCGCTGGACCCGCCCGGCGCCGCAGGCCCAGGTCGCGGTGCACCCGCGGGGCGGGATGGCGTTGCTGGTCTCCCGCGTGGACGCGGCTCAGCGTGCCCACCGTGACTGACCTGCTGCTCGTGGTGGCGCTGGTCGTCGCCGCGGGGGTGGCCTGGTGGCTGCTCGGCGACCTGCGGGGCGTGCCGGGGGGTGGCTGCGGCCCGGGTCGGGCGGGGTCGGTGGCGGTCGTGGTCCCGGCCCGCGACGAGGAGGCGACCCTCCCGCGGCTGCTCGCGTCGCTGCGTGACCTCGCGACCCCGGTGCGCGAGGTCGTGGTCGTCGACGACGGGTCGAGCGACGACACGGCCGCCGTCGCCGTCCACGGCGGTGCGACGGTCGTCCCCGCCGGCACCCCGCCACCGGGCTGGACCGGCAAGGCGTGGGCCTGCGACCTCGGAGCCCGCAGCACGGGCGGCGACCTGCTGCTCTTCCTCGACGCCGACGTCGAGCTCGGTCCCGGGGCCCTCGAGGCGTTGCTGGGCGTGCACGCCGAGCACGGCGGCCTCGTCTCGGTGCAGCCCTTCCACCGGGTCGTGCGGGCCTACGAGCAGCTCTCGGCGTACTTCAACGTCCTCTCGTTGATGGGCGGTGCAGCCTTCGCCCGTCGGCCGGCTGGGCGGCCGACGGCGTACGGGCCGTGCCTGCTGACCTCGCGGGCCGCCTACGAGCGGGTCGGCGGGCACGCCGCCGTGCGGGGCGAGATCGTCGACGACGTGCAGCTCGCGGCGGCCTACGACCGGGCGGGCCTGCCGGTGCGCTGCCTCGCCGGCGGCGCGTCGGTGCGGATGCGCAGCTATCCCGGCGGCCTGCGTCAGCTGGCCGACGGGTGGACCAAGAACGTCGCCTCCGGCGCGTCCACCGCGGCGCGCCTCCCGACGCTCGGGGCGATCTGGTGGGTCTGCGCCCACCACGCGATCGGCGTCGGGCTGGTCCTGGCCGTGGTCGAGGCGTCCACCGGGCTCACGGCCCCGCTGATGTACGGCTCGCTCGGCCTGTGGGCGCTCGCGTGGCCCCTCTTCGCGGTCCAGCTGCGCGCGATCCTGCGCCGGACCGGTTCGTTCAGCTGGTGGACGTGGGCGCTGTTCCCGCTCCCCCTGCTGGCCTTCGACCTGGTCTTCGCGCGCTCGCTCGCGCTGACCGTCGTACGACGCTCGGTGCGCTGGCGTGGTCGCGAGGTCGCGATCGGGGCCGCAGGTCGCCCGGGCGCTCGACGTGGTGGTCTCGGATGACCTGGCGACGCGACGAGCCGGTGACGGGTCGCACGCGCGCCCGGCGGATCGCAGTCGCCGCGCTCGTCTGGGCCGCCCTCCACAGCCTCACCGGTCTGGTGGCGCACCGGGTCGACGTACGCCGCCTCGACCACGACGGCCGGCTGCTGCGGCCGCGGCACTTCGAGGTCGGCGGGCGGTGGTACCGGCGGTGGCTCCACATCCACCGGTGGAAGGACGCGCTGCCCGAGGCGGGCGACCTGTTCACCGGAGGGGTCAGCAAGCGCCACGTCGTCGACCTCGACGACGCCGGTCTCGAGCGCTTCGTCCGCGAGACCCGCCGGGCCGAGCTCGGGCACTGGTGGGCGATGGCCTGCGGCCCCGTGTTCGTGCTCTGGACCCCACGGCGCGCCTGGGCGCCGTTGATCGGGTACGGCGTCGCCGTCAACGCGCCGTTCATCGCCATCCAGCGCTACAACCGGTTCCGGACGCAGGCGATCCTGGAGCACCGGGCCCGGCGCAGGTCGGGCCGCTGAGGCCGCAGCGTGCGGCTGCGCCGATCGCGGTCAGGCCGGCGGTGCGACCGTGACGTCGTCGTGCCCGGCACGCCGCAGCGCGTCGGCGACGAACCCGGAGGCCTTGAGCTCCTCGACCACAGAGCCGAGGAAGTCGACGGTCTCGGGCCGGCGTCCGCGCGGGGTCGCCACCGCCTGGCGGATCTGCATGAACGCCTCGTCGAGGACCCGCAGACCGGCGTGCTCGGCGACGAAGGCGGTCAGCGGCTGACGGATGCCTGCGCCGACCTCGAGCCCGTGCTCGAGGAAGATCTCAGCGCCCTCCGCGCCGCGCACCAGCTCGGCGTGCTCGAGGGTCCGGGTCAGGTAGAGGTCGTAGGCAGCACCCTGCTTGACCCCGACTCGGACGCCGGCGCGGTCGACCCCGTCGACGGAGGTGATCGGGGAGTCGTCGGGCACGGCGTAGACGCCCTCGATGACGACGTACGGCGCCGTGAACGCGACCTCGGCCGCCCGGGCGGGCTCGATCGCGAGGAAGCCGAGGTCGGCCCGTCCCTCGGTCAGCGCTGCGAACGACGCCCGCGTCGAAGCAGACCAGCTCGAGCGGCCGGTCGATGCGCGCGGCGCAACGCCCCCGTCGGGGCGAGGTCGTCGGCAGCGTCGTACGCCTCGGTCGTCATGAGCACGATGCTAGGTCCGGTTCGCGGGCGGAAACGCACGCAGGTCGTGTGCCTGAGCACCCGTCCTGGGCGGTTCTCGGGCACACGACCTGTGTGGTGCGGCTGGCTGGCGGTGGCGGTGGGATTTGAACCCACGGTGGGTTGCCCCACACATCATTTCGAGTGATGCACCTTCGGCCTCTCGGACACGCCACCGCCGCAGAATGTACCGGAGGCCGACCGGCCCGGTGAAATCAGTCCGTCGCCGTCAGCTCGTCGCGGAGAAGCTCCAGCGGATCTGGGAGCGGTACGTCTCGCCGGGGCGCAGCACCGCCGAGGGCCAGTCGGGGTGGTGCGGGCTGTCGGGGTGCAGCTGGGGCTCGAGGGCGACCCCGTCGCCCTGGCGCAGCAGCCGCCCGGTCCGCGACGGGCTCGAGCCGTCGAGGAAGTCACCGGCGTACACCTGGAGGCCGGGCTGGTCGGAGGTCAGCGTCATCCGCGTGCGGGTGGCCGGCGAGGTCAGCGTGGCGACGGTCCGCAGTCCCTGGCCGTCGACGACGAGGTCGTGGTCGACCCCCTGTGCCGCGGCGGTCTGCGGGTGGGCGGTGCGGGCGACGTCGCCGAGCCGGCGCCCGGCGCGCAGGTCGAACGGGGTGCCCTCGACGGGTTCAGGGTCGCCGAGCGGGATGCCCGTGTCGTCGACGGGCAGGTACGTCGCAGCCGGCACGGCGAGCACGTGGTCGTCGATGGTGGTGGCGCCCTCGAGGCCGTCGCCCTCGAGGTTGAGGTAGAGGTGGCTGCTCAGGTTCACCAGCGTCTCGGCATCCGTCGTGGCCTCGAGGTCGAGGCGGACCTCGTCGCCGGACACCGACCAGTGCGCGTCGACGGTGACCTCGCCGGGGAAGCCCTGGTCGCCGTCGGGGCTCACCAGCCGCAGGTGCGCGTGGTCGGGGCCTGCGTCGACGACCTCCCACAGCCGCTGGTCGAAGCCGTCCGGCCCGCCGTGCAGGTGGTGACCGCGGTCGTTGGTGCCGAGCTCGACCTCGCTCCCCCCGACGACGGCCCGGCCGTGCGCGACCCGGTTGGCGTAGCGGCCCACGACCGCGCCGAGGTAGTAGGTGCCCTCGAGGTACGAGCCCACGTCGGCGTACCCCAGGGCGACGTCGCGCCGCTGCCCGTCGCCGCCGGTGACCCGCAGACGGTGGATCGTCGAGCCGAGGGTCAGCAGGTGCAGCTCCACCCCGGGCTCGGAGCCGAGGACGAGGCGGTGGACGGGGCGGCCGCCGGGCAGCTCTCCGAAGATCTCAGGCACTCGCGGAACCTACCGCCGACGCTCGAGTGCGCGATGCAGCCACCAGCACCAGGACCGCACCGAGGACCACGAGGGCGCCGACGGAGGCCACCGTCGCGGGCCAGCCGCCGGCCTTCCAGGCCAGGCCGACGACGGCGCCGAAGAGACTGGAGCCGGCGTAGTAGAGCGCGACGTACAGCGCGGAGGCCTGGGACGGGGCGACCCCGCCCACGACCGGCGCCCAGCCGCTGGCCACGGCGTGGGCGGCGAAGAAGCCGGCGGTGAGGACCAGGAGCCCGACGACGACCAGCGACAGGTGGTCACCGAGGGTCAGCACCAGGCCCGCTCCCATGACCACCGTGCCGAGCAGCAGGAGGCGGGGTCGGCCCCAGCGCTGGGCCGCACGCCCCGCGAGGGCGGAGGAGACCGTGCCCGCGAGGTAGGCGAGGAAGACCAGTCCGATCACCGCCGAGGGCAGCTCGAACGGTGGCCCGGCGAGCCGGTAGGACAGGTAGTTGTACGTGGCGACGAAGCCCCCCATCAGCACGAACGGCACCAGCAGCACCGCCACCACGGCCGGGTCTCGCAGCAGCGCGCCGATCCCTCGACCGCCCGCCGCGTCGAGCCCGGCCGCGTCGGGGACAGGGCCGGTGTCCTCGGCGAGCGCCCAGACCGCCGCGGTCACGGCGAGCGCCACGAGCCCGAGCGTCGCGACCGCACCGCGCCAGCCGAGGAGGTCGGCCACGCCGGAGGTGACCAGGCGGCCCGAGACCCCGCCGAGGGAGTTGCCGGCGACGTAGAGCCCCATGGCGCCGGCCAGCCCGCTGGGGTGCACCTCGGCCGCCACGTGACCCATCGCCACGGCGATCACCCCGGCCAGGGCCGCGCCCGTCAGGCCGCGCAGCGCGACCAGCACGCCGTACGTCGGGGCGGCGGCGGCCAGCAGGGTGAGGAGGACGGCCGCGACCAGGCCCCAACGGATCATCCGCACGCGTCCGATGCGGACCCCGATCGCGGTCGCCGGGATGACGAGCAGCGCCAGCGCGCCCGTCGCCGCCGAGACGCTCAGCGCGGCGGCGGTCGGGCCGACGCCGAAGTCGGCACCGAGCTGCGGCAGGATCGGCTGGGTGGCGTAGAGGATGCCGAACGCCGCCAGACCCACCAGCACCATCGCGACGTTGAGGCGGCGGTACTCCGGGGTGCCGGGCAGGTGGCCGGCGCGCGGGTCGGCGGTCGTGGACATCGCACCCAGCCTCGCACCGGGACCGTCCTGGGCTCCATCGAGGTGCGGGGTGAGAAATCAGACGTCCCCGCGGACGATCTGTGGAACCTCGGGGAACAGATTGTGGCACCTCGGCTCGCCATGAGCGGCACCTCGGCGGTCAGGTGGCGAGGACGACGATCAGGGTGCGGGGGCCGTGGACGCCCTCGACGCGGTCGAGCTCGATGTCGCTGGTCGCGGACGGGCCGCTGATCCAGGTCAGGGGCCGGCCGGGGTCGAGGACGGCGACCGCGTCGGGTACGTCGGGCACGACCTGGTCGGCGCGCACCACGCACACGTGCAGGTCCGGGACCAGCGTGATCGCCCGGCGGCCCTGGTCGTCTGCGTGGTCGAGGACGATGGTGCCCGTCTCGGCGATGCCGACCCGCGCTGCGGTGACGACCCCGTCGAGGTCGTCGAGCTCGGCCGCGGAGAGCTGGTCGTCGACGACCGCGCCGGGGACGTCGAGGCCCAGCCCGGGCGGGACGACGACACGCGCACCCTCCTCGAGGTGCTCGGCGAGCAGGGCGGCGACGGTCTGCTCGACCTCGCCGGCGCCGCAGCGCCTCACGGTGGCCTTGTAGTCCTCGACGCGCTCGGCGAACAGGTCGACGGTGCGCTCGTCGCCACCCACGCCCGGTGGCGCCGCGACCGGCTCGGCCTGGCCCTCGACCCCCCCGATCGCCTCGCGGACCCGAGCCAGGATCTCCTCGCGCGCCGCACTCACGACTCGTCCGTCCGTCCGCCGTCGGTGCGCTTCCACCACGCGCGGAACGACTCGCGCGGCGGAGCAGGCAGGTCCCGGGCACCGGTCCAGGCCGCGCCGGGGCCGGGCAGACGGCCGGTCGTCGCACGTCCCCCGGGCAGGCGCGCGGTGCCGAACCGGCCCAGCACCCGGCCGGCGAGGCCGGAGAGCGTCTCGAGCCGACCGAGCCGCGCGGCGCTGCCGAAGGCCCAGCCGGTCGCCCGCATCGCGGCCGCCTCGGGCTTGGGCACGGCGTCGCCGCGGTGGGCGTCGACGACCTTCGAGCGCAGGTGGACCAGCACCTCCGGGATGTCGATGCGCACGGGGCAGACCTCGAAGCAGGCACCGCACAGCGAGGAGGCGTAGGGAAGGGAGTCGACCTGGGGGTCGCCCTGGCCGCGCATCAGCGGGTTGAGGATCGCCCCGATCGGGCCGGGGTAGACCGAGCCGTAGGAGTGACCACCGGTCCGCTCGTAGACCGGGCAGACGTTGAGGCACGCCGAGCAGCGGATGCAGCGCAGCGCCTGACGGCCCACGTCGTCGGCCAGGGCGCGGGTGCGGCCGTTGTCGAGCAGCACGACGTGCACCTCCTGCGGCCCGTCGCCGGGCGTGACCCCGGACCAGGTCGAGGTGTAGGGGTTCATCCGCTCGCCGGTCGAGGAGCGCGGCAGCAGCCGCAGGAGGGGGTCGAGCTCGGCCCAGGTCGGCACGACCTTCTCGATGCCCACCACGCTGATCAGCACCTCGGGCAGGGTCAGGCACATCCTGCCGTTGCCCTCGGACTCGACGACCACGAGGGTGCCGGTCTCGGCGACGGCGAAGTTGGCGCCCGAGATGCCGACCTTGGCGCGCAGGAACTTCTCGCGCAGGTGCTGGCGGGCGGCGCCCGCGAGCACCCGCGGCTCGTCGGTGAGGTCGTCGGGCGCGGGGCGACCCGCGCCGGCCATCTTGTCGCGGAAGATCTCGCGGATCTCGGCGCGGTTGCGGTGGATCGCCGGCACCAGGATGTGGCTGGGCAGGTCGTCGCCGAGCTGCACGATCAGCTCGGCCAGGTCGGTCTCCCAGGCCGCGATGCCCTCGGCGGCCAGCGCGTCGTTGAGCTCGATCTCGGCGGTGGCCATCGACTTGACCTTGACCACCTCGTCGACGTCGTGGCTCTTCGCGACCTGCGCCACGATCGCGCACGCCTCGGCCGCGTCGCGCGCCCAGTGCACCACCGCGCCGGCCGCGGTCAGCGTCTCCTCGAGGCGGACGAGATGGACGTCGAGGTCGCGCAGCGCGCGCTCCTTGACCGCCGCACCGGCGAGCCGCACGTCCTCCCAGTTGTCGACCTCGGCGACGACCCGGGCCCGCTTGTCGCGGATGGTGGTCGTCGCGTGCGCGAGGTTGTGGCGCAGCTGGGTGTCGGCCAGCGCCTGGCGGGCCGCGGTCGGGAAGGGCGGCATGCCCACGAACGTCGCGCTCACGACGGCACTCCCTGCTCGTAGGGCTCGGACTGCTCACGGGGCAGCTGCTCGGCGTCGTCCTCGGTGCTGGCGAGGACCTCGGCGAGGTGCATCACCCGCACCCCGGCCTGCTGGCGCGAGAGCATCCCGCCGATGTGCATCAGGCAGGAGTTGTCGCCCGCGACGAGCACCTCGGCGCCGGTCTCGCGCACGTGGCGTGCCTTGTCGGCGCCCATCGCGACCGAGGTGTCGGCGTTCTTGACCGCGAACGTCCCCCCGAACCCGCAGCACTGCTCGGCCGCGGGCAGCGTCGTCAGCCGGATCCCCCGCACCGCCTCGAGCAGGCGCGTCGGGCGGTCGCCGACCCCGAGCATCCGCAGCGAGTGGCAGGTCGGGTGGTAGGTGACCGCGTGCGGGAAGTACGCCCCGACGTCGGTCACGCCGAGCACGTCGACGAGCAGCTCGGACAGCTCGTAGGTCGGCGGCGCCTGCTCGACGGCCCGCACCAGGCCGGGGTCGCCGGAGCGGCGCGCGACGAGGCCGTGCTGGTGCCGCGCGGACCCGGCGCAGGACCCGGAGGGGGTCACCACCGCGTCGTAGCCGGCGAAGGCCTCGACGTAGGTGCGCACCGCCGGCACCGCCTCGTCGAGGTAGCCGGTGTTGACCATCGGCTGGCCGCAGCAGGTCTGGGACGCGGGGAACGCGACGTCGACCCCGAGGCGGCGCAGCAGCCGGACGACGGCCTTGCCGGTCTCGGGGAACATCGCGTCGTTGACGCAGGTGACGCTCAGGGCGACCTTCATGTGCTCCACCTTCTCACTGCCGACCAGCCCCCTGCGGGTCCCGCACCAGGCGCCGCTGGGCGGCGTCCCAGTCCAGGGTGCCGTCCGGCTCGTGCCGCTCGAGCGGGTGGGTGCGGCGCACCAGCTCCCGCATCGCCGCGAGGTCGGGCAGGCCCGCCCCGAGCGCACGGGCCTGCACCAGCACGTTGCCCAGCGCGGCGGCCTCCGTGGGCCCGGCGACCACCGGCAGCCCGCACGCGTCGGCGGTGAGCCGGCACAGCAGCGTGTTGCGCGCGCCCCCACCCACGACGTGCAGCACGCCCGGCGAGCGACCCGTCAGGGCGACGGCGGCGGCCAGGTGGCGCCGGTAGGCCAGGGCGAGGCTGTCGAGGATCGTCCGCGTGACCTCGAGGGGCGTGCGGGGCTCGGGCTCGCCCGCCTGCGACGCGAGCCTCCGGATGCGCGAGGGCAGGTCCCCCGGCGGCAGCAGGCGGGGGTCGTCGATGTCCACCACGGTGCGCAGCGGCTGGACCCGGCCGGGGTCGGCGGCCGCCGCCAGCAGCGAGCCCAGGTCGGCGTCCGGGAGTCCCGCGTCGGCCCAGGTGCGCACGGACTCCGAGAGGACCCACAGGCCCATCACGTTGCGCAGGAACCGGATGGTGCCGTCGACGCCGCCCTCGTTGGTGAAGCCGGCCAGGCGGGCCGGCTCGCCCAGGACCGGCTCGTCGAGCTCCAGCCCGAGCAACGACCAGGTGCCCGAGGACAGGTACGCCACGTCACCGGACGACGCGTCGGCGGGCACGGCCACGACCGCGGAGGCGGTGTCGTGCGAGCCGACCGCCACGACGGGGACCGCAGCGGTGGCGCCGATCGACGCCGCGACCTCGGGCCGCAGGTCGCCGAGGTGCTCGCCGGGCTCCCGCAGCGGGGGCAGGATGCTCCCGGGCAGCCCCAGGCGGTGGGCGAGGTCGGTCGACCAGTCGCCGCGCCTGACGTCGAGCAGCCCGGTGGTCGAGGCGTTGGTCCGCTCGGCGCCGACGTGGCCCGTGAGCCAGTAGGCCAGCAGGTCCGGCAGCAGCAGCAGGGTCCGGGCCGACTCGAGAGCGGCGGTGCCGCGGGCGGCGTAGAGCTGGTAGACGGTGTTGAAGGGCAGCGCGGCCAGGCCGTTGACGGCGTACTGCTCGGCCGGGCTCACCACCTGCGCCACCTGCTCGGCCACTCCGTCGGTGCGGGCGTCGCGGTGGCTCCAGGGGTTGCCCAGCAGGTGGCCGTCCCGGTCGAGCAGGCCGTGGTCGACGGCCCACGAGTCGATGCCGACCGCGTCGAGGTGGCCGGCCGCCACCGCCCGTCGCAGACCCACGAGGACCTCGCGGTGCAGGCCGAGGACGTCCCAGAACAGTCCGTCGCCGACGCGTACGGCACCGTTGGGGAAGCGGTGGACCTCCTCGAGCTCGAGGCGGTCGCCCCCGTCACCGGTGGCGACGGTGCCGACCATGACCCGCCCCGAGGTGGCGCCGAGGTCGACGGCCGCGACCCGCAGGGCGCTCACCGCAGGAACGCGGCCGCGACCCCGGCGTCGACCGGGACGTGCAGGCCCGTGGTGTGGGAGAGGTCGGGGCCGCACAGGACGAAGACGGCGTTGGCGATGTTCTCCGGCAGCACCTCGCGCTTGAGGATGGTGCGCTGGGCGTAGAACTTCCCGAGGTCCTGCTCGTCCACGCCGTAGACGGCCGCGCGGTTGGCGCCCCAGCCGCCGGCGAAGATGCCGGAGCCCTGGACCACGCCGTCGGGGTTCACCCCGTTGACCTTGATGCCGTGCTCGCCCAGCTCGGCGGCGAGCAGGCGCACCTGGTGGGCCTGGTCGGCCTTGGCGGCGCCGTAGGCGACGTTGTTGGGTCCGGCGAAGACCGCGTTCTTGGAGGAGATGTAGATGACGTCGCCGCCCATCCGCTGGGCGATCATCACGCGCGCCGCGGCCTGCGTGACCAGGAACGAGCCCTTGGCCATCACGTCGTGCTGGCGGTCCCAGTCGGCCTCGGAGGTCTCGAGCAGGGACCGCGACAGCGAGAGACCCGCGTTGTTGACCACGAGGTCGACCCCACCGAAGGCCAGCACGGCCTCGTCGACGGCGGCCCGTACGGCGTCGGCGTCGCTGACGTCGACCTGGACACCGACGGCGACGTCGGTCGACCCGATCGCGGCGGCCGCCCCCTGGGCCGCCTCCAGCGAGAGGTCGGCGATCACGACGCACGCACCCTGGGCGGCGAGCTTCGCGGCGGTCGCCTTGCCGATGCCCGAGGCGGCGCCCGTGACCAGGGCGACCCGGGTGGCCAGCGGCCTGGGTGCGGGCATCCGCTGCAGCTTGGCCTCCTCGAGCGCCCAGTACTCGATGCGGAACTTCTCCGCCTCGTCGATCGGGTCGTACGTCGAGAGCCCCTCCGCGCCGCGCATCACGTTGATGGCGTTGACGTAGAACTCGCCGGCGACGCGGGCGGTCTGCTTGTCCTTGCCGAAGCTGAACATCCCCACCCCCGGGACCAGCACGACGAGCGGGTCCTTGCCCCGGATCGCCGGCGAGTCGGGCGTGGCGTGGCGCTCGTAGTAGCCCTGGTAGTCCTCGCGGTAGGCCACCGCGAGCTCCTCGAGCCGTTCCCGGCACGCCTCGACGTCGGCCGTGGGCGGCAGGTCCAGCAGGAGGGGCTTGACCTTCGTGCGCAGGAAGTGGTCGGGGCAGGAGGTCCCGAGCGCGGCCAGACGGGGGTGCTCGCTCGCGGCGAGGAAGTCGAGGACCACGTCGGCGTCGGTGAAGTGACCGACCATCGCCCGGTCGGCCGAGGCGAGTCCACGGATGGTGGGCGCCAGTGCGGCCGCCCGGGCCCGGCGCTCGGCCGGCGCCAGAGCGGCGTACCCCTCCAGGGCGGGGCCGAACGGCTCGGCGCGGGAGTGCTCGGCGATGTAGGCGGCGGCGGTGTCGATGATCCACGACGAGGCGGCCTCGGCCTCCTCGCTGGTCTGCCCCCACGCGGTGATGCCGTGACCGCCGAGGATGCAGCCGCGGGCCTGCGGGTTCTTCTCCTTGATCTCGGCGATGTCCAGACCGAGCTGGAAGCCCGGTCGGCGCCACGGCACCCAGACGACCTCCTCGCCGAAGATCGTGGTCGTCAGCTCGCGGCCGTCCCGGGCCGTGGCGATGGCGATGCCGGAGTCGGGGTGCAGGTGGTCGACGTGGGGGGCGTCGACGAGGCCGTGCATGGCGGTGTCGATGGAGGGAGCCGCACCGCCCTTGCCGTGCAGGCAGTAGTCGAACGCCGCGACCATCTCGTCCTCCCGCTCCACGCCCGGGTAGACGTCGACGAGCGCCCGCACGCGGTCCAGCCGGAGCACGGCGAGGCCGGTCTCGGTCAGGGTGCCGAGGTCGCCGCCGGAGCCCTTGACCCACAGCAGCTCGACCGGCTCGCCCGTCACGGGGTCGGTCTCGGTGCCCTTCGCGGAGGTGTTGCCGCCGGCGTAGTTGGTGTTCTTCGCCTCGGCGCCGAGGCGGTTCGAGCGGGCGATCAGGTCGGCTGCGGCCGGGTTGGTCATGGTCGGTGTCGTCCTCGGGTCGGGGTGCGGTGTGGGGTGGTCGTGCGGCTCAGGTCCAGGACAGCTGCGTGCCGCCGACCCGGTCGGCCTCGATGCGGGCCTGGTAGCCGGACTCGGCGTACGCGCGCACCGGGGAGGCGGGGAGCCCTCGGTGCTCGCGCCACGCGGCGAGGTCGCCGCGCACGTCGGTGTAGAAGGCGTCCATCAGCACCGCGTTGGCGCCGAGCACGTCGCCGGCCTGCTGGGCCTCGGCGAGCTCGGCCTGGTCGACGAGCAGGGCGCGCGCGGTCATCTCCTGGACGTTGAGCACCGAGCGGATCTGGCCGGGGATCTTCTCCTCGATGTTGTGGCACTGGTCGAGCATCAGCGCCACGCCGGAGTCCGCGTCGAGCCCGCCACCACGGATGACCTCGACCATGATCCGGAACAGCTGGAACGGGTCGGCCGCCCCGACGATGAGGTCGTCGTCGGCGTAGAAGCGCGAGTTGAAGTCGAACGACCCGAGCTTGCCGAGCCGCAGCAGCTGCATCACGATGAACTCGATGTTGGTGCCCGGCGCGTGGTGGCCGGTGTCGAGGCACACGACGGCCTGGGGTCCCAGGGCGCTGACCTGGGCGTAGGAGGTGCCCCAGTCCGGCACGTCGGTGTGGTAGAACGCCGGCTCGAAGAACTTGTACTCCAGCACCATCCGCTGCTCGGGCTGCAGGTGGGCGTAGATCTCGGCCAGTGAGTCCGCGAGCCGGTCCTGGCGTCCGCGCAGGTCGGCCTGGCCGGGGTAGTTGGTGCCGTCCGCCAGCCAGATCTTGAGGTCGCGCGAGCCCGTCGCACGCATGATCTCGAGGCACTCCAGGTGGTGGTCGATCGCCTTGCGCCGCACGCCGGCCTCGAGGTGCGTGAGGCTGCCGAGCTTGTAGTCGTCGTCCTGGAAGGTGTTGGAGTTGACCGTGCCGAGCCGGACCCCGAGGTCGGCCGCGTGCTTGCCCAGTGCGGCGTAGTCCTCGCAGCGGTCCCACGGGATGTGCAGGGCCACGCTCGGGGCGAGGCCGGTGTGGCGGTGGACCTCGGCCGCGTCGGCGATCTTCTCCTCGACGCTGCGTGGGGTGCCGGGGCTGCCGAAGACCTTGAACCGGGTGCCGGAGTTGCCGTAGGCCCAGGAGGGGACCTCCAGGGCCAGACCGGCCAGGCGGTCGGTGATGTCGGCGAAGGGGGTGGTCATGTCACTGCCTCGTCTCGTGCGGACTCGTCGCGTGCGGACTCGGGCCGCGTGGCTGGAAGGAGGGCGAGCTGGTCCTCGAGGTGGAAGACCTCCTCGAGCAGGCTCAGGGCCTGGTCGGGCGGCCGGCCGTCGGTGCCGGTGAAGAACGGGGCCATCTCCGACTGCCAGCGGGCGTTGACGTCGGTCGCCGCCATGGCGGCCTGGGCCGCGGCCAGGTCGTCGCACTCGACGTAGCCCACGAGCAGCCCGTCGGGCCGCAGGAACAGGGAGTAGCGGCGCCAGCCCGTGCGCTCGAGGGCCTCGAGCATCTCGGGCCACACGCTCCGGTGGCGCTCGACGTACTCCTCGATGCGCTCGGGGCGCACCCGCAGCTCGAAGCAGTAGCGCGTCACGGCCGGCCTCCTCGTCCCTGCGGCGTCGACGTCGGCTCAGAAGTCGAAGTCGTCGATGTTCGACTTGTCGAAGACCGTCGGGTCGCCGAGCACGACGACGCCGTCGGCGCCGACCGTGTAGTCGCCGAGGTCGCCGGCCGAGAACGTGTCGCCCTCGGCGCCGTCGACCTCGCCGCTGACCAGGGCGTCGGCGGCGTACGCCGCGAGGTAGCCGAGCTCCTCGGGGTTCCACAGGGCGAACGCGGTGACGGTGCCGTCCTTGACGTACTCCCGCATCTGGTTCGGCGTGCCGAGCCCGGTCAGCGCGACGTCGCCCTTCGCCTCGGAGGTCGACAGGTAGCGTGCGGCGGCGGCGATGCCCACCGTGGTCGGGCTGATGATGCCCTTGAGGTCGGGATAGGACTGCAGCAGCGCGGCGGTCTTGTCGAAGGAGGTCTGGTCGTCGTCGTTGCCGTAGACGGTCTCGACGATCTCCATGTCGGGGTACTCGCTCGCGGCGTAGGACTCCATGAGCTTGATCCACTCGTTCTGGTTGGTCGCGTTGGCCGCGGCCGAGAGGATCGCGACCTGGCCCGAGCCGCCGATCTGGTCGGCCATCAGGTCGACCTCGGACTGGGCGATGCCGTCGGCGTCGGCCTGGCTGACGAACAGGTCGCGGCACTCGGGATCGGTGTCGGAGTCGAAGGTGACGACCTTCGTGCCCGCCGTGCGCGCCTCGTCGAGCGCGTCGCAGATCGCGGTGGGGTCGTTGGCGGAGACCACCAGCCCGTCGACGCCCTGCTGCGCGACGGTGTTGATGAACGAGACCTGGGCGTCCGGGGAGGCGGTGTCCGGCCCGACCTGGTCGAAGGTGCCACCGAAGGCCTTCGTGGCGTCCTCGCCGCCCGTGGCGCTCGCGTCGAAGTAGGGGTTCCCGAGGTTCTTGGGCAGGAACGTGATCGTCGCGCTGTCACTGCCCGAGCCGGAGCCCGAGTCGCCCGCGCTGCTCTCGCTGCTGCCGCAGGAGCTCAGCGCCAGACCGGTGACGAGGGCCATGGCCGCGAGGGCGGGGAGCCGGCGGTGGGTCTGCTTCATGGGTGGTGCCTTTCGTCGTCGTGGGCACGGGTGTGCGTCACGGTCCTCAGCGTCCGGGGGTCGGTACGCCGTCGGGCGCGCCGGCGGCGCGTCCTCGTCTCCTGCTCGCCCGGAGTCCGGAGACCCAGGCGAGCAGGCTGGTGGAGATCACGGAGAGCACGAGCAGCACGCCGATCACGATGTTGATCACGTTCACCGGGTAGCTCTCCAGCCGCATCGCGCTGGAGATCACCCCGATCAGCACGACGCCGGCCACGACGCCGTGCAGGGCGCCCCGACCGCCGAAGATCGAGACGCCTCCGAGCAGGACCGCCGCGATCACCTGCAGCTCCAGGCCGCTGGCGTTGTCGCCGCGTGCGGAGCCGTAGCGCAGCGTGAAGTAGATGCCCGCGAACGCCGAGACCGCGCCGGCGAGCACGAAGAGGACGAGCTTGGTGCGGGCCACGTCGACGCCGGTGAAGTGCGCGGCCTCGTCGTTGAGCCCGATCTCGTAGACGCCCCGTCCGAAGGTCGAGAAGTGCAGCAGCCAGGTGAAGACCGCGAGCAGGAGCAGGAACGGCACGATGATCACCGGGACGCTCCCGCCCTCGACGATGCGCTGCGTGGCCAGGTCGGTCCAGCGCTCGGGGAAGTCGGTGACCGCCGTCGTGCCGAGGAGCCCGACGGCGATGCCGCGGTAGAGCGCCAACGTGCCGATGGTGACCGCGAGGGAGGGGAGCCCGACGTAGGCGACCAGGACGCCGTTCAGCGCCCCGCACACCACGCCGACCGCGATCGCGACCAGCCCGGCGACCGGGATCGACAGCCCGGCGTCCTGGTGGAGCACCCCGACCATGACGCTGGAGAGCCCGACGACGCTGGCCACCGACAGGTCGATCTCGCCGGTCACGATGATCATCGTCATCGGCAGCGCGATCAGCAGGATCGGGGCGATGTCGAGGAACAGGTAGAACAGCGTCAGCGGACCGTCGAAGAACGGCACCTGCACCAGGGAGTAGAGGTAGACGACCAGCAGGAGCGTGATGATCGCGAACTCGCGGGTGAGCAGCGCCCGCTGCCACAGCGGACGCGAGTACGCCGCGTAGCGTCGCGGCAGGGCGCCGGAGGAGCCGGCCTCCTCGGACCCGCCGGGGCGGGTCGGGGTCGCGGTGCTCATGCGGGGACCTCCTGCTCGGACGGGACCGGGGGTGCGCCCGGTCGTGGCGACGCGGCCGACTCGACCTCGCGCCGTGCGGCCAGGCGTCGTTCCTGGCGGGCCGAGAGCACCCGGTCCAGCACGATCGCGGCCAGGATCAGGGCGCCCACGACGGCCTGCTGCCAGAAGTCCTGGATCCCGACGATCGGCAGGGCCCGGTTGATGGTGACCAGCAGGAAGGCGCCGATCGCGGCGCCCCACACGCTGCCGCTGCCGCCGAAGATGGCGACCCCGCCGATCACGGCGGCGCCGACGGCCTGCAGCTCGATGCTCAGTCCCGCGCCGCTGCTCACGGTGCCGTAGCGCGCGGCGTACACCACTCCGGCGAGACCGGCGAGCGCGCCGCTGAGCACGAAGGCCGTCAGGACGCGGCGGGTGACGGGCAGACCGTAGAGCCGCGCCGCGTCGGGGTCGGAGCCGATGGCGTACAGCTCGCGACCGCTGCGCGCGGAATGGAGGTGATGGCCGACGAGACCGAGCACGACGAGGGCGAGGATCGTCAGGACGGGGATGCCCAGCACGCTGCTGGTGCCGAGCGAGAGGAACCCCGAGGGCATGTCGGAGGCGTTGATCCGGTCGCTGCCGGCCCAGGTGAGGAAGATGCCGCGGTAGACGTAGAGCGTGCCGAGGGTGATCACCAGCGCGGGCACCTTGGCGAGGGCGACCAGGACGCCGTTGAGGAGGCCGAGCACCGCCCCGAGCAGCAGACCGGCGGCGAAGACCGCGACGACGGGCAGCCCGGGGTGGTCGACGAAGAGCCGACCGGTCAGGTACGCCGTCAGCCCCAGGACCGAGCCGACCGAGAGGTCGACGTTGCGGGTGACGATCACGACGGTCTGCCCGACCGCGAGCAGGAGCAGCAGCGAGGGCGTCACCAGCAGGTTGCGGAAGCCGTCGGAGCTGAACAGGAAGGACGGCGAGCTCAGCGTGCTGAGCGCGACGATCACGACGAGCACCAGGGCGACCGCGACCTCGCGGGAGCGCAGCAGGAGGGCGAGGCGGCTCATGCGCTGACCTCCGCCACGCTGCGGGTGGCGGCACGCATGATCGTCTCCGGGGTGGCCTCGCTCCGGTCGAGCTCGGCGCTGACGCGGCCCTCGCAGACGACCAGGACGCGGTCGGCCATGCCGAGCACCTCCGGGAGCTCGGAGGAGATCATCACGATGGCCAGGCCCTCGCCGGCGAGCTCGGAGAGCAGCCGGTGGACCTCCGCCTTGGTGCCGACGTCGATGCCGCGCGTGGGCTCGTCGATGAACAGCAGCCGGGGATGGGTGGCCAGCCACTTGGCGATGACCACCTTCTGCTGGTTGCCGCCGCTCATCGTGGTCGCGCGCATGTCGAGCGCGTTGGTCTTCACCTCGAGCCGGCCTGCCCACGGGGCGGCGGCGGCGTTCTCGGCCCGGGCGGTGAGCAGACCACCGCGGGACAGGCCGCGCCGGATCACGCTGGCGACGTTGCGCGCCACCGATCCCTCGGTGACCAGGCCCTGCTGGCGACGGTCCTCGGGCACGAACCCGATGCCGGCCGCGATCGAGGCGCGCGGACTGCGCGCAGCCAGGGGCTGGCCGGCGACCCGGACGCGGCCGGAGTCGTAGGCGTCGACGCCGAAGATCGCCCGGGCGATCTCGCTGCGTCCGGCGCCGACCAGGCCGGCGAGAGCGACGATCTCGCCCTCGCGCACGACGAACGAGACGTCGTGGAAGGTGCCGGCGCGGCTGAGGCCCTCGACCTCGAGGACGACCTCGCCGACCGGTGCCGCGATCTTGGGGAACAGCTCGCCGACCTCGCGGCCCACCATCTGGGCGACGACCTCGTCGACGTCGGTCTCGACGATCGCGTGGGTGGCGACGTAGGCGCCGTCGCGCATGACGGTGACCGTGTCGCACAGCGAGAAGACCTCGTCGAAGCGGTGGGAGATGAAGACCAGCGCGCGGCCCTCGTCGCGCAGGCTCCGTGCGACGCTGAACAGCCGCTCGACCTCGACCCCGCTCAGTGCCGCGGTCGGCTCGTCCATCACCAGCAGCGCGGCGTCGAGCGAGATCGCCTTGGCGATCTCGATGATCTGCTGGTCGGCGATCGAGAGGCCCCGAGCCGGGCGCCGCGGGTCGATGGCGACCCCGAGCCGTGCGAAGAGGGCCAGCGCCTCGACGTGCATCGCACGCCGATCGATGCGGCGACCGGCGCCGAGGGGCTGACGGCCCATGAAGATGTTCTCGGTGACCGACAGGTCGGGGAAGAGCGTGGGCTCCTGGTAGATCACCGCGATGCCCGCGGCCTTCGACTCCGCGGTCGAGGTGAAGTCGACGTCCTCGCCACGGAAGCGGAACGTGCCGGCGTCGCGCCGGTGCACCCCGGCGACGACCTTGACCAGCGTCGACTTGCCCGCGCCGTTCTCGCCCACCAGCGCGTGGATGGAGCCGGGCTGGACGCTCATCGTGCCCGAGGAGAGCGCGAGGACGGCACCGAAGGCCTTCGCCACACCGCGCAGCTCGAGGGTCGGTACCGGCGTGTCGGCCATCGTCCCGCTCCTTGCATTGAAAGGTTTCAAACTGGGTAGGTGGAAACCTAGGTGAGGTTGCTCACAGACGTCAAGGGTTGTGTCAGAATCGTTTCAATTCGGGCTTCCGGGGCGCATCCGCCCTCCCCGGACGACCGGACCGGCCGAGGAGGGACATGAGCGCGGACGGATGGCGTGCAGCCTCAGCCCGCCAGGCCGGCGTCAAGGAGGTCGCCGCGGTCGCCGGCGTCTCCCTGGGCACCGTCTCCAACGTGCTGAACCGCCCCGACGTGGTCTCCCCCGCGACGCGCGGCCGGGTCGAGCAGGCCATGGCCGACCTCGGGTTCGTGCGCAACGAGTCGGCCCGCGCCCTGCGGGTCGGCCGCAGCAACGTGATCGCCTACGTCGTGCTCGACGCCGGCAACCCGTTCTTCACCGACGTCGCCGGTGGCATCGAGGGCGTAGCCGAGGCGGCGTCGCTCTCGGTCTTCCTGTGCAACTCCGGGGAGCGGGTCGAGCGGGAGCAGGCCTACCTCGGCCACCTCGAGCAGCAGCGGGTGCAGGGGATCCTGGTGACGCCGGTCGACCCCGACTCGCCCGTGCTGGCCGCGGTCTCCCGGCGTGGGACGCCGGTGGTCGTCGTCGACCGCACCCGTCGGGCCGCGGACCTGTGCTCGGTCAGCGTCGACGACCGCCACGGAGGCCGGCTCGCCGTCGAGCACCTGCTCGAGCTCGGCCACCGCAGGGTGGCCTTCGTGGGAGGGCCCTCGAGCCTGGGTCAGGTCCGCGATCGCCTCGAGGGGGCCCGCGGCGCCTGGGCCGCGGCCGGACACGACGAGCGCGACCTCGTCGTGGTCGAGACGGTGGCCCTGACGGTCGCCGAAGGACGCGCAGCCGGGGACCGGCTCACCGCGATGCCCGCGACCGGCCGTCCGACGGCCGCCTTCTGCGCCAACGACCTCCTCGCGCTCGGACTGCTCCAGCAGACCATCGCGCACGGGGGTCGCGTCCCCGAGGAGCTGGCGATCGTCGGCTACGACGACATCGAGTTCGCCGCCGCGGCGGCGGTGCCGCTGAGCTCCGTGCGCCAGCCGCGTCGGCTGCTGGGCAGCACCGCGACCGGGCTGCTGCTGGAGGAGGCCCACGACCCCGACCACCGCCACCAGCAGGTCGTCTTCACCCCGGAGCTCGTCGTGCGGGGGTCCACGCGTGGCTGATCGGCCGGTGCGGCTGCTCGTCGTGGGCGGGATCAACCAGGACGTCGTGGTGCGGGCGGCCCGTCGTCCGGGCGACGGCGAGACCGTGGTCGGTGACGGACCGACGTACGCCCCTGGCGGGAAGGCCGCGAACACCGCCGTCGCCGCCGCCCGGGCCGACGTCGCCGGGGTCGCGGTCGCGCTGTGCGGTGCGGTCGGGCGCGACGCCGCGGGCGACGAGCAGGTCCGCGCCCTCGTCGCGGCGGGGGTCGACGTCGCCGCGGTCGCGGTGCGCGACGACGAGGCGACGGGGGTGGCGCTGATCCTGGTGACGCCCGACGGGGAGAACTCCATCGTCGTCGGCAGCGGGGCCAACGCCACCCTCAGCGCCACCGAGGTGGCTGCGGCCGTGGCGGGCGCCGACGTCGTGCTGGCGCAGACCGAGGCGGGCGGGGCGGTCGCCGACGCCGCGGCGCGCGCGTCGGACCGCGGCGCGCGCCTGGTGCTCAGCCTCGCCCCGGTCGTCGACGTCGCACCGTCGACCCTCGCCGCGGCCGACCCGCTGATGGTCAACGAGTCGGAGGCGGCCGAGCTCGGGACGACGGAGGCGGTCGAGCTGCGCAGACTGACCGGGGCACGCTCGGTGGTGCTCACCCTGGGTGCCCGCGGGGCGGTCGTCGCCGACGCCGACGGGCTCACCCGGGTGCCCGCGCCCTCGGTCGAGGTCGTCGACACCACCGGCGCCGGGGACGCGCTGGCCGGCACGTTGGCGGCGTACCTCGCCTGCGGGGTCGGCCTGGTCGAGGCCGCCGGCCGCGCCGTCACCGCGGCGGCCGAGACCGTCACGCGTCGCGGTGCCCGCTGAAGAAGTGCTCGAGCAGCGCGGCCGACTCCTGCGCCAGCACCCCGGTGACCACCTCGGGGCGGTGGTTGAGCCGGCGGTCGCGGACGACGTCCCAGAGGCTGCCGACGGCCCCCGCCTTGACGTCGTAGGCGCCGAGGACGACGCGGTCGACCCGGGCGAGCACCGCGGCACCCGCACACATCGTGCACGGCTCGAGGGTGACGACCAGCGTGCAGCCGCTCAGGCGCCACCCGCCGCGGACGGTGGCGGCGGCCCGCAGGGCGACGACCTCCGCGTGACCGGTCGGGTCGCCCTCGGCCTCCCGCACGTTGCGACCCCGGCCGAGGATGCTGCCGTCGGCGGCGACGACGACCGCCCCGATCGGCACGTCGTGGGTGCTCAGCGCGGCTCGCGCCTCGGCCAGCGCCTCGCGCATCGGCGCGGACCAGCGGTCCGCGGTGCTCGTCGCGGTCACGCTCAGGCGGGGGTCAGCCCGGCGGACTCGTCGAGCAGGTCGTCGAAGAGGTCTCCGAACCCGAGGCGCTCGGCGACCTCGGCGCACACCTCGTCGGGGAAGGAGTCCACGTCGTCGATCATCTCGCCCAGGTCAGCGGCCGGCAGCCCGAGGTCGGCGAGCAGGTCGAGGTGTCCCGCGGGAAGGGACGCGTCGTCGTCCGCGGCATCGAGGTCCTCGTCGTCGGGCACCCGCACCCCGAGCAGGCCGAGCATCTCGACGGCGGAGTCGGCGAGGTCCCACTCCTGGGCCGCGGTCACGTCGGAGAGCACGAGCCGGACCTCGGCGCCCTGCACCCGTGCGAGCAGGAACCAGTCCTCGTCGACCGCGACCATCCCGATCGACCCCGACTCGCCGGGCAGTCGCCGCAGGGCCCCGACCAGGGCGGTCGCGTCCTCGAGGTGGTCCAGGACCAGCTCGTCGACGCGCCACTCGCCGTCGTGGCGGTAGGCCGCGACGGCGAAGTCGACCGCCTCGAGCTCGTCGTCCATGTCGTCCTCCGCAGGCGTACGCACCGGGCAGTGGTCGACCGGCCACCACCTGCAGCGTGGCAGACGCTGCCCGAGCGGTCCATCCGGTTCTCACCCCGCGAGGCGACCGGCAGCCGAGACCGTCACCTCGACCCGCAAAGACCGGAACCTCGGCTCGCAGAAGTTGGCACCTGGGCTCGCAGAAGTTGGCACCTCGGCGCGCGGGACGGCGTACGGTCCCGGCATGCTCCCCCGCCTCCCCCGCCGCCCCCCGGTCGGTCTTCTCGCCCTGCTCGCGCTGCTCACCCCGCTGTGCGTCGCGCCGTCGGCGCAGGCCGACCACGCCGGAGAGGAGCCGGGGCCGGTCAACGCGGGCAGCACCTTCGGCTGGTGGTCCGGCGGGGGCCTGGTCTACGACGAGACCTTCGTCGGGGAGCTGCCCGCCGAGCGGTGGAAGGTGCGCGGGCGCGGCACGGTCGTCAACCAGAACGGGATGCTGACGCTGAACACCACCTCGCGCGGCACCCTGGTCGCGACCCGGACCGCCCCCGGCAGCCGGGTCGGGCGCTGGGAGATCCGGCTTCGCTCCCGCCGCTACGAGACCGACGGCACCGACTACCGCGTGACGACCTCGCTCGTGCCGCGGCGGCGTGCGCAGTCGCACTGCGGCGGGCAGGACGTGACGCTGGAGGACTACGTCACCGACGCCGGTGCGGACACCGCGGCCGGGGCCGGCGTACGCCTCGGCACCCGGACGCTGCCCGACCGTTCCTTCGCCGCCACCGAGCCGGTGCTCGCCGGCACCACCGCGGTCCCGACCGACGACCGCTGGCACACCTACGCCGTGGAGGTCCGCCACCAACGGGTCTCGTGGTTCGTCGACGCCCACGTCGTGCGCACCGAGACCCGCCCCGAGGCGCTCCCCGGGGTCGCGATGACCGTGCGCTTCGCGATGGTCGGGGTCGCGGGGGCCGACATGAACCGCTCGCGCATGCAGATGGACTGGCTGCGCCACTTCGACACCAGCGCCCCCAACAGGTCGAGCACCGACGCACCCGCGCTCGACGCCGGCACCGACGAGTCCGCCTGCTGATCCTCGCGCACCGGCCCCACCGCGCACCGACCCCACTAGGGTCTCGCCATGCGCACCCAGGTCGTGGACCACCCGCTCGTCGCCCACAAGCTCACGGTGCTGCGCGACCAGGACACCGACTCGCCGACCTTCCGACGACTCGCCGACGAGCTGGTCACGTTGCTGGCCTACGAGGCGACGCGTGAGGTGCGGGTGGCGCCCTACGACATCGTCACGCCGGTCTCGCCGACCACCGGCACCCGCCTGGCGAGCCCCAAGCCGCTGGTCGTGCCGATCCTGCGCGCCGGGCTCGGGATGCTCGACGGCATGATGCGGCTCCTGCCGACCGCCGAGGTCGGCTTCCTCGGGATGGTGCGCAACGAGGAGACGCTGGCGGCCTCGACGTACGCCGAGCGGCTGCCCGAGGACCTCTCCGGGCGTCAGTGCTACGTGCTCGACCCCATGCTGGCGACCGGCGGCACGCTGGTGGCCGCGATCGAGTTCCTCACCGCCCGCGGCGCCGACGACATCACCGTGATCTGCCTGCTCAGCGCCCCCGAGGGCATCGCCCGGCTCGAGGACGCGCTCGGCGACCACGCCGTCCCGATCACGGTCGTCACCGCCGCGATGGACGAGCGGCTCAACGAGCTCGGCTACATCGTCCCCGGCCTCGGCGACGCCGGGGACCGGCTGTACGGCGTCGCCGGCTGAGCAGAGCGCCCGGCCGGCTCACACCGAGGTCACGCGAGCCACCAGCGGCTCTGCGGCGCACCGAGGGCACAGGTCGCCAGCACCTCGTGGCGAGGACCGCCGCGTGGACCTTCGCCCAGGTGGGAGGCGACCAGCTCGAGCTCCCCGGCGTACGCCGTCGGGCCGGCGTAGCCCTCGAGCAGACGCACCCAGGAGCTGACCTCGGCGGGCCGGCTGCGCCGGGCCAGGGTCAGGTGCGGGCGGAAGCGGGTCCCGTCGACGCGGATCCCGGCGGTCGCGAGGGCGGTGCGCGCACCCGTCGAGAGCCGCTCGAGCGTCGTGCGGCCGGGCCCGGAGACCGCGATGCCCGCCGTCAGGACCCTGGCCCGCGAGGGGTCGGGGAAGGCGCCGCCTCCACCGATGCCCCACGCGAGGTCGTCGCAGCGCCGTCCGAGGGCCTCCAGCCGCTCGCCGACCTCCTCGAGGCGGTGGTCCTCGGCAGCCGCGGCGAAGGCGAGCGTGACGTGCCACTGCTCCGACGGGCTCCAGCGCAGACCGTCGGCGCGGCCGTGATCGAGGCGTGGCTCGAGGAACGCCTCGAGGTGCTCGACCTGCGTCGGGTCCGGTCGCAGCGCGACGAAGACCCTCAGGCTGGTGCCCACCGGCCCGCTCACCCGATCCGGGTGCCGACCAGGCTGCCGATGGCGAAGGTGATCAGCATCGCGAAGACCCCGCCGAGCACGTTGCGCAGGACCGCTCTGCGCGTCGGGCCGAAGGACAGGTTGGCGCTCAGGAAGCCGGTGCCGGCCAGGGCGACCGCGACCGCGACGAAGGTCACGGGGATCCGGGTGCCGGCCGGGAGCAGGATCGTCAGCAGCGGCAGGAGTGCGCCGACGGTGAAGCTGACCATCGACGCGAACGCGGCGGCCCACGGGCTGGTCAGGTCGTCGGGATCGATGCCCAGCTCGGCCTCGGCGTGGGCGCCGAGCGCGTCGTGCGCCGTCAGCTGCTCGGCGACCTGGAGGGCGAGGTCCTCCGAGAGGCCCTTGCCGGC
Organism: uncultured Actinomycetota bacterium; assembly: GCA_963760555.1. Classification (GTDB taxonomy): domain Bacteria; phylum Actinomycetota; class Actinomycetes; order Propionibacteriales; family Nocardioidaceae; genus Nocardioides. The sequence goes on along the minus strand of CAVXDJ010000010.1, from coordinate 35,532 downwards.
GTAGATCCCGGCGAGCTCGGCGAGCTCGTGCTCGGGGTCCTCGGCGAGCTCGCGGCGCTCCTTGTCGAGCAGGGCCCGCTCCGAGTCGCGCTGGGTCGAGACGGAGACGTACTCGCCGGCCGCCATGCTCATCGCCCCGGCGACCAGGCCGGCGATGCCGGCCACGACGATGCTCGAGCGGGCCGCCGTCGCCCCGGCGACCCCGACGACGATGCCGGCGGTCGACACGATGCCGTCGTTGGCCCCGAGCACGCCGGCCCGCACCCAGCTGAGGCGGTTGTTGAGCCCGTCGGTGTGCGGCTCGTCGTCGTGGGGCCCGATCTGCGGGGTGCCGGGCAGCTCCACGTCCGTGGCGTCGGTGGTCATGCCCCGATCCTGCGCAACGCCCGAGGGCCACGCAAGCAAGGCCAGGCTGGGCTCAGCTCGGCAGCCCGGGGCTCGTGCCCCGGCCCGGCGCCGGGGAGGAGTCCGACGGCACCGGTCTGCTGTCATAGGACCGGGTCCGCCTCCGGGGTGGGTCCGCGCCCCGTGCGCGTGTGCTTTGATCGATCCAAATGCTGAAGCGGAGGAAGACGTGACGATAGAGACCTGGCCGGGCCAGCCCTACCCCCTCGGGGCCACCTTCGACGGGAGCGGCACCAACTTCGCGATCTTCAGCGAGGTGGCCGACGCCGTCGAGCTGTGCCTCTTCGACGACCCGGAGACCCCCGGCGACGACCTGGTCGAGACCCGGGTCCCCCTCGCCGAGGTCGACGCCTTCGTGTGGCACTGCTACCTGCCGAGCGTGCAGCCGGGCCAGCGCTACGGCTTCCGCGTCCACGGCCCGTGGAACCCCGAGGCCGGCCAGCGCTGCAACCCGGCCAAGCTGCTGCTCGACCCCTACGCCAAGGCCACCCACCGCGAGATCGAGTGGGACCAGAGCCTGTTCTCCTACACCTTCGGCGACCCGGACTCGCGCAACGACGAGGACTCCGCGGCCCACATGACGCTCGGGGTCGTGATCAACCCGTTCTTCGACTGGGAGGGCGATCGTCACCCCCGCGTCGAGTACAACGACACCGTCATCTACGAGGCGCACGTCAAGGGCCTCACACAGCTGCACCCCGAGGTCCCCGACGAGCTGCGCGGCACCTACGCGGGCCTCGCGCACCCCGCGATCACGACGCACCTGACCAAGCTCGGCGTCACCGCGATCGAGCTGATGCCGGTCCACCAGTTCATCCAGGACTCCACCCTGCTCGAGCAGGGTCTGCGCAACTACTGGGGCTACAACACCCTCGCCTTCCTCGCCCCGCACGCCTCGTACGCCGCCACCGGGGAGCTCGGCCACCAGGTGCAGGAGTTCAAGGCCATGGTCAAGGCCATGCACGCCGCCGGCATCGAGGTGATCCTCGACGTGGTCTACAACCACACCGCCGAGGGCAACCACATGGGCCCGACGCTGAGCATGAAGGGCATCGACAACCAGGCCTACTACCGCCTCGTCGAGGACGACGAGCGCTACTACATGGACTACACCGGCACCGGCAACAGCCTCAACGTGCGTCACCCGCACTCGCTGCAGCTGATCATGGACTCGCTGCGCTACTGGGTCACCGAGATGCACGTCGACGGGTTCCGCTTCGACCTCGCCTCGACCCTGGCCCGGGAGTTCTACGAGGTCGACCGGCTGGCCACGTTCTTCGAGCTCGTCCAGCAGGACCCGGTGGTGAGCCAGGTCAAGCTGATCGCCGAGCCCTGGGACATCGGTCCCGGCGGCTACCAGGTGGGCGGCTTCCCCCCGCAGTGGTCGGAGTGGAACGGCGACTACCGCGACGTCGTGCGCGACTTCTGGCGCGGTGAGCCCTCCCTGGGCGAGTTCGCCAGCCGCCTCTCGGGGTCCTCGGACCTCTACGAGCAGTCCGGACGCCGCCCGTTCGCGAGCATCAACTTCGTCACCGCCCACGACGGCTTCACGCTGCGCGACCTCGTCTCCTACAACGACAAGCACAACGAGGCCAACGGCGAGGACAACAACGACGGCGAGAGCCACAACCGCTCGTGGAACCACGGCGCGGAGGGCGCCACCGACGACGAGGACGTGCTGCGCCTGCGGGCGCGCACCCAGCGCAACGTGATCGCCACGCTGCTGCTCTCCCAGGGCGTGCCGATGATCCTGCACGGCGACGAGGCCGGGCGCACCCAGGGCGGCAACAACAACACCTACGCCCAGGACTCCGAGATCGCCTGGATGCACTGGGACCGCGTCGACCGACCGCTGGTGGAGTTCACCGCGGCGGTGGCCCGGCTGCGCGCCGAGCACCCGACCTTCCGGCGCAAGCGGTTCTTCACCGGGACCACGGTGCGCACCGACGCCGACGACCCGAGCGGCGAGCGGCTCAACGACATCGTCTGGCTCGACCTCGACGGCGACCCGATGGCCGAGGAGGACTGGGACGCCGGCGGCAAGGCGCTCGGGATGTACCTCAACGGTCACGGCATCCGCGGGCGCGACGCCCGCGGCGAGGTGATCACCGACGACCACTTCCTGCTCTACTTCAACGCCTCGCACGAGGACGCCGAGGTCACGCTGCCCCCCGAGGAGTACGCCGGGCGCTGGCAGGTCGCGATCGACACCGCTCGCGGCTCCGACGCGCACGACCCGATAGCTGCGGGCGCGACCGTCACCATGGCTTCGCGCAGCGTGCTCGTGCTCCAGGAGTGGACCGAGGAGGAGGAGACCTGGGACGACACGGTCGACGCCTCGATCGCGGCGTACGCCGAGGTCCAGGCCCAGGCCGAGAAGGACAACGACCAGGAGGACCTGTGACCGGCGGGCCCGCGCGGCGGGTGCCGGCCTCGACGTACCGCGTCCAGGTCGACGCCACCCAGGACCTGCACCGGGTCGCCGACCTGCTCGGCTACCTGGCCGACCTCGGGGCCGACTGGGTCTACCTCTCCCCCATCCTCGCCGCCGAGCCCGGCAGCAGCCACGGCTACGACGTGGTGGACCACAGCGGCGTCGACACCTCCCGCGGCGGTCGGGAGGGCCTGGCCGCGGTGAGCGCCCGGGCCCGCGAGCTGGGCATGGGCGTGCTCGTCGACGTCGTGCCCAACCACGTCGGCGTGGCGACGCCGGTCGAGAACCCGTGGTGGTGGGACCTGCTCACCCGGGGCAAGGAGTCGGCCTTCGCCGCCGCCTTCGACGTCGACTGGGAGGCCGGCGGCGACCGCATCCGGATCCCGGTGGTCGGCGACGACGACCTCGCCTTCGACGCCGATCACCCCGCCGACGCCCCCGAGGGTGCGATCGGCCACCTGCGCGTCGACCAGGGCTCGCTGGGCGAGCTGACGCTGCGCTACCACGACCACGTGTTCCCGATCGCGCCCGGCACCGCGAGCCCCGGCGACGACGCGGACGCCGTGCACGCCCGCCAGGCCTACCAGCTGGTGAGCTGGCGCACGGCCGACGCCGGGCTGAACTACCGCCGCTTCTTCGCCGTCAACAGCCTCGCGGGGATCCGCGTCGAGGATCCCGACGTGCTGGCCCGCAGCCACGTCGAGATCCGTCGCTGGTTCGACGAGGGACTCGTCGACGGCCTGCGCGTGGACCACCCGGACGGGCTGCGCGACCCGCGCGGCTACCTCGACGACCTCGCGCAGGTCACCGGCGGCGCCTACGTGCTGGTCGAGAAGATCCTCGAGCCCGGTGAGGCCCTCCCCGCCGACTGGGCGACGGCCGGCACCACCGGCTACGACGCGCTGTCCGTGATCGACCGGGTGCTCACCGACCCGGCCGGCGAGGTGCCGCTGAGCGGGCTCGACGCGCGGCTTCGCGGCCTCCCCGCCGGAGAGCGGCGCGACTGGCACGCCCTGATCCACGACACCAAGCGCACGGTCGCCGACACCGCTCTGCACAGCGAGGTACGCCGCATCGTGCGCGACCTCGGCCGCCAGCGTCCCGCGCTGCTCGACGAGGTCGGCGCCGAGCAGTGCATCGACGCCGTCGCCGAGGTGCTGGCCTGCTTCGGGGTCTACCGCTCCTACCTGCGACCTGAGGACCCCGACTCCGGCCGCGAGCACCTCGACGCGGCACTGGACTCGGCGCGCACGCACCGGCCCGACCTCACCGCGACCCTCGACGCGATCGGCGGAGCGCTCGGCGACCCCGCCTCGGAGGCCGCGCGTCGCCTGCAGCAGACCAGCGGCATGGTGATGGCCAAGGGTGTCGAGGACTGTGCGTTCTACCGCTGGTCCGCCCTGACCTCGCTGACCGAGGTCGGCGGCGACCCGTCGGTCTTCTCGGTGTCGCCCGCCGACTTCCACGCGGTGATGGGGCGGCGCCAGGCCGAGTGGCCGCACGCGATGACGACCGCCTCGACCCACGACACCAAGCGCGGCGAGGACACCCGCGCCCGGATCGCCGTGCTCGCCGAGGTGCCCGAGCTGTGGGAGTCCGCGCTGGGCCTGCTGCTCGAGCGGGCGCCCGTGCCCGACGCCGGTTTCGGGTCGCTGCTGTGGCAGGCGGTGGTCGGCTCCTGGCCGGCCACGACGACCGACGGCGACGTGCCGGACGATCTGCGTGAGCGGTTGCACGGCTACGCCGAGAAGGCGATGCGCGAGGCCGGTGACCGCACCACGTGGACCGCCCCCGACGAGGCCTTCGAGCGGGCCGTGCACGCCGCGGTCGACGCGGCGCTGGACGAGCCCGCCGTGCGCGAGGTGGTCACGAACCTGGTCGACCAGCTGGCCGCCCCGGGCTGGAGCAACGCGCTGTCGGCCAAGCTGATCGGGCTGATGATCCCCGGGGTGCCCGACGTCTACCAGGGCAGCGAGCTGTGGGAGCAGAGCCTGGTCGACCCCGACAACCGCCGCCCCGTCGACTTCGAGCGGCGGGCAGCCGTGCTGAGCGGGCTGGACGACGGCTCGAGGACGGGTGCGCTGAGCGGGTCGGCCGACGACGACGGCACCGCGAAGCTGCGGGTCACCGCGGCAGCCCTGCGGCTGCGCCGCGACCGGCCCGAGCTGTTCGAGGGCTACACCCCCGTGAGCGCCCACGGGCCGGCCGCCGACCACGTCGTCGCGTTCGACCGCGGCGGCGCGGTCGCGGTGGCGACCCGGCTGCCGGTGGCGCTGGGCTCGCTCGGCGGCTGGGCCGGGACCGCGCTGGACCTGCCCGCGGGCACCTGGCGCGACCTGGTGAGCGACCGGGTCGTGACCGGCGACCTCGACGACGTGCTCGCGGCGTACCCCGTCGCGCTGCTGGTGAAGGAGAGCTGATCGTGGCGGTGCACGGACCGTTCGACGTGTGGGCGCCGCGGGCGTCGCGCGTGCGTCTCTCGCTCGGCGAGGACATTGTCGCGATGGAGCGCGGCGAGGACGGCTGGTGGTCGCCCGAGCAGGTGCTCACCGTCCCGCCGGCCGACACCGACTACGGCTACCTGCTCGACGACGCCGACGACGTACGGCCCGACCCGCGCTCGCGGCGACAGCCCGACGGGGTCCACGGCCGGTCGCGCACCGTCGACGCCACGGCGTACTCCTGGGGCGACGACGCGTGGACCGGGCGTCAGCTGGCGGGCGCGGTGGTCTACGAGCTGCACGTCGGCACCTTCACGCCGGCGGGCACCCTCGACGCCGCGATCGACCGGCTCGACCACCTGGTCTCGATCGGGGTCGACCTGGTCGAGCTGCTGCCGGTGAACTCCTTCGACGGCACCCACAACTGGGGCTACGACGGGGTCGGCTGGTTCGCGGTCGACGAGACCTACGGCGGGCCCGAGGCCTACCGGCGTTTCGTCGACGCCTGTCACGCCGCCGGGCTGGGCGTGGTGCAGGACGTCGTCTACAACCACCTCGGGCCCAGCGGCAACTACCTGCCGCTGTTCGGGCCCTACCTGACCAGCGGCTCGAACACCTGGGGCGACTCGGTCAACCTCGACCAGGAGGGCTCGGCGGAGGTGCGCCGCTACGTCCTCGACAACGTCGCGATGTGGTTCAGCGACTACCACGTCGACGCGCTGCGTCTCGACGCCGTGCACGCGCTGGTCGACGACTCGCCGGTGCACCTGCTGGAGCAGATGGCGGTCGAGACCGCCGCCCTGTCCGCCTCGCTCGGGCGGCCGCTGAGCCTGATCGCCGAGTCCGACCTCAACGACACCACGATGGTCACGCCCCGCGAGGGCGGCGGCCGTGGGCTCGACGGGCAGTGGAGCGACGACTTCCACCACGCCGTGCACGTCGCGCTGAGCGGCGAGACGGCCGGCTACTACGCCGACTTCGAGCCGCTCTCGGCGCTGGCCAAGGTGTGCGAGAAGGGCTTCTTCCACGACGGGTCGTACTCCTCGTTCCGCGAGGCCGACCACGGCCGCGCGATCGACGTCGAGCACATGCCGACGTGGCGTCTGGTCGTGTGCAACAGCAACCACGACCAGATCGGCAACCGGGCGATCGGCGACCGCCCGGCCGCCCACCTCGACGACGACCTCCTCGGTTGCGCGGCGCTGCTGACGCTGGGCGGGCCGTTCACCCCGATGCTCTTCCAGGGCGAGGAGTGGGCGGCCTCGACCCCGTTCCAGTTCTTCACCAGCCACACCGACCCCGAGATCGGCGAGGCGACCCGCCGGGGCCGGATCGGCGAGTTCGCCAAGATGGGCTGGGACGAGGCCGTCGTGCCCGACCCGCAGGACCCGGCGACGTTCGAGCGCTCCAAGCTCGACTGGTCCGAGCTCGACCGGGGCCGCCACGCGACGGTGCTCGCGACGTACCGCCGCCTCGCCGCACTGCGGCGTGCGCGCCCCGAGCTGAGCGACCCGTCGTTCGGTGCGGTCACCGCCCACGCCGACGAGGCGTCGCGCGTCTTCACCCTGCGACGTACCTCATCCGCCGGGCTGGGGTCGTCGCTGATGGTGCTCAACCTCGGCGACGCCGAGGCGACCCTCGACCTGGGCGAGCACGGCAGCGTCGGTGACGCCGGCGTGCTGTTCGAGACCGGCGGCGGTGCCACCCTGTCCGGGTCGACGCTGAGGCTCGCGCCCCACGTCGGTGCGCTGCTCGACCTGGGCTGATCCCTAGCCGGTGGAGACGACCCGTTCCACCCAGTCCGGCACGAGCACGCCGGCCGGTCCCTGCCGGGACTCGTGGAACCAGTGGCTGCCCTCGGAGGGCGCCAGGTTGAGCTCGAGGGTGCGGGCCCCGTAGGCCCGGGCCTGCTGCACGAAGCCCGCCGCCGGGTAGACCGCGCCCGAGGTGCCGATCGAGACGAACAGGTCGGCCTCGACGACCGCGTCCAGGATCAGGTCCATGTGCAGCGGCACCTCGCCGAACCACACCACGTCGGGGCGCAGGCCCGGCATGCCGCAGCGCGGGCACGGCGGCAGGTCGGCCATCGCCCCCGCGAACGGGCTCCGGCGCCGGCACCCGGTGCACAGCGCCGAGAGCAGCTCGCCGTGCATGTGGACCACGCGCTGCGAGCCGCTGCGCTCGTGCAGGTCGTCGATGTTCTGGGTGACCAGCAGCAGGTCCTCGCCGAGCTCCCGCTCGAGCCGGGCCAGGGCCACGTGCGCCGGGTTCGGCCGTACGCCGGCCAGCGCGGCGCGGCGCGCGTCGTAGAAGGCGTGCACCACCGACGGCGCGGCGTCGAAGGCCTCCGGCGTCGCGACGTCCTCGACCCGGTGGCCCTCCCAGAGACCGTCCGCGTCCCGGAAGGTCGGCACGCCGCTCTCGGCCGAGATGCCGGCACCGGTCAGGACCACGATCTTCACGCCGGTCAGTGTCTCAGCCGGCCTCACCGTCCGCCGATGACGAGCTGGTCCTCGGCGACGCGGTGGTCGGCAGCGCACCGCGCCACGGCCCGGACCGGCTCACCGCAGCCGAGGTGCGTCAGGGCCGGACCGCCGCCGGGCAGGTGCCGCGCGCCCCACTGCGCGAGTGCGAGCACCACGGGCAGCAGGTCGTGGCCGGCCTCGGTCAGGACGTACTCGAAGCGCGTGCGCTGGCCGGGCTCACGGTAGGGCTGCTTCTCCAGGATCCCTGCCTCGACGAGCTCCTTGAGCCGCTGCGCCGCCACCGCCTCGGTGACGCCGACGCGGTGGACGAGCGTGTCGAAGCGCGTGGCGCCGTAGAAGGCCTCGCGCAGCAGCAGCATCGCGGTGCGGTTGCCGATGGCCTGCATGGTCCGGTCGATCGGGCAGCGCTCGCCCAGGGGACCCTCGCGGGTCGCGAGCAGACCGGTCAGGTTGACGCTCATGGGTCCAGCATACGACCCTGACTTGTGGTTTCTATAGTCAGGGTTCTACCTTCTGGCTATGGAAACCAAGAGTCAGGTGTCGCCGAGCACCCACACCCGTGCGGTGACGGCGGTCCTCACGGGATCGGCCTTCCTCGCCGGCATCGACCTGTTCATCGTCAACGTCGCCTTCGACGAGATCGGCCGCGACCTCGCCACCGCCTCGCTCGGCAGCCTCAGCTGGATCCTCAACGCCTACGCCGTCGTCTTCGCGGCCCTGCTCATCCCCATGGGTCGGCTCACCGATCGCTACGGACGCAAGCAGGGCTTCGTCGCCGGGCTCGTCGTGTTCACGCTGGCCAGCCTGGCCTGCGCACTCTCCGGCACGGTCGGCGCCCTGATCGCCTTCCGGGCGCTCCAGGCCGTCGGCGCGGCGGCCATGACGCCGTCGTCCTTGGGCCTCCTGCTCGCGGCGCTCCCCGCCGAGCGACGCGCGCCGGCAGCGCGTCTGTGGGCGATGACGGGCGCCCTGGCCGCCGCGTTCGGGCCGGCCGTCGGCGGTGGGCTCGTCCAGATCTCCTGGCAGTGGGCCTTCCTGATCAACGTCCCGATCGGTCTCCTCCTCGTCGTGGCGGCGCTGCGGCTGGTGCCCGACGTGCGCCACAACGACCAGGCGCCGCACCCCGACCTGGTCGGCGCCCTCGTGCTCGCCGTCGCGATCGGCGCCCTCGTGCTCGGCCTGGTCGAGGGCAACGCGTGGGGCTGGGCGTCGGCGGGCGTGCTCGGCTCGTTCGCCGTTGCCGTCGTCGCGGCCGCGCTGTTCGCCCGGTCGATCACGCACCACCCCGCACCGGTCGTCGACCCCGCGATGCTGCGCGTCCCCAGCTTCGCCCTGGCCAACGTCGCCACCATCGTCTTCAACGTGGGCTTCGCGATCGCGCTGCTGAGCCGCATCCTGTGGATGCAGCAGCAGTGGGGCTACTCCCCGCTCCGGACGGGACTCCTCGTCGCTCTCGGACCGCTGATGGTCCCGGTCACCGCGCTGCTCGCCGCCCGACTCTTCCCGCGTACGCCCCCGGGGCACCTCATCGCCGTCGGGTCGGTCCTCTTCGCCGTCTCCGCGCTGTGGCAGACCGTCGTGATCAGCGCGACGCCGGCGTACTGGTCCACGATGTTCGGTCCCTGGATGCTCGGCGGCGTGGCCGTCGGGCTCGCCATGCCCAACCTCGTCGCCGCCGCCACCTCCTCGTTGCCCCCGGCCCAGGCCTCGACAGGCTCGGGCATCGTCACGATGGCCCGCCAGCTCGGCCTGGTCCTCGGGGTCAGCGTGATGGTCAGCGTCGTCGGCGACGGCGCCCCGACGACGGAGCGCTACCAGGTCGTCTGGCTCCTGCTCGCCGCCTTCTCACTGCTGTCGGCGGTGGCGGCGATCGCGATGGAGTCCGTACGCCGTCCCAGCGCGGTTCCGGTCACCGTCACCGCGTGAGCCGCCTGCGGGCCGCCGGTCCCGGTCGTCGTCGACGGGCAGGCCGCGCGGGCCGGCTCAGCCCAACCAGGTGAGTGCGGCGAGGCTCAGGAACGCCGTGCCGGACGCCCTTCGCAGCATCTGCGCCGTCGCGACGCTGGCCGGGCGACGGCGTGCGACACCCGCGGACAGGGCGTAGGCGCCGTCGACGAGCGCGGCCACTGCGACGACGGCGACGCCGAGCAGGGTCACCTGCTGCGCCGTCGACTCCCCACCGGGAGCGACGAACTGGGGCAGGAAGGCGAGGCAGAACAGCAGGGTCTTGGGGTTCGACAGGTCGACGAGCACCCCGTCGCAGAACTGTCGCGCGTATCCCTTCCCCGACGTGGGCCGCCTCCCGGCCGCTGCATCGCGACGGCCGAGGCCCGTCAGCTCACGGACGCCGAGGAACGCGAGGTAGCCCGCGCCGGCGACCTTGAGCGCGCAGAACGCCACCGGCGACGAGGCGATCGTGCCGGAGATCCCCGCGGTCGCCGCGAACACGTGCACCGCCAGGCCGGTCTCCAGGCCGGCGACGGCGCACATCCCCGCGCGCAGTCCGCCCTCCAGGCTGCGCGTGAACGCGAAGAGCGCGGAGGGGCCCGGCACCACCATGATCACGAGGGTGGCCCCCAAGAACAGAATCGTGCTGTGCATCGACATGCGGGGGCCTCCTGACGGACACGGTGTCCTGTCTGGAGGAAGCGCAGCACCCGTCACCTGATACCGGTCGCCGCGGGACGTGGCGCGGGCAGGTCGAGCTCGTGGTCCCTGTCCACCCGGAGCGGTCGTCGCTCACAGGACGAGCGGTCCAGCCCCCCGTGAGACACCCCGCTGGTCGCGCGCGACGGGGGAGGCTGTCTAGTGCTGCGGCATCGAGCGCAGGCGGCCGGCCACGTCGCTGAACTCCTGGGCCGTCATGGTCTGTCCGAACTGGTAGCGGAACCGGGCGAGCGCGAACTCGTGCGCGGTCTGGGCCGAGAAACCGTCGAACGGCTGCGATGCGCACGCATCCTCGAGGATGACCACCTTGATGCCCGCCATGCTCAGGTCGTCGGAGGTGGTCCCCACGCAGATCGGTGTCGTCAGCCCACCCATGACCACGGTGTCCCAACCGTTCTCCTGCAGGACCTCGAGGAGGTCTCCCGCTGCGACCGCGGAGAATCCCGTCTTCCGCATCACCAGGTCTTCCGGCTCCACGAGCCCGGGGTAGAACTCGGCATTGTCGCGCCCGGACATCAGCGGATGGTGCTCGACCACGTCCGGGAGCGGCTCTCCGTCGGGGCCTGGGAAGTCGCTGGGGTAGTAGATCTCGCGGCACATGATCACCCGGCCCCCGGCGCGACGCCAGCTGGCGGCTGCGGCACGGAAGTTGTCGACCGCGGCTCGAGCATCCGGGGTGTGCTCCCACGCGCCGTCGCCGAACCCCTGCTGGAGGTCGACACCCACCATCACCGTGTGCGTGGTGCCCAGGTCGTAGGGCTCCTCGACGCGTGGGTTGTTGCCCAAGGCAGGCTCCTTGCGTGAGCGCGGGTCGCTGTGACCGGCTGGGTGCGTCTCGTCTCGTCGATCATGCCATGGGCGGTCGGTCCGCACCTCTGCCCAACGGGGCCTGACCACCCGACCGCCGATGGTGCGCAGACGCACCCCGGTCGACGGTGGGAGCGGAGGACCCGGTGGCCTACGGTGCGCAGCGGACGGAGCACTGTGCGCCACGCTGCACAGGCTGACCTAGTAGTACCAGGGGGAGGATTCGAGCACTATCGACAGTCGCTGAACTTTCGTGAAACCCGCATCTGACCTGCACATACGACGGAATCAACAGTTGGTGATTGTTGGCCGAGATGAGCGGTTTTGGAACGTTCTGCGGACTTTTTGCGGACTGGGTTTTTCGTTCGACCTGCCGCTCGGCCGAGTCCTGCGCCGTCGCTCGAGGCTGACGACGAGAAGCGCAACGCTACCCACGACGCTGGTCATCGCTCGACTGCAGCCAGCATGCGACCGAGGCGCCATGAGGCTGAGCCGCTATGGCCCCGCCCGCTCGTTTCGGGCGGGGCCGCGACGCCGAACTTCAGGCGGAGAGGTCGAGGGCGATGTCGGTGATCATGTCCTCCTGGCCGCCGACCAGTCCGCGGCGGCCGACCTCGACGAGCAGGGTGCGCACGTCGATGCCGTAGCGCTCGGCGGCGGTCTCGGCGTGGCGCAGGAACGAGCCGTAGACGCCGGCGTAGCCCAAGGTCAGGGTCTCGCGGTCAACGCGCACGGGTCGGTCCTGGAGCGGGCGTACGAGGTCGTCGGCGGCGTCCTGGAGGGCGAAGAGGTCGCAGCCGTGCTTCCAGTTGTTGAGGTCGGCGACGGCGATGAATGCCTCGAGTGGGGTGTTACCGGCTCCGGCGCCCTGGCCGGCCAGGGAGGCGTCGACGCGGGTGACGCCTTCCTCGACGGCGACCATCGAGTTGGCCACCGACAGGGAGAGGTTCTCGTGGGCGTGGATGCCGATCTCGGTGCCGGGGTCGAGGACCTCGCGGTAGGCGCGCATCCGCTCGCGTACGCCATCCATCATCAGCCGGCCGCCGGAGTCAGTGACGTAGACGCAGTGCGCGCCGTAGGACTCCATCAGCTTCGCCTGCCCCGCCAGGGTGGCGGCGTCGGTCATGTGGCTCATCATCAAGAACCCGGAAACGTCCATGCCGATCTCGCGGGCCGTCGCGATGTGCTGGGCCGAGACGTCGGCCTCGGTGCAGTGAGTGGCCACCCGCACTGATCGGACGCCGCGCTCCCAGGCCTCCTTCAACTCGGCGATGGTGCCGATGCCGGGCAGGAGCAGCGTGGTGAGGCGAGCGGTCTTGGTGTTGGCGGCCGCGGCGTCGATCCACTCCCAGTCGGTGTGGCTGCCGGGGCCGTAGTTGAGGCTGCCGCCGGCCAGGCCGTCGCCGTGGGCGACTTCGATGGCGTCGACGCCGGCGGCGTCGAGCGCGGCGACGATCTCGCCGACCTTGGCGGGTGCGATGCGGTGACGGATGGCGTGCATGCCGTCGCGCAGGGTGACGTCCTGGACGAAGACCGTGGTCATCGGCGGGTTCCTTCCGTGTGGGCCAGCTGGGCGATGCGCTCGGCGACCTGGACCGCGGCGCTGGTCATGATGTCGAGGTTGCCGGCGTACGCCGGGAGGTAGTGCGCGGCGCCCTCGACCTCGAGGAACACCGACACCTGGTGCGTGGGCAGGCTGGTGTCGCCGTCGGCCAGGAGGGTGTGGACCGGCTGCCCCTCGGGGATCGGGTTGATCTGCACGCGCTGCTTGAGCCGGTAGCCGGGGACGTAGGCGGCGACGTCGCCGATCATCTTCTCGATCGAGGCGCGGATCTCGTCCTGCCACGACGGGTTCTGCGACTCGTCGGGTGCGACGACGAGGGCGAGCACGGTGTCGCGCATGATCAGCGGCGGCTCGGCGGGGTTGAGGACGATGATCGCCTTGCCGCGCCCGGCGCCGCCGACGGTCTCGATGGCGTGGGAGGTCGTCTCGGTGAACTCGTCGATGTTGGCGCGGGTGCCAGGCCCGGCGGACTTCGAGGAGATGGAGGCGACGATCTCGGCGTACGGCACGGGCAGGACGCGTGAGATGGCGGCGACCACCGGGATGGTGGCCTGGCCTCCGCAAGTCACCATGTTCACGTTGGCGGCGTCGAGGTGGTCGTCAATGTTGACCGCGGGCACCACGAACGGTCCGATCGCGGCCGGGGTGAGGTCGATGAGGCGTTTGCCGTGGGCCGAGAGCTTCTCGGCGTTGGCTAGGTGGGCCTTAGCTGAGGTGGCGTCGAACACTATGCCGATGTCGGCGAAGCCGTCCATCGCCATCAGCCCGTCGACGCCCTCGGCGGTGATCGGCACGCCCATCCGCGCGGCACGGGCCAGGCCGTCGGAGTCGGGGTCGATGCCGACCATCGCTCCCATCTCGAGGTGCTCGGAGACCCGCAAGACCTTGATCATCAGGTCGGTGCCGATGTTGCCGGACCCGATCACAGCCACTCTCGTCTTCGGTCTGGTCTTCATGCGTGCTTCTCCTCGTCGAAGGTGACGGACACGGAGCCGAGTCCGGAGATGTGGGCCTCGAAGGTGTCGCCGGGCTCGACGGCGACCATCGGTCCGAGGGCGCCGGAGAGGATGACCTGACCGGCCCGCAGGGGCTCGCCGAAGTCACGGGCGGCGCGGGCCAGCCAAGCCAGGGCCAGCAGCGGGTCGCCGAGGCACGCGGCACCGTCGCCGGTCGAGACGACTTGGCCGTTGCGGGTCATGGTCATCTCGACATCGACGGGCTCGACCTCGCTCAGCGTCCGGGTCGTCGTGCCGAGGACGTAGAGGGCGCTGGAGCCGTTGTCGGCGACCGTGTCAGCGAAGGTGATGTCCCACCCGGCGATGCGGCTGTCGACGATCTCGATCGCCGCGACCGCGTGGGCGACCGCAGCCCGGACCTGCTCAGGTCCGAGATCCCCGTCGACCAGGTCGGCTCCGAGGACGAACGCGACCTCGGCCTCGACCTTCGGCTGCAGCAGCCCGTCGAGCGGGACTTGCGCCCCGCCGGCGTACGCCATGTCGTCGAGGAGCACGCCGAGGTCGGGCTGGTCGACGCCGAGCTGGGCTTGCACCGCGGGTGAGGTCAGGCCGACCTTGCGACCGACGACGGTCGCTCCGGCTCGGACCCTGGAGGCGATGCCCGCGCGCTGCACGGCGTACGCCGACGCGACGTCGTCGCCGATCAGGTCGCGCACGGGGACGCACGGGGTCAGTGTTTGCCGGGCGAGTGCGAGACGCTCGACCGCCTGCTCTGTCGCGGACAGCTGCTGGGAGGTGGTCACCAGGTCACTGTGCAGCTCAGGAGAAGGCCCAGCACGTCTTGCGTTCCGGTGACCGGAACCCCTGCCCTCACAGGCTCTTCAGCGCCGGGCCAGGGTGGCCGAAATGCCGCGGGCCGCAGCCCGCACGCGGTCCGCGCCGACCTGCGGGCGAAACCGGGTGACCGGTCCGGCCACGCTCACCGCCGCCACCGCTGCGCCACCGGAGTCGAACACCGGCGCACCCACACAGACAACCCCGGTGCGTGACTCCTCGTACTCGAAGGCGACACCCGTCAGGCGCACCTGCTCGAGCTGGGCCGCCAGGATCCCAGGTGCGGTCACGGTCCTTGCGGTGTGGCGGGTCAGGCCGGCACGCACCACCTCGTCCAGGACCTCGCCCGGAGCGTACGCCAGCAGCGCCTTTCCGACCGCTGTGCACGACAGGCCCCACCGACCGCCGGTGCGCGAAGGCGCCGCCGTCTGCCGGTGGCCGACGAGCTTCGCCACGTAGACGACCTCGGTGCCGTCACGGACCCCGAGGTGGACGGTCTCGTCGACCGCCGCCCGCAACTCCTCGAGGAACGGCGTCGCCACCTCGAGCAGGTCGCGCTCGACCGAGGCCCGCATGCCCAGCTCGAACATCAGCCGGCCCAGGCGGTACTGGTCGTCGCGCCGCTCCAGCATCCCGGCGCCGGCGAGGTCGCCGCAGACGCGGTGCAAGGTGCCCTTGGCCAGACCGGTACGCCGACCCAGCTCGGCCAGCGACACCCCGCGGTCCTCGGCGGTGAACGCACGCAACACCAGGACCGCCTTGCCGAGCACCGTCGAGGCGTCAGGCCCAGGGTGGCGGGGCTGCGATCGCCGGTCCTCATGGGTGGTGGTCATCTCGGCGTGGTCAGGAAGTCGGAGACGAGCCGGTTGAACGCGGCCGCGTGCTCGATCTGCACCCAGTGGCCGCACCGGCCGAACACGTGCAGCTGCGCTTGATCGATGAGTTCCAGCAGGCGCAGGGAGGTGGCGAGCGGGATGACCTGGTCGTCGCGGCCGTGGATGACCAGCACGGGCCGGTCGATGCCACGGACGAGGTCCTCGTCGATCGTCAGCGCGTCCACGCTGCGCTGGCGTGGCGCGGGGAACATCGCACTGAAAGCCTCCTGCACGCCGGGCCGGGTGGCCGCCTCGAGTCGGGACGCCGCAAGCTCGTCGCTGAGCAGCGAGCGGTCGAAGGCGAAGATGCCGAGGAGCCGACGCATGCTCTCGATCGAGGGCTCGAAGCCCCACACGGCGTCGAGACCAGGCGTGATGTCGAAGGCGACCCCGACGCTGCCCATCAGCACCAGCCGGTCGACCAGGTCGGGACGACGGGTCGCGAGGCTCAGCGCGAGCGCCCCGCCGAAGCTGTTGCCGACGACGTGCACGCGCGGTAGGTCCAGCGCCTCGAGAAAGGCGACGAGGTGGTTCGTCCAGCCGTCGAGGTCGTAGGCCACCGTGCCGGTCCGCTCGGTGTAGCCGAAACCCGGTACGTCGGGGGCCACCACGCGCAGGCGCTCGGCGAGCGCCGGCATCGTGAGGCGCCAGTTCGCCCAGGCGGTCACTCCCGGACCGGAGCCGTGGATCAGCAGGACCGGGTCACCGACGCCGACGTCGTGGTAGTTGGTCGCGACGCCGCGGACGTCGACGGTCCTGGCGATCTCGGGCGAGGCAGCGGCCACTGCGTCAGCGCCGGATCTGCATGACCACGGCCTTGGGCTCGGTGAAGAACTCGCGGCTGAAGTTGCCGCCCTCACGGCCGACACCGGAGTCGCCGACCCCACCGAAGGGGGTGCGCAGGTCGCGGATGAAGAAGCAGTTGACCCACACCGTGCCGGCCCGCAGCTGCGAGGCGACGCGGTGCGCGCGCGAGAGGTTCTCGGTGAACAGCATCGCGTTGAGGCCGTAGCGGCTGTCGTTGGCCAGCGCCACGACCTCCTCCTCGCTCTCGAAGCGGTTGACGACGCAGACGGGCCCGAAGATCTCCTCGCAGTACGCCGGCGCGGTGAGCGGCAGGTCGGTGACGATCGTGGGCCGCACCAGCCAGCGCCCGCCCTCGTCGACCCCGCCGGTGAGGACCTTGCCGCCGTCGGTCTCGAGGCCCTCGACGTACGACGCCACCTTGGCGAAGTGGCGCTCGCTGGCCAGGCACGAGAACCGCGTGGCTGGGTCGAACGGGTCGCCGATGGTCAGCGCCTCCGCGGCGGCGACGAAACGGTCCATGAACTCGTCGTAGACGCCGGCGCCGACGTAGAGCCGGGAACCGGCGAGGCAGATCTGGCCGGCGTTGCGGAAGATCGCCTCGACGGCCCAGTGCACGGCGTTGTCGAGGTCGGCGTCGTCGAAGACGATGTTGGCGCCCTTGCCGCCGAGCTCGAGGGAGACCGGCGCCAGGTGCGTCGCGGCCGAGGCCATCACGGCGCGGCCGGTGAGCGAGGAGCCGGTGAAGGTCACGCGGTCGACGCGGTCGTCGGCCACGAGCGAGGAGCCGGCCGGGTCGCCGTGGCCGTTGAGCACGTTGATGACGCCGGGCGGCAGGCCTGCCTCGACGGCCAGGCGGCCGAGCATCGTGACCGAGGCCGGGGTGTCCTCCGACGGCTTGATGACGCAGGTGTTGCCCCAGGCGATCGCCGGCGCGACCTTCCAGCTGGCCATCATCAGCGGGAAGTTCCAGGGGCTGATGGCGGCGACGACGCCGGCGGGGCCGTACTCGCTGTAGGTGTGGTGGCCCGAGTCCATCGGGTAGACCTCGCCGACGTGGTCGCGCTGGTGGTCGGCGAAGAACCGGAAGTTCGACACCGAGCGGCCGACGTCGTGCTGGGCCTGGGCCAGCGGCTTGCCCATGTCGGTGGCGTCGGCGGTGGCCAGGTCGTCGGTGCGGGCCTCCATGACGTCGGCGAGCCGGTGGATGGCCTTCGCGCGCTCGGCGCGGCCGAGGCGGGGCCAGTCGCCCTCGTCGAAGGCGCGACGCGAGCTCGCCACGGCGCGAGCCGCGTCGTCGGGCCCGCCCTCGGCGGCGTCGGCCCAGACCTCCTGGGTCCACGGGTTCCACACCTCGAAGGTACCGCCGTCGACGGAGTCGACCTCGTCGCCGTCGATGACGTGGCCGAAGTGCTGGCGGTCCTGGCTCATGGGATCTCCTGGTGGGCCTGGTGGGCTGGGATTGCTTGCCGGGCCTGGCGCTCGGCGATGGTCTCGTCGCCGGCGGCCCAATGGGTGGCGGGCACCTCGCGCACGACGACGCGCACGGCGGCGAGCGGGGCGTCGACGGCGTCGACCGCGGCCTGGGTCAGGCCGGTGATCAGGGCGCGGAGCTGCTCGGGGGTGCGGCCCTCGACGAGGGTGACCTCGATGAGCGGCACGGCTCAGCCCTCCCCGCCGTCGATGCGGACCGAACCGAGGTGGTCGAAGTGCGCGGTCACGGACACCCCGGGTGGGGCGAACACGGCGTCGGTCATGCCGCCGGTCAGG
Organism: uncultured Actinomycetota bacterium; assembly: GCA_963760555.1. Lineage (GTDB taxonomy): Bacteria > Actinomycetota > Actinomycetes > Propionibacteriales > Nocardioidaceae > Nocardioides. The sequence goes on along the minus strand of CAVXDJ010000010.1, from coordinate 17,489 downwards.
ACGACCCACCCGGCCTCGATGGCGTGTCCGCGACGCGCCAGGTCGTTGGCGGCCAGAGCGAGGGCTTCGCCCGGGTGGCCCTGGACGGCGGCGCCGGTCGCGGTGTCGACGATCTCGCCGTCGACCTCGACGCGCACGGCCTCGGCGGCCAGGTCGAGGTCGCCGGGCGGCAGGGAGACCGACCCGACGACGTACGCCGCCGAGGAGGCATTGTCGGCGGCGACGTCGCCGGCCTTGAACCGGAAGTCCTGGTAGCGACTGTCGATGACCTCGACCCCGCCGTGCACCGAGGCGACGGCGGCCATCGCCTGCTGGCGGGTGACGTCGGGCCCCTCGAGCCGCTCGCCCATCACGAAGACGATCTCGGGCTCGACGCGCGGGTGGATGAGGCGCCGCTGCGGCACCGGGTCGCCAGCCTCGAGCACCATCGCGTCGGTCAGCCAGGCCACGAAGGGGAAGTGCACGCCCATGCGCTGCTGCTTGGCGACGCTGGTCAGGCCTAGCTTGACCCCGATGAGCCGCTCGCCGCGGTCGAGCCGCGCGCGCAGGTTGAGGTCCTGGACCTCGTAGCCGGTGTCGAGGTCGAGGTCGGGCCACTCGTCGGTGAAAGGCGGGCGCTCGACGCGCTCGTCCTCGCAGCGCAGCAGCTCGGCGGCGACCGTTGCGACGGTCCACCCGCCCTCGGGTACTACGGTCGGGGTGGTCACAGGTCCAGCTCCAGTCGGTCGCAGGTGGGCTTGGAGCAGCAGATGAGCATCTTGTCGCCGGCTGCCTTCTCGCGCTTGGTGAGGACGAGATCGCGGTGCTCGACCGTTCCGGACAGGACGGGGGTGATGCAGGAGCCGCAGATGCCGTCGCGGCAGTCGTTCTCGACCTCGATGCCGACGGCGAGGACCACGTCGAGGATGTTGGCGTCCGGCTGCAGGCGCAGGGTGTGGCCCGAGCGCGCCAGGACGAGCTCGTAGCCCTCGCCGGCCGGGGCCGCGTCGTCCAGAGTCACGGCTCGCTCGACGCCGGCGCTGCTGAACAGCTCGAAGCGGACGACGTCCTGGTCGGGCCCGTGGACGGTCTCGGCCGCGGCCTCGACGGCGCGCAGCAGAGGCAGCGGGCCGCAGACGTAGACGAGCCCGTCGGCAGGGAGGTCCTTGAGCACCGCCTCGAGGTCGGGGCGACCGTCGCGGTCCTCTGCGAGGAAGGTGACCCGGTCACCGAGTCGCGCCAGGCGCTGGCGGAAGGCCATCGTCTGCTCGCTGCGTCCGCCGTACACCAGCTGGAACGGGCGGCCCTGGCGGTCGAGGTGCTCGGCGAAGGCCATGATCGGGGTGATGCCGACGCCGCCGGCCACGAGGGCGTGGAAGGGCGCGTCCTCGAGCGCGAAGCTCTGCTTGGGCCGGGTGACCTTGAGCCGGTCGCCGACGCGCAGCTCGTCGTGGACGTACGCCGACCCGCCGCGGCCCTCAGGCTCGCGGAGCACCGCGACCTGCCAGGACGACAGGTCCTCGGGGTCGCCGCACAGGGAGTACTGGCGAGTCGAGCCGTCGGGGACGTAGACGTCGATGTGCGCGCCGGGCTCCCACGCGGGGAGCGGGTCGTCGCTCTCGATGCGGGCCAGCCGCAGCGACAGGACGCCCTCTGCCTCGAGGGTCATCTGGGTGACGCGGAGCTCACGCTGCTCAACCACGGTCGTCCTCCTCTTTCGGGTCGGGCGGCAGGCCCATCAGCTCGCGCGCTGCGGCGAATGCCGCGTCCGGGTGGGCCGGGTCGAACCACACCGACGGGATGCCGAGGGCCTCGGCCCCGCGCACGTTCGTCATCTGGTCGTCGACGAACACCATGTCGGTGTAGGCGACCTCGAGCCGCTCGGCGAGCAGCTCGTAGAGCCGCGGCGCCGGCTTGAGGTGCCCCTCGACGGAGCCGTCGACGACGGTGTCGACGTCGCCGACGACCTCGATGCCGTCGATCCACTCCTGCGAGTGGAACGCGCGGAGGTCGTTGGTCAGGATGCCGATGCGCCGACCGTCGGCGCGGGCGTCACGGATCAGCCGGCGGGCGCCCTCGCGCACCAGCGCCGGGCGCGGAGGGTCGTAGAGGTGGGCGATCATCGCCCGGATGTCGGGCCCGTGCCCGCCTGCGTCGTGCCACTCCTCGGCCCGGGCCTGCCAGTAGGCGCGCTCGGTGATCCGTCCGGCCTGCAGGTCCTCCCACACCGGGTCGGGGCGTTCGATGGTGGCGAGCGGCCCGCGCTCGTGGAGCAGCGCACGGGCGGGGCCGTCGGGGTCGTCGGCGACGAGCTCGAAGGGTGTCACCAGCACCGGCCCACCGAAGTCGAGCACCAGTGCCGGCGTGCCCATCAGTGCTCCGGTTCCTCGATGACGGCGTGGGTGAAGAGCACGACGTTGCCCGTCCACTTGCACTCCGCGCACCAGGTCAGGAAGACGCGGTCACCGGAATTCCACCACTCGCTGATCAGGCCGCGGTCCAGCGACGCCGCGCAGGCGGGGCAGAACTTCGGCTTGTCGAGCAGGTGTCGGGCCGCGTCCGAGGCGAACCAGTCACCCGGCGGCGGCAGCCGGTGCGGGTCGGGCGGGAGCGCGGGCATCGTGCCGTGATGGGCCGCGCGCCCCGCCACCTGGATCGGGTCAGGCACCGGACCCGGCCTTCTCGCGGGCGGCCGCGGCGTCGCGGTGCAGGGCCAGCAGCTCCTCGCGGATCGGGCTGTAGCGCATCGAGCCGCCGTTGATCCACTGGTCGGTGAACGCGGTGCCGGCGCCGAACTTGTCCTTCTCGCAGGGCAGCTCGATGATCTCGCGGTGGTCGCGCACCACGCCGGGCGGGTCCTCGCCGTCCTCGACGGAGGCCATCGCCTCCTTGAACATCTTGCGCAGCATGGCCACGCCCTGGTCGGAGCGACCCAGGTGCTCCTGCGACCGGTCGGTGATCGCACCTTGCGAGACCCACGCCATGACGTCCTGGCCCTCGACGTAGTCGGTGACGAAGTCGCCGTTCTCGTCGTAGATCTCGTAGTCGTAGACGACCGGGCGCTCCTGCGGCTCCCAGGTGCCGCCCTCGGGGTGGTGTAGGGAGTAGAAGAGCTTCCAGGTGTGGGTGTCGTCGATCGGGACCCGGATCTGCATCTGGTCGATCCACTGCCCGCCGACCCGCATGCCGTACGGGAACATCAGCGGGTGGCCGATGGCCCAGTCGTCGTCGGCCTCGGAGTGACCCTCGAGCATGCGCCGCTTGATGATGCCGAACTCGAACTCGTCGAAGGCGACCTTGACGTGCTTCTTCTGGAACGACTTGGGTGCCTCGAAGCCCTGGGTCTGGCCGAGGAACTCGAAGTAGGCGCCGTGCAGCCACTCGACGTGGTGCGGGTCGACGGAGTTCTCCATGATCTGCAGCCAGTTGCACGGCAGCGTGGCCACTCCGATGTCGCGGATGCCGTCCATGACGTAGACGTCGAAGCGCGGCAGCTCGGGGGCTGGGCCTGGGCCGACGTAGACCCACACCATGCCGCCGAGGGTCTGGGCGGAGCCGGCCTTGGCCTTGATCTTCTCGCGGAACGTCGAGTTGTCGTTCTCGGCCGGCTGCTCGACGCACTGACCGTCGAAGTCGTACTTCCAGCCGTGGTAGCCGCAGCGGATGCCGTCCTCGTGCACGATGCCGTAGGTCAACGACGCGCGGCGGTGGGGGCAGGACTCGCCGATGATGCCGTAGCGCCCGGACGGCGTCTTGTAGAGCGTCCAGTTCTCGCCCAGCAGCCGGACGGTCTTGCTGGGCTTGGTGTCGAAGTCCTGCTCGAACGCGATGGGGTACCAGTAGCGGCGCAGGACCTCGCCCATGGGCGTGCCGGGTCCGACGCTGGTCAGCTCTTCGTTCTGCTCGACCGTCAGCATGGTGATTCTCCTTGTGTGTGCGGTGCGTCTGCGGTTGGGGAGGCGCGGCGCGGACGCGCCAGGACCTCGGATTCGGGCGGTCAGTCGAGGATGGTGACCTTGCCGGTGTTGCCGTCGACGCGGAGCATCTGGCCGGTCTTGATGGTCTTGGTGCCGAAGGCTGTGCCGGTGACCGCAGGAAGGCCGTACTCGCGGCACACGATCGCGGCGTGGCTCATCATCCCGCCGACGTCGGTGACGGTTGCCTTGATCTTCCCGAAGATGGGAGCCCACGAGGGGGCGGTCAGGGTGGCGACGAGGATCTCGCCGTCGAGGATCTCGGAGATCTGGTCGGCGCCGCTGATGACGCGTGCCGGGCCCTCGACCAGGCCCGGTGAGGCCGCGAAGCCGGTCAAGGTGCCCTCTTCACCTTCGCCGCCGGCGTTGAGCCAGGCCGCGACCGAGTCGGAGGTGATGCCCCAGAGCATGACGGTGAAGGGCTCGGTGACCACCTCGGGAGGCACGCCGAGCGCGGGCGGCGCCGACCACGTCTTGAGTGCGTCGTGGATGCCGCGGCGGCGCTGGATCTCGCCCGGCCAGTACGACGGCCCGCGAGCCTGCGACCCGACGGCCCAGCCCTTGTAGAGGTCGAAGAGGACGTCGGAGAGCTCCGAGCGCTTGAACATGAAGACGTCGGCCACCTCAGCGATGAAACCGGCTTCCTGCAGGACGCCGCCGAGGTCGCGCATCTTGCGCCAGATCACCGAGTGCGCCCAGTGCTCGACGTAGAAGTTGTGGTTCTCGACGTACGGGAACACCGTGCGCGACAGGCCGAGCTTGGCGTCGAAGGCCTCGCGGTCCTCCTCGGAATCGAGCAGCTCGCGGTACTCCGAGACGACACGGTCGCGCTCCACGTGCAGCGCGGCGACCGGGCGGTCCAGGTCCTTGCCGTCCTTGACCTTCACGATGTAGTCGGCGATGTAGCCCAGCGGCACCTCGACGTTCTCGATCCAGATCTTGTCGGAGTGGTAGAACCCCGAGCCGGTCGAGAAGTTGAACCACGGCTCTGCCGCGACAGTCCACTCGTCGATCCACGCCTTGCCGGCCTCGTCGGACTCCAGCCGCGGCCAGATCTCCAGCACCTCGCCGGAGAAACGGTCGTCGATGCCGGAGCTGACCGCGAGCCGCGCGAGGCGCTTGAGCTCGTCGTCGGGACGGAACAGGTCGACGTCGACCCCGGCCACCATCTTGGCGATCGCCAGGTCCGGGATCGAGGGGAAGGCGGCCTTGCAGAAGCCGAAGAAGTCGAGGTAGGCGGCGTAGCCCAGGTTCAGGAACTCGAAGTGGAACTGCCACAGCGTCAACGCGTGGTCGAGCAGCCGGTGGTAGCTCGACAGGAGCGCGTTGCCCGCACCCTGACCGGCACCGGAGGTGATGACCTCCATCGGCTCCATGACCGGCAGCGAGCTGAAGTCGAGCTCGGTGAGCTGGCGCACCAGATCACGGATCTTGACGAGCCAGTCGTCGTAGAGGCGGTCCCAGTTGCCGAAGTAGTAGCCGGCCCGCTCCATGAACAGCGGGACCCGGGCCTCGATCTCCTCGTCGGGCGCGGGCACCGGTGAGAGATAGACGTAGCCGTTGAGGATCCGGAAGTCGACGCCGTACGCCGGGGGGATCAGGTAGTGGCGGGTGTTGTACTGCGACAGCGAGGCGATCGCGAACTCGAACAGTGTGGTGTCCCACGGCGTGAGGGCCTCGGGCCAGTGCACGCCGTCGTGGAACCAGAACCCGGCGTCCTCGTAGTCGCGGCGCCCTTCGCCGAAGACCGACGAATAGCTGTAGAGGTCCTGCCAGCCCTCGGCGCCGTCGGGGGTCTCGATGTCGAACGGGCTCGGGAAGCGATCTGCCATGGAAACAGTCCTTGGTCCGGTGGGATGGTCGGGGATGGGTGGTGCGGTGCTGCTGACCCGAGTCAGGCCGGCTGGGTGCCCTTGCGTGCCGAGAGGGGGTTGACGAGGGTGTCGACGATCGAGGAGACGAGGTCGCCCTTCTGGCCGACGCGGCGCGACTTCTTGCTCCACACCGTCTCGGGGCGCGCCTGCAGGAGGACGATGTCCTCGCCAGAGGGGAGGTCGTCGTCGACGGCCCACTCGATGTCCTGCGGGCAGCCGTAGTGCTTCTCGGCAGCGCGGGCCAGACGGGCGATGGCGATGATCTCGTCGTCGGTCAGGCAGGGGACGTCGACCTGGTCGGCCGGCAGCTCGACCCGGGCCACCTGCGGGTGACCGCCGTCGGCATCATCGGCGGGGTCGACGAGCAGGTGCGCGTGGGTCTTGGGGCTGATCGTGCGGCGCCCGATGGTCCACATCACCTTGTCCACGAGGAAGTTGTCGGGAGTGACGTCGCCGGAGACGACGCCTTCGCCGAAACCCCAGGCAGCGTCGATGCAGATGCCGGAGCGGTCGCCGTTGGACGGGTCGAGGGTGAACGCAACGCCGGCGGCCCGGGGGCGGACCATCTTCTGCACCGCGACGGCCATGTCGACCTCGGCGTGGTCGTAGCCCATCTGGTTGCGGTAGGTGATGGCGCGCTCGGTGAACAGGCTGGCCCAGCAGGAGCGGATCTTCTCGAGGACCGCTTCGATGCCGCAGACCCACAGGTAGGTGTCGTGCTCACCGGCGAACGAGGCGTCGGGCGAGTCCTCCGAGGTGGCCGAGGACCGCACCGCGACGGGGACGTCCTCGATGTCGCTGAGCAGGCACAGGTCGGCGTACTTGCCGCGGATGCAGCGCTCGTGCTCCTCCGCGATCGGCCAGCTCAGGATGAGGTCGCGGGCCTGCAGCGCGGCGGCGGACAGGGCGGTCTGGTCGTCGGTGTCGACGCCGGCCACGATCTCGCTGATCTGCGCCATCAGCCCAGAGGCCTCGCGGGCGTCGACGAAGACGTCGGTGGTGACGGCGAAGCCGGGCGGGACCGGCAGCCCCGCCTGGCTCATCGTGCCGAGCGAGGCGCACTTGCCGCCCACGCGGAGGTGGTGGTCGAGGACCAGCGCGTCGAACTGGATGGCGCTGTCGTTGTCGGCGTACGTGGTCATGGCACTACTCCTGGAATCGACGGTCGGCGCTGGGCGGCAGGGCATCGAGGTCGGGGACGCCGACCTCCTGGACCCGGTTGCGGTAGAGAACGAGAGCGGTGGATCCACCGGCGAGCAGGCGCACCCGGACGAACTCGGTGTTGAACGGCTCGCCGGGGTCGTAGCCCATGGCGAGCGTCGCGAACGCGCGGATCGGGCCTGAGTGGGTCGCGACGACGACGGTCTTGGCGTCGCTGCGCTCGCGGGCGGCGAGGATGCCGCGCCAGAACCGGCGCACGCAGGAGACCGGTGGCTCGAAGTACATCATCGGCATCGTCAGCCAGTGGGTGATCGGGTCTCCGCCGCCCTTCTGGATGCCCCAGAAGCGGTCGACGTCGACGAGCCACCCCGGACGCTCGCCCAGCCCGACGCGCTCGTACTTCTCCATCTCGCGCTGGTACTGACGGAACGCGCTGGTGACGTCGCGGGGTCCGTCCGGGGTGGCGACCTCGAAGTTGCGGAAGTCGGCGGAGTCACGGAGCTCGCCGATCGAGGCCTCGCGTCCGAAGAGCGTCACGTTGTCGAGGAGCCCGCGCCGCACGTGCTCGGCGGTCTGCCGAGCCCGGTTGGTCGGCGCGCAGAGCAGGTCGACCTGCATGCCGTCGGTGACGCGGCGGGCGAGCTCCTGACCACGGCGGTGGGCCTGCCACGACCCGAGCGGCGTGAGACCTGATTCAGAGGAGTAGCCCTGGGTCTCGCCGTGACGGACCAGGTAGATGTCGCACTCGACGTCGCCGAGCTGGTCGCGTCGCTCGGGCACGATCTCCTTGGTACGGGTGACCTCGGCCCAGGCCCGCGCAGATCCGACGACGTTGCCGTCATACATCACCGGATCGGAGCGGTGCTCTCGTCCGCGGTGCTGGCGCAGGTAGAGCGGCAGGGACTCGTCCCCGCGTGCGGCCGGATCGGTCGGTGCCGCCGTACGACGGGCGAGGTGGCGGCTGAGGTAGGCCGGGGCGTCGCCTCGCTCGGTGCGCGGGAAGGAGGGCGAGTCGATCCGGTCGTCAGTGGTCATCAGCTGTGGACCGTGAGGAACTGCTGGTTGACGACGCCGTCGTAGTAGAACAACGCCCGCCCCATCTCGGCCTCGGTCCAGGTGATCGGCTCGGTGCCCGGGTCGACCCAGTAGCCGCCGGTGAACATCTCGTTGCGGTTGCCGACCGGGTCGAAGAAGTAGAGGCACTGGCCGCGGGTGACCCCGTGCCGCGTGGGGTTCGTCTCGACGTTGACGCCGTGGTAGACGCACACGTCGGCGGCGCTGCGCAGGTCGTTCCAGCCGTCGACCCAGAACGCGAAGTGGTGCAGGCCCTGGTTGGGTCCGGTGATGAACGCGATGTCGTGGGAGCGGTGGGAGACCTCGAGCCAGCTGGCGATCTGGTACCCGTCGTCGCCCATCACCTGCTCGGTGAGACGGAAGTCGAGGTGCTCGACGAGGAACTGGGTGTTGGTGTCGACCTCCTCGGCGGTGAGGAACAGGTGATCGACGCGCGGCGGGGCGATGCCGACCAATCCCATGGGCCGCGGTGGCGGGTTGGTCTGCGGGAGCAGGTTGCCGACCTGCTGCATGCCGTAGACCAGCTCCATCTCGTGCCCGCTCGGCAGCTGGAAGCGGATGGACGTGCCGTGGCCGGGGGCCCACTCATCGGCGGCGTAGCGCTGCACGGCGACGCCGGCCGCCTCGAGCCGCTGCTGGTAGAGGTCGAGGTCCTCGGCGTCGGTGACCTTGAAGCCGAAGTGGTTGAGCCCGTGGGTCGGCTCGAGTGTGAGGACCACGCTGTGGTGCTGGTGCTCGTCCCAGCACTTCAGGAAGACCCGCTGCGCGTCCCTCCCGGTCTCGACCATGCCGACGACCTCGGAGTAGTAGGCGGTGGCCAGCTCGAGGTCGGGGACCCGGAGCTCGACGTGGGACAGTCTCAGAATCGTCATCAGGTGTGCACCTTCATGAAGCGGTCGTTGAGCTCACCCTCGTAGTAGAAGATCGCTCGGCCGATGTTGTCCTCGGTCCAGGTCAGGGTCGGGAAGTCGGGGTCGGGCCGGTAGCCACCGGTGAAGACCTCGTTGCGGGTTCCGAGGGGGTCGAAGAAGTAGATGGTCGAGCCACGGGTGATGCCGTGGCGCGTGGGCCCGACATCGACCTGGACGCCGTTGAAGGCGAGGATGTCGGCGGCGTCGCGCACGTGGTCCCAGTCGTCGAGCCAGTAGGCGAAGTGGTGCAGACCGCCGTTGGTCCCGTGCACGACGGCGAGGTCGTGCGGGGAGTGGGAGCGTTCCATCCAGGTACCGAGCTGGTGGCCGTTGCCGTCGAGGAGCTGCTCGGTGATCCGGAAGCCGAGCACGTCCATGTAGAACTGCGTCGACTCCCCCACCTCCTCCGCGGTGATGAGCATGTGGTCCATGCGCGGTGGGGCGATCTGGTCGCGCAAGAGCTGACCGAGATCCATCTCGCCGGCCATCTCCTCGCGCAGTGCGTGGTGCCGCGGTCGCGACGTGCCGAGCTTCTCGACCTCGGCGTAGAGCTCCATGACGTGGCCGCTGGGGGTCGAGAAGCGGATCGACTCCCCCTGCCCGAGCGCGTCGCCCTTGGCCAAGCGCTCCACGGGGAACCCGAAGCGCGAGACACGGTTCTCGAGGTCGGCGAGGTCGTCCTCGTGGTGGACCTTGAACGACATCAGGTCCATGCCCATCCGCGAGGCGTAGCGCAGACGCAGCGAGTGGTGGTCCTCCTCGTCCCAGCACTTGAGGTAGACCGAGTCGTCGGTGCGCGCGGTCACCTCCATGCCCATGACGCCGGTGTAGTAGGAGGTCGCCAGGTCGAGGTCGGTCACCGTCACGTCGACGTGGCCCAGGCGCAGGATGCCTCGGGGCTGGCCGGCGACCGTGCTGCGGCGAGCCTGACGGGAGTCGGAGGGATCAACACGCTGCCCGTCGGGCGGGGCGTCGGGAGCCATCACCCGGGTCGTGCCGGCCGGGGTGCCCTCGGCGAGGTCGTCGAGCCCCCCCCCCCTCCCTCCATCCCGAGCCCGTCGGATCAGGTGTGACGCCGTTCACGTTGGCCATGTCGAGGAGCGTAGGGCGCCATCCTCACCCTGGCATGACTGTTCCGCCATGGGGGACACAGTTTGTGATCACGTCTCTCCGCGCGCACTCTGTGGTGGTGGACGACGAACGCGAGCACAGCCCGGCGGCACCGGCGAGAGAGCACCGGCCAGCAGGGTCCGGAGGCGGTCCGCGCCGCCGTGCGCGACTACGTCTGGACGGTGCACACCACCTATCTCGACCACGTGCGCCACCTCCCACCCGGCGAGCTGGCCTCCCTGCCGCTGGTCGCCGCCGGTCACGTCACCGTCGCCGCCGCCGCGTCTCGCGAGCTGCACCTGGTGGCCACCACACAACAGCTGCCCGCGCCGGTCGGTCCGGAGGTGGCGCTGACCGACGAGCACCGAGGCACCCGTTGGACCGTGCGGTTCTACGACCCCTCCGTGCTCCCAGCCCTCGGCGTCCTGTCGGGCGACCCGAGGACGAGCGGGCGCGGGTGCGACGCAGCCTGGGATCGTCGACACCGTCTACCACCTGGAGCTCTCCACGGGCGGCGGGCTTGAGCGGCCACCACGCCCAGCACTCGGGCGTCGCACTGGCCAACCAGCACGCGCAGCGTCGTGCGCGACGTCGACCGGCTACGCAGCCGCTCTGCCACGCCAGGCCGACCTGGTCGACGAGCTGGCCGCGTGCGCCCGGCTCGGGCTCGACCGCGCTGCGGCCCTGCTCGCCGCCGAGCTCACGACCGGCAGAGTCGTCCCGCATCGCGGAACGCCTGCAGCAGCCTGCCTGGCTGCCGTCCTGCGCGACGCGACCGGCCGATGACCGATCGAGCGGCCCGTCGGCCGGCTGTCGAGCGTCGCGACGGCGGCGCGGATCCTGCGGGAGTTCGACAAGCACAGCACGCAGCTGGGTGTCAGCCAGCTGGCCCGCAGCGTCGGGGTCGGCAAGAGCACCGCGCACCGGGTCATCTGGACGCTCGTCGAGGAGGGGCTGCTCGAGAAGGTCGAGGAGACCGGGTCTGTTCCGGCTCACCACGGCGATGCGGTCACTCGGCACGAGCGCCGAGACCGCGCAGCGCCTGCACGAGGCGGGAACGATGCCGCTCGACGCACTGCGAGCCCGCACTGCCGGCACCCTGCACATCGCCATCCTCGACGGCGACGATGTCCTCTACGTCGAGCGCCGAGAGGGGCCGGGAGCCATCCAGGTCTTCCGGGCCCTCGGCTCGAGGATCCCCGCGTACCGGACCTCGAGCGGCAAGGTGATGCTGGCGTACCTCCCGGACGCCCAGCGGCGCCGCACCCTGGAGACGATCAGGCTGACCGCACGGACGTCGCGCACGATCACTTCCCGGACCGCCTTCATGGCCGAGCTGGAGCAGGTCCGACGCCAGGGCTTCGCCGAGAACCGAGGGGAGTCGCAGGTCGGCATGTGCTCGATCGCGGCGCCCGTACGCGACCGGATGGGCCGGGTCGTCGCGTCCGTCTCGGTCGCCGAGCACGTCGACGACGTCGACGCCGGCCTGCGCCACCTCGCCGGACCCGTCATCGAGACCGCCAAGCGCGTCTCGGCTGGCCTGGGGTGGACGTGGTGAGTGACCGTGCCTCGCGGTGGCACCGGCTCTGTCCGGTCGAGGACGTGCCGCCCGGAACGGTGACCGGGCGCCAGGTGGTGGGCCTCCGGTCAGGACCGCGACCGGGTCTGCGTCGCGGCTGGCGACGACGGCCTCGTCGTGGCCATGCTGGACCGCTGCCCGCACCGCGACGTCTCGCTGTCCAACGGCGTCGTCAAGGACGGCACCCTCGTCTGCCCGGGCCACTTCTGGCGCTTCGACTTGGCCACCGGCGAGCGGACCGACAAGCCGGACCAGAGCGTCCGAGCTCTATCCCACCAGAATCGTGGACGGCTGGGTCGAGGCGCTCGTGCCCGACCCGGCCACTGCTGTGCCGATGCGGGAATGGCTGCTGCAGCGCGCACGCGACGGGCAGCCCTGAGCTAGCCGGAGGACTCACCACGGGCCCAGGCGTGGCTGGTCGCGACGATCGCCGGCCACGACGTCGACCTCGTCCTCGGTCCGCGGCCCGAAGACCATGACGAAGCCGGCGGTCACGTGCAGCCCGGCGAGCGGGTGGGCCACGCCCCAGCCCTTGCCTCACCAGATCGGCTGCGAGGCCGGCGGCAGGGCGACGTGGAGGGAACCGTCGTGACGCGGGGTGCAGGTGCGCGAACTCGCCCCGGTCCGGGACACAGGAACGCCTCGCTGGGCCGTCGGCGTCCGCGAGCCGGAAGGCCCGCGCGCCGGGGACCGAGATGCCCGAGCCGCCGGTCCGCACCCCGGGCAGGCGGGCCGACCGGGCGAAGAGACGCTCCTGCAGCTCGTGTCGGGACTGAGCTGGGTGAGCTGCTCCTGCGGGGTCGTGGTGGTGACCTCCGGTCGCGGCCCGCTCCGCGCTCGGGCAGGACGCCTCCGGCGAGCCCGGTCCAGGTGACCGGACAGCCGGGACGGCCGGGTCACGCTAGCGGGCGTCGCGCGCTCGGCGGCTCGGAAGGCGAGGCGGCGCTCGAGCCACCCGGCGAGCTCGGCCAGGGAGTCGCGGCTCAGGCCGTGTCCCCCCGGGTGGCGGGTGGCCCACGCGGGCGCGCCGGACGGGTTGGTCAGGTAGTTCCAGGTGGCGTCGAGCAGCTCCCGCGGGATCACAGTGTCGTCGAGGCCGTGGGCGACCAGCACCGGAAGTCCTGCTGAGCCGGCCGGGTGTGAGCGGCACCCCCGCCTCGAAGGGCAGGGTTCCGTAGAGGATGGCGGCGCCGCAGTACCTGCTCGGGTCTGTCGAGGACGAGCCCACCCGCGAAGGCGGCACCGCCGCTGAAGCCGACCACCACGACGTCACGCCCGACCGGCGCCACGTCGTCGAGCCAAGCCGGTGAACCAGTCCATCGTGGCGCGCAGCGACGAGGCGACCGGACGGCCGATGCCGCGGTTGGCGAACCACGCGAACCCGCCGCCCTCCGGCGATCGGCGCCCGCACGGCGGCGTACTGGGCTCTGACCGGCAGGTGCGGGACCAGTGCGGCGATCTCTCGCTCAGTGGAGCCGCGGCCGTGCAGCAGGACGACAAGTGGAGCGTCGGTGTCGGCGCTGCCGCCGAGCTGCACGATGGGCGCGGGGAAGGTCGAGGTCAGCGAGGTCGTCACGGTCATGCCGCCTGCAGCGAGCGCTTGGCGAGGCCGATGGCGTAGCCGTCGATGGTCGTGATCGGCGGTGCGGCCGGGTCGGTCGCGGCGCCGAGGGTGACGAACAGTGGCGTGAAGTGCTCGACGGTCGGGTGGGCGTAGGGCATGCCCGGGCGCCTGGTGACGGAAGTCGGACAGCGCGTCGACGTCGCCGCGGCCCAGCGCCTCGGCGGCCCAGAGGTCGAACTCCGAGGACCAGCCGGGCACCTGGTCGGGCTTCGACCAGTCGAGGTAGGGCAGGCCGTGGGTCATGTAGCCGGAGCCGATGACCAGCACGCCCTGCTCGCGCAGCGCCGCGCAGCCGGCGTCCGAGGTCGAGCAGCCGGGCCGGGTCGTGGGTGGGCATGCTCAGCTGCAGCACCGGGACGTCGGCCTCGGGGTACATGATCTTGAGCGGCACCCAGGCGCCGTGGTCGAGGCCGCGGCTGCGGTGCTCGTGGACCGGCTCGGTGTCCGGCATCAGCGCCGCGACCTGCGCGGCGAGCGTCGGTGGCGGCCGGGGTGTCGTAGCGCATCCGGTGGTACATCGGGTCGAAGCCGCCGAAGTCGTAGACGAGCTCGGAGGGCGCCGTCGCGCTGAGGCTCAGCGGCGCGGACTCCCAGTGCGCCGAGACGATGAGCACCGCCTTGGGCCGGGGCAGGTCGTGCGCCCAGGTGTGCAGCTGCGTCATCCAGTCGGTCATCTCGAACAGCATCGGAGCGCCGTGGCTGAGGTAGAGGCTGGGCAGCGGCCCGTCGTCGGGGGTCCACGACCTGGTGCGGCGCCCGGCGCTGCACGGCCGCGGCGCGCGTCGAGGTGGGCGGCGAACGGGTGGCGGGCCGGGATCCGGGCGTCGGCGACGGCCGTGGTGCTGCGCGGGTGCGGTGGTGCTCATGACTGCTCCTCAGTGCGGGCGGTGTAGGGGGCGGTGCGGGTGGACGCGCGCGAGGGTCAGCCGACGAGGCCGAAGCCGCCGGTCCAGCTGATCTTCTCGCCGGCAGCGAGGGTGAGCTGCAGGAAGCCGAGCGCCTCGAGCTCGCGGGCCCGGCTGCAGCGAGCCGGCGTCGACGGCGCGCAGGCCGCCGGCGGTGACGGCGTCGACCAGCAGCGCCTTGGCGTCGGCGTCGTCACCGGCGACGAGGACGGTGGTGGCGAGCGTCCGCCGACGGTGCCGGAGGCCAGCGTGGCGGCGAAGGTGGTGTTGAACGCCTTGAGCACGTGCGACTGCGGCAGGGCGGCGGCGAGCTCGGCGGCGGCGGAGCCGTCGGCCGGGACGACCAGGGAGTCGAAGGTCTCGAAGTCGAGCGGGTTGGTGATGTCGACGACGACCTTGCCGGCGAGCTCGTCGCCGCGGGTGGCGACGATGTCGGCGACGGCGGGGTAGGGCACGGCGAGGACGACGATGTCGCCGGTGACCGGCGTGTCGGCGTCGCCGTGGGCGATGCAGCTCGACGGTGTTGCCGCCGCGGGTGACGACCGATGCGATCGCCTGGGCCATGGTGCCGGTTCCGATGATGCTGACGTGTGCCATGTCGAGCTCCTTCGGTTCGATGTGGATTGGTTGTTGCTACAACTAAGACACGTACACCGGATTACTTGTAACGACAACTATCGGGTGGGATACTGGCGCCATGACGACCCCGATGGCTCGACGACCGCACGAGCAGGCCGCCTGGGTGCGCCTGGCCGCTGTCCTCGAGCTGCTGCCCGGCGTCCTCGACTCGCAGCTGCGGCGCGACTCGGAGCTGACCCACTTCGAGTACTACGCGCTCGCGATGCTGTCGGAGGCGCCCGAGCGCACGCTGCGGATGACCGGCGCTCGCCGCTCAGACCAACGCCACGCTCCCCCGGCTGTCGCACGTCGTGAGACGGCTCGAGGAGCGCGGGCTGGTCGAGCGCTTCCCGTGCCCCGAGGACGCCCGCGCGACCAACGTCCGGCTCACCGACGACGGCTGGGCGGCTGTGCGGGCCGCGGCACCGGGCCACGTCGCCACCGTCCGCGCCCACGTCGTCGACGCGCTCACCCCCGAGCAGGTCACGCAGCTGACCGGGATCGGCGACGCCCTGCTCGACCGCCTCGACCCCGACGGCTCGATGGCCGACGTCTACACCCGCTACGACAGCTGACGCGCCCACTTCGGGTCGATCCGACGCGGAGGCCCAGTACGTGCGGCAGGAGAGCAACATGATCGGGCCCGACGACAACTACGGCCTCGGCGACAACCTCAGCCGAACCACCTGGGCGAGCTCGACGCGGTGCTCACTGACGATGCGTGCGGACGCAACGAACTGGGCAGGGAGCACGCCGCGTCACCCGCCGGCTCCATGGTCGCCCGAGTCGCATGCGCCGAGCCGGTGCTGACAATCATCAGCAACTGCTCTTGTGACCGCAGCCATCGCGGGCCACGGGTGCATCGCGTTGTTTCGCCCCGCCGCGGGTGGAGCCCAACGACCCTAGAAACCTCGCCGCACGGCGTGCACAAGGCCTCTTCGCCATCCTGACGGCTTCGCTACCCGGGGTCGCGCTCCTGCGCGCCGCGAGCATCGGCGCCCAACTCGCGAGCCTCGGCCGCTAGTTGCCGGAGCCTGGTCGTGGACAACGACGCCACCGCTGCGATCTGGTCGAAGCTGAAACTCTGAGCGCGCAATTCCAGCAACGCGTTCCACCTCAAAGCCCCCAATTCCACCAGGGCTTCATCCACCGCTGCGATGGTCTCCGAGACCGCATCAATCCGCGCCACACTGCCCTCGATGTCGCCGACCAGGGCAGTCTCAGCGGCGATGGCCTCACGTAGGTGCTCCGACAGCTCCCCCGGGCAATACCCGGAACGACGCCGGCGTGGAGGCGCCATCGCAGTCAACGGGGTCAGCGACTTGGCCGCCTCGTCGGCCGCATCACGTCGGGCTGCGACCGTTCGCTGGTCGCGAGCTGTGCCGTCGCCTGAAAGCCGCGGCTGTGGCTCGAGCGGCAAACAGATGGGCGACACAGGCGAAGGCCACCACCGAAACCACCGCCGCCAGCTTGCCCAACGCAGCTTCGAGATGCAGCTCGCCGATTATCCAGGGGGCGACCAGGACCACGTCGCCGCCGCGATGCTCGCGGCGAGATTGCAGCCGAAGGCAGCGTTGACACCGCTTCTGCGACTGGTAGCCAGAAGCCGAGGATCGCGATCTCGGGGCCGTGGTCGCGGCCCACGTGACGGCTGTGTCGACCGCGGTCGAGTCCGTGCGTCTTGGCTGTCGTACGTTGCCACGTCTACCTCCTAGTCGCGTGCGCGGATTCGCTAACGGGCGCTCTTGTCTCAGCGGGTCGAAGGGGCGCAGCTCAGGAGGCGTGGTCCCCTCCAGGATCTGTTCGGTGAGGAGACGGCCGGTGAGTGGGCCGAGCACGATGCCCCACATGCCGTGCCCGCCGGCGACGAAGATGCGGTCGCTACGGGTCCGGCCGATGAGCGGCATACCGTCGGTGGTGCAGGGTCGAGATCCGACCCACTCGTCGTGACGCTCGTCGAAGTCCAGGTCGGTGAAGTTGCCTCTCGTAGCCGCGACGATGGCGTCTACGCGCCGCGGATCGAGTGGCTCGTCGGGACCCCTGAACTCCATCATTCCCGCGACGCGAAGTCGTCGTTCGCCGCCGACGGTCAGCGGCGTGCAGGCCACACGCTGGGTCGGGAAGTACACCGGTCCGGTCGGCACCTTTTCGCCGTTGACGGTGAAGGAGTAGCCGCGGCCGGCCTGGACGACTTGGCGCATCCCGTGTTCTCGAGCCAGCTTCGCCAGGTGAGCGCCGGTGGCGATGACGACCGCGTCAAAGCGGTGTCCTTGCCCGTGTCCGTCGGTGATGAGGACCTTGGCGCCGTCGTCGCGCACATCATCGACGCTGACGCCTTCACGCACGTCAACGCCCGCTGCTTGTGCTGCGTCCGCTAGGGCGACCATGAAGGCTGGAGGGTCGATGTAACGCTGGCCGAACAGGGCGATGCCTGCTTGAACCGATTCCGAGAGCCCAGGTTGAGTTTGACGGGTCTGCTCCCCGTCGAGGACCTCGAAGTCAACCGGGCGCACTCCCCCGCGCCGGAGATCGTCGAGGGAGCGGTCGCGTTCGGCGACACTGCTGAAGGCCATCAGGAACGGGTCTGCTGCCACCTGGTCGAGGCGCGCGGAGGACTCGGCGAACTCGTCGAAAGCGTCTAGCGCCATGGCGTTCAGTGGCGCGTACGCGGTCATTGGGG